>NZ_JAQIRM010000002.1:0-974675 GCF_050600785.1 Klebsiella sp. 141198
ACGCCGCCGATATCGAAATTCTTCACCCCGGCGCCCTGGCCGTCGTGGTTCATCCAGAAGTAGTCGTTGATCCCCTGTTGCGGGCGCTGGTGGAAATCACGGCCGGCCCAGATATAGGCGTTGGGGTTGGATTCAAGGACGTTGGTGACGCCGACGTAGGCTTTTTTCAGGTTAACCTCGTCGCTCCAGTGGTCAAACATGACGTTGAGATCCCAGATGGCCCCCTGCGCGCTTTTGAACGCTTTGCTGATCTGGAATTCGCCGCCGTTGCTTTCGTTGCCGAGACGGCCAATAGCCGAGGCGCCGTTATAGGAGCCGTCGACGCCGACATATTTCTGGTCGCCGGTCTGGAAGTGGGCGCCATAGCGGGCGTAACCGCTAAATTTCAGGCCGAAAGGGATCGCCAGATCCGGCGAAGGGGCGGTGGTTTGCGGGTTGGTAATAACATCGACCTTTTTATTGGCCGCGGCGTCGATTTTCGCCTGGCGGTCGGCCAGCGCTTTATCGACGGCTTTCGCGACGATGGCGTCGATCTGCTCTTGGGTAAACTCTTGGGCTGTTACAGAGGTAAACGGAGAAAACGCGGCGATGACCGCCATAGTTAATGGAAGCTTTCTTATCATTGTCATCATTATCTCAATAGAGGTTAATTTTATTCAGGCAATAACAACCTCACTCTGGCCACGCAGAATATGTTGCTACTGTGAGAACAATTTAATTTTTATTTTGTACGGCTACAGAGGTTTTATACGAATAACGTTCTCCTTTCCCACAATTAAATTAATGATTAGCGCTAAAACAAGCAACGCCGCAGAGACTTGCCGCATGGATTTCATTGTATGGTGAACAAAACCATTAATCGTGCTGCACTTGACCTAAGATTGCATGAACGCTCCAATATTGGTGGATGTAAGAAATGTAACAACTATGACACATCCTGTATTCTATAAACCGGTTGCTCAATTACGTTATTTCACTCAGCGATTGAGAAAACACTCAAATGTGAGCCATCTCGCAAATATCACTTTCATATAATCAACATCATAAAATCCATATAGAGTACAGAGATAATGCCAAACGACCTTTGCTTTGAGGATCACAGAAGTAAAAAAACATAATTAATTAATTTAAAAACGTAATAGATTCTTCGAGATCATTTGTGTCAGAAAGTGTTTCACATTCACACAACAAACCGGAGTCTGCTCAGAATGAGTAAAAACATAATGCAAAATCGCAATGATGAATATCATAAATTAACTCGCGGGGAACGTATTGGCTACGGTATGGGCGATTTTGCGCAAAACCTGGTTTTTGGCACGATCGGCGGCTTTCTTGCTCTACATATGTTGACGGTAAATACGATCAGTACAGCCACTGCGGGGTTCATTTTTCTTTTTGTCCGAATCATCAATGTTTTTTGGGATCCGATGGTTGGAACCTATGTGGACAAAAGGACATCCGCGGCAGGGAAATATCGTCCCTGGCTATTAAGAGCCGGCGTGCCGCTAGTGATCCTTTCCGCTTTGCTTTTTGCCCCTATTCCGGGCGTCAGAGGCTCCGTACCGTTTGCTTTTATCATCTATTTAGCGCTGGATTTAGTTTATTCCCTAGTCAATATTCCTTACGGTTCTCTTAATGCCTCGCTAACAAGAGACCCGGAGTCGATTGATAAATTAACCAGTACGCGAATGATGCTGGCTAATAGCGCCAATCTTCTGGTGTATACCCTGTTCCCAATGTTCGTGCAAATGGCGTCACCAAAAGATCGTAACCTAAAGGATACTGGTTTTTTTGGCATAGAACTCAATCTGGGAAACTATACCGACCCATCCGCAAATTACGCATGGTTCGGCGTCTACTCTGTTTATATGTTATTAGGCGCGGTGGCACTTTTTATTTGCTATAAATTCACTAAAGAACGTGTCGTTGCAACCGCAGAGCAGACGGCAAACGTCAAAACAACCGATTTGTTCCTTGAGCTCAAAAATAACCGTCCCCTTGTCATTCTTGGATTATTTTTTATGCTGGCCTTTACCTTCATGTTCTTTATGAACACGGTTAATGGCTTTTTCAATCAATATGTGGTTGGTCACTCTGAGTGGATGGGTGCCGTTGGCCTGGTCGCCTCAATACCGGGTATTGCGTTCCCCATTTTTTGGCCAAAACTCAAGAAAATTTTTGGAAAGAAAGGCTTCTTCCACATTTTCCTGGGGATGTTTATTGTCGGTGAGTTATTAACGTATGTCTGGTCACGGGAAGGTATGCACGATGCGCTGTGGCTTGCTTATATCGCCACATTTATTAAACAGTGGGGCTTAACCTCAGCCACCGGATTTATGTGGGCACTGGTACCTGAAGTTATTGCCTATGGCGAATTAAAGTCTGGTAAGCGAAATGCGGCAATCATCAACGCCATTATGGGACTCTTTTTCAAGATTGGCTTTACCATCGGCGGAGCCATTCCTCTGTGGCTGCTGGCCGTCTACGGTTTTAATGAAACCGGCGCACAACAAAGCGCGAGCGCTATCGACGGGATCATGATGACAGCGGTTTGGATCCCCATCGCCTTAGCGGTTGTCTCGATGATCGTCATGCAAATTTATCCTATCTCAGACAAACACGTCGGCGACATTAACCGCCAGCTTGATGAGATTCGGGTGTAAAACCAATACGAATTAAATTTTAAATTTATAAAGGTGTAATGATATGTCTCTTATCCAAAACCCTATTTTGCGTGGCTTTAATGCCGACCCCAGCATTATCCGTGTTGAGGACACCTACTATATCGCCAACTCAACGTTTGAGTGGTTTCCCGGCGTCCGTTTGCATGAGTCAAAGGATTTACAGCACTGGAATCTGCTGCCGTCACCATTGTCGACCACTACTCTTTTAGATATGAAAGGCAATCCGTCTTCAGGTGGCATCTGGGCTCCGGCGCTCTCTTACGCGGATGGCAAATTCTGGTTAGTGTATACCGATGTGAAAGTCACCGAAGGTGCCTTTAAAGACATGACAAACTACCTGACTACCGCAACAGATATTCGCGGCCCGTGGAGTTCGCCGATAAAACTGAATGGCGTAGGTTTTGACGCTTCACTTTTCCATGACGATGATGGCCGTAAATATATCGTGCAACAGACGTGGGACCATCGGGAGTACCACCATCCTTTTGATGGGATTACCTTAACAGAACTTGACACAACAACTTTAAAATTAATGCCGGAAACTGCGCGTACCATCTATCGCGGTACCGCGGTGGCGCTCGTTGAGGGACCGCATCTCTACAAACTGAACGATTATTACTATCTCTTTGCCGCTCAAGGGGGGACGGTATTTACTCATCAGGAGGTGGTTGCCCGTTCCACGACGTTAAACGCGGACAGCTTCGAAACTGAACCAGGAGAAGTATTTTTAACTAACGTTGATACCCCTGACAGCTATATCCAGAAGCAAGGACACGGCGCTTTGGTTTCGACGCCCGAAGGCGAGTGGTATTATGCTTCGCTGTGCGCGCGTCCGTGGAATCGTCCTGGGGAATCAATCTATGATCCTCGCGGCTGGTCCACGCTTGGCCGGGAAACGGCTATCCAAAAAGTGTACTGGGATGAAGATGGCTGGCCGCGCATTGTAGGCGGTCACGGCGGTAAAACGTTTGTCGAGGGGCCAAAAGACGCCATTTATACCGAAAGCGCGAAAGATAATAGCCAGCACGATGAATTTACAACGCCAACGCTTAATCTTAACTGGAATACCCTGCGGGTCCCTTTTAGCGAAAAAATGGGTACTACAGGCGACGGAAAGCTCACCTTAATCGGCCAGGGATCATTAGCGAATACCCATGATCTGTCGTTGATTGCCCGCCGCTGGCAAGCCTTTTATTTTAATGCCCAGGTTAAAGTCGCCTTTAATCCTTTCAGTTACCAACAGATGGCCGGATTAACCAATTACTACAACGATCGCCACTGGAGCTTTGCTTTTGTTACCTGGAATGAAATTAACGGTAGAGTCATCGAGGTCGCCGAGAACAATCGCGGAAAATATACTTCGTACCTGAAAGATAATGCAATTAAGGTTCCTGACAACGTCGAATACGTATGGTTACGGACGAAAGTCAGAAAGCAGACCTATAGCTATGAGTATAGTTTTGACGGCGTCGAGTTTATTGAAATTCCGGTAGTTTTAGATGCCGCCGTTCTTTCTGATGACTATGTCCTACAGAGCTATGGCGGTTTCTTTACCGGGGCATTTGTAGGGCTTGCGGCAGTAGACTACTCCGGCTACGGCGCCAGTGCTGATTTTTATGATTTCGATTATCAAGAGCTTGGCGACTCGTTAATTGGCACGGATGTTTATAGTTGGGAGGCCGGGGAACGACGAACTAATTAACCAGCACTGTGGCGGTTTAAAATCACTACAGGCATGAACTGGCCTGGCAAGCCGGTTCCTGACCGACTGTGACACCGCCGGACTCCTCCGGCGTAAACCTGTCACCTCTGTTGCCCGTTTTGTAGGCGGGCAATAAAATTCTCCCGAGCGGAAGATCCGACCGGGAGGGAGGCTGTTTTTATTATCAGAAACGATAGCCAATGCCAACGTTAAAGCCATTAATTGAGTAATTACCTGCCAGGTCGGCCTGAGTTCCTTCATATCCGATATTAACGGAAAGGTTCTCCACAGGATTAATAATCACACCGGCGCCGTAAGCGAAAGAGGTCGATTTTTCAGAGATATCTTCATAATTAGCAGTAATATCTCCTGCATTTATCCATTTCGTCGAGCCTGTAGCTTTAACATAGGCCGCACCGCCCAGCGCATATAACGAGACATAATTGTTAATGCGGTACGCTGGCCCCACGAGAAAGGAGTAGTATTTCACATCGACACTATTTTTTATTGAGTCGCCATAGTATAAATAATTCTGCTCACCGTCGCCCTGCATATAAGAAAAAGAGGCAACGACACTTAACGTGGAGTTAAACTCATAACGATATTGCAGATTTACACCATTGATATCATCAAAGTCCTGCACTTTACTTTGCGCATAACCGATTGATACCGTATGATTATCAGCCAACGCCATGCCGCTTGCCATCGCCGTTGTCAGTAATACCGCCACACAGATTTTATTCATATGTATAGTCCCTTAACATTAATCCTTAAAATATAATATCAGCAAATACATTACGCAGTACTCAGGCTTACTATTTGCGCTATGCATACTGAAATAAAACCACGAACAATTCTATACCTTGCCTCGAAAATAATAACAATTAGGATTTCGTTTAGACGGAGCTGATTATATAAAAACCATAAACAATGACGTTTTATATATTTTCGGAAACCTGGTACTCTTCTTATCCCCTGCATTTTTTGCTGTTTTTTTAATCCCCACACGGATATCCGTAGCGATGCATTTTTTGGCTTCCGCCAGCTTTCTTCTCACTTCAGCAACGCTAGTTTGAATCAGGCATGCCACGATTTTAATCATCCGTTAATGGTTTGATGCAAAACCGCTCTGCTCCACTCATAAAAAGCGCGTACCGAAGGAGGAAGATAGCGGTTTTGCGGATAAACCAGCGAAAGCGGTAAATCAAAAGAGAGGTGCTCCATACAGAGAACGAGCGCTCCGCTTTGCACATAGGGCGCAACCAGATAGCTGGCGACACGAATCAAACCAAAGCCTTGTATTCCAGCCTGGATGTAAGCGTCAGTATCATCAACGATCAGCGTCTCTTTCATACGGAGCGCGCAGTCACCATCATCCAACGTAAAAAACCAGTCGGTGGTACGCCCGGTGCGATGATTCAGGTAGCCAACGGCGTGATGTCTTTGCAGGCTGTCTACGTTATCCGGTTTACCATGGGCGGCAATATAGTCTGGCGAAGCCAGAACCATCCATCTGAAGTTCGCGAGCGGGCGGGCGACCAGCGTCGTTGAATCTTCGATCCTGCCGGCGCGGATCACGCAGTCATATCCCTCCTGAATGATGTCTTCGACGTTATCACTGGAACAAAGTATCAATTCCAGCTCAGGATACTGATGCAGAAATGCAGGCAGCCGGGGAAGTATGCAATGGCGGGCGAGCGACTGCGGCATTCCGACTTTGAAACGGCCTCTGGGTTGTGCAGACCTGCCGGGAAATGAAGACTCCATCGTCGCAATATCAGCCAGCACCTTTTTGCATTCATGATAGTAACGTCGGCCGTCGGCGGTCACGCTGAGTTTGCGGGTGGTGCGTTGTAATAGTTGAATACCCAGGTACGTCTCAAGTTCCTTAACGACCCGCGATACCGTTGAACGCGGTAGTCCCAGCACTTCTGCCGCCCTTGCGAAGCTATGGACATCTACCACGCAAACATAGACCTGCATTGATTCCAGCTTATCCATATACCCACCGCGCCTGAACGCATTGATTATCCCATTTATACGAACAGTCTAACCTGCATTCATTGTCTTATCGAATACAGAACACTGACATAACCTCTCTCTACTCGCTAGTAACCGGCGATTTACCAAAAGAGGTTCAATATGAAAGAGCGTGATATTACAACGGGTGAAAAAGTATTAGTGCTTGGCGCGGGACAACTGGGCGCTGCTGTGCTGCACTATCTGCTTCCAGAGGTCATAGCGCGTAATGGCAGCATCTGCGTTATTGTGTCGCCAGGCGCCATGGATGAACAGGGTAAATTGTTTTCTGATGTTCATCAAAAACTGGCTGACGCGGGAGCTGAGTTTATCTCTCTTGATGTCGCCGCCAGCACGACTGAAGCGTTAACAACCTGCTTTATGAATTTTGAAACCATTATCAACTGCATGGGCTTTGTCGCCGGTCCGGGAACACAGATAAAGATCGCACACGCCGTCGTGGATGCTGGCGTTAACCGCTATTTCCCCTGGCAGTTTGGCGTAAATTACGATGTGGTAGGTAAAGGCAGCGGTCAGCCCGTCTGGGATGAACAGTATGACGTCAGAATACTGCTGCGGGCACAGAAGACCACGGAATGGGTCATTGTTTCAACCGGCATGTTCACCAGTTTTCTCTTCGAACCCGCATTTGATGTGGTGAACCTATCTGAAAAAACCATCAAGGCATTAGGAGGATGGGAAACTCAAGTCACTGTGACATCACCGGAAGATATTGGTCGGCTAACCAGCGAAATTTATTTGCATCAGCCGCGGATCGCTAACGAAGTGCTCTTTGTCGCAGGAGAGACGACTTCTTATGGAAAGCTGGCTGAAACGGTTGAACGCGTGACCAAACACACCTTTGACAAGAGCGTATTAACACTCTCAGGCTTACTGGACGCCCTGCATTTAAATCCTGACGATCCGATGCTTCGCTATCGCGCGGCTTTCGCGCGAGGAGATGGCATGTGGTGGCCAATGAGCGACACCTGGAATGTACAGAATCATATAGCGACCCAGGATATTGAAGCCTGGCTTAAAACCGTTATTTAACTCACACAATACTGTAGCTGTAGCCTGGTCCGCGACAACACCGATGCTCACGCGCAGTTTTGCGCCCCGCAGCGAGGTGTCGCGCGGACAAACCTTCTCACCCGCAGAAGCAAGGCCTGTGTCACCGTGAAAGTATTTGACGCAGCGCCAGCCCCGCCAGGCGCACGGTTTCCAGTAACCGCTCCAGGCTATCCCCTGCCCGCGCTTTCGCAGAAAGTCCGGACATCAACGTACTCATAAAGTCAGTTAAGCGAACGGCATCCTGCGGATATTGCTCCGCAATATAGTTCCGAATACTCTCTTCGGCAGCAACATGCAATCCACAAGCCGCTTCACGTGCCTCAGGATCGTTGCAATGGGTTCCTTCCAGTACCAGGCAACCAGCAGCGCTCCGGTCGGCAACGTAGCGCCTTGCCGCCTCATGCAGAACATCAATCAAACATTCAACCACCGGACGATCGGCACGTAAAAGCGTCGCAAAAGGGATTGCGCCGGTGCGGCTATAGCGATCCAGTACGCAGGTATATAACCCAAATTTACTGCCAAAAGCGGCATAGAAGCTGGGCGGGTTAATCCCGAACGCTTTTGTCAGGTCGGCAACGCTCACCGCGTCATAACCTCGCGAGTGGAAAAGGTGTTGCGCCGTTTCCACCGCCTGCATTGGATCGAACTTACGTGGGCGCCCTGGGGTTCGATTCGCTTTCGTCGTGCTCACGACATTACTCCTTGAAGACATGATCTTTCGAAGCATATTGTAATCGTTATTACAATATCATAAGAAACAGGTCTACGGTCATCCAACGATACAGATGCCCTGAAGAAGTGGTGGGTTGGTTTACAACGTTCGGCTTACTTTTTCTCCGCGTTTTTGGCTGCGGTTGTCGCATTATTGCAGGCAGCCACTTTTGTACCGTGGGATAAATAGTACTTCGCTATCCGATCTCGCGCCCTTTTCTACCCGCTCAGTCATGGATTTTAACCCCCAGACAACCGCGAACAAATTCAGGATTAAAATGTTTCACCGCTTCACCCACATAGCCTAAATCCAGTGCGCTGATTTGCGCCATTTCGCTATCAGTCAATGAGAAATCCCAGAGGGCAAAATTTTCTGCAATACGTTCCTGCCGGGTAGATTTAGGAATTACCGTGACACCGCGCTGCACGTTCCAGCGCAGAACAATCTGAGCAATGGTTTTTTGATGGGCAGCGGCAATCCCCTGAAGCATTTCATCTTCATACGGTTTATGTCTGCCACCGCCTAACGGCGCCCAGGCTTCAGGCTGAACGTTATAGCGCTTCATGGTTTCCAGCGCGGCGGGTTGCGCAAAGTAAGGATGTAATTCGACCTGGTTCACCATAGGCTTAATTCTGACGGTTTCACAGAAATTGGCTAAGACATGCGCATAGAAGTTGGATACGCCAATGGCTCTCAATTTACCGACTTCATAAGCCTGTTCCAACGCGCGCCAGGCGCTGAAATAATCGCCCATGGCCTGATGCAACAAATAGAGATCAAAGTATTCCAGACCCGATTTTTTCAGCGACGCCTCGATACCGGCTTTGGCCATATCGCCGTTGGCCATGTCCTGAACCCACAGTTTTGAGGTAATAAATAATTCCTCACGGGTACACAGCCCTTCGGCGATGGCCTCACGAACCGCGTCACCCACGGCATCTTCATTACCGTAGACGGCTGCGGTGTCAATAAGGCGATAACCGGTACGAATAGCGCTTAACACCGACTGCTTACACTCTTCCTTATCGGTGACCTTAAACACGCCAAAACCGACCATCGGCATTTTGAGGTTGTTACTTAATACTGAGTATTCCACGGCAAAGCTCCCGTTATGTTAAAACACCATTTTAGGCGAGGAACGCCACCATGATTAGCCCGTCATTTATGATTTGACCTATGCAGCGAATTCATAAATACAGACAGGTTATTTTGGTAAAAGGCGCCAGAACCCCAGGAAAGAATCAGGACTCAGCGATCAGGTTTATTACCCTGACTATAAAGTAAACTTGCTTCATCGCCCTTAGAACTTGTGCTGTGTATTACACAGTACCGCTACCCTATATCCAAAAAACCAGCTTTATGAGGATGACGCGACCGGGATACTCCAATATCATTTGCCTTACAGACTTACGTACACGTTCATCGAATCTTCTCTTTGTTCAGATGGTTTCGGTATGAATAGGATGCAGGGAACTTTTCATGCCAGTAGCCAGCATTTTTCACTGAATACCCGCGCATCCAGTAATGATTGTATTTCATCACATCATGAAATTTCTGCCATTCCAGTTCAGATAACACGGTCAACTCCAGAAATCTTCTTTTCGAACTCTTAATTGCCTCCTGCAACTCCGATATTATTCGACTGCTGTCAACATCAATCGGGGCATACTGGGTATTTATCACATAATAATCTCTAATTTTTATGTACTGTGGCGTACTTAACCATTTACTGGCATTAAACCACTTCTTTTTCGACGGCCACTCCGGATCGTTTTCACTCTCCGGAGTCACGAGAACCGCCATTCTGTATTGCTGTTGATGTATAACATATCCCCCCACCACATAAGATTGTCAGCAAAAGAACGACTAAAAAGCACGACAAGTATCTTGATAAAGCGAAGCTTTTACTTCCAGTTCTCCTGCTTTACATACCCTACCCTTTATTAAAACAATAATGTGTCTCACACAGGCAAACATCAAATATATAGAGAATGTTAATCACATTTAAATTCATCAATTTCACGAGTCTGTTGCAAATCCTTTATGGTATTGCCCTCCATATTGAAAACGTTGAGGTTCTGAAGGAATAAAGCGTGCTGGATATACAACAAAATCAATCAAGTATAAAACCACCTTAAGAAAAGCGTAATAAATAGGTTTATCGTAAAAACAGCCTCACCGTGTAAAATTTATCCGGACAAAAACTATCACTAACAAAGAAATCTGGCGGAACAATAAAATGAAAAGCCATGTTATCAACAGATTTTTTCTCATAATCATATACATAATATGAAGCCTCATCATTATTAGGTCCGTAGTTAAACCTCTCTTTATAAACACTCATTAAAGACAGATTCAATTCCATAATAAAATTACAATTTTCGAATAAAAAAGGAGTAGCCTCATTATGTATAATAACAACTGCTTCATACCATCCCTCTGCTCCATTTATATAGGTATTCTTATATTCCCTTTCAATAGTCAGCGACAACACATGATCTTTTGTAAATGTTATTCTTTCTACTTGCTGTTTTGTTTTTGGACTAATCGTTAGCATTCTATCAAAAAATCGTGATCGCTTTACTTCTTCTAAAGTGGTCTTTCCACCAATTAAATTTTCCGCTATGCCAATCGCATTGATTATAACCTGCCCCCTATCAGAATTATTATTACTCATAAGGGCGCCATCAATCTCAACCGATAAACAGGTCGATGCATTAAGAAAAAGAAATGCATATAATAAATACTGTATTTTCATTAGTTTTCAAATCACCATAATTTATCATTGTCTGAGATTAATATTCACAGTCACCATGACACAAGAGCATTATCAAGAAGCATGCATATACGGTCATACTAACAACCATCAGAAAGAAATATAAACAAAGCGCCCCCTCACTAACATGTCATACATTCTTATCTCGCCATTTGTTGAGGCGTCAGCCATTTCGCAACAGGCATTAACTAATCAAAAACATAATTCTCAATATAATTAATCAGTTTATCCGATTCGTAAAAGCGCATACATAATGAAAAAATCATATTGCTTTCTGAGGTTTTCACAGGAGGCTTCATCATAAAATAATGCCCTGTATTATCCTTTATAAATTTTTTTAGTTCCTTTGATTTTTTTGTTGAATCGTTATCAATAGAAAACCACACCAAAAGATATGACTTATCATTCAATTCTACAGAGTTGGCTTTTCCCAATCTCAAATAATTTATATCCAAACACTCTTTAAGACTTAACTCCCTAACATCATTCAACGTTATATTTACTGGCTTTGAAAATGCAAAATCGCTTAAAAAAAGAAAAAATAATAACAGATATCTCATTGCTCCTTCCTCCAAAAACTACTAATTCCTATTCTTTTTCAATTTCGTGCCGTAGTCAGTCAAGGCATCATTAGACAAGCCAAGTACACCTAAATGGCCAACATTATTCTCATCTGCCTGCTGAACCCATGAGGCCACACCAATCCGCCATTCTTCAGTTATTACTACTCATCAAACTGAACATGAGATTTATCAAATTAACGCTGAACTCTTCCAACGGATATCCTGCAACATAATTCCAGCCTGACATCCCGCTTTTAACCTAATTTCACTGAAAAAGATTTGATACAACCGACATCAGCAGTTGGCTTATCACCAAGCATATATTCCCCCAAAAATTGCACGTTCATTTTTAGTACGGAACACCACTAGTAGCTAAGGATGTCTATTAATTTAATGTCTTATCAACCTCAGGGTCGCTGGCAGAATATCCCTTTCTCTATAAGCACCCTCCTAAAATATGACTTAATAACTGCCGATAAAGATGTTGCCTTTGTGAAACGGATACAAGCGAGAGCATTGACTAATTTGAAAAATAGCCAGGTAAGCGCATGGACCCTGTATTACCCTCTCATCCTTACTGTATAATAAGATTTAATGACCACTTACCACTTAAAACCTCATCAACAGATTCTTGATCTGCCACATTATATGCATTCTTCATAAATTGATCTCTCCAGGCTGGTAGCCACCAATAATAAACAGATGTGCCACTCTTTATATTTGGATCAGGAAACAACGCAAACCGCATAACTTCTTTATCAATATTACCATTTTCAAATGATTCATTAGCAACGCGCATCAAACAAATGTAGTCATTTATCGGAAGATGTTGCATTAATAAAATTGAATATAACTTTTGACTCTGATCATAATGTGAGTCAGACAATACCCTTATAGCATCAGAAAGATATTGCGCTGGTCTCTTATTAATATCGCGAGCAATGTCATAATAATATATGTCATAAATATTTGTCGCCTCTTTCCATGATACTATCCGTTGAGCAGTACCGCCTGCCATGTTTCTTTTTTCAACATACTGACCGATTAGAATATAAAAATCATTATTCTCCAGACCGCTATAACTTTCTGCATGACACTCCATATTGTTGAAATAACCACAATACAAACAAATAGAAAATACGAGTGCGAAAATTACTTTCACCATCCTCTCACCATGCCTTCCTGACGTTTAAAATAATAAGAGACTCCATGATTTATAATTCAAACCAAGGCATTAATATACCGATGACGAAACTCTTACAACGGACATAAACTCAAATAGTTCAGGGGTAAATAATCATTAACGTACCTATCTTTCTTTGGAGCATTCTTTTCTAAAATAAGAAATATCTGCTCACCAGAAATAACTTTACTTGCTCTACCATATGAAACACTTAGGGAAAAATCACCGGGATTATTGAAATAGCTAATGTATTTTTGATTCTTTGCTAGTCTAAAATTTGCAAGTAGCTTTCTCTCACCTTTGGCAAGGGAAAAACCGCCCCTATTGCCTTTATCTGTTAATATTCCCGTATAGGGAGTTGATATATATTGTGAGTTATTTTCAACTACAAACTCTAAGGGCACATCGCAAGGATTGATTATATAGATATGCGCCAAATAATACTTTTGCATAGTGCACCCGCTGATTAAACATAAAAAAATAACATACAGCCTGGTCATTCCCCATGATTACCTATAATTGATGATAATAAACACCACAAAAAACCAATGACAGTTATAAAATTAACATTTAACATTTAACATTTAACATTTAACATTTAACATTTAACATTTAACATGCAAGCAAAAAACATTTAACCCGGAAACTACTAATACGGTTAATACCCCTAGCATGAAAATTCGTCTTCGGATATTAGCCCACTATTTGTTAAATCTCCAATGCTCACCGCTGCGTTATTCACTTCCCGCGTCTGCGATCGCCTTTGTAGAGTAGATAGAGACACCGAAACCGTCATGGTTTTGGTGGAACCGCATCCATACCTGCGAGCCAAGTATAATAATCTGTCTCCGTGATATCGCGCTTTATCTGCGATGCCAGCTGCGTACTTTTATCCCTTTGCTTTTGGGTCATATGCTGCTGCATCAGGGGAAACAGCACCGTGCTGTTATAGGTATTCAGCACATTTTCATTCTTTCTGTATGTCAGTGAAGAATAACGTCCCCGGTTTTCAAAACTCTCTCTGGCAATCTGCGACCAGGCGCTGGCTGCTTCGAGATCCTGTTGAACACCCACTCCATATAAATAAAACTCACTCATTCTGATTTGCGCGTACTGTGAGCCATGTAACGCACTCACCTTATAACCTGCAACACTCTCTTCCAGCTCTTTTTGTGATAAATCCCGAATTCTGTTCGGCAGGGTATTTAGCTGGTTATCATTACTGTCTCTGAAAGCAAACCCGGTATCAAACAGAATATAGTCGGCCAGAAAGGAATGGATGCGGTATCCGCCCTGTATGGCATACCGCGTATAATGAATCAGCTGAGCGCGGTTCTCGAGCGTCAGTGGATTGAATGTTATCCCCGTTTCCCCGGCGCTCCACAGTAATCCAGAAGCCCTGAGCCGTGCCGCGAGAGGGTACTGCATATCAGCCAGCCGGTTGATAAACTCGCTGCAATCCATATCAAATATATCGGGCCGCCGGAGGCGCTGGCCGTCCCGGCCCGTCAGCCGGTGAGCCTGTCTGCTGATAAAGTCATCAAGGATGGGGTCACCAAAAAGCAGCTTCTGAATTCGGGCATACTGGATCATGGCATTTTTATCCCACTGCCATGCGTGCCGGATTAACTCTAGCAGCTCTTCCTCATTATCAATCTGTGGAATTTCCGGCGTAATACTTTCAACCATCTGCCATGAATGCTCAACGGTCCACAACTCATCCTGTGGCAACATGGCGGGCTTTATTGAATAATCCGTCTGAATGACCTTTTTATAGCCATAAAAAACAGCCGACAGCAATATCACTACCATCAATGGCAGTAAATAATAAGACCTTTTTTCTAAATTACGCATAGCATTATTAACCCCCATTTATTAAATGAAGTTTATATCATCTCTATAAATAAATTACGCCAAAGGCTCAATTCATCATCGTGGTCTCTGCAACTCATTCAGCCGGATTTCGTTGTTCACCGGGATCCGCAATTCGTTTAACTAATAACTCTGGATGGGCACAAGATACACATGCTTTTATCTCCCTGCACGTCGCGGTAGTTGTAGTCACGCGTTGTAACGGACCTTTATACCATGTGTACGGCGTGTTCAGTCCCCGCACAGCTTCCATTGCACTCTCACTCATCCCCAAATGATGGCATTACGCCAACGTCACTCCACGCTCTTACCCACTCCGGTCATCGTAGATCTCGATCGCCTCATTATTTTAGTAAACTGCATGCCATCCCTGACGACTCACTCAGGACGGCTCACGCCCTGCCAATGATACACATCAAAATTGCTGTTAAGGTACATATATTATGTTTGTAGCGAGAATAGCCAAAGCCCAGAGTAAAAATAACATTTTTATTTACCTTAAATAATTATTCTACATTCTCAAGCATCTTACTCGCGCAAAGAATAAAAAAAATAATCACCACTAAGTACATCATTTATCATATTTTTATCAAATAAATAGTCAGCATTTTTCAGAAATCGTTTTCTCCAGTCAGGCAACCACCAATAGTAGAGCGATGCGCCGTGTACATTAACATCAGGTAAAATAGCAAATCTTACCACTTCTTTATCAATAATACCTTTTTCAAATGACCTGTTTGCTACATCCATGAAACACATATATTCTCTAATTGGTAAGTTCTGCATCAAAATAACGGTAAACATTTTTTGAGTTTGATCATAGCCTTCTCCAGCAATAACATCTATAGCATTAACTATATAATCTTTTGGATTTTTGGTAATTTCTAAAGCGATACCATTTAAAAGAATGCCATATTTATTATTCATATAACGCCACGAACCCAAAACACTCTCAGAGGAGTTACTTATAGCTTCAAGGAAAATATCACTTAAACCCCTGCTGTTTTTATAACGTTCACAAGATACATCATCAACCCTTAAGTAAAAAGATATATACAATAAAGAAACAACCAGTAACGCCATTGCCGCAACTACTTTCCGCTTAGCTGTTTTTATCGGTCTCATGTATTTTTCCTAATTGATTCTTCAAAATCATCCTATCTACCATCAATGGCGCGTCAGGTTGACTATGTAGCAAATTTATAAGTTCCTGCATGAGTGTGACGGGAAAGCAGTTGCTGCAAAGTAGGATCAATCCCCCACTAATGTTACCCGCCCCCCCGTAGAATCTTACGAGTATAGTAGTTATTAATTAACCACTGGCGGATATTAATCTGATACGGTACTGTATCGCAGACAATATCTATGACTATGTTTTAATTACCTTACTTTCAGGTACATAAAAATATGTGACAAAAAAGAGAGCTACTTGCTTGAATAAGTGGAAAATTCCAAAAAAACTTAAGAGAACTAATTAATTCGTTTTAAAAGACGAATAAACACACAAAACACAAGAACTGACAAGATCAGCGGAGCGATAAAGATCAAATTAACGACCACTCCATATTTATCAAGTAATTCAGGAAAAACATTCAGCTCGGAAACTTCACAATAATTACTTATGTAATTTTCAACTGCAAAGGCAAAGCCATTAATAACATTAACACCACAAAGAATGATTAAAATACATGATTTAGTTACATTGCCAATTGATTTAACCTTTAACAAAAACCTTTTCCCAAAAAAATAAAAAAACATATTAAAAACTAAAACTAACAGAACAAACCTCAACTTGGAATTAAGACAATATGTTAAATTACCAACACCAACAGCATCGTAACATTTTAACCCCCCTCTATAATACCCGTAATTCAACATAAAAAACAAAATAACAACAACACACACCATAATTAACACATGAAAAAACACCTTCATTTCTCATCCTGATTCAAAATTAATCCCACCCAGTTATTTAGTGCCGTAAGATAAAATCTCGCCACTTCTGACTGACATTATGTCTCGCCAGGAATTTTCTTTTTTCTTCAATAGATAAACTATCCCAGAATGGCCGCCATATATTCCCCCACCAGAAATCAACCTCGCCTTGTAGGCTACCAAAAGTATCAGGTTCCAAATTTGGAAAAACCACCCATGGCAACGGTTGTTTTATATTTAATTCGCACATGGTACTTATAAACATAGAAGAATTCGTCATAACGCTAATTAAATTATTATCCATCCTGCATCGGAATGAATATATCAATACACATTTCTCCCTCATAGCTAGCGCATCACTATAATAAGGCTGCGCCAAAGCAATCCCTTCACTAACCACACCTTCTTCTTCAAGGCTATTTTCATCGACACTGAATACATGAGAAATGTTTCTTTTTACCTTTGCTAATTCCTCCTTCGAGCAAGCAAAGATAGAATGAAAAGCATATATCCCCTCCACCTCTATGGAAATAAATACTGGATACCCACCTTCTGACAAGTGAAAATAAAAATTATCTTTAATAAAAAAATCCCTTAGTAGAGCTTTTTTTCGAAAAAAACATCTTATATATTTAATTAAGCCAATCTTCATCCATAAAATCCACAACTAGTTAAAGTCATAGTCGCCAATTATGCAAGGCACCAATGTAATTATTACCCTGAACATTTCAACTGGCCCTATTAAACTTCAAGAAATTTTTACAGTTCGAATATACCGGAGTGACTACATTATCTAATGCATTAGTAATAAATACTCACCGCTTGCGAACGCGACATTTTTGGAACAAGTATCAAAACATCCGCTATCGTCAGGTCTTTTATTCGATGAGATATCATTATAAGTTACGTGGCTAACTATGGGCGTGCGGACCCAGGTTTTCCTTGTCATTAGATAACTATTCAGACACGCTACCGCCCTTAGCCATAACCTCGTGCCCATCAGGTTTGTATCACACTAAATTGTGATCACGTTTTGTGTACCAGGGATACAAAAGCCCCCCCTTGAATCTGTGAGAAGAAAAGACTGTATCCTGTTTTCCCCTGTTATCAGGCAGAGCAGCGCTCAGTCCACCAACCGGGGGGTATGAGATTGACGTATTTATAGCCCTCTGAGATCTTCTCACTACGGAAATCGATACGTTCAGATGATTGTGTTATCTTTTGAACAATCCTTTCGGTCGTTAATCCGGAAAGTGACTCTACGCATCATCGTTAATACGATAAATTTTATAGATACTCATTCCCGGGGATGACATTCTTGCCCGCGCTGCAGATACGGGTTGATTGCATCGATTTATTTGATAAATATAAATAGCGAATGGTTAAAGGCTCCACTTATTCTTTACAGCTATTTATACAGCGCAAGAGAACATTGAACTAAATTACTTTTATTAACATTGACATTAACCCATTAAAAAAGCAGGCGTTATTACTTACCAAAGCTACAACTATCTATATTTCATACTTTAATATCCATTTTTCATCGAACATAGAATTAAAATATTCCCGAGAGCAATTATATAACATCCAGCGCGAAATAAGTTCTAATGCCGAGAAAAAGAGTAACGCTGATACTTGTTATGACTACAATAGTAAACTGCGACTGCAATTATGAATAACAACTACGTTACTTTATCATCAATGACACCTCTCCACTAGATGCAGAGAACAAGCACTGATAAATATCATCTAGACACACATCCCAGAATTTAATTTTTAGGAATATATTAATATCCACCACATCAATAATTTTTTGTAAGCACGCTTAATTCTAAAGCATTCGTATAGACAATATTATAAAAATCAGCGTCATTACATATTTTTTATAAAGAGTCGGAATCCCCGGCGTTTCAACCCGCCACTGTGGCGAACTTAGCCTACATTTCACGCACTGCGAGAGAGAATGGGAGAGCTATCGCATACGAAAGCTGGCACCCGCGCATTGTCTCCTGCAAACGCCGGGTAAAAACGGTGGCAGGGTATCAGCCCGCATGAAGGGACAACAAACGGACCGTTCCGCCATCAATGCACTTTTCGTTTGATTACCATCACCAGGCTCAACAGTGTAAATACCATCATGATCCACGACATTGTCCACGGCGTGCCGTCGCTCATCGCCGAGAGCAAAAGCGATGACACAATCCCGCTGCCGTACTGCAACGAGCCGATCAGCGCAGAAGCCGACCCCGCCATATTGGATGGCACGGTATCCAGCGCCGCCGCCGTCGATGCTGCGGCAATAATGCCGTTCATGGAGAAAAAGATAAAAATCGTCACGACCATCATCGCCATGCCGTCAGTCTGCATTTTCGCGCCAGCGGCCAGCACAACAGTTGCCAGAGCGGCAACAAGCGCCGCAACCCGCAACAACGTATGCAACGGATGACGCTGCACCAGACGGCGATTAATGGAGCTCAGTCCCATCACACCAATGATATTGATGCTAAACAGCCAGCCGTAATGCTGTGGGTCAACATGGAAATAGCTGATGTAGACAAACGGCGAACCGGCAATAAAGGCGTAAGCGGCCACGTAGAAAAAGCTGACGCAGAGGGTATAACGCATAAATTCGCGATTTTGCAGTAACGAAGCATAGTTGCCGAAGGCGCTGCTCAGCGGCGTTGTCAGGCGCTTTTCACCCGGCAGCGTTTCCGGTAACCACCAGAGCGCAATAAACATCGCCCCACCCAGTACCACCAACAGCCAGAACACGGCGCGCCAGGAGGCAACGGTGACAATCTGTCCGCCCAGCAGAGGGCCAATCACCGGCGCGATAGCACTGATGATGACCAGCGTCGAAAGCATTTGCGCCGCGCGCGTGCGGACATAGAGATCGCGGATCATCGCCCTTGCCAGCATTGGTCCGGTACAGGCACCAAAGGCCTGAAACACGCGCCAGAAAACAATCTGCGGCATACTGGAAGACATCGCGCATCCGGCTGAACCGATCACAAACAATACCATGCCGATAAACAATGGCACGCGGCGCCCGATACGATCGCTGATTGGTCCCCAAATCAACTGCGCCAGCGAGAACCCTATCAGAAAACCGGTAATGGTCAGCTCCACATTCCCCTGCAATTCAGAGGTCATCATCGGCATGGAAGGCAGATAAATATCGGTGGAAAGAGAGGTAAAGGCCATTAATGCGCCGAGAATAACGATAAAAAAGACGCCGGATGTCGCAGCGCGCCCTGCCGGAGAAATGTTTTTTTGCTTGTTCATAATGTCCTGATAATGTTCTGATGGGGAAAATCGTAAACGCGTTGCCAGCATTCATCGCAGGGAATAGATCAATGCGGCAGACGCTGAAGTCTTGTGAAGCCGCGCCCCAACTGGGACGGGCACCGCAGACGTTCTGGCTGAGACTATGATCATCTCTTCTTTCCATCTGCATAATTTAATTGCTGAGCAGCAGATACGGTATTTGCAGAAATAAATCCTATGACCAATGTAGTAATAAGCAGTGTTTTCATCTCTAATGACTGTTTATAAAATATATCTGAAGCCGGACACATATCAGGAGAAACCTTCTAAGTCTGTATATTTAAATATACAAACCTCAGCTATCATAAGACTGCCCACTATTTAACAAAATTGTCAGGCTTTTTGATTGGTTAAATTTTTTAAATAGAAATTCAGCTCGTTAATAATGCACTCAGGTTCTTCCACGAGTGGCATATTGTCCATATCTAAAACCCCATCATTTTTTTGCAGATTATCCGCCTGCAGGTCTGCAAATAGAGGCGTAAGATCCTGCTGCGCTTCGCCTCGTTCAGCCACCAGCTCAAACGTTTTATTTTTTGCCGCGTTGTTGCCCAGGGCACTGACCAGAACCCGGGCGATTTGCTCCCGGGATATCACACCATCTTCTGGTGTTCCTGTATGGCGTCGATCCCCCTGGAGCATAACGATTTTATGCTCATCATCATTGTTGTAATCAAACCAGCCGGGCCTGACGATGGTATAGGGGTGACCACTGGCCCTGACCAGACGTTCGGCACGCCTTTTCCAGTCATGAACTTCAGTGCGTTGATTCCAGGTGCTGAGCCGTTCAGTTACGCCTATCGTGGTCATTAAGGCGATGTGAACAGTCGTCTCCCTGAACATTCGTACAATGTTACGCACACCGCCGTAATCTATCGCTCTGGCGCCAATACGCCCCTGGCCATCTGAGCCGAGCGTAAAGACGATGGCATCAATATCTTTTGGCAGATCGATGAGTGTTTCAGGCATTGAAACATCGCCGTAAAATGCCTCCGTTCCACGAGGAAGCAATTTTACTTTGCGCTTATTTCTGACCAGCGCAACGGGCTGATGGCCCATTTCGATAGCGATATTGACGACATGAAGGCCAATGCTTCCTGTTGCCCCCGCCACGAGTATTTTCATGATAAACCTTCTGAAAGTTCAGACTTATTTTCGATACAGTCAGAATATCAATTATCATTATTGTCAGTAATGGGGCTAAAATGATTGTGTCTATGAACCCCCTTCCTGAATGCATATTGAAGGGTATGCTTCCCTAAGGAAATCACCGATGCTCAAAGAAAACTTCAATGAACTCCAGATCTTTCTTGTGGTGGCAAGAGAGCGAAGTTTTACCAAAGCAGCGGGTAAGCTCGGTGTGTCTCAGTCAGCTCTCAGCCATGCGATGAAGGCACTGGAGGAAAGGCTAAATATCCGCCTTCTGACCCGCACCACCCGAAGCGTCGCCCCGACAGAAGCCGGTGAGAGAATTATTGCCTGCCTTGAACCCCGTATCGCCTCCCTTGAGCAGGAGCTGGAAGCGCTGGTGCAACTCAACGGCACCGCCTCCGGTAATATCCGTTTATCCGCCGGGGAGCATGCTGCGCGGAGCGTGGTATGGCCAAAACTGAAACCTTTCCTCAGGGAATATCCGGAAATTAACCTGGAGCTGGTGGTCGATAACGGTTTTGTCGATATTGTCGAGGGGCGCTTTGATGCCGGGATACAACTGGGTGAAAGCGTTGATAAAGACATGATTGCGGTGCGAATTGGCCCGGACATGCGCATGGCTATTGTCGGTGCCCCATCCTATTTCGCCACGAACCCTGCACCTCACACGCCGCACGAGCTACAGCATCATCGCTGCATCAATATGCGGTTACCGACTGCCGGTGGTCTTTATCACTGGGAATTTGAGAAGGAAGGAAAACCTTTACGGGTCAGAGTTGAAGGACAGGTAACGTTTAATCTGCTGGCGGAAAGGCTTGATGCTGCCTTATCCGGTTTTGGCATCGCCTGTATACCTGAGGACAGGGTGCAGGACTATATAAAGTCAGGAGAGCTCATTCAGATTCTGCAGGAATGGTGCCCTTCCTTCCCTGGATATTACCTTTATTACCCCAGCCGCAAACAGCATCCACCGGCCTTTGCGCTGATGATCGATGCGCTTCGCTACCAGGAATAACGGGTCCGCCATTCGTGCGGACCCGCCCGGCTATTAACGACCCACGCGAGCCTGATGCTCAGGCGAGTAACGTTCGCCGACAATTTTAATTGATTCAAGCGCCCGGGTTATCTGTCGCAACGCATCCGACGAAAGAATGATGTCAGCAGCCCCCAGGTTTTCCTCCAGCCGGTGCAATTTCGTGGTACCAGGGATGGGAACAATCCACGGCTTTTGCGCCAGCAGCCATGCCAGCGCGATTTGCGCAGATGTCACACCTTTTTCTGCAGCCAGTTCACCCAACAACGAGACCAGCTTTTCATTGGCTGCAATCGCCTGTTCGGCGAAGCGTGGCACACGGCTGCGGAAATCATCCTGACCAAACGTCGTTCCTGACTTAATCGCTCCCGTCAGGAAGCCTTTGCCTAACGGACTGAATGGCACAAAACCGATACCCAGTTCCTCCAGCAATGGCAGGATCTCCTGCTCAGGTTCACGCCACCACATGGAGTACTCGCTTTGCAGGGCTGTTACGGGTTGTACCGCATGCGCACGACGGATGGTTTGCGCACCCGCTTCGGACAGGCCGAAATGTTTAACTTTGCCTTCCGCTATCAGGTCTTTCACTGTTCCCGCAACCTCTTCAATCGGGACATCCGGGTCGACACGGTGTTGATACAGCAGATCAATAACATCCGTCTTAAGGCGGCGTAATGACCCTTCCACGGCTTCACGGATATGCTCCGGACGGCTGTTTAAAATCTGCTGCTTGTTGTCCGCACCGAAGGTAAAACCAAACTTGGTGGCGATGACCACACGGTCACGAAACGGTTTTAAGGCAAGGCCTACAACCTCTTCATTAAGGAAAGGGCCATACACTTCGGCGGTATCAAATAAGGTGACGCCACGTTCAACCGCGGCGCGAATAAGTTCGATAGCCTGACGCGTATCTGTCGCCGGGCCGTAGCCATGGCTTAAGCCCATGCAACCGAGCCCAAGCGCGGACACTTCGAGTCCTGATTGACCCAGATAACGTTTTTGCATTGATTAATTGCCTCTTTTATCGCGACTTAAACATCCAGTTTGCGACCGGCCAACCATTCAACTCTGGCAGGATCGCGGTGTGAGAAGAAAGCACTTGTTGCGGTGTCGATAGCAGTAATCTGCAACATATCTTCATCACTCAGTTCGAAATCGAGAATGTTGATGTTCTCTTCCATGCGTTCTTTTCGCACTGTTTTTGCCAGCGAAACGATGCCTCGCTGGAAAATCCACCGCAGCACAACCTGTCCCACGCTTTTACCGTACTTCTGGCCAATCGCCGTTAATACGGGATGCTCAAACAGACCATTTTTACCTTCTGCAAACGGCGCCCAGGCTTCCGGCTGAATACCCCGGCTTTGCATCCACGCCACGGGATGCAGCTGTTGGTTGAAGGGGTTAACTTCAATCTGGTTTACCGCAGGGACAACGTTGTTGAAAGCAATAAGATCGGCCAGTCGGTCAGGATGGAAGTTGCTGACGCCAATGGCGCGAATTTTGCCAGCCTGTTGCAATTCTTCCATGGCACGCCATGCCCCATGGACATCACCGTAAGGCTGGTGAATCAGGTACAGGTCAACATAATCAAGTTGCAGTCGATTCAGGGAGCGTTCGAACTGTGCTTTAGCGCCTTCGTAATGAGTATCCTGAAGCCATAGCTTGGTCGTTACAAAGAGCTCGTCACGGGCGATGCCAGTCTGTTTCAGTGCATTCCCGACTTGGGTTTCATTCTGGTAAGACGCGGCGGTATCGATCAGGCGGTATCCCGTATCGATGGCATCGATAACGGCTCTTTCGCATTCAGCGGCATCAGACATCTGAAACACACCAAAGCCCAGCAGGGGCATTTCAATACCGTTGTTCAGTTTTACAGTTTGCATCACGTTATCCTTTGGCTGTTGTTCAGAAAAAGCATAACGCGAAGTGATTTATTCGATTAGATGGGGTAATTAGCTAGGGTTTATTAGGTATATTCATCAATTTGGCGATATTAGCTCTGGATATCATCAACGGAGCATTTACTTTTCATAAGGGATGCAGATATTTTTAGTCCGTATCCCTTATAGATGAACGTGACTGATTCTATTTAGCTCGATGACAGAACGTCTTGTTTTAAGGCGGTCGCCTTTACTTTATTACTTGAGTAAATGAAGAAAAGCGCGATACCTAAGCAGAGGATGGCCCCCAGACGACTCATCGAAAACGAAATGGATTGATTTCCCAACCAGCCAAAGTTATCGATTAACATGCTCATGGTTAACTGTCCGAAGATCACGGCGACTGTGGCAATCGCGGTCCCTATTCGTTGTACGGCTAAAACCATGATAACGATATAGGGTACGCCGAACATGGCGCCCAGCAGTTGCCACTTAGGGACATCCATCAGAGTAACAACCTGTTTTGGTTCAAAAAAGAAAATAAGCAAAGCGGTGATAAGTGCGCCTACGGAAAAGGTCAGGAATGCGCTTTTAAATACCCCTACCTGACTACCCAATTGTCCATTAACGGCCGCCTGAATACTCAACATGGAGCCGCCTATAACGGCTAAAACGATCATAATAAATGTCATAGTCTCACTTATCCTCTGGCAACCAGAATTAATGCAGCGATGATAAAAATAAGGGCGATAATTCGCTTACTGTCTATTTTCCTACGGGGTGTACCGAGTAAACCAAAATGGTCTATTATCAGGCTCTTAAATACCTGACCAGCTAAGATACCGATCATCGTCATCGCTATCCCAATGACTGGCGTGGCCACGGTCAGAATAACGACATAAATTGGCCCGAGTACGCCACCAAGTAGCTGCCACCCAGGCAAAGAGAAAAATGACGGGCTATTGCGTGGGCTGAAAAAAAGCATCAACAGGAAAGTCAGTGCAGCGCCTACGCCAAATATGCTGAACGTTGCCCATAAATCACCAACCTCCCCCCCTAGCGGCCCCAGTAAGCCTGCCTCGACTGACAGCCCCATACCGCCAGCGATAACTAACAAAATCAGTACAAATTGCATAGCAAACAATCTCCAGATGTGCAGGCGATGAAGACTACGCCTGAACATGAATGAGAAAAATGCCATAATGTAATAAACACCTGTGCAGGAATTGCATTAATGTATGATTTAAGCAATATCAATATCCGATCGCTCTTCATTTTCATTGCAGTGTATGAAGTGCAGAACTTTTCCACTGTGGCTCGTCGCGAAGGCATTTCTGCCTCTCAGGTTTCACGCGTCATTCATCAGTTAGAAGATGCGGTCGGTCAGCAACTTTTCTATCGCAATACGCGCGCCATTATTCCGACAGAGAACGGTCATATTTTTATCCGTTATGTTCGGGCGGTTACCAGTAGCCTGGACGCTGCCCGACGGGAACTCAATGAAAGGACGCTTGAGCCTTCGGGGCTAATACGCATAAATGCTCCCGTTTTTTTTGGGCAAAAGCATGTCGCGCCCAAATTGGCGGGGCTGACGGAACGTTACCCACGCCTCAGTATTGAGCTGACGTTAACTGATGATTACATTGACCCTCATAAAGATGCTGCTGATGTCATTTTTCGTATCGGTGAGCTTACTGACTCATCTTTTCATGCACGCATTTTTGGACAGCAGTGCTATCGCCTGGCAGCATCACCGGCTTATCTTCAAAAGTATGGCGTACCTGATAACCCGGCGGATTTAAGCCGACATAAGTGTCTCGTTTACCGTGGTTCATCCGGGCCGAATCGCTGGCTGTTGCGTCGAAAAGGTGGAGAGTGGATACACTATCCGGTCTTTGCGTTGATGTCTTCTAATAATGCCGAGACTTTACTTATTGCAGCATTGGGCGGTATGGGGATAGTCCTTTTTCCGGACTGGTTGATTGGCGAAACGCTACAGAGCGGCGAGCTTATTGAATTAATGCCGGATATGGAAACGGCGATTAAGACCGAGCCACAAAATATTGCTGCTATTTATCCACATACTCGTCATCCAACGTTAAACGTCAGGGCCGTAATTGATTATTACGTAGAAGCATTCGGTTCGCCGCTATACTGGCAGCTAAGCGATACTCTTTCTAAGTAATTGTGATGATATGCCTGTAAGAAATGGGTCACCCTGGCGACCCATTTCTTACTCGTGACGATTAAAAGAGAATGCAGCAAATAGTATATAGCGCGATAATAATATTCTATTATCACAATTCATTGTGAGCGCGACAGCATGTTACTGCATACCATTATGTATATACTTAACTAATTTTAATGTCATCGAAGTTGATATCTTCCTCTTCTTGATCATTGTTTATAACAACATCGCGAGGTACATCTTTTTTGATGACAGCATAGACGGTTGCTGTGACTAATATATTAACTATCAACGCCATAATACCCGCCATGGGGTTTGACATTGTTGGCAGCATCAATACACCACCAAAAGGTACAGTTGCATCTGCGCCATATACCATGGTGATTGCACCGCCACAAGCACCGCCGATTGCCGCTGCTGCAATACCGCGAACGATATCATTCATCACTATAGGTATAGCTCCTTCAACAATATTCACTACCCCCATAGGAACCGCCGATTTTAGCATTTCGATTTCTTCGTTATTATAAATGTTTTTGCGAAACAGTTTGGCGATAAAAAATGCAAGCCCAAAACCGATGGGTGTTGCTGTGTTAACTAACTGCAGGGCCGTAACTGGCTCATTTATACCCTGTGCCTGGAGAGTTAAGACGAATGCGAAGCACGTCTTATTGATCGGCCCACCAAAGTCAACGATACACAACGCTCCAATAACAGCACCTAATAGTAAATTAGATGAAGTACCCATACTTCTCAGGAACGATGTGAGTGCATCGGTAAAAATACCAATAGGCGTGCCGATGATATAGACCATGAGCAGAGCACTGAAAATGGATGCAAAAAAAGGCACAATCAATGTAGGCATTAAACCCCGGGCCCAGCCGGGAACCTTTACATTTTTAATGATAGCAACAGCAATATATCCGGAAATATAGCCGCCGATCATGCCACCGATAAAACCCGCACCAATAGCATTAGCTGCCAGACCGACAACAAAACCAGGGGCAATACCCGGCTTACCCGCGATTGAACCGGAAATTCCGATAGCAATAACGACGGGCAATAGTCCGAGCGCCTTAGCCCCCATGGTAGCGAAAGCCTGCCACAGGTCAAATTGACCCGATACTAAAGAGTCCTGAACCGTCCCTCCAAAACCCATACCGATGGCAATAATAAACCCAGCACCACAGACAATCGGAATCAAGAATGAGATGGCAGTCAGCAGATGACCTTTAGGGTTTGCTGCTTTCCATATTTCTTTTATATTCATAAATTACGCCCTTTATTTTATATAGGATACGCATAGGTAGGTGTTATGAATTGACTAATTCACCAAGCTTTTCAATAAGCTTATTTGGTGATTTAACGGCCATTTCCGTAGGTACTTTGACGACTTTCTTGCCGGCAAACCTTTCTTCACCGGAAACTTTAACATCGGCGGCTAACAGGACGATGTCGGCTTGGGCAATTTCTTCAGCGGTCAAGGCATTCTCGATACCTATAGTGCCTTGCGTTTCAATTTTGACATTGTGCCCGGCTTTTTTTGCTGCTATTTCAATTTTCTTTTGCGCAATATAAGTGTGTGCAATGCCTACAGTACAAGCTGTAATCCCAACAATATTCATCACTACTCTCCAGGAGTTGATTATTTACGATGCTATGATGATTAAATTAAGCGCTGGCACCTTCAGCGTTTAAAAGATCAATGATTTTCTGAGGGGAATCTTCCATCAGTAATTTGTCCACTATCTCTTCATCGGCAAGTGAACCCGAAACTTGCGATAACAATCGGATGTGGGTGGCATTTTGGTCGACCAGGCATACGGCAAACAAAATAATACAGCGAACGTCGCTACCATCCATCGTTTCCCAGGGGATATGATGTTGGGTTCGTCCAATGGCCAATGCCGTACGGACTACTCCTGAGGATTTACCGTGCGGGATCGCAATATGATTTTCGAACCCAGTAGAGCCCTGCTCCTCACGTAACCAGACATCTTTCAGAAAAACATCTTTATTAATAACTGCGCCATCATGCACTAATAAGTCAGTTAATTCTTCAATTGCTTCTTCTTTACTTTTAGCCATCATGTTCAATTTGATATTTCTTACATTCAGCACACTCGAAATGTCCATAAGTCACCTTCGTTAATGTAAATAAATGATCATCAGTAATCAGCAATACCGGCTTCTACCACCACGCAGTCTGCCAAACCCGCCGGGGCCCACAGCATCAAAAGAAAGCATTCGCAAGCGTGCGATGAGTCGTCACGAACTCCAGATATAAAAGGGTTACAGCGCTCTCAACCATATAAATCTAACGCGAAGGCAAAGAGACAGACCGGTTAAATAGACTCTTTGCACTGCACAATGGCTCAATACGGCTGAGCGCGCTGCAATTTTCAGGCAGCGACTTCGCGCTGATATATATCGACCATTTTATCCCATGCATCGCTGACGTTATCCGCCAGGGAGAACAGGCCCGAGGTTCCCACAATAAAGACGTCAACGCCCGACCGGGAGATAACATTGAAGGTTTTCTCGTTACAGGAGCCGTCAATTTCGGTCAGATAGTGGTAACCATGCGCTTCGCGCATCGCAATCAGTTGTTTAATTTTATTGAGCGATTCCGGGATAAACTTCTGGCCTGCGTAGCCTGGGTCAACCGACATGACGGTCACTTTATCCAGCAGGTGCGCGTACTCTTTAATAGCCTCTGCCGGAGTAGCCGGGTTCAACACCACACCGCAGCGACGACCCGCATCTTTAATCTGGTTCAACAGACGGAATATTTTGTTATTCGCCGTCTCAGGATGGAAACTGATAATATCGGCCCCGGCATCAATACACATTGGAATAATATCTTCCGGATGATTCACCATCAGATGTACGTCGATCGGCACATCGGTAATTTTTTTCAGGTTTTCGATAAAAAACGGAGATAGAGTAATATTCTTCACATAGTTACCGTCCATTATATCGACGTGATAAAAATCAGCCCTACCGTTCATTGCCGTAATTTGCTCTCTGAACTGCGTTAAATCCATACACATTAACGAGGGCGAAAATTTAGCTGCCATACCTCACCTCTATAAAATTAGTTAGTTAAACAGTGACACGACATGCCCAAGAATGATGCCAACAACGCCAAAGTCCGCATCGCCAAAGGTGGTGGATGCAAAGCCAAGGTCGCCCATCAGAGGCAGCAAAATCGCGGGCAAAAAAGAAATCAACAGACCGTGAGCGAATGCCCCCACCACCGCGCCGCGACGACCGCCGCAGATGTTGCCGTAAACGCCCGCCGTCGCGCCGCAGAAGAAGTGCGGCACCAGGCCGGGAACAATGACGCTTAAACCAAGCAGTGGGCAGAGGAACATACTCACCAGACCAGCGGCAAAACTTGACAGGAAGCCGACTATCACCGCGTTCGGGGCGAACGGAAAGACGGTTGGACAGTCGAGCGCCGGTTTAGCGTCTTTCACCAGCTTGTCGGCGATGCCTTTAAAGGCCGGAACAATTTCGGCAATAATCATGCGAACACCCGCAAGGATGATCCACACGCCTGCCGCGAAGGTCAGCGACTGGATAATGGCGAAGATGATAAAGTTCTGACCACCGCTGATGCTGGTCTCAACAAACGCTTTACCTGCGACCAGTACCAGAATCAGGAACAGGATCATCATCGTCAGTGAGATGGCCACCGAGGAGTCACGCAGGAAGTTCAGCGTTTTCGGCACCTTCAGCTCTTCAATCGACGGGCTGCCTTTACCGATCGCTTTTCCCACCAGCGCCGAAAGCAGATACCCGGTTGAACCAAAGTGGCCCAGCGCCAGGTCATCAGTGCCGGTAATTTTGCGGGTAAATGGCTGCAGAATAGCCGGAGAGACCACCATCATGATGCCGAGGATCACCGCCCCCACCAGTACCACCCAGAACGGCGACAGACCGCCGACAGAGAGAATGACAGCCAGCATCGCCGACATATACAGCGTGTGGTGGCCCGTCAGGAAGATGTATTTCAGCGGCGTAATTCGGGCAAGGACAATGTTAAACAACATCCCCAGCACCATGATCATGGCTGTCGCGGTACCATAGTTTTTCTGCGCCAGCGCCGCCATGGCGTCAGTATTGGGGACAACACCCTGAATATGGAAGGAGTGCTCAAACAGCTGGCTAAACGTCGTTAACGTCGTGGCGACAATCGCCGCCCCGGATGTTAATATCACAAACCCCATAATGGTTTTGAGGGTTCCGGAAATAACGTCGGAAACTGCTTTTTTCTGCAATAATAAGCCGATCAGGGAAAACAGACCGACCAGTATTGCTGGTGTGCCCAACACATCATGAATAATAAACTGCAGCATAGAATGACTCCGTAAGGCCGCAAATAATTAATCAGAGATTCTCGGAAAGAATTTCTTTTATTTTATTGTTATCCAGCAGGTTAGATAAACCAAAAACCTGCGCAGAATGGCTGGACAGATGTTCAGCTATATCCCTGGCGCTAAGAATAATATCGGCAGTTTCGCTTTTTGCCGAAGTCAGATCGGTATGGGAAACCTCTGCTTCTTTATTCAGCTCTTTAATAATTTTTTTTACATTCATTTCAACGATAAAGCTACTACCTAACCCGTTACCGCAAACAATCAGAACCTTTTTCATCTCTACCTCACTATCCATTGATAACGGCTTGAATTTTCGTCATTGATGAGGCTTTCAGCAGTGCTGAGAGTCGTTCATCATCGCTAAAAATGTCCGCCAGGGCTGTAATCATATTGATGTGTTCATCTCCCGAAAGCGCACACAGCATAATCACGACGTAAATAGGGTCATTCTCTTCCGAGCCAAAAGAAACGCCTTTTTTAATATGCAAAAGCGATAAACCATTTTTAATTGCACCTTGCTCCGGGCGAGCATGAGGCATCGCCAGACCAGGCGCTAAAACATAATAAGGACCAAGTTTTTCATGGCTGTTAAAAATGGCCTGAATATAATCTTCAGTAATCGCCTCTTTCGCCAATAAGGGTTGAGCCGATAACGTAATTGCCTGTTTCCAGTCACTGACTGAATCCACAATCTGGATATTTTCCGTTGGTAACCAGGTCGTGATCATAAATTCCCCGATAGCATTGAAAGTGAGCCTACTATAGTGGAATCTCTTCGCGGCTTACCGTGATCTTCATCTCAAAGTTAGCGCTAACACGGCAATAATGTTAAAATTCTTGTTACCGCTAACTTTGTTATCCATACTTATCATTACTTTGCAGTTGGGCAATGCGCAAAATGCCAAACATCATTTACAATGGCTGCCCAGTCAGGCGAAAGGAGGACACCAGTGCAGACGTTAGAAGCGGACGATAGCGCGAGAGAAAAACGCAGGAAAAACACCGGTAAAATTACGCTTGCTGAAGTGGCAAAACTGGTCGGCGTGAGCACGATGACCGTGTCACGCGCGTTACGCATGCCTGAAAAAGTGAATCCTGAACTGCGTACACGTATTGAAGCAGCGGTAAACGAGCTGGGCTATGTGCCAAATCTGCAGGCCCGCAACCTTGCCTCTGCTGACTCCAGTCTGGTGATGGGCGTGGTTCCCTCTTTTTCCTCCCCGGGCTTTCTTGCCGTCTCCGAAACACTGCAGACCGTGCTCACGACCCAGGGCTATAGCATGATGTTTATCGAGTCCGGCCAGGGTGGACAGAGTGAAGAAAAAGCTTTTGCGCAAATGCTCGCTTACAACCCGGCTGCGATTGTTCAATTCAATATTGATAACATCAGCAGTTGTTCGCAAATGATAAGTAACACCGGCGTGCCGGTGGTTGAGATTGGTGCCATCAATCGCGATGCGAGCTGGGTCAGCATTGGCGTTGACTATGCCGCAGCCATCAAAAAGTTGGTCACATCGCTTGTACAGACCGGATATAAAAATATCGGCCTGCTTTGCACGGCTTCCAATAACATTATGTTTCGCCAGGTACTAAGCGGTTGGAACAGCGCGATGCTCTCCGTTAACCACTCCCCGCATCGCGTGGTGACCTCTCACCTGCCGGCAGGCATTACGACCGGCCTGAACCTGATCGGCGATATTCGTATCACCTGGCCTGAGCTTGATGCGCTGATTTGCACATCCGATGAAATCGCCTGCGGTTGCATTATGGCCTGCCATGGCGCGGGGCAAAAAGTGCCCGACTCTCTGGCACTGGCAAGCCTGAGCGGGGGGACTCTTGCCGCCGTTTGCTCACCGGCGCTGACTGCCGTCGAATTCCCCTGGAGTGAAACGGGAACCCTCGCAGGACAAACATTGCTTGAGCTACTGGCGGGTAATTCGACGGATAAATTCATTGAATTACCCTCAGCGTTACAAGTTCGCGCCAGCACCAGAAAGCAGTAGCGTTGGCGACATATTTATTGATTTGTTATCCCGCCGAATACGGCAGGATAACTATGAGTAACTGGTTGTCCCCTGAATATGCGCAAGGCTGATTTCCTCTGCTGATAACACCACGTCCTGCCTGTTGGCTAAGCGTTCAATCGCAAGGTCGATGAAGCGGCGAACCCTGAGCGGTTGTGCGACACGACTTCCGTAATACAAAAATAAGCTGTGTATATCGGTAATAGTCTCAGGTAACAGCGGAACAAGCTGACCTGTTCGAATGTATTGCGCTGCCGTCGGCCCGGCCAGTTGCGCAATGACCTCTCCCATCAATACAGCATGTAACTCCAGCATCTCATCATTGGTCGACATGGCAGGGTTAACATGATGATCCTGCACATTGTCCCCGGACTTCACTGTCCAGGGGATCAGGCGCCCGGTTGCGGCATGGCGAAACACGCTACACCGGTGGGCGCTGAGATCGTGCAGCGTTTTCGGTACGCCATATTTACGCAAATAGGCTGGCGAAGCACAAATGATCAACTGTAGGGGGAACAAGCGACGGGCAATCAGCCCTTCCTGCGGCGAAACGCTGATACGAAAACCGACATCCACTCGCTTCTCAACCCAGTTAGTTATCCCGTCATCAAGTTGCACATCGGGCTGAACTTCCGGGTAGAGTCGGCTGTATTCAATCAGCACGGGCTTAATAACCTGCTGAACAACTGAACGCGGACCGACGATACGTAACGGTCCGGCAAACTCCTCGCGCGTCTGTTGCACCGTCGCCAGCGCCTGTTGCAGCCCCATTAATGCAGGTTTTGCCGCTTCAAAGAAACGTTGACCCTCCTCCGTTAATGACATATTTCGCGTGGTACGGTGGAACAACCTCACCCCCAGATGCGTTTCCAGTTGTTTTAAGGCCTTGCTCGCCGCCTGGGGTGATATCTGCTGAGCATCTGCGGCTTTACTCAGGCTTCCCAGCTCAACCGTACGGACAAACGTCGTCATAGAGCGCAATTCATTAATCATGGTCGCTTCCGCTTATTTACATCATTTAGTTGTAACTGATTCATCCAGTTACCGTCTAGTTGGTTGTAAATCATTTTCTTATAGTAGTGGCACTTCGCAAATATCAGGACTTAATTTCAGAGAGGCAGTGAGATGGATAACTTCAGTTTTTATAATCCGACCCGTATTGAGTTCGGCTCAGACAAAGAAAAGCTTATTGGCCAGATTCTGGCTGAACATAACGTCAAAAATGTCCTGCTGGCTTACGGCAGCGAGCGCATCAAACACGATGGCTTGTTTGCGACGATTAGCCAGAGCCTGACGCAGCATGGGATCCGCTATGTTGAGTTTGGCGGCATTGTCAGTAACCCGTTACTCTCTAAGGTTCGGGAAGGTATTCAGGCGGCGTGGGAACATCAGGTTGATGCGGTGTTGAGCGTGGGCGGCGGCTCGGTGCTTGATAGCGCCAAATCCATTGCAGCAGGTACCCTGTATGAGGGGGATGTCTGGGATCTGTTTATTGGTAAAGGGCAGATCAATGCGGCGTTACCGGTATTTTCGATTATGACGCTTGCGGCAACCGGCAGCGAAATGAACAGCGGCGCCGTCATCACCAATGACGTCACCCGGGAGAAGTTTGCTCTTCAATCTGTACATACATTTCCGAAGGTCTCTGTCGTCAATCCGACGCTGATGCAGACCGTTTCCCGTGATTATCTGGTCTATTCCGCCGCCGACATTATCGCCCATTCGATTGAAGGCTATTTCACCGCAGCGGTACAACCCAAAATCCAGTCGCGTCTGGTTGAGTCAGTGATTGCCACGGTACTGGAGACAACAGAAATGTTGTTAAAAGATCCGGGAGATTACAACGCCCGCGCCGAATTTGCCTGGGCGTCCACGCTGGCGCTAAATGGGCTGACTTATGCCGGGACCTCGGGCTTCAGCTACCCTAACCACATGATTGAACACTCACTTTCCGCGCTGTTTAACGTCCCGCACGGGGCGGGATTGTCGGTGGTCATGCCTGCGTGGATGAAGTGGTATCACAGCCAAAACCCGACACAGTTTGCGCGCTTTGCCCGGACGCTATTTGGTAAAGGAACCGCAGAAGAAGGCATTGCCGCGCTCGAAGCGTGGTTCGATAAAATTGGCACACCGACCCGTCTGTCACAGTTAGGCATTACAGAGGCCGATATGCCAGCCATACTGGAAAACCTGAAAGGAAATACCCGCTGGTTTGGCCTGGCGGAGACCTATACTCAGGAAACGCTGACCACCATTCTTAAACTGGCGTTATAACACTAAACCGCAAAGGTGTGCGCTGGCGAAAAAGCACGGCGCACATTCGCCCATGAGATTGAGGTATTTTGCATGAAAGAAGTCATTGTTGTTATTGGCAGTGGGGCCATTGCCCAGGCGATTGCGCGAAGAGTCGGCGTGGGTAAGCATATTTTGCTGGCAGATATCAAATCCGAAAATACCCAGCAAGCTGAAAACATCCTGTCCCGCGCCGGTTTCACGGTCAGTACAGCGATTGTCGATATTGCTTGCCGAAAATCCGTACAGGATCTAGTCGAGATAGCGACCCGACATGGCCAAATTAAAGGGGTAATCAACACGGCAGGCTTATCCCCTTCACAGGCCAAAGCACAGGATATTCTGCGTGTGGATCTGTATGGCACTGCGGTGGTATTTGAAGAGTTCGGAAAAGTCATTGCACCGGGTGGCTCCGCCGTGGTGATTGGCTCTCAGTCCAGCCACCGCCTGAATATTGATGCGCTTTCACAGGCACAGGCTGATGCGCTGGCAACCCTGTCACCGGAGGCATTGCTGGAACTGCCGCTGGTTAAAGAAATTGATGACAGCCTGTATGCCTATCAAATCTCTAAACGCGGGAATGCGCTGCGGGTGATGGCCGAGGCCGTAAAATGGGGGAAACGCGGGGCTCGCATCAACTGTATCAGCGCGGGAATTGTTTTCACCCCTCTGGCCTACGATGAACTGACAAGCGCTGAACGTGGCGATTTTTACCGAAACATGCTTGAAAAGTCACCTGCCGGGCGCGGCGGAACGCCGGATGAGATTGGCGCGTTAGCCGAATTTCTGTTCGGGCCAGCGGGAACGTACATCAGCGGCAGCGATATTCTGATTGATGGCGGCGTGACGGCCTCTTATAAGTACGGAGAACTCCGCCCCTGAATCGTTTTTGTTTACATAAAAAACTTCATTCTAAGTGGCCGAACGGGGCATCGCGGGATGTTTCGTTCGGCCATCAACTGTCGCGACCGTCCGCTTATTCGTAGTAGAAATCTTTTCATCGCTGTTTCAATTCTTTGTTCCCCTGTCCGCCACTCCGCCAGACACTTTCCCTGTTTCAGGCTGATCCGATCAGCGCCCGCAGCCAGAACCGACAGGCTGCACACCATTACGGTGCGGTTCATAACCTGCGTTCATCAGAGCGCGGAATCTTCCCTTTGCCGGGGTTCTCTCCGGTTGGGGAAGAACACCGGCTTCTTTCCATGAGGATAGCGATATGGACAGAAGCAACAATATTTACCAGAAAGTGACGGATGAAATTATCGAGGCACTACAACAGGGATGTCCGCCCTGGGTACGCCCCTGGCGGGATGGTGAACCGGTGTTCCCGATTAACGCCGCTTCCGGTCGGGCCTATCACGGCATCAACGTGCCGCTTTTATGGCGCAGTGCCGACAAAAACGGTTATGAAAATGACCGCTGGCTGACCTTCCACCAGGCCATTGAAGCAGGCGGAAATGTCCGCAAGGGTGAGAAATCCTCGCTGGCGGTGCTGTATCTGCCGCAGGAGAAAGAGGTACTGGACAGCAACGGTGCGCCCGTAGCGGATAAAGATGGCAACCCTCAGGTTCGCCATTTTGCGCTCGTACGGGAGTTCCGGTTGTTTAACGTGGCACAGTGTGAAGGACTGCCTGCCGCCTTTTTTGAGCCGATAGCCCAGGTTGATGCGCCACAGGAGACAGCAGAAGCGATCAGGCGATACTCCGGGGTGCCGGTAATCCATCGCCGCCAGCAGCGGGCATATTACTATCCTTCGCGGGATATTGTCGTACTGCCGCATCCGGAACAGTTCGAGAGTCAGGCGCACTATTACAGTACCCTGCTGCATGAACTGACCCACGCGACCGGACATGCCTCGCGGCTCAACCGGGAAGCGATAACCTCTGGCGCGGCGCAGTTTGGTAATGCGATGTATGCCGCCGAAGAGCTGACGGCGGAGCTGGGTTCTGCGTTTCTCTGCGCCCACGCGGGGATCCCCGGCAGGCTGCAACATGCCAGCTATATCGCAAGCTGGTTGCAGATATTGCAGGAGGATAATCGGGCCATCTTCCGCGCCAGCGGGCAGGCCCGTAACGCCTGTGACTGGTTGCTGAAACAGACGGAACAACCGCAACGGCTCTCTGCCTGAATTGAAAATTATGTTGTTTTTTGACTGACCGGCAGCGCGATGCCGGTCATTTTTTAAGGATAAGGGCGAAAGACAAAGGAAGGGAGGACAAGGGGAACGGGCCTTCCCGAAAAGGGGGATTATCATGATGAAATGGCTGTTCAGACACGAGGAAACACCACACCCTGCGCCAGAAGCCACGTTACCCGAAGGCTGGTTCACACCACTCCCCGCGCAACAGTTACTGGCCTCTCCGCTGCGACAGTCGCTCATCCACCAGTTGCGTCAGCTTGTCGCGCTGCCTGACCCCTTGTTTCGCTCGCTGTATCTGACGCCAGTAGCACGCTACGCCGCACTGACACAGCAATTCCCGGCATCGGAACATCACCATCACGCTTACCCCGGCGGACTGCTGGATCACAGTCTGGAAGTGGCCGTTTACGCCGTCCGGTTGCGCCAGAGTCGGCTGCTTCCCCCCGGAGCGCCTCCAGAGGAACAGGCCCGGATAGCCGACAGATGGACAGCGGCGGTCGCGCTGGCTGCGCTGTTGCACGACAGTGGTAAGCTCATCGCGGATGTACAAACAGAGCTCAGCAACGGTGAACGCTGGTTTCCGTGGTCAGGCGCACCAGAATTACCTTACCGGCTGAGATATTTGCCGGGGCGGGATTATCATCTGCATCCCGTCGCCGCCGGATGCCAGCTCCCTTCTCTCCTGCCGGAGGCGGTTTTACGCTGGCTGGCGGAATCGCCAGATCTGTTCGCCGCTTTTCTTTATGCACTCACCGGGCATCCCGATAAATCAGTGGCCATTGGCGAACTGGTACAACAGGCTGACTGCGCCTCGGTCTCCGCCAGCCTGGGCGGCGATATCAACACCGCGCTGAACCAGCCTCGCCCTGCTCTGCCGCAGCAGTGCCTTATTGGGATCCGCTGGTTGTTGCAGCATGAGCTGGCGCTCAATCGTCAGGCGTGCGGTTCCGATGGCTGGCTTACCGATGACGCCTTATGGCTGGTGAGCAAGACCTGCGCCGATAAGCTAAGAGCCTGGCTACTGCAACATGGTGTGAATGGCGTACCGGATAACAACAGCCGACTGTTTGACGAACTACTGGCGCAACGGTTGCTGCTGCCAAACGGCGATCGGGCCATCTGGCGCTGTGATATACGTGATGCCACTGGCTGGACGCCAGGCACGCCGCTGATGCTACTGAAACTGTCTCCCGCCACCCTCTGGCCGGACGTCTCGCTGCGACCTCACGTCTTTCAGGGGGAAGTCATCCCGGAAATGGTGTCCGGCAATACGAATGGAAATGCTGACGCTGATTGCGAACCGCTCCCGCAAAAAGCGCCAGCAATACCGGAGTACCGATTAGTGCTTCACAATATACATCGTGCGGCTGTAGGCCACGTCTTCCGGATTGGTGATCGGGTATCCTTTTAACCACGGCTTGATCAGGCGGCCGTTGGTATACTGATAGATTGGCGCAATGGGCGCTTTGGCCATGATGATTTTCTCTGCCGCGTTGTAATCATCGTTACGCGCTTTTTCCGAGGTTTCCTGCGCCGCCTGGGCGAGGATCTTATCGTAAGCCGGATCGTTAAAGCGCGAAATATTGCCCGTATGGGTTGATGTGAGCAGCGACAGGAAGGTCGACGGCTCGTTGTAATCCCCTACCCACGATGCGCGAATAACGTCAAAATTACCGGTATTTCGGCTATCGATATAGGTCTTCCACTCCTGGTTTTGTAGCTTCACATCCACACCGAGGTTTTTCTTCCACATCGACGCCACGGCGATGGCGATTTTCTGGTGATTTTCCGACGTGTTGTACAGCAGCGTCAGCTTCAGCGGACGGTCCGGGCCATATCCTGCCGCCGATAGCAGCGCTTTAGCCTGGGCATTCAGCTCGGCCTGGCTCATGCTCTCAAACTGCGAAGGCTGCGGGGTAAAGCCTGCGGTAACGTCAGGGGTGAATCGCCAGGCCGGTTTCTCACCGGTGCCGAGGATCTTCTCCGCCATAATCCGCCGGTCGATGGTCATACTTAACGCCAGACGCACGCGTTCATCGGCGGTTGGCCCTTTCTGGGTATTGAAGGCGTAATAATAGGTACCTAACTGCGGCGGCGTGTAGACCTGTCCGGGAATATCCTTCAGCAGTTTCTGATACATATTTTTCGGGAAGGATTCGGTGATATCAATATCACCCGCCAGATAACGTTTGGTCGCCGACGATTCCTGGTTAATCGGCACGAAAGTCACCTGCTTAATCACCGTTTTGGCGTTATCCCAGTACTGTGTATTCGGCACGACGACCAGCTTCTCATTCACCACCCGGTCTTTCAGCACATAGGCGCCGTTGCCGATAAGACTGCCCGGGCGCGTCCAGTTAGCGCCGCTTTCGACATTCGCTTTTTGCACCGGGTAGAACGCAAAGCTGGCTGTCAGGTTGCTGAACCACGGCAGCGGTTTATCCAGCTGCACGCGGAGCGTGTGGGCATCGACCGCCGTCACACCGAGAGTGTCCGGCGCCGCTTTACCATCAATAATATTTTGCGCATTACTGATACCCGCTAAGGCGGCAAACCAGGCGAATGGCGAAGTGGTTTTCGGATCCACCAGACGCTGCCAGCTATAGACGAAATCCTGCGCCGTCACCGGAGTACCGTCGGACCAGCGCGCGTTATCGCGCAGGGTAAAGGTCCAGACGCGGTTATCGTTGCTCTGCCAGCGGGTCGCCACGCCAGGGATGATATTGCCCTTCGCATCCTGGTTTACCAGCCCTTCGAACAAATCGCGGATAACCTGAATTTCCGGCAGGCCGACGGCTTTAGCGGGATCTAATGAAGCGGGCTCGTCTTTTATATGGCGTACCAGCTGTTGTTTTTCAGCTAATACGGTTCCTGGAGGCACATCCGCCGCCCAGGCAAGAGAAGAAACGCTGGCTAACCACAGCGCGCCGCATGTCAATGTGACAGGATACTTCATGAGATCCCCTTTTAAATGAACAAACCAGTGCTGGCAGAGCGATAATTATTTGTTTCCCCACCTGAAATTGCAAACGGCTTATGATAGAAAATTGACATGACGAGTTTTTTCGCCAGAGAAGGAAAGCGTTTGATTCCGGGACGCTTTTCTACAACACTGCTAACAATAACCTGATGACAGGATACCCTATGCCCGTTTCACGTCCTCGCCCCCTGCGCGGCGCTTTCCCGCCAGGCACGCAACGTTACGGCCAGTCGCATCTCGGCGCGCCGTTGCTGTGGTTCCCCGCTCCGCTGGCTGATAGCCGCAGCGGTCTGATTATCGCCGGCACGCACGGCGACGAAAACTCGTCGATCGTCACCCTCTCCTGCGCGTTGCGCACGCTAAAACCGGAGCTGCGTCGCCATCACGTGGTATTAACGGTCAACCCTGACGGCTGTCAGCTAGGGTTACGCGCCAACGCCCGCGGTATCGATCTCAATCGAAACTTCCCGGCCGCTAACTGGAAGGCGGGAGAAACGGTGTATCGCTGGAATAGCGCAGCCGAAGAGCGTGATGTGGTTCTGCTGACCGGTGAAAAACCGGGTTCGGAGCCCGAAACCCAGGCGCTGTGCCAGCTGATCCACCAGATCCATCCGGCGTGGGTAGTCTCCTTCCACGATCCGCTAGCCTGCATTGAGGACCCCGGCCACAGCGAGCTGGGACAATGGCTCGCCGGGGCCTTTAATTTACCGCTGGTAGGCAGCGTTGGTTACGAAACGCCGGGCTCTTTTGGCAGCTGGTGCGCCGATATCGGCCTGCCGTGCATTACCGCCGAATTTCCGCCCGTCTCCGCCGATGAAGCGACAGAAAAGTACCTCGCGGCGATGACCGATTTACTGCACTGGCACACTCACAGATGAAGCACGCCGGTGCTGAACTGCAGCGCCGGCTCCACATCCACCGCCAGCCACGTCGGACCATCGAGATCCGCGAAACGGGCCAACGGCGCCAGCGGCAGCGCGGCGGAAATGGCCCGTGAAGTACAAAGCATACAGCCCAGCATCCTCTTATACCCCAGCCGTTCAGCCTCCTGCGCCAACAGCAATGCCTCGGTCAGACCACCGGTTTTATCCAACTTAATGTTGACCATTTCGTAGCGACCCTGCAGAGCCGGCAGGCTTTCCCGCGTATGACAGCTCTCATCGGCGCAGATCGGCAGCGGATGAATAAAGTTTTCCAACGCCTCATCGGCGCCGGCCGGTAACGGCTGCTCCAGCATCGCCACGCCAAGATCGGCCAAAAGCTGACAGCGCGCCGCCAGACCTTCTCCACGCCACGCTTCGTTAGCATCAACGATCAACGTCGCCTGCGGCACCGCGTCGCGAATAGCAACCAGCCGCTCGCTAATCAAATGATCGTCGAGCTTGACCTTCAGCAGCCGCGCGCCTTTCTCCCACAGCGCGGCGGCGCTGGCCGCCATCTGCTCCGGCGTGCCGATAACCACGGTTTGCGCCGTCACCACTTCGCGCGGCAGGTTGACGCCAAGCAGCTGTGGCAACGTTTTCCCCTCGCGGCGCGCCTCCAGATCCCACAGCGCGCAGTCAACGGCATTGCGCGCGGCTCCTGCCGGCAGTAGCTGTTGTACCTGCTCGCGGGTGGCGCCGCGCTCAAGCTGCTCGCCGATCGCCATAATCTGCGCCATCACCGAGGCGATGCTTTCCCCGTAGCGCGGATAAGGCGTACATTCTCCGGCCCCTTTTACGCCATCCTCTTCTATTTCCACCACCACCACTTTGGCCTCGCTGCGGCTGCCGCGAGAGATAACAAACGGCGTGTGTAGCGGCCATGATTCTTCAAAAACTCGAAGGTTGCGCATTCCCTGGGCCTCTTAGGTAAATGTTAAATAGAGTTTGCCGTGTTGCTGGCTGATGTCATACACTAACTACGACGTTAACTATATGTAAACAGGAAGATAACCATGTCGCAAACCGTACATTTCCAGGGTAACCCAGTGTCTGTTCAGGGCTCCATTCCGCAGGCTGGCGCGAAGGCGCAGCCGTTTACGCTGGTCGCCAAAGATCTCTCTGACGTCACGCTGAGCCAATACGCTGGTAAACGTAAAGTACTGAATATTTTCCCAAGCATCGATACCGGCGTCTGCGCGGCATCGGTTCGCAAATTCAACCAACTGGCTTCTGAGCTGAACAACACCGTCGTGCTGTGCATCTCCGCTGACCTGCCGTTCGCGCAGTCCCGTTTCTGCGGCGCAGAAGGCCTGAGCAATGTGATCACCCTGTCTACCCTGCGCGCGCCGCAGTTCCTGGCAGATTATGGCGTTGCTATCTCCGCAGGCCCGCTGGCCGGTCTGGCAGCACGTGCAGTCGTTGTTCTCGATGAAAACGACCAGGTGGTTTACAGCCAACTGGTTAACGAAATCACCGAAGAGCCGGATTACGATGCGGCGCTGGCTGCGCTGAAAGCGTAATCGCCCTCTTTCTGTTATCAAGCCTCCTTCAACGGAGGCTTTTTTCTTTGCGCGGCGCATAGCGCGAAATCAACCGCGCGGTGGCCGGGCCGGTGAGCAATATAGTAAACAGGCGCAGCGTTTGCATCGCCATGATAAAGGACATATCCGCCCGGGTACCGACGGCAATTATCGCCACCGTATCCAGACCGCCGGGGCTGGTCGCCAGATAGGCGGTGAGAAAATCCAGCGGCAGCAGGTGCGTCAACGCTAAAGCCATCAGCGCGCATAATGCGATCAAGCCGACGATGGCGACGATGATTTGCGGTAGCGTCTTCAGCGCCAGCATAAAAATATCGCGATTAAACTGCAGGCCAACCGTCCAGCCGAGCGCAGTATAGGCCAGCACCAGTAACCATTCCGGTAGCTCCAGCAACAGTACGCCTTCGCCATGGGCTAGCGCGCCGGCCAGCATCGGTAACAACATTGCCCCGGAAGGGATGCGTAAACGTAACCCCAACCAACCGGCGACCGCGGTCAATAGCAGCGTTAACGGTAGATTAAAAGTCAACGGCGGGAACCAGACGATATGCTGGGTCATTTCCTGCGCCTCGCCGCCGAGCGCCAAACGCACCACCATTACCGCCGCGCCGACCACGAACAGTACCCGCAGATACTGCATCAGGGCCACCAGACGAACGTCGGCGCCATACTCTTGCGCCATTACCACCATCGCCGATGCGCCGCCCGGCGAGCTTCCCCACGCGCCGGTTGCACCGGGCAGCGAGCTGTAACGCACCAGTAGCCAGCCGGTCAACGCGCTGATGGCCAACGTGGAAAGGAGGATAATCAATACTATCGCCCAGTTGGCGGCCAGAACGCCAAAAATCGACGGGGTTAGCGCGCGGGCGATCATGCAGCCGATGATAGCCTGAGCGGCGATAAAGAAAGGACGAGGGAGGCGAATCGTGGCGCCGCGCAAACTCAGGATAATTCCGGCGATAAGCGGGCCAAGCAGCGGCGCGGCAGGAAGGTGGAGCCAGAACAGCACAAAGGAGAGCACGGCGGAGAGTGCCAGTAATATCATCCACTGAGGCCAATCCCGTTGCAGCACCAACCGTCACCTTCCCGGAAAAAGAATAATAAAATAAGTATATACAGAATTATCGCTGAAAAAACGCCGATAATTGCGGCCGCGCCGAGCCGGCCGCAAGCAGTGATTTACTCTTCGCCTTTCTTCTGACTCAGACCATACTCGCGCAGCTTGTTAGCAATCGCGGTATGCGAAACGCCGAGACGTTTGGCTAATTTACGCGTGCTGGGGAAGCTGCGATACAACTGGGTCAATACCGAACGCTCAAAGCGGCGGGTAATATCGTCGAGCGATCCTTCCATCGCCTCTTCGCCAACCGGCAACGACGACACATCGTGATCTGGCAGCAGGATGTCCTGCGGACGCAGTTCGAAGCCATCAAGCTGGGTTAACGCCCGGTACACTGCGTTTTTCAACTGACGCACGTTGCCCGGCCAGCTATAGCGGGTCAACACGGTATTAAGGTCGGCAGAAAGTTTTGGCCGCGGGATACCCTGCTCATCGGCAAAGCGCGCGACGAACAGTTCGGTGAGCGGCATGATGTCCTGCGGACAATCACGCAGCGGCGGCAGGTTCAGCGTCAGCACATTCAGACGATAATAAAGATCTTCGCGGAACAGCCCTTTCTGCACCAGTTCGACGAGGTTTTTTTGCGTCGCGCAGATAACCCGAACATCGACATGCACTTCGTGATCTTCACCGACGCGACGGAAAGTACCATCGTTAAGAAAGCGCAACAGCTTCGTTTGCATGCCTGGCGACATTTCGCCTATCTCATCCAGCAGCACAGAGCCGCCGTTGGCCTGCTCAAAGAAACCTTTTTTCCCCTGCGACGCATCGCCGAATAGCTCGCTCTCCACCGCATTTTCCGGAATCGAACCGCAGTTCAGCGCCAGATACGGTTTGCTGGCGCGCGGGCTGGCCAGATGGCAGGCATGGGCCAGCAGATCTTTACCGGTACCGGTATCGCCGACAATCAGCAACGGGGCGCTAAGCATCGCCAGCTTGCGGGCCTGTTCTACGACGTGGCGCATTTTCGGCCCAACGGCGAGGATCTGGCTGAAGGCGCTGGTATCCTGGGTCGTTAGCGTTTGCAGTTGACGCCCCATACGTACGGTGGAGCGCAACATCACCACGGCGCCGGTCAGCACGCGTTCGGCGTGTTCGCCTTCCAGATACACCGGCGTTACTTCCAGCATAAAGTTTTGGCCATTCACGACCACATGCTCGGTATGCGACTCCAGCGGGTTACCTTCCAGCCAGCGCTGCAGGTTGAAATCAGTAATGAGCTGCGCCACCGGATGGCTGCGTAAACGAGCCTGAGTTTGACCAAACAGCTGGCAGCTGGCCGGGTTGGCAAGTTCTACTTTGCCTTTGGCATCCAGCGACAGCACCGGTTCCGGCATTGCCACCAGCAGCGCGCTCAGCGCCAGATGTTCCCGCTCTGACGGCATCCACGCCACGGTTCGAACATCGGTTACGCCGGAGATACGGCGGATTTCCGCCATTAAACTGCTGAAACTGGCGAACTCCAGCTCGGCGAAATTAAGGTAGATTCGGCCAATCGGGTCGATATCGATACCGCGCAGATCAATACCGCGCAGCACCAGCAAATCGAGTAATTCACGGGTCAGACCAAGACGGTCCTGACAAAAGACTTCCAGACGCATAGGAGTTTTCACCCTAAAAAGGCCAATGACGGATGAATGATAGGACAGATATGTGCTTACGGGAAGATAGCTGTCAACAATTATTGACAGTATGGCGGAAAAATGGGCTTTATGCCGTAAAGTTATGCGGGCATTTCTTTTGCGTTATGGCTCGCATGGCACAGAGAGCGCACAGAAGGCTCTGGTCGCCAGGGGTTTTCCCGGAGGCGGCGCGTTGCGCCTTCTCCGGGCTACCAAATCGCGCAGCGCTGTAGCCCCGGTAAGCGGCAGCGCCACCGGGGGGTGAGGCCACCACCCGGCATTTACCCTTGCCGACGTTATTTCTCCGCGCCGGTTTTGCTTTTCTGCAGCGTCTCTTTCAACTGGCCGATCAGCTCTCGGCGGAAATCGCCGAGCCGCGGTTTATCATCCGCGATCCACGGCAGCGGACGGCACAGCTCCATCGCTTTAATCCCCAGACGGGCGGTCAACAACCCGGCGCCGATACCCTGGGCGGCGCGCGCCGACAGGCGGGCCGCCAGATCCTGCGACATCCAGTCCATTCCGACTTCGCGCACCAGTTCGCTGGCGCCGGCAAAGGCGATATTCAGCAACACCAGGCGGAATAAACGCAGGCGGCTATAATAGCCAAGTTCAATACCGTAGAGGGTGGCGATACGGTTAATCAATCGCAGGTTACGCCAGGCGATAAACGCCATATCGACCAGCGCCAGCGGGCTGACGGCGATCATCAGCGTCGATTCCGCCGCCGAACGGCTGATTTCCCGCCGCGCCTGCGCGTCCAGCACCGGCTGCACCAGTTGCGCGTACAGGCTCACCACTTCGCGATCGTTTTGCGTTTCATGGATGGCCGCATACCAGCGCTGCAGCGCCGGATGCGATTGATCCAGCCCGGCCTGCTGCGCCAGCTTCTCACAGAACGCGCGCCCTTTGCCCACCGCGTGGCTATGCATCAGATCCCGCGCTTCATCGCGTTCGTGCGCGCGCTGGCGCAGCCGCCACAGGCGACGCCATTCGGTCGCTACCGATCCCACGCCCGCGCCGACAATCAGCGCCCCGGCCGCACAGCCGCCAAGCGCAATCCAGTCCTGGGTCTGCCACGCCGTCACCGTCCACTGCACGCCCTGCGCCACCACGCTAATGCCAAAAATCGCCAGCCCGGCGCTAACCATCCGTCGCCACAGGCTGCGTTTCGGGCGCAGTACCGATTCCACCACCGCTTCGGCGGCCCCCTCCTCTTCAGCGACCATTTCAGGCAGCATCGGAGCGAAGGTTTGCGCATCGGCCGCGTCAAAGGCGCGGGCCGATTTTAAGGTCTGACTCTTTTCCGTTTCCAGTGGGCCATCGAAATCGATCCGCGGTTTTATCGGCTCGCTCATCGCAATTTATCTCCAATCAAAAATTCCAGCGCCGCGTCGAGGCGTATATGCGGCAGCGGTTTATCGACATCCATCGCTCTCGGGCGGAAGTTCTCAAACTGGAAGCCCTGCTGTTCCCAGAAGGCCTGACCCGGCAGCCGCGCCGGCACCTCGCCTGGGAAAATAGTGAGCGGCTGCCCATCGCTCAGACGATCGCCACGCAGCGCCGGGATCTTCTCGCCGTTAACCTCGATAAGCCCGCCCTGGGTGGCCTGAATGGACGCCAGCCCCAGACAATCCATGCTGATGCCCTCAAAGGCGGCATTCTGCCAGGCGTCCTGAATCAGTTGCTGAAGTAGCGACACCATGTTGCCGTGCTGATCGACGGTCACGTGATCGGCTTTGGTGGCGGCGAACAGTAGCTTGTCGATAACCGGTGAAAACAGGCGACGGAACAGCGTTCGCTGGCCGTAATGGAAACTTTGCATCAACTGGGTCAGCGCCAGACGCATATCGTTAAACGCCTGCGGCCCGCTGTTTAACGGCTGCAGGCAGTCCACCAGTACAATCTGGCGGTCAAAGCGCAGGAAGTGGTCTTTATAAAAGCCTTTCACCACTTTCTCGCAGTAGTATTTGAAGCGCTCGCGCAGCATCCCCGCATTGGTGTGTTTATCAGCCTGCGCCAGCCTGGCTTCGCCAGCCGCATCGACATCCGGCCATGGGAAAAACTGCAGCGCCGGCGCGCCCGCCATGTCGCCAGGAAGCACAAACCGCCCCGGCTGAATAAAGTGCAACCCCTCGCGCTTGCAGGCGTGCAGATAATCGGTCCAGGCGGCGGCGATCTCCGCCAGCCGGGTTTCGTCGGCGGGCGCCAGCGGATCGAGCCCCTCGCACAGCTGCCGCCAGCGGGCAGACCACTCTCCGCGCTGACCCTGTAACAGCCCGGTCATCTGCCGCGACCAGCTTAAATAATCTTGCGCCAGCATCGGCAGGTCGAGCAGCCATTCGCCCGGATAATCCACGATTTCCAGATACAGGGTTGAGGTGTCTTTGAAATGACGTAGCAGAGAATCGTTAGAGCGATAGCGCAGTGCGAGGCGAATTTCGCTCACCCCGCGGGTTGGCGTCGGCCAGGCCGGGGGCTGGCCATAAAGCTGCGCCAGGCCTTCATCATAGGTAAAACGCGGAATGCCGAAATCACGCTGCGGAACCCGTTTCACGCCCAACAGACGTTCTTCGCGCGCCGCGCTCAGCAGCGGCAACCGGGCCCCGGCGTGGATATTCAGCAGTTGATTAACCATCGCGGTGATAAAAGCCGTTTTACCGCTACGGCTTAGCCCGGTTACGGCAAGACGTAAATGCCGGTCAACCCCGCGGTTGACCAGCGCATTGAATTCAGTTTTGAGTCGCTTCATCGCCAGTCCGTTATGCCCAGAAGGAATGTCGTTTAATGATAAGCTAAATAGATGGGGATAATCAGGGTCAATATAAAGCGCGCCGGTATTCCTCCCCCTGAGGAATTATTTCATTCCGCGGGCAAAACGATTGGCCAGCCGACTGAGCAGCGGCTCAAGCGCTACCGCCAGCAACATTTTCAGCGGCCGACGCGCCACCGATTTCACCGCCCAACCGGCAACGCCCGCCGGGCCGTAACGCAGCGCGGTCAGCAGCACCAGCTTACCGGCGATCTTAAGACCCGGTTTCACTTTTTGCCCTGCCTGTTGCCATTTCATATTCATGCGTTGCCTCGTGGTTATATGGAAAAAGTTTTACAGTTGACGAAAACGGCTGCGCAGCGTGAAGGTATCGGAGGTGATATAACGCTCCATATCACGCAGGCGCTGTTCGCCGGAAGCCAGTTCGGCATCCACGGCGGCCAGTAAATCACCATTGCTCGGCCCTTTTTCGCCGTACAGTTCGCTATCCGGTATCGGGTCCAGCGCGAAAGTCAGAATGATGTAGGCCACCAGCACAAAAAAGAACAGGCCAAAAATCATCGCCAGCACGGTTATCAGACGCACCAGCTTCACCGGCACATCCAGGTGCTGCGCAATACCGGCGCAGACCCCCTTCACCATTCCGCGCTGCGGAATGCGCCACAGTTTTTTATTAAAGTCCAATCCGGCCATTATTTGTCTCTCCAGTTCGGATGTTCCGCATCAAGGATCGCTTCCAGCGCCTGAATACGCTCGCGCATCCGTTTCGCCTCATCGGTCAGCTGCAGCAGGCGCTGCTGTTCGTTCTGGGTTAACGCCCCGTCCGCCGAGCGATTGTTGTAGTGCAGCCATAACCAGACCGGCAACACGAACAGCACAAACAGCGTGAGCGGGATGGCAAGAAAAAGCATGCTCATGTGTACTCCTTACAGGTGGTGAGCCGCGGCGCAACACCGCGCCGCGCAATATGCATTACTGGTTATTCTGATTCATTTTGGCTTTCAGCGCCGCCAGTTGCTCGCTGATTTCATCATCCGCTTTCAGTTCGGCAAACTGCTGATCCAGCGATTGTTGTTTGCCAAAACGATGGCTCTCCGCCTCGGCTTCCATTTGGTCAATTCGGCGTTCGAAAGACTCAAAACGCGCCATCGCTTCATCCATTTTACCGCTATCGAGCTGGCGGCGAACATCACGCGAAGAGCTGGCCGCCTGATGGCGCAGCATCAGCGCCTGCTGACGAGCGCGGGTTTCGCTGAGCTTATTCTCCAGCTCGCCAATCTCTTTTTTCATCCGCGCCAGGGTTTCATCCACCAGTTGCGCTTCGTGCTCCAGGCTGCCGATAAGGTCAGTCAGCTTCTGTTTTTCGATCAGCGCCGCACGCGCCAGATCTTCTTTCTCTTTACGCAGGGCCAACTCGGCCTTTTCTTGCCATTCCAGCTGCTGCGCCTGCGCCTGTTCGATACGGCGGGTCAGCTGTTTCTTTTCCGCCAGCGCGCGGGCGGAGGTAGAACGCACTTCAACCAGCGTGTCTTCCATCTCCTGAATCATCAGACGGACCAGCTTCTGCGGATCCTCCGCTTTCTCCAGCAGGGAGTTGATGTTGGCGTTCACGATGTCGGCAAAGCGAGAAAAAATACCCATAATTTCAATCCTCATAGTTCTGATAGCAGGCAGCGGCCTGTGTAGTAGTTAATACAAATGGCGTGCCAACTTTTATCTTATTGATTTTAAACAAGGTGGTTGAGATATGGCCGCCTGCTTGCTACAGTGAGTTGGCGAATCACACTACTTAATGGCGAAATTCATCATGGCGGAATACAAGGATAACCTGCTGGGCGAGGCAAACAGCTTTCTGGAGGTGCTCGAACAGGTCTCGCAGCTGGCACCGCTGGATAAACCGGTGCTGGTGATCGGCGAGCGCGGGACCGGCAAAGAGCTCATTGCCAACCGACTGCACTTTCTCTCTTCGCGCTGGCAGGGACCGTTTATTTCGCTGAATTGCGCGGCGCTGAATGAAAACCTTCTCGATTCCGAATTGTTTGGTCATGAAGCCGGCGCCTTTACCGGCGCCAGCAAACGGCATCCGGGGCGCTTTGAACGTGCCGACGGCGGCACGCTGTTTCTCGATGAGCTGGCCACCGCTCCGATGCTGGTGCAGGAAAAATTGCTGCGGGTAATTGAATACGGCGAGCTCGAACGCGTCGGCGGCAGCCAGCCGCTGCAGGTTAACGTACGGCTGGTGTGCGCCACCAACGCCGATCTGCCCAAAATGGTCGAGGAAGGTCATTTCCGCGCCGACCTGCTCGACCGGCTGGCGTTTGATGTCGTGCAACTACCGCCACTGCGCGAGCGCCAGAGCGACATCATGCTGCTTGCCAACCAGTTTGCCATTCAGATGTGCCGCGAACTGGGGCTCCCTCTGTTTCCCGGCTTTAGCGAGCGAGCCGTCGACACGCTGCTTGCATACCGCTGGCCGGGCAATATTCGTGAGCTGAAAAACGTGGTTGAACGTTCAGTTTACCGCCACGGCAGCAGTGATAGCGAGCTGGATAATATCATTATCAACCCATTTAACAGCGCCGCTCCTGCGCCTGCTCCGGTCGCCGAACATGCGCTTCCCGCGTTGCCGCTGGACCTGCGCGCCTTTCAGCTGGAGCAAGAAAAAAGCCTGCTGCAGTCAAGCCTGCAGCAGGCGAAGTACAATCAAAAGCAGGCGGCGGACCTGCTGGGGCTTACCTACCACCAGCTACGCGCATTACTGAAGAAGCATCAGCTATGAGCGACGCGCGGCAGCATCGCCGCGCTGACCAGCATTGAGCCTAAACACAGCGCGGCGTTAAACCACAGCGCGTACTGCGCGGCGCTGGCCATCCCCAACGGCAGGAACAGCGCAAAAAGTGACGCCGTCACGGCAATACCCATCGCACCGCCAAGCGAGCTTCCCATCTTATAAACCCCTGACGCGACGCCAATTTTATTCTCCGGCGCATTGGCGACGGCGGTATCGGTCGAAGGCGTGGCATAACAACCAAGACCGAGGCCAAACAGAATATTGCTGAAGAAGACGGTCCCGATATACAGCGACTTATCGAGGAAGGTACAGGAGATCAGCAGAATACCGATAGCAGTAAACACCGGCCCGGTCATCATCGGCAACCGCGCGCCATAGCGCTGGAGCAGTTTTTCTCCGACGCGAATCATCGCCAGTACCGTCACCAGATAGCCCAGCGTCATCATGCCGGTTTCCAGCGGGGTGAGATGATGCCCCTGCTGTAGCCAGATGCTGGTGATCATCATCGTGCCGATAGCGCCATTAAGCATGAAGTTCGACAGCACCGCCGCGCCGTAGGCTCGGTTGCGAAATAAAGCGAAGTCGATCAGCGCCGCTTCACCTTTGCGCAAACCGCTGCGAATAAACAAACCTCCCATAACCACCGCGCCGCCCAACATCGACAGCGTTAAACCGCTGCTCCAGCCCCATTGATGACCCTTGCTGATAAACAGATTAAGCAGCACCAGCGAAGCAATCAGGCTTAATAATCCGCCCACATCCAGCTTATGCCGCTCGGCGCTGGCGCTGCGGCTCTCCGGGGTGCCACGTAGCAGCAATAACGCCAGCAGCGCCACCGCAATCGAAAACACGAAGATCCATCGCCAGCCAAGACCGGTGGCAATCGCGCCGCCGACAAACGAGCAAAGCCCGCTGCCGCCCCAGGAGCCAATGACCCAGAAACTCACCGCCCGCTGCCGCGCCCTACCTTCATACCAGGTTTTGATCAGCGCCAGCGTCGCCGGCATAATGCAGGCCGCCGAGAGCCCCTGCAGGATACGGCCGGTGATAAATAGTCCCGGCCCCTGCGACGCCGCCAGAAACGCGCTACCGATAATACTCAGCGCCAGGCCGAGATAGGTCATCCGCACCCTGCCGAATTTATCCGCCAGCCCGCCGCTGGCCACCACAAAACAGCCGCTGAATAAAGCGCTGAGACTCACCGCCAGGGTTAACGTCTCCAGTGAAATATCGAGGCTGCTTTTCATCGCCGGAACAACATTGATAACCGATTGCGCAAACAGCCAGAACGTCAGCACGCTGAGCACAATACCCGCTAGCAGGCGATCGCTGCCGACGAACTGAGATTCGCTTAACGATACAGAACTCATAATCGGGTCCCCCCGTCGCGATAGGTTAACGCAGATAGCGTTCCGTCAGGCCGCACCACAGCGTCGCACCGGTAAGCAGGATTTGATCGTTAAAATCGTATCCCGGGTTATGCACCATACAGCGGTCGGCTTCATCACCCGCGCCGATAGTGAAGTAGCAACCGTTTGGATTGCTCTCCAGCATGAAGGCGAAATCTTCGCTACCCATGAATGGATTCACGGTACCAACCTGTTCTTTGCCAAAAAGCGAGGTCGCCACTTCACGAACCAGCTCATTAGCCGCCGGATCGTTACGCAAAACCGGGCTACCGTTGACGTGGGTTAAGGTAGCGCTGGCGTTAAAACTTTCCGCCTGAGCGACCGCAATATCATGAATACGCTGCAGCACCGTCTCGCGCACCTGCTGGTTAAGGGTACGTACGGTTAGCTTCATCAATACCTTATCGTTGATGATGTTCGGCGCATGGCCCGCCTGAATGCTGCCGACGGTGACTACCGCGGGTTCAAATGGCGTGATGTTGCGTGAAACGATTGATTGCAGCGCGAGGGTAATGTGGCAGGCCACCAGCGTCGCATCGACGGTATGTTCCGGCACTGCGCCATGGCCGCCAACGCCCTTCACCTCGATATGCAGCGTATCGGAAGAGGCCATCATCGCGCCGTCGCGCAGGCCGATTTTGCCCAGTTTCTGGCCCGGCATGTTATGCAGGCCAAAGATGGCGTCGCAGGGGAATTTTGTGAACAGGCCATCTTCGACCATCACCCGTCCGCCGTACAGCAGCTCTTCTGCCGGTTGGAAAATTAACTGCAGCGTACCGTTAAACTGACGCGTGCGCGCCAGATATTCCGCCGCATACAGCAGCGTGGTGGTGTGACCGTCATGGCCGCAGCCGTGAAAACGCCCGTCGACCTGGCTTGCCCATGCTTTACCGCTCATTTCCTGCATCGGCAGCGCATCCATATCCGCGCGTAGACCCAGACGTTTTTCGCCGCTGCCGACTTTCAGCGTCCCGACCACGCCGGTACCGGCGAGGCCGCGATGCACTTCATATCCCCACTCAGCAAGCAGCCTGGCGACTTCATCGCTGGTTTTATGTTCTTCAAAGCCAATCTCGGGCTGTTGGTGGAAGCGGCGACGTAACGCCACAAACTGCGCTTCATTAACTTGCAAAGATTCAATCAATGGATGTGTCATTTTTATTATTCCTGTGTTGTGTTGGCACGACACTTTCGAGTTTATGCGCCCCACCCGGCTTTAAAATGCGCTTTTTTGTTTTATATTGACGAATTATCAATGACTGTTTTCTATACAATTCTGTTATGACAAAAAATACCCTGTTATTTTTTGTCTCTGAAGGAGCGGCGCATGGAACATCATCTCGGCGATTTCAGCCTCACGGTTCGCGATATTCGTCATTTCTGCCCACCGGAAAGCGACGGATTAACGCTGCTGTGGCTGCTGGAAGGCAGCGCGATGTTGCAACTCAGCGAAGCGCCACAACAGATGCGCGTTGATGGACTGGCGATCGTTAACCGCCGCCAACGCTGGCAGATTACCGGCGAAGAGGCCAATGCGGTCATGATCCTCAACCTTGCCGCCGGTTGGCTCACCCGCCTTGATAGTGATTTTTTTGCCTGTGATTATCGGGTTAACGGCGAAAACATGGATGCGGCAGATAACCTGCGCCAGTTGATGCGCCAGTTGCTGGTAGCCGGGTTGGTCAATCATCAGTCGCGCTACCGCTTAGAAGCCAACCGCTGGCTCAGCGAAATCGCCCTGCTGCTGGCGACTCGCTTTACGCAGCCCATCGTACCCAGCCTGCGCCGCGGCGCCGAAAACTGGAGCCGACGAATTATCAACGTAGTAGCGCGCATCGAAGCCAACTATCAGCGGCGGATCTCGCTGCAGGAAGTGGCCGCCGCTGAGTTTGTCTCGGAGGCCTGGCTTTCCCGCCTGTTTCATAAAGAGGTCGGCGTCAGCTTCGTGCAGTACATTACCGCCCTGCGTCTCGGCAAGGCCGCCGAGCAACTGCTGGCCACCCGCCGCTCGGTGCAGCAGGTGGCGCAGGACAACGGTTTCGCCAGTACCCGCATCATGAGCGATCTGTTTAAGCGTCAGCATGGCGTCACACCGCGGCAATTTCGCCAACAGCAGCCGCAGCCCGCCGCTCGTCCGCGAGTCAACGCCAGTGAGGTCTGGCATCCGGTCGCGGTTGAGCGGCTTTACGCCCGCCTGAATGAGGCGGAAAAAAACAGCGATAATACGCCGCCGCTGCTGCTCAACCCGCGTCAGACAAGGCTGGTGGATATCCGCCAGTTGCCAGCGCGCGCGCCGGTATTGCGCCATACCCGTACCATCGTTACCGTCCGTGAACTCGATGATTTACTCCGCGAAGATGTCCGCCGCGAGCTGGAGCAACTGCAGCAGACGCTACCCGTCTACGGCATTGATATTCACGATCCGTTTCTCAGCAGCCGCTTGTTTGGCGAAGGCTGGGACGACCCGACGCTCGCGGGCTATGCCTGCTGGTACAATCTTCAGCAGCTGTTTAGCTGGCTGGCGCAGAAAGGCTGGACGGTGCTGCTCCATACCGGTTTAACCACCCGCTGCGATTTATTGCAGCGTTTTCTTCGGCTCGCCGCCAATCACTTCCCACCCGCGACGCTTGCGAGCTGGCGCTTTGTCTGGCACTGGTCGCCGCAGGCCGGTGAAGCCGCGCGACAGCTGGCCTGGCGACAACAGCGCGAAGTGCTTGCGTCCACCTTGCAACAACCGCAAATGGGTATCTGGCATCGTTTCCCGCAAAGCGGTATTGCCGACGATCCGCTACTGTCTTCCCCGCTGCTCAACGAGGCCGATTTTCTCGCCTGCCAGGCGGATGCTAATGAACTGCTTGACCTGGCGCAGGCCGATAGCAGCAAACTTGCCGCCAGTGAAAGCTATCCGCGACAGAAATTACGCCAAATCCATAATGCCCTGCGGCAACGGCAGCTCTCGTTGCCGCTGTGGCTGCTATCGTGGAATACGTTAACCGGCGATACCCGCGATACCAACGGGCGTTTTTTCCGCGGCGCGCTGTTGATGGATAACCTGCTGGGCATTGCCGAACAGGTGTGGCTGGCAGGCTTCTGGCTTAATTCCGGGCTGCAGGGGGAGGCGCGGGACAACGGTAAACTTGACACCTCCAGCCTGGCGCTGCATTACCTGCATGGTCTGCCGCGCCCGGTTTACTGGGTATTATGGCTGTGGCGGCGTCTGCACGGCGAAGTCTTAATCAATGACAAAAACCTGTTGTTGTTACGTCATAACGGACATTACCAGTTGCTGTTGCGCAATACGGTGATTTTCAACCCCTGGCTGTCGAGCGAAGAGGCCTTTACTCAGCGCTTTCGCCAACCCTATACCCTGCGGCTTGCAGGACTGGAGGGACGCTGGCGCATCAAACAGCATTTGTTCGATCAACATCACGGCGCGCTATTTCCGCTGTTCGAGGCATTCCGTAGCCGCAGCGGCCCGGACGAAGAAGATTATCGCTGGCTCCAGCACCACGCTCGTCCGGCGCTGAGCGTGCATGAGGAACAACTGGATGATGGCTGGCTTCGGGTGGATTCGCTGCAGAGCAATGCGCTGGCATTATATGAATTCACACCGCTGAATGATTGAAGCGTGACAACGTCACTATCATTTCATGTATGAAAACGCGAGGAGTTAATAATATGTAACTGGTAAGATGTCTTAATGTGAATTATCATCTGCGGCAATTATATTCAATGGACTGAAAATTCACGTGATTCCGGTTAATTCTCATACGCTAACCCGCTATGCCGCCCATGCCAGTCTGATTCACACCATGAAAAATCATCATGCGCCAGCCCTCTCTTTAATGATGATTTTTTCGGATCTCTGCGTGCGCTCCACGCGTGATGCCTACAGCGAACAAGGCTGGGAAATATCAGAACGTAAAAGCGGGCTGGTACTGCGTACTTTCGTCGCCATCCATCGCGACGGCGGAGAACTGGAGATCACGCCAAAAGATTATATTGCCCGCTACAATCAGCTCCTTCCGCTCTGATCCCCGCCACTCGCGCCCGCCGATTGCAGAACGCCAGCAGATGGCTAACTGGAGAAATTGGCGATAAAAAGATACCATGTTTCATAATACTGGTTTATTTCCGACACTAAATTGACCAACTGGCTGGACAACATGCGCTGCCGGTGACCGCATTATCCCCCTCGATGTCGTAAAGGTGGTGGTAAATGTCATTTAATATTAATAAGATAGAGCTCTGCTCTATGATCAAAAAGAAAATATGCGCCTGAAATTGTCCTCTCTTTTAGCGGCAGCCTCGATGCTGTGCGGGCAGGCTTTTGCCGCACCGGCCTTGACTCCGGCTCTGCCAGCTAATGCCGATATCCGCGATAGCGGATTTGTCTATTGCGTCAGCGGGCAGGTAAATACCTTTAACCCGCAAAAAGTCAGCAGCGGCCTGATTGTCGACACCCTAGCCGCCCAGATCTACGATCGCCTGCTCGACGTCGACCCCTATACCTATCGTCTGGTACCTGAACTGGCGGAAAGCTGGGAAGTGCTTGATAACGGCGCCACCTACCGCTTCCATCTGCGCGATAAGGTCCAGTTCCAGACCACCGACTGGTTTAAACCGACCCGCGCCTTTAACGCTGATGATGTCATCTTTACCTTCGGGCGCATCTTTAACCGCGACGACCCGTGGCACAGCGTTAACGGCAGTAGCTTCCCCTATTTCGATAGCCTGCAGTTCGCCGATACCGTAGAAAGCGTTCGTAAGCTGGATAACCATACCGTCGAGTTTCGCCTGAAACGGCCGGATGCTTCGTTCCTGTGGCATCTGGCAACACACTATGCTTCGGTCATGTCGGCGGAGTATGCCGCGCAATTGACCAAAAGCGACCGCGAAGAACAACTTGACCGCGAGCCCGTCGGCACCGGTCCGTTTAAGCTGGAAGAGTATCGCACCGGGCAGTACATCCGCCTGCAGCGCCACGCGGCCTACTGGCGCGGCAAACCCTTGATGCCTCAGGTGGTAGTGGATCTCGGTTCCGGCGGCACCGGTCGTCTGTCAAAACTGCTAACCGGCGAATGCGACGTGCTCGCCTGGCCGGCCGCCAGCCAGCTCACCATCCTGCGCGACGATCCGCGCCTGCGTCTGACGCTGCGCCCGGGTATGAATATCGCCTGGCTGGCTTTCAACACCGCTAAACCGCCGCTGGATAACCCGGAAGTTCGCCACGCGCTGGCGCTGGCGATCAACAACCAGCGTCTGATGCAATCGATCTACTACGGCACCGCGGAAACCGCGGCCTCGATGCTGCCTCGCGCCTCGTGGGCCTACGACAACGACGCTAAAATTACCGAATACAACCCCGCGGAGGCGCGTCGTCGCCTGCAGGCCCTGGGTTTGAGTAATTTGACTTTAAAACTGTGGGTGCCGACCAGTTCCCAGGCGTGGAACCCCAGCCCATTGAAAACCGCCGAGCTGATACAGGCGGATATGGCGCAGGTGGGTGTCAAAGTGATTATTATTCCTGTTGAAGGCCGTTTCCAGGAGGCGCGATTGATGGACATGAGCCACGATTTAACGCTTTCCGGCTGGGCCACCGACAGTAATGATCCGGACAGTTTCTTCCGCCCGCTGTTAAGCTGCGCGGCGATTGGGTCGCAGACCAACCTCGCCCACTGGTGCAACCGCGAGTTTGATGAGGTATTACAGAAAGCGCTGATTTCGCAGCAGCTGGCCTCGCGCATCGAAGCCTATAAAGAGGCGCAGCATATTCTCGCCCGCGAGCTGCCGGTGCTGCCGCTGGCCTCTTCGCTGCGGCTGCAGGCTTATCGTTATGATATGAAAGGACTGGTGCTGAGTCCGTTTGGCAACGCCTCCTTCGCAGGCGTGTCGCGCGAAAAAGAAGAGGTGAAAAAACCATGATTATTTTTACCCTGCGCCGCCTGCTGCTGTTGCTTGTGACGCTGTTTTTCCTCACCTTTATCGGCTTTAGTCTCAGCTATTTCACGCCGCACGCGCCGCTGCAGGGCGCATCGCTGTGGAATGCCTGGCTGTTTTGGTTTAAAGGGGTGCTGCACTGGGATTTTGGCGTCTCCAGCATCAACGGCCAGCTGATTTCCGAACAGCTGAAAGTGGTCTTCCCGGCAACGATGGAGCTGTGCATTCTGGCATTTGGTTTTGCGTTATTGGTCGGCATTCCCGTGGGAATGATTGCCGGGATCATGCGTAATAAATGGCCGGATACGCTCATTAGCGCCCTGGCGCTGGTGGGCTTCTCTATCCCGGTATTTTGGCTGGCGTTGCTGTTTACCCTTTTCTTCTCGCTAACGCTGGGTTGGTTACCTGTCTCCGGCCGCTTTGATCTGTTGTACGAAGTAAAAACGGTGACCGGTTTCGCGCTCATTGATGCCTGGCTATCCGATTCACCCTGGCGCCATGAGATGATCGTTAGCGCCGCACGACATATGGTCCTGCCGGTGTTAACCCTGGCCGTCGCGCCGACCACCGAAGTGATCCGTCTGATGCGCATCAGTACCAGCGAAGTCTATGATACAAACTATGTTAAAGCCGCGGCGACCCGTGGCGTCACCCGCAGGACGATTCTCCACCGCCACGTGTTGCACAACGCCCTGCCGCCGGTGATCCCGCGCCTGGGGCTGCAGTTCTCCACTATGTTAACGCTGGCAATGATTACCGAAATGGTCTTCAGTTGGCCGGGGCTGGGGCGCTGGCTGATCAACGCTATCCGCCAGCAGGATTACGCGGCGATTTCCGCCGGAGTGATGGTGATCGGCGCGCTGGTCATTATCGTCAACGTGATCTCGGATATTTTAGGAGCGATGGCTAACCCACTGAAACATAAGGAATGGTATGCCCTACGATAGCACCCGGCAACTTTAATTTAATGCATTAAATTCAATGCGTTAAACTGAATTTCCTTGGGTTTTAATACACAACTTTGTACACATCGTTTTAATGTTCAATCCGGCAGTCCTCGTTTCGATGGCTGTCGGTATTACCTCCCTGCCTTTCACCCATACCTTCGATATTTTCAGTATGAAGACAGGAGGTAACCTTGTGCGGACGCTTTACGTAATCACAACCCAATGTTTTTATATCCAATTATCTGATATTTCAGATGAACTAGTTACAATAGCATGTTGGGGTAAGATTTTTTCGACTAAAAAAACATGCTTATCATAATCAGGGTCAGCGCAGCAATCACTCGCCACTACCAGGCGGTAATCCAGGTCAAAAGCTTGCCCGACCGTGGAAAGTACCACACCACTGGTAGTTACCCCAGCAATGATCAAATTTTCTATGCGCTGTGCCCGAAGCACCATATCGAGTTCAGTAAACGAGAAAGCTCCCACTCTGCGTTTAACAATGACGACCTCATTTTCTGCGGGAGCAACACCTTCATGAATCGCCGTTTCTTCACTATCGTTTATAAAAATTCCATTGGCTTTAATCGCCGAGAAAATAGTGTTGTTCTGGCTAACCTCAGGATAGCCATTGCGGAACCCGACACTGACATAGATAACTGTTACACCTGCTGCTCGCGCAGTAGAAATGAGTGATGCTGTGTTCCTGATGACGTTTGTAGCGCTCTCTGGTTGCAAAAAGTTATTAAGGATTATCTTCTGAAAGTCCATCACTAACAGAGCACTATTTTTTTCGGTATTGTTAAGTTGAGCCATCATAAAATCTCCAAAATTTACAGGTGAATGCGAATGCTATTTTCAGGATGTAACTGACTTGCGAGTGAGCTTGAAGTTCCAGGACGCGCCGAGCAACAGGATGATACTGGTTGCCAGAAATACAGCGCGCATTCCTATATGACCTCCAACTACCCCGCCGATTAACGGTCCTATAAACTGACCCGCGAACTGGGCTGCTACTGAATACCCCAGGATGCTGCCAACCATTCCTTCTGGTACGTGATGGCGTATCACAGCCGCAATACAGGGTAGTAATCCGCCCAGAGCAAGCCCCATAAGAAAGCGCAATGCTATTAGCTGCCAGCCGGAGGAGACAAATGCCTGAGGGATCAGCAGTAAACCGGCCGCAGCCAGCGCCAGCGTGATAATGCGTATGTGTCCTATCCTGTCTGCCACCTTTCCGAGCCAAGTGGCGGAAATAATGCTGCCAAGTGCAGCAGCAGCCATTACATATCCTGCAACTTTAGTAATCTGAGAAGAGTCACTTACGAGGGTACGAACATAAACTGTAATAATGGGCTCTATCGACATATTGGCCAGCATCAGTAGCAGACCGGTGCAAAGCATGCAGACAATGACAGAACGATGAGGCAACTGAGACCAACTCACTCGCTTTTTCGCCGCAGCATCTGTATTCGGTTTCACCTCTTCCCGGATGAGAGTGAGGGTCATGATAAAAGCCAGAAATATTAACGCGCCTGCGCAAAAAAACGTGGACCGAATACCAATCAGAGCAGGCAACCAACCGCCGGCAAGTGGGCCAACCAGATTGCCTGCCATAACACCGGATGAAACAATCCCAAGCGCCCAGGCGGCACGCTCTCTGGGTGCCTGGACCGCTATAAGAATGGTTGCGCCAGAGGAATAACCACCAGCCAGGCCAACTAATAATCTCAAACCGACAAGTTGCCAGATATTTGTCACCAGGCCCATAAGTGAAACAGTAATTGCCATACCAAGGCTGGCTCTTACAAGCATAGATTTGCGCCCATACCTGTCGCCAAGCTTCCCCCATACCGGAGCAATCAGACCGGCGGTAACAAATGTGGCGCTGAAGGCCATTCCCGACCACTGGACGATGGCGGCATGCCCTTGAACGCCAAGTTCTTCAACATAAAGTGGCAAAAACGGAAGCATCAGGGTCATGGCGAAAACAGTTGAGAAGGAGCCGATAAAACAGACCAGCAGATTACGCTGCCAGTAACTGTTGTATGATTGCATCATATTGAAACCTTTTTTGGTATACCATTTTGGTATACCATATAGATGAGCCCATTAACTGTCAATTGCCAGGAGAGTATTGCCATCATGAGTCAAGCATCAGAGGTTGAAAACCAGTTAAGAAAAATGATCCTCAGCATGGATATAGGACCAGGAGAAAGACTGACAGAGCGATGGGCCGAGGCAAGTTTTAACGCATCGCGAACGCCAGTTCGTGCTGCACTACAAAAATTGGAATCTGAAGGACTTGTATGTCGTGATGGGCTACGCTGGATCGTTGCACCTATAGACATTAAGGAAATTGAACAACTGAGTATTTATCGGGAGGTTCTGGAAGTAGCCGCTCTTCGCCTGTCAGCTAATATGTTATCTGAAGATGATTTAGATAATCTGGAAGCGTTGTTAGCTACTCACGAGCAGAGTGATATGGAGAGGGACTTAAACGATACCGGAACACAATTTCACCTAAATCTGGCAAAGTTATGCGGCAACTCCTTTATTCTTGACGGTATCAAGGATGCTTTGATTCGATTATCACGAGCTCGCTGGCTGGATAAAGAACCTGATAATCCTGCATGGAAAGAACACTTAGACATTATTTATGCTCTTAGAGAAAAGGATATTGAAAAAGCTGCATTATTACTTTCCTGCCATCTGGCGGAAAGTCGCAATCGCCTATTGGCATCTATCCAGTCAAACCGGCGTAGCCTTCGTGCAAGAGGGATTAATTTAACAACCGAGTAATTCGTTAATCCTATGATTTATATGCAGAAGAATACAATTCAAAAAAGGCGCTCAATGAGCGCCAAACCCCCTACAGGTAATAAATTAATCTAATTCGCTAAATACCTAATTTATTCGTTACCCATGCCCGTGCCTTTTTCACTGTCTCCAAAGGTGGTGCTTTTTCTGGATCCTGTTCGGCTTCAATGATAATCCAACCTTCGTAGGTTGAGTTTTTAAGGAAATGAATAACCGGAGCGTAATTAACTATCCCCTCGCCAGGCACAGTAAACAGGCCTGCTCTTACTGCATTATTGAAGCTCAGGTTATTATTAATGACGTTATCGAGCACTTCACCACGCACATCTTTCAGATGGACATGCGCCACACGGTTGCCATAATTTTCCAGCACCCAGTTGATATCTACTCCTGCCACGGTTGCATGCCCACAGTCCAGGACAATACCGACTAAGTCATTGGTCGCTTTCAGGAAGGCTTTCAACTCATCGTCGGTTTCAACAACCATCATCAGATGGTGATGATAAGCCAGGCGTAAACCATAGTTCTCCAATAAAGAGACGGCCAACTTATTCACTTTTTCAGCGTACTGAGGCAGATCAATATGCCCTAAGGCAGGAGATTTCGACAGAGGCTCATCGAGTGGCGTGAGCCCGGGCATTGCGCCGCACTCACCATATACCATGACTTTTGCGCCCATTGATTTCAGCAACATGGCATGATCGTGTACCGCAGCTAACTCCTCCTCAAAACTGCGTTCAGCCATCAGGCCATTATACCAACCGGATGCAAGCTTCAGCTTTGCCTGATTCAGTACTGGCTCTAGAGTGTCAATGGTTCGCGGAAACTTTCGGCCAAGCTCAATTCCTTCATAGCCCGCCTCTGCCGCTTCTGCCAGACAGGTTTCCAGCGGGATATCACCACCGAGATCTTCCAGTACATCGTTAGTCCAGGAGAGCGGGCTAACGCCAACATGAATACGTGTTGATATGTTCATCGTTCTATCCTTCACAATAAATGCATCGCTTCCTGAGCTGTTTAGAAGCGATGCAAAATGAGCCCCTAAGGATGTTGACTCTTATAGCGTGAACGCTTCGCGGAAAGCTTCAAGCGCGATGACAGAATCACCCGATGCCCAACCTTCCATTGCGACCACACCTTGATAGTTAATCCCTTTCAACGCGCGGGCTACAGCCTTATAGTTAATCTCACCGGTGCCCGGCTCCTTACGACCAGGAACATCGGCAATCTGAATTTCACCGATATGTTTCTCACATTTGCGGATAAGCTCGACCAGGTTACCTTCACCGATCTGCGCGTGATAAATATCCAGATTCATTTTCAGATATGGGCTGTTCACCGCACTCACCAGGGCCATTGTGTCCTCTGCTTTAGCGAAAGGTGTTCCCGGATGATCAACGGCCGTGTTCAGGTTTTCCAAAGTGAATACCTTACCTGCTTTCTCCCCCATAGCGGCAAGGGCATCCAGCGTCCTCTTGGCTTTCAGCCACATTTCACCCGTTACAATTTCAACTGGCTTCACCGGCAGACCAACATTGTTCAGTCCTGTGCCGTGCAAGTTGAGAGACGGGCAGCTAAGGCGGCGAGCGGCCTCAAGTGACTGACTTGCGCTGGAAAGCAGATGATCAATTTCTTCATCATCGGTCAGGTTGCCAGAGATGTAGCCTGTCATTGAGGTAAAGCGAGCACCGGTTTTCACCAGCGCATCAATATCTTTTTGGGTCCAGTCCCATATCTCCACGCCAAAACCCATGGCGTGAATGCGTTCAACGCGCTCAATGAATGGCAGATCCAGGAATACCATTTCAGCACAGACCGACAGTGAGTAATTAGACATGTTTTAATCCTTAGAGCTTAATCGGCTGAGACTGTTGAACTGATGCGATACATGCCAGCGCGACTTCCAATGCGTTACGCGCATCTTCACCGGTCGCTTTCGGGGTGGCGCCCGTTGCAACGCAACGTACGAAGTCGGTCACTTCGGCAACATAGGCATCATGAAGCAGGTCGGTATCACGACGCGCTGTGTCAATGGATATACCGTCTGCGGTATAACGCACGCAGTTGTTCACATTGATATTTCCTGCCTGTAACATCCCTTTACTACCGAAGACCTCACCACGAACGTCATAGCCATACACTGCCTGGAAGTTTGCTTCAGCAGTGGCGAACGCGCCATTGTCGAAGCAAATATTCACAACAGCAGTATCCAGCAGACCACGATCTTTAAAATCGGGGCGCACTAATGCATCGGCAACCGCATAAACGCGGGTGGGTTTCGCCCCCGGATTAAGGTGCAGCAGGATGTCAAAATCGTGGATCAGTGTTTCAAGGAAAATGGTCCAGTGTGGGATTGGCGTAGGATCGCCCAAACCAGGATCGCGAGTCGTTGAGCGCAACAGTTGTGGCACGCCAATTTTTCCTGCTTTTATCTCTTCATACGCTGCAGCAAAACCACTCACGAATCGACGGTTGAAACCTACCTGTAGAGCAACTCCAGTTGTTTTAGCCGCATTAATGGCTTTATCTGCATCTTCCAGGGTGACAGCCATAGGCTTCTCACAAAATACACCTTTGCCCGCTTTGGCTGCGGCGACGACCAGTTCAGCGTGGGTACGCGCAGGAGATGCGATCACAACGGCATCGATTTCAGGATCGTTCAGCAGATCCTGTGGATCGGTATACGATTTTTTTGCACCCAATCTGGCGGCCAGTTTCTCGGCGGCACCCGGTACCGGGTCGGCAACGGCAATCAGAGTTGCGCCCGGTACGCGTTGAGCAACTGTTTCACCATGAAAGCTGCCCATACGACCTGCGCCAATAAGACCGATGCGTACAATGTTTTTAACTGACATCTCATTCTCCTTAGATATAGGGTATTGGTTAATTATTTTTGCGAAACAGATTTTGGCGTGACGAGCATCGCCTGCACGCCGCCAAAACGACGGGATTTTGAAAGCATTAACGGTTCTATATGTTCCAGCGAAACACCTTTGGTTTCCGGCAGGAAACGTCCAACAAACCAGAAAGCGATAATGCTGAATCCGCTGCATAACAGCAGAGGGAAAGCCCCATGGAAGTGCTCCATCAATACAGGATTACGGTTCATCATCGGGAAGCTCTGAGTAACGATGAAGTTCGAAATCCACAGGGAGCAAAACGCATAACCCATGGCAACGGCACGCATGCGATTAGGGAAGATCTCAGAAATCAGCAACCAGGCTCCGAGGCTCCAGGACATACCAAACACAAAAATAAATCCGACTAAGCCGACGACCGGAAGATACCCTTTTGCTTCACTCATAAAGGCCCATGAGGTGAATAACAGGAATGCGGCACAGCCCAATGCCCCCCAGCGCAGCAACGGGATTCGTCCGACGCGGTCAAAGGCCACCAGCGCAATACTCACACCAGCCAATAGTGCGAGGCCGAGAAAAATACTCTGAAAGAGGGAATCCTGTGTGTTTCCGGTAACGTTTTGTAGAAGTGAGGGCGCAAAGTACATCAGGATATTGATGCCGGAAACCTGCTGTAATACGGCGATAGCGCAGCCTATCCACAGGATGTAAGACGATTTTTTATCCCGCAGAATGCCATGAGATGTTGGTGTACTCTGCAAAGCAGAATCGGTGGCGATGGAGGTACGAATTTCAGCATATAAGCGCTCGGCATGTCCTGAGTTGGACAGCGAGGTCAGTACCTTGAGTGACTTTTCTTTCTGGTTGCGCATCGCATACCAGCGTGGCGATTCCGGCATAAAGAAAGCCATTACAAGGAATAGCACGCAGGGAATGAGGGCAGATGCCAGCATCCAACGCCAGCCCATAGACACCACCCATTCATGCGCCATTCCTCTGGCAATCAGGTAATTTACGATATAAACCACTAATTGGCCCCCTACCATCAGCATCTGCTGCATTCCCAGCATCCGCCCGCGAAGGTCTTTCGGGGATACTTCCGCGATATAGAGGGGGGTTACAGCTGATGCCATGCCCACTGCCAATCCGCCAATCATGCGGTAGACAACGAACCAGGTAAGATCATTGGCTAATGCCGACCCGATAGCTGAAATGGTGAACAGAATAGCGGTGACGATCAAGGTTGCTTTGCGGCCAAAACGGTCGGTGAAACGTCCAACCCCCCAAGCCCCCGCAATACAACCCAGAATGACGTTTGACACTGCCCATCCGCTTTCCGCAGGTGAGAGAGACAAATGTTCAGTAAGCGGATCTATGACGCCAGAAATAACGGAAGCATCGTAACCGAGGATGATCCCGCTGATAGATGCGATGGCACATATAAATATGAGGTAAGGCACGTTGTGCTTTCGTATAGACATTTCATTTTACTCCATATTGGTTTTTATAGTTTATGTCTTTGTAGGGAGACACAGTTCTAATAGCAACAGACGTGCCAAAACACATCTCGATGTTTCATAAAGAAATAAAAATAGATAACGATCACAATGTGTTCATAAAAAAGACACAATGACACAACATGTATATAGAATGAACACATTAAATTAAATCGAGAATGAAATAGATGAGCCAAAGCATTAGTGATATCTGGGATGAAGAATGCGAGCGGATCGCCCGGCTTAACCATGAACAAGGTTTTGCTCACTACACCGATGAGCTGAATAGAGCCTGGGCAGACTTCGAAAAGGGGGAAAAACCGGAAGGACTACGCTCTGTTATTCATGCTTCATGGCTACGCAGCCATACCGATGGCATAGATGCTTATAACTTCGAATATCAATTTTGCGAACAGGGAGAACTGCGCAGAATCATGGCGCGAAATTCACTACTGATTTCCATCGCTCGTGAGATCATGCGTAACCTGCTTGCCTACAACCCCGATGGGCATATTAACCTGACAGATGCTAACGGCGTGACCCTGCATTATTGTGGCCAGGACTTGACGCCGATCGGTAGTATTCTTTGCGAGACGGTACAAGGTACAAACTGTACTGGGCGGTGTCTTAAAGAGAACAGGCTGGTCTATTTACTGAGCTCTGAGAACTATAAAGAAGCGCTACGCGTACGAGGCAAACATTGCGCGGCTGCTCCCATCAGAGATGAAAACGGTGCAATGCTTGGCATTCTGACCCTTACTGCTAATCCGGATTGTTTCCATTACCATACGTTAGGCACCGTTCAGGCTGCCGCAGAAGCGATATCCCAGCAACTTATTCTGCGTCGTTTGGTTAATGAGCAGGAGTCGGTGATGGAATCACTTAATGAAGGGGTTTTGGTTATCAGCGAGCTGGGATTAATTCGTCAGTTAAATTGCTATGCCCGTAACGTATTAGGTATTCAGGAAGATGTCCTTTATCGCGATGTTGACGAAGTATTATGCCCAGAAGGATGTTCAGTAAAAGATTTGCCAGCCAGCAAAGATCGTAATATTACGTTCTGCCCCGCATCTGATTCCCGTATTTCATGTGTGATCTCTGTTGTCATCACGCCTGAAGGTGGTCGGGTGATTTCGATGCGTGACAATCGACGCGTACGCGATATGGCTCATCGTGTTATTGGTAGTAACGCCATCTACAACTTCGATATGATTCTCGGTGAGTCACGTGTGATGCAGGATACACGTAATAAGGCCCGAACCGTCGGGCGAAGTGATAGTACAGTCCTTCTAACTGGCGAAAGCGGAACAGGAAAAGAGCTTTTTGCTCAGTCAATTCATAACGGTAGTCATCGTAATTCAGGACCGTTTCTCGCGGTTAATTGTGGTGCTATTCCCCGAGATCTCGTACAGAGTGAATTATTTGGCTATGAGGATGGCGCATATACAGGTTCTAAACGGGGTGGCGCAGCGGGGAAATTCGAGCTTGCTGATGGTGGTACACTATTTCTGGATGAAATAGGCGATATGCCACTTGAAGCGCAGGCCAGCCTTTTGAGAGTCTTGCAAGAAGGTGAAGTGTTGCGTATTGGGGGCAAACGCCCGATGAAGGTTAACGTCAGAATTATTGCGGCGACCAACCGGGATCTGAAAAAAGATATCGATCATGGATCATTTCGCCGTGACCTCTATTTCAGACTTAATGTTATTAGCTTGCCCATTCCGCCATTAAGAGCAAGAAAAGAAGACCTAAAAGAGCTTGTAGAATGGTTTTGTGAAAAAATCTGTCGAGCACTCAATCGAAACCGCGTGAAATTTTCAGATTCAGCTCTCAGTCTTATGGAAAACTACGACTGGCCAGGTAATGTGAGAGAACTAGAGAACATCGTCGAACGAACAATTAACCTCACTGAAAATGGTGTAATAACTGATAAAGACCTACCCGAGGAATTACAGACTTCCATTTCTGGCGCCCTGGCTCTACATGATGCACGCACAAAAAACTATAACCTTAAAGATAGCGAAAAAATGATTATTGAACGTTGCCTGATGGAGAAAAAAGGTAATCTGAGGCAGGTTGCTATCGCACTTAATCTCTCACGTGGTGCACTTTACAATAAATTAAAGCGTTACGATATTGAGGCAAATGAATATCGAAAACTCAATCCTGAGTGTTGAATATTTATTCAAATTTTAGAGGATCTCCTTACTCAACTCACTTTAAGTAAATCGGCATATCATGCCGTATACCATGGTTATGAACTCACGCACGCTGCGCCCAAACCGGTCCAGTTTCCGGACTACCGGCGCATATTTTGCTCGAATTAGTGCTTTTTCTGCTACTCCACAACGACCTGCCGTCTCGGATCAAGCCTTTCTGTTAACCAACCCCTGAACCGCTATCTACGTTCCCGGGCAAAAGCTATGGAGGTGGTCGGATAATCACCAATCGTTAGCTGAGCGGCTTTCCCGTTCCATCTGTAGCGGTAAAACAATGTTATACTGCCGAGTGTAGACAACCTGACAATCAGACCATGTGCGTCTGAAATGACTGCGATTTGGTCTCTTTTTTGCCATAAGCTTTTCTTAATTTTGTGTCGGTAAGCAATGTGTACCTCCCGGAAGAAGATATACACATCAACACACAGATTTTGCGGAAGTAGATAACCTTCTGATCAATGCAGAACACACAAAAGTTAAACGTTCCATGCTGGCAAAGCGTTGGTACTAGCGGGATTATTGAAAAGACATAAAGCATGACTAACAAACTTAAAACGGATTCATATGCCCTACGATAGCGTCTATCTCGAAAAGCGCCCGCCGGGCGCATTGCGCACCGTATGGCGTAAGTTCTACGGCGATACCACCGCGATGATTGGTTTATACGGCTGCGGCGCGCTGGTGCTGCTATGCGTATTCGGCGGCTGGTTCGCGCCCTATGGCATCGATCAGCAGTTCCTTGGCTACCAGCTGCTGCCGCCCTCATGGTCGCGCTACGGTGAAGTGTCGTTCTTCCTCGGCACCGACGACCTTGGCCGCGACGTATTGAGTCGACTACTCAGCGGCGCGGCGCCGACCGTCGGCGGCGCCTTTGTGGTCACGCTCGGCGCCGCGCTGTTCGGCCTGGTGCTTGGCGTGATTGCTGGTTCCACCCATGGTTTACGTTCAGCGGTAATGAACCATATTCTCGACACCCTGCTATCGATTCCGTCGCTGCTGCTGGCGATTATCGTCGTCGCTTTCGCCGGACCGCATCTTAGCCATGCGATGTTCGCCGTCTGGCTGGCTCTGCTGCCGCGCATGGTGCGTTCGGTCTACAGCATGGTGCACGATGAACTGGAAAAAGAGTATGTGATTGCCGCCCGCCTCGACGGCGCTTCCACGCTCAATATTCTCTGGTTTGCGGTTCTGCCTAATATTACCGCCGGGCTGGTCACCGAAATTACCCGCGCGCTGTCGATGGCGATCCTCGACATTGCCGCGCTCGGTTTTCTCGACCTCGGCGCCCAGCTACCCTCTCCGGAATGGGGCGCCATGCTCGGCGACGCGCTGGAACTGATTTACGTCGCTCCCTGGACGGTCATGTTGCCGGGGGCGGCCATTATGATAAGCGTACTGCTCATTAATCTGCTGGGCGACGGTATTCGCCGCGCAATTATTGCCGGGGTCCAATAATGCCGTTACTGGATATACGTAATCTCACCATTGAGTTTAAAACCAACGAAGGCTGGGTAAAGGCCGTCGATAGGGTCAGCCTGACGCTGGCTGAAGGTGAAGTCCGTGGTCTGGTGGGGGAATCAGGTTCCGGCAAAAGCTTAATCGCCAAGGCGATTTGCGGCGTCACTAAAGATAACTGGCGGGTCACCGCCGACCGTATGCGTTTTGATGATATCGATCTGCTGCGCCTGTCTAACCGCGAGCGCCGCAAACTGATTGGCCACAACGTATCGATGATCTTCCAGGAGCCGCAATCCTGTCTCGATCCTTCCGAGCGTATTGGGCTGCAGTTGATGCAAAATATCCCCGGCTGGACCTTTAAAGGCCACTGGTGGCAACGCTTTGGCTGGCGCAAGCGCCGCGCCATCGAACTGCTGCACCGGGTGGGGATTAAAGATCACAAAGATATTATGCGCAGCTTCCCCTACGAACTGACCGACGGCGAATGTCAGAAGGTTATGATCGCCATCGCGCTTGCCAACCAGCCGCGCTTGCTGATTGCTGATGAACCCACTAATGCCATGGAACCGACTACTCAGGCGCAGATTATTCGCCTGCTGACCCGGCTCAACCAGAACAACAACACCACTATTTTGCTGATCAGTCACGATATGCAAATGCTCAGCAAATGGGCGGATAAAATTAACGTCATGTATTGCGGGCAGACGGTGGAAACCGCGCCGAGCGAAGAGCTGGTGACCATCCCTCATCACCCCTACACTCAAGCGCTGATTCGCGCGATCCCGGACTTCGGCAGCTCAATGCCGCATAAAAGCAGGCTGAATACCCTGCCCGGCGCCATTCCGCTGTTGGAACAACTGCCGATCGGCTGTCGGCTGGGGCCGCGCTGTCCCTATGCGCAACGCGAGTGTATCGTCACGCCGCGTTTGACCGGCGCGCGTAATCATCTGTACGCCTGTCATTTCCCGCTGAACATGGAGAAAGAGTGAAATGGTCGAAACATTGCTGGAAGTTCGCAATCTGAGTAAGACCTTTCGCTATCGTACCGGCTGGTTCCACCGTCAGACGGTAGAGGCGGTGAAGCCGCTGAGCTTTACCCTGCGCGAGCGTCAGACGCTGGCAATTATTGGTGAAAACGGCTCCGGTAAATCAACGCTGGCCAAAATGCTGGCCGGGATGGTTGAGCCAACCACCGGTGAACTGTTGATTGACGACCATCCGCTGGAGTTTGGCGACTACTCATTCCGCAGCCAGCGTATTCGTATGATTTTTCAGGATCCCTCGACCTCGCTTAACCCGCGTCAGCGTATTTCGCAGATCCTCGATTTCCCGCTGCGCCTCAATACCGATCTTGAACCAGAAGCCCGGGAAAAGCAGATTATCGAGACGATGCGCATGGTGGGTCTGCTACCTGACCACGTCAGCTACTATCCGCATATGCTGGCGCCTGGGCAAAAACAACGCCTGGGTCTTGCTCGTGCCTTGATCCTGCGTCCGAAAGTGATTATCTGCGATGAGGCGCTGGCCTCGTTGGATATGTCAATGCGCTCGCAGCTAATCAACCTGATGCTGGAACTACAGGAAAAACAGGGAATATCCTACATCTACGTAACTCAGCATCTGGGGATGATGAAGCACATCAGCGATCAGGTGCTGGTGATGCATGAGGGCGAAGTGGTTGAGCGCGGAAGCACTGCTGATGTACTGGCCTCGCCTCTGCATGATCTGACCAAGCGGCTGATCGCCGGCCATTTTGGCGAAGCGCTGACTGCCGACGCCTGGCGAAAAGATGGCAAATAGCGTTAACTTTCCTTCAGGGGCGGCATAATAGCCGCCCCTACCCTTTATGACTGCGGGAACACGCTCTGCGCCGGTAATGGTCGGCGGTCAAAGCGGCGCAGCGCAAAATACAACCATCCTGTACCTACCCAGCCGATAATCCATGACACATCATTGCCGGCGAATATCCACGTCAGCGAACCATGGAACAGCGGGTTCTCAATAAACGGCAGTTGAATAAGCACGCCAATGATATAAATGGTAATGGCATACAGATTCCAGAAACCATAGCGCTGATGCGGGTCGCTAAGCGCCGGAATATCGACCGCGCCTTTAGAGATAATGTAGTAATCGGTCAGACTGATGGCGCTCCAGGGAACGAAAAAAGCCAGCAGGAATAACAGGAAATGGGTGAAGTGTTTTAAGAAAGCTGGCTCACTGAGCAGCGCGATAATACACGAAGCCGCGACCATCAGGACGACGAAAGCGACACGGCATTTCTGCGACAATGCCGTCTGGCGACGGAAACCGGAAACAATGGTGGTCAGAGACATAAAACTGCCGTAGGCGTTAAGCGTCGTGAAGGTGATTTTGCCAAAGCAAATAGCAAAGTAGATGACCATCGCCATCACCTGGCTTTTACCCAATCCCACCAGATAACTCACTTCATGACCGGGGAAAGCGCTGCCGGCAATCGCGGCGGTAAATACCCCTAGCGTCATGGATGTCTGGGTTCCTAATACGGTACCGAAAAATACCGAGCAGAACGTTTTCGTTGCCGATACATTGCGTGGCAGGTAGCGCGAATAGTCGGACACATACGGGCAGAACGCGATTTGCCACGACGATGACAGCGACACGGCCAGCAGGAACATCGGCAGGGAGAAATGGTTATTTTGCGCCAGGGCCGTGAGATCCGCCGACATCAGTAGCGTAACGAACATATAAACAAAAGCCAGAATGCCGATAATGCTCGCCAGTTTACCCAGCTTATGAATCACCTTATAACCCAGTACCGCAATAACAATAATAATCGCGCTGAATAGCAGCATGCCGGCAACGTTGCTGATACTTAACAGTTTTGCCATCGCCTGCCCGGCCAGTACGGTACCGCTGGCGGAGAAGCCAACATACATGACGCAGACCAGTACCAGCGGCACTACCGCGCCAAAGACGCCAAACTGGGCGCGGCTGATTATCATCTGCGGCAAACCCAGCCGCGGTCCCTGCAGGGCATGCAGCGACATCACCGCCGCCCCCAACACCTGTCCAAGAAGAAGGCCTATCAGCGACCACACCACGTCGCCGCCCAGCACCACGGCTAAAGCGCCGGTGACAATAGCGGTAATTTGCAGGTTGCCGCCAAACCACAGAGTAAACTGGCTAAACGGATGCCCATGCCTCTCGCGTTCGGGAATGTAATCAATCGACCGCGTTTCCTTTAATCCTGCCTCATTACTTTTTGGTTGCCCGTCTGTAGACGAAAAAGAAGACATAGGTACCTCGCTATTATTATTTCATTGACTCCCCATCTGACCGATCCTGTATATACAAGCATTGACAACTGCCCGCACCGCACGCATCCTATTTTTGTGATGAATATGTAAATTCTTTGTATTGCAAAAAGTAACAAAACCATAACAATAACGTTGATTAACGCCTGCGCAGGCAGAGCTTAACGAGGTGTACCGCTCATGATCGTTCCCGTCCAACTATCCACTCTGCCCGTCACACCCTGGAAAAATGGCGCTGGCGAGACCCGTGAGATAGTCTGTGTACCTTCTCCTGATGCCCCTTTTTTGTGGCGAGCCAGCATTGCCACCCTACAAAATGATGGTCCGTTTTCCTGCTTTCCCGGCGTCGATCGTGTCATTACCCTACTGACCGGGCAGCCGCTGCGCCTGAAAGGCGAAGCTATCGATTACCCTTTAGCGCTGTGGCAACCCTGGGCTTTTGCCGGCGAGTGGCCGCTGCGTAGCGAAGGGATCCGCGAGCGCGGTCTCGACTTTAATATCATGACCCAGCGCAGTCGCGCCGCCGCCGAGGTTCGGGTCGTGAACGATGTACAGACTCCCGGCGACGAAGGCGTCGCGTGGGTATTACAGGGTCGCTGGCAACTTGGTGAACGGCAATGTGAAGCGCAATCGGGTATTTTCTGGCATCAGCAAGCGCCGGGCGAACTCGCGCCGCTCACGACAGACGCCCTACTGTTACTCACCACGATCGTGCGCCGTTAACCGCAGAAATATCGGTAACGCGTCGTGATCTCACGGTAAAACGTAGTGATTATCCGGTGATATACTGGAGTGAGCGCATTTGTCCTTACGCGCTGCGTTGCGATAGGCGGCACAAAAAATCGTGACACAAGGGGTCTTCAGTGGGATATAATTCCTGGCTAAATTTGAGTTATTTTGAAATAACAACGTTAACCGTTTGATTGTTAGAGTAAAAATAAGCAATAACGATAAGGATTAAAGCTATGGGTTTTCTTTCCGGTAAGCGCATTCTGATCACTGGCGTGGCCAGTAAACTGTCCATCGCCTACGGTATTGCGCAAGCAATGCACCGTGAAGGGGCTGAACTGGCATTCACCTATCAGAACGAAAAACTGAAAGGCCGCGTAGAAGAGTTTGCTGCTGCGTTGGGTTCTAACATTGTGCTGCCGTGCGACGTGGCTGAAGACGAAAGCATCACCGCGCTGTTCACTGAACTTGAAAAAGTATGGCCGAAATTTGATGGTTTCGTGCACTCTATCGGTTATGCGCCAGCTGACCAGTTAGATGGCGACTATGTTAATGCCGTCACCCGCGAAGGTTTCAAAATCGCCCACGACATCAGCGCCTACAGCTTCGTGGCGATGGCAAAAGCCTGCCGCTCAATGCTGAACCCGGACTCCGCGCTGCTGACCCTTTCCTATCTGGGCGCTGAGCGCGCGATCCCGAACTATAACGTTATGGGTCTGGCAAAAGCGTCTCTGGAAGCCAACGTCCGCTATATGGCGAACGCGATGGGTCCGGAAGGTATTCGTGTTAACGCCATCTCTGCGGGTCCGATCCGCACCCTGGCGGCATCCGGTATCAAAGATTTCCGTAAAATGCTGGCGCACTGCGAAGCGGTCACCCCGATCCGTCGCACCGTCACCATCGAAGACGTCGGCAACAGCGCGGCCTTCCTGTGCTCTAACCTGTCTGCGGGCATCTCCGGTGAAGTCGTTCACGTTGACGGCGGTTTCAGCATCGCTGCGATGAACGAACTGGAACTGAAATAAGTTCCCTATCCTCCTCACCCCGGTGAGGAGGATCTCTCTCCCTTCTCTGCTTACGCTTCTCTTCTGTTATTCCAATCCGCTATTTATTAGTACGTATCAATATTTTCTCCTGCTTCAGGGTTACGCCAGGATAGTTGTGCAAAGAGGTACCGCGAAACGGCGGTTCGCCACCTACCGAACAAGGAACGCCCATGGAGCAACGCCGCGTGTATGGCAAAAACCACTGGTATCACGAGACCCAGTCAACCAATAGCCCGGTCGAGGTTCTTCCTCTGGTCCCGGAGGCCGCTGACGTTGATGACCGTTTTTTGCTCGATCTGCCACTCGCAGCCGATCTTAGCCACCCTCATGAAGGCTGGCTGGCGCCCGCGCGTCAGTTGGCAAAGGTACTTTTCCCGGACAGCGTCACGGTCACCCGATTACAAACCTTTAATGCCTACGACCGTCTCAGCACGGCCCTGACCGTCGCTCAGGTCTACGGCGTACAGCGCTTGTGTAACCACTACGCCGCGCGTCTGGCGCCGTTACCGGGCCCAGACTCTTCACGAGAGAGTAATCACCGGCTGGCGCAGATAACCCAGTACGCCCGCCAGTTAGCCAGTTCCCCTTCTGTTATCAACGAGGTCTCCCGCCGTCAGCTTGATGAGGTAGGACTGACCAGCCGCGATATTGTGTTAATTAACCAAATTATTGGCTTCGTGGGTTTTCAGGCCCGCGCGGTGGCCGCATTTCAGGCCGCGCTCGGCCAGCCGGTACGCTGGCTTCCAGGTATGCCGCAGCAGGATGATGCCCCGGCAGAACGCTTTACTGATGTTACCGGAGAGTGGTCACTGGATATCGATGATGCCGACCTGCGTTACGCCAATGATGACAGGCAAGCCAGGCTCGCCGCATGGCACCGTCATCCCGGCCTGCAGCCTCTCGCCCCCCTTCTGGCAACGGATGAAGGCGCGTTGGCACTGCTGCATCAACTGCTGAATCAACTGGATAACTCTGCGCAGCCCTTAAGCGCAATGGCGGCATTGCTGGCGGCGCGAATCAACGGCAGCGTCAGCTGTTTTAACGCCTGGGCCGCGCGCTGGACAGGTGACAACGGATTGTTGCAGGCATTGCGCGGCGATGAACGAATGATTCAGCACTGGGCGCAAAGCCATTCTTTGGAACACGTTTTCCTGCAGGCGGCGCAGCTATTGACTCGTGCGCCGGACCGTTTTAGCGCCGCGCAGCTAACTCCCCTCACTGAATATGGGCTTTCCCGCGTTGAGGCTATCGATCTGCTGGCGTGGTGCGGCCTGTGCGGCTGGCTGAATCGGCTTAAAGTCGCCCTCGGCGAGGTACGTCAAGCGACGTAAAATGCTGAAACAGCGCTTGCTGAGGCAGGCATATTCGCGTAAAAATGTCAGCCGCTCTTTTAGCCACGAAAAAACCTAATTATGTTTCAGGACAACCCGCTGCTAGCGCAGCTTAAACAGCAATTGCATTCCCAGACCCCGCGCGTTGAAGGGGTCGTTAAAGGTACGGAAAAAGGTTTTGGCTTCCTCGAAGTCGACTCGCAGAAAAGCTACTTCATTCCGCCGCCGCAAATGAAAAAAGTGATGCATGGCGATCGTATTATCGCTGTGGTCCATACGGAAAAAGAACGTGAAAGCGCCGAGCCGGAAGAGCTGGTTGAGCCTTTCCTGACCCGTTTTGTCGGCAAAGTGCAGAAAAAAGACGATCGTCTGTCTATTGTTCCTGATCATCCGCTGCTGAAAGACGCCATCCCTTGCCGCGCCGCGCGTGGCGTAGAACACGATTTCAAACAGGGTGACTGGGCGGTGGCTGAAATGCGTCGCCATCCGCTGAAAGGCGACCGCGGTTTCTATGCCGAATTAACGCAATTCATCACCTTTAGCGACGATCATTTCGTGCCGTGGTGGGTGACGCTGGCGCGTCATAACCTGGAAAAAGAAGCGCCGAATGGCGTTGCCACCGAGATGCTCGATGAAGGACTGGAACGTCGCGATTTGACGGCGCTTGAGTTTGTAACCATCGACAGCGCCAGCACCGAAGATATGGACGACGCGCTGTTTGTAGAGCGCGCCGACGACGGTAAACTTCTGCTGACCGTCGCTATCGCCGATCCGACAGCGTGGATTGCCGAGGGCAGCAAACTGGACAACGCGGCGAAAATTCGCGCCTTCACCAACTATCTGCCGGGCTTTAATATCCCGATGCTGCCGCGCGAACTGTCTGACGATTTGTGCTCGCTGCGCGCCAACGAAGTGCGTCCGGTACTCGCCTGCCGCATGACTCTGGCGGCTGACGGCGCTATTGAAGATAATATCGAATTCTTCGCCGCGACCATCGAATCTAAAGCCAAACTGGCTTATGACGACGTCTCCAACTGGCTGGAAAATATCGGCTCATGGCAGCCTGCTGATGACGCTATCGCGCAGCAAATCAAACTGCTGCAGGAAGTCTGCCTGCGCCGCAGCGAATGGCGTCAAACCCACGCCCTGGTGTTCAAAGACCGCCCTGATTATCGCTTCGTGTTGGGTGAGAAAGGTGAAGTGCTGGATATCGTTGCCGAACCGCGCCGCATCGCCAACCGCATTGTTGAAGAGTCAATGATTGCCGCTAATATCTGCGCGGCACGCGTGCTGCGCGATAACCTGGGCTTTGGCGTCTATAACGTGCATACCGGTTTCGACCCAGCTAACACCGAGCAACTGGCCGCGCTGCTGAAAACGCACGATGTACACGTCGATCCGCTGGAAGTCCTGACACTGGACGGTTTCTGTAAACTGCGCCGCGAACTGGATGCTCAGCCTTCAGGTTTCCTCGATAGCCGCATCCGTCGCTTCCAGTCGTTCGCGGAGATCAGTACCGAGCCGGGCCCGCACTTCGGCCTTGGCCTGGAAGCTTACGCCACCTGGACTTCGCCAATCCGTAAATACGGCGATATGATCAACCACCGTCTGTTAAAGGCCATCATTAAAGGCGAGACCATTGGTCGCCCGCAGGATGATATCACCGTGCAGATGGCGGAACGTCGTCGTCTGAACCGTATGGCGGAACGTGACGTCGCAGATTGGCTGTATGCTCGCTTCCTCAACGATAAAGCCGGAACCGATACCCGCTACGCGGCAGAAATCATTGATGTCAGCCGCGGCGGCATGCGCGTGCGCCTGGTCGATAACGGCGCTGTCGCCTTTATTCCGGCACCTTTCCTGCACGCGGTGCGCGATGAACTGGTCTGCAGCCAGGAGAACGGAACCGTACAGATTAAAGGTGAAGTGGTTTATAAAGTCACCGATGTTATCGACGTGACTATCGCTGAAGTTCGTATGGAAACCCGCAGCGTCATCGCCCGTCCGGCGGCGTAACGCTTTTATGGCCCCTGCCCAGGGGCCATGCATTTCTCGTTTTGAGTGAATATCGCCAGCTGCGCAAGGATGTGCGTTTTTTTCGCTTCTCTTTTGCAACCGTTTTTTGCATCATTGATTTCATTCATTTTTGTAACCAGGATAATGCTATGTCTGATCTGAATGCCCGCCTGCTCGCCCAACGTATCGATACCGTGCTGGATATTCTGGTTGCCGGAGATTATCACTCGGCGATCCATAATCTGGAGATCCTCAAAGCCGAACTGCAGGCATTGTCTCACGACGAGCCAGAGAAGGATTCAGGGCAATCAAAAGCGCCGTGGGAAATCTGATTGATTCCTGTCCCCCAGCACGCCTTAAGGCCTGCTGGACGCCGTATAGACCTCTAACTGTGATGTAGCTATGAACGCCCGACAACAAAGTATTTTACAAATGGTCATTGATAAAGGCCGCATGAGCGTTGCCGATCTGGCCAGGATGACCGGTGTCTCCGAAGTCACTATTCGTCAGGATCTGAATTCGCTGGAAAAACAAAGCTATCTGCGCCGCACCCACGGCTTTGCGGTACCGCTTGATAGCGAAGACGTCGAAACCCGCATGATGACCAACTTTGCCATTAAGCGTGAACTCGCCGCGCGCGCCGCGTCGCTGGTGGCAGCCGGAGAGACGGTGTTCATCGAAAATGGCAGCTCAAACGCCCTTCTGGCCCGCACGTTGGCGGAACGCGGTGATATCACTATCATCACCGTTAGCAGCTATATCGCACATTTACTCAAGGAAACGCCGGGCGAGGTCATCCTGCTGGGCGGTATTTATCAGAAGCGCAGTGAAAGCATGGTTGGCCCATTAACCCGTCAATGCATCCAGCAGGTGCACTTCAGCAAGGCGTTTATCGGCGTTGACGGCTGGCAGACCGAAACCGGCTTTACCGGCCGCGACATGATGCGCGCCGATGTGGTCAACGCGGTGCTGGAAAAGCAGTGCGAGGCTATCGTACTCAGCGACAGTTCGAAGTTCAGCGTCGTGCATCCTTATCCACTGGGCCCGATTGCCCGTTTCAATCGCGTCATAACCGACAACAACCTGAGCGAAACTATCCGCCGGCAGCTCTCCGGGAGCGGTTTAACGCTCGATATAGTCGACCCCGCCTGATCGCTTCCGCCAGCGCCCGTAGAATGGCGTTGGCAGCCTTTCTGCGTCTGAGAGTATTCTGACCCGCAATTAAGATTTTTTACCTGACGTTAAATTTTAAAATAAGTAGAATTATTATTAGCGATATAACAGGAAGTGACTATCACCTGCGTGATTAGAGCAACACCTGCGCAACTTAAGTTTCATGGAATAACCCTTAAGTCATAGCCAGTTGCTATGCTTAAAGGAAGGTGTATCCATGAATAGATTATTCAGGAGAATAAAATGATGACTTCAATGAGCAAAAAAATGGCTGCGGCCGTACTGGCGGTTACTGTAGTAATGTCCCTGAGCGCTTGTTCCAACTGGTCTAAACGCGACCGTAATACCGCAATCGGCGCAGGCGCTGGCGCACTGGGCGGCGCGGTATTAACCGACGGCAGCACCCTGGGTACCCTGGGCGGCGCAGCGGTTGGCGGCATCATTGGCCACCAGGTTGGTAAATAACCACCCCGCGTATTAAATTAATAATAATTTCGTAGTTACTGACTCACGCATCTACCAATAATTAAGGCCACGGTATTTACCGTGGCCTTGTTGTTTATTTCGTAGAAATTATCTTAGCCACCCGCTAATTTTACTTTCATCCCTTTAGCTTCCAGCAGTGATTTCAGCAAGTCGCGTTTATCACCCTGAATTTCAATCACTCCATCTTTCAGTGAACCGCCGCAGCCGCATTTCTTTTTCAGCTCCGCGGCCAGCTTCGCCAGCGCATCGTCATCGAGATCGATGCCGGTAATCAAGCAGACGCCCTTCCCTTTGCGCCCGCTGGTCTGGCGTTGAATGCGCACGATACCATCGCCTTTCGCACGTTGCGGCGCCGCTTTCGGCTCTTCAATACGCCCGCTATCGGTAGAGTAAACCAGGCGGCTGTTAGAATCGCTCATTACGCCTCCAATTTCAGCGACGCGTTGATAGCCGCAAGCGTTGCAGCCGGATCGGCAGACTGGGTAACCGGCCGGCCGATCACCATGTAATCAACCCCCGCCTGCTGCGCCTGTTCCGGAGTCATAATCCGGCGTTGGTCGCCCGCATCGCTGCCTGTGGGGCGGATCCCCGGGGTAACTAACTTAAATTCTTGTCCTAACTCTTGTTTAAAGCGGACGGCCTCCTGCGCGGAACAAACTACGCCATCGAGACCACAGCGTTTGGTTAGCGCCGCCAGTTTAGCAGCATGATCGGCAGGTGAAAGCGTGATGCCAAGGTCTTGCAAATCGCTGGCTTCCATGCTGGTCAATACGGTGACCGCAATCAGTAGCGGCGCCTCTTTTCCGAACGGTAATAACGCCTCGCGGGCAGCCGTCATCATGCGCGCGCCGCCGGAGGCGTGAACGTTCACCATCCATACGCCAAGCTCCGCGGCTGCGGCGACCGCGCGTGCGGTGGTGTTCGGGATATCGTGGAATTTCAGGTCAAGGAACACTTCAAAGCCGCGCTGATGCAGGTCGCGAACAAATTGCGGCCCCAGCAGCGTGAACATCTCCTTACCTACCTTTAACCGGCAGTCGCGCGGATCGATTCGATCAACAAAGGCTAACGCCTTGTCACGGTTATCATAATCAAGCGCAACAACGACGGGAGAGGATGTGATAACGCGAGGAGAAGAGCTAGCAGTAGACGTCATGACCGGACCTTAATTGTGGATGAGCGCCGCCAGGGCGCAAAAAAGGTAAACGGGCAGCATTCTACCTGCGAAGTGGGGAAAATGACAGGCTGGTTTTGCCCGTCTACAGACAAAAGCGGGCACGCGGCTGCAGAAATGGATACGCTAAAACCAAGACAAGTATGTTGTAACTAAAGTCAGGTTTTTTTTAGAAGTTACTGGCCATCAAGGCCACGAATCGGCTTGATAGTCGCCCAAGAACGGCAGGACGGGCAGTGCCAGTACAGGGTGTGAGAAGTAAAACCGCATTTCTGGCAGCGGTAACGCGGTTTGCTCCGCACCTGCTCGCCAACCATATTGCGCAGAACCCCCAGGCTCGCCTTCGCGCGCCCTTCTTCCGCCTCATTAAGATGGTAGTCCATCAGTTTGTGGAATACGCGCATCGTCGGGTGGCGTTCCAACTGGCGAGTCACATAGCTCTGCGCGGCCTCGGCGCCTTCCTGCTGCTCGATAATTTGCGCCAGCATAAGCTCCGCGGTCGCCCCGGTGTTCTCTTCTACACAGCGGCGCAGGAACGCTTCCCACTCCTCATGCTTACCCAACTGCTGATAACAGGTTTGCAGCATTTCCAGGGTTTCACCAACCAGTTCTTTATCCTGGCCAATCACCCGTTCCAGGCTTTCTACCGCTTTCGCGTAGTCGCCTTTTTCCATCCACACGCGCCCCATCATAATCGAGACGCGGGCGCTGTTGCGGTCCGCCGACGCGCCTTTTTTTAGCAGCGTCATTGCTTTATCGAGATCGTTACTGGCCATCTGCTGCAGCGCCAGCTCACACCAGAAGTTGGCGATATCGCTGCGATGCTTTTCTTTGCCCAATTTTACCAGCCGTTCGGCAACTTCAATAGCGGACTGCCAATCGCTGGTTAACTGGTAAATTTGCAGCAGTTGTTGTAGCGCGCCCAGGCGGAAGTCGGTTTCATCTACCAACTGCTTGAACATATCTTCCGCGCGATCGTACAGGCCCGCGGCCATGTAATCACGGCCCAACTGCTGGACGGCGAGCAGGCGTTGGTCGTAGGTGAGCGAGGCGCTCTCCATCAGGCTTTGGTGAATGCGGATAGCGCGGTCAACTTCGCCGCGAGAACGAAACAGGTTGCCAAGCGTCAGGTGGGCTTCAACGGTGCCGGTGTCCTCTTTCAACATATCAAGGAACAGATCCACGGCTTTATCCTGCTGGTTGCTCAGCAGGAAGTTGACCCCAGCGACATAATCGCGCGACAGGCGATTAGCATCGTCCTGTTTGGACTGTTGTGCGCTCCTGCGCCCCATATACCATCCATAGGCTGCGGCAACGGGAAGAAGCAGAAACAACAACTCCAGCATAGACGGTTATTCCTTGACCGCAGGGACGCCGGCATCAGCAGGCGCTACGGTCACTGGCGCGATCTGCTGCTCCAGGCGTTTAATTTTACGCTCGGCGCGGGCCAGCGATACTCGTACCCGTAACCAGAACAGGCCGCAAATCAGCCAGCCAATCGCAAACCCGGCAGCAAATAACACCGCCAGCAACGTGGAGATGCGGAATTCACCCTGCGCGAGCAAATAGTTGAACGTGACAAGTTGGTCATTTTGCGCACCCAGCGTCACAGAGATGACGAAGATAGCTAACACCAGTAAGAAAATAAGTAAATATTTCACATGACTTCCCGTTCTGTGGGTTGCGCGAGTAAAACGCGTTCAAGCCCTATAAAGTATCATTTTCACCGCAGTGGTGAAATGGAAAAGCATGACACCCGTCATGATATGCGGCCGGGTGTCGCGAAAATCAACATAAACAGCGTCAGGTTGCGCGTTTTTTGATATCCGTCGCCTCTTCGACAGGCGGGGTTAACGGGCCGCAAAAACGCTGCGTGAGCCAGGTCGCCGCGGTAACCAGCAGCCACGAAAGGCTGGTCGCCACGATAAGATCCTGCGGCCAGTGCATGCCCAACGCCAGGCGGCTGCCCATGACCGCCGTCGCCCATCCTAACAGCACACCGATAGTCACCCAGCGCCGACGCGGCCACAACAGCCCGACGCCCAGCAGCGCCCAGCTGGCGGCAAACATGGTATGGCCGGACGGAAAGGCAAAACCGGTCTCTTTTTGCCAGTGTTTACGCAAGAACCCCGGTATTGTCTGTTGTTCAGCCAATTGCTCATGCACCAGTTTAGCGCGTTCTTTACGTTTTAACTCATAGAATTGCGCCACCGGAACCTGCTGGGTTCTTTCTAACCAAATCACAAACGGCCGTGGTTCCTGCACCCGTTCTTTGATCCAGGATTTTAGCCCCTGTCCTGCCAGGATAGCAGCGCCGAGAATGAGAAACAGCACCAGCGCTTCGCGCAGACGAAAACGTAAACACCACAAAAACCAGCCAAATAGCGCTACGTGGGTAATGATTCCCCACGGTTGGGTGACGGTTTCAGTCACCCAGTACCACATTTTCAACATGGCCGGGGCTTGACCTGGCTGCCACTGCCAGCCGGAGAGCCAGACCATAACGGGCATAACAAGCAATAGCGCCGCCCCGATGGCGGTCCTTTTGGCAATTAACAGCATCGTATCTCCTTCTCTTTCCTTCTGAATATCATAACGGAAAGTAGATCGTTTGTGCGCTTTCCGCGCAGGCGGTCGTTGGTAATTAGGAGAACGTCGCGGCGTTGTGGCAAAATAGTAGTAAACAGAAAGCACATTCAGGTGCTGTCAGAATCTGGAGAATCACATGCAGCTTAAACGTGTGGCAGAAGCCAAACTGCCAACCCCCTGGGGCGATTTCCTGATGGTGGGCTTTGAAGAACTGGCAACCGGGCAGGATCATGTCGCGCTGGTGTATGGCGATATTTCGGGGCAAGCCCCGGTACTGGCTCGCGTACACTCAGAATGTCTGACGGGCGATGCCCTTTTTAGTCTGCGTTGTGATTGCGGTTTTCAGCTGGAAGCGGCGCTGTCGCACATCGCTGAAGAGGGACGCGGGATCCTGCTTTATCATCGTCAGGAAGGCCGAAATATCGGTTTACTGAATAAAATTCGCGCCTACGCGCTACAGGATCAAGGCTACGATACCGTCGAAGCCAACCACCAGCTTGGTTTTGCCGCCGATGAGCGCGACTTTACGCTGTGCGCCGACATGTTCAAGCTGCTCGGCGTCGAGCAGGTTCGCCTGTTGACTAACAACCCGAAGAAAGTCGAAATTCTTACCGAGGCGGGGATCAATATCGTCGAACGCGTGCCGCTCATCGTCGGGCGTAACCCGAAAAACGAACACTATCTCGATACCAAGGCTGCCAAGATGGGGCATCTGCTGAATAAATAATTCAGTTCCAGAATGAATCAGGGCCAGCATTCGCTGGCCCTTTCTTTTACAGCATATTACGAATCACATAATGCAGAATGCCGTCGTTCTGATAGTAAGTCAGCTCAGTCGCGGTATCAATACGACAGCGACACTGAATGACCTCCTGCTGTCCATCGGCGCGGGTAATCGTGACTGGAACCTGTGCCGCGGGATGCAGCGCCTGCAGGTTGCTGATATCAATCCGCTCTTCGCCGGTCAACTGTAGCGTTTTACGCGTCACGCCTTGTGGAAACTCCAGCGGTAATATCCCCATGCCGATAAGGTTGGAGCGGTGAATACGTTCGAAGGACTCGGCAATGACCACCCGCACGCCCAACAGACGCGGCCCTTTTGCCGCCCAGTCGCGGCTGGAGCCTGAGCCATATTCTTTACCGGCGATTACCGCCAGAGGCGTACCTTCGGCTTTGTACAGCATAGCCGCATCGTAGATGGCGATAGGCTGCGTGTCCGGCAAATGACGCGTCATCCCCCCTTCTACACCTGGCACCATTTCGTTACGGATACGAATATTAGCAAAGGTGCCGCGCATCATGACTTCATGGTTACCGCGTCGCGAACCATAAGAGTTGAAATCGCCGCGCGCCACGCCGTGCTCCTGCAAGTAGCGTCCTGCCGGGCTGTCAGCCTTGATACTTCCTGCCGGGGAAATATGGTCGGTGGTGACGGAATCACCAAGCATCGCCAGGATCCGAGCGCCATGAATATCTTCCACCGGTTTCGGCTCAACCCCCATCTCATCAAAGAATGGCGACAGGCGAATATAGGTAGAGTCATCCTGCCAGCGATAGGTATCGGAACGCTCAACCTGAATCGCTTTCCACTCCTCGGTACCTTCAAAGACTTCGGCATACTCTTTACGGAACATCTCGGTAGAAACCTGCTGCACAGCGCGAGCAATCTCCTCGCCGCTCGGCCAGATATCTTTCAGGAACACCGGCTTACCGTCTTTACCAACCCCAAGCGGTTCGCGGGTCAGATCGATGTTCATATTGCCGGCCAGCGCATAGGCTACGACCAGCGGAGGCGACGCCAGCCAGTTGGTTTTCACCAGCGGATGGATACGACCTTCGAAGTTGCGGTTGCCGGAGAGTACCGCCCCCACGGTCAGGTCTCCTTTTTTGATTGCCTCTTCGATAGGTTCCGGCAGCGGCCCGGAGTTACCGATACAGGTTGTACAACCGTAGCCAACGAGGTTAAAGCCCAACTCATCAAGATAAGGCGTCAACCCCGCATGCGCCAGATAATCGGAAACCACTTTCGAACCCGGCGCCAGCGAAGCTTTTACCCACGGCTGAGGTTTAAGGCCGCGCTCAACCGCGTTCTTCGCCAGCAGGCCGGCGGCCATCAACACGCTTGGGTTGGAGGTGTTGGTGCAGGAGGTGATTGCCGCAATCGCCACCGCGCCTTCCGGCAGCGAATAGCGTTGCCCATCGAGAGTGTAATCAACCGGTTGACGCGATTTTTGCGTTTGATTCACTTCCAGTTCGTTGCTGGCGGCAAACGCTTTCGGCACATCGCCCAACGCGACGCGGTCCTGCGGCCGTTTCGGCCCGGCGAGGCTGGCCTCAACCGTCCCCATATCCAGCGCCAGGGTGCTGGTAAAGACCGGCTCATCGCCCGTCTGGCGCCACATGCCCTGCGCTTTGGCATACGCTTCAACCAACGCCACCTGCTCTTCGCTGCGTCCGCTGAGGCGCATATAGCTGAGAGTCACTGCATCGATCGGGAAGAATCCGCAGGTCGCGCCATATTCCGGCGACATATTCGCAATGGTCGCCCGGTCGGCCAGCGGTAACGAGTCAAGGCCGTCGCCGTAGAATTCTACGAACTTGCCAACGACCCCATGTTTGCGCAGCATCTGGGTCACTGTCAGCACCAGATCGGTCGCGGTGATCCCTTCACGTAGTTTCCCGGTCAGTTTGAAACCAACGACATCGGGAATGAGCATGGATACCGGCTGACCAAGCATCGCGGCTTCCGCTTCAATCCCGCCTACGCCCCACCCTAATACGCCGAGACCGTTGATCATGGTGGTGTGCGAATCGGTACCCACCAGCGTATCCGGGTAAGCCACCCATTCGCCATTCTGCAGTTCGCTCCAGACGGCACGGCCAAGATATTCAAGGTTTACCTGGTGGCAGATCCCGGTTCCCGGCGGCACGACGCTAAAGCGGCTGAAGGCCTGCTGCCCCCAGCGCAGGAATGCATAACGCTCGTGGTTCCGTTCCATTTCAAAACGCACGTTGTCTTCAAAAGCGTTTTCATTACCAAAACGGTCTACCGTCACCGAGTGGTCGATGACCAGGTCAACCGGAGAGAGCGGGTTCACCTTCGCGGTATCGCCGCCCAGGCGTTTTACCGCTTCGCGCATAGCGGCTAAATCCACCACCGCCGGTACCCCGGTGAAATCCTGCATCAGCACGCGTGCCGGTCGGTAGGCAATTTCGCGGTCGGCGTGCGCTGTCGCCAGCCAACCGGCCAGCGCCTGAATGTCTTGCTCCGTCACCGAGTCGCCGTCCTGCCAGCGCAGGAGGTTTTCAAGCAGAACTTTGAGAGATTTGGGCAGTCGGGTGAGATCGCCCAGGTGTTTAGCGGCCAGCGCCAGGCTGTAGTAATGGTAGGTTTTGTCTTTGACCTGTAGCGTATCCTTACTGGCTGCTCGTAGTGTTGACGACATAGCTCCTCCTTTATCACAGGGATACATGCCCTGAACTCCTCAGGGTCTTTATTAAAGATAACACAAACTTGGCATAACACTTTGATAACAACTCAAATTGCTAAAATTGACAAAACCGTACAGTTCAGAAATTTTGACGAGAATAGTATTACAGCACGGATATATTTGATGAGGGTGAGTAAGTTCCGAACCTGTTCACTAAGCGGGAATAGAAAAAGAGCTAATCACCGATATGCAATGATTAGCTCAGGATGGATTAACATTTAAAGCTGATAAGTCGGAAAATAATTTCTTCCACCGTGTTCCACAATTCCGGGTGCTAATTTTACCAACCTCCTTTTGTCACAAAAGTGAAATATAACCTTCTCTGATAAACTGCTTTAGCTAATAATCCAGATGAATAATGCAACGATGCACCAGAAAGCGCTAAGCCCCATCAGTAGCGAGCCCCAAACCTGACTGCGCAGCGTTGGATCGATTTCCGCTTTATGACGTTCGTACGACATCGCGAGCTTTGCATAATCGATATTGTTTATCATTTCATCACCACCAATTGCTAAAATCATCAGGTACAGATAAATCTTAATAAGATATATAAAATAGATCCAGCTAATTCAGGAATAGCTAAAAGGCTTTTAACCGTTATTTTGATCGCAGCGGGTATAATGGAAAAGGGATGAGGTAAAATCCGCAGAAATGTGATTACAACGAGGTTTATAAGTTCTGATAAGGTCCATAATAGAAAATGGCACTCCCCAGAGGAAATGCCATTTATCGATACGATTATTTTTCCGGCAGTTTAATATCTTTGAACATCGCCTCTATATCCTCATTCGAACGTAGCGCCACGGCCGTATCTACCACATCCCGCGTCAGATGCGGCGCAAAACGCTGAATAAAATCATACATATAACTTCTGAGGAAAGTGCTTCGGCGGAAGCCTATCTTGGTGGTGCTATGGCTGAAAATACCATTGGCATCAAGTTTTACCAGGTCCGGATCGGACACCGGATCGACCGCCATGCTGGCAATGACCCCAACGCCAAGCCCTAAACGCACATAGGTTTTGATAACATCGGCATCAGTCGCCGTGAAGACGATACGCGGAGTGAGCCCGGCGCGATTAAACGCCGTATCCAGCTCGGAACGCCCGGTGAAGCCGAAGGTATAAGTCACCAGCGGGTACTGCGCGAGCTCTTCAATGGTCACCGAACCTTTAGAAGCGAGCGGGTGATCCGGGGTCACCACAATGGAACGGTTCCAGTGGTAGCACGGCAGCATCACCAAATCGTCGTACAGATGCAGCGCTTCGGTAGCAATCGCAAAGTCAGCATTGCCCTTAGAAACCGCTTCTGCAATCTGCGTCGGCGATCCCTGATGCATATGCAAAGAAACCCGAGGATAACGCTCAATAAAGCCCTTAATCACCCCAGGCAGCGCATAACGCGCCTGCGTGTGGGTGGTGGCAACGTACAATGAGCCTTTATCCGGCCAAGTGTGCTCCCCTGCCACGGATTTAATAGCCTCAACTTTGGACAGCACTTCGCGCGCGATGCGAATAATTTCCTGCCCGGCTGGAGTGACCTGAGTTAAATGCTTACCGCTGCGGGCAAATATCTGAATTCCCAACTCATCTTCCAGCATGCGCACCTGCTTGCTGATGCCAGGCTGCGAAGTATACAAGCCTTCGGCGGTAGAGGAGACATTCAGGTTATGGTTAACAACCTCAACGATGTAGCGGAGTTGCTGTAGTTTCATGGCTGATATCCGTAAACGCGTCAAATGAATCCGCTTAATACCCATTACGTTCAGACTGCTGTCTGCCGGCGGCAAAACGCCAGACATTCCCTGCGGCGCGCCGAACCAGCGCCACAATGCGTCCTGAAAACGATGATGTATAAGACGATTTGATAATAAAAAAGTGATTCGCTATAACCACTATATCATTTATATCTACAGTGTATAGATGCTAACAAAAAATAATAACTCGGTTATAACGTGGGAGCCACGAGGCGGTAATACGAGGAAAACAGGAGAGAAAATGGGCCGCATTGCGGCCCATTCAGAAGGTTACTTTTTCGCTTCAGTCCATTTACCGTCGATAAAGAAGGCGGACCAGCCGGTCGCTTTACCCTCTTTCTCGGAGGAGACGTACTGTTGCTTGGTCTTACGACTAAAGCGTACCAGCGTTTTATTGCCTTCCGGATCCTGCTGCGGCGCATCGGCCAGATAGCGCAGCTTTTCAGGCAGACGATCGCGGAAGCGGTACAACTCTTCCACTAATGGCGCACGCGTCTCACGTGATTTCGGGAAGGTGTTTGCCGCCAGGAAAACGCCCGCCGCGCCATCGCGCAGGACGAAGTAAGCGTCGGACTTCTCGCATGGCAGTTCCGGTAAAGGCACCGGATCTTCCTTCGGTGGAGCCACTTCGCCATTACGCAGAATCTTACGCGTATTTTTACATTCGTCGTTGGTGCAAGCCATGTACTTACCAAAACGCCCCATTTTCAGGTGCATTTCAGAGCCGCATTTCTCACACTCCACGATAGGGCCGTCATAACCTTTGATACGGAACTCGCCCTCTTCAATCTCGTAGCCATCGCAGGTCGGGTTGTTGCCGCAGACATGCAGTTTACGCTTCGGATCGATAAGGTAGCTGTCCATCGCTGTGCCGCATTTCTGACAGCGACGTTTAGCGCGCAGCGCGTTGGTTTCGGCATCATCGCCTTCCAGCACGTTGAGAACTTCGTTTTCCGGTACCAGGTTGATAGTGGTTTTGCAACGTTCTTTCGGCGACAGCGCGTAGCCAGAGCAACCGAGGAATACCCCGGTGCTGGCAGTACGAATGCCCATTTTACGCCCGCAGGTCGGACAGTCGATGCTGGTCAGCACCATTGGGTTCGGCTGCATGCCGCCCTCTTCTGGATCCTTCTCAGCCGTTTGTAGCTGGGAGGTGAAATCGCCGAAGAAGTTATCCAGTACCTGTTTCCACTCGGCCTGATGATTAGCCACCTGATCGAGGCGGTCTTCCATCTGTGCGGTAAAATCGTAGTTCATCAGATCGCGGAAGTTCTCTTCCAGACGATCGGTGACGATTTCGCCCATCTTTTCAGCGTAAAAGCGACGGTTCTCGGCGCGTACATAGCCGCGGTCCTGGATGGTCGAAATGATCGACGCATAAGTGGACGGACGACCGATGCCGCGTTTTTCCAGCTCTTTCACCAGCGAGGCTTCGCTGAAACGCGCAGGCGGTTTGGTGAAGTGCTGCGCTGGGGTCAGTTCCACCAGGCTCAGGCTGTCGCCCTGATTGACCACCGGTAACGTACGGTCTTCATCGCCTTTACGCAGCGCTGGCATCACTTTCGTCCAGCCGTCAAAGCGCAGCGTACGACCGCGGGCTTTCAGTTTGAACTCTCCAGCCTGTACCGTCAGGGTGGTTGAGTCGTATTTTGCCGGCGTCATCTGACAGGCGACGAACTGACGCCAAATCAGTTGGTATAATTTCTGCGCATCGGCTTCCATGTCTTTCAGTGATTCCGCCATCACGTTCACGTCAGAAGGACGTATCGCTTCGTGCGCTTCCTGTGAATTTTCTTTGCTGGCGTACTGATTAGCGCTTTCAGGCAGATATTTTTTGCCGAAGTTGTCGCCGATATAGCCGCGAACCATGTTCAGCGCATCCTGACTCAGGTTGGTAGAGTCGGTACGCATGTAGGTAATATGGCCGGCTTCATACAAACGCTGGGCCATCATCATGGTTTTCTTCACGCCGAAGCCAAGACGGGTACTGGCGGCCTGCTGCAGCGTGGAGGTGATAAATGGCGCGCCCGGCTTGCTGCTGGTCGGCTTATCTTCGCGCTCCAGCACGCTATATCGCGCTTTTTCCAGCAGCGCGACGGCAGCCATGGTTTCGTCGCGGTTAACCGGACGGAACGGCTTGTCATTCTTGTGAGTTACCTGCAGCGGTAATGCATCGCCGCCCGGCGTGGTAGTACTGGCGTCGATCTCCCAGAACTCTTCCGGAACGAAGGCTTTAATTTCGCGTTCGCGTTCAACGACCAGACGGACTGCGACAGACTGCACGCGGCCAGCGGACAGACCGCGCGCAATTTTTTTCCACAGCAGTGGAGAAACCATATACCCCACCACACGGTCCATAAAGCGGCGCGCCTGCTGGGCATTAACACGATCGATATTCAGCTCGCCCGGCTTCTCAAAGGCCTGACGAATCGCGTTTTTGGTGATTTCGTTGAACACCACGCGGCTGTAACGTTGCTCATCACCACCGATAACTTCCCGCAGGTGCCAGGCAATGGCTTCCCCTTCGCGGTCAAGGTCGGTTGCGAGATAGATGTGGTCGGCTTTTTCCGCCAACTGTTTGAGTTCTGAAACTACCTTTTCTTTACCCGGAAGTACTTCATAATGCGCATTCCAGTCGTGCCATGGGTCTACACCCATGCGGTTGACCAGAGCGCCACGTTCATCCTTTTTAGGCTTTTTAGCCCCTTTGGTGGAGGTAGAGTCGGCGCTCTTTTTGGAAGCTGAGCCACTGGTCGGCAAATCGCGGATATGACCGACGCTGGATTTAACCACGTAGTCATTACCCAGATACTTATTGATCGTTTTGGCTTTTGCCGGGGACTCAACGATAACGAGAGCTTTACCCATATTCACCTTTACCTAATTTAATTCATCCAGGAATACATCGCACATTGATTCACCATCCACTAGCGACGTGCCTGATATGTTGCGGCCACGTCGATGGATATCAACCCTCTGCACGCCCAGTTTCACATCCATAAAACCAGATAGCTGAGTTTGCTGGCTTTTGCGAGCCAGGTTGCATAGCACGAAGAATTTTTGGCCGAATGTCAAGCAAATCTGTTGCCAGATCGCTGAAAGCGTCACACTGTACCTGATAAAATTCGTTACGCAACTTTATTAGCATGCAAAAGCCAACTCCGCCAGTAAAGTGATGTTTCTTAGCCGGTTACAATTACCCCTGCACAATCAATGGAAAATTTGCCCGTTGCCCTCTCGCGGCGTAGACTACCCGCGAAGAACTACAGGAGTCAGTTATGCAAGGTACAACCCAACCCATCGAACGCCAGGCGTTACTTGAAATTGCCAACCAACTCATTCGCGATCATGAAGATACGTTAGCCGGAATTGAAGCCACCAACGTCGTTCAGCGTAACGGGGTTTTGGTGTTCAGCGGCGAGTTTTATCTTGATGAACAAGGTTTACCGACGGCGAAGAGCACTGCCGTATTCAACATGTTCAAGTATCTCGCTCATGAGTTGTCAGATAAGTATCACCTGGTCGATTAATCGCCAGTCATTGATGGACCGGCTCTCGGCTTAAGCCAGCCAGAAACAGCAACGCGAGGTATCAGCCTCGCGTTGTCTTCATTACATTAACGGTTTTTGTCCACGCTGCCACCAGCGCAACAAGAGACGGTCAGCGCTTTCCGCCGCGCTCCCGGTAACGCGATCGAGCAATTTCTTACGCTGCTGGTAACGCACGCTAATCACATCGTGGTTATCCATCATGCTCAACAGGAGTTCATCGCTGGTTTGTACCGCATCCGCCAGCCCTTTTTCCAGCGCCTGCACGCCGTACCAGTGCTCGCCGGTCGCCACCTTTTCGATATCCAGCGACGGGCGCATCTGATGCACGAAATCTTTAAAAAGCTGATGGGTTTCATTGAGATCTTCGCGGAATTTCTGCCGACCTTCCTCGGTATTTTCGCCCAACATGGTTAACGTGCGTTTATATTGCCCGGCGGTATGGAGTTCAATATCGATATCTTTGTTTTTCAGGAAGCGATTGATGTTGGGGATCTGCGCCACTACGCCAATCGAGCCAAGAATAGCAAACGGCGCACAGACGATTTTGTTCGCCACACAGGCCATCATATAGCCGCCGCTGGCAGCGACCTTATCGACCGCAACCGTCAGCGGGATCTGTTTATCACGTAAGCGCTGCAGCTGCGAAGCTGCCAGACCATAACCGTGAACCACGCCGCCGGGGCTTTCCAGACGCACCACCACCTGGTCACGCGCCTTCGCCGAAGCCAGCACCGCCGTGATTTCTTCGCGCAGACCGCTTACCTCGTGGGCATCCATGCTGCCTTTAAAATCCAGCACCCAGATACGCGCCTTGCCGCTGGGTTCCGCGGTGCCCAATTTTGCCCGCGCTTTGGCCTCTTTGGCTTCCTGCTTATGTTTTTTCTTCTGCGCTTTATGCCAGAGTTTTTGCTGCGGGCCATCCAGCAGCGCCACCGCCAGCTCTTCTTTCATCTCCTTATATTGCTCGCTAAGATTCGTTACCCGCAGCTCGCCGCGCTGCTTCTTACGCTGAGTCAGATTAACGATTATGGCGGCGATAACCGCAATGGCGACGACGATAGTCGCAGCCTTGGCTAAAAATAAGCCGTATTGAGCAAGTAATTCCACGTTTTCACCTTGTGTAAAGCACTGACGTTGACGCACAGTGTACATCAGCCTTTATCATCAAGTCTCTGCGCTTTCCGTGCGCTGCGAGGCGCATTCCCGTTTTTTTTGTCGCAATGAAATCGTTGCAAGATATTAATTCTGCGAAGACTTTCCCTTTGACTGATTGCAATCATCAATCGTTTAAGGCATAAAGCGCAAAAGTAAGATACCGAATAAGATGTGGCCGTACGCAGGCCAGCAGAGGAGTCGCCGTGCATTATCAACCGCAATATCACCTACTTAAAGACCGTATCATTCTGGTCACCGGCGCCAGCGACGGCATCGGCCGCGAAGCCGCCCTCACCTATGCGCGCTACAGCGCAAGCGTAGTACTGGTCGGCCGTAATGAAGAAAAGCTGCGCGCCGTCGCGCAAGAAATTGAACAGGCCGGCGGCATTGCCGCGCGCTGGTTCACTCTCGACCTGTTGACATGCACGCCGCAGGAGTGCCAGCAGCTGGCGCAGAAAATCGCCATTCACTACCCGCGCCTTGACGGCGTACTGCATAACGCGGGCCTGCTCGGCGACGTATGTCCGATGGATCAGCAGGATCCTGAGGTATGGCAGCAGGTGATGCAGGTAAACGTTAACGGCACGTTTATGCTCACCCAGGCGCTTCTTCCTTTATTACTCAAGTCCGATTCCGGCTCACTGGTGTTTACCTCTTCCAGCGTTGGCCGCCAGGGCCGCGCCAACTGGGGCGCCTACGCGGCCTCTAAATTCGCCACCGAAGGGATGATGCAGGTTCTGGCCGAAGAGTACCAAAGCCGTCATCTGCGGGTAAATTGTATCAATCCTGGCGGGACTCGCACCAAAATGCGCGCCAGCGCCTTCCCGACCGAAGATCCGCAAAAGCTGAAAACCCCCGCCGATATCATGCCGGTCTATTTATGGTTGATGGGCGACGATAGCCGGCGTAAAACCGGTATGACCTTTGATGCCCAGCCGGGGCGTAAACCAGGGATCTCCCAATGAGCGATCAACGCTACCGCGAGCGCCAGCAGCGGGTAAAAGACAAAGTCGATGCGCGGGTCGCCGCCGCCCAGCAAGAACGCGGGCTAATCATGGTCTTTACCGGTAACGGCAAAGGCAAAACGACTGCCGCCTTCGGTACCGTCACCCGCGCGGTTGGACACGGCAAAAAAGCCGGCGTGGTGCAGTTTATCAAAGGTACCTGGCCTAACGGCGAGCGCAATTTGCTGGAGCCGCACGGCGTGGAGTTTCAGGTCATGGCCACCGGCTTTACCTGGGATACGCAAAATCGCGACAGCGATACCGCCGCCTGCCTCGATGTCTGGCAGCACGGGCGCCGAATGCTGGCCGACGACAGCCTGGATCTGGTGCTGCTGGATGAACTTACCTACATGGTGGCCTATGATTATCTGCCGCTGGAAGAGGTGCTGACGGCGCTGCGCAACCGTCCAGCGCATCAAACGGTGATGATTACCGGCCGCGGCTGCCACCGCGAGATCATCGAGATAGCCGACACCGTCAGCGAGTTACGCCCGGTAAAACACGCCTTTGACGCCGGGGTTAAAGCGCAGATGGGGATTGATTACTAAGCGCCAGTCGGGCCAGGAGCTGGCTATTGAGCGGCAGACACAAACAGTCCTCGCCGAGCGCCAGTTGCTGGTCGAGGACGTTTTGCCGCGAAACAAAGCGTTTGCGGTATTCGGTCGGCGTCAGTCCGCAGTATTTGTTAAAGGCGGCTATCAGGTATTTGTGCTCCTGAAAACCGCAGCTATGGCTGATTTCGGTGATCGGCGTGCGCGTATCGCGTAGTAGATTACGAGCCTTATTCAGCCGTACCAGGGTCAGATACTCTTTAAAGTTGTAACGACTCACCCGCTTAAACAGCCGGGAAAACCACGAATAGCTCATCCCGCTGTGCTCGGCCACTTCGCTTAACGTCAGTGGCCGGTCGTAATGCAGATTAATATAATCGATGCCTTTTTTAATCATCGACTCTTCGCGTAGCGAACTCTCCTCCCGCTCCTGCGGCTCGCCTGCCGTCACCAATGCATCAAGCAGCAAATATATCGCTGCGATACGCTGGAATGGCGTACGGTTATCGACTAGCTGTTGCAGCAGCGCCGTGAGCCGCTGGCGCACCTGCCAATCCGCGTTCTGCGCAACACGCCCGGCGGTGCACCATTCCAGCCGCGGAGAGGGATGCATTTCATCAAACAGACCCGGCGAAAACTGTACGGTGACCAGCTGGCTACCGGCCATCTCCGCGCTGAGTGAATGCACTTCCTCCGCGTTGATATACAACATATCGCCCTCGCGTAGTAGCCACTCCCGCTGGCCGACGGCCAGCGTAAAACCGCCATGAAGGACGGTGATAAGCTCCGGCGCCGGGTGCCAGTGAGGTTCGCAGTAGCGCACCTCAGCGGCAAAAACGTTGAGTTTCTCAGCGTCGAAGGCGATCAGCTCATAACCGCTACCGGTCGCCGGCTGCCCGCTTTGCGTTACCTGACGAGGATGCGTCACTGAAAACGGGAACACGGGTTACCTCCTGAACTTTTGTTATTGATGATCCGCCAGCACGGCATTGAGTTCATCGCGGTCGATATCCAGCGCCAGGAATTCAGTCAATGCAATGAGCAAACCACAGAACAGATCCGGCGCCAGGCGGATAAGCTTTTCACGTACCTGGTCTGGCGCTACGCCGCTTTTCGCCGAAATCAGCGCCACCACGCGGGCAAAGGCTTCCGGCTGTTGAATAAGCTGTTGGAGAGAATTGTCGTCGCACAGCGGTACATAGCGCGCAGGGCAATCAATCTCAACGCTTGCCGTTAATGGAAGATCGCGTGACGAGGCGCCCACGTAGATTTGCCACTGCCCTGGCGTCACCAGCCAATCCGCCAGCCCCGGATGATAGCAAGCTAAATCAGCGACGGGCAGCGCGAGCGCGACACGACGCGTTTCTCCCGCCAGCAACGACACTTTGCTAAAGGCTTTCAGCGCGCGAACCTCGCGGATCAGTTCTCCCTCCGGGGCCGCAACGTACAGTTGTACAATCTCCTTGCCCTCACAGTCGCCGATATTCGTTAAATCAAACGCTACATGCAGGGTTTCGCCTTCGGCAAGCCGCGAGGCGGAGAGCGAAAGATTGGCATAGCGGAATTGGGTATAGCTCAGGCCAAAGCCAAACGGGAAACGCGGCGAAAGACGGCGTTTATCGTAATAGCGATAGCCGACAAATAATCCCTCGCCATAATGATGGCGCAGGTTTTCCCCCGGATACTGTAGCCAGGCGGGCGTCTCTTCGAGCGTATTTGGCACCGTTACGGTCAGCTTACCGCAGGGGTTACATTTACCGAACAGAATTTCAGCAACGGCGCGCCCCATCCCCTGTCCGGCGAAGAAGGTTTCCAGCAGCGCCCGGCATTCGCCAAGCCATGGCATCACCACCGCGTCGCTGTTGGCCAGCACCACCACCACGTTTGGCTGTACCGCAGCGACCTCGCGGATCAGCCGTTCATGCGCGGGCAGAATATTCAGATCCTGGCGATCGCCATTCTCGCCATCCTCACCGACCGCCGTGCTGACAAAAACCACTGCTACATCGGCGGCACCGGCGACATCGCGCGCCTGCGCCAGAGCCTGCTCATCGCTTTGATTGTCGTCTGGCGCGCCCGGCGCCCACGAGACCTTAAAGTCATCCCCGGCAAGATCGAAAATCTCATCCAGCGGACGGTCCAGCAAATACGGAACCGTGGTGGCACAACCTGAGCCCTGAATAACCGGCTCCTGTGCGGGCTTACCGATCACCGCGATGCGCGGGGTTTTATGTGGTTTCAGCGGCAGCAGGTTGTCTTCATTTTTCAGCAATACGATGGATTCTGCCGCTAAACGCTGCGATAACGCATGGTGTGCGGCAAAGTCAGCGCGCATTTGCGGCCGGCGATGTCGTTGCACTTTATCGACCAGTTCAAGCATCCGCAAACAAGCCCGGTCTACCACCGGCATTGGAACCTCGCCGCAAGAGATTGCCGCCAGCAGGGTTTGTTTGTCCCGGCGGGTTTCCGGCATCGCCAGGTCATTGCCGGCAAGCAGCGATGCCGGGCGATCTTTAATACCGTACCAGTCGGACATCACCAGACCGTCATACCCCCATTCATCACGCAATACCTGGGTCAGTAAGAACGGATCCTGCGATGTTTGAACGCCATTAAGACGGTTATAAGAAGACATCACCGTCCAGGGCCGGGATTTGGCAATCGCTCGTTGAAAACCGGCGAGATAGATTTCGCGCAGCGCCCGCTCCTCAATAATCGAATCCATTTCGGTTCGCCGATACTCGGAGTTATTGGCGGCAAAATGTTTAAGACTGGCGCCGACGCCTTCGGCCTGTAAGCCGTTAATCAGCGCCGCGGCGATATCCCCACTAACGACCGGGTCCTCTGAATAGTATTCATAGCCGCGTCCAGCCAGCGGGGTGCGCCGAATGTTAATTCCCGGCCCCAATAGAATACCCACCCCCATCTGTTGGCATTCGCGACCCAGCGCTTCGCCCATCTCCCGTACCAGTTCAACATCCCAGCTACAGGCCAGACTGGAGCCATTCGGAAAACAGGTGGCCGGCAGCGAGGCGCTGAACAACGCTTCGCTGCCGCCCTTGGCGACAGGCTCGTCGGCGCTGGCCTGGTCGGCGGTTTGAGTTATCACCGAGATGAAGTCATCCATACTCCACTTTTCATTGCCATCTATTTGCGCACTGCTATAGCGCACGCCGTAGGTACCATCGGTCATCACGATATCGGGGATACCATGCTGCGGCAACGATGCCGTACGCCACAGGCCACTGCCGGTCAGCAGCGCCACTTTTTCCTCTACCGACATGGCGGCAATAAGGGTACTAAAATCGTTATTCATCTCTCTGACTCCTTGAGGTTAAAGCGCGTTTTGCTTACGCAGGCTGATTTTTTGCACGATATCGCGATAGGTATTTTCATCCAACGAGTAGCAGGCTACGAAGATGGCGCTGATAGCGAACATCGCGCCGGGGAAGAGCGTCATCAGAATATTGATGCCATTAATCGCATCGCTGGTCACATTACCCGCATCATAGTGATAGAGATCCAGCATCCAGCCCGCGCAACCGCCGCCAATAGCCATCGCAATTTTGGTGATAAAGTTAAAGAAACCGTAGATTGCGCCTTCAGAGCGTACGCCGTGATGCCATTCAGCATATTCGACAGTGTCGGCAATCATCGACCACATGGCGACAAAGCCCATACCTAATGTGATGCTGTAAAGACATACACCGCTCATTATCAGCCACAGGTTATTACCAGCGATGAAATATTGCATCAGCACCCCCAGCACGCCAATTAACAACGCCAGAAGCGCCATTTTCTTTTTTCCTATCAGCGCAATCACTTTCTCGGAAATGATGGTTCCAACGATATAAGCACCTGATTGAATCATGAAGAAAGTTGCGGTAAACCCTTCGCTGCCGATAATGTATTTAATAAAGTAAATGGCGATCGCCATCCAGACGGTATAGGCGATATAGAAAAATACGGTAAATAATGACAGATGAATCAGTGGAGCATTGCCTAATACCGCACGGAACATTTCACGAAGCGTCGGCGCATTCATTTCATCCTCTTCGCCAACTCGTTCTTTGGTCATGGCAAAACAGGCAAGAAACATAAAAGTCGCTAACAGCGCAAAGCAGGAAACGGCAAAGACATAGCCCATCTGTTTGTCGTTAAAGGGCGAAATCAGCCAGTCGGCGGTTGTGGAAACAATCAGATACCCGACAATCGCCAACACAAAGCGGTACACGGACAGCGACGAGCGCGAGGCTTCATGCTGCGTCAGGCGGTTGGTCAATGCTGAATAAGGCGTGTTAACCGCCGTATATGCCAGGCAATAAATGGTATAGGAAGCCAGCGCGAAATAAAATTTAGCTTCCCCGCCAAATGGCACAAAACACAACACGGTTAAAAAACCTAACGGTACCGCACCATATAATAGCCAGGGACGCAGCTTGCCATATTTACTCTGCGTCTTATCAATTGCAAAACCAATCAAAATATTAAATATTGCATCAATCACCCGGGCGATCACAAAGATCAGGCTCGCCTGTACCGCGCTGATGCCATAAATATTTGTATAAAAAAACAGTAAGAATAACGAGACAAAACCGAACGATAAATTAGAGGCGAAATCACCTAAGCCATAGCCTATCTTTTCTTTTACGCCGATGACCACATAGCTTGCCGATAACTTTGTTGTTGTACTCATTGCGGGCTACCTGTTTTGTAATCAGTGCCGACAGTATATGGCGACGCTAATAACATCACTTTGCGTTATTTGTCTGCGTAATTCCTGTTTCTTGTCTTTATGCAAAAGTGTGAAAAATGTCACAAGCGAAGGGATAAAGGAGGAGCGTTCCGGCGGGAGACCGCCGGAACGGACAGCATTAGCCGTTAGTCTTGTTGCGGGTGCTGGAACGGCGGTTACCGTTATTACCCTGACGCGGATTGCCGCTAGTCTGGCTATGACGCTTGACGGCACGGCGAATCTGATTCGCTTTCATGCGACGGCGATCTTTCTCCACCGCCACTTTGCTTTCGGTTTCCGCTGGCAGCTCCACCAGTTCACGCAGATAGTTGGTCTGAGCCAAATCCAGTTCCGTCCAGCCGCCGCGCGGCAGGCCTTTCGGCAGCAGAATATCGCCGTAGCGTACGCGGATAAGACGGCTAACCTGAACGCCGACCGCTTCCCACAGGCGACGCACTTCGCGGTTGCGGCCTTCGGTCAGAGTGACGTTATACCATTGGTTGATCCCTTCACCGCCGGTGAACTTAATCGTTTTAAATGCTGCAGGGCCATCTTCTAACTGTACCCCACGCGCCAGCTGGCGCAGTTTGTCTTCATCAACCTGGCCGAAAACGCGAACGGCGTACTCACGCTCGACTTCGCGGCTTGGGTGCATCAAACGGTTCGCCAGTTCACCATCGGTGGTAAACAGCAGCAGGCCGCAGGTGTTCACATCAAGGCGACCTACCGCGATCCAGCGCGCGCCGCGCAGTTTCGGCAGACGGTCAAATACCGTCGGGCGCCCTTCCGGGTCGTTACGGGTGCAGAGTTCGCCTTCTGGCTTGTAATAGGCCAATACGCGGCAAATCTGCTCGGCAGATTCTTTTACCGAAATAAGATGGCCGTCGATACGAATTTTCAAACCAGGCACGATCTCTACGCGATCGCCGAGGGTTGCGACCTTACCATCCACGCTGACGCGGCCAGCTTCGATGATAGTTTCAATTTCACGGCGGGAGCCATGGCCAGCACGAGCCAGCACTTTCTGTAATTTCTCGCTCATAGAGCTTCCTTTAGGTGTCGCCTTCCCAGGCGTCTGATATGCTTTGGCGACAACAGGCCATTAAAACCACCAACCTGTTGTTATATAAATACTTTACACATTTTAAGGCGCCGTTCGTCAGCACTGTTAAACAGCGCGCGCGCCTGCGTGGGCGAACATACTACACTAACTTCAAAATGAATGCTTCACTGCGATACATTTCTCTGTCTATGGATTATCGCTCGCCGTCAATGAACTTGCCTTGAGGGGAAAGTGGGCAAATGGCGCCGGATGACTAAACAGGTATCCTTGCGCTTTCTGGCAACCGAGGTCGCGTAACTGGTCTTTTATCTCCTCATCTTCAATACCCTCAGCAACGACGGGCACCTTAAAACCCTGTGCCAGCACAATCAGCGATGCAATCACCGATTCCGCTTTGTCATCATCGGCGAATTGACAGATCAAACGGCGATCAATTTTGATGCTATCAAATGGCAGCGTATGTAAATAAGAGAGGCTGGATAAATTGATGCCAAAATCATCCAGCGCGACGGCAATACCATGGCGACGTAAATAAGCAATCATTCTGCTCATTCGGGTAGCATCGTTCATCAATAGCCGTTCGGTTATCTCAAGACAAATATTGCCCGTGACCAGCCCATTACGATAGATAACATCCATTAAATGCCAGGCAAAATCCTGTTGCAGGAGTTGAATCGCCGATACGTTGATATGCAGAATAAAGTTCGCCGGCGCCCCGCGGAGAATCATAGCGGACAGTTCCCGACAGGCCTCTTCAATAACCCAGCGCCCCAGCGGGATTATCAGCCCACTCTCTTCCGCCAGTGGGATGAAACGCTCGGGAGGAATTTCGCCTACCGTTTCGGAGCGCCAGCGAAGCAAACATTCTCCTTCCTGAAAAGCGCTTTGATCCTGCAAATCCACAATTGGCTGTAGCATCAGATGAAATTCATGTTGCTGGATCGCATCATGAAGATGCTCATGGAGTTGGATATTATAAAGCTCAGCCTCATGCATCTCGCCGCTGAAAAACGTCGCGACGCCGTTTCCCTGTTTCTGCGCATGGCGTAATGCAATCCATGCCTCACGCAACGTTTGTTCAATATTCTCTGCGTGGATCTCAGTCGTCACCAGGCCAATATTGCCGGTATAAACGTATTTGCTTGCCGTAGGAGACGCTTCATTATTGACGTCGATAAATAGTGAGGAGAGCAGTTCTCTGTAGCGCTGATGCTCTTTTGGCTGAGTTTGTCCTGGAAAAACCACGATAAGCTTATCTACTGTATCGCGGGCGATCAGCGTATTCGTCGGCAGTAAATTACGCAGGCGAAGAATATAATCGCTAATGAATTTTTCACCATACTCCGTACTTAAGGAATTGATAATAGCGTTCATATTACTGATATGCAGCAGCGCGAGCAAGTTTCTACCTTGATATAGCGATGTCTGACGCAGTAACCCCGTCCGCGAGAATAATCCGGTGGTTCTATCCTCTTCTATTTCGCGCCGTTGGGCGTCGAAACTTTCCGCCAGCTTATGCGATAGCGCCATAAATGTGGTTTCCAGAGAGGCTATTTCCGGGAAATGACGCTTATTATCTGGCGGCGTCCAGCGGTGCGTCGCAAGCTGATCCGCTTTACGGACAATATCCCGCAGCGGTTTTACCACCTTCGCCAGGCCACAGAAAACCACCAGCAGACCAAGTGTAAAAATGACAAACAGCATGCTCATGGTGATAGCTATATATTTAACGATGGTACGGGTAATCATTCTCGCTGGGCTAATCACAATCCCCGTCCAGTGCAGTATGTCATCACGGTCGGTGATTGGGAAAGCATCAACATAATATTCTTCTTTGCCGGAGCTAAAAAACTGCAATCCCGTGCGGTTATGCGTTTTTAAGGTGTGACTGGCTGCCACAACAACCGGTAAATGAGTGTTTTCAAGCGTTTGTAGATTCAACCGTGAGTGTTTTCCCCCAGCCAGCATATTTCGCGTCAATGATGGCACTGATGAAGAAATGAGCTCATTTTTTTCATTAACAATCAGCAGAATACTTTCCGGATGGGGTTTAAATTTTTCCAGGCTTTTATTTAGTTCGTTGAGGTGCAACTCGCTGGCGACGACGCCAACAAACTGTCCCTGGCGATTGAATGCCGGCGAGCTGAACGCAACGCCAATTTCATTTTCATATTCATAATCGCGAAAGGGTTTTGTCCAGTGCGAGCTCTGGTCTTTGGCAACCGCCGCATACCATTCGCGCTGCGTTGTTTGATAATCCGCTAGCACCGATTTTACCAATGAGTTCACCGTCAGGTGGCTATACGCCGTCAGATGGTGACCTGTTTGCTCATCTTTTACCGCAAGATAATCATTCGACTCGGCCTGGCCGCGCGCCACTTGAATAAAATCGCCATTGATCGCGCCAAATCCGACCAGATTGAGATAATGTTTGTTGCTGAAGACGTTATTGGTGGTATTGACCATTTCGCCGATCAGGCTGCGAACCGGGATCGCAGTACTGGATTGACGTCCGATCGCATGAACCAGTATCGCGTTCGATTGCGCGGGAACATCAATATAATCGTGGATGACTTCCTCGATATTGACTCTTTTCGCACGCAGAATATCCTCACTCACCTCATCAAAAAAAGCATAACCTTCGTAGTAGAGAAAAGCATATGTCGTCAGCAGCACGACGAGAATTGTCGTGGCTAAGGTAAATATGATGGCCTGAGTTAGGGTGAACGGGTAACTGTTGACCGAAAGCTGTTTTTTTAATATTTGCATCGTTATTATCGCCGCTCGTCTTTGTCATCATTCCGGTTCAACAACGAAAAACCCATTGGCGACGTCAAAACTATCAAACGTTTTCGGCCGGGAATAATGATATCCCTGGGCCAAATCACAGCCCATCTCCTGCAGTTTTTCCGCCATTTCGCGCGTTTCAACGCCTTCGGCCACCAGCGGCACGGAAAAACTTCGCGCCAGCATTAACACTGAGGCAATAACCGCTTCGCTTTTTTTATCGTCTAGCACATTGCTAACAAACCCGCGGTCAATCTTCAGACAGTCAAACGGCAGTGAATGCAGATACGAGAGGCTGGAATAACCGGAACCAAAATCGTCAATCGCGACGCAAACGCCGAGGCGGCGTAAATAAGCCAGTATTTCGACAATCCGCCACGTGTCATGTAGCAAAACGCTTTCGGTGATTTCGAGACAAATATTGCTGTTCATCAAATCATTAGCGTGAATTGACTCCAGCAAATGCTGAGCAAAATCAGGTTGCTGAAGCTGAATTGCCGAGATATTGACGTGCAGTTTAAAATCACGCGGCGCGCCGCGCGTGATAAACGCGGCAAGTTCACGACAGGCGGTTTCAATTATCCATTTCCCTAACGGCACAATCATGCCGGTGTGCTCGGCAAGGGCGATAAATTTGTCGGGCGGCACGAAACCCGACACATTTGATTGCCAGCGGATCAGGCATTCACCTTCTTTACACGGCCGCTGCAATTCAAATGAAACGATCGGCTGCAAAACGAGATGGAAACCTTCCGAATGGAGATCGTCGCATAACGCCTGATGCAGACGCAGATTATTCACTTCCTCTTCACGCATGGCGGCCGTGAAAAGTTTACTCGTACCGCTACGCTGCATCTGGGCATGCTGTAAAGCCAGACTAACATTCATCAGACATTCGCCGATGTTCTCTGGGGTTAATGATTCAATCAACATGCCAATATGGCCAGTAAATATATGCGATTCGCCTGACATATCAGAAGCAGACATACGAAAAACAGAAGCAAGTAGCGCGCTGTACCAGTCGACATCCTTTTCGGCATACATGCCATCAAAAGCGATAATGAACAAGTCTTCTCGATCACGACAACATAGTGCCCCTTCAGGCAATATTTTGCGAATGCGTAAAGTAAACTGGTGAATAAACTGTCGGGCCTGAGTCGTACCGAGCACATTCTTAACCGAGTTGTAGTTGTTAACGTATACCATCGCCAGCATATTGCGATGACGGTACAGCGACTCACAATGCAGTAAACCGCTACGGGTTAAAAAACCGGTTTCGCTATCTTCTTCCAGTTTCCGACGTTTAGATTCGAAAGTGTCTGGAATAATTGCATATAGGTTGCTCAATGCTGCATCCAACGAGGCTATTTCCGGAAAAACTCGTTTAGTTGGTTTCTTCCACGGCATTAACCCCAGATGCACTTTATCTGTAACGTCTTTTAAGGCGTCGGTGAAATGAGAAATAATCATCAACAGAATCAACATCAGAATAAAAATAAACAGTGTCGTGGCGAAGGTCACAAGTAGACGCTGTTTATTCATTTCCGCCATTTCCGCATGCTGTGGTGCGATAAGTACCGCCTTCCAGTTCAGCAGATGTTGGCGGTCCTGCACGCTAAAGGCGGTCGCCAACAAAGACTCGTCCTCAGTACGCAAGGAAAATGACGTCGGCGACGGCTGCGCCGAGGTAAGCTTTGCTATCAGTTGGCGATCCTGCTGCCATTTATGTTGGTTGCCGGAACGCGCGACAATGCGATTGTTGTCATCGATAAGTAGAAGAGCATAGCTTTTATCCGGCAGGAGACTCTGTAAATAAGCGGTCATATCCGCAGGTGTGGCGCCGCTGGCGATCGCCCCGACGAAGCGGCCTTGTTTATCGTACACTGGCTGGTTCCAGCTCATGATCAAACTGCCGGTAAAGAGAGAGCGTTGCCAGAATCCGTGCGTTTGCTGGCGAGCGCGGCGAAACTGCGGTAAATCAGCAACATTAAACGCGTTATTGACGTTGACAATATTGGTCTGCGGGCTTAACCCGCTGTATTTAACCAGGGAGTGATGATTATCGCGCTGGGTTCGCTGTAAATAAATTTGATTACTATGATTATCGCGAATAACAGCAATACTGGAGCCATTTTCCGCAAACCACGACAGGCTCTGGAAGGCGGGCATGGTTTTGAACGCGCTCGCCGTCAAATACACCATTTCAGGAACTAAAGTATCCTTATCGATGTTGTTACTTTCGCCCTGAATATATTGTAAAAATAGATTCGTTATTTGTCGTGGGCGATCGACAGCATCCTCAAGTTTAAGCTGAATAGACGTATACTGAGAACCAATGATTTTTTTATCAATGGAACTACTGACCTGACGCGACTGATAGTTAAACAGGCTGGTCAGGCTGACAACAATCAGCATTAACGCCAGCAGCGAAACAACCAGTACGCTTTTTACCAGGGTGATGGGATAGGTATTTGAGGTCAGCTTTGGCATATATTAACGGTATTTAATCACTATTATAAGATTATTATCACTGAATACCACCAGGGCTTAATGTATGACTTTACCCGCCAGATATAAGGTAACGGCAACACTGGAAAACATAAAAAAAATCAACAGTACTTTCTTCCTCTTAAACACGTCGGAGGGTTAAATAGTCAGCTTATACATAATGTTGAATTTCTTTCTGGAAGCAATATCAGTGAGTGATATCGTAAGCGGACTAATAATATAAAGAAGAAAGGAGCGACTCAATGCGGAAAGAATTTTAAAATAAATTTAAGCCGCGGGCGACGCATGAAACGCCGCCCGCGAGAAACATCACAGGAAGGGTTTAATATCACCAACGCCTTCACGCAGCACCACCGGCGCGTCTTCGGTCAGGTCGATAACCGTCGTCGGCTGCTGGCCGAGATAACCGCCGTGAATAATCAGATCGACCACCTTCTCAAGACGGTCTTTAATCTCTTCCGGGTCGGACTCCGTGAATTCATTACCCGGCAGCATCAAGGATGTCGAGAGCATCGGCTCGCCAAGCGTTTCCAGCAGCATCTGGGCGATAGGATTTGCCGGCACGCGCATACCAATGGTTTTACGCTTTTCTTGCAACAGGCGGCGCGGCACCTCTTTCGTTCCTTTAAGAATAAACGTGTAGTTGCCCGGGGTATTGTTTTTGATCAGACGAAACGCCACGTTATCGACAAACGCATAGGTCGACAACTCGGAGAGATCGCGGCACATCAGGGTGAAATTGTGGCCATCCGGCAACTGACGAATACGGCAGATCCGCTCCATCGCCCCTTTATCTTCAATTTTGCACCCCAGAGCATAACCAGAGTCCGTTGGATAAACGATAACCCCGCCCTTACGTACGATTTCCACCGCCTGATTAATCAACCGCGCCTGCGGGTTATCGGGGTGGATATAGAAAAACTGGCTCATACTTCCCTCTCAATTTGTTCAGCGGCCACTTCCCAACTGCGCCAGATCCCTTCTACGCCAGCGGGTAGCCAAAGTTTGCGCCCCAGTTCGATCCACGGACAGGGCTGGTGGAAATCCGAACCCTGCGACGCCATCAAACCAAACTGTTTCGCGTAGCCCGCCAGCTGCGCGCGCTCATGCGGCGCCTGCTGACATTGGGCGACCTCCATCGCGTCGCCGCCCTGCTCGCTAAAATGGGTCAACAGCCGTTTCAACCATTTGGCGGAAAGATCGTAACGCCCCGGATGGGCGATCACCGCTTTGCCGCCAGAATGATGAATGACATCAATCGCTTGTTTTATTGTACACCACTGCGGCGGAACGTATCCGGTTTTCCCGCGGGCGAGATATTTTTTGAATACATCGGCAATATTGCTCGCAAAGCCGGCTTCAACTAAAAAGCGGGCAAAATGGCCGCGGGTAACCGCGCCGCCATCGGCGAGCTTTAACGCCCCTTCCCAGGCGCCGGGGATACGCGCTTTCTCCAACCGTTCGGCAATCATCTGCCCGCGCTGGTTGCGCCGCGCTTTCTGTTCGCAGAGCAGTTGCGTTATCGCCGGATGGTTGATATCAATATTCAGTCCGACGATATGAATTTCGTGATTTTCCCACAGGGTGGAAATTTCTACCCCGGTGATAAGCGTGAGCGGCAGTTCAGCCCGCGCAATTTCGGCACGCGCTGCCGGAATGGCCGCCACGCTATCGTGATCGGTGATTGCCAGCGTCCCCACCCGCATCTCATGCGCGCGATGTACCAGCTCTTCTGGAGTCAATCGCCCATCGGAGGCGACGGTATGGCTGTGCAGGTCATAAATGACCGCGTAATTAGTGTCGCTCAAAATGGCTCCTGGTGGACCTGAACTGAAATAAGCGCATTATGATAACGACTGAGAAAGAAAATCTGCAAACAAGGGTTGACTTTATTTTCATGGACTAGTTAACTAGTACGCAAGTTCACACAACGGGTATCTCTGATGAAAACGCAAATTATTACTCTTCATAGCTGGTGGCGTCGTTCCTGGAATCGGGCGGCGTGATCGCGTTTTGCACTCAGCAAACAGATACCGGGCCCGCCACTGAGCGGGCTTTTTTTTGAACAAAATAATGAACAGAACAGGCGAGAATGATAATGCAAACATCAAAACCAGCGCTCGAGCTTCTCACCAGCGACGCTATCTATCGCGAAAACCCGACGGCGTTATTCCATCAATTATGCGGCGCGCGCCCGGCAACCTTGCTGCTGGAATCGGCCGACATCGATAGTAAAGACGATTTAAAAAGCCTGCTGCTGGTGGATAGCGCCCTGCGTATTACCGCACTTGGCAATACCGTCACTGTCCAGGCGCTGTCAGCGAACGGCGCCGCGCTGCTTGAACTGCTGGATAACGCATTGCCGTCCGGCATTGAGAATCTGCGCCAGCCGAACAGCCGGGTACTCACCTTCCCACCGGTTAGCGCCCTGCTGGATGAAGACGCTCGCCTGTGTTCGTTATCGGTGTTCGATGCGTTTCGTCTGTTACAGGATTTGGTCAGCGTCCCGCAGGCCGAGCGCGAAGCGATGTTCTTCGGCGGCCTGTTCGCTTACGACCTGGTGGCCGGTTTTGAAGATTTACCACCGCTTAACGCCGATACCGCCTGCCCGGATTACTGTTTCTACCTGGCGGAGACGCTGCTGGTTATCGATCACCAGACCAAAAACACCCGCATTCAGGCGAGCCTGTTCACGCCGCTGGAGAATGAGAAACAGCGTCTTCTGCAACGTATCGCCCAGCTACGCCAGCAGTTAAATGAGCCGCCCGCGCCGCTGCCGGTGACGACGGTTGCCGAAATGCGCTGCGACGTCGATCAGAGCGATGAAGAGTACGGCGCCGTGGTGCGCAAAATGCAGCGCGCCATTCGAGCGGGCGAAATTTTCCAGGTTGTGCCGTCGCGCCGCTTCTCCCTCCCTTGCCCGTCGCCGCTGGCCTCGTACGATGTGCTGAAAAAGAGCAATCCCAGCCCGTATATGTTCTTTATGCAGGATAACGATTTCACGCTGTTCGGCGCCTCGCCGGAAAGCTCGCTCAAATACGACGCCGTCAGCCGCCAGATTGAGATCTACCCCATTGCCGGCACCCGTCCGCGCGGCCGCCGCGCCGACGGTTCGCTGGATCGCGACCTCGATAGCCGTATTGAACTGGAGATGCGTACCGACCACAAAGAGCTCTCTGAACATCTGATGCTGGTCGACCTGGCCCGTAACGATCTCGCCCGCATCTGTACCCCGGGTAGCCGCTACGTGGCGGATTTGACCAAAGTCGATCGCTACTCCTTTGTGATGCATCTGGTTTCCCGCGTGGTTGGCGAACTGCGCCGCGACCTCGACGTCCTGCACGCCTATCGCGCCTGCATGAATATGGGCACCCTTAGCGGCGCGCCGAAAGTTCGCGCCATGCAGCTAATCGCCGCCGCGGAAGGCAAGCGTCGTGGTAGCTACGGCGGCGCGGTCGGCTACTTTACCGCCCACGGCGACCTCGATACCTGCATCGTGATCCGCTCAGCCTACGTAGAGGACGGCATTGCCACCGTGCAGGCGGGCGCCGGTATCGTGCTCGATTCCGTTCCGCAATCCGAGGCGGATGAAACCCGTAATAAAGCTCGCGCCGTGCTGCGCGCCATTGCTCAGGCCCATCACGCGAAGGAGACTTTCTAATGGCCGACATCCTGCTGCTCGATAATATCGACTCCTTTACCTATAACCTCGCCGACCAGCTGCGGGCTAACGGCCACAACGTGGTCATTTATCGTAATACCGTTCCGGCGCAATCGCTGATTGAACGTATCGGCACTATGGATAATCCGGTGCTGATGCTCTCTCCGGGGCCGGGTACCCCAAGCGAAGCCGGTTGCATGCCGGAGCTGCTGACCCGCCTGCGCGGCAAGTTACCGATTATCGGTATCTGCCTCGGCCACCAGGCCATCGTGGAAGCCTACGGCGGCTATGTCGGCCAAGCGGGCGAAATCCTTCACGGCAAAGCTTCCAGCATTGAGCATGACGGCCAGGCGATGTTCGCCGGTCTTGCCAACCCGCTGCCGGTGGCCCGCTACCATTCACTGGTCGGCAGCAATATTCCGGCCGGGCTCACCATTAACGCCAATTTCAACGGTATGGTGATGGCGGTTCGCCATGACGCCGATCGCGTCTGCGGCTTCCAGTTCCATCCGGAGTCGATTCTGACTACTCAAGGGGCGCTGCTGCTGGAGCAAACGCTGGCATGGGCGCTGCAGAAACTGGAACAGACCAATGTCGTACAACCGATTCTGGAAAAATTGTACCAGGCAGAGACGCTGAGCCAGCAGGAGAGCCACGTGCTGTTTTCCGCCGTCGTGCGCGGCGAAGTGAAGCCAGAACAACTGGCCGCCGCGCTGGTAAGCATGAAAGTGCGCGGCGAGCAACCGCAGGAAATTGCCGGCGCCGCTACCGCGTTGCTGGAAAACGCCGCGCCGTTCCCGCGCCCGGATTATCAGTTTGCCGATATTGTCGGCACCGGCGGCGATGGCAGCAACAGCATTAATATTTCAACCGCCAGCGCCTTTGTCGCCGCCGCCTGCGGTTTAAAGGTGGCGAAACACGGCAACCGCAGCGTCTCCAGTAAATCGGGCTCGTCCGACCTGCTGGCCGCGTTTGGCATCAACCTGGATATGAATGCCGATAAATCGCGCGCCGCGCTGGATGAACTGGGCGTCTGCTTCCTGTTCGCGCCGAAGTACCACACCGGTTTCCGCCACGCGATGCCGGTCCGCCAGCAGTTGAAAACGCGCACCCTGTTTAACGTATTGGGGCCGCTTATCAACCCTGCGCACCCGCCGCTGGCGTTGATTGGCGTCTATAGCCCGGAACTGGTGTTGCCGATTGCCGAAACCTTACGGGTACTCGGCTATCAACGCGCCGCCGTGGTACACAGCGGCGGCATGGACGAAGTCTCGTTGCATGCGCCGACCGTGGTCGCCGAACTCAATAACGGCGAAATCCAGAGCTATCAGCTGACCGCCGCCGACTTCGGTCTGACGCCTTATCATCAGGATCAACTGGCTGGCGGCACGCCGGAAGAAAACCGTGACATTCTCACGCGCTTGCTACAAGGTAAAGGTGAAGCCGCTCACGAAGCCGCCGTCGCCGCCAACGTCGCCATGTTGATGCGTTTACACGGGCATGAAGACCTGAAAGCCAACGCCCGGCAGGTACTGGATGTGCTGCACAGCGGAGCGGCCTATGACAGAGTGACCGCATTAGCGGCAAGAGGGTAAATAATGCAGACCGTTTTAGCAAAAATCGTTGCCGACAAAGCGATTTGGGTAGAAGCCCGCAAACAACAACAACCGTTAGCCAGTTTTCAGAATGACATCGTGCCGTCCGAACGCCATTTTTACGATGCGCTGGCCGGCGCCCGCACCGCCTTTATTCTTGAATGCAAAAAGGCGTCGCCGTCGAAGGGACTGATTCGTGAAGATTTCGACCCGGCGACCATCGCCGGGGTTTATAAGCACTACGCCTCGGCAATTTCGGTACTGTGCGATGAGAAATATTTTCAGGGCAGCTTTGATTTTCTGCCGATTGTCAGCAAAGTCGCGCCGCAGCCGATACTGTGTAAAGACTTCACCATCGATCCTTACCAGATTTACCTCGCGCGTTACTATCAGGCTGATGCCTGCCTGCTGATGCTCTCGGTGCTCGATGACGATCAATATCGCCAGCTCGCCGCCGTCGCCCACAGCCTCAATATGGGCGTTCTGACAGAAGTCAGCAACGAAGAGGAGCTGGAACGCGCGATTGCGCTGAAGGCCAAAGTCGTCGGCATTAACAACCGCGATCTGCGCGATATGTCGATTGACCTGAACCGCACGCGTCAACTGGCGCCGCGTCTCGGCCCGGATGTCACCGTGATAAGCGAATCCGGAATCCATACCTACGGCGAAGTCCGCGAACTGAGCCACTTTGCCAACGGCTTCCTGATTGGCTCGGCGCTAATGGAGCAACCGGACCTCAGCGCTGCGGTGAAGCGCGTGCTGTTAGGTGAGAACAAGGTCTGCGGCCTGACTCGTCCGCAGGATGCGCAAGTCGCCTGGGAGGCGGGCGCTATCTACGGCGGCTTGATTTTCGTCGCCAGTTCGCTGCGCGCCGTTGACGACCAGCAGGCACAGGCGGTAATGGCCGCCGCGCCGCTCAGCTTCGTTGGCGTATTCCGCGATGCAGCCATTGAAGAGGTCGTCACCCGTGCGACCAACTTGAAACTCGCCGCGGTCCAGCTTCATGGGAGCGAAGATCAGGCCTGGATTGATGCCCTCCGCGCGGCGCTGCCGGAGCAGATCCAAATCTGGAAGGCGCTGAGCGTCGGCGAAACACTGCCGCCGCGTAACCTCAATCATGTGGACAGATATGTCTTTGACAACGGTCAAGGCGGGAGCGGTCAACGCTTCGACTGGTCGCTGCTGCAGGGCCAGGACCTGCGTAACGTGATGCTGGCAGGCGGCCTCAGCGCCGATAACTGCGTAGAAGCCGCGAAAAGCGGCTGTGCCGGACTCGATTTCAACTCAGGCGTAGAGTCGCAGCCGGGAATCAAAGAGGCAAGCCTGGTGGCTGCCGTTTTCCAGACGCTGCGCGCATATTAAGGAGCAATGCAATAATGAGCACTTTACTGAACCCGTATTTCGGCGAATTCGGCGGTATGTACGTTCCGCAGATCCTGATGCCCGCCCTGCGCCAGCTGGAAGAAGCTTTCGTCAGCGCGCAAAAAGATCCTGAGTTTCAGGCTGAATTCACCGACCTGCTGAAAAACTACGCGGGCCGCCCGACGGCGCTGACCAAATGCCGCAATCTGACCGAAGGCACCCGCACCACGCTGTACCTCAAGCGTGAAGATCTGCTCCACGGCGGCGCGCACAAAACCAACCAGGTGCTGGGCCAGGCGCTACTGGCCAAACGTATGGGCAAAACGGAAATTATCGCCGAAACCGGTGCCGGCCAACACGGCGTCGCCTCGGCGCTGGCCAGCGCCCTGCTCGGTCTGAAATGCCGCATCTATATGGGCGCCAAAGACGTCGAGCGTCAGTCGCCGAACGTCTTCCGCATGCGCCTGATGGGTGCGGAGGTCATTCCAGTGCACAGCGGTTCCGCCACCCTGAAAGATGCCTGTAACGAAGCGCTGCGCGACTGGTCCGGCAGCTACGAGAAGGCGCACTACATGCTCGGCACCGCCGCTGGCCCGCACCCATTCCCGACTATCGTGCGTGAATTCCAGCGCATGATCGGCGAAGAAACTAAAGCGCAGATCCTTGAGAAAGAAGGACGCCTGCCGGACGCGGTGATCGCCTGCGTTGGCGGTGGTTCTAACGCCATCGGCATGTTCGCTGATTTCATTGATGAATCCCGCGTTGGCCTGATTGGCGTCGAGCCTGCCGGCCACGGTATCGAAACCGGCGAGCACGGCGCGCCGCTGAAGCACGGTCGCGTCGGCATTTACTTCGGCATGAAGTCGCCGATGATGCAAACCTCCGACGGGCAGATCGAAGAATCTTATTCTATCTCCGCCGGGCTGGATTTCCCGTCAGTGGGTCCGCAGCATGCGTTCCTTAACAGCACCGGGCGCGCCGAGTATGTGTCAATTACCGACAACGAAGCGCTGGATGCCTTTAAAGCGCTCTCCCGCCATGAAGGCATTATCCCGGCGCTGGAATCGTCCCACGCTCTGGCGCACGCGCTGAAGATGATGCGCGAGAACCCGGATAAAGAGCAGTTGCTGGTAGTTAACCTGTCCGGCCGCGGCGATAAAGACATCTTCACCGTACACGACATTTTGAAAGCGCGAGGGGAAATCTGATGGAACGTTACGAGACGCTATTTGCACAGTTAAAAAACCGCCAGGAAGGCGCCTTTGTTCCCTTCGTCACCCTTGGCGATCCGGGGCCGGAGCAGTCGCTAAAAATCATCGATGCGCTGATTGAAGCCGGCGCCGATGCGCTGGAATTGGGGATCCCCTTCTCCGACCCGCTGGCCGACGGCCCGACGATTCAGGGCGCGACATTACGCGCTTTTGCCGCCGGCGTCACCCCGGCGCAGTGCTTCGAGATGCTGGCGGCGATCCGCCACAAGCATCCGACCATTCCAATCGGCCTTTTGATGTACGCGAACCTGGTGTTCAGCCCGGGGATTGATGAGTTCTACGCCGAATGCGCGCGTGTTGGCGTGGATTCCGTGCTGGTCGCCGACGTGCCGGTCGAAGAGTCCGCCCCGTTCCGTCAGGCAGCGCTGCGCCATAACATTGCGCCGATTTTCATCTGCCCGCCAAATGCCGATGACGATTTACTGCGCCAGATTGCCTCCTATGGCCGCGGCTATACCTACCTGCTATCACGCGCTGGCGTGACAGGCGCGGAAAACCGCGCCGCGCTGCCGCTGCATCATCTGATTGAAAAACTAGCGGAATATAACGCCGCGCCGCCTCTGCAGGGCTTTGGTATCTCGGCGCCGGAGCAGGTTTCGGCCGCTATTGACGCCGGTGCCGCCGGGGCAATATCCGGCTCGGCCATCGTTAAGATTATCGAGCGCAACCTCGAGCAGCCGCAAAAAATGCTCGAAGAGCTAAAAACCTTCGTGCACGGTCTGAAAGCGGCGACCAAAACCATCTGACCCTTTGTCGCCCGGCCTCACGCCGGGCGGCTATTTCCGCTGCAGGCTGTTGGCGTATTTTCGCGTTAAGCGAAACAGCGCCAGCACCTCGTCTTCTGACCATCCAGCCAGCACCTGATTCATTAACTGCCGCCGCGCAACGGCAATAGCGTCGATCATCCGCTGCCCCTTTTCGCTGAGCGTCACCTCGCTAATCCGCCGGTCTTTGGCATTGGCCTGCTTGCAGGCAAGCCCCTGAGCCTCCAGCTTTTTCACCTGACGACTGACGGTGGTGTAATCGCGGCCTAAATGATCCGCCAGTTCAACTACCCCCACCGGGCCATAGCGCCCTACCGCCACCAGTAGCGGAAATAGTATCTGTTCAAGCTGCACCCCTGCCGCCTGCAATATCTGCTCATCGCGAAGAGGTTGATTCATCACGCTAATGATATCCAGCAGTGCGCCGTGAAAGTCGGTGATGTCGTAATTATTATGTGCATCTTGCATGTATTAGTTAACCGCGTATAGTGCTCCTGAAGAATATGTGCATATTACACATAATTATCATCAGGAGATAATGTTATGAAAGCCGCCGTGGTATTTGATCTAAGCGAAGGCCCGGTATGGGCCGATTTTAGCGAACCGCAGCCCGCCGTCGGACACACGCTGATCGACGTTCGCGCCGCCGCCATTAGCCACGTGGTTAAAGGCCGGGCATCAGGACATCATTATAGTTTTGACGGCACTCTGCCGTTTGTCGTCGGTATCGATGGCGTCGGTATGACCCCTGACGGCCAGCGCGTCTATTTCGCTTTCCCCAGCGCCCCGTTCGGCAGTATGGCGCAACGCGCGCCGGTCGCAATGCGGAATTACCTGCCGCTGCCGGATGAACTTGACGATATCAGCGCCGCGGCCATGGCCAATCCGGGCATGTCTGCCTGGGCTGCGCTTGTAAAGCGGGCGCAGTTTCAGGCCGGCGAAACGGTACTGATTAACGGCGCCACCGGCAGCGCCGGGCAGCTGGCGGTGCAGATTGCCCGCCACCTCGGTGCGAAAAAAATCATTGCCACCGGGCGCAATGCGCAAGCGCTGGCCGCCCTCGCAGCCGATGAGTGTATTGATTTAACCGCCGATGAGCAGACGCTTAGCGCACAATTCGCCGCCGCCAGCGCCGGGCAAGTTGATGCGATCGTGGATTATTTGTGGGGACGCAGCGCAGAGTTGCTGCTGCCCATGCTGGCGAAATATACCCCCGGCGATAAGCCGGTGCGTTATGTGCAGGTGGGTTCCCTTGCCGGGGCGGATATCACGTTAAATGGCGCCGTGCTGCGCGCCGCGCCGCTACAGCTTATGGGCAGCGGCATCGGCAGCCTGACCATGCCGCAACTGCTGGCGGCAACCGGGGAGATGCTGCAGGCTGCGGTTCCCGGTCAGTTTACCATCGCCACCACGCCGCTGCCGCTCCGCGATGTCGCGGCGGCCTGGCCGCGTGATAACAGCCAGAAACGCACGGTTTTCACCCTTGATTAAAAAAATTCGCCTCCGCACAAACTCTGGGGTTGATATCTTAAATGAGAAATATTATCTTTCTCATTACCGAATAGTTGAGTGAACAACTCAGGTATTCGGTACGACATTGCTCACATTGCTTCCAGTATTTTTGCCCGCGTTTATCGCGGGCTTTTTTTCGCTCAACTTCAGCTTTTAGTGGTCGAGATACAGATAATGCAACCAGCTGGTCATCCGTAACAGCACCTTACGCATCACCGACACGTGGGCAAAATGGTCGGTATACACCGCCGCCTGGGCACTGACGCCATCAGGGAGATGGGCGAGATCGCGGCTCGCCGCGAGGTCAATCATCACATAAACCCCTTCCCGACCGGGCGTGGCGCTTAAACCCTGTAACGCGCCGCTGGCCTGGTAGCTGCCGTCGGGAATAGTTGGCAATACTTTTGTGACCTTGCCGGCATACACCTGCCCCGGTAGACCATTGAATACCACCTCTGCCTCGTCCCCCTGCTCCAGGCGCAGGATAGCGTTCTGGCGAAATACCGCCACCACCTGCCGTTTCTGCTGCGGAATAAAAATCATCACCGGTTTGAACGGCAGACGAACTGCCGTGGTTCCCGGTCGCGCCAGCACCTGGGTAACATAACCATCGCTGGGCGCGCGGAATACCGTCTGTTCAAGGTCATAACGCGCCTCGGCAATCTGCGATTTCAGGCTGGCGATTTGCGCATCCTCGCCATTGAAACGCGCAGAAAGTCTTTCTAACTCCTGTTGATACTGTGCCTTAGCCGCCCGCAGGGCCGCGGATTGCGCCTGATATTGCTGCTCGGCGTGATTCACGTCCTGCTCGGAAAAAGGGTTAACCGGCATGGCCGCGCCTTTCGCATAGCGTTGATAATCCTGACGGGCACGTTCATATTCCGCCGTCATCCGCTGGACGTTAGCGGCGGATTCACTTAATGCCGCTTTCCGGGTTCTGATATCCGCTTCGGCGGCACTGAGATCCGCCTCCAGTTTATTCAGTCGCGCGCGATAGCGGCTATCATCAAGACGAAACAGTACCTCGCCTTTGCGTAATAACACATTCGTTTTATCGGTAACTTCTACGATGGCCCCCGACACCTGCGGCACAATCGGGATCGACAGAGCTATTTTTTGCGCCCGGTCGGTGTACGGGTGATTATAATTCATAGTCAGAATTAGCGCGCCGACAATAAACACGCCGCCAAGGACCGCGGTTGGCACCGTCCATTTATTTACCGGGATACGAAAAATTTTAAATACGCCATAGGCCAACGCCACATAGCTAAGAATAATGAGTAAATCCATACATTGGCCTCAGCGTTTATTTGACGAGTTTGTCGTAACAGTTATTTGTTGTTCCTGTAGACGCTTGAGCTCGCTTTCAAGTTGCCTGATTCGCTGATGCATTTCGGCATTATCTTCGCCTTTATGCGCCATTCCCCACCCGCGCTCGGGGCGATACAGCGTGGCCCAGATCCATAACAGCGGCCAAATCGCATGTAGGGTGAACAGGCTCACCCAGCCGGCGACATGGATCGCATCCTGGTGAGGATGCTGGCGTTTCTTGGCCAATAAATAGGGAATATCATGAATAATAATAATGCCGTAAAATAAAATCAAAAACACGGCTATTAATACGCCTAAGGCAAAGTAGTTAAGAAACATAATGGTTCCTGACAATAAACGGTAAAACAGTGCTGACTACGCTGTTTTATAATTAGCAATACCACTCGATTTAATATTGGGGCTTAGTCGAGAATGATAGTTTGCCGACTGATAGACCAAATATTGATAACGGTAAAAATCAGTAGTTTTATCTTTCCGATATAAAATCTCTTCTCCCGAGACCGATAGCCCTTTGATAATATCGTCATATTCAATCTTTTTTTCTTCTTCGGTTACGCTGGTAGCGCACGCCGCCAGCAGCAACATCACAGATAACGCAGCCATTCTTGTTATTTTCATCGATTATTTCTCTGTATTTTCGGCTGTAACAAATAATCTTCGCAAATAATACCCAGCGACTGACCAGAAGTCATATGACAATGACAGCAAAGATATATATCATTTTTGATATAGCAAACCGAAAGAAGCCATCTCATGAAAGAAAAAGACCTGCGTATTGACGAACTCCGTATCGTCCGCATGATTGCCGAAACGGCAAGCGTTAGCAAAGCCGCCCAGCTACTGGACATGCCGCAGTCGAATGTGTCGCGGGCGCTGAACGCGCTGGAACGGCGCCTGGGGCTGGAAATCTTTATCCGCCACCCTCGAGCGTTAATTCTGAGCGAGTTTGGCGAGCAGTTCCTGCGCCGGGCGGACATCCTGCTGGATAAGCATAATGACCTGCTTGATATGTCCGGTACCTGGAAACGCAGCCTTAACGGCATGGTGACGCTCGGCGCGCCAATCGGCATTCAGGCTTTCCTTGCCCGATACCTTTTGCCGCCGGTGCTGCGCTCGGCGCCGGAATTAACCGTCAATCTTCTCACCCGCAATCCCGACGAGCGCGAACAGAAACACGGGACGCTTTTCGATAGCGATTGCGATCTGCTGATTAGCTTTTTCCAACCGCAGGACGAAAGCCTGATCGCAAGGCCTCTCACCCGCTTTCGCATGGGGCTGTTTGCCTGCGCGGATTATATTGCGCAGTCGCCTCTGCACGATGTTGATGAGCTTGCGCAGCACCGCTGTATCACTTTGCGTACGTTGGGCGGGATCCGCAACAGTTGGCATTGCTATAACGCCGCGGGTGAGAGTATTCAGGTAGAGGTCAACGGTTCCAGCGTATGCGATAACATTTTGCCGGCAATCGAGCTTGCTAAACAGGGACTGGGCATCGTATATGCCCCTTTTTACTCCGTCGCGGCGGAATTAGAGGCCGGTACGTTACAGCCATGTCTGCCACGGGAACGCGGCGTGAATATGCAGGCGTGGTTGATTTATCGTCAGCGCGGCGTGTTGCCGCATCGTGTACAGGTGATAATGGATAGCATAATGGAAAGCGCTAAACTGCACGCCCACCGGCTGGTCTGAAGAGGATAAAACTGGCCGCAAGCGGCCAGTTTTTTTAAAGCATTAGAAGCGATAACCAGCAGAGAACATAAACACCCACGGATCCAGACGGGTACTGACTTTCTGGTCAACGCCGTTGGCTTTGAATTTCACATCGGTGTCGATATCCATGTACCACACTGACATGTTCAGCAGCCAGTTGCGATCAATCAGATAATCCAGACCAACCTGTCCTGCCGCGCCCCATGAATCCTTCAGACTCAGGTCGGAAAGCCCGGCGTCCTTACCGGTATCGTTGAAATCATTGTTAAAGAAGGTCGTATAGTTAATACCGGCGCCGATATACGGGCGCACTTTGCTTTGCGCATCGCCAAAGTACCACTGCGCCATCAGCGTCGGCGGCAACTGGTGTACGGTGGCGATAGTGCCGGTCGGCCCGGTACCGACCTTGTGGCGGAACGGCGTTGCCGCCAGCAGTTCGATACCGATATTGTCGGTCGCCATGTAAGTAAAGGTTAAACCTAACTGGGTGTTATTACTGACGTTAAAACCGCCGAGGCTACCCAGCACGTTGTCAGAACCCTCAGTGGGGCGAACCGTCGCCGAGCCCGCGCGAATAAAAAATTCCCCCGCTTCATGCGCCCAGGCGCTACCACCAGAAAGCGTACCTAAGATCAATGCCGCCGCTGCTATTTTCTTCATATCCATGTCCCCATTATGGTTTTTATCAGCGGCTGCAAATATACCTACAATGAGTTAGCTTTGATCTGTTTTAGATCACACCAGGCCATTAGATTTAACATTTATTGATCCAGATTAATTTTTGCAGCAGTTAGTAACGTACTGATTCGTCTTTACATCAATTTTTACCCATGAGAAAAATTTTTGCTTGCCCCTCTTGTCGCCGATCGTGCGGATAGCTAATTTAATTGCCGACAATTTGTGTTGATGCGTTTTTTTCAGGTGTAATTATGAGTGAAATCAACCCGTGCATGACGTGCGGTGCCTGTTGTGCGTATTTTCGAGTCTCCTTCTACTGGGCTGAAGCCGACGACGCCGGCGGCGTGGTACCCACACAGCTCACCGAACCCCTTACCCCTTTTCTGCGCTGCATGAGCGGTACCAATCAGCGGCAAAGCCGCTGTACCGCCTTAAGCGGTGAAATCGGCGAATCGGTGCACTGCACCATCTATCACCAGCGGCCTTCCCCCTGCCGCGAGTTTGCTATGTCAGGCGAAGGCGGCGAACTCAACGAAGCGTGCGATCGCGCCCGTGCCCGCTACGGCCTGCCGCCGCTGGGAACTCTTTACAAAGATATACCTACCGTGACCTCGGCAGAGACTGCTACCCAACCACGTTTTGCGGTACAATCCCCGGCTAGTTAAAACACCTGCAAGACTCAAGGAGAATGCATGTCTATCACGGCGAAGTCCGTCTACCGTGACACGGGGAATTTTTTTCGTAATCAGTTCGTTACTATTCTGCTGATTGCGTTGTTATGCGCGTTCATCACGGTAGTTATTGGCCATGCCTTTTCGCCCAGTGACGAGCAGTTATCGATCCTCAGCGAGGGCGATAACCTGGCGGGCAGCGCCGGCTTGTTTGAGCTGGTGCAAAACATGACGCCGGAACAGCAGCAGATCCTGCTGCGCGCGTCGGCAGCCTCAACCTTCTCGGGCCTGGTGGGGAATGCCATCCTCGTCGGCGGCGTACTGTTGCTGATTCAGCTAATCTCCGCCGGGCATCGCGTCAGCGCGCTGCGGGCAATCGGCGCGGCGGCGCCGGTTCTGCCGAAGCTGTTGCTGCTTATTCTGTTCACCACCTTCGTGGTACAGATGGGGATGATGCTGGTGCTGGTGCCGGGCGTGCTGCTGGCGATTGTCCTGGCGTTCGCGCCGGTGATGCTGGTGCAGGATAAAATCGGCATCTTTAGCGCAATGCGCGGCAGTATGCGTCTGGCGTGGGCGAACATGCGCCTGGTGGCGCCAGCGGTACTCGGCTGGCTGCTGGCAAAAACGGCGCTACTGCTGCTTGCTTCAAGCTTTGCAACGCTGTCGCCAAACGTTGCCGCCGTGGTCATTAATACCATCAGCAATCTGTTCTCTACGCTGTTGCTGATCTATTTGTTCCGCTTGTATATGCTTATTCGCAACTAACTTTAATCAGGGCCGGGCATTCCGGCCCTTCCTGAACGACGGAATTGATGTATGAAGCAGTTTCTCGATTTTTTACCGCTCGTAGTCTTCTTCGCTTTTTATAAGATTTACGATATCTACGCCGCAACCACCGCGCTGATCGTCGCCACCGCGGTGGTCCTCATTTATAGCTGGGTGCGCTATCGTAAAGTTGAAAAGATGGCGTTGATCACTTTTGTGCTGGTCGCCGTATTCGGCGGGCTGACAATCTTCTTCCACAACGATGAATTTATTAAGTGGAAAGTGACCGTCATCTACGCCCTGTTTGCCGGTGCCCTGCTGTTCAGCCAGTGGGTAATGAAAAAGCCGCTGATCCAACGCATGCTTGGTAAAGAGCTGACGCTGCCGCAGCAGGTGTGGTCACGGCTGAATCTGGCCTGGGCGCTGTTCTTCATTCTCTGCGGGCTGGCCAATATCTACATCGCGTTCTGGCTGCCGCAGAATATCTGGGTCAACTTCAAAGTCTTCGGTTTAACGGCATTGACCCTGGTCTTTACCCTGTTGAGCGGCGTTTATATCTACCGCCACATGCCACAGGACGATAAGCACTAATACCTCTCAACGGTACGCGCTAGCCGGCGCGTACCGCCTCCGTTGTGCTTTTCATTTCTTTTCTCTACCTCCTATCCCGTTCAGTTCAAATTTAACTTCCGAAAGAGTGGGTAAGCCACCTCTTATTACGCCATTCCCCAACGGCTCGCCTTCACGCTTTCTTCATCAAACAGGAAAAATTGCGCCAATTGTGAGGATTTGATGAAGTTTCGTCTCGCCTGATTGTAATGATAATGATTATTATTAATATTCACGTTCTTGTTTTATTTTGATACGGATATTTACAATGAGAACGAACACCGCATTCCCCCTCGCTCCCCTTACCATCATTATCGCCAGCTTCTTTTCAGCGGAGAGTTTGGCCGAAGAAGCCGAACAGGATACTGAAACTATGGTGGTCTACAGCACCGCCGAAGAAGCGTTAAAACAACAGCCCGGCGTTTCGATTATCACTGCCGAAGATATTGCCAAAGAGCCGCCGGTTAATGACCTGTCAGAAATCATCCGTAAGATGCCCGGCGTGAATCTGACCGGCAACAGCGCCAGCGGTAGCCGCGGTAACAACCGTCAAATCGACATTCGCGGGATGGGCCCCGAAAACACGCTGATTTTGATCGATGGCGTACCGGTTACCTCACGAAATTCGGTACGTTACAGCTGGCGCGGTGAACGCGATACCCGCGGTGATAGTAATTGGGTACCCGCTGAAATGGTTGAACGAATTGAAGTCCTGCGCGGACCCGCTGCGGCCCGCTATGGGTCCGGCGCGGCCGGCGGCGTGGTGAATATCATTACCAAACGACCAACCAACGACTGGCACGGCTCACTGTCGTTCTTCACCAATCAACCGGAGAATAACAAAGAAGGCGCCACCAACCGGGCCAACTTTAACCTCAGCGGGCCGCTGGCAGGCGATGCCCTCACCATGCGTTTGTACGGCAACATCAATAAAACCGATGCTGACGCCTGGGATATCAACCATGCGCAGAATGGCTCATACGCCGCCGGTCGCGAAGGCGTGCGTAATAAAGATATTAACGCCCTGCTGTCGTGGAAAATGACCCCACAACAGATCCTCGATTTCAACTATGCCTACAGCCGCCAGGGCAATATTTATGCCGGCGATACCCAGTACAGTAACGGCAACCTTAGCCCCAATGGCCTGGTTGATTCACTCTACGGCCATGAGACCAACCGCCTGTATCGCCAGTCGTGGGGGCTAACCTATAACGGAATTTGGGATTGGGGACAGTCAAAAGCCGGCGTTTATTATGAAAAAACCAATAATACCCGCCTGCAGGAAGGATCAACCGGCCGCGTCGAGGGGATGATCAATAGCGATGAATACGCCACCAGCCGTCTGGAATCATGGCGCTCCACAGGCGAGTTAAACATTCCGTTCTACTGGTTGGCGGATCAAACGTTGACGCTTGGCATGGAGTGGAACCGCGACGAACTCAACGATCCGGCGTCGATGCAGGCCACTGACGTGAGCGGTGAAACCATCGCCGGCACCAGCGGCAATGCCGCCGATCGTAGTAGCAAAAACAGCGCCACGTTAACCGGGATCTACCTGGAAGATAATATCGAGGCCACGCCGGGAACTAACATCATTCCCGGCCTGCGTTTCGATTACCACAACCAGTTCGGCAGTAACTGGAGCCCAAGCCTCAACCTGGCGCAGGCATTAGGTGAGTGGTTTAAAGTAAAAGCAGGTATTGCACGGGTATTTAAAGCACCGAATTTATATCAATCCAGCGAAGGCTATCTGCTCTCCACCCGCGGCAACGGATGCCCGAACGCCATTGCAACAGGCAGTTGCTATCTGCTCGGCAACCCGGATCTGGATCCGGAAATCAGCATCAATAAAGAGCTTGGGCTGGAATTCAACGCCGGCGGCTATAACGCCGGGATCACCTGGTTCCGTAATGATTACAAAAACAAAATCGTCTCCGGCACCGAGGTGCTTGGCTACACTTCCAGCGGCAACAACATTCTACAGTGGCAGAACGGCGGCAAAGCCGTAGTAGAAGGACTGGAAGGGACCGTGCTGATCCCATTGATTGCCGAAACCCTGAACTGGCGCACCAACGCGACCTGGATGATTAAATCGGAAAGTAAAGATACCGGCAATCCGCTGTCGGTGATCCCGAAATATACTATCAATACCATGTTCGACTGGCAGGTAAACAGCAAACTGTCGGCTAACATAAACTGGACAATGTATGGCCGTCAAAAGCCGCGTCAGTACGCAGAAATTCGCAACGAGACCGGGGTTCTCGCCACCAATGAAGTCGGCGCTTATTCGATAGTAGGGATCGGCGGCAACTATCAGTTGATGAAAGATATTCGCCTCAACGCCGGCATCAGCAACCTGTTTGATAAGCAGATTTATCGCGAGAACGCCGGTGCTTCAACTTACAACGAGCCGGGGCGCGCCTATTACGCCGGCGTTACCCTAAGTTTCTAATCTGCCGACGCCCGTACCGACGGGCGTATTCCCCTATTCTCTCTGCGCCGTTTTCATAGTAGCATCGCGCCTGATCTTCTTTGACTAGTACAGAGTATAGAATGACAACAACAGATCTCGCCCCGAAGGGCGAATTGGTTTTACGCACCCTGGCCATGCCGGCGGATACCAACGCGAACGGCGATATTTTTGGCGGCTGGCTGATGTCGCAGATGGATATCGGCGGCGCGATTATGGCCAAAGAGATTGCCCGCGGCCGCGTTGTGACCGTCCGTGTTGATGGTATGACTTTTTTACGCCCGGTCGCCGTTGGCGATGTCGTGTGCTGCTATGCCCGCTGCGTAAAACGCGGCAACACCTCAATCACCATTAATATTGAGGTATGGGTGAAAAAAGTATCGACGGAACCACTGGGCCAGCGTTACAAGGCGACGGAAGCCCTGTTTATTTATGTGGCGGTAGACAATGAAGGCAAGCCGCGAGCGCTGCCTGCCGAGTAGGAAATTGCCCGGTTCGCCGGGCAGCTCTTCTGCTTAAAGGAAACCCAACAGCGAGAAGAAAATATAACCAATCACAATCACCACAATCGGCAGTACGTACAGCGTGAAATACTGCTTCAGGATCGTATGACGCGGCACGACAATACGTTCGGCAAGCTGTTCACGAGAAAGGCCTTCCGCTCCTTTAGCCTGTTCCAGAATCAACTGATCTTCCACACCTTCGCGTAGAAACTTCGCCTGGCGGGCCATTCGCGCGCCGGAAGCCTGCAACGCCATGCCGACAAACACCAGCGCGTAGATAATCCAGAAACCGATGTTCAACGCATGTTTGAACTCCGGCAGCGGCGAGTTGTACCAGAAGAAATTCAGGAACGGCGTATTAAAACGCACCATCTCAATCATCAGGTGGGCGAAGTCCATCATCACCGCATCAATACCCGGTTTCTTTTCGCTATGCTCGTACATAAATTTCAGTACGGAAATCAGCGTAGACAGCACGGCTGGAATGAAGATGACCCATCCCAAAATGCGTTTAATGACCGCAATGCGTCCAGCTTGTTGATACGTCATGAGTTCCCCTTGTTTAAAACGCCAGACTCTTCATGCCGACATAGAGTCAGGTATAAGTCTATCTTCGTCAGCGAATTTCGCCTGCTTAAGCGCGGTATGATATACCATATGGACAATTTCGTTATCTACTTACGCCAATGGAGAGGAACTTATGTCAGCGAAGCGCCAGATTCTTGCCGCTATTTTCGATATGGATGGCCTGCTTATCGATTCAGAGCCGCTATGGGACCGCGCAGAGCTGGAGGTACTGGACAGCCTCGGAGTGGATATTAGCCGCCGTGATGAATTGCCGGACCTGCTGGGGCTGCGCATCGACCTGGTGGTTGATTTGTGGTTTGCTCAACAGCCCTGGCGAGGCCCGGATCGCGCTGAGGTTACCGCCAGCATTATCCGCAGGGCCATTCAGCTGGTCGAGGAGTCACGGCCGCTGCTGCCCGGCGTGCGTGAAGCCGTGGCATTGTGTAAGGCCGAAGGACTAAAAATCGGCCTCGCTTCCGCGTCGCCGCTGCATATGCTGGAAAAAGTGCTGGAGATGTTTGAACTGCGCGACCAGTTTGACGCGCTGGCTTCCGCCGAGCACCTGCCATACAGTAAACCGCACCCCCAGGTCTATCTCGATTGCGCCGCTAAGCTTGGCGTCGCGCCGATGGCCTGCGTGGCGCTGGAGGATTCAGTTAACGGTATGATTGCCAGCAAAGCGGCGCGTATGCGTTCGATTGTCGTTCCGGAAGCAGAAAACAGCCGCGATCCGCGCTTCGTACTGGCCGATGTGAAACTGGCGTCTCTGCAGCAGCTGACGGTAGCGGACCTGCGCGGCTAAGCGACGTGCGCAGGCATGGGTGTCGTCAAAATATGTCAACCTTGTGACAAAGAGTTACACCGTCACCTCTTCCGTATACTGTATAAAAACCCTATACTGTATGAATTGACAGTTTAGGGTTTTTATCATGACGGCGGAAGGCCACCTCTTCTTTTCTATCGCCTGTGCGGTATTTGCAAAAAATGCAGAACTAACCCCCGTGCTGGCGCAGGGGGACTGGTGGCATATCGTTCCTTCCGCCGTGCTAACCTGCCTGCTGCCCGACATCGACCATCCAAAATCTTTCCTCGGGCAGCGCTTAAGCTGGGTCTCGAAACCGGTAGCGCGCGCCTTTGGCCACCGCGGTTTTACCCACAGTCTGCTGGCGGTATTCGGCGCGCTGGCGCTGTTCTACCTGAAAGTACCTGAGAGCTGGATTATCCCAGCGGATGCGCTGCAGGGTTTAGTGCTGGGCTACCTCAGTCATATACTTGCCGATATGCTCACCCCGGCTGGCGTACCGCTGCTGTGGCCGTGCCGCTGGCGGTTCCGCCTACCAATCCTCGCGCCGCGCAAAGGCAATCAGCTAGAACGCGCGCTGTGCATGGCGCTGTTCATTTACGCCGTCTGGATGCCGCAGAGCATGGCCGAAAATAGCGCCGTGCGCTGGTCATCAAATATGATTAATTCGCTGCAAATAACCTTTAATCGCTTTATTAACCATCAGGCTGAACGATAAATACGCTAAATGGTTTTTTGGTTATAACCCATTCCATTTGAGTATAAGAAAGCAATAAGGCCTTCTGCTACTCTTGGCGCCATAAGAGTTGGTTTCAGACCAACCCAGGTAACAAGATATCAGGAGAACGGGGATGAATTTTCCATTAATAGCGAACGTTGTCGTGTTCGCGGTTTTACTGTTTGCGCTGGCTCAAACCCGCCACAAACAGTGGAGCCTCGCTAAAAAAGTACTGGTCGGTCTCGTTATCGGCGTTATCTTTGGTCTCGGCCTGCAGCTGGTTTACGGCTCCGACAGCCAGGTTCTGAAAGATTCTATTCAGTGGTTCAATATCGTCGGTAACGGTTATGTGCAGCTGCTGCAGATGATCGTCATGCCGCTGGTCTTCGCCTCAATTCTGAGCGCGGTGGCTCGTCTGCACAATGCCTCACAGCTGGGTAAAATCAGTTTCCTGAGTATCGGTACGCTGTTGTTCACCACTCTCATCGCCGCGCTGGTCGGCGTGCTGGTGACCAACCTGTTTGGCCTCACCGCTGAAGGCCTGGTGCAGGGCAGCGCGGAAACCGCCCGTCTGAACGCCATTCAGAGCAACTATGTCGGTAAAGTATCAGATCTGAGCGTTCCGCAGCTGATCCTGTCGTTTGTGCCGAAGAACCCGTTTGCCGATCTGACCGGCGCGAACCCGACTTCTATCATCAGCATCGTTATCTTCTCGGCGTTCCTTGGCGTTGCGGCGCTGAAGCTGCTGAAAGACGATGTGGAGAAAGGTCAACGCGTTCTGACCGCCATCGACACGCTGCAGGGCTGGGTGATGAAGCTGGTGCGTCTGGTGATGCAGTTAACTCCGTACGGCGTGCTGGCGCTGATGACCAAAGTGGTTGCCGGTTCCAACCTGCACGACATCATCAAGCTCGGCGGTTTCGTCGTGGCTTCTTACATCGCGCTGGGCATCATGTTTGTGGTGCACGGTCTGCTGTTAGCCGTCAATGGCGTCAGTCCGCTGAAGTATTTCCGTAAAGTCTGGCCGGTGATTACCTTCGCCTTCACCAGCCGTTCCAGCGCGGCTTCTATTCCGCTGAACGTGGAAGCGCAGACGCGCCGTCTGGGTGTACCAGAATCTATTGCCAGCTTCTCCGCCTCATTCGGCGCGACGATTGGTCAGAACGGCTGCGCCGGTATCTATCCGGCAATGCTGGCGGTAATGGTAGCCCCGACCGTTGGCATCAACCCGTTGGATCCAATGTGGATTGCCACCCTCGTGGGTATCGTCACCGTGAGCTCCGCGGGCGTAGCCGGCGTTGGCGGCGGCGCCACCTTCGCGGCATTGATCGTGCTGCCGGCGATGGGTCTGCCGGTCACGTTGGTCGCACTGTTGATTTCCGTCGAGCCGCTGATTGATATGGGCCGTACCGCCCTTAACGTTAACGGCTCAATGACCGCCGGCACGCTGACCAGCCAGTGGCTGCGCCAGACGGATAAAGCTATCCTCGATAGTGAAGAAGACGCCGAGCTGGCGCATCGCTAACGTTAACAGCCACAAAAAAGCCGCTGAAATTCAGCGGCTTTTTTTTGCCTACAAGCTCAAGCCTCTATTTCACCATCCTGGCGTATCTGATTAGCCCAACGCTGCGCCGATTCCGGCACGGTGAACGCCGGAGAACGGCGGAAACGCTCGCCCATCAGTACAAAGGCGACATACTTGCCCCGCAATATCCAGACATCGCGAAAATGGTCCATTTTAACGGCATGATCCGGCGGCGCAGGCTCGACGCGCGGCACGTAGCTAATGACAGGGCGATTTTGTTGGCGCAATGTTTTCATAACAGATGGATTCACTAAGCAAAGCGGGAACATAAACCCCTATCATATCCGATCGCCCCCCTTTTCGTCGCCCCTCCTGGCACGATGCGCATTTTAGGATAACTCCATTCCTTTCAGAGCGGCATCCTCAGCACAATGTTCTATAGTTAGAAGGGTTTTGGTTTAGCAACGACCACTTTTAGCAATGAAAGCAGGAGACGAGCAGATGTCAGAAAAGCACCACGACCCACACAGCCGACAGGCTCCGGTACACGATAGCGATGAAGCAAAACCGGGCCTCGATTCACTGGCGCCAGAAGATCGCGAGTGGCGCCCTACTCCCCAGCCAACCGCGCCCGGGGAGGAACCGACGGCGCCGGGTAGCCTGAAAGCGCCGGATACTCACAGCATAAAATTAGATACCCTCGAGCCGCAGCGTAAAGGTGGTGAAAACTTTCCGCTGACCACCAATCAGGGGGTACGCATCGCCGACGATCAAAACTCGTTGCGCGCCGGCAACCGCGGGCCAACGTTGCTGGAAGATTTTATCTTACGTGAGAAAATTACCCATTTTGACCATGAACGCATTCCCGAGCGTATCGTTCATGCTCGCGGTTCCGCCGCACACGGCTATTTCCAGCCTTACAAAAGCCTGAAAGAGATTACCAAAGCCGATTTTCTGTCCGCACCGGAAAAAATCACCCCCGTTTTTGTCCGCTTCTCTACCGTTCAGGGCGGCGCGGGTTCAGCCGATACCGTGCGCGATATCCGCGGCTTCGCCACCAAATTCTATACCGAAGAGGGCATTTTCGATCTGGTGGGCAACAACACGCCAATTTTCTTTATCCAGGATGCGATTAAATTTCCCGACTTTGTCCATGCGGTGAAACCTGAACCGCACTGGGCAATCCCACAGGGACAAAGCGCTCATGACACCTTCTGGGATTATGTTTCGCTACAGCCGGAAACGCTGCATAACGTGATGTGGGCCATGTCAGACCGCGGCTTACCGCGCAGTTATCGTACGATGGAAGGTTTCGGCATTCATACCTTCCGCCTGATCAACGCCGAAGGTAAAGCCACCTTTGTGCGCTTCCACTGGAAACCGGTGGCCGGTAAAGCATCGCTGGTGTGGGATGAGGCGCAGAAATTGACCGGCCGCGATCCGGACTTCCATCGCCGCGATTTATGGGAAGCCATTGAGGCTGGCGATTATCCGGAGTTTGAGCTCGGCTTGCAGTTAATTCCGGAGGAAAACGAGTTCGATTTCGACTTCGATCTGCTGGATCCGACCAAGCTCATTCCGGAAGCGCTGGTACCCGTACAACGAGTCGGCAAAATGGTGCTTAACCGTAACCCCGACAACTTCTTCGCTGAGAACGAACAGGCGGCATTCCATCCTGGTCATATTGTGCCGGGTATCGATTTTAGTAACGACCCGCTGCTGCAAGGGCGACTTTTCTCCTATACCGATACGCAAATTAGCCGCCTCGGCGGGCCAAATTTCCACGAAATTCCAATTAACCGCCCCACCTGCCCGTATCATAATTTCCAGCGTGACGGCATGCACCGAATGGAGATTGATACCAATCCGGCAAACTATGAGCCTAACTCTATCAACGATAACTGGCCTCGCGAAACGCCGCCGGCGCCGAAACGCGGCGGCTTTGAATCGCTGGCGGAACGCGTTGATGGCGAGAAAATCCGTAACCGTAGTCCCTCCTTCGGCGAATACTACGCCCAACCTCGCCTGTTCTGGCTCAGCCAGACGCCGATCGAGCAACAGCACATTATCGGCGGCTTTAGTTTTGAGCTGAGCAAAGTGGTGAGAGTCTGGATCCGCGAGCGGGTGGTCGATCATCTGGCGCATATTGATATCGGGCTGGCGGAAGCGGTAGCCAACAATCTCGGTATCGAACTCAGCGATGAGCAGCGGAATATTGCTCCACCAGCGCCGGTTAACGGCGTGGAGAAAGATCCTACCCTCAGTCTTTACGCCGATGGCGATGGCGATGTAAAAGGGCGAATTGTCGCGGTATTACTCAATGAGAAGACCTGCGCGCAGGATGTACTCAACCTGTTGCAGGCGCTGCAGGCCAGAGGCGTCCACAGCAAACTTCTCTATTCGCGTATGGGCGAAGTCAGCGCCGATGATGGATCGCAGCTACCGATCGCCGGAACCTTCGCCGGCTCGCCATCGTTGACGGTTGATGCGGTTATTGTTCCCGGCGGCGACCTGAGCAGCATCAGCGATAACGGCGATGCCCGCTACTACCTGCTGGAAGCCTATAAGCATCTGAAGCCCATTTTACTGGCGGGCGATGCGCGGCAGTTTAGTTCGCTGCTACAGGTGCCCGCTGCGGGTGAAGAAGGGGTTATCGAATGTGACGCGATTAATACGCTTAGCGTCGATAAGCTGCTGACGCTACTGGCCGCGCATCGCATCTGGTCAAGAAGCAGTAAAGTTGCGGCCATACCCGCATAGTAAAAAGCCCGGCAGTTCATGGCTGCCGGGCTTTCCTCTCTTTATACGTCGCGATAGTTTCCCAGCCGGTAGCCGCGTTCCGCGATCGCGTATTTCAGTTCGCCGGACGTCAGCACGTCCAGTTCGGTCAGCCGCGGATAGCAGTAAGCGCTGCCCATAATGGTGTTATCGACAAATGCCGGATGACACATCACTTCCAGCGAGTTTTCTTGCCGTTCGAGCGATGCATCCAGCGTTTGCAGGAACAGCGCTTGTGAAACCGCTTCACCGTAAAATTCGCTGCTGAAGCCATCGCTACTGCGCGCCGCATCCTGGTCGAGGCCATTTAGCGCCGCCACCTGACGATCGATACGCAAAGCGATGCCCTTTTCGCGCGCAAAGGCGGCGACGATGGGGTAGATCTGCGCAATCATATGCACATGGTGGTGACTGTCGATGTGCGTCGGTTCGCAACCAAACAGTTCGATAAAACGCCGGTACTGACACTCCAGTTCATGGGCGATCTCATCCAGCGGTAGGCTGTCCTCTTCCGCCATCTGCCAAATCCATTTGCCCAACCGCCCGTCGCGGGTTAACCCCGGCATCGCCGATAATGGCTCGCCCAGCGTCAACACAAAGTGCATGCCCACCGCCAGCTCGGGCAGGCTGCGGCTTAATTGGGCGGCGTGGCCGATAGCCGCGCCGTTGACCAACGCCGTAGTCGACGTCACCAGTCCATTCTTGCAGGCTTCGATAATGCCGTAATTCTGCCCTTTGCTCAGGCCATAATCATCGGCGTTAACGATCAATACGCGTTCCATCGGCCGCTCCCATTACTGTTTCAGTTTTTCGATAGTCGCTGCAAAATTCGGCAGCCACTTCTCATGGGCGAGGATCATCTCCCGCGCCAGCTGCTCGGCATCGCGATCCGAATGAATCAGCGGGCTTAAATTGAGCGCCAGCAGCACATCATTGAGCTCGCCGCTCATTGCCGCCTGGCTGGCCGCCACTTCAAAGCCTTTGATGGTATAAATCAGTCCCAGCACTTTTTCATCAAAATGCGTGATTCGCGGTGTGGGTTTCGCGCCGTCGCGGCCCAGCGTACAGGTCATTTCTACCGCCCAGTCGGCCGGAATATTATCAACATGGCCATGGTGCGGAATATTCACATAGTGCTCGGCCTGCTTATCATTGTAGATGGCGTTAATCACCTCGCAGGCGGCATCAGAGTAGTAAGCACCGCCGCGCTGCTCAAGCTCCTTCGGCTTAATGTTCAGATCCGGATTTTTGTAAAGTTCGAACAGCTGCTTTTCAACCTTCTGCACCACCTGAGCGCGCGCGCCGCCTTTGTAGTACTCACCCATCTCAATCGCCAGCATCTCTTTCGGCTTGAAGTAATAAAGCAGATACGAGCATGGGATCAGGCGCAGTGAGCGAATCAATCCTTCGCTAAACGGCAGATCGAAGATATTTTTCACCGAGTTCGCGGTCAGGCGGCCTGAAGCCACACCGTCCAGCAGTTCATCGAAGCGCGACACGCCATTGACCAGTACATCGCGAACAAATACCAGGTGGTTAAGACCGAACAGATCGATATTCAGCTCATCGCTCGGATTCAGTTGCAGCACATCGGTAATAAACATCTTCATACCGATTGGAATGTTGCACACGCCGATAAAGCGCTTGAAGTTGGTGTGGCGGTAAACCGCCTCGGTGACCATACCCGCCGGGTTGGTAAAGTTAATGATCCACGCATCGGGGCAAATTTCCTGCACATCTTTGACGATATCGAAAATCACCGGGATGGTACGCAGACCTTTAAACAGACCGCCCGCACCGTTGGTTTCCTGGCCCAGATAGCCGTGGCTTAGCGGGATACGTTCATCTTTTTCACGCGCTTTCAGCTGGCCAACGCGCAGCTGCGTGGTGACGAAATCCGCCCCTTCCAGCGCCGCGCGGCGATCCAGCGTTTTGTAGACTTTCATCGGCACGCCGGCTTTTTCTACCATCCGCTGGCACAGCGCATGGATGATATCGAGCTTCTCCTGCCCTTCTTCCACGTCCACCAGCCACAGTTCCGTTACCGGCAGCTCATGATAGCGTTTGAGAAAACCTTCCAGTAATTCCGGGGTATAGCTGCTACCGCCGCCGATAGTCACGACTTTTAATTTCTGGCTCATATCTTTCTCCCTTAGGCGCTACGCGTAGACGTAGACCGCTCTCCGCATAAATGCGGACAGTTAACTTGAATGAATAAACCGCGCGGTAAATACCGCTGCGAGTTAATTAATATTGGTCAGCTGTTTACGATAACTGCTTGGCGTGAATGAGGTCAGCTTCTTGAAAGTTTTAATAAACAGACTTGGGCTGCTATATCCTGATTCATACGCAATATCAGTGACCGAATAGTTGGTGATTTCCAGCTGTTTTTTCGCGAAATTGATGCGGATATCATTAATGATCTGCATCGGCGTCTTACCATAATAGCGCTGGGTCGCCCGGGTTAAATATTCTTGCGTTTTCCCGGACAATTGCACCATATTTTCCAGCGCGCTTTCGCCAAATTTATTTTTATCGTGCATATCCTCTACGGTATTTTTCAGCCAGTGAGGGATCACATCTTCAACGGGCTCTTCACGATAATGACGCAAGCGGTTAATGGTGTAAAACGAGACCAGTTCAATAAATTCGTCAAATTCAGTCTCGCGAAAATTTAGTGAAGCAATAACCGACTCGATATAACTGAGAAAGGCGCTTTGCACCGCATAGACCTGAGAGGCGACCAGACCGAACGGCAGCAGCGGCAGATAATGTTTCTCAAAGAAGCGTCTGCTGATGCCAACGTTAAGAATGCGCGTCGCACCAAACTCGTAAAAGCTCTGATGGTGCGACCCCATTGGGATAAAGACAAAGTCCCCGCGCTCCAGCAACACCCGTTTGCCATTAATTTCCTGATAATAGCGCCCGGTTAAAACGATAGTGAATTCGTAGTAATCATGCTGGTGAAGCCCGCTCACGCTCTCCGTTTTGTTATAGATGACCACATGAAAGTTTTTCCCGTTGAAGAGCTGTTGTTCCCTGGCGGTACTGATCTCGGTGGTCATCATTTTCGGCTGCCTCATCGTTCGGATAGCCTATTGTACCTTCTCATGCAGCTCGATCAATTCGGCCACCAGTTCACGGGCCAGCATTGAGGTCATCAGATGATCCTGCGCATGAACCAGCACCAGACTTACCTTCATCTTGCCCTCGCCTTCATCGCTTTCAATCAGCTGGGTCTGGACGCGATGTGCTTCGCTCAGCGCCATCCGCGATTGCTCCATCATCGATTTCGCGGCGGCGAAATCCCCCTGCTTTGCCTGCTTCAGCGCCGCATAAGCCAGGCTACGCGCCTGCCCGGAGTTGATAATCAGCCCCATCACCACCTCTTCGAGGTCATTTTCCGGGGTTTCTACCGCGTCGATGTTATCCAGATCAAACATAATATTTCCCTCGTTTCTCAGGCGGTACGGGGTGAACCCGTACCGCTCGACATCAGAATTTCAGTGCGTTAGCAATATCTTCTTCGCTCTCTTCCTGCTCGATGGTGCTCTGCGCTTTGTTCGACAGGATGACGAACGGCAGGTACACGGCAGTAGCGATACAAAGGTTGAAGAGCGCGACCAGCAGGGCAGCAACGCTACCGTTACTGTTAAAGAAAGCGCCCAAACCGGTTGGCATCGTCCAAGGCGCCAGGTTGGTCACCGGTGGGATAATGCCGAGGCTGTAAGCGGCCAGCGTAATCGCGGCCAGAATCGGTTGTACCAGCACGAACGGGATGAACATAACCGGGTTCATGATGATCGGCAGACCGAACAGAATCGGTTCGTTAATCTGGAAGATGCCTGACGGCAGCGCCAGCTTAGCGACCTGACGATGATCGGCGCGGCGAGAAGCGATGAAGATGGCGATAATCAGACCCAGCGTCGCACCGGAACCACCCAGCAGGATGTAGGAGTCGAGCATCGGCTTCGCCCAGAAGTGGAACTGTTTGCCGGCTTCGATGGCCGCGTCGACAGAACCATACTGGTTATACAGCGCGATGTTTTCCAGCGCCCACGGCGTCATAATGCCGTTATCCAGCGCGGTCAGCGCCAGCGAACCGTGCACCCCGAAGAACCACAGCAGGGAGTTAAAGATAACGTACGCCCAGCCAACGACGCTGCCCATCGCCGCCAGCGGCGTGGAGATGGAATCCATGATGATCTGATGGAAGTTGCTGCCGTAGTTTGACAGAATCCACGAAATAATGCCGAAGACTGACAAAATCAGGAAGCCCGGGATCAGCGCCGAGAAGGAACGTGATACCGATGACGGTACGCTATCCGGCAGTTTGATGACCCAGTTACGGCGAATAACAAAGGTGAACAGTTCCGCCACCACCAGGCCGATAATCATCCCGGAGATGATGTTCTGCCCGCCGAGCCAGTTGGCGCCGACGGCGTAGGCTTCACCCACGCTATAAGGCGTGACGGTCATAAAGGCGGCAACCGCCAGCAGACCTGCTGCCATGGGGTCGACTTTACGCTCCTCGGCCAGCGCGGCGCCGATAAAGAACGGCGCCATCAGCGACATAATGCCCAATGTACCGTTGTAGACATTACCGCCGATGGCTTTAAAGCCGTTTAAGGTTTCAATGGTGGAGGCATCCAGACGAATCCCCATTGAATAAAAGAAAGAACCTTCACCAAAGCTCAGAAAAACGTTGTTGATTAATACGAACATGGCCCCGGCGAGGGTCAGCGGCATTAATTTAATAAAGCCGTTTTTAATCGCATTAATGTGCGGTTGCTTTCCTATTTTAACTGCAAAAGGAAGGAGTACCTTTTCAAGCGAATCGATCACTTTACTCATAGTAAATACCCTTAAAAGCCGCAATAAAATATTACGGCGATGATGTATGAAATTACTCTTTGACGGGAAAATAAACTGTTGAATATCGTGGCGGCTAGTATTAATTAACTACCAGACGCCAGAATATCGCGAGTTTAAAAAATAAAATTATTGTGCAGCAGCTTTCTTAATGGCCGCGACGGCCGCTTTCAATACACCTAAGCCATCAACTTTACCGTACAGAATCGAATCAATTACCTCTACCGGTTTGTTCGGCAGTAGACGTTGAATTTCCGGCAACATATAAGCAATTTGTGGCCCTAATAATACGACATCCGCTTCCGGACCTTTTTCGCCGGCCAGCGTTTCAGGATACGCTTCAATAATAACCGGGACCTCATACTTTTCCGCCTGGGCGCGCATTTTGGAGACCAGTAATGAAGTGGACATGCCAGCCGAGCAGAACAGATAGATATGTTTCTTTTCCATGAACGCTTCCTCAATGTGTAGGACCAGGGCTTCAGCGCTGGCTGAGAGCCGGTAAGACTGGTAACTTTCGGTTAGTTTTGTTTATGCATTGAGTATACGGCAACATTTGGCGGCAGGATAATTCCCTGTTGAACAGAATTGTCTCTCATTGACCTCGCGTTTTGACTACCCTCACATTTCCCCCAAATAATTCGCGCAATTAAATAAGCATTAGCCGCCATAAAAAAGCCCGACCAATGGTCGGGCTTTCGTAGCTCTCAGCTTATGACGCGTAGTTATTTGCTGTTACGTGGATCGGTGTCGTACTCGGCGCAGGTCTGGTAGCCAGAGTTCATCACGTGACCGGTTTCGTCCAGCGCGACAAAGTAGGTTTCAATTTTACCATCCCGTTGACCCAGGATATAAGTCTGGCAGGTTCCGCGCGCGTGGATCATGGTGACTTCAGACGACGGTTTACCGGCAATCTGCATAACCTGGCTGCGGGTCATGCCTTTTTTGACATCCTTAACAACTGGCTGTGTGAACTGGTCTTTGGTGCGGTCATAGGCCGTACACCCTGCCAGCATGGTTAATACTGCCGCTGCGCCCATCAATCCTGCTAATTTTTTGTTCATATTCCGTCCTCATTATGTAATCGGCGTGTTTTAAGCCTGGAATAAAAAGCGTTATTTTTCAAGCCAAACGTCGAATTCATGTAAATTCAGAACTTTTCTGGTAACCAGATATGTGCAAAAAAACAGCGACGGAACGAACTCCTCTACGGACTTCCTGATACACCATAAGTAAAGACTATGTCATTGGCTGCCTTCTTTTCCGTCAGTCAGCGGTACCAGCCTTGTCGTTTCAGCAGCAAAGAGGTAGTTTTAGACCATGCTGGTTGCCATACAGGCTCACTTTCCGGAGGGCGTAATGACGCTTCAACAACAAATTATTCAGGCGCTGGGCGCGAAGCCGCAGATTGATGTCGAAGGCGAAATTCGCCGCAGCGTGGATTTCCTGAAATCCTATCTGCAGACCTATCCGTTCATTAAATCACTGGTGCTCGGGATTAGCGGCGGTCAGGATTCGACCCTTACCGGCAAACTCTGTCAGATGGCGATCGATGAGCTGCGCGCTGAAAGCGGCGATCGGAGCCTGCAATTTATCGCCGTGCGCCTGCCCTATGGCGTCCAGGCCGATGAGCAGGATTGCCAGGATGCCATCGAATTTATCCAACCTGACCGCGTGCTGACCGTCAATATCAAAGGCGCGGTGCTGGCCAGCGAGCAGGCGTTGCGAGAAGCGGGTATTGAGCTGAGCGATTTTGTTCGCGGCAACGAGAAAGCCCGTGAGCGAATGAAAGCGCAATACAGTATCGCCGGCATGACCAAAGGCGTGGTCGTGGGAACTGACCATGCCGCAGAAGCGATCACCGGCTTCTTTACGAAATACGGCGATGGCGGAACCGACATTAACCCTATCTTCCGCCTCAATAAACGTCAGGGTAAACAGCTATTGGCGCAGTTGGGCTGTCCTGAGCACCTTTATATGAAGCAGCCGACCGCCGATCTCGAAGATGACCGCCCTTCTCTGCCGGATGAAGTCGCGCTAGGCGTGACCTACGAAAACATTGATGACTATCTGGAAGGCAAAACCCTGGACGAGAACATCGCCAAAACCATCGAAGGCTGGTATCTGAAAACCGAGCATAAGCGCCGCCCACCAATTACCGTTTTCGACGATTTCTGGAAGAAGTAACTATTCCCCAACACCCCGGCCAGCGCCGGGGTTATTTTTTGTCCTTTTCGCCGCAAAATTCGCCTGCTATACTGGATACATAAACAGTACCAGGAGTTGTTGTGGCCAGAAAGCAATCAGCCCCGCGTCTGGAATTTGAGGCGGCGGCAATCTATGAGTATCCCGAACATTTGCGCCCATGGCTGGAGGCCTTGCCAAAGCTGCCGGGGGTATATCAGTTTCATGGTGAAAGCGAAACATTGCCGCTTTATATCGGTAAGAGCGTGAATATCCGCAGCCGGGTGCTGTCGCACTTGCGTACCGCTGACGAAGCCTCCATGCTGCGGCAGGCGCGGCGCATCAGCTGGCAACGCACCGCCGGGGAATTAGGCGCGCTGTTACTTGAAGCGCGGTTAATTAAAGAACAGCAGCCGCTGTTTAATAAACGACTGCGGCGTAATAAGCAGCTCTGCTCCTGGCTGCTGGAGGCGGGTAAACCGCAAATTGTGTATGCGCGAGAAGTCGATTTCTCCCATCAACAGCACCTCTACGGCCTGTTCGCTAACCGCCGCGCGGCCTTCCAGGCGCTGCAGAGCATCGCCGATGAGCACCGTCTGTGTTATGGCATTCTGGGGCTGGAGCCGCTGAGTCGCGGGCGCGCCTGTTTTCGTTCCGCGCTGGGGCGCTGCGCCGGCGCCTGCTGCGGTAGAGAGCGCGTCGAAGAGCATAATCAGCGGCTGCTGGCGCAGATGAGTAAGCTTCAGCTGGTATGCTGGCCGTGGGCAGGCCCGGTGGCGCTGGAAGAGCGCGGTCCGGATATGGTTCAGTATCACATCATTCATAACTGGCTGTGGCTGGGCGCGGTGGATTCACTGATGCAGGCCACTGAACTCACCACACTGCCAGCCGGTTTCGATCACGATGGCTACAAGATCCTTTGTAAGCCTTTGCTCAGCGGTGAGTATCAGCTGCATTTATTTTAAAGAGATAATTTGCGCCTGATTCTGGCGCAAATTATCAGACCATAACTTTACTACCAGCCACCGCCTCCACCGTCATCTCCCCCAGAGCTACTCTCTGAAGAACCACTATCGCTGGAGCTATAACTGCTATCAGGCAAATCCTGTGAAACAGCTCCCGAATCAGGTTTAGCTGCAGCCATTGAGCACGCCTGGCAGCAGTCGCAAAATTGAGTTATGTCTTTCCACTCGATGCCAGCGAATAATTGAGAGGTCATACCGTGGTTTCTCAGGTAGTCCGTAAACGCTCCCATCCATTCTTTACCCACGCCGAGCGCTACCGCCACGGGCAACAGCGTTTCGAAATGCGACATCATTTGCGCTGGCGGGTATCGATAATGGAAGTTTTCTTTTTGTGCTGACTCCAGATACAGTTTCACACCTTTAGCAACGGCGAGTTCATTCAAGGCGCGCTGGGTATAGCGCGGTGTTCGCCAACTGACATAGACGAGAAATGCAAACGCCATCGCCATACCGCCAATGTATCCAGCCGGAAGCCGGTTAATCGGTTGCATAAACATGAGAGCGTAGCCTCCCCACGTCGTTAAGGACCCAAAAATTAATCCTAAGACAAGGGGAACCGGCCCCCAAAACTTCCACATGTCACGGCGATGACATAAAAATCTCAACAGGAAAAACCAAATAGCCCCACCAACCAGCCAGAAGAAAAGCACGGGAATAGTGATAAGCGCAATGCGGTAATCCACCCAAATAGCACAAAACGCAGGCATCAAAAGCGCCAGGTAAATACAATGCCTGAGCGGCAGCCCCCACTTACGAAAAAGCCTCTCACGCTGTGCATCATAATATTTTTCCTGATTGCGACGAGCTTTATGTAGTGAGGGCTGATGCCCTGTACGAAGAGAAAGACTTTTGCGCTTTCCACTAAAAATCTGACTAACGAGCACTTTGTCAGCATGATCTAAACGACTATTTCCTGCGGTGGTTAATAGCGAGAGCCGTTGTATTACACCGGCCTCCCTCAGAGCATCCCGTTTTCCACTTGCCAATGCGACCGCCCTCTTAGTTACTAATCCAAGCACATCGCTACTGAAAGCAATATCATCATAGTCACGGCGGATAAGGAAACGCAGATAGCCCGGAGTCATACCATTTGTTACATGATCAAGCGAGATAATAGACGGCATCTTTAAGCCGGTTTGAATAACATTTTTTTGCCACCAGCAATAGTAATAGCCAATCATTAGTAATAATGGCAGCCATATCACCAGGGTTTCGGGCGTAGGTATCAACAAATGTACTAATGGCACAACGGCCTTCGGCGGGGGAGCGTTAGCCAGTACCGCTTGCGGCCAGCTATAGACAACCGTTAGCCCCTCACCTTTTGCCATAGGACGTATAGCGCGGACACTGCCGTCTGGTAATACTGTCGCAACAGGTCGCTTCGCCCCGGCCATTACGGTAAACGCTTCTATTGAGTGTAACCGGCGATCTTTTGCTTGCGCGTTCAGATTTTCACTTGCGTTCGGAAGCTGCAGACGAAAGCTGGCCCTACTGATAGGCCAGGGCCAGCTACTCCCGGTGACATTCCAGTAAAGCTCATCGATGCCATGAGAACGGCTGAAATGGTTACTCACTTTATAGCGTATTTGATAATGATAGATACCGGACCTGAGGATATGTCCAGGACTGCCAATACGCACAATCACTGCTTGCGGTTGTTGATCAAGCTGAAAAAGCTCTGGAACGCCGTTTCGTAATACTGACATTACCGTATAGTTGGCACGGAATATTCTACCATCACGTCGCTCCCAAATATTAGGCAACGTTCGGAAAATGCCCTGGCGGATCCTTCCACGCATAGCTAAAACGCTTATATTCTCCTGGACTTCCATGCTCCCATCGGGGTTAAAGCTGGCCAGAACGTCATATGAAAGGATATGCTCAAAAGAAGGTATTGCTGTGGTTGAGAACTGTCGCGGCTTTTTTACATCACCAATACCATCGGCGGCGAAAGCCATATAATTCATTAAAAACAATAGGACAGTAAGTAGTTGCGATAACTTAAGGAGTAATTTCGCCATGACATCACTCCGGATGCACGACTAATAGCAAGCCTGGTACCACCGCCAGAAGCTCCTTGGGCTCTATAGCAAGTCGTCGCCCGGTTCCCTTTTGCCGGCGATAAAAATAAAAAGAGATGAGGGCGATTAGCGCCAAAACATTGCACTCAATTAAAACCGGTTGACTCCCAGCAGATACCATTCAGCAACCCCACCCTTACATTAATATATATAATCCATTGATATGAAATACAAATATTCTTCAAAAGGGGATATTAGCGTGCATCAACAGTGGAGATAAACCGTATCTTTATAGATGTATTCCGATAATGGCGAGCACTCGCAGAAACAGACGAGCAGGCTGAACGCAACGGGATTAAACGTAAAAAACCGCCGGCCCTGCCCAAAGCCTTAATGGCAATGATTGGGCAAGACCGGCGGTCTTCATTCTTGGCGCTGATTACTCAGCAGGTGCAGGCATTTTACCTTCCGGCGCTTTACGTTCTGTCAGATGCTTCTCAAAATTCGCATTGAACTGTTTTTTCTGTTCCGGCGTCAGGATGTTGTAAATCTTGTTCTGGGTTTCCATGCGGGAAAGCATCATATCTTTATGCTGTGCTTCCATCTTATCAATCTGCGCGCTGGCTTTCGCTTTGTCGAAAGTATCGCTGGCGATCAGATCGTGCATGGCGCGACGTTCGTCAAGGGACGGACGTTTCATGTTCTGGCGTTGGCTTTTCATGATGTCGCGAACCTGCTGCTTTTGCGCATCGGTCAGGTTCAGGTCTTTGAACATCATATCGTGATGACCCGGCATACCTTTATGGTGCATCATCGGTTTGCTGTCGGTTTGGGTGGTAGCGGTAGTATCGGCTGCGTGAGCCAGGTTAGCAGCACCCAGAGCCAGCGTAGAGGCAACAAACAGAGCAGTAATCTTCTTCATGGTTATGTCCTTACTATCAGTTATTCTGACGGCGCATTGCCGTGTTGACGAGATTAACTTTACGCGCTTTATCGTCAATTAGTCAGTGCAAGCGTAAAACAATGAAAGTGTAAAAAACATTTTCTCACCAATTGTGGAGAAAATAAGGAAAATGAGGAGGGATATGCAACAAAAAATAAATAACAAGCTGTTTTATAAGGAAACTGTGAAGATTATAAAACAGTAGAGATTAAAAACAAAGCATTTAACCAGGAATAATCCGCAAACTATGCCAATGGCACAAATAAATAAGATCAGTGCGCAGCCATATTTCACTCGATATTCACAACCGCGAACAACAACGGCTGTGAATAGTTAAGAAAGGGAATTACAACCGTTCCAGCATCAGCCCAGCCCGTAGCCCTGGCGCCACGCCGGGGTTGGGAAACAGCACGTACTCTTGCGCCTTTTCGACGACATAGCGCGTTTCGCCATCCTCCGCCAGCAGCGTCCCGGCGCTGAACGGCGTAAAATTGAGCGTTTCCCCTGACATATGCAACCGGAACTGGTCGCTGTGGCGCGTGATCTGCTGCACCACCCGGTAGCGCAGCGGCGCAGGCGCCTCTTCCACGGCTAAATCGCCCACCAACAGTCTACTTAACGCCCGCCGCGTCGCTGAGAACTGGGTTAAATCGTTGTCGCCAAAAGGCAGCGCTTTGCCCAACTCCAGCGTACAGGCCAGCGCGGCAAAACGTTCGCAACTAAAGTGGGTAAAGGTTCCCGCCGGTTGTTGATGAAACACCAGCGCCTCCAACCCGGCCGCGCCAAGCCAGCTGAGAAAATCTTCACTCCACGGCTCCTCGCGTGCCGGCAATACGCCAAAGCGCGGATGCAGCGAGCCGCGAATAGCGGTATGCATATCCAGATGCCAGCGCACGCCATGGCTATCGCTAAAGAAACGCGTCACAGCGCCTTCCAACTGCCGCGCCCGCACTGTTTCACCACCGGGGGCGAATTTGCGCCATCGCTCGCCGAACATGCGGTTCATATCGCTTTCGAGATAGCGTTTATTTTGCCGCAGCGCCGGCGGGTTGCCGAATATCACCAGCACACGCCAGCGCAGCGGCAGTTCACCACTAAATAACTGCTGAAGCAAAGCGTTAACCATCTCCACCGGCGCGGTTTCATTGCCGTGAATACCGCACGAAAGCACCAGTGAACGTTCGCAGCGCGCATGCGGGGTCAACAGCAGGATGCCGCAATCGATCCAGTGCCAACGAAAATGGGCGGTTTCGCCATGAAATTGATGCGGCCAGCGCCCCGCCAGAGTTAATGCCAGAAAGTCGTCCACGACGCCTCCTCTATTACTGAAACGGATCGAGGAAAGCACGCGAGGCCGACAGTCTGGCCTCGCGTGCCTTAATCAGCTTGCCTGCGATGAAAAATCCAGACCCGGACTGAGCGTCTCCGGTAGCGTCAGTTCGGCAGATTCCAGGCTGGCCATCGGCCAGGCGCAATAATCGGCGGCGTACCAGGCGCCTGGACGATGATTTCCCGAAGCGCCGGTTCCGCCAAACGGCGCGGTACTGGCGGCGCCGGTGAGCGGCTTGTTCCAGTTGACGATCCCGGCGCGGGCCTCCAGCAACAGGCGCTCAAATTTGTCGCGCTCGGCAGAAATCAATCCGCAGGAGAGACCGAACCGGGTGGCGTTAGCCATCGCGATCGCTTGCGTGAAATCGTCATAGCGCCACACGCACAACAGCGGGCCAAAAACTTCTTCATCCGCCACCTGCTGCACGTTGCTCATGTCGATGATCCCCGGCGTCAGCAGAGAGGTACCGTCGCGCAGTAGACGCGGCTCAAGTAACGTCTGTCCGCCGCTCGCCACATGCCCAAGCCAGGCCTGATGCACCTTTTGCGCGGCCTGCGGCGATACCAGTCCGCCCAGGAACGGCTGCGGCTGCGCATCCCACTCGCCGGGAATAAGACGTTGTGACACCGTCACTAAACGCTGCAAAAACGCATCGCCCGTCGCGCCGCGCTTCACCAACAGGCGGCGCGCGCAGGTACAACGCTGCCCGGCGGTGATAAATGCCGACTGGATGGTCAGGTGGACCGCAGCGTCAATATCCTGCGGTTCGTCAACAATCAGCGGGTTGTTGCCGCCCATTTCGAGAGCGAGGATTTTTTGCGGCTGCCCGGCCAGTTGGCGATGCAGTTGGAAGCCGGTCGCGGAGCTGCCGGTGAACAACAGTCCATCGATATCCGCCTGCCCGCTCAGCGCCTCGCCGGTCTCCCGAGCGCCCTGCAGTAGATTCAAGACCCCAGCGGGTAAGCCCGCCTCCGCCCATAGCTTCACCACCGCTTCGCCGCTTTGCGGCGTAAGCTCGCTGGGCTTAAAGACGACAGTATTACCGGCGAGTAGCGCCGGCACGATATGTCCGTTAGGTAAATGGCCCGGGAAGTTATACGGCCCGAACACCGCCAGTACCCCGTGGGGACGGTGGCGCAGCGTGGCGGCGCCGTCGGCCATCGCCGTCTCGCTCTCGCCGGTGCGGCTATGATAGGCGCGCACTGAGATTGCCACCTTATTTATCATGGCGGTAATTTCCGTGGCCGCCTCCCAGCGCGGTTTACCGGTCTCGGCGGCAATAATCGCCGTCAGCTGGCTTTTGTTCTCTTCAAGCAGCGCCGCAAACTTCTCGACGATCGCCTGACGCGCGCTAAATGGCAGGCAGGCCCAGGCGGGGAAAGCCTGACGCGCGGCGCTAACCGCCTGCGCGACCTGCCCGGCGTCGGCGTCATTTCCCTGCCACAGCAGCGCCTGGTTGACTGGATTATATTTACTGCGCTGCAGGCCGCGCCCGCTTTGCCATTCGCCGTTAATCCATAAACTCATGATGTTTTCTCCTCCGGGATCAGGCGGACCATCCGTACGCGGTCGCCTGGATGGCATTTCAGCGTATCCAGCTCGCGCGCGCTCAGCTGCAACGTTTCGCTATCCGGATCGGCATGGACCAAAATGGCGCGGAACTGATGATACTGCTCGTTGGTGACCAGACACTGCGGCCACTCTCCCGGCGCAGGCTGCCCTTCTTCCACCGTCAGCAGGCGGCTTTTGCGTATCGCCCGCACCCGGTCGATTTCGCACTCCAGCGTCGGGCCGCCGTCAAAAATGTCGATGTAGTTGTTAAAACGGAAACCTTCTTTTTCCAGTACTGCACGCGCAGGCGCCGTTTGCAGATGAACCTGGCCGATGACCGCCCGCGCTTCATCGGAAAGAAAGTCGATATATAACGGATGTTTTGGCATTAGTGCGGCGATAAACGCTTTTTTACCGGTGCCGGAGAGATAATCGGCGCGGGAAAATTCAATCGCGAAGAAGCGCTTGCCGAGGCTTTCCCAGAACGGAGAATAGCCATGCTCATCAATCACGCCGCGCATCTCGGCGACCACTTTGTCATTAAAGTGGTCGCGGAAACCGGCCATAAACAGCAGTCGTGATTTCGACAACAGGTAGCCATTGCCCTCTTTACGCCATGCCGGATCGAGGAACAGCGTGCAGAGTTCGCTACAGCCGGTGTGATCGTTGCTAAGAAACAGCGTTGGCAGCGCGTGATAAACGTTGAGCTCTTTTGATGCATGTACCTGCGTGCCGACCCGATAGTTGTACCAGGGATCGTTGAGGCCAACGGCGACTTCAATCGCGCAGATCCCAACGACCGCGCCGCTGACGCTATCTTCCAGCACAAAGACATAGCCCTGCTCGCTTTTCGGCAGTTCGCCGCGCCAGGTGCGCTGGGAGCGTTCAATGCGGGCAGCCAGCGTGGGTTCGTCCGCCGGCAGCGACGTCAGGCCGCCGCCGGTTTCCCCCGCCAGGGCCATCAGCCCCGGCAAATCGGCTTTTTCAACCGGTCGGATCACCATCATGATGAAACTCCCGCAAGGAAGTGACGGCAGGCCAGCTCAAAGCGATCGAGACCGGTGTTCACCTCTTCCTCGCTCACGTTAAGGGCCGGAGCGAAGCGAACGACGTTTGCCCCGGCAATCAGTACCATCAGTCCATCTTCCGCCGCCTGGGTACTAATGGCTTTAGCTTTCCCGGCATATTCGTCGTTCAGTACACAACCAATCAGCAGCCCCAATCCGCGAATTTCCTTGAACAGGCCGTATTTGGCGTTAATCGCGCTCAGGCGTTCGCTAAACCACTGGTGACGCTGTTTAACGCCGTTCAAAAGCGTCGGGGTATTGACGATAGACAGTAACTCCCCGGCAACAGCGGTGGCGAGTGGGTTACCGCCGTAGGTCGTGCCATGGGTGCCGACGGTCATCACGCTGGCGCATTTTTCCGTCGCCAACAGCGCGCCGATCGGGAAGCCGCCGCCCAGCGCTTTCGCCGTCGACAGGACGTCCGGCGTCACCCCGTAGTGCATATAGGCATACAATTCGCCGGTACGCCCGACGCCGGTTTGTACCTCATCAAAAATCAGTAGCGCGTTGTGCTGGTCGCACAGTTCGCGCAGGCCGCGCAAAAATTCCGCTTTCGCCGGCACCACGCCGCCCTCGCCCTGCATCGGCTCGACGATCACCGCGCAGGTGTCGTCATTAATCATCGCGCGCGCCGAGTCGAGGTCGTTATAGGTAGCATGTTGGATCTGCGGCGGCAGCGGCGCAAAATCCTGCGAATAGGAAGGCTGGCCGCCAGCGGACACGGTGAACAATGTGCGCCCGTGGAAGGCGTTTTTGAACGCGACAATGCCGCTTTTGTGGCTGCCGTAATGATCGTGGGCGTATTTACGCGCCAGTTTCAGCGCCGCTTCGTTGGCTTCGGCGCCGGAGTTACAGAAGAAAACGCGGTCGGCAAAGGTGGCGTCGATAAGCTGTTTGGCAAGGCGTAGCGCCGGTTCGTTGGTGTAGCCGTTACCGGTATGCCAGAATTTTCCCGCCTGCTCGGTCAGCGCTTTTACTAACTGTGGGTTAGCGTGTCCCAGCGCATTCACCGCGATACCGCCGGCAAAATCGATATACTCTTTCCCCTGCTGATCCCACAACCGTGAACCTTCGCCGCGTACCGGAATAAAAGCCGCCGGCGCATATACCGGCATCATCCATTGATCAAAATTGCTACGCGTAATTGACTGAGACATATCGACCTCTTCCGGTAAATTAAAAGTAAGCACAATGTTAAAATTTATGAGCTATTACGCTGTAAATGTAGATTGCACGCATCGTGCCAGCCAGAGGCAAAAATGCATAAATTGAGCTCAATCACGTGATATCAATGAGTTACAGACACTAATTATTCAATAAAAATGCATATTTAGTGAATAATCATCAAATAAACGGCGATGGATAGACGAAAACGACGAGAAGTTATGCAGCGATAAGATATAATTCTGTAATTGTGATCCTCTACGAAATTTATCGTAGATATCTGCGCTTTTTTGGCGCGACATGCGCCAAAGCGGTGCATAATTTGTGCGATTCGCTCGCCAACCGCAGTAATCGGCAGAATTAACCACCTGCCGGCAGCCACCATGATGAAATTCTGCTAACATCCTTGCACTATTCACCTTGCACAGTGGCAGCGACTATGAAATTCATCTCTTTTAATATCAACGGCCTGCGTGCCCGCCCCCATCAACTGGCCGCCATCGTCGATAAACATCAGCCCGATGTTATCGGCCTCCAGGAAACCAAAGTACACGACGATATGTTTCCTCTCGAAGAGGTGGCGAAGCTGGGCTACAACGTCTTTTACCATGGGCAAAAAGGCCATTACGGCGTCGCGCTGCTGACCAAAGAGACTCCGATAGCCGTGCGTCGCGGCTTCCCGGGCGACGGCGAAGATGCGCAACGCCGCATCATCATGGCGGAAATCCCCTCACCGTTTGGCAATGTCACGGTAATTAACGGCTATTTCCCGCAAGGAGAGAGCCGTGACCACGAGACCAAGTTCCCGGCGAAAGCGGCGTTTTATCAGAATCTGCAGAACTACCTCGATACCGAGCTGAACAAAGAAAATCCGGTGCTTATCATGGGCGATATGAATATTAGCCCTACCGACCTTGATATCGGCATTGGTGAAGAGAACCGCAAACGCTGGCTGCGCACCGGTAAGTGTTCCTTCCTGCCGGAAGAGCGTGAATGGATGGATCGTCTGCTGGGCTGGGGCCTGGTGGATACCTGGCGTCACGCCAACCCGGATAATAATGAGCGCTTCTCATGGTTCGATTACCGCTCTAAAGGTTTTGATGACAACCGCGGTCTGCGTATCGACCTGCTGCTGGCAAGCTCGCCGCTGGCTCAGCGCTGCGTCGAAACCGGCATCGATTACGACATCCGCGGAATGGAAAAGCCTTCCGATCATGCGCCGGTATGGGCAACCTTTAAGCCGTAATGCTTCTTGGGGCTCCGGCGCGGAGCCCCGCTATCCTGAGCAAAATCAATAAAGTGAACGGTATACATTGTCGCTCACGGCAATTTACTATACTGTCGCGCGCACCCGGCGTTTCCTGCCGGGCAAAACGAAGACAGGAGACCCCTATGCAAAAGAAGCCGTTATCCAACACGCTATAAACTGCTGTTTGCCGTACTCCTGTTTGCCCTGCTGGCATGGCTTGTTCATCACGCCGGGCTGACGCGACTGCTCAGCCACCTTCACGATCTTCAATTACTTATTCTGCACAGCGGTAGCGCAGGCTATGCGCTTTATATCCTGCTGTTTATCATCGCCGCCTTGTGCCTGATGCCCGGCAGCGCGTTGGTCATCGTCGGCGGTATGATATTCGGCCCCTGGTTGGGCACGCTTCTCTCGCTTATCGCCGCGACTATCGCCTCATCGCTGTCGTTCCTGCTGGCCCGCTGGCTGGGGCGCGAAGCGCTGCAGCGCTATTGCGGTCACCATGCCGTTTTTCAGGCGTTCGAGCGCGGCATTGCCCGCAGCGGCTGCGATTTTCTGATTTTCACCAGGCTGGTGCCGCTGTTTCCTTATAATCTGCAGAACTATGCCTATGGGCTGACGGCGATCCCCTTCTGGTCCTTTACGTTTATCTCCACCATCGCCACCCTACCGGGATTGTTTATTTATACTTTTATGGCCAGCGAACTGGCCCGCGATGGCATCACCCTGGCCTTTATTGGCAAACTCAGCATCGCCGGCCTGGCGCTTTTTGTATTAACCCAGGCCGCCAGGCGGTATGGCCGCTATAAACGCATTAGTGTCGCAACATCCGCGGTAAGCGATGAAAATGGATAACAGAAAACGGCTGTGGCTCTCACGCGGCGCTATCGTCCTGCTGGCGCTGGCGGCGTTCATCGGCTGGTGGTTAATACCGGGCGTACGCTCCTTTGTGCAACATAGCCTTAGCGCGTTTGCCACCCTCGATCAGCAGGCGCTGGAGCGTTTTATTCACGCTTATGGCCCGCTGGCGGCGCTGGTCTCTTTCGGGCTGATGATCCTGCAGGCGATTGTCGCGCCGCTGCCGGCATTTTTAATTACCTTCGCCAATGCTTCGCTGTTCGGCGCACTGTGGGGCGGCGTGTTGTCATGGGTCAGCGCGATGGCTGGCGCGGCGCTGTGTTTTTTTATTGCCCGCGTACTGGGCCGTGAAGTGGTAGAAAAACTGACCGGCAAGACGGTATTACAGAGCGTAGATGGCTTTTTTAGGCGCTACGGCAAGCACACCATCCTGGTTTGCCGCCTGCTGCCCTTCGTCCCTTTCGATCCGGTGAGCTATGCCGCTGGCCTAACCTCAATCCGCTTTCGCCATTTTATGGTTGCCACCGGCGTCGGCCAATTACCGGCGACTATCGTCTACTCGTGGGCCGGAAGCCTGCTGACGGGGGGGCGGTTCTGGCTGCTCAGCGGTTTATCTATTTTGTTCGCTTTAGCTATCGTAGTCGCGATAGTCAAAGCGCAATACGTTGCGCATCACAACAGGAAATCGCCATGAATCTACCGCCGTTAACGTCGATTCCATTGATCCTGCGCCCGCAGGCGTGGCTACACCGTCGCCATTATGGCGCGGTACTCAGCCCTATCCGCTGGTGGGGGCGCATCCCGCTGGCGTTTTATCTGGTCTCAATGTTTGTCGGATATCTGGAACGCCGGCGCTCGCCGCTCGATCCGCTGCTACGCTCGTTGGTGAGCGCCCGTATCGCCCAGTTGTGTCACTGTGAATTTTGCATTGATATCACCAGTATGAAACTGGCGCAGCGCGCCGGCGGCAGCGAAAAGCTATTGGCGGTTAACGACTGGCGCAACAGCGGATTATTCAGCGATAGCGAACGGTTGGCGCTGGAATATGCCGAAGCGGCGAGCATGACGCCGCCCACCGTCGATGATGCGTTGCGCGCCCGGCTGGCGCAGCAGTTCGATGCCCAGGCGTTAACCGAGCTAACCGCGCTGATCGGCTTGCAAAATTTATCCGCACGCTTTAATTCCGCGCTGGCGATCCCGGCGCAAGGCCTGTGCCAAATCCCGAAGCCCGATGTTTCCGACACTCATCCCTAAGGAGTCAATATGCGCAGTCTGCGTTATTGTTTAATTTGGCTTGCCGCACTGCTGCTGGCCCCGACTCTCGCCAACGCCGACGAGAACTGGCAGAGCATCAGCCAGCAGGCGCGCGGCCAGACGGTGTGGTTCAACGCCTGGGGCGGCGACCCGGCGGTTAACCGCTACCTCGACTGGGTCAGCGCCGAGGTGAAACGGGATTACGCCGTCGATCTGCGTATTGTACATATCGCCGATGCCGCCGATGCGGTTAAGCGTATTCAGACCGAGGCGCGTGCCGGGCGTTCCCGCGGCGGTTCAATCGATTTATTGTGGGTTAATGGCGAGAATTTCCGCACGTTGAAGCAGGCGAATTTACTGCGCAGCGGCTGGGCTGAAAAACTGCCTAACTGGCGCTACGTCGATACGCGAAAACCGGTTCGGGAAGATTTCTCCCTCGCCACCGACGGCGCGGAATCCCCGTGGGGCGGCGCGCAGCTGACTTTTATCGCCCGCCGATCGCAGCTGGCTGAACCACCGAACAGCGCACAGGCGCTACTGGCTTTCGCCACAGCGCATCCAGGCAGTGTCACCTATCCGCGGCCGCCGGATTTTACCGGCACCGCTTTCCTTGAGCAGTTGCTGGTTGCGTTGACCGATCGGCCGGAGGCCCTGCGCCAGCCGCCGCAGGAGACAAGTTTCGCCGCGGTGACCGCGCCGCTTTGGGCCTATCTCGACAGGCTACACCCGCTGCTCTGGCGCCAGGGCCGCGATTTTCCGCTGTCGCCGGCGCGGATGGACGCGATGCTGGCGCAAGGCACGCTACAACTATCGCTGACCTTCAATCCGCTGCATGCGCAGCAAAAAGCCGTCAGCGGCGAACTTCCACAAGACAGTTATAGCTTTGGTTTTAAACAAGGAATGCTCGGCAACGTGCATTTTGTCGCTATCCCCGCCAACGCCCGCGCGACGGCAGGCGCACAGGTGGTTGCCAACTTCCTGCTGTCGCCACAGGCTCAGTTACGCAAAGCCGATCCGCAAATCTGGGGCGATCCCAGCGTACTCGATCCCGAAAAACTCAACGACGCCCAGCGCGCCGCATTGTACGCCGTACAACCGAAAGCGACGCCGCCGATGCTGGCAGAACCGCACGCCGCCTGGGTTGACGCGCTGGAGCAGGAATGGTTGCGCCGCTACGGTACCCACTAATTGCGCTGACGTGGGGAGCGATAGCGCTTATCTACCTCCCCCTGCTTCCCGCCGCCGCTTTGATGGCGATACCCGCCGTCGACGCCGCGGCCTGGCGGGGGCTATTTAGCGATCCGCAGTTGCCGCAGGCGCTGGCGGCGACGCTAGTCTCTACGCTGCTGGCGGTGGGCGGCGCGCTGTTCATCACCCTGACGGTGATTGGCGCATTATGGCCAGCTACTGGCTGGCAGCGCCTGGCGAGAAGATTACCGCTGCTGCTGGCGGTACCCCATGTCGCCTTCGCCACCGCCGCCTTGCTGCTATTTGCCGAAGGCGGCTGGCTGTATCGTCTGTTTCCCGCATTGAGCCCACCGGTCGATCGCTACGGTATCGGGCTGGGCCTGACAATGGCGGTTAAAGAGAGCGCTTTTTTACTGTGGGTGGCGTATGGCGTACTGGGTGAAAAACAGCTGGCGGCCCAAAGCGTAGTGATGAAAACCCTCGGCTACAACCGCTGGCAATGTTTGCAGTGGATTATTGTGCCGGCACTGCTGCCATCGATGAGCCTTGTTCTGCTGGCCACCGTCGCCTGGAGTTTGTCGGCGGTGGATGTCGCTTTGGTGATCGGTCCGGGAAATCCGCCAACGCTGGCGGTACTGGCGTGGCAGTGGCTTAATCAGGGCGATCCGCTGCAACAGGCGAAAGGCGCGCTGGCCAGCCTGCTGCTGCTTGCCTTCACGTTAATCTTCGCGGCCATCGCATCGGTAGGCTGGCGCCGCTGGCGGCAAAGCATTCCCGCACTACGCGGCAAGCGTGCCGCCCCTGCCAATGCAGCGACGGGACATATTCTGGCGCAGGCGGTACCCGCCTGCGGTCTGGTTTGCGCGTTGCTGTTGGCTGGCATTTCACAATGGACGCTGCCAACGGCTGAGGCGATCGGCAACAGCTTCTGGCTGGCGTTAGGCGCGGCGATACTGGGGGCCGCGCTGTGTCTGCTGTGGCTGGAGTTCGGTCCCGCCAGATATAACGGACTCTGGCTGCCATTAATCATCCCGACGCTGCCGCTTGCCGATGGTCAATATCAATTAGCGCTCGCGGGCTGGCTCGACGGTCAATTGATGACGGTATTATGGGGGCATCTGTTATGGGTCGTGCCATGGATGCTGTTTATCCTCTCCCCGGCGTGGCGCAATCTTGATCCACGGCTGTTATTGATTGCCCGTACGCTTGGCTGGCGGTGCGGCCGCCTGTTTTGGTGGGTCAAATTGCCGTCAATGGCGCGCCCGCTGCTCACCGCGCTGGCGGTCGGATTTTCGGTGAGTATCGCGCAATATCTGCCGACCGTGTGGCTCGGTGGCGGACGGACGCCAACATTGACCAGCGAAGCGGTAGCGTTGAGCAGCGGCGGCGACAGCACGCGGCTTGCCGCGCAAGCGTTATGGCAATTGCTGCTACCGGCGATCTGCTTTATGGTTACTGCGCTGATGGCCTGGTTTATAGGCCGTCGCCGCCGGGGATTACGCTAATGCTAACCGTTCACAACCTGACATTAACCCTCCACCGCCAACCGCTGTTATGTGGAGTAAATTTTTCTGTCGCCCCTGGCGAAGTGTTGACCCTGATGGGCCCTTCCGGCAGCGGTAAATCAACCCTTTTTGCCTGGATGATCGGCGCGCTTGCCGACACTTTTCGCGCCGAAGGTGAATTATGGCTCAACGAACGCCGCTGCGACAGGCTCGCCACCGAAGCGCGGCGCATTGGCATCCTGTTTCAGGATGCGCTACTGTTTGACCACTTCAGCGTGGGCAACAATTTACAGCTCGCCCTGCCTGCGGAGTTCCGCGGCGCGGCGCGCCAGGTTGAAGTTGAACAGGCGCTGGCGCGCGCCGGCATGCCGGGGTTCGCCTCGCGCGATCCGGCCACGCTCTCCGGCGGACAGCGCGCGCGCGTCAGCCTGCTGCGCGCCCTGCTGGCAAGGCCGCAAGCGCTGCTGCTGGATGAGCCTTTTAATCGCCTGGATGCAGAACTTCGCGCCGATTTTCGCCAGTGGGTGTTTGCGGAAATTGACCGGCTGGCAATCCCGGCGCTCCTGGTAACTCACGACAGCCAGGATCTCCCACCGGGCGGACGCTGTATTAATATTGCCGCCTGGCAGGCAAATTCCGCCTAACCTGCGTTATCGCAAAGAAATTCCCTTATCAGGAGCAGAGAATGAGCCCTCCTCTTTCTACCGTCGGGCATTTCGATGAAACGTGTTTCTCAATTGACCGCACTCGCCCTGCTCATGGGGCTTGCTGCTTCCTCTTCTTTCGCCGCTGATACCATGCCAACGCTGGACTTTTCAACGCTGCAACAGCGGCACGGCGTGGCGATAGACACCCGCCTCAGCGCTTTCTATAACGGTTGGCCGCAAAGTGCCAACGGCCCGCAGGGCCATGAACCGCAGGCGCTAAACCTCTCTGCTAGCTGGCTTGGCGCAATGAGCGACGAACAACTGCGTGCCTGGGCTACTCAGCACCAGTTGCAGGCCGATACGCCAATCGCGTTATATGGCGGCGCTGACGATAACGCCAGGGTTGCGGCACGCCTGAAAGAAGCCGGATTCACGAAGCTCAGCACGCTTAGCGACGCCTTCAGTCAGAGCGAGCGCCTGCAGAAGCTGCCGCACTTTGAGCAGCTGGTGTATCCGCAGTGGATCCACGATTTACAGCAAGGTAAAACCGTTACCGCCGCCCCGCAGGGCGACTGGAAACTGTTTGAAGTGGCCTGGGGCGCGCCGAAGTTTTATCTGCTGAATCATATTCCCGGCGCCGGTTATATTGATACCAATGAAGTGGAAAGCGAGCCGCTGTGGAACAAAGTGTCCGATGAACAGCTAAAAGCGATGCTGGCTAAACACGGTATTCGCCATGACACCACGGTGATTCTGTACGGCCGCGACGTCTACGCCGCCGCGCGCGTCGCGCAGATCATGCTGTATGCCGGGGTGAAAGATGTACGCCTGCTCGACGGCGGTTGGAAAAGCTGGTCCGACGCGAATCTGCCGGTCGAGCGCGGCATGCCAGCCAAAGAAAAAGCGGTGCCGGATTTCGGCGCGCCGATCCCCGGTCAGCCACAGTTAATGCTCGATACCGAACAGGCGCGCGGGTTACTACACCGCCAGGATGCTTCGCTGGTCAGCGTCCGCTCGTGGCCGGAATTTATCGGCACCACCAGCGGCTACAGCTACATCAAGCCGAAGGGCGATATTGCCGGCGCCCGCTGGGGTCATGCCGGCAGCGATTCCACGCATATGGAAGACTTCCATAATCCGGACGGCACGATGCGCAGCGCCGATGATATCGCGGCGATGTGGAAACAGTGGAACATTCTGCCCAACCAGCAGGTCTCATTTTACTGCGGCACAGGCTGGCGCGCCTCAGAGACCTTTATGTACGCCCGTGCGATGGGTTGGAAAAACGTCTCCGTTTACGACGGCGGCTGGTACGAATGGAGCGGTAATCCGCAAAACCCGGTAGCCACCGGCGAACGTGGCCCGGACAGCAGCAAATAATCCGACTACTGAGGGAGGTTCTGGCTTTGCGCCTCCCTCAGCGTCAGGTAGCCGCTCCAGATACGGGTGAAGGTTGTCAGCCAACATAGCGCGCCAAAACACCACGCCAGCCAGGGGAAGTGCACCGGAAACAGACAACACAGCACAAATAGCAGGATTGTCTCCGTTCCTTCAGTCAACCCGCCTAGATAATAAAATGATTTATGCGCATAGCCCGGATTGGCAATCTGATGCTTTGCCGCAAGGGTCGCAAATGCCAGGAAGCTGCTGCCGGTGCCGATAAATGCAAATAGCAGCCAGCCGCCCGCCAGCGCATTTTGCGCCGGGTCGGCAACAATAAAACCGAACGGCACCAGCGCGTAAAACAAAAAATCGAGCGAAATATCCAAAAACCCGCCGGCGTCGCTGAGACCACGCCGCCGCGCCAGCGCGCCATCCAGGCCATCCAGCAACCGGTTCAGCACAATGGCCGCCAGCGCAGCACCGTACCAGCCGAGCGCCAGAAACGGCAGCGCCAGCACGCCGATAGCAAAACCGAAAAGCGTCAGGCCGTCAGGGGAGATCCCCGGACGGTCGAGCACGCGGGCGATAGCATTCAGTACGGGCTTCAATCGGGGATGCAGGCGGCTATCAAGCACGGTGACGCTCCATCAGGCTAAAAGGTTGTCGGTACAGGGGAAAGACGGAGATAATACGCCATTATGCGCAAGCCCGGTATTTGAATGATTCAGGATAACTATGCAAAAAACGATTGATGTCGTCGCCGCCATTATTGAACGTGACGGCAAAATTCTCCTGGCGCAGCGCCCGCCGCACGCCGACCAACCGGGGCTGTGGGAGTTCGCCGGCGGCAAAGTCGAACATGGCGAAAGCCAGCCGCAGGCGTTAGCCCGCGAACTGGAAGAGGAACTGGCAATTGTTGCGAGGCCAACCCGCTATATCGCCAGCCATCAGCGGGAAGTCTCCGGGCGTTTGATCCACCTGCATGCCTGGTGGGTCGCCGAATTTCGCGGTGAACCCGTCGCCCGTTACCATAGCGAACTGCGTTGGTGTACCCCGGCGCAAGCATTAGCATTTGATCTGGCGCCAGCGGATATTCCTCTGCTGAATGCCTTTATCGCTCAACAGGCAGGTTAGTTTCTCTTCCCCCTATCCGACCTGGGTCATCGTTTTTAGTTATGACCCAGGTCGAATTATAAATTTTTCTCCGCGCTCAATTTTTCCTTGTCAGCCTAACGATTTCCGGTGTTATAGTCGGAAAAACGGCATTTTCAAGGCCGGGTATAAAAAATAACAAGCAACCACAACCGTAAGGGGAAATTACATCTATGGATCAGGCGTGTACTCTGGAAAGTTTTCTCGCCCGCGTTCAACAGCGCGACCCGCATCAAACTGAATTCGCTCAAGCCGTCCGCGAAGTGATGACCACTCTGTGGCCGTTCCTTGAACAGAATCCGCGCTATCGTCAGCTCAATTTGCTGGAACGCCTGGTCGAACCGGAGCGCGTCATCCAGTTCCGCGTCGTCTGGGTTGACGATCGCAATCAGGTTCAGGTTAACCGCGCCTGGCGCGTGCAGTTCAACTCCGCGATTGGCCCGTACAAAGGCGGCATGCGCTTCCACCCGTCGGTCAACCTGTCGATCCTTAAGTTCCTGGGCTTCGAACAGACCTTCAAAAACGCCCTCACCACGCTGCCGATGGGCGGCGGTAAAGGCGGCAGCGATTTCGACCCGAAAGGTAAAAGCGACGGCGAAGTGATGCGCTTCTGCCAGGCTTTGATGACCGAACTATATCGTCATCTCGGCCCGGACACCGACGTGCCGGCGGGCGATATCGGCGTTGGCGGCCGCGAAGTCGGTTTTATGGCCGGCATGATGCGCAAGCTTTCCAACAATAGCGCCTGCGTCTTCACCGGCAAAGGTCTCTCCTTCGGCGGCAGTCTCATCCGCCCCGAGGCCACCGGTTACGGTCTGGTTTACTTTACAGAAGCGATGCTCAAGCGCCACGGTCTTGGCTTCGAAGGGATGCGCGTCGCGGTCTCCGGCTCCGGCAACGTGGCGCAGTTCGCCATTGAGAAAGCCATGGAATTCGGCGCGCGCGTCATTACCGCCTCCGATTCAAACGGTACGGTGGTAGATGAAGCCGGCTTCACCAAAGAGAAACTGGCCCGCCTGATCGATATTAAAGAGCGTAGCCACGGCCGCGTCGCCGACTACGCGCGCGAATTCGGTCTGACCTACCTCGAAGGCCAGCAGCCGTGGTCAGTGCCGGTAGATATCGCGCTGCCGTGCGCGACCCAGAACGAACTGGACGTCGATGCCGCGCAAATGCTGATCGCCAATGGCGTTAAAGCGGTTGCCGAAGGCGCCAACATGCCCACCACCATTGCCGCCACCGATCTGTTCCTCGACGCTGGCGTGCTGTTCGCGCCGGGCAAAGCAGCCAACGCTGGCGGCGTCGCCACATCCGGCCTTGAAATGGCGCAAAACGCCGCGCGTATGGGCTGGAAAGCGGAGAAAGTGGATGCGCGTCTGCACCACATTATGTTGGATATTCACCACGCCTGCGTCGAATACGGCGGTGAAGAGAAACAGACCAACTACGTTCGCGGCGCCAATATCGCCGGCTTCGTCAAGGTCGCTGACGCCATGCTGGCGCAGGGTGTGATTTAATCTGTGCCTTTATCCCCGACGCCCGGCGTCGGGGATATCAACGCTACTCCATGGTAATCACCACTTTCCCCAGATGATTACCGCTATCGAGGCAGGCATGCGCCTGCGCGATTTCAGCCATCGGATAGCTGGCGTAAATCAGCGGCTTACATTTACCCTGCGACAGCAGCGGCCAGACGTGGTCCTTCAGCGCCTGAGCGATCTGCCTTTTTTCTTCCGCACTTCTGCCGCGCATCGTTGAACCGGTCACGGTCGCGCGCTTGAGCATCAAGATTTGAATATCAACATCATGGGCGATTCGCCCGCCCATAAAGCCGATAATAACCAACCGCCCGTCTCGCTTCAGCAGTTCCAGGTTACGATTAAAATAGGGTCCACCCACGATATCGAGAATAACGTCGACGCCTTTACCATCGGTCAGCTGAGTGATTTTCTCTGCGAAATCATCGGTTTTATAATTGATGGCCGTGGCATAAGGACGCAGCGCCGCCACTTTTTCTTCCTGCCCGACGGTGGTATAGACTTTCATACCTAACTCATGACACAACAGGATCGCCGTCGTCCCGATGCCGCTGGCCCCGCCGTGAATCAGGACGCTTTCATGAGGTTGCGCCCGGCCCATCTGAAACAGGTTCGCCCACACGGTGAAGAAAGTTTCAGGTATCGCCGCCGCTTCGCTAAAACTCAGCCCAGGCGGTATTGGCAACGTTTGCCCCGCCGGTACCGCACAATACTCCGCATAGCCGCCGCCGTTGGTCAGGGCGCAAACCTTATCGCCGGGATGAAAATCCGTCACCTGCGATCCTACCGCCGCGACCACCCCAGCGACTTCCAGTCCGGGTATCGGCGTTACCCCTTCCGGCATCGGATAAACGCCCTGTCGCTGTAAGATATCCGGCCGATTGACGCCAGCGGCTTTAACCTGGATCAGGACGTCGTTATCACCGACCGAGGGGATGTCGCCTTCACCAATCTGAAGAACCTCCGGGCCGCCCGGTTGACTAATTGAGATATACTTCACTGCTCCCCCTCATCATCAGATTGCTGTTACTTTGCATATTCGTCGAGCAACGCTTTTGCCGCCAGTTGACCGAGCGCATTAGCCGCAAATGGACTGTCCCCGGTTAGCACTTTACGGTCCTGATGCACACGACCTTTGATATCGCTATTTGCGATCTCAAGCCCCATTGCTTTTAACGCTTCGCCAAAATACCAGGTCAGGTGACCGGGCATATAGCCGATATCAGGCGTTTGTTTATCGGCGGCATCCGGAAACGCGCAAATAGCATAACCGTTTAACGGATTCTCCCCCTGTCGTAACGCGAGGAACGCCGCCGGGCCGTGACAGAGCGAAATCACAAACCGATCGTGTCGTAGCGCCCAGCGCAGCGTTTCGGCGACGGCTTCGCTCTCCGGCAGGCCGATAAGCGCACCGTGGCCGCCGGGAATAAATACCGCCGCATAATCGCTATCAGCATCCAGCTGCGCTACGACGTCAGAAAGGGCCAGAGGCTGGCGGAACTGCGGAAGATAACGCTCGAAGAACGGCATAATCTTTTGGTCTTCGCGCGGCATCGCCCAGTATTCAAACTTGACCATTTGCCCGGAGAGCGTCGCAATATCAAAATCGAAACCTGCGGCGTGCAGATGGTACATCGGCAGCAGCGTCTCTACCGGATGATTACCGGTCGAAAAGAGCGTGCCGTTATCGGTGGGCAGATAACGTTCATCGGCGGCGATAACCAGCACTTTCCGCCGTCCATTATAGCGCCGCGTGTAATCAGCGCCGCTAAGGTCAGACACCGGACTGGTAAACTGGCTGAGGGAATAGGCCGAAGGAAAAAAAGCATTCTCTTCAGCATGGTCCACTTGCGGTTGTTTACTGATTTGTTCGCTCATCATCTTTTCCTTTTCATCTGCGGATATAGCGATTATTCACTGTGTGGCGGCGATATTTCACCGTTCAGCATCGCCACCTGGACGGCCTGCGCCGTGGTCACCACTCTCAGGCGACCGCGCGCATGGCGCAAATGATTCTCCACCGTACGTTCAGAGATCCCCAGCACGGCGGCAATGTCTCCCTGCCTAAGCCCTTTGGCTACCAGAGTGAGTACTTCGATTTCTCTGCGGGTCAGTACGGTTGCGTTACCTTCCTCGACAGAGCTCAACAATCTCCGCGCGCAATGAAATGCCTCTATGCCCAGTAACATCAGCAGCATTTCGGCTCGTGGAGAAGCGTCGATGGCCATGCCGCCAAGGCTCAGCGCCCCTTCAATCCCCGTGCGGCCGAAAATAGGGATCTGCATGCCATGAAGCGCGCCTTTCAGGGGAACGTCGACAATTTGATACTCACCGCTGGCCGTGTCACTACCGGTTTTTCGCCACAAAAATGGCCGGGAGGTATGGATGAAATGCTGGTTGACCGGACAGCGCTGCAGGTAGGTTTGTTCATCTACCTCATCGTCAAACCAGTGCCCTTCAATCCAGTAAATGCGTTCAATATAGGGAGTACGTAGTGGGGAAATAGAAAATAGTACGATCCGGTCATAGCCAAAAGCGGACATCACGTTTCTGACGTGTCGTTGCAGTTCAGCCATGGTGCTGACCAATCTGATTTTGAGGATACTGTCCATTGGATCGTTTGCCATCATCATCCCTTCTTTAACATCAATGACCCTATTTTAGAGCAGGGAGGCGGAAATGATATGCGGGAAAACCCTCAACCGGGTTAAGCGCCCTCAGACGGAAGGGCGTTTTAGCTAAGCCCCTCCGTGGCGAGGGGCGGAGACATTATTGCGGACTTTCCGGCGCGATATCCGCCGCCGGCTTTTTCCCTTTCGGCTTGCCCTTCCCTTTACTAAACGACTTTTTCGCTCCGCCTGGCGCGGCCAGCCCGCGGAACTGGCGCACCGGCGTGCTCCGCGCCTGATCGATAAGCTGGAACAGCGTCCCCACCAGCGGCTGCATAAAGTCCTGATAGCGGCACTGTTTTTCGCTGATTTGCGTCAATACCGATTCCCAGTGGGCGGTCATATCCGGGCGCGCGGCCATTTCCGGCAGAGAATGGATTAGCGCCCGACCGGCGTCCGATGAGTGGATATAGCGCCCCTTTTTATTCAGGAAACCGCGCTTAAACAGCAGCTCTATAATCCCGGCGCGGGTCGCTTCCGTCCCCAGACCGTCGGTCGCGCGGAGGATCTTTTTCAGTTCTTTATCCTGCACAAAGCGGGCAATACCGGTCATCGCCGACAGTAGCGTGGCGTCGGTAAAGTGGCGCGGCGGCTGGGTCTGTCGCTCCACCACTTCACCTTTTTCGCACAATAGCTCATCGCCTTTGGCGACCACCGGCAGCGGCGTACCATCGTTCTCTTCGTCACGCTCTTTATTACCAAGCAGCGCGCGCCAGCCCGCTTCGGCGAGGAAGCGCGCCTTGGCGACAAATTTGCCGTTAGCAATATCAAGGTCAATCTGGCACTTGCGGAATACCGCATCCGGGCAGAACTGCATCAGATATTGCCGGGCAATCAGGTTATAGACTTTCTCTTCGTTATCGTTGAGTTTGACCTGACTGCTGCGCGCGGTTGGGATAATCGCGTGGTGCGCATCGACCTTTTTATCATCCCAACAGCGGTTGCGGATCTCCGGATCCATCACCGGCTGCGGTAGCAGATCCGGCGCATGGACGCTAATCGCATTCAGTACTGCATGGCGGCCGGCAAAATGTTCTTCCGGCAGGTAGCGGCTATCCGAACGCGGATAGGTAATCAGTTTGTGGGTCTCATACAGCTTCTGGCAGATATCCAGCACGTTCTGCGCGCTGAAGCCGAAGCGTTTGGCCGCTTCGATCTGTAATGCTGACAGCGAAAACGGTAGCGGCGCCGGTTCGGAATCGCGCTTATCGTTATAGCCGGTCACGATTGCCGGCTGGCCTTCGATACGTTTAACCACATGCTCGGCCAGCGGACGATGCAGTAAACGCCCCTCTTCATCCTGATAGGGTTCGCAGGCTTCGCTTGGCACCCAGGTGGCGATAAACCGCTCGTCTTTTGGCGTGACAATATGCGCTTTGACGTCAAAGAAATCTTTGGCGACGAAGTTCTCTATCTCTTCATCACGACGTACCACCAACCCCAATACCGGCGTCTGTACGCGGCCAACCGACAACACCCCCTGATAGCCGGCATTACGCCCGAGAATGGTGTAGGCGCGGGTCATGTTGATGCCGTATAGCCAGTCGGCGCGAGCGCGGGCCAGCGCCGATACGCACAGCGGGACAAATTCGCTGTTCGCGCGCAGGCGGTTAATTGCCCGTTCAACCGCCTGTGGGTTCAGGTCGTTAATCAGGCAACGCTGCACCTGCTGGCGCTTTTCCGGCGCCAGCTGCAGGTAGTCCAACACTTCATCGACCAGCAGTTGCCCTTCTCTATCCGGGTCTCCCGCGTGAACCACTTCCTGCGCCTCGCCAAGCAGGCGCTTGATGACGTTCAGCTGTTTCGTGACCGACGGTTTTGGTTGCAGTTGCCACTTTTCCGGTACGATAGGAAGGTCGAGCAGGTTCCAGCGCGCATAGCGGCCGTCGTAAACATCCGGCTGCGCCTGCTCCAGCAGGTGGCCGATACACCAGGTGACCACCTGCCCGTTGCCGCACTCAATAAAGCCATCGCCTTTACGATGCGGTTTAGGCAACACATCGGCGATAGCGCGACCGAGACTCGGTTTTTCTGCAATAAACAACCGCATCTAATCAACGGATCTCGATCATTGGACGCCCGCCGCGGGCGGTTACCAGCTCGCCAATGGCGGCAAGCTTGATGCCAAATTCCGCGGCAGCGGCCTGGACTTCGGCTTCAGCTTCCGGCGTTACCGCCAGCAGCAGGCCGCCGGAAGTTTGCGGATCGCACAGCAGATCGCGCCATGCCGCCGGCATCTCGCCCATCAAGTGGCCGTAGCTGGCAAAGTTGCGTCCGGTGCCGCCCGGCACCGCTCCGGCGGCGATATAGGCTTCAACGCCCGGGAGTTTAGGAATATCGGCGTAGTTTAGCTGCGCCTGAACGCCCGCGCCGCGGCAGACTTCGCTGAGATGCCCCAGCAGGCCGAAACCGGTGACGTCCGTCATCGCTTTTACCCCTTCGATATTGGCAAATGCGGCGCCGGCAAGGTTCATCTGACACATGGTCTCCGTCGCCAGCCCCTGATGTTCCGGCTTCAGCAGCGATTTCTTCTCGGCGGTAGTCAGCACGCCAATACCCAGAGGTTTGGTCAGATACAGCTTGCAGCCCGCCTGCGCGGTGCTGTTTTTCTTGATACGTTCGGTTGGTACCACGCCGGTCACCGCGAGCCCGAAAATCGGTTCCGGCGCATCGATAGAGTGACCGCCCGCCAGCGCAATCCCGGCCTGCTGGCAGGCAAAACGCCCGCCTTCAACCACTTCGCGAGCAATCTCCGGCGCCAGCGTGTTGATTGGCCAGCCAAGTATCGCAATCGCCATAATCGGTTTGCCGCCCATGGCGAAAATGTCGCTGATGGCGTTAGTCGCCGCGATACGGCCAAAATCAAAAGGATTATCGACGATCGGCATGAAAAAATCGGTGGTGCTGATGATCGACGTCCCGTTACCCAAATCGTAGACCGCCGCATCGTCGCTGGTTTCGTTGCCGACAAGCAGGTTCGGGTCGACAAACTTCGCCTGCTCGCTATGCAGAATGGTTTCCAGCACTTTAGGGGAAATTTTACAACCGCAACCGGCTCCGTGGCTGTATTGCGTTAAACGAATAGCTTGCTCGCTCATGGACATCTCCTGTCATTGCAATCCCGCTATGGTAGCGCCCAAACGGCAAGGTGATAAGTGCGACAGTCCGAAATCGCGAGTGGTTGCTCATTAAGCAGACAAATATGCGTTTTTGCGATACCGAACAATTTTTTCAATGTGATTTTAACTTTTACTTACAGATGACAAAAATGTGACTAAAAACAAAACCATTGTTCTGGACATATAACACCGTAAGGAAATGTAGATGAAAAAGCGCGTTCTCGCCCTCTGCCTCGCCAGCCTGTTTTCCGTTAACGCTTTCGCACTGGTCCCTGCCGGCAACGATGCAACCACTAAACCCGATCTCTATTATCTGAAAAATGCCCAGGCCATCGATAGTCTGGCGCTGTTGCCGCCGCCGCCGGAAGTCGGCAGCATTGCATTTTTGAACGATCAGGCGATGTATGAGAAGGGACGGCTGCTGCGTAATACTGAACGCGGTAAACTGGCGGCTGAAGATGCCAACCTGAGCGCCGGCGGCGTGGCGAATGCCTTCTCCAGCGCCTTTGGTTCGCCCATCACCGAAAAAGACGCGCCGCAGTTACATAAGCTGCTGACAAATATGATTGAGGATGCCGGCGATTTGGCCACCCGCAGCGCGAAAGAGAAATATATGCGCATTCGCCCGTTTGCGTTCTACGGCGTTTCAACCTGTAACACCACCGAGCAGGACAAGCTGTCGAAAAATGGCTCTTACCCTTCCGGCCACACCTCTATCGGTTGGGCAACCGCGCTGGTACTGGCAGAGATCAATCCGCAGCGGCAAAACGAAATTCTTAAGCGCGGCTATGAGCTGGGCGAAAGCCGGGTTATCTGCGGCTATCATTGGCAGAGCGACGTCGATGCGGCGCGTATTGTCGGCTCGGCGGTAGTGGCGACCCTGCACACCAACCCGGCCTTCCAGCAGCAGTTGCAGAAAGCCAAAGATGAATTCGCCAAAACGCAGAAGTAACGTCATCGCCGTTGAACTCCCGGAGGCGGCGCTTGACGCGCCTTCTCCGGGCTACCAAATCGCACAGCGCTGTAGCCGGTAAGCAAGAGCCGCCCGGCGGAACAAGCGCTGACTCAGAAGCGCGTGACGAACGGCGCGGTATCCGGACGCGCAAACGTGGTCGATGCTTTTAACTGCGGCGTGCCGAGGTAGAGAAAACCGACAATTTTGTCCTGCTCGCGGCAGCCAAAGCCTTCGCGGACAACCGGACTCTCGGTTAACGCGCCGCTACGCCAGATACCGTTATAGCCCTGCGCCACTGCGGCCATTTGCATCGCCATCACCGCACATCCTGCGGACATTTCCTGTTCCCACAGCGGTACCTTCGGATGTTCTTCGCAGCGTGCGACTACCGCGATAATCAACGGCGCACGGAACGGCGCATTACGTGCTTTTTCAATGGCTTTTTCATCCTGCCCGGCGGCCATCGCCCCTTTTTCCAGCAGTTGGCTAAAGCGTTCGCGGCCATCATCGGCAATAATAAAGAACCGCCACGGCTGTAACGTACCGTGATCCGGCGCGCGCATCCCCGCATGAAGGATATTTTCCAGCTGTTCGCCAGCCGGAGCCGGGTCGGTCAGGCGCGACGCGCTGCGGCGATTTACCAGTAGTTCGAGAGCATCCATCTGTGTAACTCCTGTGATGTCATTTTGCATAAAATTAACATGCGCATGGATTTTGTTACAGCCCGATGGGTGATTCCTGCTGACAAGCGTCGGCACTCTCTTTAGGATAGCCTGACGCGGCAGCCCCTGCGGCTGACCCATCATCAAAATATTAGGGAGAATACATGCGAACCCTTTGGCGATTTCTTGCCGGATTTTTTAAATGGACATGGCGAATACTCAATTTCATTCGCCAATTCGCGCTGAACCTGGTGTTCCTGGCACTGGTGCTGATTTGCGTCGGCATCTGGGCGCAGTTTAGCAGCAGTACCGCGGAACATACCGCGCGCGGCGCGCTGCTGATGAACATCACCGGCGTGGTCGTTGATAAACCTTCCGCCAGCAGCAAACTGGGAGTCATCGGCCGCCAGCTGTTCGGCGCCAGTTCCGATCGTCTGCAGGAGAACTCGCTGTTCGATATCGTACAGACGATTCGCCAGGCGAAAGACGACCGTAATATCACCGGTATCGTACTGGATCTGAAAAACTTCGTCGGCGGCGATCAGCCCTCAATGCAGTACATCGGTAAAGCGCTACGCGAGTTCCGCGACAGCGGTAAACCGGTATATGCCGTCGGCAGCAGCTACACCCAGGGGCAATACTACCTGGCGAGCTTCGCCAATAAAATTTGGCTCTCGCCGCAGGGTGAAGTCGACCTGCACGGTTTTGCCACCAACGGCCTGTACTACAAGTCGCTGCTGGATAAATTGAAAGTCTCGACCCATGTTTTCCGCGTCGGTACCTACAAATCCGCCGTCGAGCCGTTCATTCGCGACGACATGTCCCCGGCGGCGCGTGAAGCGGACAGCCGTTGGATTGGCGAACTGTGGCAGAACTATCTCAACACCATTGCCGCTAACCGCCAGATCACTGCGCAGCAGCTGTTCCCCGGCGCGCAGGGCGTGATCGACGGTCTGCGTAAAGTCGATGGCGATACCGCGAAATACGCGCTGGATAACAAGCTGGTCGACGAGCTGGCCACTTCGACGGAAGTGGAAAAAGCGCTGACTAAGCAATTTGGCTGGAGCAAAGCGGATAACAACTATCGCGCCATTAGCTACTACGATTACAACGTCAAAGCGCCTGCTGAACAGGGTTCAGCGGTAGCGGTTATCTTTGCGAACGGCGCCATCATGGATGGTGAAGAAACGCCGGGTAACGTCGGCGGCGACACCACCGCGGCGCAAATCCGCGACGCGCGCCTGGATCCGAAAGTGAAAGCGATCGTTCTGCGCGTCAACAGCCCTGGCGGCAGCGTCAGCGCCTCGGAAGTGATTCGCGAAGAACTGGCGGCGGCGAAAGCGGCGGGTAAACCGGTGGTCGTCTCAATGGGCGGCATGGCGGCATCCGGCGGTTACTGGATCTCCACCCCGGCGGATTACATCGTGGCGAACCCGAGCACCCTCACCGGCTCCATCGGTATCTTCGGCGTGATTAACACGGTGGAAAATACGCTCGGTTCAATTGGCGTCCATACCGATGGCGTCGCCACCTCGCCGCTGGCCGATGTCTCGACCACCAAATCGTTGCCGCCGGAAGTTCAGCAGCTGATCCAGATGAGCATCGAGAACGGCTATAAGCGCTTTATCACTCTGGTCGCCAACGCGCGTAAGAGCACGCCGGAGAAGATTGACCAAATCGCACAAGGCCACGTCTGGACCGGTGAAGACGCCAAAGCCAACGGCCTGGTAGATAGCCTTGGCGATTTCGACGACGCGGTGGCGAAAGCCGCGGAGCTGGCGAAACTGAAACAATGGCATATCACCTGGTATCAGGAAGAACCAACGTTCTTCGCGATGGTGATGGATAGTCTGACCGGTTCGGTGCGCGCTGCTCTGCCGGCCGCGATTCAGGCATATCTGCCTGCGCCGGTTGCGGCTGCAGCGGACGTTGTGAAAACGGAAAGCGATAAACTGGCGGCATTTAACGATCCGCAGAACCGCTATGCCTTCTGTCTGACCTGCGCCAATATTCGTTAATCCCCCGTCTGCCCCCACCGTGGGGCAGCGTTTCAACGACATTAAATTCAAGCGCTTCTCTGCAACTCCCAGGGTTAGCGCTTTATTTTTTTGCCTGCCACTTTATACTGCGCCTGTTCACGTCCAACCTAAGCGATGCTATGCAAAAGAAATCGATTTACGTTGCCTACACCGGTGGGACCATCGGTATGCAGCGCTCCGATCACGGTTATATCCCCGTTTCCGGCCACCTGCAGCGCCAGCTGGCGCTAATGCCCGAGTTCCACCGCCCGGAGATGCCGGACTTCACTATTCATGAATATGCGCCGTTAATGGACTCGTCTGATATGACGCCGGAAGACTGGCAGCATATCGCTGACGACATTCGCGACCACTACGACCAGTACGATGGTTTTGTTATCCTGCACGGCACCGATACCATGGCCTTCACCGCTTCGGCGCTGTCGTTCATGCTGGAGAACTTAGGTAAGCCGGTCATTGTGACAGGGTCACAAATCCCGCTAGCCGAGCTGCGTTCCGATGGGCAAATCAACTTGCTCAATGCGCTGTACGTCGCCGCCAACTATCCCATCAACGAAGTTTCGCTGTTCTTCAATAATCGTCTGTATCGCGGTAACCGCACGACCAAGGCCCACGCAGACGGTTTTGATGCCTTTGCTTCGCCAAACCTGGCGCCGCTGCTGGAAGCCGGCATCCATATCCGCCGTCTCGGTACCCCGCCGGCGCCGCACGGAAATGGCGAGCTGATCGTCCACCCGATTACGCCGCAGCCTATCGGCGTGGTTACTATCTATCCTGGGATTTCTGCCGATGTGGTGCGTAATTTCCTGCGTCAGCCGGTGAAAGCGCTGATCCTGCGCTCCTATGGCGTAGGCAATGCGCCGCAGAACGGCGAGTTTATTCAGGTCCTGGCGGAAGCCAGCCAGCGCGGCATTGTGGTGGTGAACCTGACGCAATGCATGTCGGGTAAGGTGAATATGGGTGGCTATGCCACGGGCAACGCGCTGGCGCAGGCCGGAGTCATTAGCGGTTTTGATATGACCGTGGAAGCGACGCTGACCAAGCTACACTATCTGCTCAGTCAGAACCTTGATGGTGCGGCCATTCGAAACGCCATGCAGCAAAACCTGCGCGGCGAATTGACCCCCGATGAGTAAGGAGCAAGCCATGAGCCACCGCGCACTGCTATTGGTCGACCTGCAAAATGATTTCTGCGCCGGCGGCGCACTCGCCGTCCCCGAAGGCGACAGCACCATTGATATCGCAAATCAGCTGATCGACTGGAGTCTGGCGCGCGGCGACGCCATCATCGCAAGCCAGGACTGGCATCCGGCCAACCATGGTAGCTTTGCCAGTCAGCATCAGGCCGAGCCCTATGCCCAGGGAGAGCTCGATGGCCTACCGCAGACTTTCTGGCCCGATCACTGCGTGCAGCATAGCGATGGCGCCGCGCTGCACCCGTTACTGAAACAGCAGGCCATCAACGCCGTGTTTCATAAAGGGCAAAACCCGGCAATCGACAGCTACAGCGCGTTTTTCGACAACGGTCACCGGCAGAAAACCGAACTGGATGGCTGGCTGCGCGCGCACGGCGTGACGGAGCTGAACATTCTCGGCCTCGCGACGGATTACTGCGTTAAATTTACCGTGCTCGATGCGCTGGATTTAGGCTACACCGTTAACGTTATCACCGACGGCTGTCGCGGCGTCAACCTGCAACCGCAGGACAGCGCCGTTGCCTTTATGGAAATGGCCGCCGCCGGAGCCACGCTCTACACCCTCGATGACTGGCTGGAAACTCAGCCCTGACCTCACGCCCGGCGTACCTTACGCCGGGCGGTATTTACCGCCTCGTTGACCTCGATAAATTGAGCTGTCTCGCAGTTTCCCCGGATAAGGGCTGATACTGTGGGCAGGCTGTTTTTTCGCCACGCCATTTCCGTGGCGTGTGCTTATTTATTATTGTCAAAGAGGAACTCCGATGAAACTTTTGCCCTTGCTGGCAGCATTCCCCCTGCTCTGCGCCTCTGTCGTTTCCGCGCAATCTTATATGTCGGTCGGCTACTTTAACGGCGGCGGCGACGTCACCGCAGGCCCCGGCGGCGATATCGACAAGCTGGATGTCCGACAAATAACCCACCTTAACTACTCGTTCGGCCTTATCTACAACGATGAAAAAGACGAGACCAACGATGCGCTGAAAGATCCTGACCATCTCCATCAAATCTGGCTGTCGCCGAAAGTACAGGCGGATTTACAAAAACTGCCGGCCCTACGTCAACAAAATCCCGATCTGAAAGTTCTGCTCTCCGTCGGCGGCTGGGGCGCGCGTGGATTTTCCGGCGCGGCGGCCACGCCGGAAAGCCGGGCGGTGTTTATCCGTTCGGTCCAGCAGGTCATTAACCAGTATGGCCTTGATGGCATCGACCTTGACTGGGAGTTTCCGGTTAACGGCGCCTGGGGATTGGTGGCCAGCCAGCCGGCGGATCGCGATAACTTTACCGCGTTGCTGAAAGAACTACGTGCCGCCGTCGGCACTAAGAAACTGGTGACCATCGCCGTGGGCGCTAATGTTGAAAGTCCAAAAAGCTGGGTCGACGTGAAAGCGGTCGCCCCGCAGCTGGACTACATCAATCTGATGACTTACGACATGGCCTATGGCACGCAATATTTTAACTCAAATCTCTATGACTCCCGCCACTGGCCGACCGTAGCCGCAGCGGATAAATACAGCGCCGATTTAGTGGTGAATAACTATCTGGCAGCGGGTCTGAAACCGAGTCAGCTGAATCTCGGGATTGGTTTCTATGGCCGGGTACCGAAACGTGCCGTCGAGCCAGGGATTGACTGGAGTAAGCCAGACGCGCAGAAAAACCCGGCTACCCAACCTTACTTCGGGGCGCAGCAAATCGAGTTGTTTAAATCGCTGGGTTATGACCTGAGCAAAGATACCTATGTGAAATACAACGATATTGTTGCCAAACTGCTCAACGATCCGCAGAAACGCTTTACTGAGCACTGGGATGACGAAGCGAAGGTGCCGTGGTTATCGGTAAATTCTGCCGATGGCAAAGCGCTGTTCGCCCTGTCCTACGAGAACCCTCGTTCGGTGGCGATCAAAGCCGAGTACATCAAGAGCAAAGGGTTAGCAGGCGGTATGTTCTGGGAGTATGGCGCTGATGATAAAAACCAGCTTGCCCGCCAGTTGGCCGAGTCGTTAGGCATTAAGACGCAATAAAGCATGAGCCCCGGAAGCCCTGCGCAACCGGGGTGACATGAAGAGCCGCCCGGCTAGACCGGGCGCTCAGTACGGCAGGTTACTGCGGTTTGAACGTTGCAATCGGCTTCGGCACGATACCGAAATCCTCTTTCAATTGCTGTTTACTCTTCATCACCATCTGACCGTTGGTGTCGATGGTCATGTGCTGCGCATCCGTGTTGTTGCGCGCCTGCCACAACATCACCAGCTGCATGCTGTTTTCTTTTTGTTCCGGGGTCAGCGCAACGCCGTCCGGCCATTTTCCTAACTCCACCGCGGTGGCTAAACGTTGGTACAGTTCCGGCGTCATACTGGCAATAATTTGCTCGATATCCATCATCTGCTCATCCGTCTTGGAATAATTTGCTGAATCGTTTCTTAGCCTTTAGTTCGTTCGCCGTTTTGGTCATCGGTGAAGCTTAAAGAGGCCGAATTGACGCAAAAACGCTCGCCGGTCGGCTGCGGGCCATCCGGGAAGACATGCCCCAGGTGCGCATCGCAATTGCCGCAGCGAATTTCCGTACGCTGCATTCCGTGCGAGTAATCATTGAGATAACGAATCGCGTCGTCGCTCACCGGCTCATAGAAGCTCGGCCAGCCACAGCCGGAGTCATACTTGGATTGTGAGTGAAACAGCGGCGCATCGCAGACCAGGCAGTGGTAGATGCCGTCTTTTTTATTATGCAGCAGCCGTCCGGTAAACGGCGGTTCGGTACCGTGATTCTGCGTCACATAAAACTGCATCTCGCTCAATTCTTGTTTGAGCTCGTCAGGAGATGGTTTATTAGCCATGTGATTACTTCTCGCTTTGAAAGGGCAACTTTACCCGTCGATTCTAACAAAACATTAACAATGAAACCTGTACTTTTGTTCTAAACTTATCCGATGCCATCAGGCAGCCAGATAATTGTGATGCTAATCACATTTTTATCTTATATGACCTTTAAAATTCCGGACGCAGTCCCCATATGGAATTGGGCTCAAAGGGAGAGTGAGGCAAATCAATCGCGCAAAGGTCTGCTCAGGATTGATTTGTCGCAATGATTGACACGATTCCGCTTGACGCTGCGTAAGGTTTTTGTAATTTTACAGGCAACCTTTTATTCACTAACAAATAGCTGGTGGAATATATGACTATCAAAGTAGGTATCAACGGTTTTGGCCGTATCGGTCGCATTGTTTTCCGTGCTGCTCAGAAACGTTCTGACATCGAGATCGTTGCAATCAACGACCTGTTAGACGCAGAGTACATGGCTTACATGCTGAAGTATGACTCCACTCACGGTCGTTTCGACGGCACCGTTGAAGTGAAAGACGGTCATCTGGTCGTTAACGGTAAAAAAATCCGTGTTACCGCTGAACGTGACCCGGCTAACCTGAAATGGGACGAAGTTGGTGTTGACGTTGTTGCTGAAGCAACCGGTATCTTCCTGACCGACGAAACCGCTCGTAAACACATCACCGCTGGCGCGAAAAAAGTCGTTCTGACTGGCCCGTCCAAAGACAACACTCCGATGTTCGTTCGCGGCGCTAACTTCGACACTTACGCAGGCCAGGACATCGTTTCTAACGCATCCTGCACCACCAACTGCCTGGCTCCGCTGGCTAAAGTCATCAACGACAACTTCGGTATCGTTGAAGGCCTGATGACCACCGTTCACGCGACTACCGCCACTCAGAAAACCGTTGATGGCCCGTCTCACAAAGACTGGCGCGGCGGCCGCGGCGCAGCTCAGAACATCATCCCGTCCTCTACCGGCGCTGCTAAAGCGGTAGGTAAAGTACTGCCAGAACTGAACGGCAAACTGACCGGTATGGCGTTCCGCGTTCCGACTCCGAACGTATCCGTTGTTGACCTGACCGTTCGTCTGGAAAAAGCAGCGTCCTACGAAGAAATCAAGAAAGCAATCAAAGCGGCTTCTGAAGGCGCAATGAAAGGCGTTCTGGGTTACACCGAAGACGACGTTGTATCTACCGATTTCAACGGCGAAGTTTGCACTTCCGTGTTCGATGCTAAAGCTGGTATCGCACTGAACGACAACTTCGTGAAACTGGTTTCCTGGTACGACAACGAAACTGGTTACTCCAACAAAGTTCTGGACCTGATTGCTCACATCTCCAAATAAGTTGAGATGAATAAGTAATCAATAAGAGCGGCTTCGGTCGCTCTTTTTTTTGCCTGAAAGAGGATGGCGTAATGATTAATAAAATTTTTGCTCTCCCGGTGATTGAACAACTTTCTCCTGCATTCTCCCGCCGTAAGCTGGACGATCTTGAACTTATCGTCGTTGACCACCCGCAGGTAAAAGCTTCCGTCGCCCTACAGGGCGCTCACCTGCTCTCCTGGCAACCGGCCGGTGAAGAAGAAGTTTTGTGGTTAAGCAACAATACCCCATTTAAAAACGGCGTCGCCCTGCGCGGCGGCGTACCCATCTGCTGGCCATGGTTCGGCCCGTCAGCGCAGCAGGGGCTACCGTCGCACGGTTTCGCACGCAACCTGCCGTGGGCGCTAAAATGCCAGGACGAAGATGAAAACGGCGTGATGCTGACCTTCGAACTGCAGAGCAGTGACGAAACCCGCAAATACTGGCCGCACGACTTTACGCTGTATGCGCGCTTCAAGCTGGGTAAGACCTGCGAGATCGAACTGGAAGCCCACGGCGAGTTTGAAACCACATCCGCCTTGCACACCTACTTCAACGTTGGCGATATCGCGGCGGTGAAAGTTAGCGGCCTTGGCGACCGCTATGTTGATAAAGTGCTGAATGCCGAAGAAGGCGTGCTGAAAGACGGCATCCAGACCTTCCCTGACCGTACCGACCGCGTTTATCTGAATGCCGAAGCCTGCAGCGTGATTCATGATGATGTCCTGAAGCGCAACATCGATGTGATCCATCGCCACCACGGTAACGTCGTTGCCTGGAACCCGGGCCCGGCGCTTTCCGTCAGCATGGGTGATATGCCGGATGACGGCTACAAAACTTTCGTGTGCGTGGAAACCTGCTGCGTTACCGCGCCGCAGAAAGCCAGCGAAGAGAAACCCACTCGCCTGGCGCAGACCATTCGCGTTGTGAAGCGTTAAGACCGACAAGCGTCTGGCGTGAGCGGATGGCGCTTCGCTTATCCGGCCTACTTAACACCGTGTTTTCCAGGCGACAGTGGGCTCGACCCGTATGCCGGGTAAGGCGTAGCCGCCACCCGGCATAAACGCGAATTGTCGTGGGAGGTCGCCACTTCCGCACCACCGTATAGCAAAACAGGGCATAACGCCCTGTTTTGATGCATAAAAAAGTCTGTGGAAGTGCACTATCAGAAGGAGTAGGTGATCCCAGTCGAAATCAGGCCGCTCCAGGATTTGTCCACCATCGGGCTATCGGTGATTTCGTCAGACAGACGAGTGTAACGGGCAATACCGTAAACGCTCCAGTCGCCGAGGAAACGATAGTTCGCCGCCAGCTCCAGATACGGGTTCCAGCTGCTGTCAGGATCGTAGCTGCGCATGCCGCTACGATTCGACTCATGCTTCGAGACGCCGTAGTAGTATTCGTTTTGATTGTCGCTGTTCCACTCCACGCCAATACCCGGCGTCAGGGTCAGGTTGCCGTTGGTATAACGATACAGCCATGCCAAATCCCAGGTGATGCCGTTGCTGTTGTCCAGCGTATCGCCGGCCAGCGTCGTACGCAGGAATCCGTACTGAGTGTTATGAACGTAGCTTAAACCCGCCATCATGGTGGATTTGCGGCGATCCAGCTTGCGCATCTGCGAATTGTCGCTGTCGCCCGGCTTGAAATACATTGGCGACCAGTAAGCGGTCACGGACAGTTTGTCGTTGGTATCATTCCACAGGTAGTAGCCACCACCCAAACCGTGGAACCAGAAGTTATCGCTTTCATAACTAATGACAGGTACCGGGTAAACATCTGCATCATATTGTTTATAAGGATGCTCGACGACGCCCACGCCGGCCCCCAGCGTTAACTTCCCGTCAGCGTGCACTGCGCTAGCTGACGTCGCGATGAACACACCCAGTGCCAGAAGTTTGATTTTAGTCACGATCCATATTCCTGTTGTCAAATAATTAGCGCGTGCAGTTTAACGTCGTAGAGGTCATGCCTCAAATGCTTTACTTGCTCTTACACTAAACCGAACAATTTCCCACTGCTTAATGACCGCCCTTTTGCGACTTCATGACAGATTAATGGAAGGCTTTGGCAAGATATGCGAAAAATTGCCTGGTTTCCGGATGAGTTATTGATATGTCATTGAAATTGAGTTTTAGCGGCATGCAAGTTTTCTAAATGCATCTACGCTTAAATTTAGAAGGTGTAGTCGCAGAGCACGTTATCCAAATCGCTTCTGTAACCTGGCACGAGGGTTGCTGATAAGTAAAGGATGTCGTTCAGCCTGCTCCTTCCGGGGGCCCCTACTATTCATATGAACGGCTCTCAACCTGTGCTAAAAAACGAAAGGACGCATACGTTAATCAATGGGAACATTCACACCGACGTAAAAAAGAGGCCATCTGGCCTCTTTATGTATATCAACCCTTTGGAGGGAACGGATCATTCCCGTAAGAATCTCTCTCACGTATCTGACCATCACGACCATGAATTAACAATTCACTTTGTTGGTGGCGAGCTATCTCACGAGCAGCTTCTATAGCTTCAGCTTGTGTTGAATGTACAGAAGTTGCTCGTTCATTACCTTCACCTTTTACAGCCCATCCATCAGGATGTGTCACTACATGTTGGTTCTTACCCATACAAATTACCTGCTGTGTGAAATACACCATACGGTGCAATAATTAATTATAGACCCAATATCTTGCGTTCCGCTTGCTTATGCTCACGTTTTTAATATTCTACAGTCACACTTTCACATATAACCTTTGTACCGTTCCATTCATCTTTGTAAATGCTCGTATCGATACCCACACCAGAATGCAATTCTAAACCAGTGTCATTAATAAAACGTAGGTACTTAGCAGATGGCCTACTATTGTCATAGTACTGTGCACCACTGTACACAAAACCAGAAGAGCCTTGTGGAACAATCCATGCACCAAATGATGCATACTCACGAGCACGGTCGATAATCTTGTATTCAAACTCTGAACCAGTGTAACGGCCTGTATGCACTTCTGAGGTGTTGATCTTACCAAATGGAGGATTACCATAGGCAACATCATAAAAACGGTCAGGAGTGAATTGGAGAGCATCACCAGTTATCCATTCTGCCTCTGGTAACACCCTTTTCCCGATCATCACGTATTCGGGATTCAGTTCAACGCATGTAATGTGTGTTGGCTTGTTTCTTAGGTACTGGTAGTAACTGAGACGACCGATACCCGCACATAGTTCGATACACTGACCAGTACAACCAGCATCAATTATGAAATCCCATGCGAGCATTTCTGGTGTGAAAAAAGCACCAGTAGCACCTATTCCATCACCTTTATAGTTATTAAATATAAACTCTTTATCATCTTGTGTTAATGCTTTGTCTGAATGAATTAAATCCATTACTTTAATATGTAATGTAGATTCCTTTTTTGTAATTCTTGCCATATAATATCCTTGTACAAATCTTGTACGGATATTTAGGGAAATAAAATGACAGATGCACAGTTTGAATTAAGCTATCCACGTGAAAAATATGAGTATGTGAGAACTCGGATGCGAACTAAAGGAACAATGGGACAAACCGAGATTGAGTATTTTGATATAAAATCGAAAGAGACTGGTGAAGTTGTTCTTCAGGCAACCAGAACCGAGCATACAAATCTAAGGGGCTTAGACACTACGGTAAGTTGGGATTGGTAAGTAGCAAAAAAGCCGTTATGCTATATGCAAACGGCTTTATATCAACCTCCGCTGGTCAATAAAATGATAATTCTAATAATATCACCCAATGGCATTTGGATTAATGCAATACCAAAATAATCTGCAATCGGGATTAATATATAGGAGTAAGCAAGTATAGCAACGCAAATGTAACCTAACGCATTACGCCACGTTAAACCATTTTTTATTTCCTCTCTATTGGTTTCATTCGTTTCCTTAATGGGTGCATTATCATCAACGGTCTTGGTTGTAGTAACATTTTCAGTACTAGTAGCATTAGTACTGGCGGTCATACCCATCAAAATATTGATTATTTTCTTGATAATATCTAACATTTTCATTCCTCAATAATTAGACAACAAAAACTATAGTAGTGTTTACCCTTCACAAATAACTTTCCATTATCGATTACACATAGTTTCATTACTTCGTCGTGTAATTTCCATGTAAGTATGTCACCTTCTGAGAATGATTGATTCTTCTCGAAAATGATATTCATATGATATTCACCATTGTAATTCTTGCTGAAGTGTTTAAGTTTCTTCTTGCATCGCCTATTACTTCCCTCGGCAATATGTACATTATGCGTTGCTATACTATTGGCAAATGGTGTAATTCCATCAACTAATATGTATGGCGTCATTTCGTCATAGTGTTTATCGTACATCATATTCCTCTTGTAAATTTGTAAGTACCACGCATTGTGGCAATAATCTTTTCTACTCCAATTTCGGCATTCTTATAGAAGTCATATACAATTTTACGCTTCTTATTCTCACGTACACCAATTACCCTCTTACGTCGTCCTGCCTCGGTCTTGGCTTTTTTACTTGTATCAATTAATCTTTCCTTGCCACCGCTCTTTACCACCTTATATCTACCACTATCAATATTACTTTTCAGTCGTGGAATGTTTCCCTGTGCGGTAAGTCGTGCAGAACTTGTAGGTACGAATTTTTCGATGATATCTGGCTGTACAATTACGTCATAGAGATACTTTGCCTGTAGCTCCTTAATCTTGATTGTCGCTGTAATACTTCCATCACTATGTTTATTATAAAAGTACAGTACTGCTCTTTGTGTGAAAGATACCGCCCCTTTATCAATGGCATTATTCATACCCTGCTGTAGATGTACACTCAATGCCTTTGTCTGGCGTATAAATTCACCATCAAAGTTATCAATAACCTTACCCACGGCATTATTGAGATATTTCTTGGTATTTCCAAGATTGGTTATTTGAATTCCCTTACCTGCCATTGATATATGTCTCCTTCAAATAATCCAGTACTATCATTGTACGGGGTTTGATTGTCTCGATTCGGTACTTCTCCATTACTGCTTTATTGAGTCGATATGAACTACGACATGTTTCGCCAATCAACATGGATTCGGTAAATGTCGCTTCGTTGCATGTGGTATACGCCCATAGAATGATCTTGCGGTATGCATAACCTTGTGCAATACGATTCTGTACTGTTTTGGAACTCGATTCGTATTCACGCCAGTTACTTTCCTTGGTGGTCTTCTTGATATTTTTTGCATCCTTTATACCTCGATATATATTTTTCTTGCCTACATAAAAATATCCATCGTCAAATAATATTAAATAGACGAAAGTACAATAACTTCCATTGGTTAATTCGTCTTCGTTCCAGTCGTTCGGATTAAATTCCCATTCCATACATCCCCCTAAATACCATATCATTATTTATTCGGGAGATATCGAATGGACATTATTTCAAAATTGAAGCAATACGAACGGAACAAAAGAATACCAAGCCCATATGGGTTATTATCGAAATGGAATGTTTCGTGTATATAAAGATAGTCTCGGCTTTCCCACGATTGGATATGGACACCTATTAAAACCGGGCGAAAGTTTCCCTAATGGAATTACCGAGGAGACTGCCGATAAAATTCTATATAATGATATGGTTTCGGCACGAAATGATTCATATAAATTGGGTCTTGCCCTTCCTAATGACTGGCAAGATTTTATGGTATTAATGGTATTCCAATTGGGAATTACCAAAACTCGACAATTCAAAAAAATGATTGCTGCATTGAAGAAAGGCGACTATAAAGAGGCAGTAGTACAGGCAAAGTCCTCGGCATGGTATGTACAAACGCCAAATCGAGTTGATGCAATGATTGCCGACCTAAAAAACAAATAAAAATAGGGATAGCCGCTTGGTTATCCCTTTGTTTTTATGCTGCCTCGGCCTTTTGTGTGAGTATACCCAATACTCTCTCAAGTTTAACCTTAATATCATTAACATTGTCCGTTAACGAATTCAGTACCGAATTGTGAGTTTTCATCCCTTCTTTAAGATAATCGATATCTTTTACCATTAATGATTTATCAGTTTCCAATTTGGTAATCTTATCAATTAAATCAGCAGTATCATTCGCCTTATCTCGGACAATTGAATATACTAATGCAACTAATGATATTACAATTGGAATGATAACTATAACTGTATTCATATATTATATTCCATTATTAATTGACTCAGAAATATTTATCATTTAATAACCTGTAAAGTATGCCAATGGAATACGTAACTCTCTATTACCAACCGCATCCAAGTAACTTCGTTGATATTGATTTGGATATTGTAATTGCCATGTAGTTGCATTAACTCTTTTTACTGCAATACCACTATATCCAAGTGCACCTTCACCATCAGAAACATTGAAAGGCATTGCACTATATAAAAACCAAGGATTCGCTGGAGTGTTAATTGTAATTGTATTTGCCAGATTATAACCTGCCGGTATTGTAAAAAAGCCTACAATACGTGGCATTGTTCCCGCTGCACTTGCTGACCAAACCAAACGCCCAGAACCATCAAAACAATCCAAATATCCACTAGATATTGCAGTATCATTACGAGTAATCATGAACCTTGCACTATTAGTTGCATGGAACATTCCTGCACCTGGAAATGCATATTCACCATCAATTGTCATTTGACACCATACGGATAATGTTGGATTGTTAGTTTCAAAAAATTGATATGGAAGAAAGCCCAATTGAGCACCAGTACCAAATGCAGATTTTACCGCTGTATAATATCCATAATCCATCAGTGGTCTATCAATATATTTTAACTGACTAGATACAGTACTGCGATTATTACTATCGATGGTTAATGCACCTGCCGAATTATAGACTTCGAATCCAGACATTATACCTCCCACTTATAGACGACGAATTGGTATGTTCCATATATACCGCCGGTTGGCAGGTACTTTGCTGTAAAGAATCCTTCCTGACAATCGCAGTACCATTCATTCATATTATATTTATTTACGGGAAATGCCACCCATCCATTATGATGCATTCCCGGTACATTAATATTGAAGTTATCCACACCGCCCTGAGAAATAATTGAGTAAGTTCCCATATAACGCATATTATAATCTCCAATATCCACTACCAGACGCCCGGAGGCGTCCCAACATTGTAACCCCTGTGCCATTACCATAACCCCATACGTACACGCAGTACGTTATTATTATCCCAAATTTGTATTAGATTATTATTTATTTGCATTCTTCCAGTACCACCACTACCAAGAATATTTAATGTACCATTCTTATCTAGATTCCAACCATTATTAGGATAGTTGTAACTTTGGATATAACTTCCAATCTTCGCGTTGGTTATTTCTCCATCAATAATCTTGGCACCATTAATACTGGCATTGGCGAGCTTAGAATTCGTAACACTTAAATCTCCGTATATATGCTGTACCGATACTACCCTGCTGTATCATCGCCGTTTGAAGGTATGTAGTATTATTCTTAACTACAAATGGTGGTGTACCCCCCACGGCTGCGGCATCACTACCAGAAATTACGAATTTATTTGCGGCAAAATAGATTGCCGTGTTATCAGGAATAGAACTATCGGCAATAAGTCGCATACCTGCAACGGTACCATTTGCATTTACACTTAGTGAATAACTCGCATTTACATTATCTGTATCGGCCTTGGCGGATAGTTCCTGACTTACGGTTGCAAAACCATCATCCGTTTGTGCCTGTAGCTGTGTAATCTGCTGGGAGAATGCACTATCCATATCTACTACGGTTTTGCTTAGTTCACCAATACTTGCCGTATTACCATCAATATTATTCTGTAGTTTATCAACTTGTACATTCGTATATGCATTACTCTCATTTACAGCAGTATCTAGTGTATTACTAAGACGTGTATCCAGATCCAAAATACCATTAATGGCATCGGCATCTTCTTGTGTAAATTGATATTTTGAATTTATGGTGATTTCTTGTTCGGCAGTATATGTGATATTGTCCATTCCAAATACATCATATGCACCCGCCTTAACATAGTAGGTACCATCGGAGATATTTGGAATACTATCAAATTCTGGCTTATTCGAAATATATGTAGTACTGGTAGTACCGGAACGGATCTGTACTACCACACCCGCATAATCTGGTTCATTTCCGCCCTGTTCCCAACTTGCAAAGAGATTACCAAAACCACCAGTAATGGTTAGACTCTTAAGGGGTAATGCCTGTTTATTCTCTACGGTTATTTTAACTTCGGGAGAATATGTCCCTGCACTAAATCCAATTGCCGTAATACCGATGGTAGGTTTACGCAATCTATTGATATTCTTATCCAGTGTAAAATCAAATGTATTATCGGTAGTTCGATATGTAGATACTACGGTACTCCCATCATATATCTGTACTTGATAGTAGTTGAAATAATCGGCAAATGTACGTCCATTAAGGGGAATAGGTTTCTGATTATCCCATACGAGATTGAAGTTACTATATGGCGTTACATATCCGGTACCATTGGATAGTACAAGACCAGTGATCGGAGGTAATGCAAAATCATATTCGGGTACAATACCATCCTTCGTTACCTTCTCGGATAACAATCCAATATCATTATATGCTGCCACGGCAAAATCGTATTTCTCCTGGTCGGCAATACCAAATATGGTAAACAGTGTTTCATACTTGGATGCACTACCTGCATATGTCCATGTATCGGCAGTGGATAGTTTATAATAGATATAATATCCACGTAGGTGAATATCTGGGCTTGCCGTCCATGTAACATCGATTACGGTACCGTATTGTGTATTTCCACGTTTTACAACGTCAACATTACTTGGTGGTACTACGATTAACGCCGGATTAATGATCACTCCTGGTGGAGACCAAATACCTTGATCTGTTCCATCATAAACGGCATCAGGCCATTCCACACATGTTAGGGAAACATACCCCGCACTACTTTGGGTAGTCTGAATTTCCTTGGATACAATCTTGAACTTACCATTAATTTCACATTCGGAATTCTTGATATTGATGCAGTCCATTACCTTTAGATCCATTGCATCATTGGTAGTGAATGTGACGGTACGTAATATAAATTGCCCTTTACGTAATTCGATATTACCCAACTTTGCAAGTGTTTCAGTATCATATACCCAGGAATAATCACGGCTTATGGCAATTACCTTACCATCTTTCATTACGATTGGATCATTAATATCGCTTGGAAGACGCAATACATCCGTATTATACATCGCAAGATCTGATGTATTTGTATATTTCAAATCCATTGTATTGAAGTAATCAGTTTGACCAGAACCAATAACGGTAAAATCTCCAAACATCATACTTTCATCAAAATCTCTAACAGCAAGTTTCTTATAATCGGCAGAAATGCAGATCTGACCCATATAGGTATAAAGCAATCCATTGAACGATTGCAGTACTAAATCAATATTTTCCTTATAGGTAGATTGATATGATAGAGAACCATTTGCATAGTAGTGCATTGCCTTACAATAGGATGCAGCCTCCATAAATGTATCCACATTAATCAATGCAGGATTGACGCCCATTCCATATATACTATTGGTGAGAATATCATAGATAATACTTGGTGGATTGGAACTGCATTTCTCTATACCATCGGCAAGATCCATAATTTTCTGACCCTTTAACTCAACGGTCATGGTAAATTGATCATTTACAAGTGTATTGCTTTCTAATGATTTTTGCGTTTTCTTGATTACAGTACTGATACTTACAACGCCCTTACCATAGAAGTTATCCTTCCATTTAGAACCTGCATATTGTTTGGCAAGAGTTTTTGTATTGGTATAGTTACCACCAAATCGAACTTCCAATTGTAGTAATCCACGATAACGTTCTAATAGATAGCTATCTGGTACAATACCATCCGTAGTAATGGGTACTCCCAATACTGGTTCTTGATCGATATAAATTTGTTGTATGTGCTTTTCGATACCCGCATAACATGACGTTTGTTCACTGAATAGATATTGACTCTGGTCATTAAGGATATTAACCCAACTACAGATAGTACCAGTTAGAATAAATGAACCACCATCAACACCGTTTTTATGTGGTAAGTCTCCACCATATATGACGGGTAATCCGTGTGGTTGGACTTGTACTACGAGATAGAGAATCCGATACATCACTATAGGGAGTAATACCTAATGTTGGCATTAGGGAAGTCATTGCAAGGGATAATGCACCTGCGGCGGCTCCCCATCCCAATGCAGCCAATGCAGTACCACCACTAAAATATACGGCGGCTGCGACAACTACGGCAGTAAGTACCGCACTAATGAAACCACCAATTCCACCACTCATGTATCACTCCTTACTCTATAGTATTTGCCCTTGGGCTTATTAATTAATCTAAATGTAGTATGTTCATTTGTCGCAGTGAGTAGGTGACCACTTACCACCAATCCAATATTCATGGGATCATCGAAAAAGAGTAGATCACCATCAATAGTATGTTCTCTCTGTACTTCATCACAGTACTGAATTATGATTTCCTGTACTGAGGCATAGCCAACCTTCTTAAGATTTGATATTCCAGATTTAAGAGATGTATATTGTGCCTTGCTAACCCAATCAGTACCCGCGATATGATCCAGTACCTTAAGGGCTATAATATTACAATCGGCATCACTGCCGTATTCGTGTTGCATTCCAATTACATCACTTGCAATTTCATATATTTTATTCAACATTATTTGTATTTCCATATTTGATTTTGGTTAACTTGACCAAGAAGGGAAAAGAATTCATCCCCCGGATAATATGATTGATATGCACTATTGGCGGCAATCAATGATGGTTGTATATCCAGTTTCTGATAAACACTATTAAGATATACGGTTAATTCATTCTTTCCCTGAATGGGATCGGTAACGCTCTGGAAGTAATCGACATATCCAGAATATATAAGGATGGTACCGATTATAGTTGCCGTCTGTGGATTCATAATTGCCAACTTGATATTAAATTGGGCATTACGAAATGCATTAGATAGGGCAAGTGACCTTACAGAAGTATTTACATTACTGATCTTTAGAGATAATTGATTGTTATTAATGCCCTTTTCTTCGGTTACAGATTTAAGTGAATCACCAATGATAAATGGAAAACTTGTATAACGATATCCATCCACATCAAGATCAATTAATGAATCCGTCCAGTGAAAACCACTCATACCATCGGGAAATAAATCATAGCAGAATACGACTACATTAATTCCAAATAGATCTGGAAATGATAACTCGGTTTTATCAGTACCATATCGTTCATTATAATATGCAATAATATCTGGATTTGTTAGGAAATCATCCATTGATAACCTCCCTACCCTTAATACTCACGTCAACCTTATTTGCAATTGGCATTGTCCAGTCATTATCTGGATCGATTGTCATTTCTACCATCAGATTATCATATTTTACCACCTCACCCATTTGTACATTCTGCTGTAGAAATGGGAATACGGTAATGGAAGTGGATGTAGTACCGGGCATTACTCGATATAACTTGTTATGATTACTAAATTGAATTAGAGAACCCACCTCAAGTTTATTATTACATGGGAATGTACTGTTACCTGCTGCGGTAGTGGTTGTTACATTCAGTACACCCGTTTGTATTCCCGAATACTTGCCATATAGACCAAGGCCAATCATGAATGGTCTTGATTGGGAATACATTGCCATGAACATGTTAAATTCTGGATAGCTTTTCTTATTGAACTGTAGTGTCATGGAAACTTCATAGTACTGGATTCCGTGTACTACGTGTTACCCTTTGACCAGTCCATGAAGTATTTGCATATTGTGGCTCAATGCTTTTAAGTGAAACATTCACCTTAATTGCATCGGAAAATTTTTGAATATCACTCATTATCTATTCCTTTGTTGCGATTGATTGAATGCCTGCATTACACTGTTTTTATGTTTCTGTAGCATCTCATTAAATTTCTTATCGTCACTACCATCACTACCGTTGATTATTAATGGTGCATTGATTGTAGTATTGCCAATCCCCTGACCATTACTATTGGAGTTTTGGGAATCGAGGAAACGGGTAAGTTTGTCATTACTGGTTTTATTTACGACACGTTCGCCCCCTGCAAGTAGGAATGATTTGTTATTCATACTTTGCGGTACTGAATCGATCCCATCATGGAATTGTCCTGCAACGCTTGAGATCCCTGCAATTAATGTTGCACCCTGTGCGGCAACACTTGCCATTGCGGCGGCACGATCTGCGGGAGTTAAACCCTCTGCCATTGCCTTTGAGATTGCCGTATACATGCTCATTGTTGCGGAGGCAATATTAAATCCTGCCTGTGCCATTACGAATGCCTTGGCGGCTCCACTCTGTTTACCAAATGCCTTGGCGGCAATATCGGCAAGAGATCCGGCAGTACTGGCATAACTATCCAATGTCTGCAATGATGTCTTTTGTTGTAGGTCTAAACTTTCGGCCTCATAACTATTCTGAATATCCTGTTTACGTCTCTGGAATTCATCCCATGATATTAACTGCTTGTCATATAATGCTTGCTGTACTTCTGATAATGCCGAATAACGGGCTTCCATATTGGCCTTTTGCGTTTCAATTGTGTCTTCTCCATGAAGTTCATTATTGAGACTATTACCCATCTGGTTAGCCATATCCTTTGTGACACCACCATTCTTGATGGTATTAATTTGGTCAACTAATGATTGATTTGGATTACTTAAACCAAGTTGACGCATTAATTCGTAGTTAGTCTTTTTGGAAGTAGCTGCACTATTTGCATTAAGTAACTTTTGGATCTCGGCCTTAGATTTACCCAATTTAGTACCGGATTCGGTGATTGCCTTGGCTTGTGCTTCTCCTTGTCGAATGATTTCATCCAATTGGCGTTTACCACCATCGGCGATGGAATCCACCAATAACTTATCCCACTTCTCTTGGGCTTGTGTGCGTTCCTTAGCGGCTTTTTCGGCTTCGGCCTGTGCTTTCTTGGCTGCGGCGGCTGCGTCGCGTGCTGCCTTATCTGCGGCGTTTTTGGCTGCATTGGGGTCTACCCATCCACCAGTTAAAGGTTTTGCCGCTGGTTTGGTAAACTTGCCCTTGTTGGCTTCATATCCTGCCTGACTTCTTTTGATGAAATCATTCTCGGCAGATCCCGAAATAAAGGCACTATCTAATGAATCCTTACCTAGTAATTTTTTAAGTGTATCGGGAATAACCCCCTTACCACCCAATAGGAAATTATCTGCACCACGATACAACATCTTCATAAAATCGGTACTGGTCCAATCTTTATTCATCAATGTGTATAATGTATTAAGTTCCTCTACTGTAGGAGTAATTGCACTATAAAGCCATGTCTGTAATGAAGTGGTTACAGTATTAAGATTACCATCAAATGTACTAAATGCTGCGGCAGTCTCATTGGTAATTGTCACCGATTCACTTTGTATGGCATTCAATGCATCTTGAGTGTTTTTATACTTATCCAGTACTGAAGTTAATCTACTAGCATCACTTCCTAGAGATTCCAATAGGAACTTTTGATCGGCAATGGTTGCATTTCCTTCCTTCATTCTATAATAGGTATCGATAATGGCCTTAATACCACCATCGGCCTGATTTAGATATTTGGTAAAGTCTTTAACGTCCAATCCAACCGATTTTATATCATCGGCAACACCACCACCATTACGAAATGCATCTCCCAAATGATCTAAAACATCCTGGTTTATGTCCAATAATTTTTCGGAATCTAACCCCGTTTCACGAAATGCCTTACCAAGTTTTTGTATTTCACTTACTGATAATCCCGATTGTTTGGATAACTGGTTAAGTACACGAACCTGATCATTTAACTGGATTACCAGACCACCAACGACAGTTGCAGCAAGGCCGTACTGCACCAGTGAATGAAGTTAGTGCAAAACTTGCCTTACCTAAACCATCGGCAATTCCACTCGCAAAACCACTACCAGTATTTTTACCAAAATCATCAAGGCTTTTTTGACCACCTTTCAATGCCTTTTGTAATCCGGTTGTATCACCATTAATCCTGACTACAATTTCTTCATTTTTTGCCATTCTTCCTTTCCTCAATTCGTTTCTTTATTTCTTCACGGCGTCTATTACCTTCTTCGATTGTTGCATTTTGTCTATCCAATATCCTCTGTTCTTCCTTGCCTTGTGTAGTAAGCCACGGATATTCAATCACATCGAGAAAATCAAAATCGGTCATCTTAAGGTTCTTACGTGCCTTGGAATCGAGATTTGGATTATTCATTGTAAGATTATAATTACTCCATGCATGATACATCATATCGATTCGGGTACCCGATGGTTCTACGTTTGAATCATAAACTTGCAGATAATCAAATAGCCCATCGGGGAATGATTCGATTGTAGATGGACTATGACCAGCCATTATTAATTTTAGGTATAGTTTTAGCTGACTATCTGCCCTTATTTTTTTTCGATTTCTTCAACCTTATTGGTTTTCGAAGTAAGTTCCATAATTGCATTCCAAATTTTCAGTACATAATCATATGATACTTCATGTATATCAATATATTTTTCACTCGGTTCTAATGAAAAGATTGGTTGTCCATTTTCATCTTCTGTACAGAATACTACTGTACTGAAATAGTCAGTACATTTTTCCACGTCACCACTTTTTGGTACATGAATCTTAATGGTAAATCCTTCAATTTCAAAATCATGATTTTCTGGTTTTAGTTTTTTCTTTAATGCTTCAATATTCATTCCATTCTCCAATAAAAAAGGGAAAGTGAAATATTTCACTCTCCCATTATTTAGTGGATATCCATTATAGACTTGGTGGAACGTATACACCCTCGGCAACTGCACCGCCATCAACGGCAAGTGTAACTGCCATAGTTACTACTTGATCTTTATCACCCGCCTTGGTGGTAGTTGAAACAAATGCCGTATATACCTCAAAATAACCATTGGTATGTGCGGCATCATCAAAATAGGTAACGCGGAATTGTGCACGCTTTTGATCGTCTGCTAGTTGTTTTAGTTTTAGATGTACTGTGTTATCTGGTAGCCAGTTTACCGTTACTTCGATATCGGGAACTTTCTTAGTACCGAGTAGAGTACGGTTATATGCACTATTAAATGTCTTTACATCAATTACAGTAGATTCGAATCCGTGATGTTACGAATTCGGCAACTTCCGGTACCATTACAAAATCGGTTGCTACAGTACCATCTGTGGTTGCAGTACCAACTTCGAGGCTAATATTAGCACCACTAAAAATATCAAATTTACTTGCCATTAATATATTTCCTTAAGGTTGTGGGGAATGTTATTCCCCTTCATTATATTTACTCTTTAATTCATTTAGTTCCTGAGATAGTTTCTGTACTACCAATATTAAGTCGGCAATCATTGCATTACTATCTACGTTCATTATTTGGAATTCGGTACCTATATCATCGGTGGTAGTGCCACCTAGATATGCATATTTGGCACCCGGAATTGCATCAAGATCCTGTGCAATCCAACCACGTTGCACACGGTCAATACTCTTGAATTTGAATTCACTAATCTTAACTTGGTTGATTCGGTCAAGTGCATTTACGGCATCATCAGTACTAATCGGTACAATATCTTCTTTTAGACGGCGATCCGAACCTGCTACCTGTAAGTCTCCCAATGGGGATGTAGTTTGTCCACCACTGCGGAATCTCCAAATTCTATCACTACCGAATCCATTTAATCTTAATGACATATAATGCTCACTACCGGTATTTTCTTCTAACCATAGATTACAATATGCACCGGATGCATCACCACCAGACCAACCTCCGCGACCATCCATTTTCATTTGGAATAGACCACCAATATTAATTTGCTGTGATGTGGTTACGGTTGCCTTCGAATATACTTGTCTTGCAAATGTTCCAGGCTCGGTACAGTTGAATGATGAATAGCAGTTAATACCACCGCCAAACTGTGCAGTACTATTGAATACGGTTGTCGAACCACTAAATGTTGCATATTTGGTAGAACTGATACCACCCGCTGCATTGATAATACCATTGGTAGTTACATTTTGTTTGAATGTTGCAGTATTATCGAAATTGGTAGCACCACCAAATGTTATAACCCCATTTAGAGTATAATCACTTTCGGAATCCAATAATTCTGCCCATACAGACCATACATTACCACTCGTAGTAATCTTACCATAACGAACATAAGTTTTATTGGTAGTACTACTTGCAAGTGTTTGTCTACTGGTTGCATCATTTGCGGTATTCTGACGCATGGATTCAACACGTAGTGTAAAGTTTCCATCTACACCCGGCGGCATATTGGTTATATTTGCACCACCTCCGCTCGTCTTACATACAAATAGATTTTCATTACCTTGGTCAGTACCGACGAAAATGAGAGTATTGAGATCGCGAGTAGTGCCAGTTAAATCAATGGCAATTCGCTTACCACTGTACATATTGAATGTTGCCGTACCGCTACTGGTTATACTTCCAAGAGTAACTAATCCATTAAAATTTGTCACACCCGTAAAGTAATGTCCTTGTGAATTCCCATTATATTGAATACTGGAATCTGTATCACCATTTGGACGGAAGAAAATTCCCTGACTACCCGTAGTAGTACCACTATTGGAACTAATAATTAATGCCTTTGTACCGTTATCACGTATGGTAGATTGTCCAAGAGTTAGAATTGAGTTGGCATCACTTCCGGGATTGATCGTAATATCGGCATTGAAAGATTGTTTAGTACTGAAATTATTATCTTTATTCATGAATGCAGGACTATCACGTTCGGTAATCATATTCTTGGGAACGATTGGTGTATATCCTGTCGGTACTGTCTTAACCCATTCCTGTGAACTACCATCATATGTTGCCAATACTCCCAGAATGAAAGTACCGCCATTGGCAATTGCATCAACCTGAATTCGCGTTCCTTGCCAATACGATTGACTACGTAGATAAATGTTTACGCTCTTATCGGCCTGAATTGCATAACCAAGTTCTAATGGTGCACTGCTCTTATCTCGCATCATTTGCATGTGCGTAAAGAAACTATCGCCATTGGTAGTATTCAATCCATTTGCAATTCCACGTGCCGATAGGCTTACATAATCCCATGTACTTACTGGTGCACCATAGTTATTGGCACCATTGACACGGAATTGTACAAAACCGCTTCCGCTTTGCGAATCCTTCAGTGTTGCCACTAGATAGTAGTTATCGCCACCAGTTGTTGACGGGATGGCAATATCTCTAACTTTATTATCGGTTTGACTTGTCGAATATACACCAAGGTTAGTACGGGCATTGGTGGCATTATTGGCACCAGTACCGCCACTATTAATACCAAGGGGGGTACTTAGGATTACATCTCCATTTAATCTAATTTCACGACCGATTAGGGATAGAATTCCATTACCATCCGTCGCAGTACCACCACTTGCAATAATGCGAGAGTCATAATTCACATTTAGGCCGCTGGTATTGAAATCAATATATGATTGTACTAATTGTGTTGTCGAGCCGATCTGTACTCCAACCGTTGTACCGCCCGTATCTGGCTGTACATTCATGGTATTACCACGTGCGGTTAGATTTGCAATGGTTGCGGCGTTACTAACACCAAGTGTATTGGTAGTAGTCTTATCAACTACGATTGTACCACCAGTAATATTGACTGCATCGGCATTCTGTTTTGCCATAGTACCGAGATCATCACTTACAGTAATGAGTTTCCAGTCATTCCATGTTGGGATGGTTGCACCACTCTTATTACCACCAAAACGGTACCATACACGTTCGCCATTCTGACTTGATAGAGTTTGCTTGGTTAGATTGTCCGTATCGCTTGCATAACGTACACGCTCTACTACGAGATTAAATGATCCCTTAACATTGGTAGGTTTATTGGTAATATTGGTACCTGCACCATCGGTATTGCAGATATATAGTTGTCGTTCTCCACCACCTTTTTTATTGAATAGTAGAGTATTCAGATCGCTAGTTGTGTTATCCAATACAATGGCATATTCGGTACCGATATAACCACCATTCAATGATGACTTACCACTTACGGTTAGAGTATCGAGAGTTGCAGTACCACCAGTAATGGCTACACTTGCGGCCTGTTGCACTGCCATCGAACCTAATTGTAAATTCTTACGTGCGGCCTGTGGATCGGTTAGGTCTGCAAGGTTTGAGGAAATCTTTAATTGTGCATCATTAGTTACCTTATCCAATCCAACATCTTTATTGGTAAGATTGATATCAGTAGTTAGATCATGACCACTAATTTTACGTGTTACGGGTACGAATTTATTATTTGCCTGATCGTCGGTGAATAACTGTTTCCAGTCGGTACCTTCTCCCGCCTGTACAAATACCTTCAATTCGCCAGTTTCGGACATTACCAACTTATTAATGTTTCCATTATCGACGGTTGCAATACCAATATAATCAGTACTGGTATCGGGAGAATCGGTCTTTCCTGCCGGAACTTTATAGAATGAGTTACCATCGGGGGTGCTCGGTTGATATTGTGGTATATCATTGCCATTACTACCCACACCAAAATCACCAACATTAAGTGGTGTAGGAATGATCGCTAACATTTCGGTAACGTCTAGTGTTGGGGTAAATGTCATATCCAATTGAACAACGGCATCTTTATCCCCAGTTATGCTATATTGTGTGATTGTTCCCGGAATTAATGAATAATATGCATGTGTTTCATCCTGTCCGGTATTGAACAATCATTTGGAATTCGGTTTGATCCTTTGCATGTTCCATTAGGAATTGATGCGTTGGATCGTCGGGTAAGTAGTTAACCACGATATTAAATGGTTCTACGCTAATTTCTCCCAGTAGTTTACTATTATACTCGGAATCATAGGTATCGACATCTACGACACCATTATTTGTATTAATTTGGGGGAATTCGGCTACTTCATTAATTTCTATATTATTTTTCGAATAAAGCTGTGTGTTTTGTACATCTTCATTATAAAAGATATGAAGTCTTGCACCCGTAAAAATATTACTCATTTTATTTCCTTTTTTCGATTACTTGGATATTTATTGCGAAACTAATGCTTTGCGAACCCGTTTGTGGATCGGTGATCATGTCATTCATTACATAATCGGTTGTAATTAGTCTTAATCCATTATCATTGAATATCTTATCTTTATTATCGTCAAAATTTCCCTTTAATGTATCATACATTGCATAGGGATCTGCCCCATCTACTGGATCGGACGAATAAAGATATTGAATATTGAATGTTCCACCACGCCTATTGGAGAGGTTTACCAATGCAGTATCGAAATTGAATGAGGTTTGTTTATAGATATCTTTGTTTTTTTCGGTACGTTTTATCTTGGTATTCAGTACTGAACCATCCATAAGAATGTTCATTACATCGCGTACCTTCGATACTAAATCATCTTTCATCACTTTCTCCTCGCTGTAACGTCGATAATACCACTCAAATCATCAATAATATCGAATACGCTTAGAGTTTGACCTCGAATGATTACGGTACTACCCATATCTATATCGGGTACATCGGATTGGCGGCATGTGAACCAATGTTCATCAACGGCAATAAATCCATCACCCGTTTCAATTTCGATATTTCTCATTTCAACAATGGACGGTACATATATACCGTCCACGTTAATTGTTTCTCCAAAGGCATTTAGAAATGAATCAATTTGATTGCTATTAAATGCCCTTGACATATTAAACAGTACCTAGATTCAGTTGAATGAAGGTTTTTGCATCACCAGTACCGGTTTTACTATGTAGAACCTTAACATCAAAGTATGATTCTTGTTGTAGACGTACAAGACCTTGTGGAATTAGGGTGTAGATATCATAAATTTGGGTAGTAGTTTGCCAATCGACAAATAGAACATCACTCCAATCACCAATTAGAATGGAATCTTTTGGTGCAAGGGTACTTGGCATTACAAATACTTCCTGATTTAACCAAAAACCTTCACCATATTGATAACCAGAAGAAATAATACCCTGATTGATAGTATTTGATAATGGTGCAGTACTGCGTAGACGGTTATACATCGCCGGAGTACAGATTGCCACACACTTAGTAATATCGACATTATTGGTTGCCAGATATTCTACGGCATCTTCGATATCCTGTGCGGTAATAGTACCTGCGGTTGCAGTATTTGCCTGTTTTGCTGCGGTGGAAACTACGCCCAATACGAGTTTCTGTAGTTTATACTGAACACGATCATTCATTGCTTTCTGTAGATCTGCCTGACCAGTTGGAGAAACTAGTAGGAATTGCTTTGATTCACGAATTGCGGCACCAAAACGTTTTGGCATCATGACTACATTGGAGAAGTTACCGAAATCATCAACAATGGCCTCACCTTCATCCAGGAACTTACCTAGTTCTAGTGGATCGGTAGATGTACCCATAGAATCCAGTACTGGAATGGTTAGGGAGTGACCTGCACCCGCACGACGAGAAATGTTTAGACGATCTAGAATGGTATTTGGGAATAGACTATCAATATATGAACCATAATATGATGTCTGAATATCACCCGCACCAGTTACAGTACCAGTAAAATCCTGTGCACGTTTATTGGTGATTAGTAGTTCTTTCGGTACTACTCCGTGACATACGACGACCAAGGATAGTTTCTACCATTGGCATTTCCTCTACGGATAGACCTTTTAGACCACGAACTGCATTTTCATAAGATTGGTTTTTTTCCATTTGGATTTCTTCCTTAATATTAACTTTGGATTGTTTATCTGTAATAATGCGTTTAAATTCTTCTACGGAAATATCTTCCTGTGGAATTTCTACATTGAATGCCTCGGCAATGGCCTTAATTTCGATTGCACGTTCATTCTTAATTTGTTCGGTTAATTCACGTTTCTTGGCTTCGATAACCTTACTTTTGCGAATCTGTTTTAGTTCGGCTTCGAGTGCACGAACTTCATCATCGGCATTAACTTCATCATCCATTTCGTGATCATGATCAAAATCACCTTCGGCAGATTCATCATTATCGCCGTCATGGTCTGGATCATTTTCTGGGGTAGAAGTTTCGACACGTTCTTCGGTTACGGATTCCATTTCCTCCGAGCGTTCTTTTTCCATTTCTTGATTTTCTTCCATTTCCATACCTTTAGTTAGTATATTAGTTGTATTTATCCCTCGACCAATCCCCACTGAATTATCGGCAGGTACTGAAACAATGCTAATCTCATATATATTTATGTCAGTACAGATAAGGTTATTTCCAGATACTTCACTATTCAGTACTGAATAACCAATTGATACTTTGGAGAGGATTTTTTCGCGAATTAGATCGTATATTTCGGCGGACTTGCCAACACTACCAAAACGAACAATTGCACGTCCTTTACGTTCGTTATCATCAATCCATGCCTTTTCAACTACGCCAATTGGTTCGTCAAAGTCATGATTGAATAGTACTGGGCCATTATTAACTAAGCGGTCAATATTAACGGTATCATTCGTTGTCATTAGAATCTCATTCAGTACACGACCATTATATTCTCGTGGTACTGGTTCCTCTGACATAAACGATAGTTCAACCGTTCTATCGTCATTCACTTGGGTTAGTATCATCTCCCTCGTTTGGGTCTGTTTCACTTTCAATTTCCTTATTGTCAGTTAGTATTTTCTCTTGCTCGATTTGTTGGAAAGTAATGATTGGATCTCCACCACGTTTGGCAATTGCTTCCTGTTTGGACATTAGGCCAGCCTCTACCAGCATGATTACCTCTTGTGCATCCTTAATTGGGTCTAGGGATTGTTTACGCTGGTTGATGAATTCACAGTCATTTAATTGATCAAGTTGAGTAAAACTAAACTCCAATCTATTATTTAGTAGTTCATTCTTTACCCACATTTCATATAGTGGTTTCAATACTTTACTTTTGAATAGATTTGAACGTACTGCGAATGCACCAGCTTGAATATTCTCGGCAAGTTTAGCTCCGTGAAAAACTGGCATCACTTACATCACCAGTTAATGCCTGTGGTGTAATATTCAGACTCATTGCAATAGTTTTATAAAGTTCACTGGTATATTCCTTGATACCATCTACGGCAAGTTTTGGATTAAATTCCTTAATGTCCTTACCCTCCTGTAATTCGATCATTGCACCAGGTGCATAGTCATGTTGATATTGTGCAATTTCTTCTGTATTAAGATTGACATACTGATCGTTGGTATTGGGAGTAGTAATAAATCCCATCAGGCTAGTACTGAGAACCTTACTAGATAGTGAACTATCCAGGAATTTTTGCATATTCTTTAGGGATTCAACACCATTCACAACATCTGGTATACCACGTTGTTGATTCACCCATGCAGGTTTGAAGTAATGGAGCATATTTTCGAAGGGAATACGTTCGAAGTTTTCCATTTCATAGGTGTACATAATTGGATTATATCGCATCACATATACGGCAATTGGCTTGCCATTCTTATCAAATTCTATTCCGTTACTAATGTATCGACCACCAGCCAACATATTATTGTTTGTGGTGGGTACACGTGCCGAATCAATCATTTCAACCTTTAATACACCATTAATGCTTTCAACATGTAGCCATGACTCACCATCAACGGCTCGCGTTTCTTCCATCAAATGTTGCATGGTGACAATATCCATATTGCCTTGTACTGAAAACTGGTTGGCATCAGTAGCCCATTTATAGAATCGTTTTTCTAGTTCCTGGGACAATTCAATATTTTTTTCCATATCGTCAAACATGTTAACCATTGGTCTAATGTAGATCCCATCACTACCTATTACCTCACGTACTGAAACGGTAACATAATTGGAAAAAATCCCATTAGTCATTTTTAGGTTACGTGAACTCATGCGGAATGGACGTAGAAAACCATTAATTACCTTATTAATATCGGTTGTATCCATATAGATACCGTTATTGAAAAGGTTATAGGCTGCGTAATCCCCTTCTGGTATTCCACGTGTCATTTTCTGGTTAGTACTGTAATGATATTTACGGGCTTTTGGTGTTACTGGTTTAGTACTAAATTTATAGTTTCGTTTTCTTGCCATAAAAATCTTCTCTAATTGTTAGTTGGGTAATACTCTTGAATGGATCATTACCCGCATTTAATTTTGCCTTAGCAAGTAATTCATTTAAACGTTTAACATATTGTGCACGTAAACTGGTTAGTGCATCGGGGGAGTAATACATCAATTGTTTATTGTTAATATTTATACTTTGAACTCCATCACCTTTTAGTTTATTTAGTATTACGGTATCAATTTCATCAAGTAATTTTTTGATTTCGTCGATCTCGCTGGATATTTCGGTTGGATCAACTACCATAAATTGATTAACTACGGGAGTATTACCATATAATACGGCAGTGGCGACCATTGCCGCCCAAGCAGTAGTATCAATTACGGTAAATGGAGCTTCATACTCAATCTCGGTTCCATCTCCGAGAATAACCTTGAATGCATTAATACTGGCATCATCAAACGTTGGCATGATTGGAATACCCTTATACATCTGACCAGAAAAATTAAATGGTACTGCTCTAATTATTGCCATGATATTTCCTTATGTGAACCTTATTCCACGTGGACGACTACCTAATAAATTTTGTTGTGGTTTTATTAGATTGGCCTGTGGTTTAGGTTGTATTGTTTCAGTACTGATATTTGCAAGTTTGCTTCGGTTTTCGGTATAGAGTCTCAATTCATGAAATGGATTTCTACCATTTACTGCAAGGTTTGCCTGAACCCACTTATTGCAAATTAATGCATAGCATAAACAGTCCAGTGACTCGTTTCTCTCTCCACTTAGTTTCTTTTCCCAGAAGTAATTGCCACCTTTCAGTACGCGTACTTCACTGGTCAATTGCATAAAGTAATCATCCGGTACGGTTGCACTGAAATATATTTGCGTTTTGTCGGTATCATCGGGATCTACCAGGCATTGTTGTATAAGTCTATAGATATTATCCTTACCCAAGTTTACATTCAGGTTCCAATGTTCCTTACCCTCGGTTTTGGTTTTCTTGAATAGTGGATGACCATTACTCCCGCTTGGTGCACCCTTAATGGGGGTGAATAGGCGTTTACCTTGTCGTGATGCAAACTTATAACTAATGCGGTATATGGTATCTGTGGCATTACCATTCGAACTATCGATGAATGATCCCAGTAGTGGTATTTCCCTACCGCTTACCGTCTTGAATGGTTGATTCAGAAAGTTTGCCAATTCCTGATATACGGGACTTTCAACCTTAGTACAATCAATTCCGAAATTACTACGATGATCCAGTACATAAATCTTCTTCTCATTGTCCGTAATACCAATGATTGTAGTTTCAAGTCTCTCTAATTGTTGGTCAGTACCGGACACTAGATATAAAACATCGTCGGGAATGTTACCCAGGTTAAAGGTAAAGTCTCGTTTGTTTTCGAGGTGGGTAAATTCAATTTGCTTGGACATTGGATCTTCATATGGTAATCCGAGATTCAAATTGTAGAATGACTTCAAATCAAAGTTATAATGTTTCTCGGCAAATACACCCACAATCTGTTTGATAGTACTGAATGGTGAATACAACTCGCTTATATGATATCCGTACTACATCCTTAATTTCTGGGCGTGTTGGTATCCATTTACCCAATGTAATCATCTTTGCACGTTGGATTTCATTGATAATGCCGTCACAATGAGGACAATGTAATTCGGCAGTTTCGGGATCTGCCTTGGCTCTCCCACGCGAACCTTCCACCTCTTTAAACTGGAATCGTACATTCTCCCATACTAATTCATGAAAGGTTTCACAATGTGGGCATGGGACATGAAATTTAGACTGGTTAGAGATAGCCCATTGTTTCATTATGGTATCGTCTGGTTCCAGGGGCGTACTGGTGATCACCATCAATGAGGCGTTATCGGTCTTACTACGTTCGCTGATTAGTGCAATGGGATCACCTTCCCTTTCATCGGCCTTTAGGGGAGCAACTTCATCCAATATCAAATATTTGGCATATACAGAACGGGAACCACTTGGGGCATTCAGGTTAGTAAAGAAGATATCTGTACCATCCTTTAACTTTTGCTGTACTTCTGAGTTAGTACTATTCTTATCCGATTTGGATGACATGATTGATTGCATGATGGGGGAATAGTTAATACTGTTTTCCCATTTACCCTTACGAAACTTTCGTAGTAGGTCTAATGCCCCCATACCAATGATGGTATTTGCTGGACGGTTAACTAGTAGGTATTGTGCAATACTCATTCCGTACTGTAGTCTTTAATAGCTGTGCACTAGATACGGCGACAATCTTCCTCACTTCGGGATTAATACACTGGTCTATCGGTTCTTTTTGGAACTCGAATAGTTTCATCTTCTGACCACCTGCCACACCATCGGGAAAGTACAGATGTTCTTCTACCCAATCCGAGGGTTTAATTTTTCTTGGTGGTCTTAGTGCTTCGTTTGCCTTGTTTAATAGGGCTTTCAATTTCTCGTTCATACTTTACGCTTCCTGCGTCCTCCAATACTTCATCAATCTTTTCCTGAAAGATGAATTTAAACTTTACTGGATCTTCGGCCTCAATCCTCAGATCATCACTTATCAGTACTGGAATACTCCTAATCTTATTCTTTAGATCGGTAGTCCATGTAAGTAAATCACTCTCGATATCTTCGAGTTTAATTACCGATTTTTCCAGTATTTGCTTTTCCATTTCCTTTAGATCGGCATTGGCCTTTTTAAGTCGAGTATCTTCCATTAGATTCTGACGTTTCAATTCGGGATCGGCCTTACGCAATGGATCGATTTTATTTTGAATAATCCATCCAAAGATTAATTCGTTATCCCATTCCATATTAAGCCCGTCATTCTGCCAACGTGATATCACGGCAACGTCCATCCCATATATTTTGGAAAGTATTGTTGGAGTTAATTTAATGTTGTTCATATTTTATTCCATGCAAGTATTCAGTACTGAATTATTTAGTATAAGATCCCATTGTTGATGAATCCGTGTATTTTTGATACGAAAACAAAAGGATTCGCGGCCAAAACTCGCTTTATGCCCACTTCAGGAGGAACCTAATGAGTAATTAGTTCACTCACGTAATTGAGCTATACATCTCACTACCGGTATATAATGAATAGTATCCAGTACTGAATTAACTTCGAAAATAGATACAGTTCCAACATATGATGACTCATGATCTGTTATATGAATATGATGATTCCTATTAACAATATATCCATCACCATTTCGTACCCCAATGTACTGTAATTCATATCTATATCCATTATGGTCAATATAATCACCAGTTTTCATTAATTGCTCTCCATATAAATTAACAGTACTGCTACCCTATGATGTACCTGCTCACCGTTAACTCTTGTATTATAAATGAGTTCATTGGCTATATCTCTCATATACCTGATGTGTTTTCGTTCGTTAGGTTTTTTAACTTCCTTACCAGATACAATAATCTTCCCATCAACTGGATAGTACTGAATGTATTTGTATTTGATTATCACATTATATTTATCAATGAATATTCGAATGAAGTTAACACCATTGGGGTAAACAATTTCGGCATTGATTAGTTCATCATGTCTTGTACTGTCATATCCGTGAATACTCCCCATGTTCATCAATGATAGTAGTTCCCTTTTCATAATGTAGATATGTAATCATTTGGAGGTTCCTTTGCATTATAAATCTTATTGGCAGCATAGATAATATGATCAATATGTGGATGCACTGTCATCTGCTGAAAATACATTGCTTCATCAATATCGATGAATGTATTAATGTCCAATTCGATAGTACTGCCATTGTAATCATTAATATAGAATTCATAATCGGTTTCAGAATACTTGATACCAATTATTTTAAAATCATTGCATCGGTAATAGTATTCAATACAGTTATTACCATAATAATAATCTTCGTGAATCATGTGGTACCCTCCATAACGATATTTATGAGTAGGCTGTGGGTAGTACTGGATAAAGTGAGATAATGCCGTACAGGACGTTACAGAACGTTTGGAGGGGGGTTTGTGGCATACAAAAGCCCAGTTATTCTGGGCATATGTTTTGTTATATCACCTTCCATTCAATATATGATTATTAACAGTTCGATATTTAGTTGGAACATGTTCCCTATATGAATGTAAGTTAGTTATGCGTTCTATACGAATTACACAGGTAGAACTATTATTGTCGTCATAGTAATAATTCACAGGACATTCACTAGTAAATTGTGGTCTATATGTTTTCCCCTCAGTAATGGGGAACATAACTAGGGGGCGTGGATTTCCATCCACATAACCTACAACTGCATTTTTCATAATATTGGCATTAGAACTACAGGATACAGTGCAGATAACTACACATAGCCCCATAAAGAAGTTTGCAGTCTTACCTATTTTAGTAGTGAATTCAATTACAAAGTTATTGATATGGTTTGTTGAAAAGCATTGTTTTTTTTTTTTAATTTCATTATTAAGTACAGCTATAATGTTCATATCTTTTACCTTATTTTTGATTGCTTTTTCCTTGGACCATATCAATGGACCTTACATTGTCAAGAATATTTTTATTCGCACTGAGAGATAATAAAATGTAGAAAACACAAAAGCCCACTGTATTACGCAGGATATGATAAAAACGTATAACTATTCCTCATTTCCGTACATATATTTTTGTAGTGCTGCCCTCGCTTCTTCGTTGGTGTTTTCATTGACAAATAGCATGTAGGTTGTATCTATTTTGTTGTATTGCGTTTTCAACTGGTTTACTGCCTGCTCTGTATCTACAATATCCGAAACGTTTTGCAAGTCTTCAATTTTATTCTTGATATCTAGTAGTTGTTCGTGCAAACACATCTGTACTACTGATTTAACCGAGATTTCGTATTGTCGAAGGTGTTCTTCATATTGTTGTGAAATCATTATATCTCCCTGTAAACTCTTTGAGCGATCATATCTATCACCTAGATATGATCACATTTCTACTTATATATTTATCATTTACAAAGAGATGCAACAGCACACTATATCATTCATATAGTTATGATATATCAGTACTGAAAGCCAGTATATTTTGTATACATTTTAAGCACTCGCCTACATTAAAATAATCACACTATAAAATCATTAGCAATATAACCATGTAAAATATATACCTATATCACATTTTCAATATATTATATTTTACTATCACATTGAAAATCCTCATCATAATCCTTTTCAATTTATAGGGATTTATATGAAACTTACGCGTATTGATATTCAGAATTTTAGAGGCATTACTTCTGCATCGATTAATCTTGAAAACTTCACTACTTTAATCGGTTCTAATAACATCGGAAAATCAACAATACTCAAAGCAATTAAAATATTAGTTGATACGACAAATCCCACTTCTGACGATTGGCCGTTTAGAACTGCTAGTGATGATGAGATGATTATTACGGGGCATTTTTCAGATATACAAGAGGCCGAACGTTATAAACCTGCAATCTCCAACCTCATTCATGATGACAAACTCTCCATTAGAGTTAGAACCAAATGGGATCATGATAATGAATGCATGGGTTCACCAATATATGAAGTATATTATAATAAAGAAGAAATCGAAAATTACTCTGCATCAATAACTACTGCAAAAAACATTCCTTGGTTATTTGAAATCATTAAAGAACTTGGATGCACTAACAGTAAAGCATATAAAGAAATGCAAGATGATGTAATTGGGGTGATTAAACAAAGATACCCCGAAAAAGTTACATCTTCATTATGTTGGACATCTGATGGTATTAACTTCAAAAATAGCTTACAACAAGCATTACCACACGTTCTATACATCCCTGCATGCTTTAAAATTGAGGATGATCTTAAATCTCAAAAAGGGACACCGTTTGGATTTTTATTTTCAAATAGAGTATACCCTGTTTTACAGGCTGATTCATCATTCGAACAATATACATCCTCACTTGACAAGCTACATAAAAAAATGAAAGGTGAATTGGATGGTGAACTGATTGAAGGTTTGCAGGAGCTAATGGAATCCATTACTGAATCATTGAATCAGGTAATGGATCTCAAATCTAAGGTAAAATTGAGCCTCACTGAAATAGATATTAATGCTGCATTGATGAAAGCAGCGACGTTAGTTATTGAAGATAAATTAGAAACTCAACTTGAATATCAAGGCAGTGGTGTTCAAAGAGCATTGGCTTATGCCTTGCTCGAGTCAAATGCTCTTTTCGAAGTAACAGAATCACAACGTTCAACACTAATTCTTTACGAGGAACCAGAACTATATATTCATCCTCATTTAATGAGATTACTTAGAGATAAACTTAGAGAGAAATCATCTGTATCTGCTTGCCAAGTTATTGTTAGCACACATTCACCATTTTTAATCGATATCGCTGAAAACCCTTCTTCATTGAAGTTAATAAAAGACAACCATGAAGGAAAGCGAACTGTACATGAAATAGATGATACTATTTTTCATATGGATGCCGAATATAACGAAAGGGAAATGCTCAGAGCTGCCCTAGATTTTCATCCAACTGTTTGTGAAGCTTTCTTTGCAAAGAGGGTTGTTGTTGTCGAAGGAGACACTGAAGTGGCAATTCTCAGATTTGCCTCGGAATTGTGCGATAAATTCGGTATCGAGAGCAGTCTTATTAGAGATACTACAATTGTATCTGCCGGAGGGAAATGGACAATTCCAGCAATCGCAAGAATACTCTCAAAACTTAACATTCCGTTTAAAGTTGTACATGATACTGACAGAAAAAATATGAGCGATGCCGAAATTGCCACTATATCTGCAATTAATGCCTATCGAGCGAATGAAAAAATTGCCAATATTGTTGGTCACGATAAAGTATTTTCTGTTGATGATACCTTTGAACATTTACTTTGGGATCCGACTGAAGATGGTAATGCTCCATCTGAAGGAGGTAAACCGTTTAATGCCTGGAAACGCGTTCGCTCGTTCCTTGATGGAAGTATTACTCTAAATCCAAAGTGTGAAGCAAAATTAGCTTCTGTACTGCGATTCATTTATGAATAACCGCTCCTGATAAATACGCCCCAATTATCTTATTGGGGCGTATTTCATTGTAGTATTCTTAGATAGGAATCTTATTTTTATCCTTATTCCCCTCTCGTATTTAACCATTGATTCATTTTAATCCATTAATATATTCACTAATAAATTTAATGAATTTTTTAATTTCCTCATTTTTCATTGCCTCAAACTGAACATAATATTCACCCAGATGCATTTTCAATATCCTATCAGTAACAAACGTAGAAGCTATTTTTCGCATCTCGCTATATATAGCATACGCTTTATTACTAGCATTTTCATCTAACAACATACAAATGTGATATAGAGCCTTTTCACTACTGGTAAAAAGAGTAGGTACATAATCCTGGACATCACTAATACCGCTCGCATCTCCATTTTCACGTGCATACTTGACGTCTTTATAAAAAGACTCTATAAATTCATTTGTTAGTGCTAATAGTTTATCTCGCTTCCATTCATTACGTGATTTATTTCTATTAATATGATTAATACATAAATTAATCACAGCCGATAGTATAACACCACTAAGTGCAATTAGTGCGGAATATATTAGCACTGTATCCTTATTCATGACAAGAACCTCAAACGCAGAAAACATTTGTAATCACTTCAGGTTTATTAATGAAGCCATTACATACTTTTTTGATGTTTTTTGATTTAGTTTTCATACCATTAGTATAATTAACCAGTTTATTATATGCAGTGTCATTTTGTTTTATGAATTTCTTTTTCGGTACTCGTATATTACCAAAGTGATTAGATATGCTAATTTTGAATTCTCTTTCTATTGCCTCAATATAGCATTGGTTTTGCTCTGAAAATTCCGAAAACATTTTCCCTAAATCGTTTAGATCCTCAGTTAATTGTTTATATAAAAAACTCCATTCATCATTAAGGTGCAACCCATAAGTTGCAATGGAATTTAGTTCTTTATCTAAAGATTTCTTATACTCATTAAATTTGAATAATTTAGCACTAATATTATGTGCATTAGAAATGAAACCGTTCAATTCAACATCTGAAATTCCTTCATCAGCAATATCATTATAGAATTTCACAACATCACCAATTGATTCTTCCAATTTAATGGACAATGGTAATATTTCATGAAATGATTCATTAAAGAACTTAATAGCAAGTTTATAACCCTCTTGTGCCGTGAATTGGGCTAAATAGTTTCTTGCCGTTAGTACAGCTCCCACAGTTGCACAAGCCATGACTATGTTACAAACTGAAGAAATCCAATCAGGGTAGCTCCCCTTATCAATTCCTTTCGAAACATAAACATCCAATAACATCCAGGCAATTCCGCCTGCTGCAAATGCAAAAAAATATTTCTTACACATGCCCCAAAATCTAGTAAAATAGATCACAATGACCTCTTCAAATCAACCATCTAAACTTACCATCGTTCGCTAGTACATCTGTACTTAAAGCACATATAACACGCTTAATGCATTAACTTACATTTTATATCATAATACATCATTCCTTTTTCATCCTTATACACATTCCCATAATAGTACCCATCATCACTCACCCTACTTGATATTAAGTATTCTCTATATTCATCGTTGATGTCAGGGGCGGTCATATACCGATATGAATCATATTTCCTATCATAATACCTAGTCACATATCGACTATCATCTGTGCTCGTTATTATCCCACTAATATCCCAACATTTAAAATCAGGAACATTGGCATATGCTGTAATTGGTAGTAACTGCATTAAAATTAATATTTTTTTCATTATATAAACGATTCCTATAAACGATGTTGTACCCAACTCAAGACCCTAGTTAGAGACAAACCACCACAATTATTCAAGAGTTGGGTACTTGGAAAGTATGAACTGTACATCAAAAACTTGCAACGCTTTCATTGTACTACTCTTTTGGTTTAACGTATCATTGTGGAATAGCAAATCCCGTTAAGACCTAAAATTTGGTTATACATAATAAAAATGATTATAAAAACACACTGAGTACGTTACTATACGTCTTCCTCTTGTTCCAGTACGGGACAAGGTTGACTATCGGCGTGCAACTAGAGGTACAAGCCCACTCTCCCTTGTTTTTCGTAAGGTGTTCACTGGTTCCTTTGAGACACGTAAGAAGACACTAACCATTTAGTCGAAACCATGCAAGGATTGGGCTTATACTACCAGTATTGCCGGGTACAAATGTTTATTGAACGTGCTAAGGCTGGAAAATGGCTTTATGATTAAGATAATTATTTCTGCATCATTTATCTTTTATTATTAATAAGTATCCTCACTCATGAAATTTTGGAATAACATACTGCTTTCTACCGTTCTTGTATTATTCATTGTAGCTATAGTTACATTTATTAAAGTTTTAGGTTATGGAACTGGTATTACAAACTTGATTAGTACTATCGAGGTAGGTAGCCTTACAGATATCATAAGTTCTTTGAGTACCCTCGGTACTCTAGTAATTGCTTATCTCGCGTATAAATCGGCTCCACTATGGATTCGTGAAAAGCAAAATGAAGAAGGTTTCAATCATGTTAGCTCGATGCTTAGAGACTATGATAGCATTGTTTTGGAATTGCGTAATATTTACTGGGATGTGTTCCCTGGTGCTATTACTGTTTCTAACCAACAAGAAATAAGGAATAATATTAACAAATGTACTGAAAATTATTTCTCATTAGAATCAAAACTTAAAGCTTGTAAAAGATGGAAAATCGAGTACCCACTTGAAGTAGAGACGCACTTCAAAAAAATTCTTGATTTTTATTCAAAGGCATTAGACGTTGCTGCCATCCAGCAGTTTGGTGATTATAATAGGGCATTTCAATTGCAACAAGATTTAACTGGTATACGAGATGAGATTATCAATGATAGAGAGTTTTTTCTTCGTGATATCGATGATATCTTCAAATTCCAACAATAAAAATAGTAACACATGATATTTCATTTGGAATCCATGCACCAAGTTATCTTATGCCACAAAAATCCCACCTCATGGGTGGGATCATTTCTTCGCATTGATTGCATCATATTAACCTGATGGCTGTTATTATGGCTTGTTTGTACCATTCATACAGTACTAAATTGGTTACGGGGATTATCTTCGATAACAACGGTTCATATTGATTATTGATCCAACATTGAACACGAATGCATTTATGAAATGCACAATAATCGATTTCATAATGTTTCATATTTTCTTATTTGGAGCGGTACCGGGGCAACGATCCCCGCTGGAAAAAATCGGAAGTTTTTCTTGTCACCATAACCTACCGCATATACTACTATTTATCATTTGAGATAGGTGAAGAATTACTTTCATTACTAAAATTTATAGTAGTAAATTATCATTCCAGAATTCAGTACCGTATACTGTTATAATTTATATGAACCAGTTTTACCACCACGGATTTTCATCATCAGGTCATCGGCGGCTGCGTTACCAGTGCTTTTGAATTCGGGCATAGTGTGAAGATATTCCTTTAATGTAATTTCTTTCCCTTTTTTATACTTGTCTACTTGATCCTGATACATTACACGTAATCTTTCTGGATAGTCTTTAGTGGTTAATATTACCTCTTCACAATTTGGCATCATATCGAGTATTGATTGGTATTGATCCAATGAATGTAACTCCGAGAATCCGTCTTGAATGAAATACTGTCCAGTAATTGGATCAACACATTCAAAGTTTTGATGTATCTCTTGCTCTAGTGAAATGGCATCTGATTCGGTCATTGCCACTGATTTAGTCATTAGAGTAACTTTAATGAGAGTTGTTTCTTGAATTCCAAATAATCTCACTTCTGGCTGTTTTGAATATCCAACTTTAATTAGAGTTACATCGCGTGTTTCAACTGCCATTGTATAGATGTAATGATCTTTTAAATTTAACATTTTAATTCCTTCTGTATGGCTCTATGAGCAGTTATTAGTTGTTTGTGATAATTCGGTACTGTCGTCCCGTTTAAATCGCGTGGCGGGCTTCCTGTGGCGACTGCGTAACACTTTAATATAATGGCTTCGCCAATCAGTATTGCTATCGCTTTTAAGAAGAAGTATATCAGTACTGAAGTAATGGCTTTAGCCTTTCCATCTCTTGACCTTCTTTACTCCAAAATAAGATCCCCAAATAAGTATTTCTCTAAATCAGGTACTAGAAAACAAAAAAAAAGTATCTGATCTCTAGAAGTCAATTAAAAACCATTTTATTGTATTTGTCGCAGTTGCCGGAGGCGACGGCGAAAAGCCAAATAAAAACGATCTTATCTTAATTTTTAAAGGGCTGACGTAAGGCAGACCTTCAAGAAATGAGATATGGACAGTAGCCCCTGCGGGCAGTTTAAACCATTTATTACAACACATATTATATCTTTAATAGGTAGGAAAACCCCTGCAACCCGCATTCTACCGTAGTGGTTTTCCTACCACCTTAATCATCACTTACGCTTTAAATAATCCATTATTAGCTTTGGTTCAACCCCATTTGCCAATAGATTATCCAGGTACTGTTTAACTGAATCATCCAGTACCGGAACCTTAATCAATTTCTCAATGTTCATACTTGCCTCTCTACATGCTTTTCCATAATTTTCAATACTAGCCCTACCTAATAATTTCAGTCCTTCAAATTCGGTACTAAACCATTTCAACCATTGGATGTTAACGAAACCATCAGAATCAAGCATACTATTACGAATATATTTGATATCTTCATTACTAAATTTATTAATTACCTTTGAAAGATATGTTTCTGTAATGAATTCATTAATGCATTTACCAACATTTTCATTTGTCAGTACTGATACCTTTCTTAATGCATCGAATACGTATCTTACTTTTATTCCCTTAGTATTACCGAAATTAGATTTATCGGTACTGCTTAGAATAATCGCTTTGTACTTGTTGGACAATCTTGAATAGGACTTACCATTTAGAAATGTAACGACATTCGAATTATCACGTGTTGCTTTTGGTCTAGCCATAAATACCTCCGTAGTTTGTTATATTTTTTACTCCATGTTGCCAGTACTGAATTCTCCGCAGTACTGGCATTTTTTATTTTATGAAAAACTTACTCATTGCACTATCTACTAATTTTTTATAGCCTTCATTACGGTTATATTCGCGTGTTACAATTCGTAGATTTGAAATATCATTATTATGAATGTTGCCATCCTCATGATCCACTTCAAAACCTTCGGGAATTTGGCCTTTATAATCCATGACCATTAACCATTTATGGATTGGATAATTGAATAGTTTACCATCAATTGTTAGACATAATTGTTTATATCCATTACCATTTCCATTATGGTTTTTATTATTTGGTGTTAAAACCCTATCAATTCCAGTACTGATATTACGAACAAGTTCACCATTTTTATATATTTCAAAATTCCCAGTGGAAAAATAACTTCCATTATCTTTATAACTGAAAGTATGAATTGTTACTACACCATCCTTTGTTGTGTTTTTTAGGCTGATATTCATATTACATCCATGTATCAAACTCACTTCCTGTGAGTTATATTGTCGAAAGTTTTATACCATTTCGTTACTCTTGGGTATTATAATTTCACCTTTACCAGTACTGCTCCTACTATTAATCCACATATAAATGAAATCATTTGTTTCTTGCTTCCTGTATTAGTTTATCGATTATCTTCTGTGCTCCACCATTTTCTCTTAACCATTTCTTGATACTCGGCGTTACACGTAGATCCACACGTTCTGTTTTTGATTCAGTTCCCTTCATATATTCTCCTACTGTACGTACTTATTTATCATAGATATTAAAAAAGCCGTTCAAATGCGGCCTAATAACATTATATGCAATATAATTATTTTGTTCGAAAATATTTTTGATTGGATATATTGAAATCCAAAACCGGGATATACCCGGCATTGATTATTTAGAAGTTAAACTACAATTATTAACTATAAGTTTTCCATCCTTGTATAGCTGTACTATTCCCTTCTTTGAAAGAATAGCTAATGTAAGGCCATTATCATATGTATTGTACAGCCCATCGGCCTTGAGTACCGATTTAGTTAGTTCATGTGGATATCCATTAACTTTGATAATCTGGCTATTGTCATCCTCAATCACATAACTACCACATTCATATAGGGTAGTTGATGTATGTAGAGAACCACCAGACCAGTTATCCCATGCTTCACGATCCGTAACGATATGTGCAAATGACTCAGTACTGAATAGTAGAGCAAGAATAAGTATTCTTTTCATCTTAATGTTCCTGTCATGATATAAGCCAAAAAGCATGGGGCATAGTATTCATATCATTTCTTTTGTAATTTCTGGTGGCATTAATCGTTTAGATACATCCTGACCATTCATCGTTTATGACATTCAGCATTTCTATTACTCCATTCAGTAATTCCACTGTATTATCCTCAGCCCGACTAAGACTGGAATATAAATTTCTCATTACGGTCCATCCAAATAGCTGTCACTGACTCCTCACCCTCTAATTCACGTATATAATCACGTAACAATATATATTCAATAAAATTGATAGGTTTACTATCTAGCGTGCTAAACGCTGGTAGTTTATCTCCTTCTGTGTATGTTAAGCAGAAGGAGTCACTCTTATAAATTCTTACATCATTACGATGCTCAATTATGAATTCAGTCAGCATCTCACCACCACCACGTTTATTATTAATCACTAAAACATGTGTAAGGTAGTCATTAAAATAATCCAAGTGCACAAAGATAGCATTAGCAATAACTCTATATCTTATCGCCTTAAGCACTAATCGTAGTTCCTTACGAATCCTAGCTCGTAACTCTACGTTCATAGGATCTAATACCTCATCAATATTGAAATCGAGTTTTGGTATCTCTCGGATATCCTGTAATCCTATTAGTTCATCCTCTACCTGAACTATTCTATCCTGAACCTCTGTTAAGCCATCACTAAGCATTATACCTGTCAGTAGTCCCTTCTTTTTACGCTCTTCAATACGTGCAATAAATGCTTTTTCTTCCTCGCGTAATGAAGATAGTTCCTCACGTAATGTATCTACTGGAGAACTATTGGTTTCTTCTTTTTTCATCAATTGTTCAAAATTGACATTCTTCACTGTTTCCAGAATATTCTTTTCAATCCTGATATATTGAATTGATTTAGCATCACAAGCTTTCTTCTCTTCACGTGTACGACAGATAACATATTTTGTTCTTACATGATTATAGTGAATAGCAATATTCCCACCGCAGCAACCGCACTTGAGAATCTTAGGAAACAAGTTTGTTATGTAATCATCTTGAGCAATAGATAAATCTTTTCTGATGCGATTAGCTACACCATTCAATGATAACTTCTGGTTTACTCGTTCAAATGTTAAGTTGTCGATAATTTTCATCTTAACAACCTTCTTATCCCTCAAGACTCTTAAGACATTTACGGTACTCCAACCTGCTTCTAACTGTTTAACTATTGAACCAGTGCCAACACCATCTTCAAATAGTCGGAAAATCTTCTTCACAACTGCATGGTCTAATAGTAAGTCTTCACGTGGTTTCTTCTTCTCAAGACCAACGCGATCCATCATACGATTAGCTGTAAGGAATAGCTCATCATCAATCACAACTGGATATACGCCACGATATACCTCATCGTTATAACGTTTGTGCTCACCCAACAAACGACGATCACGAACCCAGTTTGAAACAGTCACCATCTGAAGCAAAACACCCTTCTGTTTATAATGCTTCACAATCTCACCAGTGCTCATGCCAGCGGCGTACATCTTAAAACATGAACGAATCAACTCTACCTTCTCTTCATTGATCGCGTACTTACCTCCCTCATTGACTAGCCATACAGGCATTCTATTTGATATAACCTTACCTTCTTTGATGGCTTCTTTGATCTTTCTATCCCACGCAGCCTTTGCACGTACTGACTTCATCAACGATTCATTGTGTGAACGCATCTGTATCAGTTCCATGATAAGTTTCGAGTGTGGATCATCTTTTCGTAACACAGTACTGGCAGAAATATCATGAACCTCGACGCCACTGTTCACGATGAACCTGATAGTATCCTCTGCCCAACTGGAACGGCGGCTAATACGGTCGAGTGACATAACTATGAGTGCATCACCTTCTCCATACTTGCGATTTTGCACATCCTGCAAAAATATCCCAAGTTGTGACTCTGGTGATATATTGGAATTTCTGAATGCACTAACCCCCAGATCCCGAATAAACACCCTGTCATTATTAAATAATGCAGCATTTCTATCTAAATAAGCTTCCAGAACTGAACGTTGGTCATCCAGACCGCCTCCTCCTTCGAGTTGCTGAATGGAAGATACTCGCTCATAACATATAGGACGGAGCATAATTTTTATCCCGTTGAAGAACTACGCTAAAAGTATTAAATCAAAATGTTCCCATAGTATACGAAAGGACGGCATGCCATGAATATATTCGATCACTATCGCCAGCGCTATGAAGCTGCCAAGGACGAAGAGTTCACACTGCAGGAGTTTCTTACCATCTGCCGGCAAGATCGCAGTGCTTATGCCAACGCGGCAGAGCGGCTATTGACGGCCATTGGTGAACCAGTCATGGTCGATACGGCCCTGGAGCCGCGGCTGTCCCGCCTCTTTTCAAACCGGGTTGTCGCACGCTATCCGGCGTTTGAAGAGTTCTATGGTATGGAAGATGCCATCGAGCAGATTGTTTCCTACCTGAAACATGCTGCGCAGGGTCTGGAAGAGAAAAAACAGATTCTGTATTTGCTGGGGCCGGTCGGCGGCGGTAAATCCTCGCTGGCGGAACGTCTGAAATCGCTGATGCAGCGAGTGCCAATCTACGTGCTGAGCGCCAACGGCGAACGCAGCCCGGTCAACGATCATCCGCTGTGCCTGTTTAACCCGCAGGAGGACGCGCAGATCCTCAATAAAGAATACGGCATTCCTAACCGTTATCTCGGCACAATTATGTCGCCGTGGGCGGCTAAACGCCTGCACGAGTTCGGCGGTGATATCACTAAATTCCGCGTCGTGAAAGTGTGGCCGTCAATCCTCGAACAGATTGCCATCGCCAAAACGGAACCCGGTGATGAAAATAACCAGGACATTTCGGCGCTGGTGGGGAAAGTGGATATCCGTAAACTGGAACACTATGCGCAAAACGATCCGGATGCCTATGGTTACTCCGGCGCGCTGTGCCGCGCCAACCAGGGGATCATGGAATTCGTCGAGATGTTTAAAGCGCCGATTAAAGTATTGCACCCCCTGCTGACGGCGACCCAGGAAGGCAACTATAACGGTACCGAGGGTATCTCCGCCCTGCCGTTCAACGGTATTATCCTCGCGCACTCCAACGAATCCGAGTGGGTGACCTTCCGTAATAACAAAAACAACGAGGCGTTCCTTGACCGTGTCTATATCGTCAAAGTGCCTTATTGCTTGCGCATCTCGGAAGAGATCCGTATTTATGAAAAATTGTTGAATAACAGTGAACTGACCCATGCGCCATGCGCCCCTGGAACGCTCGAAACGCTGTCGCGCTTCTCAATCCTGTCGCGCCTGAAAGAGCCGGAAAACTCGAGCATCTACTCGAAGATGCGCGTCTATGACGGCGAAAGCTTAAAAGATACCGATCCGAAAGCGAAATCCTACCAGGAGTATCGTGATTACGCCGGCGTTGACGAAGGGATGAACGGTCTCTCTACCCGTTTTGCCTTTAAAATTCTCTCAAGGGTGTTTAACTTCGATCATGCCGAAGTGGCGGCTAACCCGGTCCATCTGTTCTACGTACTGGAACAGCAAATCGAACGCGAACAGTTCCCGCAGGAGCAGGCCGAACGTTATCTGGAATTCCTCAAAGGCTATCTGATCCCGAAATACGCCGAGTTTATCGGTAAAGAGATCCAGACTGCTTATCTTGAGTCTTATTCCGAATATGGACAGAACATTTTTGACAGATATGTCACTTATGCGGATTTCTGGATTCAGGATCAGGAGTACCGCGATCCGGATACCGGGCAACTGTTCGACCGTGAGTCGCTGAATTCGGAACTGGAGAAAATCGAGAAACCCGCCGGGATCAGCAACCCGAAAGATTTCCGTAACGAAATCGTCAACTTCGTGCTGCGCGCCAGAGCGAATAACAGCGGACGTAATCCGAACTGGACCAGCTATGAGAAACTTCGCACGGTTATTGAGAAGAAAATGTTCTCCAATACCGAGGAGCTGTTGCCGGTCATTTCGTTCAATGCCAAAACGTCTACCGACGAGCAGAAAAAACACGATGACTTTGTCGATCGCATGATGGAAAAAGGCTATACCCGTAAACAGGTGCGCCTGCTGTGCGAATGGTACCTGCGGGTACGTAAATCGTCCTGATAGCGACAAACCCGGTAGCCGCGGCTGCCGGGTTTCAGCACCACTGCTCGTATAACGAAAGACATCTACCCTAAGCAACATCAGGGTACAGTTGGCAAATGCAGTACAGGAGGGCATATGACCTGGTTCATAGACCGACGCCTGAACGGGAAGAACAAAAGCGCTGTCAATCGTCAGCGCTTTCTGCGCCGTTACAAGGCGCAGATAAAGCAGTCGATCTCCGAAGCCATCAATAAACGTTCGGTGACCGATATCGACAGCGGTGAATCCGTCTCCATTCCGACGGACGATATTAACGAGCCAATGTTTCATCAGGGGCGCGGCGGGCTACGTAATCGCGTCCATCCCGGCAACGATCACTTTGTGCAGAACGACCGCATTGAACGCCCACAGGGCGGCGGCGGTGGAGGCGGCGGTGGTCAGGGGCAAGCCAGCGCCGATGGCGAGGGCCAGGATGAATTCGTCTTTCAGATTTCCAAAGATGAATATCTTGACCTGCTGTTTGAAGATCTTGCCCTTCCCAACCTGAAGAAAAACCAGCAACGCCAGTTGAACGAGTTCAAAACCCATCGTGCGGGTTTTACCGCCAACGGCGTGCCGGCCAATATCAGCGTGGTGCGTTCATTACAGAATTCGCTGGCGCGGCGAACCGCGATGACCGCCGGTAAACGGCGCGAACTGCGGGCATTGGAAGACTGTCTCGATACCATTGCCAAAAGCGAACCAGCGCAGCTGCTGGAAGAGGAGCGGCTACGTAAAGAGATTGCGGAACTGCGGGCTAAAATTGAGCGCGTGCCGTTTATCGACACGTTTGATTTACGCTATAAAAACTATGAGAAACGACCGGAGCCTTCAAGCCAGGCGGTGATGTTCTGCCTGATGGATGTTTCTGGTTCAATGGACCAGTCCACAAAAGACATGGCGAAACGTTTTTACATTCTGCTGTATTTGTTCCTCAGCCGGACCTATAAAAACGTTGAAGTGGTCTATATCCGCCACCACACCCAGGCGAAAGAGGTGGATGAACATGAGTTTTTCTATTCCCAGGAGACCGGCGGCACGATTGTTTCAAGCGCCCTGAAGTTGATGGATGAGGTTGTTAAAGCCCGCTATGACCCGGCGCAGTGGAATATTTACGCCGCGCAGGCGTCGGATGGCGATAACTGGGCAGACGACTCGCCGCTGTGTCATGAACTGCTGGCGAAGAAAATACTGCCGGTGGTTCGTTACTACAGCTATATCGAAATCACCCGCCGCGCCCACCAGACTCTGTGGCGCGAGTATGAACATCTGCAGGCAACATTTGAGAATTTTGCTATGCAGCATATTCGCGATCAGGAAGATATTTACCCGGTGTTCCGTGAACTGTTCCATAAACAAGGCACCACCAGCAATACTTAGCCTCATTAATCAGCCAGATAAATACCCATTCTGGCTGATTTTTCTGTTCCACAAACACATAAATAGCCAGGTTCAGGCTCCGCTCATTTACATTTAGATAATTACCGAATTAATCCTTTACGCATTGGGCCTCTGGATGGCTAAAATAAATGTTGCACTATTTTTTCTACTATGCGTTAATGGCTACGTCGATTTGAAAGACAGAAAGATATTACCCAAGCAGTTACTCACACCTCCAGGCGCTATCGCTGATACCACCTTTCCTGAGTCTCTCCAATAGTATTAAGATTCTTCTGCAAATCAAATCCTGTATGCTTTGATACATTAAAAAACTGGATAGAAGATGACTAATAAGAGTAATGGCTTAGTAAGACGGTTAAACGCCGGCTAAATTTGATGCGAACTTCTGATTTACGATAACGATGACGGCTTTGACCTGAGTAGATAAATAAGAAGCATCTCATTCAAATCACCACAAAATGGCATAAATTGATAACATAATTTGTCAGGCATGCTATTTTTAGTAGTAACATTAAAGATATTTCCGTTTTGAAGCTCAGCCCACCAGAAACTTTACGTATTTATAATCTGTGGATGAGTGACAAAATGAAAAAAAAACATAATAATATAAAAGGATAAAATTATGATTAACAATATTCATTTCCGATGCCCGTGCTGCCATGGGTCACAGTACAGAACCTCACATTTTGATGTGAGCGAAAAAAATCCCTTCGGCGCGAAATGCATTTTTTGTAAATCCGACATGGTGACTTTTGACAATATCGAATCTATCGATGTTTATCAGCCTGTCATGTCACAGCTCGCCGGAAGCGGCAAAATGTTTGCCTCCGCCGCCTCATGAGTGGCCTTAGGCCAGTCCTGCGCACTCTTCAGACACGCGTCATGAAGAGTGCCGCTTTTTAGTCCAGCCTGCCTTGCCCTATTCTCCACTCCTGAACTATCTGTCAGCATAGTTTTCTGACCAGCCGTTCGTTCACCCACGCTCTGGTAGCCAGTTTATCCACTATGATAAAATCAGCTAAACGGGTAGGACGAATGCAAACATCATGAAATTACAGAATAAATTACTGCGACATGTTATTTCCGCAGGCGTCGTGGTGTTGACGTCTTCATTTCTCGTATACGAATTAATCGCTACCCATCGCGATATGTCAGGCTATATGCGATACATCATAGAAAAAGGAGAATCGACCTTTCTCTATGATAAGTATCAGAATCAACTCATCATCTCTCAGTTTCTGCGCAAGCTGGATACTCCCCCAAACCAAACAGAGTTAGAACAGGTCTGTAATAGCGTACAACACAACGGGGATGTCAGTGGTTTGAATATCGCCGGCTATACCTATCCCCAATTGCATGGCACCCTAAGCGCCGCACATGCCGACTGCGGCAAATGGCGTGGAGATATTCCTGCGCTCCAGGCATTCGATCGCGCGGTTGCCAGAAATGATAGCTGGCAGCCAGAGGTTCCTGCGACGCTCAAATCAGAAAAACGCTTTCGCTATTACATAGATCTGGTAAATAAATACATCTACTTTTATGCGCCCGTCAGAATTAAAAGTAATCCGATACAGAACTGGAATTTTCTTCAGGACAGTAAACTGGGTATTAGCCAGGCCAGCCTTGATGGTTTAGAACAGGGTCGTTCGCTCATCTCGACCGTGTATGTTGATGCGATGACGGGAAAGAATATTTTATCGTTTTTAACGCCAGTGTATTTCAAGGATAAGCTGAAAGGCGTAGTGATGGTCGATGTGACCGCGCAAGAGATTGAGGCCTTGTTATACACCAGCGACCGGCCTTTGGTATGGCGCTATCTGGATATTACCTTGAAGGATTCCGATACCGGCGCGCTCATTGAGGTACATAATAGTAAAACACATCTGTTGAATTACGCCCATTACACCCATCAGGTAGCAGAAAACTTACGGATAACCTTATCTCTTGATATTATGTATTTTCTGCTCAGCTCGTGGAAACTCTTCCTGTTTTATTTACTCTCAACCGCCGCGTTACTGCACCTGGTGCGGGTTCATTTCCGCCACTACAACTCGGTGTCGAAAGAGAATATCAGCGATACCATGACCGGCCTTTATAATCGTAAGATCCTTACCCCGATGCTGGAATCACGCCTGCAACGACTTACCGCGCAAGGGGTTAACGTCGTTACAATAGCCCTTGACTGCGATGGACTGAAAAAGATCAACGATACCTGGGGGCATAACGCCGGCGACGAAGCGATTATTCTTCTGGCGCAGGCTATTTCCGCTTCTATTCGCAGCAGCGATTATGGCGTGCGCTTAGGAGGCGATGAGTTCTTTCTAATTCTGATCGATTATCCGGAAGATGAAGCGGAAAATATCCCGGCGAGGATCCGGCAATATCTGGCGATTCATGACCATCAACAGCGCGTCGATTTCTCCTGGGGAGCGGAACATCTCGCGCCAGAACACTCACTCGGTGAAGCAATGAAAGCAGCCGATGCGCGCCTGTATATAAACAAAAAGCAGAAAAAAATCCCCGGCATTCGCTGATAAGTTTTCATTGCCGCCGCGCGGAGTTAAGCTTGCCCTTTTCAGCAGAGGAACCATCGCAATATGCAATCGCCAGAGACAGCCGACATACACCAGCGGTTATGCCGCCTCCTTGATGAGCAGCAGGCTCGCTATCGGGTCATGGAACATGAAGCCGTTGGCAAATGTGAAGCCGTATCTGCAATCCGCGGTACCGCGTTGGGACAGGGCGCCAAAGCGCTGGTCTGTAAAGTGAAAGGTAATGGGATAAACCAGCACGTACTGGCTATCCTTGCCGCCGATCAGCAGGCCGATTTATCCCGTCTGGCGCAGCATATTGGCGGCAGTAAAGCGTCGCTCGCCAGCCCGGCGGAGGTCGATGCTCTTACCGCCTGCGTATTTGGCGCCATTCCGCCGTTTAGCTTTCACCCTAAGCTAAAACTGGTCGCCGACCCGCTGCTGTTCGAACGTTTTACCGAGATAGCCTTTAATGCCGGCCTGCTGGAAAAATCGATCATTATGAATACCGACGACTATCTGCGTATCGCCCGCCCTGAGCTGGCAGCGTTCCGTCGCGTCATTTAGCACATCGCCCGTGTGCGACAAGATTCGCGGGCGGCACTGGTAGACTGATTTGCAGTAAATAAATTAAAAGCCTGTTTATTCACGCGATTATGCGTAGAGTAAGCAGGTTTCTTTTTTATTTTGGCAAGGACCTCTGGAATGTTCGATACAACCCTGTTTATCTTGCTGGGGCTGGCGGCGCTCGGCTTTATCAGTCATAACACCACGGTCGCTATCTCAATACTGGTGCTCATCATCGTGCGGGTGACGCCGCTTAATGTTTTCTTTCCCTGGATTGAAAAGCAGGGGCTGACCATCGGTATCATCATTTTGACCATCGGCGTGATGGCTCCCATCGCCAGCGGAACGCTACCGCCCTCAACGCTGATCCACTCTTTTGTGAACTGGAAGTCACTGCTGGCGATTGCCGTGGGCGTGTTCGTCTCGTGGCTCGGCGGACGTGGCGTCGCGCTAATGGGTTCGCAGCCTCAGCTGGTCGCCGGGCTGCTGGTGGGTACCGTACTGGGCGTTGCGCTGTTTCGCGGTGTCCCGGTCGGGCCGCTTATCGCCGCCGGCATTATTTCGCTTTTTATCGGAAAGGCTTAGATAAACTGGCGTGGTAGCGGCCAGGCGTTTGCCCTAATCCTTTTTTAAACATGGTGATAAAGGCGGTTGTTGAATCATAACCGAGCGTCTGGGCGGTTTGCTGTACCGTCTGTCCGCGCACCAGCATCTGCAGCGCCAGGATCAGCTGCAGCTGGTGCCGCCAGCGGCGAAAGCTAAGCCCGGTCTCCCGCACCACCAGCCGTGCCAGATTGCGTTCGCTCATGGCGAACGCCGCCGCCCACTGCGAGAGCGTCTGCCAGTGCGCCGGATCGCGGGCCATGGTGTCGGCCATCCGGCGGATCTTCGGATGTCCTGAAACCGGCAGCTGCAGATGTTCCTGCGGTTGTTGCGGTAGCTCATCAAATAATACCTGCACCAGGCGCTGCGTAGGCGACGTGTCAAGCGCCTCCCTGCCGCGTTCGGCAAGGGTCATAATCAACTCTCGCACCAGCGGTGAGATTTTTAACGTGCAGCAATGCTCAGGCATCGGCGCCGCCCCCGGTTCAATGAACAAAAAGCACACCTGCGCTCCTGGCGTTGCGCGATTGCTGTGCGGGAGTTGACCCGGTACCCATACCGCATACAGCGGCGGCACCATCCACATGGCGTTATCCACTTCGCAGGTTAAAGCGCCGTGCAACGCGAGGATCAGCTGACCTTTGCGGTGCTGATGACGCGGAATAAACTGCTCGTCGTCCACCACCTGAATGCGAAACGCCAGCGCCGCTTCATGGCCGCTATCTGGTTCATAGCCGTCTAAACCCAGTCCAATCATCAAATTGTCCGATATTAGCGATAATCTGTCATTTTAGCTTGATTCAAACAGCCGTTAAACAGGCTATTGTTACGACCCTGTTTATTAGTCTGAGAATGTTATGAGTCCTGTTTCTTCCTCTGCCAACGGCAACAAACTGCTGCTGATTGTCGGAATTTTATTTATCGCCGCCACGCTACGGGTAACTTTCACCGGTATCGCCCCACTGCTGGATGCGATACGCGCTGAATACCAACTGACGACGGCGCAAACCGGGCTGCTCACGACCCTGCCGCTGCTGGCCTTCGGGCTGGTCTCTCCGCTGGCGGCCGGCGTCGCCCGCCGTTTCGGCATTGAGCGTAGCCTGCTGCTGGCGATGGTGATTATTTGCCTCGGGATCGGATTACGTTCCCTCCCCTCAGCAGCCTGGCTATATATCGGTACAGCGCTCATTGGCTGCGGCATCGCGCTGGGTAACGTGCTGTTGCCAGGATTAATTAAGCGTGATTTTTCCGGCCATGTCGCCCGGATGACCGGCGCCTACTCCATTACCATGGGCGCGGCGGCGGCGGCAGGTTCCGCGATGGTGGTGCCGCTGGCGCTGGCGGGGTTTGGCTGGCGCGGCGCGCTGCTGCTACTGATGGTTTTCCCACTGCTGGCGCTATTACTCTGGCTGCCGCAGGCCCGTCGTCAGGCTTCCACGCCGATGACCGGATCGGGCGCTGCGCACAATCGGGGGATCTGGCGTTCGGCGCTGGCCTGGCAGGTCACGCTGTTCCTTGGGATTAATTCACTGGTCTATTACGTTATCGTTGGTTGGCTGCCCGCAATCCTGCAGAGTATGGGCTATAGCGAAGCGCAGGCTGGCTCGCTACATGGCCTGCTGCAGCTGGCAACCGCCGCGCCGGGCCTGGCCATCCCGCTGGTACTCCACAGGCTAAAAGATCAGCGCGGCATCGCCGTTCTGGTAGCCTTAATGTGCGTGGTAAGCACGCTGGGATTGTGGTTACTGCCCGGTCAGGCGGTGATCTGGACATTGATTTTTGGCTTCGGATCCGGCGCTACCATGATCCTTGGCCTGACGTTTATTGGTCTACGCGCCAGCTCAGCGCATCAGGCCGCGGCGCTTTCCGGCATGGCGCAGACTATTGGTTATCTGCTGGCTGCCTGCGGACCGCCGCTCATCGGTAAAATCCATGATGCTTACGGCGACTGGCATATACCGTTAATCATCGTCGCACTCATCGCAGTGGTCATGGCGCTGTTCGGCGCCCTTGCCGGCAGGGCGCGGGAAATTCATTAATCACAAGAGTCGGCAGCCAGGGCTGCCGATTTTTTATTGCCGGGCCGCGTGCAGGAAAGCCTGTACCAGCGGCGCCGGACGCCCTTCCAGCGCGTTGCGCTCGTGCTGGAACAGCGTGGCGACGAAGAACGGATGGGTTGTTAACTCCACGGCGCGGATCTCGCCGTTCTCATCCCAACCGGTCACCCGCAGCGCGCCCTGCTCCAGTTCATGGGCAAAGCTTTCGGCAATACCGTAGTTACAATGATATCCCTCTTCAATGCTGTCCCGGCCATAAGCGCGGGCGATCAGCGTGTTCGCGCGCAGTTCGATAGCATCTGATTTTTCCACCAGCGAACAGCTTAATGGCGCAATGACCATTCGCCCTTCGCTATCGGTTTCGGCGTGCGCCGCATCCTGCCATCCCATAACATTACGGGCATATTCGATAATCGCGTGCTGGAAACCGCCGCAGGTGCCGAGGAACGGAATGCTATTTTCGCGGGCGTAGCGAATGGCGATGAATGCGCCATCGGCGTTTTTATACGGGCTGGCGGGAACCACCCAGATGGCGTCATAATCGGTGAGCTGGTCTGCGCGGACAATCTCGCTGGTGGCTAACCAGTCATAGCTCACCGGTTGTTCCAGGACCGCGGCAGCATCATCAATAGCCAGCGGAATAGCCTTATGGGCAATCACGTCAGGGTTGTAATCGCCAACAAGGGCAATGCGCAAAGGGGTGTTCATAGCAGGATCCTTATGTCTGAGGATTATCGGGCAACACAAGGAACCTCAGATTAGCGATATCATTCGCGGAACACAATGGTTATTTAGCGGCGCGCTGCACGGGCTTGCCGCCAGAATGACATAACGACGGGAGAATAATGATGATTCAATGTAAACGCGTTTATGACCCTACAGAGGCCAGCGACGGTTACCGCGTGCTGGTCGATCGCCTGTGGCCACGGGGGATAAAAAAAGAGGATTTGCATTATGACGAATGGTGTAAAAGCCTGACGCCTTCCAGCGATTTACGCAAGGCTCTGCACGGAGAAGCGATTGACTTCTCTCACTTCCGCCAGCAGTACCGCGAAGAACTGGAAACCCATCGCGATGAAGGTCTACGGCTCGCCAAATTGGCCAACCAGCAGCCATTAACCCTGCTCTATGCGGCAAAAGATACGCAACAAAATCATGCGCTGGTGCTGGCGGAGTGGCTGAAGAGCTTAATTTAGCGGCGGCGAATTATTTCTTCGCCGGATGATCGCGCCGCCACAGTTCCCATTCATCAAGCGTTTCGCCACTGGGAAGTTTACAGTCGGTGCGTACGCCCTGAGGCGTCTGGACCGGAACCTGCTTACCGCCCTTCTGGTCGCAATAGACGGCGGCCGGATTGGCCATACCGATCGAATTTGGCGGCGGCGGCGCATCAGGCTGTTGTGACTGAGCGCAGCCCGCTAGCATCAGCGGCAACATCATTACTATCCACTTCATAATTACTCCTGTTTTATTCAAAGCGACCTTTCGCCCTGAATCTCCACGGTTTCTCCATTTTAACTACACTTTTGCCCTTTAGAGTAGCGCTCGTTCTCGAATTGACCAGAGAACAGATCATTCCATAATCAATGAGTTTTGCCCCATCGCCCCCGATGGGGCTTTTTTTTACCGTCGCGATAGCAGATATCCCCCTGCTAAATGTGATACATTCGTTATAAATTTGTTTGTTATTAGCTGTTCGCTGCGCCAGCTCGCAGTACTGCGCTAACCTCCGGGGGCCGTTTCATTCATGTCAGACTTCATTCTTGCCCGCGTCTCACAGACGCTTGCTACCGAACGAACGCTCGAAACGTTGGTGCGACAACTGCTGGAAATGCTGGAGCTGGTGACTCGTATGGAGTCCACCTATCTGACACGGATTGATTTAGAAGCGCAGCGCCAGTTAGTCATGTATGCCCACAACAGCAGCGAAATGCAGATCCCGGAAGGCTTTTCCGTTCCCTGGGACGAGTCGCTCTGCAAACGCGCAATCGATGATAACTGTATATTTTGCAACGAGGTTGGCCAACGCTGGCGCTCCTGCACCGCCGCGCAGGAACTCGGGATCGCCACGTTCTTTAGTATTCCTGTCCATCTTGCCGATGGTTCGTTATATGGTACGTTGTGCGCCACCAGCCGCGTCAAGCAGCCCTATAATCTTGAAGGCGAGCAGGTAATGATCCTGTTCGCCAGCCTGATCTCCCATTACGTGGAGAAAGAGACGCTGGTTCAGCAGCTGCGCAGCGCGAATGCGGCGCTGGAGATGCACTCCTATACCGATGAGCTGACCGGTCTGGCTAACCGCCGCGCGTTGTTTAAACATCTTAAAACGCTGTTTACTCAAGCTCGCGCCCAGCAGCGCAGGCTCCTGCTTATTTTTATCGACCTCGACGATTTTAAAGCGATTAACGATAAACTGGGCCACCCCTGCGGCGACAGTTTTCTCATCCAGATAGGTGAACGATTAAGTGTCAACGTACGTAACGAAGATACCGTTGGCCGCCTCGGCGGCGATGAATTTTTAATCATCGGCCCGGCGCTTGAATCATCTGAGCAGGAGGCATTTATTGCCCACCTGCGCCAGCAGCTTACCGGGCGTTACCGTCTGGCCGGACACGGTATAGAATACCCTGGCGCCAGCTTTGGAGTGATCGAAGTCGATCCGCAAAATATGGACGTTGAGCAGGCGCTGCGCGCAGCGGATGAAGCCATGTATCACGATAAAAACTCACGCCGCAAGCTGACCATTTTCGATATTGACCAGAAAGCATAACTTTCCAGTATGATAGATAACATAACGTTAAGAGACAGGAACTAAGCATGAAATTGGGTATTCTTTTTCCGGTGGTGATTTTCATCGTCGCCGTGGTCTTTCTGGGCTGGTTTTTTGTTGGCGGCTATGCGGCGCCAGGGGGGGCATCATGAAAAAGACGACCATCATTATGATTATCGTCGCCATCGTGGTGGTTGCCGGCACCGAATTGGGCTGGTGGTAATCTCAATTTTTCCCGCCGCCCCGCTATTGCAGAGTTGTCTTATCTACTCAATAAGTTAGGACGATACACTCATTTCATCAGCCGCTTCGCTGTATTTATGCAGCAAAGCGGGCATTAACTGGAGAAGTGAGTAATGAAAAAACCGATGGTGTTACCGTTGATTATTGCGCTGTGCACGCTGTTATCGGGATGTATCGTAGATGATGGTTACCATCATCGGCACCACCACCATCATCATCATGATCGAGGATGGTGACAGACGGGATCACGCAAAAGGCGAACTAGTGTTCGCCTTGTTGCTTTTAGTCCTGACGGTCAGAACCTAAAAACAGAAAGCCCAGCGGGATAGCAAATAATACGGTGAACACGGTACTGTAAACCATCACCATCGCGCCTTGCAGGAAGAACATCGAGGTTGTCCACTCCGAGTACGGCATATTGTACTCGCTCACCACGCCACCGAACGTTGCGCGGCCCACGACGGCAAGCGCAATAGCAAATACCGTCGCCATCGACAACAGAAACTTCTTGCCGTTTTTATTACTGAGGATTTTTTGCAGAATCATCCGGGTTCCCTTCTCTGTGAGCGATAATCGGCTGTATATGTAACACCAATGCAATAAAAATTGAAGGGTTTTTGTTACAACACAGCGATTATCGCTGGCAAACCGATTCCGGGATCAGGACTGCAGCGTCGCAAGGCGTGCGGCAAAGCCAACAAAGACCAGGCCGATCAGGCTGTTGCCCAATTTCGCCAGTTTCTTTTTGGTTTTCACATAGCGCGTAACAAACGAGCCAGACAGGATAAGGAAGCTCATGTAGACAAAGCTAATGATCTCCAGCGTCAGCGCCAGGATAAAGAACGCGACGCCCGGCGATGTCGCATTAACGTCAATGAACTGGACGAAAAAAGAGACATAGAAAAGGATCGCTTTCGGGTTGGTCAGGCTCAGGGTTAACGAGCGTTTGAGGATCGCGCTCCCCGGCTCAGCATCGGCGGCATCATGCCCCTCGCGCTGTTTAAATACCGAGTAGAGCATTTTAGCGCCCAGCCAAAGCAGATAAATCGCGCCGAGATAGCGCACAATATTAAACAGCACCGGCGTCGTTTTGATAAGCGTCGCAACGCCAGCAAATGCCAGGAACATCAGAACCGCGTCGCCGATAAACACGCCGGCGGCGGCAAGGTATCCTTTCTTAACGCCGTGCGCGATACCGGTTTTCAGTACAAAAAAGGTATTGGGACCAGGTACGAGAATGATAAAAATAGCCCCGACCAGGTAGGTCAGATAATTCAAAACACCAAACTCAGCGAACACGCTGCACTCCTTCGCTTTCAACAAAAAGTATGATCCGGCTCACGTTAACGCAACTGCGGTCATTTTGAAAGCGTGGAGCGCAACTGTGGTACTAATATACCGAAGTTTCGCCAAGCGGGCGGGTTTTGAACCGGCGATGCACCCACAGGTACTGCTCCGGCGCACGCAGAATTTCGCGTTCAATGACCTTGTTGATATAGCTGGCGGCAATCTGTTTATCTTCACCGGGATAATCATTCATAACTTCACTGATATGCAGGCTGTAGCCTTTACGATCCAGCTTGCGCACCATACTGATACTCAGCATTTTCGAACCGGAGAGGCGCGACAACACCCAAGTACCATTAGTCGTCGCCGCCTGTGGTACCGAGAAGAACGGCGCAAAAACGCTGCCCTTCGGGCCGTAATCCTGATCCGGCGCAAACCACACCGCCTCACCGGATTTCAACGCATGTACCAGCCCGGAGAGATTACGACGGTCGATCATCGCTTTATTCGAGCGCAGACGAGCGCGAGTCTGCACCCACTCCATAAGCGGGCTATTGTGCGGGCGATACGTCGCCATCATCGGACGACACAAGCCCATTGCGCGGCCACCCAGCTCCAGTGACATAAAGTGAATGCCAACAACCATCACGCCTTTATCGGCGCTAAGCGCAGCGTTCAGATTAGCGATGCCTTCGACGTCAAACCATTTTTTAACGCGTTCATCGCTCCAGAACCACGCCATACCCGTTTCGATAAGCCCCATGCCGAGGGACATAAAGTTCTCTTCCAGCAGCTTTTCGCGGGCAGCGCTGGACATTTCCGGGAAGCATAGCTCAATGTTACGCCGGGCGATGTGTTCCCGACGTTTCAGAAAGCGACGCGATAGCCGCCCTGCGCTGGTGCCGAGCGTATGTAACACGGGATAAGGGAGTTGGACGATTAACCAAAGAATGGCCAGGCCAAACCAGGTCACCCAATAACGGGGAAGCAATAGATGTTTTTTAAAGGCGCAAGACATGGTTTTTCCTGTAAACATTAAAATATAGGGTAACGCTTAAGGAAAAAACGAGTCCCTTCATCCGTCATTAGGCGATACAGCAAGTCAGACAATAGTAATCCTGGTAAATTCACGGCAGCAAGAAAAAATTACACTTAACGCTAAAATACATAATAGATTCACAGGTGTTACAAATTGTAAAGCAGAATTGAGGTCCGTTCATTCATATTCACACTGATAATCATTTTCGCGCTAATGATTTTTTCTGATATAGGAATGGACTTAAACTGCCATCTGGCGATTTTACAAGCGTTGATTCACGCAGGCCGCTACTGACGCTGCCTCCCAGCGCATCAAGCCCCGAACAGTAACGACCAAAAAACATACATACCTCAAATGCGTTCAATACAAACAATCACTGTAGATAATAATATTCACATACCGCGCTGGCCGATTAAAATGTTAGTAATTAATAAATATAAATAAGAACAGGATTATTTATGCTTACTGATAAATGCTGACAAAAGTATAGCGTTGCAGCTAGTAGTCACGTTCGCAGGAATATCGACCTCATCCCCTCTTGATTACTCTTCGATGCACTCCAGGCAATAATGCGGCATTGCCGATGCCATCTCACAAAATTGAGACTGACAAAACATTATCGCGGATTTGGGCATTGTCCAGTCCGCGTTTACCGTCTCCTGAAAGGTGATGTAAAAGCCATCACTCCTCACCGCAACTAGATATGAATCAAACTGTGAAGTGATTCATCATGTGATTACCAGAATGAAAGCGACTATGTGAGCTAAAATGAATTGTTTACGGAGCGTGGATGAAGCCTCAGATATGCGTCGCTTCACTCGCGCCGCGTCCGGGAGGCGTTTGAGCGCACTTTCGGATGCCACAGGATTAACGGCAACAGCGGATTGCATGGACGGAGAAAAAAATGCGTATTGCCTTAAAGTCGGCTTTAATGCTGATCACGCGCGTCATTAATGCCATCAACCCGAGGCTGGATCTGCATTTACAGCGCACGGCGCTGATAAGCTACAAATTATCACTGGCGTTGGATCTTCCAGCTCCCCAGCAAAAAACCGTCTTTCTGGCCGCGCTGCTGCATGATATCGGCGTACTTGGCGATAAGCGGCGCATTGACTCACTGAATGCGATAGATAATCTTTATGACCCACACCAAATCCGCGGCGTACAGATGCTTGCCGGCCTGGATACTTTTACTCTTATCAGCCCCATTATTGGCGATCACCACTTTAGCCCTACTCGCAAAGGTAATCTGGAGCAGCATATCGTCTATTTTGCGGACTGCTTTGAACGGCTCCTTCCTACGCAAGGCGTCGTTGCCCCGGACCAACAAAAAGCGCTCATCGCCCGCTTTGTCGATGACTATCGCGATATCGATCCGCCACTGTGCGATACCCTGTGTGAACTGGCGCAACACCCTACCTTCTGGCGCCATATGCAAGCAGAACATATTCAGCGGCTGCTGGAAATTGTGGGACCGATTAATGACGTATTTATTGACATCGATGGTCTGAAAGATATTTGTTTGCTGATCGCGAAAATTGTCGATACTTACAGTAGTTTCACCGCCAGCCACAGCATTATGGTTGGCGAAATTTCTTATGCCCTCGCCGTCTATATGAATTTACCGCCGCTGGTATGCCGCAAAATTGAAATTGCCGGCTATTTGCATGATATCGGCAAAATATATATTCCACTGGCGATCCTCGAAAAACAGGCTGAACTTAGCGATGACGAAGCGCTATTGATCCGCGAACATAGCTATATGACCGGTGAAATATTACGAGATTTCACCGATCTGGCGGAAATCATCGATTGGGCCGCTAATCACCATGAAAAACTCGATGGCAGCGGCTATCCACTTCATTTAAATCATCGTTATTTACACCTTCCAGACAGAATTATCGCCGTTGCGGATATCTTTACCGCGCTCGTTGAGGATCGCCCGTATCGGCTCGGAATGCCGTATCAAGAGGCATTACATCTTATCGAAGCTGATGTTATAAATGGCGCTCTGGATAACGATGTGTATCTTGTTTTGCGCCAGCATGCCCAGGCGCTACATCACCTCGTCACCCGCATACCGCGCCTTTGAATCTTCTGATTGGCGGCGTGGTTCTATAATAAAAATACGAATCGCTCATTCATCTGCCTGCAAGGAAATACTCGGTGAGAATCGCCACCATGACTAACTGGGCCTACGGGATCACCGTAGGGCTGACCATTGCATCCGGTATTGCGATGCTAATGGCTTCCGGCGCCGATCGCGCTGAACGCCAGGCAGTACAACAACGGGATACGTTCGTTCGTCTTGCCGATGAGATAGAAAGCGACGCGTGGGAGCTTTCAGACCTCGCGCGACTGTACGTCATCGAAAAACAACCAGAGACGCTGCAACAGTATCGTCAGCAGATCCAAACTCTCAAATCAATTGAAAATCGGTTGCTTAAACTAAAAGACATTGGCGCCAGCCAGCAGGAGCTGGCGCTGTTGCGCGACGGTCTGCGTATTGCCGATGAATTACAAGATGAACAGCAGACCGCCATCGATCGCGTCGCTCGCGGCGAAGAGAAAGAGGCTATTTTGCAGGTTTACGGTAAGCCTTATGAGCAGGAGTTGGAGCGTGTGCAAACGCAAATCGATCATTTCCGCCTGCTGCTGGAAGGCCGAACGAACAACGCCATGCAGCAGGCGACTGAAAAATCGCGCCTCTGGCGGACGCTTTCGGAAGCGATGGTTGGCCTGACCGCCTTGATGTTTTTATTTGTTCTCGGCTTTATTCTCAAACGCCGGGTGCTCACCCCTGTGGTACGACTCAGCGATGTGGTACAACGTCTGGCATCGCAGGATTATGCCGTCGAACCACCGCACTTCAAACAGATCGATGAAATTGGCGATATGGCGCAGGCGATCCGCATCTTTCGCGAAAATGGCCTTGCCCGCCAGCGCCTTGAACAACAACGCGATGCCGACTGGGCCGTTCGTGAACTGCTGGCGCGCATGACTCAACGCTTGCAGGGATGTGAGTCATTTGAGGATGTGGTGAAGGTCGCTGAACTTTTCGCCCCCAATATCGCGCCTGACGTTCCTGGCCGGCTGTATATTCTGGATACCGATCCCTGGCAGATGCGCTGCGTCGCGCAGTGGCTTTCGCCACCTGACGAGGAGGCCGTGTTTTATCCCGATAACTGCTGGGCAGTACGCCGAGGCCTCAGCCATCCGCCGGTTAACGGCGAACCGGACATCGCCTGCTATCATCTGCCGCAAGAATGCAACGAGCAATCATTATGCGTTCCACTGATCGCGCAGGGTGAAGCCATTGGCCTGCTCTCTTTCCGTAATGTCACCAGTGAGACAGCCCCTTCCCGCGCCTATCTTGAACTCATGGCGGAAGCGCTGGGTCTGGCGTTGTCCAATCAGCGTCTGCGCAACGCTCTGCTGGAAAAAGCGTTGTTTGATTCTCTGACCGGGTTGCGAAACCGCCATCATCTTGAGGAAGCGCTGCATACGCAGATGAATCTCGCGGTACGCAACAACAGCCCGCTGAGCTGCCTGATGATTGATATCGATCACTTTAAGGCGGTTAACGATAATTACGGCCATGAGGCGGGCGATCTGGTGATTAAAAACGTCGCGGCGATCATCCAGCGCGCGGTTCGCGATATTGGCATGGCATTCCGCTATGGCGGCGAAGAGTTTTTGGTGCTGCTTTCCGGCAGCGATGAGGCCAGAGCGGAAACCTGCGCGACTGAAATCTACAACAACGTGAGAAATATGACCTTACGCTGCGGGCTGACGGATATAGGCCAGGTGAATGTCTCTATTGGTATCGCCAGCTATCCGCAACACGCACAAAGCGACAGCCTGCTACGTGCCGCAGATGCCGCGTTGTATCGGGCGAAAGAGCTGGGACGCTCGCGAATTATCCGCTTTGATATGCTGAAATCGGCATAACATGTCACCCCAAACGGGAGTGTATCGGCTCCCGCTTGGCGCATTACACCGATTTGTCCACCCGGGTATCATTTCCCGACGTCAGGATGCGCACCTTATCTCCCTTATTGAAGATAAGCCGACCGTCGTAACCCTGTAGCACCTGTATCACCTGACCGCTACTGGTTTTGATTAACAGTTCGACCTGCTGAGCGCCCTGCTGCCGATCCTGGTGATAGCGAGAGGCGCCAGCACCGGCCAGAGCGCCTGCGGCGGTCATCGCCGTCTGCCCTTTGCCGTTGCCGAACTGATGGCCGACCACGCCGCCCAGCGTTCCTGCCGCCAGCGTGCGAAGCGGCTGGCGCTGATGCGGAGTGCTAATAATATGGCTTTCCTGTACGACGCCATAATCAACCAACGTTTTAGTCCCGGCGACGCCAGCCTGGCTAAACAACGCGGCCATTCCCAGCGCAATAAAGAGAAACTTCTTCATGATGACACCCTTGTCTTTTCATTGCGGAAAGTCAACTATCAATGCTCCGCCGGGCTGCGGAGCATTAGGACATCGCTTAGTTGAGTGCCTGCTGCAGATCTTTTTTTACCTGCTCGCGCTGTTCAGCCGTCAGCACCTGATTAATGCCGAAGTAATATTTCACGCGGTAATAACGCGTCTGCTGATCCAATTGCGCAAAAGCGGCTAGCTGCTGTTTTACTTTCGCATCGTCCCATTTACCGGACTGAATTACGTCAACCAGCGCGCCATCCTGGTAACCACCAATTTTGATATTTTTGAGGTTTGTTTCCAGCTCCTGACGCAGGGCCTGAATTTTGCTGACCTGATCGTTGCTCAGCTTGAGATGTTGCACCACCGGGTCCTGGGATAACGGCGGCACTTCGGCTGTCGTCGCGGCCTGAGCGGCGACGGAAAGACCCGCAGCCATCACTACGGCGGCCAGGGTGTTACGCAAGAAAGTATTCACGATAAATTGTCCTTAATACGCTTTATAAAGAGTGCGGATTATTACCTCCGAAATATGATCCATCTGTAACTAAGCGTTAAATTTAAATCTGGACAAATTTACAATAGATTTTATTTAATAGATAAAATAGCTGAGATGTCAGCAGCCGATCTTTTTTTAACTACACTTATTGTTAAATTGGCTGAATATTCTCTTCGACCCATCAGGAACGCCTTATGCCACCACGTAGCGCCAGCGATCTGTACGCCGAAATGAAAAATATGTCCGTAGAGGAGCGTATTCGCTTTTTCTCGCTTTCGCTTGCGGAAATGCATCGTGAGCTGCAGGAAAGCATCAGCGAGATTGAGTCGATGCAGCGAGCGCTGGCCGAAAGCGAGGAGAACCATCGGCAGCTGGTTGAAACCGCACAAGATGCGGTGATTACCATCAATCATGTCGGCGTGGTGATTAACTGGAACCAGGCTGCGGAAAGAATGTTCGGCTGGTCCGCAGGGGAGGCAATCGGCAACAACCTGGGCGAGATGATCGTGCCGGAAGAGTTTCGCGAGCAGCACGCACGTGGTTTAATGCGCTTTCAGGCGGCTCAGCCGTCGAATATTCTTAATCGAACTATTGAAATTACCGCCCTGCATCGTACTAAAGGCAAGTTCCCTATCGAGCTGTCGATCTGGCCGCATCAACAATCAGGCAAGCAGATTTTCTCCGCGTTTATTCGCGATATCACCGACCGTAAACAGCGGGAGCAGGTGGTCTGGTTGCACGCCAACTTCGACGCGCTGACCGGATTGCCAAACCGCAGGCTGTTGGTTAATCGCCTGGAGCTGGCGATTACGCAGGCCATCGCCAATGAGACAGAGGTAGCGCTGCTCTTTATCGATCTCGACCGCTTTAAGCCGGTGAATGACGTTTACGGCCACGCCGTGGGTGACGAACTGCTGCGGCTAGTGGCGTTCCGTCTACAAAGCGTTTTACGAGAAGGTGATACGGTGGCCCGCCTCGGCGGCGATGAGTTTATCGCCCTGCTCCCCGGTTTAAAGGCAAACGATCCGCTCCCCCGACAAACGGCGGAAAAAATCAGCAATGCGTTGACTCAGTCATTTTTGATCCACGAGCATGTTATTACGATTTCCGGCAGCATCGGCATTGCGCTTTTCCCTCACGATGCCGCAGATGCCGATACATTGCTGAACAGTGCGGATAAAGCGATGTACAGTAGTAAGAAGGGGACGCCGCGAGAGAGGTAAGTAAGGTATTCAGCCGTTTCAGCGTCAAAATACTGGCCCTGAAAACGCAGCGGATTGCTGATACGATCGGCGTAGACCTCCCCTTTTTCTCCCCATACGCCCGTCTTCTCAGACCACACTATCTCGCCCTGCAATGGCGTCAGGCGGTGCAGCCGGCTGCCAGTATCAAAAATACCCTGTGCCGCCGGCTGGAATCTTTTTTCCCGACATTATTCCATTTGCTAAAAGGGCTTTCGCATTGCAAAAACCACCAGTAGCGTGGATTTTTATCATTTAAAGAAATAGTTCTTACTCTCGCTAAAAAATAAACTCTCTCATTTTCGATTAATTTATAAAATTTCCACTATGCCCTTTTATTTAAAAAAAACTCAAGGTACTTCTTAGGTCTGCCTTTAAATGCTCTCTCTTTTCCATAGCTATAAGCATCGTTAAAATATTTGTAAGCTTCATCAAATTGTTCTAGCTCATAACAAACCATACCCAGATCGATCGATGGCGCTGTATCTATCTCCGCCCCTCTCGTTTGCAACGTCATTTCGCCCCATTTTTTTGCCTCATTGTAATCACCAAGGTCAAAATAAGCGCTGAATATATTTGCGGAAATCCAGTTAGCAACTTGCCATTCTGGTTTTGGTTCAGGCAAAATACTCCAGGCTTTTTCATATTGCTCTAACGCCTGTGCATATTTTTTGTCATCATGCAACTCATTTCCTTTTTCAACAAAGGAGTTAACTTTGGATTCAATTCTTGGATTTTCGAGTTCTTTCATAGAGCAATACTCCTTTACTGGAAATACTGATATTTTTCTTCTGGACCAATAAAATTTCCAGAATGTTTATATCTGTCAGGAAGCAAGACTCCCTAAATCTTATGATCCCATTTATTAATTTTTAATACTTGACATTATAGATGTGCAATCCAATTTATTATTAAACCCTGCATGATAATTAACCATGCAGGGTATTAAAGAAGTACATCCTTAAATTAAGAGTATCATTACAATCCCGTAGATAACTTCATTCCTTTATTGACTGTTAGATTCTTTATACTTCCAAAAAAATCTGAAAAGGTTTTATTTATAAGATAAAGATGATTTAAATCATCATCATCACTAATATCATAGCTTTGTTTATTATCCTCAGCATGTAGGCAAGTCCGGTCCCAGTAATAAACTCCGGCCAAATTATTTTTAGTTATCAGGACATAGCCATTGTCACTTGGATCCATGCCAATTATTAGTGCACCATCAATAAACGATATTTCATCTAGTAACTCTTCATTAATTTCAACTATATCAAAATTACTATTACTAGTCTTATAACCAAGAAGCACATCGAATGAAATAAAATCATTATCAACTTTGTCGAATGGTAGATCGCAATAGTCAGGTGCCACGATTCTATATCCATTGTATTTTTTTAAAAAATCTTTGTAATCATCAGGAAAAGCAACAGAGAAATGTCCCTCCAGATAACTAATATCTTGTTTATCAATACTTAATCCAGTCAAAATAGGCATTCTATAACTCCTGATATTATTGACAGTTGCTTTTTATTTTAGATACACCGCCTCTATGGGTGAACCGGCGATGAATATTTTTGGGCACTTCCTGCATTGTGATGCCATTTTGATGATGATGCCACGTATTAAGATCATAATTCGCCTGGCCTTTTGGCGCTAATGCATCTGCTTTACCAAAATCTCCTCCAGGTGACTTACTATGATCTCCCCTTAAGTCTGGAACATTAACACTCTGCCTTTCATATGGTGTAAAATCTGGAAACCCTTCTGGATAGCGAACAACATTGCCAGCACTATCTTGGTATACCCAAACTTTGCTTTCAACTTCTTGCCAAACCGTTCCCCCTTTATTAAGCCACTTGCTTATATCAGGTGAGTTTAACGGTTTTCCAGTCAGCCCCCACGGATCCACCCATCCCAGCGGGTTCGGCGCATACTGATAAACATTCAGCCCGCCGGCTAATCCAATCGGATCCTGGCTAATAAATCCCGCAATTTCAGGATCATAGTAACGATGTCGATTATAGTGCAGCCCCGTTTCAGCGTCAAAATACTGGCCCTGGAAACGCAGCGGGTTGCTGATACGATCGGCGTAGACCTCCCCTTTTTCTCCCCATACGCCCGTCTTCTCTGACCAGACTATCTCGCCCTGTAATGACGTCAGGCGGACCGGCGCGCCGTTCGGATCACAATGATAGTGCCAGCTCTCCTTCCTGCCCGCTTCCTGCGTCAGCAGCGCCAGCGGCTGAAAACTTCCCGGATAGTACACGTACTCGCGCATACTGCTGAACAGCGTTTCCTGCGCTTTCTGCCGCTGCAGCCGGCTGCCGGTATCAAAAATGCTCTGTGCCGCCAGCGGTTCGCGGGTGATAGTGACCGTTTCCCCCGCCAGCGCGTCGCCCTGCCAGTAGAACCAGCGCGTCTCTTCCGCCGTCTGCTTGAACACCCGGCGCCCCAGCCCGTCATAGCCGTAACGCACCAGCCGCTCGCCCTTGCGCACCGCCACCAGCTGGCGGTTATCGTCCCAGCTGAAATCCTCTTTCTCGCCGTTATGCCGGACATCGCGCCGCTGTCGCAGCTCGCCCGCGCGATCGAATACATAACGCACCCCGCGCTGCTGCCCCTCGCGGAACCAGCCCCCGGCGCTCTCATTCACCGCCCGGGTCTGCGTCTGCAGGTGGCTGCCCGCCGCATCCTGCACAAACTGCCGCAGCGTACCGTCCGGCGCGGTATGGGCCGTCAAGCGCCCCACCGGATCGTAAGCGTAACGATCGCTGCCCCACAGGCTGTCATCGCGCCGGGTCAGGTTACCCAACCGATCCCAGCTGAAACCGCTGGCGAACAGCGGTAAATCATTCTGCAACACCTGCTGCGATGTCAGCTGGCCGAGCCGGTCGTAGGTGAAATGACGCGTCACCTCCGCCGACAGCTGCTCGCTGACCCGCCGCCCGGCCTCATCGTAACCCAGCACGATCGGCGCATCGTCATTCAGCTGGATCTGGCTCAGCCGGTCATACTCATCCATGGCGTAACGCACCTGATGACCGCTGTCGCTGCGCCGGGAGACCAGCAGGCCGCGCTCGTTATAGCCAAAATGCAGCTGAAAACCGTCCTGCTCCTCCAGCAGCACCCGCCCGGCGTCATCATAGCGCCACGCCAGCCGCCGCCACGGATTCTCACACAGCACCATCCGCCCACAGGGATCGTAATGATACTTCGCCTGCAGGGTATCGCCGCTGCGCCGCTCGCTTAGCCGCCCGCCGCGGTCGTAACCGTAGCGCACCTGCCGCCCCAGCGGATCCTCACGGCTGATCAGCCGGTTGCCTTTATCCCAGCCATAACGGGTTACCTGTCCCCAGTAATCGGTCTCCGCGGCGATGCGCCCCAGCGCGTCGCGGTCCAGCTGCCAGCGCTGACCGTTCTGGTTGATCACCGCCAGCAGGCGATCTTCCAGGTCGTACTGATAGCCAAGCGTCGCGCCATCCGGCGTCTCGCAGGCTGCCAGCATTCCTGTGCGGTTATAACGAAAACGGGTTATCTGGCCGGCTTCATCGGTGAAGTGAAGCGGTGAATCTTCCCGGTCGTAAGCGACGCGAATTTCGCCGCCCTGCGGATTGACCATCGCCACCAGCCGATCCTTGCTGTCCCAGTGGAAACGGCTGCTGCCGCCGCTGGCGTCAATACGCTCCAGCAGGGTGCCGCGCACGGAATGCCGCAGTTGAGTGGTTCCCGCGCCGGCCTGGCTCAGCGCCTGCAAAAAACCAAACCGATCATAACGATAGCGACTCTGCCCGGAACCCGGCACGTCCGCCGCGCTCAGCTGCCCGTACTCATCATACTGATAGCGCGAGGTGACGCCGGTAGGGTCCGTTCCCGCCAGCAGGTTGCCGCGTTCGTCATAGTCCGAACGCCAGCAGGCGCCTTTCTCATCAATCAGCGCCAGCACATCGCCGTCTTCATTGTAGGCCGCCTGAATCTGGCTACCGTCCGGCAGATGTTCGGCGATCATTCGCCCCTGTTCATCATACTCCCAACGACGCGTGCTGCCGTCCGGCTCAATGAGTTCGACGGTGCGGCCAAAATCATCGTAGTGGAAGACGGTATTGCCGCCGGTCGGATCGATCTCCGAAACCGGCAGACCGTTATCATCAAAGCTGACAGACGTTACATGGCCGTTGGAATCGGTGATTTCCACTTCGTTGAGCAAGTCGTGCCAGGCGAAATGGTAATCCCATACGCCGCCGTCGCCCCAGGCGTGAACCACCCGCCACTCGTCATTGAACTGGTAGTGGAAGCCCTGGCCGTTACGGTCGACATGGCTGGTCATATGGCGCTGTTGATAGTAGAAGCGCCGCGGATGCGAAAGCGCATCGATCTCCGCGCTCAACTGATTATCGCTATCGTATTCATAGCGGGTCAGCGGCGTGATTTCGTCATCCAGCGCGTTGCGCAGGCGTAGCGCCCGCAGGCGGCCATCCTGCCAGGTGACGAGGATCTCCCTGCCGCTCATGCCGCGCGTGCTGAACTCGCGAATACGCTCAAGCTCGCGCCCCTGCCAGTCGAACTGCCAGCCGTTACCGTTACGGTCCGCCAGCCGGTAAATCGCCAGCGGCCCGCGCTTACCGCGAAACTGCAACCGCGCGCTCCCTTCCTGCTCAACATGCCAGAAGCATTCGCCATTGCGGGTTTCCCGCCACAGGCGGCTGCCGTCCGGCAGGCCGACAATACCCTGCTCGCGGCCGTCGGACTGCGGCAGCGCCGCAAACAGCGTCATCCCTTCCGGCTGAGTCAGCACCGCGACGCCTTCATCGGCCAGTATTTCAAGGCGGGTGTCCGCTGGGGTTGACCAGCCGTAACCGCACAGCCCTTCTTCATCGAGATCCGCCGACGAGTAGCTTCGCGTCCACGCCAGCGGCAGGCGGCCGGGTAACAGAAAATCCTCATGCTCCAGGCTCACGCTACCGTCGCGGATATCAACCGGTTCGGCGCGTAGCACCCGGCATTTCAGGACGCCGGGATCCATGTTGCGAAACAGCTTCTGGCGCAGCTTTTTAAACCGCCGCATAAACAGCCGCCACTGCGGCGTTTTTTTAACTTTCTTCAACCCCTTGCCCAACCCGCTTAACCCGGCGCGCATCAGCAGCGCCATCAGGTTGATGGTTGGCGGCCCGCCGACAATGACGTTGTTGGGAATGGCGAGATTAAACGTCAGCGGCAGCGTTAGCGAGAGCGGCTTTGGTTTACTCAGCCGCTTCAGGCGGAAGGGCGGCACCATTCCGAGGATGTTACAGCTCAGTACCGGCATGCCGATGCGGGAAAACGGCTCGCCGTCGACGGCGACGGTTTTACTGCCCATAAACAGCTCGTCTTCCATCTGCGGGCCGCCAGGCGCGCGCAGCGGCGGCACCCACACCCCGCCGACCGGGATATGTACCGCAATACCGCCGGTCCCCGCGCTGGCGCGTTTGATGCTGTTGACGTGCACGGTAGTCCCCAGCAGCGGCAGATAATCAAACACGTCGAAAACGATGCCAATATGCGGCGTCGGCAGCGGCCAGGGATAAGTATGGATATCCAGGCCAAGCTGCGGGTCGAAGTGAGCGCCGGAATGCATCAGACGCGCCTCAGAACATGGCGCGCAGCAGCGCGCGCAGGAAGGTACGCACTTCGGTGGCGAAACCGCCGTCCGAGAAGCTTAAAAACAGGATTGCCAGCAGCGTCACGGCAACAATAATAATAATCCGGGTCTTCATAGCGGGTTGCTCCCTGCAGTTTCAGTGGATGATGCATCGGTATTTCCCCAGGCTGGCAGGCTTTGCCATTCACCCGGCGGGGCATCAAAGGGGTGGGCGATCTCCGGCAGGCCGTTCCAGTGCGGATGCAGCGTCTCCCGCGCCAGGCGGATCACGCGGCGAAAGCTGTCATCGCCGCCGCGGATCAGTTTTTCCCGCGCTTCGCGGATCAGCGCGAACGCGGCTTCCAGCTGTAGCTGTAACTGTCGGTCCACGCGTTTTACCTGTTCGACGACGGGTTCCCACGGCAAGCGGTCTTCCGCCTGCTGGATTAAGCGCTGTTTTTCGCTTTGCCAGCGCGTCGCGCAGGCCTCAAGCGCTTCGGTCCGCCGTTTATCATGGATGCGCAGCAGATCCTGAAATGCCAGCGGCAGCGTAGTCTGGGCGCGCTCCTGGCGTGGGATCGGCTCCGCCGCCTGGATAGCGTGGGCATACTCCTCCATCGCTTTTGCCCGGTGCCCGGCGAGGTTGAGACAAAAACCGGACATCCGCCAGCCTTCCACGGCAAATACCGGGTGTGGAATGGTTTGCGCTTCGCCCGCCGCCCGGCGATAGCCTTTCGCCGCCTGGAGATACTCTTTTCGTGCGAACCAGGCGCCAGCCTCGCCAAAAGTGCTTTGGGTACGCAATTGCCCTTTAAGCGCCGGGTCGGCAATTTCGCCGCTGATGTTTTGCGCCTGGCGGTAGTGATCGACGGCCCGTTGATGATCGTTACCTTTCAGCCAACCGCCGGCGATCAGGTTATGCATCATCGCCTGCTGCTCGGCCCAACCGCAGCGCTGGGCGACGCCGAGCGCCATGCCGCCGCGCGCGGCCACCTGCGCGGCGCTGCCTTTTTCCAGCAGCAGCATGGCGTCAGCCAGATAGCGGCGAAACAGCAAGCGATCGGGATTCGGATCGCTCTGTCCGCGCGCGGTTTGATGCATCACTTTCATACTGTCGACATCATCGGTCAGCAGCCGTACCCTGCGCGGATGCGCCTCATACAGCGGCTGCCAGATCGGTTGCTCAAGGGTGTCGATAAGTAACAGTCTGGCGTTGCACGCCTCCTGCGCCAGCCAGCCGTTCAACCAGCGGTTCAACGCCTTTTCATCGCTGACGGCGGAGGGTTTCAGCACCAACACCAGATAACGTAAATCGTCATGAAATGTCGTCGCAAAATCCTGCAGCATCTGCCGCAACTGCGCCGGGCTATAGGTTGGGAGAAAGCGTTCGGCATCCCATATGGCGGCATCCGGCGTCGCTTCGTAGTGTTCCACAAACTCGCGCCCGAGCGCGTCGCTGTAGCCATAGCCGGTCTCAAACGGCGTGGTTAGCCCCAGCAACAGATCCGGCAGCGAGCGCCCTTCAGGGTGCTGCTGCAGCGCGATAAAACCATCAAGCAGCGACTCGCCGCCGGCAGGCACCCGCCAGATAAATAAGCGGATCTGCTCCGCCTGCTCGCTGGCGTCCAGCCAGCTAAGCTCAAGCTCGCTCATTACTTTTTCGGTCGGATTCTTCGCCGCGTTCATTCCCTTTTCCTGTCAGGCATTGAGCTCAATCTTCTTACCATTCACCATCACGCCGGCGGCGTTAATGGTGATCGTCGAGCCGCCAGCGGTAATCTCCACGCTGCCGTTGCTTATCAGAATGCCGCTTTCGCCCACGTTGATATGTACGGTATCGGTAGCGCTGTCGGTTACGCTCCCTTGCGTAAAGCGGGTATCACCGCCGGTGATGCTCAGGGTACGCCCGGCGCCGATCGTCACCTCTTGCTTACTGGTGATGGTCTGCGTTTGCTTACCGGTCACGGAAATATCGTGATTGCCGGTCACTCCCAGCGTCTGATTGCCGGTGACCTGCACGTTACGATTTTGCTGGACGCTGACGCTTTCGTTACCCTGTACCTGACGGGTGCGATCCTGTACGACCGTCAGTGACTGCTTGCCTTCGACGGTCGCGGTATGGTCGCTTTTCACCGTGGTGGTATGGTTGCCGCTGATGGTTTCATCGCGGTTCTGCTCAACGCTTAGGGTCTCATTCCCCTTCACGCTTTCGGTACGGTTCTGCTCAACGGTGGTGGTTTCATTACCATTGATGGTTTTGCTGCGATCTTTGCCGACGGTAACGCTTTCATTGCCATCCACCGTGCGGGTGCGGTTCTGTTTGATATGGCTGGTTTCGTCTTTGCCGACGGTTTTGGTGCGGTTATTGCCGACATCATGGGTCTCGTCGTTTTCGACTTCAGTATCCATGTTGCGCTCAGCGTGCAGCCAGAGCTGCTCTTCGCCGGGTTTATCTTCAAAACGCAGGGCGTTGGCATTGTCCGGCGAACCATCCTTTGAGCGGCTCATAAAGCCCATTTGCGTGGCTGCCGCCGGTAGCGCCCACGGCGGCATACTGGCTTCGTTATAGACGCGGCCAATGACAATCGGCCGGTCCGGCTCGCCGTTAATAAAGTCCACCACCACTTCATCACCGACGCGTGGGATCTGCACCCCGCCGTAACCCTGGCCGGCCCAGGCGCTGGAAACGCGCACCCAACAGGAGCTATTTTCATCGCCCTGGCTTTCGCGGTCCCAGTGGAATTTCACCTTAATCCGGCCATATTTATCGGTCCAGATCGATTCTCCTTTCGGCCCTACCACGCGGGCGGTTTGCGGCCCGTAGGTGCGCGGCCAGTCGGTCCTTGACGCGGGGACAAATGGCGTCGCGGCGGGAATAACGGTGAATGCGATGCGGTGCTGCGCGGTATTTCCGCCGCCGGAGGCATACTGATTCTCTTCAATATCATAGCGGGCGCCCACCACCAGCCATTTAGCGTTATCTGCCATATTGGGCGCATGCGTCAGGGTAAACGTGTGTCCCGGGACGATACCGGTCGCGGTGGCGATACCCTGAGTTTGCTGCTGTTCGGCCTGCCAGGACTGCTGACGAATACGGGCGTAGGCTTCGCCGTCGCCGTGCTCCATAAAGCGCCCCGGCCAGTCGTAAACGTCGATTTTGCCCGGTGTCGGCGAGACCGGATTCTGCAGCGTTTGCAGCATCCAGGCGTGGGGCTTGCGAAAATCATAGTCATCGGTGCTGTAAAGCCCCGGCGTGACGACGTGGCTCGCCATCAGCTGGCTGATGCCCTCTTCGCCGACCGCGCCGCCGCCCGGCTGCGCATGCCAGGGAATAGTTTCATAACCGGGGAAGGATTCAGCCTGCTGATAGTCATCCATCAGCACCAGGGTATGGCCGTCTTTATCGTGGCGGAACAGATAGCTAATACCTTCCAGCTCCAGCAAACGGCTGATGAAATGGAAGCTGCTTTCCGCGTACTGTACACAATAATCCCACTGCCGGTAGCTACGCGTAAGTTTGTCCTCAAACTTAACGTTATGCTCGCTAAACAGTTTGGCCACGATATCCGGCACCCGCTGCTGCTGGAAAATACGGAAGTTGCGGTCGCGCATCATCGGCCAGAAATCGGGTTCCAGCGTGGTCTGATAGACGGCGTAGCGCGTCTCGCCAAGATCTTCGGCGCGCACGGTTACGGCGGTGATTTTGCCGGAAAGATAACGCTCCTGTCCCCATTGGCCGGGAACCGCCACCGTCATGTTTTTGCCGAGCATGGCCTGACGGTCGATAGCAAAATCCTGGCTGAGTAAATCGACCTGAAAGTGGAAAGGTTCGGACAGTTTCTCCTGCCCGCTGAATTTCCAGAATAATAACGAGGAGCTGTCGACAGATGACAGGATCGATATCCGATTAACCATATGGATTCCTTTATGGTGCAGGCAGCCGCGGGGCTAATTCCTTAAGATTGATAAATTATCCTGAATATTTATCAGAAGTCATCTCTCTGCCCGAGATTTCACCCAGGAATACTCTTAATTATTCAACTCTGTGCTTTTGTTCATCTTTATACCGTCATTATTAGTAGTGGAGCTTTCTTAACAGGCGTTAATTACTGGTTTGACTTATTAGAAACGGTAATGAGGTAAGTCTGAAAATAGTCTCCTGGCGCGAAGAAATATGTTTAAACCGGCCCGGACGCTTTAAAATAACCACGGCTGCGAACTGCCATCACAGCCATTTGCTCACCGGCCTGCTCTTGCATACGGTCGGCCGGTGAGCAATCCCTGCGCGTTAATCGCTCAGACATCCCCTGCCTCGTTAATATCAGATTCTTTACCTCAGTCATATTCAGATTGTTTTTACATAAAATCGTCACGCTATTTTCGCCAGCTAAACGGCGCAGTCGCTAATATTAGCGATGAGGTAATCTATTGTTTATCAATCGGCTTCAGGCATAACCCCCCCCCCCGCCTGCGGGCGCTGGCGCAGGTTTTGATAAGGTACGACCCTCTTGATCTCTGCCATCGATCTACAATACTGTATATACATACAGTAAAGATAATCGGTGATCATCATGCAGTTTTTCACACTAACCGAGCTACGCCAGATCGTGGCATTACCTCTGTTCAGCGACCTTGTTCCCTGCGGTTTTCCTAGCCCCGCGCAGGATTATGTTGAACGGCGTATCGACCTGAATGAACTGCTGATTCAGCATCCAGGCGCCACCTACTTTGTGAAATCAAGCGGTGACTCAATGATTGGCGCTGGCATTGGCGATGGTGATTTACTGGTGGTGGATAGCTCCCGCAAGGCCGTCCATGGCAGCATCGTTATTGCCGCGGTGGATGGGGAATTCACGGTTAAGCGCCTCCAGTTACATCCTGTTGTCATGCTCAAACCTGATAATCCCGCCTACCAGCCGATTATGCCAGGCAGTGAAGAGTGTCTGGAAATTTTTGGCGTGGTGACCTACATCGTGAAATCGGCGGGCTGATCGTGTTTGCCCTGTGTGATGTGAACTCGTTCTATGCTTCCTGTGAAACCGTCTTTCGCCCGGACTTACGCGGCCGCCCGGTGGTTGTTTTGTCCAATAATGACGGGTGTGTGATTTCACGTTCTGCGGAAGCCAAACCGTTTGTGAAAATGGGTGAACCGTACTTTAAACAAAAAGATATCTTCAGGCATTATGGCGTGGTTTGCTTCAGTAGCAACTATGAACTCTACGCCGATATGTCCAACCGGGTAATGACGACGCTTGAAGAGATGTCGCCTCGCTGCGAAAAATACTCCATTGATGAAGTTTTTTGCGATCTTACCGGCGTGCGTAACTGCCGCGTTCTTACCGAGTTTGGACATGAGCTCAGAGCCACGGTGCGGCAACGCACGCACCTGACGGTGGGCGTCGGAATAGCCCAGACAAAAACGCTGGCTAAACTGGCGAATCATGCGGCAAAACGCTGGCAACAGCAGACAGGAGGCGTGGTTGACCTGTCGAATGCGGAGCGGCAAAGAAAATTAATGGCGGCGCTACCGGTGGAAGAGGTTTGGGGAGTGGGTCGACGCATCGCGAAGAGGCTTGAAACGATGGGGATCCGGACGGTATTGCAGCTGGCTGACACGGATATCCGATTCATCAGAAAACACTTTAATGTCATACTGGAAAGAACCGTCCGTGAATTACGCGGCGAGCCCTGCCTCGAGCTGGAAGAGTTTGTCCCGGTAAAGCAAGAGATTATCTGTTCCCGTTCGTTCGGCCATCGCATCACCGAGTACGAAGAAATGCGCCAGGCCATCTGTAGTTACGCCTCCCGGGCTGCAGAGAAACTTCGTCAGGAACATCAATACTGCCGGTTTATCTCCGTCTTTGTAAAAACGTCGCCCTTCGCGCCTGACGAACGGTATTACGCCAATAATGCCTCGGTGGCCCTGCTTACCCCAACGCAGGACAGCAGGGATATTATCGCCGCCGCGACGCGTTGTCTGGATGCCATCTGGCAAAGTGGTTGCCGGTACCAGAAAGCCGGGGTGATGCTGGGCGATTTTTATAGCCAGGGCGTCGCGCAACTTAATCTGTTTGACGAAAATGCGCCGCGAAAAAATAGCCAAAAACTGATGGAGGTGCTGGACCGCCTGAATGCTGAGGACGGACGTGGAACGCTTTACTTCGCCGGCCAGGGTATCCAGCAACCGTGGCAGATGAAGCGGGAAATGCTCTCCCCGCGATACACTACCCGATATAGCGATCTGCCCACGGTTAAATGATTCCCCGACAGGCCAAACCTTAAATAAAATCAGGTTTGGCCATCATGGCAAAATGTTGTTGTTTATTTTTTCGACCGCGGTTTGTCGATTCTTTTTGCAATCAATGGTTCGTTAGCATAAATTTCATTTAAATTATGTTGTTGATCAAAGCGTAACATTGGGCTTTGCATCACGGTAATCGAACTATTTTCATAAGCATAAGGTAATGGCTGAATCAAATGTGGATTCTGTTTATCATAGATACAGACAGGTCTCCCCCCCAAGAGATCAACAAAAATAACCTTATCAAACATAGAATTAGACTTAGATATTAAGTATTCAGACCATTGTCTCAGCCCATTTTTGAAAATAACATTGTCAGTTCCTATTACTTCACTAAAACAGATAAGCACAACCTCTTTAAACACCCCGGCGCGGACGTAGTCATTGAACTTGCCATTCTTTCTGACAACCCCCTCATATATATAATCAACAGGAATTTTAACATCGACCTTTTTATTTGGGGTTTTACTATCTATCCCATGAATAAAATCATTAATTTGGTTATCGACCTTATCTTTGCCAAATTTATCATCCTTTAAATAGCCAAGATCACCACACTTGTCGCAAGTAGTAATTTCGATTCCTACCCTAAATGGAACTCGTGATTTACAAAATGCCCTGTGCGGTTTTTTAACACAAATTGCAGCATCCGGTCGGTCAATCTGACTTTTATCAATGCTGTATCCACCATAAATTTTATGTAGTAATGGCCGGGAAAGTTCCAGTACATGAACTTCAGTTTCTCTTTTATCCATCATGATATCCTTGACATTATTTATTGAAAATAAAAATTGCGCAGCGCGTTTCTCACTTGTCCTTCCGCGGTTGCAGAACAAGTTGATGATGGCTGGCCTCAATGACGCGCGCGCGGTCCAGGTCAAGATCCTCACGGGCAAGCACCAGCTTCCAGTCGTTTTTCGTCAGATCCGGCGCCCGGAACAGCGCCACCACGGCAACATACTGCGCCTGTTCATCCAGCGGCATGGTGAGACTCATCTCCGTTCCCGGTTTGAGCACCAGGCTGCGGCTGGCCAGTTGATCGTCTTTTAATATCTCCTCCCCCTCCGCCGCCAGCTGCTGGTAAACCGTCTTATCGAAGGTCTTGCGATCCTTCAGCACATAGACCCGTACCATCACCGGCTGGGAGGCGCTGTTATCCTCGCGGTTATCGGTGTTTAACGCATTGCGCGCGCTAAAATCCAGACGCAGCGTTTTCACCTGGCGATAAAATACTGACTTTACGGCGGACGAGGCGCCGTCGCTGATTTTCTGTGTTAGCCCGCAACCCGCCAGCATGAACGGCAGAAGAATCAGTGCGGATAGTTTAAGCGAAGTGATATGCAACACGTTGGTTTCCTTGTGATAATGGTGCAAGCGGCATGCCGCGGTAGCCGCCCAGTTCCGTGGTAAACGTGGCCGGTAAATCCGGCGGGACCGCGTCCCCCTCCATGCCCAGAACGCCGGTGATGCCGAGCATAAACGGCGTTTCGCCAAGTACCGGCGCGGGCAACAGCGGCGTGGGAAGCGTTAAGGTGATTTTGGCCTTATAGCGCCAGCCGAGATAAACCCGCAGCAGAACCAGAAAGTCCGCATAGATTTGCCCTTCCGGCATCCAGCCTGCGACCTCGGCGATATCATCGGTATACAGCGCGATCAGCAACTGGCTGGCAATCTCGGTCGTTTCATCGCCCAGCACCGTGTAGCCATCAAGCAGGAAATCGTTATCGCCGTAAAAACCCAGCGGCTGCGCCAGGTACACCGTCCGTGGGCAGTACGGCGACGCTTCCGCCCGCGTATGGGGCGCCAACAATCGTACCAGCGCCTGAATTCCCTCTTCGGTACGCGCGGGCAGGCGCATCACGCTGAGTAATGCCAGAAAGCGAGATACCGGCGCGGCAATATGCTGAGCGGTGCCGGGAATGCCCAGCCCGATCAGCCCCAGCAGGCTCTGCGAAGTACGGTCGCAACCGCCGTCTTCAAAGGTTGCCGGATACGAGTATTTGCGCCAGATGCGATAAAACTGGCTCAGAATGCGGTGGTTAAAAATATCGAGAAATGCTTCCTGCGCCTCATGCCCTTCTCTTTGCTGCGCAATATCATCCAGCCAGGCGGTAGGCAACGGCGAATCGACACCGTATAGCCCCATAAAGGTGGTGCGCAGCGTCGGCGGCGCGTCGGGATGCGCCTCATCATACTCCACCGCTTTGAGTTCGCTGACCGGAAAACCCATCCCCGGATGCGGGCGAAAGCGTATCGGATCATCCGCCGGGTTCAGCGTGCTGCCTAATGCCGGCGCGCCAGGTCGCGATTTTTCCAGTAGCTGGCAGAAACGGTAAAAGTTGATGCGCTGAATATCCCGCTCAAGCCGCGGGCTCAGCCGGGAATGCGGCGTTTGTGGTTCTCCTGCCATTCGAGACGCTCTCCGGTAGGTTGCAGTATCAGAATCAGACGATTAAACAGATGGATGTCGGTATACAGGGCAAAGAAGCGGTTGAGCATCTCGCCAAACAGGCAGATGTCGCCGTGTCCGGCGAAGCCGTTACCGTCGAGCGTCACCTCTATCTGCACGCCGCGTAGAAAATGCCCCTCGGCAAAACGCTCCACCTCACAGTGGCTCACGTCGACGATCGCCTGCAGGCGACGGCGGTTCATTTCGTTGTCCGTCCAGTCATACAACGCCAGCGCGCCGCGCAACACTTCGGCGTTATCCATCATCCACAGGAAGCTGCTGCCGAGATGGCTCAGCACCCGCCAGTGAAAACGATCCCGATCCGGTGGATAACACGGCAACGTCGGCGCGCTGAGATTGCGCACCTGGAGGCGCGACGTCGTGGATTTGACCACCGTGTCCAGCAGCGTGCTTTGCAGCGCCCGGCGCGGCAACTGGCCGTTGGTGCCGATCAGGCTCAATGACAGGGTTTCATTCTGCGGCACGCGATGCTGGTCAAACGCCTCGCCGCCCAGCGTCAGCCAGGTATCATGCAGCCCGGACGGGCCACGTTTAACGCGCGTGTGGTAATAATATTCCGGCGCATCATGGCGCAACATGCCGCCTTTGTGGCGAAAACTGGTAAACGGCACATACGCCTGGGTGCCGGAAAGGCGGGAAGAGGTGACGGACTCCACCGAATAGATTTCGGTGTGCCCATCCTGAACGCGCATGGGGCGCAGCAGATACTCACTTTGTAGTGAATCCAGATGCAGCGGGTCCGACTCCAGCGGGAACAGGTTAATAACCGGGCTGCAGTGTAAACGCAAATGTTTCTCTGACAACGCATACTCCTGCGGCCACGGTTTATCCAGCACGACCTCGATCTCAAACCATCCCGGCGCATCAGGAAACGTCATATTCTCCAGCCCGCACAGCGCGACCGACATAAACTTTTCACGAAAGCTGAAATACTCCAGCAGCAACTGGTAGCCGCTGAACCCGCCGCTTTGAGGCAGCAGCGCATCATCATGGCCAAAACCGCAAACGGCAAAATGGGCCGCCAGCGGCCTGCTATCGGCCTCCCCCGCCAGACGTATGCCGATGTGCGCCACATTCAGGGTCAGCGCTTCATGCAGCGCGCAGGCCAACGGCGCATCGGCGTTCAGGTACAACGGAATACGGCTCAGGTCGAGCGCCCGCCAGTCCACCAGCGCGCTACAGTCAAAACGCAGACAAATCGCCTGGCGGCCATCTGCCAGCGTCCTGACGTTGGCGCGGGAGAGCGCGAGCGGCTGTAAGGTTAGCGGCTGGGTCGTGGTGTAACGGCAGCGGGTGCCCGTCTCGCCGATGGGCCGGGAGATCACCTCCGTCCCTTTCTTCAGCCGCTGCGGCTCTTTCATCTCCCGCCAGTCGACGCTGAATTCCACCATCGCCAATGACGGAATGGTACGGAGATAATGCGGCCAAATCATACTCACCAGCCCGCCGGTCAGCTCTGGCAGGTCGTCGTCGAGCTTTTCGCGCAGCCGCCCCATCAGGAAAGCAAAACCTTCGAACAGGCGCTCAACATAGGGATCGCGGGCGCCAGCTTTATCGAGGTTTAACGCCGCGGCGCGATCGGGATGGGCGCGGGCAAACTCCTCGCCAGCTTCGCGCAGGTAGCGCATTTCAGCGTCAAAATAACGCAGAGTTAAATCGTCCATGGAATATCTCAAATGTCAGAATTGGAAAACTCGCCGCTTGTAAAGCAGCGCTTGCAGCGTGAATGTCGGCCCTTATTCCTCTACGTCACCGTCAGCAAACGGTTCTGCTCGGGGAGCCTCCACAATGAAAATCTGTGTCGGTAACGTGAAGTTTCGCAGTTTCAGCAACGCCAGCGGGCCATCGCCGAGTTCGGTACGCAGCAGCCACTGCAGTTGCCGGTTATCCGGCGTATTGACCGTCAGACGAAACAGCCCATCGCCGATCTGCTGGCGCTTCATTCTCTCCAGCATACGCAGCGTGCCCCACGGGCCGCTGTCGTTCGCCAATAGCCGGGCGCCCGCCGCCGTTGAGCTCCAGCTCAGCATCGCGCCGGGTTTGTTGATAGTCCCCGGCCAGCGGAAACTTTTCCATTCGGCAAGCTGGTTAAAGTAGTGCAGATTCTGGCCGTCGAGGGTGAGTTGCGTTTCAACAATGCCCGGCGTCGCCACCCCTTGTAGTTCAAATCCCATTCCCTGGCTGCCGTCGGTAAACAGGATGTCGGACAAGGAACTCAGTTGATTAATCGCCTTCAGGAAGGCCGGATTGAAAGTCAGCCCCTGGCTGTGCGTGCTATCGGCCACCCAGCGGCTGCCCTCCCGGTTGAGCACGCCGCCCAACTGTCGGGCGAGAAACTGGTCGATCCGCCCGCTATCGCGACGGATGAATGCCGCCAGCATCGGTAGCGAGACATCGTTTTTGCCCGCGGCAAACGGATAGCGGCCGTCAAAAGCCGAATGCCAGTTGGCGACCACAGAACGCTGCCACGCCTCGTTCAGGCTGGCCGCCGATGGCTGCAGCACCGTTTCCCAGGCCTGCGTCAGCGGCTGGACGAACATGGTCTGGCCGAAACCGCTCCACTCTTCGCCGAGGCTGGCCGCCACCAGGCTGCCGTACTCCTGGGTGTCGGTCAGGTCGACGCTTTTACCCTGAAACACGGTCTGCGCCAGCTGCTGCATCATCGCCTGCGGGTCGGGGGCGTTTGCCACCTGCTGGAGCCGCAGGCGTACGCGGGTCAGGCGCGTCAGCCAGGTCTGTAAACTGAGGGTGCTGTCTGCGGCAACCACGCTCTGAGAGGGATTTTTGCCCATCAGCGCCAGCAGCGGCCCAAAGGTGCTATCCAGCGGGCCGCGCACGCCGCCGGCCTGCTGGTCGATAAACGGCTGCTGGTCCTTATCGAGTAGATTTTTTGCCGACTTCACCAGCGAATCCGCCACGCCCTCACGCTGCTGCCCGGTCTGCCCCTGCCAGGCAAGGGTATTCATCAACGCAATCAGCGGCGACTGACGAACGTCGCCCGCCAACGTGAGCTGATCGGTAACATCGGCAATATTGCGCGCCGGATTTAAGCGGATGCTATTGAGAAAGCCCAGCCACGCCCCGGCGAAATCGGTGAAATAGCGATCGGTCAGCCGCTGTTTCAACGCCTCCGGGGAGACATCTCCGCTGACGGTCTGGCGGCTATCGCTCAGCACCCAGTCGATCTCATCGCGCCTGGCCGCCACCGCCTTATCGATCGCCTCGCGCACGCCGCCCTCCCACGCCTGGCGGGTAAACATCCCCGGAACCACCTCTTCCGTGGTAAACAACCGGCTGGCATTGGTCTGCGGCGTCATATCTTCCAGCATCATGTCGGCATAATTACGGCGCACCTGCAGCAGCATGTTCTCGTAAAGCGTGCTTTCGGCGTTGCGCCGCCCGATTTGCGCCAGCAGCACCTGACGCGCTTGCGTCACCAGTGCGGCATCCGGGGTGATTTTCCACGTCGGCTGCGACGGCAAGTTACGCATATAGAAGGCCCATAAATCAGGGGCGATACTCTGCCATAGCGCCGGGGCGACTCCCTGACGCGTCTGCTGCGCGGCGGTCATTGTCTGGCGGTAAAACGCCGCATCGGCTTTGTCCGGACGCGCCATCATCAGATAGGCCTTTAACTGGTCATAACCCGCTTTCGCCAGCTGCGCCCGCTGCGGGCTGCGCGGCGGCAGGTTGACCAACACCGTCAGTTGCCGGGTGAGCGCTTCTGCCGCCGCGTCGCGGATCAGACGCTGGTTAGCCCGCCCATACCACGGCAGCAGCGCGGCAGAAAGCGGCGCATTATGATTAAGACCAAAGCGCTGATACCAGGGCGCGCCGTTGGCGAGCCGATTCTGTAGACGGCCGATATCGTTGCGCAGCATCTGCAAATCGATCAGCTGTTGGTCGTTAACGACGGGCTGCCGCAGCAGCTGTACCCGCTGGGTGGCGCTGACAATTTGCTGGCGGTTGACGATAAAAGAGAGCAGGCTTCCCGCCGCCCACAGGGCAATCAGCGCCAGCAGGCCGACGCCGAGGGAGCGGCGCCACGCCACCCCCACCGGCAGGCCGCGCGCGCGGCCGCAGTCTGCGATGATCCCCTGCCAGACGGCCGGGGCCGGCCAACGGTGGGGATAGAGCCCATTGTCCACCGCTTCTTCCGCCTTTAACGAGGGGCTGAACAGCAGACCGCGGAGCGGGATCTGTTGCAGATGCCCGGTAAGCCACGGCATCAGTAGCGTCTTCCAGCCGCTGATACCGCCCTCCTTCAGCCATTTAGCGACACGCAGCAGGTAATCGTGGGACGAATCAGCGCACAACTGCTGAGTACCCTGCGCCAGCATGGCGGGCAGAATGGCGCGAAGCTGCCGTTCAACATCCTGCGGGACGGCCCGCGGCGGGAACAACGCCCCCAGCGTCTGGGTAATGCGCGTATCCTGCGGCCAGTCGCTGTCGCGGAGTTGCCACAGATAGACCGGCGGCTGGTAGCGCAGGACCTGCGTAACCTGCTCCAGCGTACGCAAATACTCGTCCAGATTCGCGGCGGTGGCCTGAGCATTGTCCAGCACCAGCACGATACCATCCAGCGGCCGGCGGCCGCGCAGCCGACGCAGGGCGCTGAGCCGCTCGTTATCCACCTTCGCCGACAGGCTACCGCCGTGGATCAGCACCGTACCGCGCCCCTCCAGCCATTGCTGTTGCGCAAGGCCGGGAACGATGGCGGCAATCTGCGCCGCCTCGCCAGCGACCCACAGCAGGCGGACCTTATTGCGCCACAATCGGCCGTAGCGGCGACGAAGAGTGTGCTTTAAGGACGCAAACGGCTGCGCCGGTTTTGTCTGCTGGCTAATAAAAGTCCGCGTCTGACGCTGTTGCCCATCGGCTTTTTGCCTGATAAACAGGTGGAAAGCAATAAAGCCCAGTATCCAGAGACAGAGACCATACGCCCAAATCAGGCCACAGACGGTCACTATCTCGCGGACCGCCGTCCACTGCAGCGTGCGGTTGGCGTGCCAGTTCCACCATCCCAGACCGCTCAGCAGGACCACAATTGTCCAGACGGCAAGACACAGGGTCGCGGTAGCCGCTACGGTCATTACCGCGGCATTTTTTTCCTTGAACATAAAATTGATGATTCCCTTAGCCACGGGCGTGCATCATCACGCCCGTATAGCGTTATTAAGGATACTTAGCGGATATAATGAATATGGCGATAACGAATTAAGGCAGCAGTATTTTAAAAGCCTCGCTTTTTATATCGCGATATATTTTACCCAGCACGCCCGATACCGTATTCAGATCTTTCATATCCGTTCGCGCCTGCACTAATATATCGCCAACATTAATATCTATAATCGCTTTTACCCGCTGGCCAAATTGTTTCACCGAATCCCACGTATCGTCATCGTTATCGTAAATCGTCCGCGACGCAAAATAACCGTGGGAAAACGAGGAGTGCAGCGGGTCGTGATTATACTTAGCCAGCGTGTCATGCACGTAGTTATCGTAAAAATCCAGCATCGTCGGCGAGCCCATCAGCGCCGCCCGCCGGGCATCGCCGCTTTTCTTGATCTGGATATATTCCGACTCCTGCGCCGCCACCAGCGGACCGCCGAGCTGGTTGGTCTGCGTGGTGGGAATAATATCCAGCAGTACCTGGGCCAGCAGCGCCACGATACCGGTATGGGCAAAGTCATAGCCCCACGCCGCGCGGTCCAGCCGATCCTTATCGATAAACGGCACTTCTCGCGGTCCTTCGCTTTCCGCGGGCGCCGCCGCCGACGGCAGCGCGCTGACCTGCTCATTCAGCGCCTGCTGATAAAAAGGCTTGCGCTGATAATACTTATCGGCGTATTGCGGGCTGGCAAAGCGCTCGGTACGCCAGGCGGTGATCCAGCTCAGCTGGTCCGCCAGCATCACCTCCAGCGCTTTGGCCTTCAGCGGCACATACACCGGATCCGGCAGTTTGCCCAGCGGACCGTTCTCCGGCGGCTTCGCGGCGGCGGCTGCGGCTTTCGCCTTATCGCTATCCGCCTTGTCGTGAGCCGCCTTCAGCGCGGCAACCGGATCCCGGCCCTGAGCCACGGCGATGGCCACCACCTCCGCCTCATTGACGGCCGGCGTTTCGGTCTTCGCCCCCGCCTGCTGCGCCCCAGCCTGCTGCCAGGCGTTAAACAGGGCGATGGCCTGGGCGGAAATTTTGAATTGATCCAATACATAAACAGACATCATTCGATAGGTTTTCTCTTTGGCGCCGCCGGGCAATACCTCAGGAGGCACGCTCAGCGGCGCCCCGGCGTCAAAGGCGGCGGCATACATATCGTGCAGCACAATCTTTGACAGCAGGTTGCGGGCGTCGGTCTGCACTTTGCCGAGCTCCGCAGGCTTACAGTCGCCGCCGACATCGGCATGCATCCCGGGATAGACCACCTCCACCGCTCCCGCCGGGTATTTACCGTCCGGACCGCGGATAGAGTCCAGCGGCAGGTCGCCGTGCTGCTCGTGGCCGGCGACAAAGTGGTAGCAGCTTTTTAAAAAACCTTTGGTGGTCGGCAGCCGCAGGCTGTTGGCCGCCCAGCCCAGATGCCCGGTGGCCGACGGCAGAATATGCGGCACGCCAACCGCGGAGACCGAATCCAGTAGCCCCATAAACTCGATACTGATGGGAATGCCCAGCAGCGTGGCTCCCCCCGGAACCACCGTCCCCGCCGGCAGCATATTTGTCGCATCGAGCGGCATTTTAGCGTCATCGAGCAGCGACTCCAGCCCGCGGGCGAAGGCGCGGGCGGCGGCGGCCCCCCGGCAGTAGCCGTAGACAAACAGCTTGATTTTGGCGATGCGCCGCTGCGAGCGCTGGATATGCAGCCGCGTCGGCTGCCTCGGCCACTGGTTGACCACAGCCCCCAGATGGTCGTCGCAGAATTTGTCAAGCGCGCTTTTACGGTTGAACTTCTGGGTCAGCCGCGAGAAGGGCCAGACGGTGGCCATACTGTTCCGGTATCCGGTCAGTTCGCTGTCTTCTATCCTTTCCTTTTTCACCGCATAGCAAATGCTGCTGTAGGTTTTAAGCAGCGCCTGGTTGATACGATCCTCACCGCCGTTGGCAAACAGTTCGCCGTCCAGCGAGTAGTGCTCTTCGCCTATCTGCGGAAAACGCGCTCCGCAGCCGGGAAAGTAGTAACAAAAGAATCCGTCATCCTCCGCTGGTGGCAACTGTCCACTCCAGTTTGCCGCATGGTAGAGTCTGCCGATATTAGTCAGCGGCGGATTGCGGGAGCCGTACACTTCATCAGCCCCTTCTTCATTACAGCAGGTACCGTCAAAGAACAGGCTGATATGCAGGCTGGCGGGGCAGCCCGGTTCCGTTTTTTTATCCGATTGATGATCGGACTCTTTAACATACCCCTCCAGGTATTGCCTGGCATAGTTGCCTTCGGTCTGCGTTCTGCTCGCCGGCAGGCGGCCACGCTCGTTGTATTGGGTTTTCTGCTGTGTGGTTTTATCCGCCGGCTTTTTGTCATCCGGCCCGGGAAACTTTGGCGGTAAGCTGGCCGCTTCCGCAGTGGAGGTTTTTACAGCGACCGGGGTGGCGCCGGTCTGAAAGGCGGCAATAAGTGCTTTCAGGGCATTCAGCGTGGAGTCTGCGGTGTCGGACATACGACCTCCTCCTTAATATGATTTATAAGCACGTTTTGCGCTTTTTTTAGTCCGTCAGTCTCAGGCTGTATCGGATATTCAGGGGCTGCTCGACCGTAGCAGGAACGCACTATCCGCACTTTATCGCAAGGGAAAATATGGATATCAAAACCACAAGCCTGTCCTTTCTCCCAGCGCTCAATCGGCACGGTAATCGGTCCATGGTGCAGGTAGTGACTCGTATGATCATCAGGGATATGTTTCGGATCTATCCATGCGTTAGGATCGGAGGTCCATGTGATTTTTGCCGTCAGTCCCGGCCGCCAGACGTCTGGCACCATCACACAGCAGAAGCCGCCGCCGCCGCCGTAAGAATTGGCGCCTGGCCCGCCGTAGCCATTCACCTGCACCGAAACGATGGCGTCCGGGCCGTGGTTTAAAACGGCTATATCAGCAGCGCTCATGCCGTCGCGACTGTGGTCGCGACAGGCCGTCAGCAGGCAGAGAATAACGGCAGCCAGCACCGCCAGCCCGCCGGGCAAAATACGGATATGCTTTATCATTGATGTGTCCTTACAAATATAAAGTGATGACTTATTAATAAATGACGTCATTAAATGCTTGTATTTATGCTAATAGATGAACCCCATATATAACTGATAATGATATTTGTAGCGGTCAAATAAAATTGGTCGCTACAGACATTAATACCGGTTTTCCAAATGATAAAATCGGGTAATATTAGTCAGCGGCGGATTGTGTATGCTGAGAGGCATAGTTGCCTTCGGTCTGCGTTCTGCTCGCCGCCAGGCGCCCGCGCTCGTTGTATTCGGCTTTCTGCTGCGTAGATTTATCCGCGGGCGTTTTCCCCTTTTTATCATCCGGCCCTGGAAACTTCGGCGGTAAACTGGCCGCTTCCGCGGTGGAGGTTTTAACAGCGACCGGAGTGGCACCGGTCTGAAAGGCGGCAATAAGCGCCTTCAGGGCACTTAACGTGGAGTCTGCGGCGTCGGACATACAACTTCCTCCTTGATATGTTTAAAAATAATATTATCTGCTTTTTTATCCTCATCAGGATGAGGAAGTATAGGGTATTTCGGATCTGCGCGACCGTAGCAGGAACGTACTATCCGCACCTTATCACAGGGGAAAATATGCACATCAAAACCGCAGGCCTGCCCCTTCTCCCAGCGTTCGATGGGGACGGTGATCGGGCCATGGCGCTGATAATATTGCGAATAGTTGTCAGGCATATCGCTCAGTCTCATCCAGGAGTTAGGGTCGGAGGTCCAGGTGATTTTTGCAGTCAGCCCCGGGCGCCAGACATCTGGCACCATCACGCAGCAGAAGCCGCCGCCGCCGCCGTAGGAATTGGCCCTTGGTCCCCCATAGCCGTTCACCTGCAACGAGACAATGGCATCCGGACCGTGGTTTAAGACGTTTATATCAGCGCCGCTCATGCCGTCGCGACTGTGATCGCGACAGGCCGTCAGCAGGCAGAGCAAAACGGCGGCCAGCACCGCCAGCCCGCCGGGCAAAATACGGATATGCTTTATCATTGATGTGTCCTTACAAATATAAATTGATGAATTATTAATAAATGACGTAATTAAATAACTGTATTTATGCTAATATATGAACCTCCATATATAACTGATAATGATATTTATAGCGGTCAAATAAAATTGGCCGCTATAAATATCTTCAGCTGTATTTTCATATCCGTTCGCGCCTGCACTATTATATCGCCGATATTAATATCAATAATCATTTTTACCCGCTGGCTTGCGTGGTGGGAATAATATCCAGCAGCGCCACGATACCGGTATGGGCAAAGTCATAGCCCCACGCCGCGCGGTCCAGCCGATCCTTATCGATAAACGGCACTTCTCGCGGCCCTTCGCTTTCCGCGGGCGCCGCCGCCTGCTGCAGGCGTTAAACAGGGCGATCGCCTGTTCGGAGATTTTGAATTGCTCCAATACATAAACAGACATCATTCGATAAGTTTTCTCTTTGGCGCCGCCAGGCAACACCTCAGGAGGCACGCTCAGCGGCGCCCCGGCATCAAAGGCGGCGGCATACATATCGTGCAGCACAATCTTTGACAGCAGGCTGGCGGCATCGGTCTGCACTTTGCCGAGTTCCGTGGGTTTACAGTCGCCGCCGACATCGGCATGCATCCCGGGATAGACCACCTCCACCGCTCCTGCCGGGTATTTACCGTCCGGACCGCGAATGGAGTCCAGCGGCAGGTCGCCATGCTGCTCGTGGCCGGCGACAAAGTGGTAGCAGCTTTTTAAGAAGCCTTTGGTGGTCGGCAGCCGCAGGCTGTTGGCCGCCCAGCCCAGATGCCCGGTGGCCGACGGCAGGATATGCGGCACGCCAACCGCGGAGACCGTATCCAGCAACCCCATAAACTCAATACTGATGGGGATGCCCAGCAGGGTCGGGCCGGGGGGTACCACCGTCCCCGCCGGCAGCATATTTGTCGCATCGAGCGGCATTCTGGCGTCATCGAGCAGCGACTCCAGCCCGCGGGCGAAGGCACGGGCGGTAGCGGCCCCCCGGCAGTAGCCGTAGACGAACAGCTTGATTTTGGCGATGCGCCGCTGCGAGCGCTGGATATACAGCCGCGTCGGCTGCCGCGGCCACTGGTTGACCACAGCCTCCAGATGGTCGTCGCAGAATTTGTCAAGTGCGCTTTTACGGTTGAACTTCTGGGTCAGCCGCGAGAAGGGCCAGACGGTGGCCATACTGTTCCGGTATCTGGTCAGTTCGCTGTCCTCTATCCTTTCCTTTTTCACCGCATAACAAATGCTGCTGTAGGTTTTAAGCAGCGCCTGGTTGATACGATCCTCACCGCCGTTGGCAAACAACTCGCCGTCCAGGGAGTAGTGCTCTTCACCAATCTCCGGAAAGCGTGCGCCACAGCCGGGAAAGTAGTAACAAAAGTAACCATCATTCTCCGCCTTATCTAACCAGTTTGCTGCATGGTAGAGACGGCCGATATTGGTCAGCGGCGGGTTTCGCGAGCCGTAGACTTCATCACCATCTTCTTCGTTACAGCCGGTACCGTCAAAGAACAGGCTGATATGCAGGCTGGCCGGGCAGCCCGGTTGCGTTTTTTTGTCCGAGGGATGTTCTGACCCTTTAACATACCCCTCCAGGTACTGCCTGGCGTAGTTGCCTTCGGTCTGCGTTCTGCTCGCCGGCAGACGGCCGCGCTCGTTGTATTCGGTTTTCTGCTGCGTGGAGTTATCCGCTGACGTTTTCCCCTTTTTATCATCCGGCCCGGGAAACTTTGGCGGTAAGCTGGCCGCTTCCGCAGTGGAGGTTTTAACAGCGACCGGAGTGGCACCGGTCTGAAAGGCGGCAATAAGCGCCTTCAGGGCACTTAACGTGGAGTCTGCGGTGTCGGACATACAACTTCCTCCTTGATATGTTTAAAAATGACGTTATCTGCCTTTTGATCCTCATCGGGCGCACGATGTATCGGATATTCCGGAGATGAACGATCGTGACAGGAGCGTATAATTCTTACCTTATCGCAGGGAAAGACATGCACTTCAAAGCCACAGGCCTGTCCCTTCTCCCAGCGCTCAATGGGAACGGTGATCGGTCCATGGCGCTGATAGTATTGTGAATAGTTGTCAGGCATATCGCTTATTTTCATCCAGGAGTTAGGGTCGGAAGTCCAGGTGATTTTTGCCGTCAGCCCCGGCCGCCAGTCGTTGGGCACCATCACACAGCAGAAGCCGCCACCGCCGCCGTAGGAATTGGCTCCTGGTCCGCCGTAGCCGTTCACCTGCAACGAGACAATGGCGTCCGGACCGTGGTTTAAGACGTTTATATCAGCGCCGCTCATCCCGTCGCGACTGTGATCGCGGCAGGCCGTCAGCAGGCAGAGAAAAACGGCGGCCAGCACCGCCAGTCCGCCGGGCAAAATACGAATATGCTTTATCATTGATGTGTCCTTACAAAAGAAATTAAATGCGTCGTTATTAAAAGATGACGTGATGACAGAATTATATTTTTGCTGATATATACCCCCCGAATATTTGGGATAATGATATTTGTAGCGTTCAAATAAAATGGGCCGCTACAGACATTAATACCGGTTTCCAGATGCTTCCACAGTGGAGGTTTTAACCGTAACCGGAGTGGCGCCGGTCTGAAAGGCGGCAATAAGCGCCTTCAGGGCATTCAGCGTGGAGTCGGCGGTGTCGGACATACGATGTTCTCCTTAACATGGTCGAATAATATTTTTTTCGCTTTTTCATCCTCATCGGGCGCACGCCGTATCGGATATTCCGGAGATGAGCGATCGTGACAGGAGCGTATAATTCTTACCTTATCGCAGGGAAAAATATGCACTTCAAAGCCACAGGCCTGTCCCTTCCCCCAGCGCTCAATGGGAACGGTGATCGGTCCATGACTCTGATAATGACTCGCATGATCGTCAGGGATATGTTTCGGGTCTATCCATGCGTTAGGATCGGAGGTCCAGGTGATTTTTGCCGTCAGACCCGGGCGCCAGACATCTGGCACCATCACACAGCAGAAGCCGCCGCCGCCGCCGTAGGAATTGGCTCCCGGTCCGCCGTAGCCGTTCACCTGCAACGAGACAATGGCATCCGGACCGTGGTTTAAGACGTTTATATCAGCGCCGCTCATCCCGTCGCGACTGTGGTCACGGCAGGCCGTCAGCAGGCAGAGCAAAGCGGCGGCCAGCACCGCCAGCCCGCCGGACAAAATACGGGTATGCTTTATCATTGATGTGTCCTTACAAAAGAAATTAAATACGTCGCTATTAAGAGATGACGTGATGACAGAATTATATTTTTGCTGATATATACCTCCCGAATATTTGTGATAATGATATTTGTAGCGGTCAAATAAAATTGGCCGCTACAGACATTAATACCGGTTTCCAGATGCTTCCACAGTGGAGGTTTTAACCGTGACCGGAGTGGCGCCGGTCTGAAAGGCGGCAATTAGCGCCTTCAGGGCATTCAGCGTGGAGTCTGCGGTGTCGGACATATAACGTCCTCCTTAATATGTTTGAAAATAACGTTATCTGCTTTTTTTTCTTCGTCAGGTTCAGGTTGTACCGGATATTCGGGAGAGTCACGCATATGACAGGAACGCACTATCCGCACCTTATCGCAGGGAAAAATATGTACATCAAAGCCACAGGCCTGATCCTCTTCCCAGCGTTCGATAGGGACGATAATCGGCCCATGTTTCTGATAGTGAGTCTCATAATCATCTGGCATCTCACTTGATTTCATCCAGGAGTTAGGGTCGGAAGTCCAGGTGATTTTTGCCGTCAGCCCCGGCCGCCAGTCGTTGGGCACCATCACACAGCAGAAGCCGCCGCCGCCGCCGTAGGGATTAGCTCTTGGCCCGCCGTAACCGTTCACCTGCATCGAAACGATGGCGTCTGGGCCGTGGTTATAGACATTTATATCAGCGCCGCTCATGCCGTCGCGACTGTGGTCACGGCAGGCCGTCAGCAGGCAGAGAAAACCGGCGGTCAGCACCGCCAGCCTGCCGGGCAAAATACGAATATGCTTTATCATTGATGTGTCCTTACAGAACTGATCATCACCTATTGATTATCAAAAGGGAGGATGTTTTATTCCTTAAAGTGGCTTTCAAACCAGGAAGCTAAATCGCCGACAAAATTCTGCTGATGCGCCTGCCAGCCGAGCTGCCAAAGAGTGTTAAATTTGTCCTCCTGGGTGGCAAAAAAGGTGCTGAATTTTTCAGAAACCGTAAATCGCTGGGCATCGATAGCGACATCCAGTTTCATCATTTGCTCATCGCTGAAATTAATCTTGATCGCCTCCGGGATCGCTGCCTGAACTGGCGAACATTCGCCTTCCAGCCAGCAGATCTTGTTGTCTCTATCGCGGTAGCTCCAGAGATAAACCGGTTCTAAAAACCATGCTTTTTGTTCTTCAGTGAGCACATGCTGCATCAACAACGGGAACATGCGGGTATCGTAATAACGCACCAGACCAGAACGGTCTTCCCATGCGCCGTCGGCCAGATTGCGCAAGTGGGCGGCGAGCGTTGAAAAACTCAGTGGTGAAAGGATGATCAGTAGACCCGGCTTGTAGGAAAATGCGGCGATCAGATCGGCGATCCATTGACGATGCTGCCAGCAAGCTGGCTCCAGCCGCATCAATAAAGGCGCCATCTCCAGCAGCGGCTCTTCCGGTTGCCCCTGATAGAGCGAGAACCACTGCACCGGAGGAGAAAGTCTATTTAAGCCATCCAACAATGGATTGCTTAAAACACCTTGATCGGCAATGAGATAGACGTCGCGCAGCGCGAGTTTTCGCGCAAATTGTTCCAGCTTGCTAATCCATTCCTGATTCATTAACGACATGTTCATTCCTTCTTGTCTTGAGGTTGCGGTGCCGGGACTGCTGCGATGACGATGCCCAGTGAGAGAGGATGACGCGGATCGCGGGCGATCCAGCCGCAAGACTGATGAAAGCGACAGGCAAATATCGCCGCCAGCGTAATCGTGATGAGCTGCTCCATCAGCCCCGTCTCCCCCCAGTTTTCATCCTGCAGCAGCTGGTTGATGTTCCAGCCGCTTTGCGCCAGTTCCGGGATTTGCGGCTGTGTAAATGCGATACAGGGATCGGGCGGACGTTCGGCCCCGCTTTGCTGCATCGCCCGCTGACAGACCTGCTGGATATTTTCCACCGCAGCGCCTTCATAAACCTCGCCGCGGGTCAGTCTCGCCTCCCCCTCCCGGGCCAGTAACCACAGCACGGCAGATTCACCCGCCGGTCTCGCGGAATCCGCCGTCACCGCCACCGACTGGCACCCCGCCACCAGAAAGAAACATCCGTCGCCGGCCGCATTCATTCGTGCGGTAATCTCCGATAAGCTGGCCTCGCCCTGCCAGGGTTCAGCCATATGCGGCAACTGAGCGGTGGGATAGCGCTTGCGCAGCTCGGCGCAAAATTCTCGCCATGCCGGTTCGCTGCCCTGCCAGTAACAGCCGCTCAGGCAGGGAAATTGATGGTCGCCTCGCTGCGCCAGCCATTGTTGCGCCAGCATCCTGGCCAGCTGCTGTTCGCGCAGGTCGATATCAACGATATCCGAGTGAATCAGCCGCAGCGCCCGCGCACCGGCCTCCAGTTTCTCTTTTGGCGTCTGATGTTCTCGCTTCAGCAGCGCATGCCAGTGCTCGGGTTCACACCCCACCGGCCCCAGCAGCACCGTTTCCACCAGCCCAACGCTATATTGATGCCGGGCCCACCACGTCTGATGATCGAAATCGATCAACTGCTGGTAGTACTGGGTATAGTGGACCGACAGGCGGTAATAAAGCAGACGCAACATCCAGATGATGAAAACCAAAAGCATGGCGCCAACGATTGCGACGGTAATTAACGCCCCGCCACGCGCTTCGCCAGGCATTAACGCCGCGCCTCCACCGCTAATCAGCGTCAGCCCCGCGCCGACGGATAACCACCGTCCGTTGCGGGGCGGCGTGGCGGTTTTGTAAGGCAGATAGTCGGTGAGCTGTCTCATAACGCGACGTCGCAATCAGGGCGTGAGCTCACCAGCGTACAGCCGCAGGCGCAACGATGCCCGTCAAGAGCCACCGGAGAACCATCCACTTCATACAGAGAGCTTCCTTCGGCTATGACCGTCAGGCCATGTTCATTGCAGCTCACCTGGTCGCCTTTGCAGGCGATGCCTTTACCAAAACAGAGATAATGGCCGCCGATCACCGTACCGCCATGCTCACGCAAGGTATCACCCTGCCGAATAATGGGTTTCAAGGTCTGTTCCTCCGGGTAAGTTATATCAATGGGCGATTGTCAGGCGGCACGCGGAACAAAGGTCTGAGCCAGTTCTTGCGCATGAATCAGGCAGTCTTTACATATCGATGTGGGAAGGTCGGGAAGCGGAAACGTCTCGCCGGCTGGCCCCTGCATCTTATGCGTGCCTTTAAAACTGAGCAGACCGGGGCTGTGAAGATGGATTTCTCCCTGCGGCGTCAGGCGAATGTAGCCGCCGCCGCAGCCCAGGGTGATGCCATTTTTGGCGGTAAGCTGCAGATGTCCCTGCGTTGATTGAACGGTAATATCCTTCAGTGAAGTGAGCGCCAGGGTATCGCCGTGCGACTCTATCGCCAGCGGACCTTTCACCGATACCATACGCATCCCTTCGCGGTGGGACAGCAGCGAGATAGCGTTTTTGCTATTCACCGACAGCCGATTGCCGCTGGCCAGCGCAATATCGCTGGCGCTTTGCAGATACAGTCCTTTACCACTCTGCAGCAGCGTCGTTTCCGCCGTCACGATGCCGATCCCTTTCGGCGCGCTCATTAGCAGGACGGGGCTCGCGAGGTTGACGGCTTTGCCGACGAACTGCTTTAACGTGCTGACATCCGGCGGGGTGTTGTAGTGGGTGCGGGCTATCTCCTGCCAGTCGTTGAGCTGGACAACGGCGGCGCTGAGCAGTTGACTCGCGGGATCCATTTCCACGGTCGCGCCCATCGCTTTCAGCTGTTCATCGGCGGTGATAAATATCCCCTTGCCTGCGCGGATCGCGCCGTAGCTATCGGTGCGTAACTCAAACCCTTCACCGCGCGGCGAGTTCTGATGATCCACCAGGTGGCCGAGGTTGAGTTGGCTCTTGCCGCCATATTCGGTGCTGACCTTAACGTGCTCTTTGCCCCGTGTATCATCAAGGCGAATCTTGTTATTCGCCGGCGTGCGCAGCACGTTGCGCTTGTAGTTGTAAAGCGTCACGTGGTCCTGGTGCGTGGAATCGTGCAGGGCGCCGGCAATATAGGGCCTATCGGGATCGCCCTGCTCAAAAGCGATCGCCACTTCGGTACCCGCTAACAACGGCAGATGCAGGCCAAAAGTTTCACCGGCGTAAGGGCGCGCCTGCCGCACCCACAGGCTTTCCTCGCCCGGCTGCCAGCGATCGCGGTCGAACAATAAGTTCACCCGATAACGTCCGTCGCGATCGATATGGCCGTAGAGATCGTTGATTTTGGTGCTGGTGACGCGCGCCGGTAACGTCCCGGCCATGCTGGGTTTACTGATGATTGCCGGGCGAAAGCAGTAGGTCTCAACACTGGGAATGGCCTGAAATGTCACTTCGAAGCTGCGGTCGCGGCGGGCGCGACAGTGAATTGCGGTGATCGCCACGCCCTGGCGCCAGAGGTCCGTCACCTCCTCGCCGCCGCTCACTTTTAGCTGCTGTCCGGGAGACAACGCCGCACAGTTTGTTTCTCCGTTCAGCCGCGTCTGCTGGTTGAGATAGCGCTCATGGCGAATACGGGCATAAAAGGCCCCGCTCTCCGGGTCCGGAGTATGCTGATAGCGATTACCTGGCGTCAGGTAGTTGTCCGCCCAGTGATAGGCTTCACCGTAGGTGGTACTATCGCCCCGGCTGACATTGACATTGAGATTCATATCCTCCGGCGCGTTACGATAGTTGTAGTCACGGGTGAAGACCGAACGCTCAACCACGCGGTGTCGGCTTTGTAAATCCCACACCGATTCGCTCCCGCCGTCATGCTGCCCGGAGGGGGCGACCGAGGGCAATACCAACCCCGCCTCGTAGTGTTGCTGGTCGTCGTAGAACTCCGCTACATCAATATTGAGCCGGGTATCGGCGATAAAACGAAACCAGATCCCCACCTCGCCCAACAGGCGGGAGATAAAAGTCAGATCGTCCTCACCGTATTGCATCACCTGTTCACGCCGCGGATATTCATGCGCCAGTTGAAAGACAAAATCTTCACCGCGCATCTGGTGACGGGTTCTGAGGATGTGCTCCACAATCTGCGGCGCCGACATGTCCTGATAAATCCGATTCTGATGGCTCTTCGACAGTAGCGCCAGACGCGGCTGTAACGTCAAGGCGTAGCGCGTTTCCTCTTTTGAGGTGGAAAGCCGTTCAAAAGCGGTGATCACTCCCTGCACAACGCGCACCGGTTGCTGGATCTTAATGCCAAATCCCTGGTCAACCGGCGCCTGCAAGGTCAGCGAGGCATTTTTCAGCAACATCTGCTGCGGGGTGATGGCACGATCGCTGCTGGTAAATTCAATGGTATAGCGGAAAGGCTCGCTTAAGTTTTCCTCGCCTTCGAAGCACAGAACGTCCAGCAAGGAGTGACAACCATGCACCTGTAAAAGATGATGACTGTGGTTGAAAAACAAAGGCTTTATGTCATTCATGGTTTATTTTCCTTTATCAAACGCCATTCTCTTTATCTCCCTTCCATCGCTTTCAGCCACGCTACCGCCCGTCGCTGTTTCCTGTTGATAAGGAGCCCAAAAGCGCACAAGGTTGGGCAGATTGTGTTGACCCCGGTACCCGGCAACAAAAACGACGGACAGGAAAACCTGTCCGCGCAGAGCGTCATGAGATGGTCGGTTTAGAAAGCGCCATCCGCCGGGGATGAAGCGGAGGTTGTCGCAACCCGGCAGGCATCAGCCTGCGGCACCAGGCTAATTTCAACCCGGCGGTTGAGTGCCCGGCCTTGTTGCGTCTCGTTGCCGGAGACAGGACGGCTTTCGCCATAGCCCTGTACCGCAAAACAACTTTCCGGCACGTCACCGGTGTCGCGCATCCAGTTGCGCACCGATTCGGCACGCTTCAGAGAGAGTGTCTGGTTGGATTTATCATCACCCACGCTGTCGGTATGCCCGGCGATGACGATAAGCCAACCTGGCCTGGCCTTTATCCCCACCAGCGAGTTCACCAGCAGCTTTGTGGAGCCCGGTTTCAGCGTCCACTTGCCGGTATCGAAAAGAGACATGCTGTCGAGGCGGATAATTTTCGGCACGATTTTTTCTACCGCTTTCGGCGGAGGCGGGGGGACGTAGGAGCGAATCGCTTCCAGTAACGGCTGGCGCAGACGCTCGCCGCGATAGAGCCCAAGGCTGAGCGCCAGCGGCGCGCCGTCACGCGCGAAGGCGTCCAGTTGCGCCGCATCCTGGCGTAAAATCTGTACGGCGCGGGCTTTTGCGGCATGGTCGTCCATCGCCGTCCGTTCATAACGCTGAACATCAAAACCAACCCGCTGGAGGAGTTGATGGTTGTTCCATGCGCTGCAGCACAGCGCAATCAGAGCCGCGAGGGAGAACAGACAGAATGCCCGCCGCAGAGCACGGCTTTTTGGCGTAATGCCGCCGCCCTGCGGCAGTATCGGCAAAATAAAATCCGGCAGTTTCCGCGCATCGGCAGCAATTTTCGGCAACCAGCCCGGGAGTGAGTTGAGGGAAGTATGCTCAGACAGCCAACGCTGCCATAGATTATCCGCCACGGCAGGCGCCCCGGCTGGCGTGAAATGATACAGTACGACCGCCGGAGCGATCGGGGGAACATCGTCGGTGGCCGCCGTCAGTACGCTAAACGCTATCTGCTGCGTAAAGCGGGCAAACGCATTCATCCTCACCAGCGCCGCCAGGCGATGAGCGCCCTCAGCCTGCATCAGCCAACTTGCGCTGCTGCACGGCACGCCGTCAGGCAGCCACATCTGCATCGTCTCTTCGGCACGCGCTGTCTGCCATAACGGTTCCAGCGATGTGCCGAACAAGGTGCTGTTCAGCAGTAACGGTATCGCCCGACGGGTATCACGCCGCACCTGAGCAAGCTGCCAGCGCAGCTCGCGAAGCCGGGCCGTCAGCGCCGCGTCATCATCATGTTGTTGCGGCTGCACGCAGTACATCACCGCCAGCTGGGCGATGAGCGCCGGCCGCTCACGCTGCAAATAACGCGCCGTCTGCTGCAACGCGGCGGTGGCGACTCTCAGCCAGCAACCCTGCGCCGTACGGTAAACCGCCCCTTCTCCCGGCCAGTCCGCCGTGTCGCCGCAGACCAGCACAACCGGCTGTCGATACGGCGCCGACGGTAGCTCAACCAGCCAGTCGGCATCCGCAGGTCGCTCACGTTGTTGGCGCCCGACGTAGACCAGCCCGGCCGCTACGCCCGCCGCCGTCAACCCAACAGCCAGCACCCGGCCGCCGGTGGATAACGGCAGAAACAGCAGGATCATCAACACCGCCAGCAGCCCGCCCCACAGCCATAGCAGGCGCTGATAGCGCGCGCTCATTGTCCGCCTCCCAGTCGCAACGCCGCCACCAGGGTATCCAGCCAGTAGTTTAATCCCAACCACAACGCGGCTACCGCCGCCAGCGACAATCCAAGACAAACCGGCCAACGGCGCAGCCAGTCAGCCATGCCTCGGCGCCCGGAGAGGGAGGCCAGAATCGGCTGCTGAGGATCGCCCGCAAACGGCGGTACACGCTCGCCAAGCGCGCTGACAAGCGCTGCGCGCGCCGGATCATTGAGGCTATAGCGCCCCTTAAAGCCCAGCGCCAGTACCCGATGAAAACAGGTCAGTACAGCTATATCCGGCGCCGGTTCGCGCAACGTCTGGCGTATACGCTCATAAAGCGCATCTCCGGCTTCCATGCCGCCAAAATATTTGACCTCAAGCGGCCGGTCGTACCAGGCGATACAGGCGTCATCTTCCTCTTTGCGGCCTTTCGCGGTTTCATCTAGCAGCGCGCACCACGCATAGAGGATGTGCTGGCGGTTCGTCTCGCTGACATCAGCGGCGACCAGCTGCGCCATCACCTGTTCAATGTTATCTACACAACGCTGCCAAAGAAGTTTCCCCTCCCCCTCGGCCAGTTTGGCGCCAAGACGCAGTTCCGTCACCGTTAGCCAGCTATCCGCCAGCAGAGCATCAATATTGATATCCTGGGTCATGAGCGCAGCACCGCATACAGTTCGAGTTCAGGATCGCCCAGCAGGCCGGGCACGTAAAAGACGCAACTCCCTTCCGCCAGCATCGCCTGCGCCGCCGGATGAGTCATATCAAGGGTGAAATACTGATTCTCAAGGCGCAGCGGAATAGCGGCGGGAACATGGCTCATGGCTTTCAGCGGAATGCCCGGCTGCGAACCGTTGACCACCCGGTCAACCTCATCGGGGCTGCCGGTTTTACACTGTTGCGGAAATTGCTCCAGCAGTTGCGACGCAGGCAGCGCGGAACGCACCGAGAGATAAAAATCGGCTTCTTCGCGCAACCTTGGATCATGCAGGCGGGCATGCCAGCGCTTACGCCGGTCATTGTGCGTCATTTCAATCGCCACAACCCGGGATGGCAGGCTGGCTTCGAGCAGCACGCCGAGTAATTTGAATAGCGGTGGAAAGACTTCGGTCAGCGCCTGATGGCGATAGGGCGGGATATCCGCCGTGGTGTGGTCAAGGGAGAAAGTCAGCAAGCTGCCCGCCAGGCTGGCCAGCGCTTCATACAGCCGTTCCGGATGTACCTGGGGATGACGCAGAAAATGGCTCAACACCGGCTCCGCGCTGTTGAGCGCGTTCAGCAACCAGAACAGTGATACATCCGCCACCGCAAAATCCGCCATCCTGGCGTTGCTCTCCCGGCGCATGGCCATCAGACGTTGCAGGCGCGTGCGCAGCTGATTCGTCAGTTGTTCCGTCTGTTCGTGCAGCCAGCGGCTGGCTAACACTTTCAGTAGCGGTGGGATAAAGTCCTCATCCAGCGACCAGCACTCCTGACTGTCGCGACGTAGCCTGGCGAGGGCGACGGTTTGATAATCGCCGTTATCGTCATCCGCAGCGCGCAGCGTCAGTTGCGCAAGCATCACCGCAATTTGTCGACTGTCTTCGCCATATCTGTTGCGCACTTCTCGCCAGGCCTGGCGCCAACGTACCGGACGCTCTGCACGTTGCTCCACCTGCAGGCAGTTGCCGCCGTTGCCATGCTCATGGGGCAACGCCAGCACCACCGTTAATTCATGGCAGTCCGCTTGCGGCAATACCATGGCTTCAGGCAGCGCATCAGCATTATCACTGTCAATTAGCGTTCCATCAGGAAAGCGTACGTACAGGTGGCTGGCTTTCAGTGTCCCTTGCTTTAGCAGAGCGGCGTCAAATTCGACGCGGATGACGCCCCAGGGATTCATCACTCCCAGACGGGCGATACATTCGCTTTGCCAGGCCGCCTGGTTCACCTGTTGTTGAAAATGTTGTGGGGAGATCATCTGACCCCTGCCCCACAGTGGTCGTAATGTCTTCATCGCACCTCCTGTGCGTTACTCTCGCTTCTCTAATAAGGTGTTCTTAAACTCCAAATTTAATTTCACCTTGCTAACTCACTGGCGAACGGCACTCAGAAACAGAAAAACTTGAATTATTGTTATTGGTATTTATTTTTTCTTGAACGAATATTGGGTGGGCTTTAATATTACCGGAACGACTAACGGCCTGGGATTTAAGCGTCAGTTTGACGGCCCTCTGTTCAATTTCGATATGCAGTGACAACAGTGAAGGAATACGGGTATTGAGTCGCTCACCTGGGAAAGCGCTGTTCATTACACCCCTTATATATCTGAACCACATCAGAATGAATCACTGGTTACCGTTAACCACCCGAATTAATGAACTATATTTAGATTGATATCAAGAATATTCATCACGGGAATAACGAATAAAATAACCAACAATTGCAATATCTCAATATATCGCGTGGCCGCATGCGTTTTGAGCAGGGAATTAAACCAGGAACTTACCAACTAACGGGTCATGCGCCAATGATGTCTGTTTCATTGATATAAATCATTACTTACCGCCATGCCGCAACAATCGTGGCCTGAAAAAAATTTCTGTCCAATTATATTTTTGGCGAATCATTTAAAAAAATCCACCTCGTCCAAAAGCGCTCTATCCAGAAAAGTTCCCCCTTCAACGGCGGAGAGTGCCTTTATAATCGGCGAGTCACATTCATTTAAATAATAGAACCCATTATTTGCGCGCAATAATGGGTCAACCGCTATTTTCCCGTGGCTCGGCTTATCGTGTTGCCCGCATTAGCAGACTAACAATAAACGCGCCGCCAAGCCCGGCAGTAATAATACCAATCGGTAATTCTTGATTCGCTATCAGACTTCGACTAAGTATATCGCCGCCAATGAGCAATATCGCACCCAGCAGACCGCACATTGGTACGGCCAGCCGGTGCCTGACGCCAACGACCCGACGCGCCAGATAAGGAACCATCAGGCCGACAAAACCAATGACCCCGGTTAAAGAGACCAGTAAAGCGGTAGCCAACGCGCAGCAGAGAAAGGTTTCGCTTCTCAAACGCTGTACATCGACGCCCAGCGAGCAGGCCGTCTGCTCCCCCGCCAGCAGTGCATCCAACGCCCGCCAGCGACGCAGGGTAAATCCGCTCAACAACCCCAGGCTCAATAATGGAATGAACAAGTTGTCCCATCGCGCCAGTCCCAGACCGCCCAATGACCAGAATAGCAACGAACCGGCCGCTCGCTGGTCGCCGGAAAAGACCAGATAGCTGGTCAGCGCGCTGAAAAGAAACGACACCGCCAGGCCGCAGATAATTAACTGTTCCGCCCGCCTTAGCTGATTGACGCGAAACAATATCATCACCGCCAGCGCGGATAATATCCCGCCGACGAAGGCCGAGACCGGCAGCGTAAACGCCCCCAGTACATCGCCGAAGCGGGTGATCACCAGCACCGCGCCGGCGGAAGCGCCTGAAGAGAGACCAAACAAAAATGGATCGGCCAGTTCATTACGTGTCGTGGTCTGTAACAGCAAGCCGGCGATCGCCAGTCCTGCGCCGGTCAACGCCGCCAGCAGGCTCCGTGGTAGACGTAAGTCAATGACGATAGTTTTCAAAATTTCGGGAACGGGAGCGGATGATATCCCTAACGCTGATATCACTTGTTGCCATGAGAGTTCCACACTCCCCAACCGCAGGCTCGAAATCATCAAGCCGCATAAAACCACGGATGCCAGCGCCGTCCACAGAAGAAAACGTTGCACTGACGGCTTCATTTCACGTCCGTGGCATATAAGAGATGCGCCAGCTTCTCAACCGCCGCAATATTCGCCGGGCCCGGAGTCAATTCAGCATACTGTAGCTTAAGATAACGCTGCTGCCGGACGGCGGGCGTCAATTTCATCAGTGGATGAGATTCCAGCACGTGCTGCAGTGCCTCGGTTCCCGTGCCGGTTTGGTAATCGAGCAGAATAATCACTTGTGGTTCGCTGGCCGCCACCGCCTCCCACGTCGTCGTGGTCCAGTTCGCGTCCAGAGTATCCATCACGTTGCGTCCCCCGGCCGCCTCGATAATGGCCGTCGGCATCCCGTACTTGCCGCTGGTAAAAGGTTTATCTTCGCCGGAGTCATAGACGAAGACCCGCAGCGGCTGCATATCCGCTGCCCTGGCTGGCAGATTCGCCAGGCGACGCTTCCACCCTTCCACCAGCGCTTCGGCCTGTTGTTGCTTGCCAAAAATCTTGCCCAACTTGAGTTCATCGTTGTACAGCAAGCTCATATCGGCTTTCTTCCCGCGCCCGCCGGCCTGGACGCAGCTTTCACTGAGTACCAGCGTGTTAATCCCATATGGCGCCAGCGTCTGCGGCGTCACATCGCCGCCGATTTTCATGCCGTAGTTCCAGCCGGCGAAGAAAAAGTCCGGCCGAACCGCCAGCAGCGTTTCCAGCGACGGGTATTTAGGCGCCAGCTCGGGGATGGTCCCCATCGCCGCTTTGAAATGTGGCGTAAGTTTGTACCAGCCGGTGATGCCGGTTAGCCCCACAATACGATTCTGGAGATCGAGCGCGAAGGCCATTTCCGCCATATTAAGATCGTTAATCACCGCACGCTGCGGGGGTTGATTAAAGGTGATGGGCTTACCGCAGCTGTCCACGGTAACGGGAAAGGGATTAGCTAACGCTAACGGGCTACTTAACAGCAGCCATAAGATAGTTAAAAGTCTGTTCATATTTACTCGAGATCATTAAGCGCGATGAGGAACTTCAAAAATGCGTAGCGCTTTACCGCTAACGGGATGCGCCACGCGAAAACTGGTCATGCCAAAAACCGGATAGCTTACGGTGGGGTGCAGCGCAGCCTCGGGTACGTCGCAAATCATCTGCTTGCCGTGGTGGATAACCAACATTCGGTCGGCAAAGGCTTCAGCCGCGGCAAGATCGTGTAACACCGCAATCACCGCAACTTCTGTGCGCTTTACCAGGGTAAGCAACTCGCTCCTCGCCAGCGGATCGAGGTGATTGGTCGGTTCATCCAGCAGGAGTAATGCGGGTGATTGTGCCAGCGCGCGGGCGAGCGCGGCGCGCTGGCGCTGACCGCCGGAGAGGTTGCCCAGCGGGCGATGGCGTAAAGGCTGCAGCCCCGTATCGCTAATCACGCTATCCACGATGCGCCGTCCCTGTGCCGAGGAGGGTGATTCACGATACGGTAAACGCCCCAATTGAACATACTCTTCCACCGTCAGGCGCAAATCAGGGGTATCGTTTTGTGACAGGAAAGCAATATTCCGCGCACGCGCTTGAGGCGACAGTTGCCGTAGTGGACACCCCTCCCAGTACAGCGTTCCTTTATCCGGGCGAGCGTCGCCAATGATCGTCCGCAGCAGGCTTGATTTACCACTGCCGTTGGGGCCAATGACCGCCAGCTTTTCGCCGGTATGGAGCGTGAACTGGATATCATCAAGTATCGTTGTACCACGCCGGGCGTTAAGACTTATCCCGTCAACGTGCAGGATCGCAGGTTCGTTCATATGATTCATAAGCTATGTTATAACATAACAATTGTTGTACCACGTTCGCCTACCAACTGCAATTCCGCGCCTGTGGATTTTTTACTAACGATTCGAGGAATATACCCACACTAAAATAATGACAAATTAAATTTTCGATCAGGCTTTTTTCGCTGTATCTCCTGTTGGCAGCTCTTATTTACTCATTAAACATAACAATAACTATTCCTCACCATAATCACAGGGATAACTGCCGCACTATGGTTTGGCTATATGGCGATAACAATCTTTATGACGATAATTTGTGCGTTAAAAATTACGGCTCGCTAAAATTTTCCTGCGGATAAACTCAGCACCCGTGCTCGCAATTGTTCTACATCGATCGACTCAATATAGCGGGCAATGTCGGGATAATACTGTTGGTGATAGCCATATTCCGGGCGGTGCAGTTCCGCCAGCACTTCTGACTTTGTCGCATGGCTAAACAGCAGTTGGTAGAGCGCGACAATCATCCCGGTACGATCGCTGCCGTGCCAGCAGTGTACCAGCGCCGGTTTTACCGCACGATGTAAAAAGCTCAGCGCAATCACCACATCATCGTCGTTAATCGCAGCCGCGTTCATCGGCACCCTATACAAAATAAGCCCCGTGCCCTGCGCTTCGTAAGCATCGCTGTGCCACTGGCGCAAATTTAACACTGAGCGTATTCCTATACGCTCCAGGCTCTGCATCTGCAGTCGATTGGGTTGCGCCGAACGATACAACTCAGGCGTGACGCGATAAAAATTATCCGGCATATTTTCGCTTGCCGCAGCGGATAATCCTGCGGTCAGGCTAATTAATAATAGTAACCATTTAACGCAAGAATAAATACTATCCTTAATTAGCAATATCATGAATAAACCTTTTCATTTACCGCGAAATATTTACGCTGCAAGTTGAATATCTAATAATACCTGTGAGCGCAATCCGAATTGTTAGCCGATCCAATCTCCTTTGATAACCATCAAATTCATTCGCCTGTGGCCGGTAATTTCGCTATCATCCGCCCTCACCCTTAAGCAGCGCCTGCCCATGCCTACCGTAATTGATACCTTTATCGCCCCACCTTGTTCCGCGCAGATTAAGATCCTCTACGAGGACGAACACTTGTTGTTGATCGACAAACCCAGCGGTCTGCTCAGCCTGTCGGGGAAGAACCCGCACAACCTGGATTCAGTCCATCATCGCCTGGTGCAGGATTTTCCGGGGTGCACGCTGGTGCATCGGCTCGATTTCGGGACTTCCGGGCTGATGGTGGTGGCGCGTAACAAAACGATCAACGCCGCGCTGTGTCAGCAGTTCAGCCAGCGGGCGGTAAGCAAGGTTTATCACGCCCTGTTGTGTGGGCATCCAGAGGAAGATGAAGGGGTGATAGACGCGCCGATTGCCAAAGATCCGGCGCTGTTTCCACGGATGGCGATTAGCGCGCGTAACGGTAAACCGGCGCGCTCGCGCTTTCAGGTGCTATCACGAGAATGGTTGCCAACAGCCAGTGATTCGCTGGCGGTAACTCGCGTACGATTGCAACCGGAAACCGGACGCACCCATCAGCTACGCATCCACTGCCAGCATCTCGGCTATCCGATTCTCGGCTGCGATCTCTACGGAGGGCTGGCGGCACATCAGGCCTCACGCCTGATGCTCCACGCCAGCGAACTGCATTTTCACCATCCGGTCAGCGGTGAAGCGATAGCGGCGCGCCAGCCCACTCCTTTCTGATTCGTCAGTCGCAAATCACTTTTATCGCCAGCCCGCCGCGCGAAGTTTCACGATATTTATCGTTCATGTCTTTGCCAGTTTCATACATCGTCTCAATGACCTTGTCGAGACAGACCCGCGGCTCGCTGGTTCGGCGGAGCGCCATCCGCGCGGCGTTAACCGCCTTCACCGCATTGATAGCATTGCGTTCGATGCAGGGGATTTGCACCTGCCCGGCCACCGGGTCGCAGGTCAGACCGAGGTTATGTTCCATCGCAATCTCCGCGGCGTTGCATACCTGCGCCGGGCTGCCGCCAAGGAGTTCCGTCAGCCCCGCCGCCGCCATGGAACAGGCCACGCCAATTTCTCCCTGGCAGCCAACTTCTGCGCCAGATATAGAGGCATTCATCTTATACAGTGAACCGATAGCCGCCGCAGCCAGCAGATAGCGAGCAATCGAGTTGGCATTGACCGGACGGCGAAACTTGTCGTAATAGGCCAGAACCGCGGGGATAATCCCGCATGCGCCATTGGTAGGCGCAGTGACGACCCGGCCACCGGCGGCATTCTCTTCGCTCACCGCCAGCGCGAACATATTGATCCAGTCGATGACGTTCATCGGATCGCGGGAGAGGCTGTCGCTGGCCACCAGCTGTCGGCGCAGCGCCGCCGCCCGACGCGGCACGTTGAGCGGCCCCGGCAGCACGCCCTCGGTATTCATTCCCCGCTCAATACCGTTACGCATCACCGCGTAAATGGCGGCGAAACCAGCATCGATTTGCCCCTTATCGCGCAGCGCCAGTTCGTTTTGCATCATCAGGCCAGAGATGGAAAGACCATTATGCTCGCACAGCTGAAGCAGTTGATGGGCGGAGCGAAAATCAAAGGGGACTGGCGTTGCGACATCGTGAGTCTGGCCAAAACGCGCTTCCTCAACGATAAACCCGCCGCCAATTGAGTAATAGGTTTTGCTGAGTAGCGGCTGCTGATGATCCCAGGCGCTGATACGCATACCGTTCTCATGGCGGGCCAGCGCGCTATCATGAAATACGATGCTCTCCGGCAGCGGGAAATCGACCTGCCGACTCCCCTTCGCCACCGGCAGACGGCCGCTCGCGGTCACCTGCTGAATAAAAGCCGGGATGGCGTCAATATCGACATCCTGCGGACTATTGCCCGCCAGCCCCATGATGATGGCGACATCGGTCGCATGCCCTTTGCCGGTCAGCGATAGCGAACCGTACAGATCGACGACAATGCGCGAAGTCTGCGTCAGGTCGCCGCTGCTCGCCAGCTCAGTGATAAAACTTTTTCCTGCATTCATCGGCCCCACCGTATGGGAACTCGAAGGGCCAATACCAATTTTGAAAATATCGAAAGCGCTAATCATATCTACACCTCGGTTTACCGTGCAGTGAAGACCAGGTTTCACACCGATGATAAAAAATGGGGCGACCATGATCGTCGCCCCGTTGCGTTACAGCGCCTGGGTGAAGGTTCGCGAAATGACATCCTGCTGCTGTTCATGGGTCAGCGCATTAAAGCGCACCGCATAGCCAGAGACGCGGATGGTCAGGTTCGGATAATTTTCCGGATGAGCAATGGCATCCAGCAACATTTCGCGGTTCATCACGTTGACGTTCAGATGCTGGCCGCCCTCGATCCGCTCTTCGTGGTGGAAGTAACCGTCAAGCAGACCGACGAGGTTGGTTTGTCGGACGCTCGCCTCTTTGCCTAACGCCGCCGGGACGATCGAGAAGGTATAAGAGATTCCATCCTTCGCGTAGGTGAACGGCAACTTCGCCACGGAAGTCAACGAAGCGACAGCCCCTTTGCGATCGCGGCCATGCATCGGGTTTGCTCCCGGCGCAAACGGCGTACCGGCGCGGCGGCCATCCGGGGTATTACCGGTTTTCTGGCCGTACACCACGTTTGAGGTAATCGTCAGAATCGACTGCGTGGGCACCGCGTTACGGTACGTCGGCAACACCTTAATTTTCTTCATAAAGCGTTCAACGAGATCGCAGGCAATACTATCGACGCGCTGATCGTTATTGCCGTACTGCGGATAATCGCCTTCAATCTCAAAATCGATCGCCAGGCCGCTGTCGTCGCGGATGGGTTTCACCTTCGCGTGCTTAATAGCCGAAAGCGAATCCGCCGCCACCGACAACCCGGCAATCCCGCAGGCCATGGTGCGGTATACGTCGCGGTCGTGCAGCGCCATCAGCGAGGCTTCATAGCTGTATTTATCGTGCATGTAATGAATGATGTTCAGCGCGCTGATGTACTGCACCGCCAGCCAATCCATGAAATGATCGAGGCTGGCCATCACTTTGTCGTAATCCAGCACTTCGTCCATCAGCGGCGCGGTTTTCGGCCCGACCTGGATTTTGAGTTTCTCATCCACCCCGCCGTTGATTGCGTACAGCAGCGTTTTGGCGAGGTTGGCGCGAGCGCCGAAGAACTGCATCTGTTTGCCGATAACCATCGGGCTGACGCAGCAGGCAATGGCGTAATCATCACTGTTGAAATCGGCGCGCATCAGGTCATCGTTTTCATACTGCAACGAGGAGGTGACGATCGAGACCTGGGCGGCGTATTTCTTAAAGGCAATCGGCAGCGCTTCCGACCACAATACGGTAAGGTTAGGTTCCGGCGCCGGGCCCATGGTGTGCAGCGTATGCAGATAGCGGAAGGAGTTTTTAGTCACCAGCGTGCGGCCATCCAGCCCCATCCCGCCAATCACCTCGGTTGCCCAGATGGGATCGCCGGAGAACAGCGTATCGAATTCCGGCGTACGCAGGAAACGCACCATGCGGATCTTCATAATGAAGTGGTCGATCAGCTCCTGCGCCTGTTGTTCATTGAGGATCCTGGCGTGGAAGTCGCGTTCGATATAGATATCGAGGAAAGAGGCGGTACGCCCCAGCGACATCGCGCCGCCGTTTTGCGATTTCACCGCCGCCAGATAGGCGAAGTATAACCACTGTACCGCTTCCTGGGCGTTGCGCGCCGGGCGGGAGATATCGCAGCCGTATTTCGCCGCCATCTCCTGCATTTGCAGCAGCGCGCGGCGGTGCTCCGCCAGCTCTTCACGCAGACGAATAGTGGCTTCCAGATCCTGCCCGCGCTCGAGCGTTGCCTGCAGATCGGCAAACTGCAGCTCACGTTCACGCACCAGATAGCGGATGCCGTATAGCGCCACCCGGCGGTAGTCGCCAATGATACGCCCGCGGCCATAGCCGTCCGGCAGCCCGGTCAACACGCCGGATTTACGGCAGCGCAGCATATCCGGCGAATAGGCGTCAAATACCCCCTGATTGTGGGTTTTACGCAGCTCGCTAAATAGATATTCAAACTGACTATCCATTTCCCGGCCATAGGCATCAAACGAGCTTTTAATCATGTTAATGCCGCCAAACGGATGCAGCGCGCGCTTGAGCGGTTTATCCGTTTGCAGACCGACAATTTTCTCCAACGCTTGCTCAATATAGCCGGCATCATGGGCGGTAATGGTGGTGGCGATATTGGTATCAAAATCAACCGGCGCGTGGGTAGCGTTCTCTACGCGAATGCCGGCCATCACTTTTTCCCACAGCGCGGTCGTCGCCGGCGTCGCCTCCGCAAGGAACGATTCATCCCCGGTATATGGCGTATAGTTGTGCTGAATAAAATCACGGACATTAATTTCTTCTTTCCAGTCCGTACCGTTAAATCCGTGCCATGCTTCGGCGTACAGCATATCGCTGGTATCGATATTTACCTTCATGAAAATAATCTCTCTACAGGACCACAACGTAATTAAGCAAATTCCAGGGATGTGTTAATTTTGCCTAAATGAATAGCATCGAGCGCAATCATCTTCTCTTCATTAGTGGGGATGACTGCAGATATCACGCGTGCCTCGCGGGAAGAAATAACGCGTTCACCGGCGGAGTTGGGTTGTTTATTTAGCGCATCATTCAGGCTGACGCCGAATACCGCTAAATGCTCAATCACCAGTTGGCGGATTAATACCGAATTTTCGCCGATACCGCCGGTAAAAATAATCGCGTCAAGGCGGCGTAGCGAGGCGGCATGGCCGGCAATGTGGCGGGCAATACGATGCACGAAGGTTTTAATCGCCAACCGCGCGCGTTCATGCCCCTCATGCCAGGCTTTTTCCAGCACCCGCAGGTCGGATGACAATCCGGATATCCCCAGCAGGCCGGACTCCTTATTCACCACGCGCTCCAGATCGCTGAGCGTCTGGTTAGTTTCGCCGGCAATCCACGCCATCGCGCCAAAATCGACATCCCCGCTGCGGGTGCCCATCATCAGGCCTTCCAGCGGCGTCATGCCCATCGAGGTGTCGACGCTGCGGCCGTTGCGTACCGCGCAAATCGACGCGCCGTTGCCAAGATGGGCAATGACCAGCCCGCTATCCTGCTCGGGTAAATCAAGCAGCGCCAGCGCGCGCTGAGACACATAACGGTGCGAAGTGCCGTGGAAACCGTAGCGACGCACGCCCAATCGCTGGTAATAGTCCCACGGCAGGCCGTAGAGAAATGCCTCTGGCGCCAGCGTCTGATGAAAGCTGGTATCAAAGACCGCCACCTGCTGTACGCCCGGGAATAACTGCTGCGCTGATTCAATACCGCTGAGATTGGCGTAATTATGCAGCGGTGCCAGCGGCGACACCTGGCGAATATTGTCGATAACTTCATCGGTAATGATCGCCGATTCGGTAAATATGCTGCCGCCGTGCGCGATACGGTGGCCAATTAACGCCACGCTATCCATTAAATCGCGTTTTTCTAATTCAAATGCGATCGCCTTCAATGCACCTTCATAACTGCGGTGAGCCAGCTTAGCCGGCTCTCCCCCATTTATTGACAGGAACGCATTTTCAGAATTAATGCCATCTGCAATACCAGCCATTAATACTTCACAGCTGGCGGCATCCAGTACTGAAAATTTAATTGAAGACGAGCCGCAGTTAATGACCAGTACTACCGGATATTCATTCATGTCATCACTCCGCTCGTCCTGAGCTTAATTAAAACAGTTTGTAAACGATGTTCAGAATGGTCAGCAGACCGATTACCGTGACGAAAACGTTGTCCAGGCGGCCGCGATATTTCGCCAACGATGGCGCTTTACGGATGGCGTACATCGGCAGCAGGCACAGCAGCGAGGCAATAATCGGCGCGCCCATCGCTTCAATCAGGTCGAGAATGTTCGGGTTGGCGTAAGCGACGATCCACGTTGAGCCCATGATAAAAATCATGCTGATGGTGTTGAGCTTGCCGCTGGAAACGCGGGTTTTATCGCCTTTGTAGCCAAACTTCAGCACCAGACCGTTTAGGCCTTCCAGGGTGCCGAGATAGTGGCCGAAGAAGGATTTGAAAATCGCCACCAGCGCGATGATTGACGCGCCATATTCAAGCACCGTAGCAAAGGTGGATTTGGTGCCGGACAGCGAGGCGAAGTGGTTCGCCAGGTAAGAGAGAACCGGGATATTCTGCGCTTTGGCATCCGCCATATTCTGCGGCGACAGGGTAAACAGGCAGCTGAAGGCGAAGAACATTACCACGGCCACCATCAGCATGCTGGCGCGAGAGATAATCTGTGAACATTTGCGCTCGGTGAACTCGCGACCAAAGTCTTTTTCATACTCTTCGCGCTTGGAGACTACGAATGAAGAGACAATTGGCGAGAAGTTAAACGAGAACACCATAATCGAAATACCCAGCCAGACGGTCACCAGAATACCATCGTGACCGGTCAGCGAGATCTCGCTTAAATTCACCTGATCGATAACCGCAGAGTTCCAGTAAGGGATCAGCGACAGCGAAATCAGCACCAGGCTGGCGATAAACGGCCATACCAGATAGCTCATTACCTTCACCATCAGATCCTTACCGAACCAGATGACAAACGCCATCAGCAGCAGCAGGAACAGCGCGACAAAACCGCGGTTCAGCGCCGGCAGCTGCAGCTGGTTTTCCCAGAAGGTCATAAAGGTATTGGTGATCGTCACGCCGTAAATCCACAGTAGCGGACAAATCGCGAAGAAATAAAGGAAAGTAATCACCACCCCGCCGGTTTTACCAAAGTGCTCCTCTACCGTTTCAGTGATATTGCCGGAAGGATTTGAGCCGGAAAGGCACAGCCGGGCCAGCGCCCGATGGCAATAGAAGGCGATCGGGTAGGCCAGCACTAACATCAGTAAGATGGGGATCAGGCCGCCGAAACCGGCGCGGATCGGGAAGAATAATACCCCGGCGCCAATGGCGGTGCCGAATAAGCCCAGGGTCCAGGTGGTGTCCGATTTGCGCCAGGACGACTCTTTTGTCTGGCTGGATACAATGCTATCTGTAGTACTCATATCCTTTCCTCATCAAAAAGATTAAGCGTCAACTAAACCAGTAATTTGCGATACGCGAGACAGGTCGATATTGCCGCCGGAAATAATGCTGACGGTTTTTCGGTTTTGAATATAGCTGTCCAGTTTACCGCTTAATAATGCGGCACAGGCTAACGCCCCGGCCCCTTCGGTAATGACTTTATTGCGTTGAATAAGTGCGACCATACTGTTGCGAATTTCGTCTTCGCTGACCAGCACAATATCGTCCACTAATTCACGCACGATTTGATAGGTAATATTCCCTGGACGAGAAACGTCGCAACCGTCAGCCAGGGTGGCATTAGTGCGATGATTGGTAATTTCTCCGGCGTAATACGAGGCGGCCATGCCGTGAACATTTTCCGACTGCACGCCAATAATACGAATAGTCGGGTTAATCGATTTAATCGCCACCGCGATGCCGGCAATTAAACCGCCGCCGCCAATCGGCACAATAACGTTATCGACATCATATAAATCCTCCATGATCTCCAGACCAATCGTCCCCTGGCCGGCTATCACTTTCGGGTCATCGTAGGGAGGAATAAATATACGCCCTTCCATTTCGACAATTTCGCTGACTTTGGCGATGGTGTCGTTAAAATTATCGCCATGTAGCACCACTTCCGCCGAATAGTCGCAGGTGGCGGCCACTTTTGATTTTGGCGCGCCCTTCGGCATTACCACTTTGCCGTCGATGCCGAGCATAGCGCAGGAGAGTGAAACGCCCTGCGCATGGTTACCGGCGGAACACGCCACCACGCCTTTGCGCTTTTCGGCATCGGTCAGCGAGCTGAGTTTATTAAACGCGCCGCGAATTTTAAAAGAACCGGTGCGCTGCATATTTTCAAACTTAAGGAAGATTTCGCCTTTGCATCGTTCACTGAAATAATTTGAGCGCGGCATCCCCGTTTTATATATTTTACCTGCCAATCTTTTTTTCGCTTCGAGGATATCTTCAATAGCAACCGGAAGATCGTATGTAATATGCATGAGAACCTCTTAACCTGGAATTAAAAAATAGCGTTAATGGGCAGCGATTGATAAACAGATCGCAGCTTAAGTTTCAATTAATATAAAAAGACAATTAGTCCACGGTAATTAATTGTCGTCGTCGGCAGCCGCTATGGGCTGAATATTCTTTCGCTAATTCAACTAACGCCGAGGCCGCGCTTTTAATGCGATAATTTTTCGACCACACCGCAGCATAATGCGCCACCGGTAACGCATCCTCGACAGGAATGGTAATAAATTGATTAGAGCCAAAAGGTGCGGTCATATCACAAGGAATAACCGTCAGGAAATCAGCATTGAGAACAAGATTATAAATAGTAACGACAGAGTCTGTTTTAACGATGTTTTCATTGTTGATGCCGCTGCGTTGAAGCGTGGCGAGGAGTTCACTGTAGTAACCCATATTAGTTTGCGGCAATACCCACTGTTCGTGCTGTAACGATGCCAGCGTGGCACTGCCGCTGCGCGTTCGCGATTTGCTGGCCACCAGCACGAACTCCGATTCAAATAGCGGTTCGACATGCAGATCGTGCAACTTCATCTCATCGCTCAAGGTGCCAATGGCGAAATCGAGACGGCCATCGCGAATCGCCGGCAGGAACGATGAAAGCTGCGCTTCGTACATCGAGACCTGTGCTTTGGGAAATAACTTTTTGAATTTATGGATCATATCCGACATAAAAGTGAAGCCGATCAGCGACGGGAAACCGAAAGAGACGTCAACGACGGTGCTGCAGGTCATGCTGTTCATTTCGTTAACCATATTTTTCATTTCGCGGGTAATCGACTCCGACCAGCTCAACAGCACCTGTCCGGCCTCCGTCAACGTAACACCGGTATTTTTACGGACAATAAGCTCAGTGCCGAAATAGTCTTCAATATCATTAATCGTTTTACTGACTGCAGGTTGAGTTAATCCTAACTCTTTCGCTGCCGAACCAATCGAACCACTTCTGATCACCTCCTGGAATACAACCAGGTGCTGAGTTTTAGGGAGCGGAATAGTATTCATATTGGTTATCCACGTTAATGACTTTGTTGACGGCGGGAAGTGTATCAAATGATGATCCGCTGGTTGTGTGAGACTACTCACAAAGCCCTTCCACCTATAATCAACCTTATCTACAAAACAAATAAAAACATTTATAATCAATAACATAAAATAAAAAACATGAAATTAAGCATGATTTTAGTCAAAGAAATATGAGGGGATAAAAAATATTTATGGGGATAAAAAAGGTTAATTCTTAAGCTAAAAATGAGCAGGGAAAGGGTAATTTTCAACCAATAAAATGAGGTACTTCACATTATTTTATGATTAAACCTCAGGTGTAAACAATCAAATAAAATGAGAAAACTGTATTTATTTCGATTCATTACGGGATGAGGTCACAATTTTTCACGTTATTTGTATGTAAAGATATATTTCATTAATTTAATTGAAAACAAAAACAAACAATAATCCATCATTTTAAACATTATTTTAACTTCATTTTTTGGCTATTTTATAGCAGGTAATTCCTTGATTAAAATCAATGTCGATTTTTCATCTACCCACAGAGCTACTAAATAGTGATTTGTGCTAATCATCACAAATCAGGAAAACTCATCAAGCATGTGCCGCAGATAACGCCAACCGGTTAGCGCGCTAACCACCGCGCAGATTGCCAACGTGATACCCAACGATTCCCCCCACCCCACAAATGCCAGCCCCAAGCCGATAATCAAATAATAGGCCAGGCCAAAAAGCGCGCCGGCGCTACCACGACATTCGGCGTAGTCGCTAAGCGCCGTACCCAACACCACGGGGATCGCCATGGCATATGCCGCCGCCACCCCCATCATCGGCAGTAAAAAGAACAATGAATGCGTTGACAGGCCGACGCCTGCGCTGGAGAGCAGTAACAGCAGACCGGCACAGATAAAAATGTGCCGCTGAGCGGCTCCACGTCGTAGCAACAGACGATTCCCCTGCGCGCCGGCTAACGCCCCTGCCGCCAGCGCCATACCGCTATAGCCAAAAGCCTGCGCATCCAGTCCCTGCCGGGCAAAAAGGAAAGGTCCCTGGCTGTAATAGCTGAACAAACCGATATTCAATACCGCAACTAACACTACCGCTAAACGGATTTTCGCATCCGCCAGCATGCGCAGCATTAACGGCCAGAGCGTCTGATCCCCTGTTCGCGGCGGCCGGGTTTCCGGCATTACCACTGCGCACAGCAGCAATAATGCCGCCGCCAGCAGCGCCAACGCCCCGAAGACGCCATACATTCCCCACCACCCCGCCAGCACGCCGCCAAGATAAACGCCAATGGCCGGGCTGATAGCCAGCGCCATGCCGACGAAGGAAAAGATGGCCGCCAACTGCCGGCCATCAAACGCATCGCGCAATACCGTTTGCCCAACCACCGACCCGATAGCCGCGCCGAAAGCCGCTACGATGCGAGCCGCCAGCAGCACGCTAAAATTTGGCGCCGCCAGCGCCAGCATACAGCCTGCGGTATACACCGCCAGACCGAGCAATAACGCCGGCCGCCGTCCACGCCGGTCGCTGAACCAGCCCCAGAACAGCACGCCGATGGCAAAGCCGATGAAATAGACCGCCAGCGTCTGCGCCGCATCGGCGGCGCTAACGGAAAAATGTGCGCTGATATCAGTCAGCGCCGGGCTATAGATGGTTTCCGCGATTTGCGGAAACATGAGTAGTGCGGTAACCAGCGCCATCGCCGAACGACTTAACATATCCACCTCCCTTATCAGAGGCGCCATTGTAGGGAGCGGCATAATCGGCGATTATAAATATAATGACTTTTAACATCGAGAATCAGACATCATGGCATGGCTCAGCGCGGATGCATCCTTTGACCCTGATACGCTCAATACGCCGCTGGTTGGCGTGCAAGCGACCCTTAACGGCGATCATGACGATGGTCTGCATCATCATCAAATGGGGCAGATGCTATTTACCCGTCAGGGTTGTATCCGGCTGACGTTAAACGATGGCGCGCTATTGTGTATGTTGCCGCCAACCCGCGCGGCGTGGATCCCCGCAGGCGTCACCCACCGCGCCGAAATGCAGCACATCGTTGATTACCGTTCGGTGTGGTTCGCCACTACCTCATACCCGCAGCTGCCCCGTCAGCCTGCGATTCTCAACGTTACGCCGCTGCTGCGCGAGTTGCTCGAACGCATTAGCGCCAGCCCGTGGGATACCGACTGGCGACAGAGCCCGGCCCGGCATCTGGCGGCGCTCTGCGTGGCGGAAATCGGCGCGGCAAAACAGGAACCGATGATGCTAACGCTGCCGCAGGATAAACGCCTGCGTCATCTCAACGGCAATGCGCAACCACCGCTACTTCAGCAACTGGCTGCGCAATGCGGCGCCGGAGAAAAGACCATCAGCCGCCTGTTTCAGCGCGAAACCGGCATGTCCTATCAACAATGGCGCCAACAGTGGCGGCTAATGAAAGCTGTAGAATTGCTGTCTTGCGGCCAGCGCATCACGGATGTCGCCCAGGCGCTGGAGTTTGCCAGCGATAGCGCCTTTATCTACTTCTTCCGTACCCAGACCGGCAAAACGCCGGGACAATACTTCACCAGGTAAATACTCTGTTTTCGGCCAAAATGTTAACTCCAACACGCGAAGCGGCCGATATTCGGCTAAGGTTTTCTGATGGCCGTTCGCAGTGGCGCGAAGTCAGCAAAACGCAAAATGGAGAATTATCGATGACGAGATCGGTTCTACGTCGCCCGGAAACCCTGACATACCTCATTCAACTGGCGCTGGGAGGCGCAATGTTAAGCCTGGCGACATTTGCCGTTCAGGCTGATGAAAACCCCGCCCCGGTGCCGCAATCGCCTGATGAACTTTTAGGCCCGCTATTTAACGACGTGCAAAGCGCGAAACTCTTCGCTGACCAAAAAACCTTCGCCGATGCGGTACCGAACAGCGATCCGCTAATGATCCTTGCCGACTATCGGATGCAAAAAAGCCAGGCCAGCTTCGATCTGCGCCATTTCGTCGAGATCAACTTCACCCTGCCGCGTGATAACGATCAATACGTGCCGCCGAAAGGGCAAACATTGCGTCAACACATCGATGGGCTATGGCCGGTATTAACCCGCAGCATCGTCGAGGTAGAAAAATGGGATTCGCTGCTGCCGCTGCCGAAACCTTATGTGGTGCCCGGTGGACGCTTCCGCGAAGTCTATTACTGGGACAGCTATTTCACCATGCTGGGTCTCGCCGAAAGCGGGCACTGGGATAAAGTGGAAGACATGGTGGCCAACTTCGCCGCCGAAATAGACCGTTGGGGCCATATTCCAAACGGCAACCGCAGCTACTACCTGAGTCGTTCGCAGCCGCCGTTCTTCTCCTTTATGGTTGAGCTGCTGGCCAGCCACGATGGCGATCGGGCGCTAAAGACCTGGCTGCCGCAGATGGAAAAAGAGTATCGCTACTGGATGGAAGGCGCCGAGGCGCTGACGCCCAGCAACGCCAATAAACGCGTGGTGCGTCTGGAAGATGGCGCGCTGCTTAACCGCTACTGGGATGATAACGATACGCCTCGCCCGGAATCCTGGCTGGACGATGTTACCACCGCCAAAAACAATCCTAACCGCCCGGCCACCGAAATCTATCGCGACCTACGTTCCGCCGCGGCCTCTGGATGGGACTTCAGTTCTCGCTGGATGGATAATCCGCAGCAATTGGGGACTATCCGCACCACCAGCATCATTCCGGTCGATCTCAATGCGCTGATGTTCCACATGGAGAAAACCATCGCCCGCGCCAGTAAGGCCGCTGGCGACAGCGCCAAAGCCGGGCAGTACGATACGTTAGCGAACGCCCGCCAGAAAGCGCTGGAAAAATATCTGTGGAACGATAAAGAAGGCTGGTATGCCGATTACGATCTGAAGAGCCATAAAGTCCGGAATCAGCTGACCGCCGCGGCGCTGTTCCCGCTGTACGTCAAAGCGGCCTCCAGCGAACGCGCCGCGAAAGTCGCCGCGGCGGCGGAAAGCCGCCTGCTGAAGCCCGGCGGACTCACCACCACCACGGTCAATAGCGGCCAGCAATGGGACGCGCCAAACGGCTGGGCCCCGCTGCAGTGGGTAGCGGTGGAGGGTCTGCAGAACTACGGTCAGAAAAAAGTGGCCATGGAGGTCACCTGGCGCTTCCTCAGCAACGTACAGCACACCTATGACAGCAAGCAGAAGCTGGTAGAGAAATATGACGTGAGTTCAACGGGTACCGGCGGCGGCGGCGGAGAGTATCCCCTGCAGGACGGCTTTGGCTGGACCAATGGCGTGACGTTGAAAATGCTCGACCTGCTTTGCCCGCAGGAAAAACCATGTGATGCCCTGCCGGCGACCCGTCCAACGCCGGCAGAAAGCGCTGCCGGTAAGCAGCCAGCCGCGAACGATGCCGTGGCGGCTGCGGAGAAAAAAGCCCAATAATCCCCTGCGCGCGGCGATATCTTCGCCGCGCTATTACCATCGACATCACCCCATCATCCGCTCGACAGCCAGCAAAATGTCTTCTTGCTCTGAGGAGGACTATTTTGCTTGATCATGCAAAAGCAAACGATAATAATTCGCATTATTTTTAACGAAAAAGCATTTCGTTTATTTCCGCGGCGGCGCACAGGAGTGCCAGACCGCGCTATTCAGGATTATGGCATGATCTCCTCTGTTGACTTCAAACGCTCCGCGCTGGTATGCGCCCTCGCGGCCGCCTTCCCTCTCGCCGCGCAGGCGGAAGATACTCTAATCGTTACCGCAAAGCCTGACGACTCCGCCAGCGCGCAGACTCAAGGCTATAGCGCCAAAACGTCAACCGGCGCCACGAAAACCGATCAGCCGTTGATAACTACCGCCCAGTCGGTATCGGTGATCACCCGCCAGCAAATCGCCGATCAGGGCGCCAATACCGTAAGCCAGGCGCTACAGTATACGCCGGGGGTTTATTCCAGTTTTGGCGGCGGCGCGACGCGCTTTGATACTATCTCGCTGCGCGGCTACCACGGCGGCGATGTCGATAACCTGTTCCTTGACGGCATGCGCCTGATGAGCGACGGCGGCAGCCATAACGTACTGCAGATCGACCCATGGTTTATTGAGCGCGTCGACGTCATCCGTGGCCCCTCTTCCGCCCTTTACGGCCAGAGTGTGCCAGGCGGGGTGGTCAATTTGACCTCCAAACGGCCGCAGTTCAGCCAGCAGGGTCACTTCCGCCTGACCGGTGGTACGCAAAATACTAAGGGCGCGGCTTTTGACTATACCAACGCTATCAGTGACCAGTGGGCCTGGCGGCTCATCGGCATGACCCGCAGCAGCGATACGCAGTATGACCATACCCGCGAAGAGCGCTACGCGATTTCGCCTTCCTTGCTGTGGCAACCGGATAGCGATACTTCGCTGCTGTTGCGCGCCTACCTGCAAAAAGATCCCTCCGGAGGCTACCACGGCTCTCTGCCGCTGGATGGCACCCGTTACGCGCACAACGGCCGTAAACTTTCACCCAGCACTAATGAAGGCGATCCGGGTGATGGCTACCAGCGCCGCGAACAGATCTACAGCTACGAGTTCAATCACCAGTTTAGCGATGTCTGGTCGGCCTACTCCGCGGGCAGCTATACCCATACGAATGTCTCGCTGGATCAGGTTTATCAGGTTGGCTGGGTAGGTGACAGCGACATGCTTTCCCGCGGCTACAGCGGTTCCCGCGGGTCGCTGGACGCCTGGTCAACCGATAACCGCCTGCGCGCCGATTTCGCCACCGGTGAACTGGCGCATACGCTGATCCTCGGCGCTGAGTATCATCGCTTCCGCAACGATTTGTGGACCGGCGCTGGCGGCGCGGCGCCGCTCAATCCGTTCACCGGCTATACGCCGCAAACCGGGCATACCATCACCTACAGCGATAATAATAATCGCCGTTATTACCAGACCGGGCTTTATCTGCAGGATGAAATGGTGTGGAACCGCTGGCATCTTGATGTTTCCGGGCGCTACGACCGCATCGTTTCACAGCAGGTAAGCGACACCTCAGGCACGTCAAACCGCCGCTCCGACGATCACATCAGCGGCCGCGCCTCGCTGCTGTACGCGCTCGATAACGGTCTTTCGCCCTACTTAAGCTACAGCCAGGCGATTACCCCGGCGATGCTGCCGGGCGCCGACGGCACGTTATTAAAACCCACCACCGCCGAACAGGTGGAAGCCGGCCTGAAATTCCAGCCGCCGGGCAGCAGCGATTTGTATAGCATCGCGATTTACGACTTGATGCAAAAGGATGTCGCCACCCGCGATCCGAACATCGCCACCGCCACCTATATTCCCGCCGGAAAAGTGCATTCGCAGGGCGTAGAGCTGGAAGCGCATAATCAAATTACACCGCAATTGAGCACTATTGCCTCTTATACCTGGAATCGCCTGCGCTTCCAGGACACGAAAGACGGCACCGATAGTAATACGCCGCAGCTGTCGCCAGATCAGATGGCCTCGTTCTGGGCGCGCTATCAATTGCCGGCGGGCATTACCCTTGGCGCGGGCGTGCGCTATATCGGTAAGCAGTGGGCCGATGACGCAAATACCGAACGTTTACCTTCGGTCACCCTGATAGATGCGATGGCGCGCGCCGACCTCGGAGCGTGGTCGACAGCGATGAAAGGCGCCTACATTCAGGTTAACGCGAATAATATCGGCGATCGTGAATATCTTTCCGGCTGCTACGGCACCGGCAACTGTTACTGGGGGGCTGAACGCAGCGTCACGGCTACCGTGGGTTACGATTTTTAATTTCCCTCAACAATATAAGCCTCCTGAAATAATTCGGAGGCTTAGTTTAATAAGTCACGTAAATAGCTGGTTAATGTTTTTTAATAAAAGCCGCCAGACAAACTAAATTTGTTGTTTAACCAGAACTCCACTATTAAACTAGATAAAGGTCTACGCGCTACGTTACGGCTATCACAGGGAGTGAGAATTGAACAATTTAATCAGCTTTATCTCTGATTTATCCCCGCTGTCCTTTATGGGTTACCATATATTATCAACGATAGTGATATATATTCTGGTGATGATTATTATCGCAAACACTCGTCCCTCTGAGAAAAACACGCCGATACCACCACCTTACTCCCTATCACCGTCATTTCTCGCCTGGCTACGGGGAAAAGCCACCGTCGTTATTCAATTAGCCATGTTCAGGCTTTTAAGAAAAAACTACGTAACCATTATTTATTCCGCTGAGAATATCGAACTGCACGCCAATCAGCAGTATGCGGAGTGCAAGATGACTTGTGTAGAAAAAATACTCTTTGACCATTTTTCTACGCCAAAACCCAGCGCCCAGAATTTACCCCTTTCTCTTTACGTTGCCGATAAAAACCATTGGTCAGACGATCCCCACTGTAGAGGCCTGATGCTCAGTCCGGCACAACACACGTGGAATATGATCCTGATATTCGTGCCATCGATTATTTTAATTGCCACCTATACGTGGAAAGTTCTTTTTAATAACCATACCATTATTCACTCCGGAGTATTCAGCTGGCTTACCATGTTTATTGGTACCGGCCTGTGGTTATTGCTGTGGATAATAACCACGTTAAATGCCACTCGTCTGGATCAGGAGGGTATCTCGGTTAATATACTTGATTTATATATTGATAAATTAAAGGACACCCTTATCGCCGACGCAGAGACAACAACGGATGAAACAGCTGATTATTATATCGCCATCGGTAGGACAAATTTGCTGCCTGAAAGATATCGCGAGTATGTGAAAATCGTCAAGCAAGTAAACTATCCCGGCTCAGTCGTAAAACTTGATTAACAGGGAAACGCATCATGTGGACTCTTATTATGCATATGCACCCTCTGCTGTTTCTCAGCTGTTTTATCGTCATCGTCCCGGCTATTTATCTTTCTATAGGAATCATTATCGCCCTGACGCGGCCTGCGGTTAAAGCCCAACAGTTAACGCCCGGGAACGACCCATGGCTTCTTGCCTGGGTTGACGGCGGCGGCACGCGGGTCATTCAGTTAGCGATGTTCAGTTTGTTACATAAAGGATATCTGTGGATCCCCGAACCCGGGCAAATGTTGGCTAACGGACGCTATGCAAGCAATGAAATGAACGTCATTGAAAGAATTTTATTTGACCATTTTGAGGTACGAAAACCATGTCATGAAGATCTGCCTACTAGCCTGCATATCTCCAACCTTAACATCTGGCAGCATCAGCATAAAAGCCCAGAGTTAACCTTAAGTATGCTACGCCGCCGATGCAATTTTCTGTTGTTCAGTATCCCCTCACTCATCTTAGCGGCAATATTAGCTTGTCGAATATTTATCTACGTCGATGTCGCTGAAAACACTTTTTGTTGGATATTGATGGTTACAGGCAGCCTGTTGTGGTTCACGGCATGGGGTTGCAACGTCTGGGATCATAATCGTCTGGATTTTAATGGGGTCTCACATAATAATTCTCATGCGCTTATCAGATTATTACGCGATAAATTAGCCCAGACTGGCGATGAAATGGATGAGGCCACGGCTATGCTGGCGGTGGCGGTTAGTGGTATCGAGTCCCTTCCTGAAAGTTACCGGGATTACAAAGATTTGATTGGTCCCGTCAGCTACATCAGTTCAATTCGCCACGAGAGTTAGGATTATCTGAAAGGCACCCCGCAAGGCGAATCCTGCCCGGCGGGGTGAGAGGAGACGCTACATCGCGTCCAGCGCTTTCTGCAGTTTCCAGATATAGCGCGGCGCCTGTGGGGCTGGATGCTTTTTCGCCACGTGTTCAAAGAACTCATCGGCATCGAGATCGTTAATCTCGTCAATGGCGTCCTGGCGATTCGACGAGAAGGTGCGCAGCAGCGCGCCCGCGCCGTTGGCATAAGAGACCACGACCGCATAGCGCATCACCTGCGGGTCCTTAATCCCCGCCAGCGGGCCGTTTTCCAGAATGCTCAGGTAAGCGGCGCCCATCGAGATATTGCGTTCCGGATTCTTCAGCTCGCTTACCGAAGGCTGGCCACGCCAGCCCATCCGTTGATAAACATCGCGCCCGGAGGTCGACGGCTTCAACTGCATCAGCCCTACCGCGCCGGATTTACTGACCACCGAGGGATTACCGCCGGACTCAATCGCGATGATCGCCGTTATCAGCTGCGGGTCTACTCCCCACGCGGCGCCGGCTTTTTCGCTAATCGGCATCCACTGCATCGACCGCTTCACCGGGACTTCCGGGTTCCACGGCGGATTGGTGTAATCGTGCTTTGAGCTACAACCGGCCAACAATACAAATAAAAAAACAAACCATCTCAATTTCACACATCTATCCTTATTGGCTGAAGTTTGCCGCACGGAGATGACAATAAACGTTCCAGGCGGCATGATAACCCTTTCATTCTTTGCAAGGAATTGCCATGTCTCAGTTTTATCTGGTCGCCCCTTCCGGTTACTGTATCAATCAACAGGCTGCGGCCCTTGGCGTGGCCCGTCTGCAGGAGGCCGGTCATCAGGTACTGAACCAACAGGCGATCTCCCGTCGACAGCAGCGTTTCGCCGGCAGCGACAGCGAACGCCTGGCCGATATTAACCAACTTGCGGCCCTTAAGGGAAAAAACCGCATCGTGCTGGCGGTGCGCGGCGGCTATGGCGCCACCCGGTTACTATCGCATATCGACTGGCAGGCCTTGTCCGCGCGCCAGCGTCAGGATCCGCTGCTTATCTGCGGCCACAGTGATTTCACCGCCATCCAGATGGGACTGTTGGCTAAAGCCAACGCTATCAGCTTCAGCGGGCCGATGTTAGCGGGCAATTTCGGCGCAGAAACCCTGAATGCGTTTACTGAACATCACTTCTGGCAGGCGCTGCGCGAACCGGAGTTTACCCTCGAATGGCAAAGCGATGGCCCGGCCTGCCGCGCCGAAGGCACCCTGTGGGGCGGCAATCTGGCGATGGTCACGTCGCTCATCGGCACGCCGTGGCTACCGCAGATTGATGGCGGTATTCTGGTGCTTGAGGATATCAACGAACACCCGTTCCGCGTGGAGCGTATGCTGCTACAGTTGCTCAACAGCGGGATCCTTGCCCGCCAACGGGCCATTGTGCTCGGCAGCTTTACCGGCGCGCAGCCCAACGACTACGACGACGGTTACGATCTACCCACCGTCTACGCGTGGCTACGTCAGCAACTCGCCATCCCGCTGCTGACTGGACTCGAATTCGGTCATGAACAGCGCACCGTGACTTTACCTCTCGGCGCACAGGCACGGCTGGTCAACAACGCCTCTGTCGCAACGTTAACGATAAGCGGCCATCCGGTGCTGGCGGAATAAAAATTCCTCTCCGCGAGTATCCTGAAAACGCGCGGATTGTTAAAATGGTGTAATTTTCACCCCTTCACGCTGACAAGGAGTACGTGAACATTGGACGCCGCTGCGGTCATTAGTCTGTTTATCCTGGGTTCTGTTTTAGTAACCTGCAGTATTTTATTGAGTTCTTTCTCCTCGCGCCTCGGCATCCCGATTCTGGTTATCTTCCTCGCCATCGGTATGCTGGCAGGCGTTGACGGTATCGGCGGCATTCCTTTCGATAACTATCCTTTCGCCTATATGGTGAGTAACCTCGCGCTGGCGGTGATCCTGCTGGACGGCGGGATGCGCACCCAGGCCAGTTCGTTTCGCGTCGCGCTCTGGCCCGCGCTGTCGCTGGCGACGGTCGGCGTGCTGATAACCTCCGCCCTCACCGGAATGATGGCGGCATGGCTGTTCAAGCTCGATTTAATCGAAGGGCTGCTGATTGGCGCCATCGTCGGCTCCACCGATGCGGCGGCGGTGTTCTCGCTGCTCGGCGGTAAAGGGCTTAACGAGCGCGTTGGCTCGACCCTCGAAATTGAATCCGGCAGTAACGACCCGATGGCGGTATTCCTCACCATTACCCTGATTGAGATGATCCAACAGCACGAAGCAGGACTGAGCTGGATGTTTGTGGTGCATATCATTCAACAGTTTGGCCTGGGCATCGCTATTGGTCTCGGCGGCGGTTATCTGCTGCTGCAGATGATTAACCGTATTGTTCTGCCCACCGGGCTCTATCCCCTGCTGGCGCTAAGCGGCGGGATCATGATTTTCGCCGTCACCACCTCCCTGAATGGGAGCGGTATCCTCGCGGTCTATCTCTGCGGTTTCCTGCTCGGTAATAAACCTATTCGCAACCGCCACGGCATTCTGCAAAACTTTGACGGCCTGGCGTGGCTGGCGCAAATCGCCATGTTCCTCGTCCTCGGCCTGCTGGTGACGCCGTCCGACCTGTGGCCGATAGCGATTCCGGCGCTACTGCTGTCTATGTGGATGATCTTCATCGCGCGTCCGCTGTCGGTATTCGCCGGCCTGCTGCCGTTCCGCGGTTTTAATCTGCGCGAGCGGGTGTTTATCAGCTGGGTCGGATTGCGCGGCGCGGTGCCGATTATCCTCGCCGTTTTCCCGATGATGGCCGGGCTTGAGAACGCGCGGCTGTTCTTTAACGTCGCCTTCTTCGTGGTGCTGATTTCACTGCTATTACAGGGAACCTCACTGTCCTGGGCGGCGAAAAAAGCGAAGGTCGTGGTACCGCCGGTCGGCTGGCCTATCTCTCGCGTCGGTTTGGATATCCATCCGGAAAATCCGTGGGAGCAATTTGTGTACCAGTTGGGTGATGATAAATGGTGCGTTGGCGCAGCGTTGCGCGATCTCCACATGCCGCCGGAGACGCGTATCGCCGCACTCTTCCGCGACAACGTACTGCTGCATCCTACCGGCAGCACGCGGCTGATGGATGGCGATATTCTTTGCGTTATCGGCCGCGAGCGCGATCTGCCGGCGCTGGGTAAAATGTTCAGCCAGTCGCCGCCGGTCTCGCTCGATCAGCGATTCTTTGGCGACTTCATCCTTGATGCGGAAGCTAAATTCGCCGATGTGGCGCAGATTTATGGCCTCGACGGCGGTGAAGAGTTTCGCGAGCATCAGCAGTCGCTGGGCGATGTGATTCAGCAGCTGTTGGGCGCCGCGCCGGTCGTTGGCGATCAGGTGGAGTTTGCCGGTATGGTGTGGACGGTCGCCGAAAAAGAGGACGACCACGTACTGAAGGTGGGTGTGCGGGTCGCGGAAGATGAGGCGGAGTGACCCGCCTCACACAAAGTTACACTGTCACTACCGGCACACGCGGCGCCAGGGCGCACATTAATTCATAACCGACGGTGCCGCTGGCCGCAGCGACATCGTCAATCTTAATCTCCTGTCCCCATAACTCGACCGGCGCGCCAATACCCGCGTGCGGCCAAGGCGTCAGATCTACCGCCAACATATCCATCGAAACACGCCCGACGGTGGTGGTGCGTACGCCGTCGACCAGCACCGGCGTGCCGCTCGGGGCGACGCGCGGATAGCCGTCGGCATAACCGCAGGCGACAATGCCGATGCGCTGCTCGCCGGATGCCTGATACAGCCCACCATAGCCCACCCGTTCGCCGCTTTTCAGCGTCTGTACGGCAATCACTTCACTGCTGAGGGTCATCGCCGCTTTCAGGCCGCTATTGGCAATATCCCGCCACTGACCCGACGGCGATGCGCCATACAGCACAATTCCCGGACGCACCCAATCAAAGTGCGCTTCCGGATGCCACAGCGTTGCCGCTGAGTTCGACAACGAACGCGGGCAGTCCAGCCCCTCCGCCGCCTGCTCGATACGGCGCATGGGCTCCACGATGCCCTCCGGGTTTTCCGCATCAGCGAAATGCGACATCAGCGTCATTTCACCGACGTTGGCGAGCGATCGCAGCTGTTGCCAGACGGTATGCACTCGCTCGGGCATAAAGCCCAGCCTATTCATACCGCTATTCACTTTAAGATAGATATCCAGCGGCGCATGCAGTTTAGCCTGCTGCAGGGCTTTAATTTGCCAGTTGCTGTGTACGCTGGTGGTCAGACGATACTTATCAAGCAGCGCCAGTTCATCGGCGTGAAAGAACCCTTCCAGCAGTAGAATCGGTCCCTTCCAGCCCTTTTCCCGCAGCAAGATTGCCTCTTCGAGATTGAGCAATGCGTATCCATCTGCGGCGTTTAGCGCCTGCCACATCCGCGCCAGGCCGTGGCCATAGGCATTCGCCTTCACCACCGCCCAAACGCGTGCCCCAGGGGCGGCGCGGCGAACAATCTGTAAATTCTGACGTAAAGCCGACAGATCAATGCTGGCTTTTACCGGACGAGACATGGAGGCTCCTTAGTTATGCACGCCGTGCAGATGCTGAGCGCGAGCCGGCGTAAAGCCCGGGCTGTAACGCGCCACGGCCAGATCATCATAAGGGATCGCCGGCGTACGCCCGGAGATCAGGTCGCTCAGAAGCTGCCCGGACCCGCAGGCCATGGTCCAGCCCAGCGTACCGTGCCCGGTGTTCAGCCACAGGTTTTTGTACGGCGTACGGCCAACCACCGGCGTACCGTCCGGCGTCATCGGCCGCAGGCCGGTCCAGAAGGTCGCCTGCTCAACGTAGCCGCCGCGCGGGAACAGATCGCGAACCACCATCTCCAGCGTCTCGCGGCGCGGCTTCAGCAGCTCTTTATTAAAGCCGACAATTTCCGCCATCCCGCCAACGCGAATACGCTTATCGAAACGGGTAATCGCGATTTTGTAAGTCTCATCAAGGATAGTCGATACCGGCGCGCCGCTCTCTTCGGCAATCGGAATAGTCAACGAGTAGCCTTTCAGCGGATAGACCGGGATATCCACCAGCCCTTTGAGCATCGCGGTGGAGTAAGAACCAAACGCCATCACGTAGGCGTCGCCCTTAATAATTTCCTCGCCGCATTTCACACCGGCGATTTGATCGCCTTCGTAAAGCAGCGCATCGACGGAGGTATTAAAGCGGAAAGTCACTCCTGCCGCCTCGGCCATCGCCGCCAGACGGGTGGTGAAGAGTTGGCAATCGCCGGTTTCATCGTTTGGCAGGCGCAGGCCGCCGGTCAGTTTATGACTGACTTCCGCCAGCGCCGGTTCAACTTCCAGCAGGCGGTTGGCTTCCAGCAGTTGATACGGCACGCCGGCCTCTTCCAGCACGGCGATATCGCGAGTGGCGTTCTCATACTGTTTTTCGGTGCGGAAAAGCTGCAGGGTGCCCCCCTGGCGGCCTTCATACTGAATACCGGTGGTTTCACGCAGCGCCTTCAGGCAATCGCGGCTATATTCCGCCAGGCGCACCATACGCCCTTTGTTTTCCATATAGTGGCGGGTATCGCAGTTACGCAGCATCTGCCACATCCACTTGAGCTGGAACTGCGTGCCGTCAAGGCCAATCGCCAATGGCGCATGGCGCTGGAACATCCATTTAATTGCCTTCAGCGGCACGCCCGGCGCCGCCCACGGCGCCGCGTAGCCGGGAGAGATCTGCCCGGCGTTGGCGGCGCTGGTTTCTTCAGCGGGCCCTGGCTGACGGTCGATAACCGTCACCTCATGTCCCGCCTGGCTTAAATACCAGGCGCTCGCTACCCCAACCACCCCACTTCCCAGTATGACGACTCGCATAGCCACTCCGTAATAGTTAAAGAACAATCATCTAATTACAAATTGATAACCCAGATGAAAATATTATTCAACATACGCTTTATTTATGGTGACTTATCTCACACCAAACCGCACCAGCACTGACACCAGAGATTTACGATCTCGTGCTGCGCTTTATTTTTCCTCAGCATAAAATGCTAAGTAAATGTTAAATCTAGGCCTTTAGGATTGCGAAATCGCGAAGAAAAGAAATTACCCGCAGACGCAGTTTGTTATGGCGTGTTCTATGCTTGATAAGAGGTTCTCCACAAAGAGAGAACCACCAACAACGAGGGCGCGCTAATGGCTACGATTGATTCCATGAACAGGGACACCACCCGGTTAAGCGATGGACCCGACTGGACTTTTGAATTGCTGGAAACCTATCTCGCCGAGGTCGATCGGGTGGCGAAACTGTATCGTCTCGATACCTATCCGCATCAAATCGAGGTGATCACCTCCGAACAGATGATGGACGCCTATTCCAGCGTCGGGATGCCGATCAATTATCCGCACTGGTCGTTCGGCAAAAAATTTATCGAAACCGAGCAGGCGTATAAACACGGCCAGCAAGGTCTGGCCTATGAGATAGTCATTAACTCCAACCCTTGTATCGCTTATTTAATGGAGGAGAACACGATTACCATGCAGGCGCTGGTGATGGCGCACGCCTGTTATGGACATAACTCCTTCTTTAAAAACAACTATCTGTTCCGCAGTTGGACCGATGCCAGCTCAATCATCGACTACCTTATATTCGCGCGTAAATACATTACCGAATGTGAAGAGCGCTACGGCGTCGATGAAGTCGAAAAATTGCTCGACTCCTGCCATGCGCTGATGAACTACGGCGTCGACCGCTACAAACGTCCGCAGAAAATTTCGCTGCAGGAGGAGAAGGCACGGCAGAAAAGCCGAGAAGAGTATCTGCAAAGCCAGGTGAACATGCTGTGGCGCACCCTGCCAAAACGGGAAGAGGAAAAAGCCATCGAGGCAAGCCGCCGCTATCCTTCCGAACCGCAGGAGAACCTGCTGTACTTTATGGAGAAGAACGCGCCGCTGCTTGAGTCGTGGCAGCGCGAGATCCTGCGTATCGTTCGTAAGGTCAGCCAGTATTTTTATCCGCAGAAACAGACTCAGGTTATGAACGAGGGCTGGGCGACGTTCTGGCACTACACCATCCTCAATCATCTGTATGACGAGGGAAAAGTGACAGAACGCTTTATGCTGGAGTTTCTGCACAGCCACACCAACGTGGTGTTCCAGCCGCCCTACAACAGCCCGTGGTACAGCGGGATCAACCCCTACGCGCTGGGTTTCGCCATGTTCCAGGATATTAAGCGTATCTGCCAGTCGCCTACGGAAGAGGATCGCTACTGGTTCCCGGATATCGCCGGCTCCGATTGGCTGGAGACGCTGCATTTCGCCATGCGCGATTTTAAAGATGAGAGCTTTATCAGCCAGTTCTTGTCGCCGAAGGTGATGCGCGATTTCCGCTTATTCACGGTACTCGATGACGACCACAACAATTACCTGGAAATTTCCGCCATTCATAATGAGGAAGGTTATCGGGAAATTCGTTCTAAGCTGTCGGCGCAGTACAACCTCAGCAACCTCGAGCCGAATATTCAGGTCTGGAACGTTGACCTGCGCGGCGATCGTTCGCTGACGCTGCGCTATGTGCCGCATAACCGCGTGCCGCTGGATAAGAGCCGCCGCGAAGTGCTCAAACACGTTCACCGCCTGTGGGGCTTTGACGTGATCCTTGAACAACAGAATGCCGACGGCAGCGTTGAGCTTTTGGATCGCACGCCGCCGCGGCAGAACGCGCTGTAAGGCTGAAAAAAATGCCCGGATTATCCGGGCATTTTTTATATTATGGGCCGTGCTTAGCGCATATTGATGGCTAAATCGCCGGGCAGCGTTTTTTGCATCCGGTGCCAGATCTCGCCGCTGTTGTGGCCATAGGCACGGACGATTTCGTACACTTTATCGTGCTGACTCTCTTCACACACTTTCGCCAACTGGTGATAGAAGCCCAGCGCCAGGCTCCGCGCTTCCGGGTTAGCAAAATAGTGACGGCCGATACGGGTATATAGCCCCTTCATGCCGTTGAGGATCAGACCGTAGATCGGGTTGCCGGAGGCAAACGCCAGACCACGGAAGATGTTGTAGTCCAGTTCGGCGAAAGCATCGGCATGATCTTCAACTTCACGCGCGGTAGCCAGTACCTCCAGCGCTTTGTCCGGGTGCTGGCGGAAGGCGGTACGAATAAAAATCGTTGAGATATTGGTACGCACCGACAGCAAGTTATCAATCAGCTGCGGCACGCTATCGTGGTCTAGGCGCGCCAGCGTCTCAAGGATATTCAGTCCGGAGGTTTCCCAGAAGTTGTTCACTTTCGTCGGTTTACCGTGCTGGATAGTCAACCAGCCATCACGGGCCAGACGTTGCAACACTTCGCGCAGAGTGGTTCGGGTCACACCAATCAGTTCAGAAAGTTCACGTTCAGCAGGGAGAATGGATCCAGGCGGGAAACGGTTATTCCAGATACTTTCAATGATGTACTCTTCCGCGAAACCCGCAGGGCTTTGCGCCTTAATGACCATAGTAAGATTTCCATTACACAGCGTTGCAATTTGCACTCATCATACCAGAGCAGCCATACGCCAGATAGCATCTGAAAGTAATTAAAAGGGGATCGCCGTTTCATTTTCAGCTTTTGCTTAACGCCTTCCATTACCTGTAATGCGCCGCGAAGAAAGTTGCTTCCCTTTTTGCTCAACTGGTAATCTTGCAATAGTTACGCATAAAATCATATTGTTTGACGGAAGGACCTCTGTCGTGGAAATGTCTTATGGCCGCGCCCTGTGGCGCAATTTTCTTGGCCAGTCGCCAGACTGGTACAAGCTTCTCCTGATTATCTTCCTGGTGGTTAACCCGCTGGCGTTTTATCTTCAACCGTTTGTTGCCGGTTGGCTGTTAGTGGTGGAGTTTATCTTTACCCTGGCGATGGCGCTCAAATGCTACCCTCTTCTACCAGGCGGCCTGCTGGCGATAGAAGCGGTGGTGATCGGTATGACCAGCCCCGAACATATTCGCGAAGAAATAGCCAATAATCTCGAAGTCCTGCTGCTGCTGATGTTTATGGTGGCCGGGATCTATTTCATGAAGCAGCTCTTGCTGTTTATTTTTACCCGCCTGTTGCTGGGGATCCGCAGCAAGATGCTGCTGTCGCTGGCCTTCTGCGTTGCCGCCGCGTTTCTCTCCGCCTTCCTCGACGCGCTCACCGTCGTGGCGGTAGTCATTAGCGTGGCGGTCGGTTTTTACGGTATCTATCATCGCGTCGCCTCCGCGCGCCCTGATGATAACGACATGCTTGATGACAGCCATATCGATCAGCATTACCGCGACGTGCTCGAACAGTTCCGCAGCTTTTTACGCAGCCTGATGATGCACGCCGGCGTCGGTACCGCGCTCGGCGGCGTGATGACCATGGTCGGCGAGCCGCAGAACCTGATTATCGCCAAAGCCGCCGGCTGGCACTTCGGCGAATTTTTCATTCGCATGTCGCCGGTCACGCTGCCGGTACTGGCATGCGGCCTGTTGACCTGCCTGCTGCTGGAAAAATTCCGCCTGTTTGGCTACGGCGAGCCGCTGCCAGTCCCGGTGCGCAAAGTCCTGCAGGATTTCGACGACCGTAGCCGCCAGAGCCGCAGCCGCCAGGATCGGATGCGCCTTATCGCTCAAGGGATCATCGGCGTGTGGCTGATTGCCGCCCTCGCCCTGCATCTGGCGGAAGTTGGCCTGATTGGCCTCTCCGTCATCGTGCTGGCGACCACCTTTTCCGGCGTGACCGACGAACACGCCATCGGTAAAGCCTTTACCGAAGCGCTGCCGTTTACCGCCCTGCTGACGGTCTTTTTCGCCATTGTGGCGGTGATTATCGATCAGCATCTGTTTGCCCCAGTGATTAAGTTCGTCCTGCAGGCATCGCCGCATGCCCAGCTATCGCTGTTCTATCTGTTTAACGGCCTGCTGTCGTCCATCTCCGATAACGTCTTTGTCGGTACGGTGTATATCAACGAAGCAAAAGCGGCGCTTGAACATGGCGTTATCAGCCTGCAGCAGTTTGAAATGCTGGCGGTCGCCATTAACACTGGTACCAACCTGCCTTCCGTCGCCACCCCCAACGGCCAGGCCGCGTTTCTGTTCCTGTTGACCTCGGCGCTGGCGCCGCTGATCCGCCTCTCTTATGGCAGAATGGTGTGGATGGCGCTGCCTTATACCATCGTGCTAACGCTGGTCGGCCTGCTGTGCGTCGAAACCCTGTTAATGCCGGCCACCCAGTGGATGCTCAGCCACGGCTGGTTGACCACGCCGATACTGCCGTAATTGCCCGGCCCGTTACCCGGGTTCGCCCGGGTAACGAATATTCATTTACGTAATATTTTCCGACTAGCGGATGGCGTCGCGGTAGTTTTCGTTTACACTGCCATGATTTAGCATGTTCCAGGGAAATGATTATGTTGCAATACTTAAACCAGTGCTCAAGGGGACGCGGCGCCTGGCTCTTGATGGCGTTAACCGCTTTTATACTTGAATTAGTGGCGCTGTGGTTCCAGCACGTGATGCTGCTGCAGCCCTGCGTGTTGTGTATTTATGAACGCTGCGCCCTGTTTGGCATTATGGGTGCCGGTCTGGTGGGCGCTATCGCGCCGAAAACCCCGCTGCGCTACGTCGCGCTGCTGATCTGGCTGTACAGCGCCCTGCGCGGTCTGCAGCTAGCATGGGAGCACACCATGATTCAGCTGCATCCTTCCCCGTTCCAGACCTGCGATTTCGCTGCGCGTTTCCCGACGTGGCTGCCGCTGGATAAATGGTTGCCGCAGGTATTCGTCGCCACCGGCGACTGTTCCGTGCGCCAGTGGGAATTCCTGACGCTGGAAATGCCGCAGTGGCTGGTAGGCATCTTTGCCGCTTATCTGGTTATCGGACTGCTGGTGTTGATCGCTCAGCCATTTAAAGCTAAAAAACGCGATCTTTTCGGCCGTTAAGTGACCCTGCCAAATGGTAAACGCTCCTCCGGGGGCGTTTTTTTATGTCTGTAAGTTGACGATGCCCCTTTAAAGTTTCATATTAAATACATCTTATTTGCATCCACTAAGGAGCTCACCATGTCTCATCTGCGAATCCCAGCTAACTGGAAAGTTAAACGCTCCACTCCGTTCTTCACTAAAGAAAATGTTCCGGCGGCTCTGCTCACCCATCACAATACTGCCGCTAACGTTTTCGGCCAGCTGTGCGTTATGGAAGGAACGGTAACCTACTACGGTTTTCATGACGAGCAGGCTACCGAGCCGGAGGTGAAAGTCGTCATTAACGCCGGGCAGTTCGCCACCAGCCCGCCGCAATATTGGCATCGTATCGAACTCAGCGATGATGCCCAGTTCAACATTAACTTCTGGGTTGAAGATGAAGCCCACGGCGAAGACGGCCTGTTCCACGCAAAGAAAAGCTAATCCCCTGATGCGCAAGCGGTTGATCATCGACATCCGGATGTTTAAAGTCGTTACCCGAAAGGCTCGTCTTTCTTGAGTCTGAAATGGGATAAGTCACCATGAGCATAGTCTGGTATATGACGCTAATCTGCATTGTCGTGGCGTATTTAATGATGAGTTTCCTGCCCATCTGATCGCCGCAAGCAGCCATCGCGCCGGGGAGACCTGACAGCTCGTCAACGCCCCCTCAGCCCGGCCATCGCGCCGGGTCTATTTTTATCTACATCTGCTTTACAAATATTCCTAAAGTTCCCCGCCCCCGCGCCGATGATGAAATGCCAAACGCACCTGGTGATGATGACTTAAATGTGGGGTTTCCGATGAGTAGAAACGGCTGGCGTTCTCTTAGTGTTGTTATTTTTCCATGCGCTTTATTGTGGGCAGGAATTATCTGGCTGGCATTGAGAATGATGGGATATTAATGCGAATAAAGAACCGGGCCGCGCAGGCAGGGAATGCCCGGTTCAGTGTTTTGACGCGTTTACTGCGCCCAGTCTGGTTTGTTTAAAATATGGTCCTGCCAGTCGACAACGGTAGACTCTTTAACCGCAATATGGCGCACGGAAATACGTTCGCCGTGCATCGCCACCTTAGAACCGGTCAGCAGCGGATGCCAGTGCGGCAGCGCTTTACCTTCCGCCAGCAGGCGATAGGCGCAGGTGTGAGGCAGCCATTCGAAGGTCGGCAGATTATCACGCGTGAGTTTGATGCAGTCCGGTTCGTACTCGAAGCGACGCTCGTAGTTACGGCACTGGCAGGTTTTAATGTTGAGCTGACGGCAGGCGACGTTGGTGAAGTAAATCTCGTCGGTATCTTCATCCATTAGCTTATGCAGGCAGCACTGTCCGCAGCCGTCGCACAGTGATTCCCACTCCGCGTCGGTCATTTCATCCAGTGTTTTTTGTTGCCAGAAAGGTTGTTCGCTCATTGGGATGTCCGTCATTACAATTCAGGGTGCACCTTATAACCAGTCTGGCACGACGATGCAAGTTTTGCCGCCCCAAAAGGCGGCAAGCGGAGGTTACAGCACGCGGGTGGATAACGTCAAACCATTGAAGCCGACTTCCAACTCATCTCCGCTGGCGAGCGGCCCGACCCCGTCCGGAGTCCCGGTCAGAATGATATCGCCCGCTTTCAGCGTAAAGAAGCGCGACATATAGGCAATCAGCGGTACGATCTTATGAATCATATCGGCGGTCGTCCCCTGCTGGCGAACTTCACCATTAATCTTCAGGCTTAGCGGCGTATTTTGCGGATCGCCGCTGAACTCGGCGGCAGGGATAAAACCAGAGATTGGACAAGCGTTATCGAACCCCTTGGCTTTCTCCCACGGTTGTCCGGCCTTTTTCATCTTGCCCTGAATATCACGCAGGGTGAGATCCAACGCCACGCCATAACCGGCAATCGCCTTACGCACGTGATCTTCGCTGGCCTGGCGCAGCGTACTGCCGATCAGCACCGCCAGTTCAACCTCATGGTGCACCGAGCCCAATCCTTCAGGCAGTACCAACGGCTGGCGGATATCACATAGCGCCGTTTCAGGTTTAATAAACAGCACCGGTTCCTCCGGCATCGCGCTGCCCATTTCCTTAATATGTTTTGCGTAATTACTGCCAACGCAAACCACTTTGCTCACTGGATAATCCAGTAACTCACCCTGCCAGTTATGATGTTGGTACATTATTTTCCCTCAATGGGTTAATCGGATTTATTCCCCTGTTCCGCGAGGTGTTTCTTAAGTAAATTCTCAGGAGGGGGAGGAAGTTGAAGGTAATAGCCCTGATCGACGAGCGCTTGTTTTACTTTCTCGAGGTCAGCGTTAGCCAGCGTCTTGCGCCCGTCGAGCGGCAACAGCATGGTCATCTGCGGGGTGCCGAAGCTTGCCATTAGTTCCGGCGGGACGCGCGAGAAATCGTCCTTTTTTTCGACATATAAATAGGTTTGTTCACGTTTAGTACTTCGATAGATCACACAAAACATAGATTTACTCGGAATTAGACCCGTGGTCACTTGCCTCAATATATGAGTGACTATAACATGCCTTTTAGTCTTCGGAATATCACCGCACTTCGGCGGATGATAAACAGCAAATTGAGTAAGGCCAGGATGTCAAATACGCCAATCGAACTTAAGGGCAGTAGCTTCACCTTATCTGTCGTTCATTTGCACGATGCAAATCCCGAGGTTATTCGTCAGGCGTTAGAAGACAAAATCGCCCAGGCTCCCGCTTTTTTACGTCATGCGCCGGTGGTGGTCAACATCAGCAGTATTGAAGAGAGCGTCGACTGGCGCCCGATGCATGAAGCTATCGTCGCCACCGGTTTACGCATCATAGGCGTGAGCGGGTGTAAAATTTCCCGCCTGAAAACGGAAATCGACCGCGCCGGGATCCCGCTACTGACGGAAGGAAAAGAGAAAATCGTTCGTCAGGCGCCGCCGCCGGAACCCGTCGCACCGCCACCAGTTGCTACGCCGATCACAAAAACGCGTTTGATTGATCTGCCGGTACGTTCCGGTCAGCGCATTTATGCGCCACACTGTGATCTAATTGTTACAAACCATGTGAGTGCCGGCGCGGAACTTATCGCTGATGGTAACATCCATGTGTATGGCATGATGCGGGGACGTGCGCTCGCTGGCGCAAGCGGCGACAGAGATGCCCAAATATTTTGTACTAACCTCGCGGCGGAACTGGTGTCCATCGCAGGGGAATATTGGCTGAGCGATAACATCCCAGCTGAATTTTATGGCAAAGCGGCGCGCCTGCGTTTAGGCGACGGCGCTTTGACAATTCAACCGTTCAATTAATCCCTTTTTAACAAGGAATTTCTATGGCACGCATTATTGTTGTGACTTCGGGTAAAGGGGGCGTTGGTAAGACCACCTCCAGCGCGGCCATCGCTACTGGTTTGGCCCAGAAGGGAAAGAAAACTGTCGTTATCGACTTCGATATCGGCCTGCGTAACCTCGACCTGATTATGGGATGCGAGCGTCGGGTGGTTTATGACTTCGTCAACGTTATCCAGGGCGATGCCACTCTCAATCAGGCGCTAATCAAAGATAAGCGTACTGAAAATCTCTATATCCTTCCGGCTTCTCAGACCCGTGATAAAGACGCGCTGACCCGCGAAGGCGTAGATAAAGTTCTTGAAGAACTGAAAAAGATGGATTTCGATTTTATTGTCTGCGACTCCCCTGCGGGCATCGAAACCGGCGCGCTGATGGCGCTGTACTTCGCTGACGAAGCCATCATCACCACTAACCCGGAAGTCTCCTCCGTGCGCGACTCCGACCGTATCCTTGGCATTCTGGCCTCCAAATCCCGCCGCGCGGAAAATGGCGACGAGCCGATCAAAGAGCACCTGCTGCTGACGCGCTATAACCCAGGCCGCGTGAACAAAGGCGACATGCTGAGCATGGAAGACGTGCTGGAAATTCTGCGCATCAATCTGGTGGGCGTGATTCCGGAAGATCAGTCCGTGCTGCGCGCATCGAACCAGGGCGAGCCGGTCATTCTGGATACCGTTTCAGATGCGGGTAAAGCCTATGCGGATACTGTGGATCGTCTGCTCGGAGAAGAACGTCCTTTCCGCTTCATAGAAGAAGAGAAGAAAGGTTTCCTCAAACGCCTGTTCGGAGGATAAATTATGGCATTACTCGACTTTTTTCTCTCGCGAAAAAAGAACACGGCTAACATTGCGAAAGAACGCCTGCAAATCATCGTCGCGGAGCGCCGCCGCGGCGACGCGGAGCCACATTACCTGCCGCAGCTGCGCAAAGATATCCTGGAGGTCATCTGTAAATACGTACAGATAGATCCTGAGATGGTCAGCGTACAGCTGGAACAGCGCGATGGTGATATTTCGATTCTCGAGCTGAACGTGACCCTGCCAGAAGCTGAAGAGTCGAAACCCTGACCCTGTTGTCTTATTAACGGCATCTCGCCGTAGGATTAAAAAAACCGGCCACGCCACGCGCGGCCGGTTTTTTATGGCCTGAATAGCGCCCGGCGCTAGCGAGGATAGTCGTTGAGCAGCGCTTTCAGACGATCGGCCATCAATTCACCACGCCAGCCGGAAACCAGCTCTGGCTCGCCGTTTTTCGTTTTCAGCTGCCAGTGCCAGTTCAGCAGTTGGTTGATCTGGCGGCGCGACGCCAGCAGTTCGGCGCTCACCCCCTTCTCGGCGCTCACTTCCTGTACCAGCGCTTTAATATCTTTAAAGGCTTTGCGGTACCCCGGCATATCGATCAGGTTTTGCAGCGGCTCAGGCAGCGCCGATTCCGGCAAGGCCTGCGCTTTCTCAACCAGGCTAATCAGCGTCTTACCATGGAAGCGAATTTCGCTCCCGGATAAACCGAGGCTATCAAGTTCGCCGAGGCTGGTCGGCATATAGCGCGCCACGCTCCATAGATGCTCTTCGCGTACCACAAAGTTCACCGCCAGGTTACGCTCGCGCGCTTTGCGCAGACGCCACTCCGCCAGCAACTGCAGGCAGCCCAGCTGACGCGTACGCAGTTGCCAGGCGTTACCGATTTCCCGCCACGCATCCGCCGGGTCAAGTACTTCCTGACGGCGCTGCTGCATCAGGTGGCACTCGTTTAACGCGGCCGGCAGCCAGCCCGCGTGGTCGGTTTCCGCCATTAATTTGCTGGCTATCGGCAACAGATACCAGACATCGGCGGCCGCATATTCGCACTGACGCTCGGTCAACGGACGGGCCAGCCAATCGGTGCGTGATTCGCTTTTGTCCAGCGCAACGCCGGAATACTCTTCAACCATTGAAGCGAAACCCCACGACATCGGGCGCCCGCAGAAGGCGGCCAGAATCTGGGTGTCGATAAGCGGCTGCGGCATCAGGTTGAACGCGTTGAGGAAGACTTCTAAATCTTCGCTGCCCGCATGCAGGTATTTGGTGACATCCTGGTTGAGCAGCAGCTCGCGCATCGGCGCCCAGTCGTTGATGGTCAACGGATCGATCAGAGAAACCTGTTTGCCGTCGAACAGCTGCAGCAAACCAAGCTGCGGGTAGTAGGTGCGGGTGCGAACAAACTCGGTATCCAGCGCAACCGCGGGTGCCGAGCTTGCCGCTTCACAGATAGCGCGCAGGCCATCGTCGGTGGTGATCATCTGATAGTTCAAATCATACTCTCTTAACTTGCGCCCATAAAAAACGCCGGCTTAGCCGGCGCGAGATTAATGACAAACCTCATGCAATCGTTGGGCTTGCAGATTGCACCAGACAAATAACAAGGAAAATCAATTTATTGATTTTCGGCTGATAACCACAAAGAAGGAAAAACCACGCTTTTTCCTTCTTTGTCAGTAATCTTGACGCCGGCTTCGCCGGCGCCTGGCGACTCACTCGTTACTTAGCCTTTATTGTCTACTTTAGCACGGGCTTCGTCACGCAGTTCTCGTCGTAAAATTTTTCCGACGTTGGATTTCGGTAGCTCGTCACGGAACTCCACCAGCTTCGGTACTTTGTAGCCGGTCAAATGGCGACGGCAGAAAGTAATCAGCGCTTCTTCGGTTAACGCGGCATCTTTCTTCACCACGAAAATCTTTACCGCTTCGCCGCTGCTGCCGGACGGTACGCCGACGGCGGCCACTTCCTGTACGCCGGCGTGCTGCATCACAACATCTTCGATTTCATTCGGATAGACGTTAAAACCGGAAACCAGAATCATGTCTTTTTTGCGATCGACGATGCGCAGGAAGCCTTCATCATCCATCACCGCGATATCGCCGGTATGGAGCCAGCCATCTTTAATGATTTCATCGGTGGCATCCGGACGCTGCCAATAGCCCAGCATCACCTGCGGCCCTTTGATGCAAAGCTCGCCCGGCTCACCCGGCGCGACTTCATTATCGTCATCATCGACCAGCTTAGCTTCGGTCGACGGCACCGGCAGGCCGATGCTTCCGCTGTGGTAGTCGATATCATGCGGGTTGACGCTCACCAGCGGCGAGCACTCCGTCAGGCCGTAGCCCTCCAGCAGATACTGACCCGTCAGTTTCACCCAGCGCTCCGCTACCACCTGCTGCACCGGCATGCCGCCGCCGGCGGAAAGATGCAGTGAAGAGAAATCAAGCTGCTGGAATTCTTTATTGTTCAAGAGCGCGTTAAACAAGGTATTCACCCCGGTCATCGCGGTGAAGGGATATTTTGCCAGCTCTTTTACCAGGCCCGGAATGTCGCGCGGATTGGTAATCAGCAGGTTCTGCCCGCCGAGTTCGATAAACAGCAGGCAGTTCATGGTCAAGGCGAAGATGTGGTACAGCGGCAGCGCGGTCACTACCAGCTCTTTACCACGGTGCAGTAGCGGACCGTAGGTCGCATTCACCTGTTCAAGGTTAGCCAGCATATTGCGGTGGGTCAGCATCGCCCCTTTCGCCACGCCGGTGGTACCGCCGGTGTACTGCAGGAAGGCAAGATCGTCCGCGACGATTTCCGGCTTCACGTACTGCATACGGTAGCCATGCTGCAGGGCGCTACGAAATGAGATGGCGTCCGGTAGATGATATTTCGGCACCAGCCGCTTAATGTACTTCACCACAAAGTTGACTAACGTCCCTTTGGCGGTAGAGAGCTGGTCGCCCATTCGCGTCAGGATGACGTGTTTTACCTGGGTTTTATCGACTACTTTCTCCAAGGTATGTGCGAAGTTGGAAACGATCACAATCGCCGCCGCGCCGCTGTCATTGAGCTGGTGCTCCAGTTCGCGCGGGGTATACAGCGGGTTAACGTTGACGGCAATCATTCCGGCACGCAGGATCCCAAACAGCGCCACCGGATATTGCAGCAGGTTAGGCATCATCAGCGCGACGCGATCGCCCTTCTGTAGCCCTAATCCTTGCTGGAGATAAGCGGCGAAAGCGCGGCTGCGCTCTTCCAGCTTACGGTAGGTCATCACCTCGCCCATGTTGATAAATGCCGGCTGATCGGCATAACGGGTAGTGGCGTGCTCAAACAATTCAACCAGGGATTGATAGCGGTCAGGATTTATCTCCGCCGGAACATCGGCGGGATAACGGTTTAGCCAAACCTTTTTCACTGCTTCACCTCTGAAATAGTTATTCGTCGTCATCACAGCCCCTGATCAACAAACATTTTGTTAACATTATATTAACTCAGCGTACCAGTTTATTAATTAGGCGTTTTTCAGGTTGCGAAGCGCGTCACTATTTATTTTTCTTATGAGACTAAAAAACACGAAACAGCGGGCTAGCCGCTGTTTCTATTCCATTATAAAAACAACAAAATCATTCCGTTACGACGTTTCTGACCTCTGCCGGGCCCGGGTTATACCAACCCCAGCCGCCGTATCCGTAGCCCCATGGGCGCGGGCCGAGCATCCACGGGTCAATGGGCTGCGGCGGCATCACCACCTGCTGCACCACGTTCCAGCGTTTATAGCCGGTGGCATTCATCAACATGAATTTATACGGCGTTGCGCCAACTTTACCGTCGACAACGCCGCTAATCGGCCCAACCACGGTTACCAGCTGGCCGCGGAAATCGACCGGGTCAAGGAAACCGCTCACGTCGGCGAGGATACGGCCGCGTGAAGGTTCGCCCAGTTCCGGCCGCGCGCCGCTATCCAGCGGTACGGTGGCAATTTCTAAGCGGGTTTTCCCCTGCTGATTCTGCACGTTGACGACCTTACCGCCAAAACGCGCTTCCTGGCCGATATACAGCTGCGGCGCGTTCATCACCCGCACTAAATCCTGCTGCGGCGTAGGGCTGGTGCCTTTAATAACATCCGGCACCGACACGCAACCGCTTAGCGCAACGGCAACCGCCGCGGCTAACAGCCAACGGACGCCCTGTTTTTGACCCGCCATGATGCGACTCCTTCTCTCAGTCTTCTCTCTACTGAGATTCACTCGCGGCCAGGAAGTTTCTTCCACGCCACTTCGTTTCGCAAATAAACTGGTTCCGCATGCTCAACGGCCACGGTTTTTCCTGCCGCCAACAGATGAATGGCCAGCGGCAGCATATCTTCAGCCGCCGGCAGTTCAATCTCGCCGCTGCTTAAAATCAGCCCGCTCTCTTTCGCCAGATCCGGCCACGCCTGCCAGCCGGTGCCGACGGTAGCCCATTCGCCAGAAAGCAGCGCCAGGCGTTCGGCAACCGCAGCCGGTTTGAGAACCGCTTCAGTTTCTTCACCGTGCCAGACGCCATTTTCGTCGCGCTGATACTCAGCCCAGTACACTTCTCCCATACGCGCGTCGATGGCTGCCAGCACGCGAGTAGCGCCGGTTTTGCGCCACGCGCCCTGCGCCATCGTCGCCAGCGTAGAAACGCCGATCATCGGCAGCTCAGCGCCCAGCGCCAGTCCTTGCGCAATGCCGATACCAATACGTACGCCGGTAAAGCTGCCCGGACCGCGGCCAAAGGCCAGCGCGTCAAGTTCATTCAGCGTAGTGCCGCTTTCAGTGAGGACCTCCTGCACCAGAGGCAGGATACGTTGGGTGTGTTCGCGGGGACAAATTTCAAAATGGGCGCTCAGGGCGCCATCATTCCACAGCGCCGCGGAGCACGCCTCCGTGGCGGTATCGATAGCCAAAATTCGCATGGGTGGTCACGCTCTCGTTACATAATCCAGGTTTTAGGGCGGTAAATTCATCGGCTGACGGACTCACCGCCGCCGCACCGCCCGAAATCCATTGGGGATAGCTGATTAACAAAATGGCGCGCAGCTTACCACATTTTGTGACGGATTACCTTGCCGGCGGCACGGCGAGAAAGCGTACCGCCCGGCGGATATCACGGGTCCGCGGCGCGGGTGGCAGGCTAGCCAGGAACACGGCGCCATAGGGGCGCATCACCAGCCGGTTGTCACAGATAACCAGAACGCCGCGATCGTCAATATCGCGGATCAGGCGACCCACGCCTTGTTTGAGGGTAATGACGGCATCCGGCAACTGAACTTCATCGAACGGGTCGCCGCCGCGCAGGCGGCAATCTTCCATTCGCGCTTTGAGCAGCGGATCGTCCGGCGAGGTAAACGGCAGCTTATCGATAATCACCAGCGACAGCGCGTCACCGCGCACGTCAACTCCTTCCCAGAAGCTACTAGTCGCCACTAATAGCGCATTGCCGGCGCTAACAAACTGCTGCAGCAGTTGGCCTTTGCTGGTCTCTCCCTGCAGCAGTACCGGCAGCGTCATGGTGGCGCGGAACTGCTCAGCCAGATCGCGCATCATGGCATGCGAGGTGCAGAGCATGAAGCAGCGTCCATCGTTGGCCTCAATCAAGGGTTTCAACATTGCCGCCAGATGACGGGCAGCGCCAGGCTGATTCGGTAGCGGTAGGTTACGCGGTACGCAGAGCAGCGCCTGATGCTGATAATCAAATGGGCTGGGCAACAGCAGCGTCTGCGCGTCATCAATGCCGAGACGAGCGGTAAAGTGGTGGAGATCGTCATTCACCGACAGCGTCGCCGAGGTAAAGATCCAGCTCCCCGATTTTTGCGCCATTACCTCTTTAAACTTCTCTGCCACCGTTAACGGCGTCAAGGCGAGGGTAAAATGACGCGACGTGCATTCATACCAGTAGCTATAGCCAGGCTGATTGATCTCCTTGAGCCGCTTCAGGCGGCCCCGGTAGAGCGTCGCGCGCTCAAAGGCGGCGTCGAGCAGCGCCGAACGGCCAAGGGAGAGTTTGGCGACGTCGTAACACAGTTCAAGCGCGTCATCGAGCAGCAGCAGCGCGCGCTGAATGTGGCTATCCGCCAGCAGTTCGCGCAGGTTGCCGCGATAGCCCGGATCGCCCAACTGCAGCCGAAAATCCTGCGCGCTTTGCGCCAGACGATCGGCGCATTTTTGCAGCTGTTGGGTATCTTTCAGTTCGGTACGGTAGGCAATGGTAATGTCTTTGGCCAAATCCAGCAGCTGGCGGCTGGAGAGCGACTGGCCAAAATACTGGCTGGCGATATCCGGCAACTGATGGGCTTCATCGAAGATCATCACTTCCGCTTCGGGGATCAGTTCGGCAAAGCCGCTCTCTTTTACCACCATATCGGCAAGAAACAGGTGATGGTTGACCACCACCACGTCAGCATCCATCGCCTTCTTACGCGCTTTAACCACAAAACAATCTTTGTATAACGGGCAGTCGCTGCCGAGACAGTTATCGTTGGTGCTGGTGACCAGCGGCCAGGCCTGAGAATCTTCGGCGACGCTGGCGCAGGTGCTGATATCGCCATCCTGCGTCTGATTAGACCAGGAGCGCAGAAGAATAACGTCACTTAACGTTTGTACCGGCAGATCGCCGCCCGCCAGCGCCTGCTGCTCAAGGCGTTCAAGGCACAGGTAGTTTGAGCGCCCTTTTAACAACGCCAGTTTGCCAGTGAATTTAAGCGCTTTAGCAACGGTCGGTAGATCGCGGCTGTAGAGCTGATCCTGCAGCGCTTTCGAACCCGTGGAGATGATCACCTTTTTCTTCGCACGCAGCGCGGGCGCCAGATACGCGTAGGTTTTACCGGTGCCGGTCCCTGCTTCCACCACCAGCGGCCGGGAGGCTTCAATGGCCTCACTCACCGCTACCGCCATCTGGCGCTGCGGCTCGCGCGGCTTAAATCCCGGTATCGCCATGGCCAGCTGGCCGTCTGCTGCAAAATCGTCGATCACGTTGCCCCCTGGTTATTTGGACAGTGATTATGTCAGGGAGGACGGCGTTTCGCCAGCCCGGGTAGTGACGCGGACGGAACATTATGGCAGTCTTGCCGCAGCCAAATGGATAGAACAACGAGGAAAGATAAATGACAATTACGCGTATTGATGCCGAAGCCCGCTGGTCTGATGTGGTCATTCACAACCAAACCATTTACTACACCGGGGTGCCGGAAAACCTCGACGCCGACGCGTTTGAACAGACCGCCAACACCCTGGCGCAAATTGACGCGGTGCTGGAAAAACAGGGCAGCAATAAGTCACGTATTCTTGATGCCACCATTTTCCTGGCCAATAAAGATGATTTTGCGGCGATGAATAAAGCCTGGGACGCCTGGGTGGTTGCCGGTCACGCGCCGGTGCGCTGTACCGTACAGGCGACCCTGATGAAGCCGCAGTATAAAGTTGAGATTAAAATCATCGCCGCGGCGTAGTTACTCGTCTTCTTCGTCATCTTCGAAGCGCGCTACTATCCGGTCGCCGGTATGCGTGGCGCGCAGTTCATCGGCCACCAGGGCGATTGCCTGGCCGCTGCTCATCCCCTGCGCCATCAATTCCTGAATACGTTCGACCGCTTTTTGCTGTTGCTCATGGCTCAGCGAAGGTAAACCTGCAAACATCACTCACTCCTGCTACATTGTGGGGCGTAATTATTTCACGCCGTCCGCCATTTCGCCAGTGGGCGGCACATTAGGATCGAGGTTAATGTTGTCCCCCGCTATTATTACCCTGCCCTGGCGTGCGGATGCCGCCGAACGCTATTTCGCGCCGTTAAGCGCGATGCCGTGGGCGATGCTGCTGCACTCCGGCTTTGCCGATCATCCGTATAGCCGTTTCGATATTATCGTCGCCGAACCGCGCGCGACGCTGGTTACCCGCGGCGAGCAAACCTGGGTCAACGACGGTGAAGGCGAATTTGTCTCGCAGGACGATCCGCTGCAGCTGCTGCAACAGCAGTTGGATCGCTGTCAGTTAACGCCTCAGGCCGATGAAAACCTGCCGTTTCTCGGCGGCGCGTTGGGGTTATTCGGCTACGATCTTGGCCGCCGCTTTGAACGTCTGCCGACGCAAGCGCAGGCTGATATTGCTCTGCCGGAGATGGCGGTCGGCATTTATGACTGGGCGCTGATCGTCGATCATCAACGCCAGCAGGTATCGCTACTGAGCTACGACAATCCGCAACAGCGCCTGCAGTGGCTGGAATCGCAAACGCGCCAGCCGGCTGAATCTTTCTCCCTGACCTCCAGTTGGCAATCAAATATGAGCCGCCAGCAGTACGGCGAAAAATTCCGCCAGGTGCAGGCGTATCTGCGCAGCGGCGACTGTTATCAGGTCAACCTGGCGCAGCGTTTCCAGGCCCGCTATCGCGGCGACGAATGGCAGGCATTTTGTAAGCTTAATGCCGTTAACCGCGCGCCGTTCAGCGCCTTCATTCGCCTGGCGGAAGGGGCGATTTTAAGCCTGTCTCCGGAGCGATTTATTCAATTGTATCAGGGCGACATCCAGACGCGCCCCATTAAAGGCACGCTGCCGCGACTCGATTCTCCGCAAGAAGATGCGCGCCAGGCGGTAACGCTTGCCCACTCACCGAAAGATCGCGCAGAAAACCTGATGATTGTCGATCTGATGCGCAATGATATCGGCCGCGTCGCCGTGCCGGGCAGCGTGCGCGTACCGGAACTGTTTGTGGTTGAACCTTTCCCGGCGGTGCATCACCTGGTGAGCACCATCACCGCACGATTGCCTGCTACGCTTGATGCCAGCGATCTGCTGCGCGCGGCCTTCCCTGGCGGCTCCATTACCGGCGCGCCAAAAGTTCGCGCTATGGAGATTATCGATGAACTTGAACCGCAGCGACGCAACGCATGGTGCGGCAGCATTGGTTATCTCAGCCTGTGCGGCAATATGGATACCAGTATTACTATCCGTACGATCACCGCCTGGCAGGGTCAGCTGTACTGTTCCGCGGGCGGCGGTATCGTGGCGGACAGCGAAGAGGCAGCGGAATATCAGGAAACTTTTGATAAAGTTAACCGTATTCTGCATCAACTGGAGAGCTAGAACATGGCGGCTAACGCCCTCGACCTGGACGACTTTCTTTCCCGTTTTCAGCTGCTGCGCCCGCAGCCCTCGCCGCAGTCGCTGAACCAGCGCCAGGCGGCGGTACTGGTGCCGATTGTCCGTCGCCCGCAGCCGGGACTGTTGCTGACCCAGCGTTCGCCGCTGCTGCGCAAGCACGCGGGCCAGGTCGCCTTCCCCGGCGGCGCAGTTGATAACACCGACGCAACGTTAATCGCCGCCGCGCTGCGCGAGGCGCAGGAAGAAGTGGCGATCCCGCCGGAAGCCGTTGAAGTGATCGGCGTGCTGCCGCCGGTCGACAGCGTCACCGGCTTTCAGGTGACGCCGGTTGTCGGCATAATCCCCCCGAACCTGCACTATCATGCCAGTCAGGACGAGGTGTCTGCGGTGTTTGAAATGCCGCTTGAAGAAGCGCTGCGCCTGGGTCGCTACCACCCGTTGGACATCCATCGGCGCGGTAATTCACATCGCGTCTGGCTATCGTGGTACCAACATTATTTTGTCTGGGGAATGACCGCCGGCATTATTCGCGAGCTGGCGCTGCAAATCGGCACCCGTCCTTAGCTATAATAAGTAATGAGAAGCCGCTCGCACTATTAGTAAAACCAAGGTTATCCATTAGTTTAATTCATGTGAATAGTTAAGCTGACAACCCGGTTCCCTCTTACACTATGCGCAGTTATTACATCGTTACCGCAACCGCGGTAACCCTGTCAGGAGTGTTATCGTGATTAGTATATTCGACATGTTCAAGGTGGGGATTGGTCCCTCATCTTCCCATACTGTAGGGCCGATGAAGGCCGGTAAACAGTTCGTCGATGACCTGGTCGAAAAGGGATTGCTTAATGAAGTGACGCGCGTCGCCGTTGACGTCTATGGGTCGCTTTCATTAACCGGCAAAGGCCACCATACGGACATCGCCATTATCATGGGACTGGCGGGCAATCTGCCTGCGACGGTCGATATTGACGCGATCCCGGCATTTATCCGCGACGTAGAAACCCGCGGCCGTCTGCTGCTGGCAAACGGGCAACACGAAGTCGACTTCCCGGCGGATGACGGCATGCGTTTTCGTAGCGACAACCTGCCGCTGCACGAAAACGGCATGACTATCCATGCGTGGGCCGGCGAGAAAGAAATTTACAGCAAGACTTACTATTCAATCGGCGGCGGTTTTATCGTCGACGAAGAGCATTTCGGCAAAGAAGACGCGAGCGAACTGCAGGTTCCGTATCCGTTTAAATCGGCGCAGGAAATGCTGGGCTACTGCAAAGAAACCGGTCTGTCGCTCTCCGGCATGGTGATGCAAAACGAACTGGCGCTGCACAGCAAGCAAGAGATCGAAGCCTATTTCGAAAACGTCTGGCAAACCATGCGCGCCTGTATCGATCGCGGCATGAACACCGAAGGCGTGCTGCCGGGGCCGCTGCGCGTGCCGCGACGCGCTTCGGCGCTGCGTCGTCTGCTGGTCGCCAGCGATAAACTGTCTAACGACCCGATGAATGTTGTCGACTGGGTGAACATGTTCGCGCTGGCGGTCAATGAAGAGAACGCCGCAGGCGGCCGCGTCGTTACCGCGCCGACCAACGGCGCCTGTGGTATCGTTCCGGCAGTGCTCGCCTACTACGATCACTTTATCGAGTCCGTCAGCCCGGATATCTATATTCGCTACTTTATGGCCTCCGGCGCGATTGGCGCGCTGTACAAGATGAACGCGTCCATTTCCGGCGCCGAAGTCGGCTGTCAGGGCGAAGTCGGCGTGGCCTGTTCAATGGCGGCGGCGGGGCTGGCTGAACTGCTCGGCGCCAGCCCGGAGCAGGTTTGCGTGGCGGCGGAGATTGGCATGGAACATAACCTCGGCCTGACCTGCGACCCGGTCGCCGGCCAGGTTCAGGTGCCGTGCATCGAGCGAAACGCTATCGCCTCCGTGAAGGCGATTAACGCCGCGCGTATGGCGATGCGCCGCACCAGCGAACCGCGCGTCTCTCTCGATAAAGTTATCGAGACCATGTACGAAACGGGTAAAGACATGAACGCCAAATATCGCGAAACCTCTCGCGGCGGCCTGGCGATCAAAGTCCAGTGTGACTAAAACACGTCTGTGAAATGCGCCCTTTCCGGGCGCATTTTTCTTTTTCTCCCACCAACTTATCTTACCCACTACACTTGCTTTAAGCCGGCTGTTACTCTTATTCCTCTATTTAGCCGACAGGGCGCCTCGCATGCAAAATGCACAGAAGGTCATTTCGACGTACCGCCGCAAGCGCATTCTGGTGTGCCTGGCCGTTGCATTTCTGACGCTTGCCGTCACCCTGACAATCCGATTTATTTCACAGCGTAGCCAAAATCAACAGCGCATCCAGACGGTGACCCGCAATATGGTGATCGCGATGGACAATATCCTGCAGCCGCTGGCGGCAAAACACGCTACCCTGCTGAGTATGGTCGGCAAACCCTGTCAGGATGTGCATCTTGAGCTGCGTAAAACCGCGGCCACTCTGCAGACCGTACGCTCAATCATCCTTGTTCAGTCCGGGATGGCCTACTGCTCCAGCATTTTTGGCCCGCGCCATGTGGCCATTCATCAGCTACAGCCCACGCTGCCGACGGTAAAGCCGCTGCTGGCCTTTTCAACCGATAACTCGCTGCTCAAAGGCACGCCGGTACTGATCCAGTGGTATCCCTCCACCGTGAGCGGCGCCGACGGCGCGTTGTTAATTATCAATATCGAGCTGCTTGGCGAATTGATTCTCAAAGAAAAATCATCGCTCATAAGCGACATCAGCCTCACGGTCGGCAACAAGAGTTTTCTCAGCGATGTCGGCGTCGTCGAAAGTCATCAGTTGCCGGGTCTGCCGATAATTTACCGGCAAAGTTCCAGCCAGTTCCCCTTTACCATCAACATCAGCGGCCCGGGAGCCTCCGCGGTGGCCTTAGAAGAGCTGCCCGCTGAATTACCGCTGGCGCTGATGTTCAGCCTGTTGATGACCGGTATCGCCTGGCTGACGACCGCAGGACGAATGACTTTCTCGCGCGAAATTACCCTGGGTATCGCCGCCCACGAGTTCGAGGTATGGTGCCAGCCGCTGCAGGATTTACGTACTCAGGAATGTTGCGGCGTGGAAATTTTGCTGCGCTGGAACAATCCGCGCCGCGGAAATATCTCGCCGGATGTTTTTATCCCTATTGCTGAAGGCTACAACCTGATAGTCCCCCTCACCCGCTACGTCATCGCTGAAACCGCCCGTCGGCTGCATTATTTCCCGCAGGATGCCAATTTTCATATTGGTATTAACGTGGCGGCGCGTCATTTCAGCAACGGCGAGCTGCTGCGCGATCTGCACACCTATTGGTTCAGCGCTAATCCGGTACAGCAGTTGGTGGTCGAGCTGACTGAACGCGATGTCCTGCGTGAGGGCGATCATCACATGGCGGAGCACCTGCATTTTAAAGGCGTCCAGCTGGCCATTGATGACTTCGGCACCGGCAACAGTTCTTTGTCCTGGCTGGAAAAACTCCGCCCGGATGTACTGAAAATTGATAAATCTTATACCGGCGCCATTGGTATTGACGGCGTCAACGCGACGGTGACCGATATGATTATCGCCCTGGCGCACCGGCTCAAAATCGTCACCATTGCCGAAGGGGTGGAAACTCAGGAGCAGAAGATTTACATGCGCAGCCACGGCGTGGATTTACTACAGGGATATTATTATGCCCGCCCGTTACCGGTAGAGGATTTTCCGCGCTGGCTGGCGGAAGAGAAGCACCGTCTGGCGGCGACTGGGAGTAAAAAACAACCCGCCGGCCAGGTTTAGCCCGGCGGGTTCGGCATTACTCTTCTTCGTCGTTATCGTGGACGGTTTTAATAACCCGTACCAGATCGACGCGGTAATCATTCGCTTCAACGATGGTGAACTGCAGCGGCGGCAGTTCGACAACATCGCCTATCCGCGGGATATGACCGTTCGCGGAGATAACCAGCCCGGCAACGGTCGCGATATCATCGTCTTCGTTGACCAGGTCGTCCAGCCCCAGCGCCTGCTGCAGCGCATGAAGGTCGGTTGACCCTTTGATGAGCCAACCCTCGCCATCCAGCACAATTTCCGGCGTTTCGTCGGCGTCCGGGAACTCACCGGCGATCGCTTCCAGGACGTCCAGCGGCGTCACCAGCCCCTGCACCACGCCAAATTCGTTGGTGACGATGACAAAGCTACCGCGCGCCCGGCGCAGCACGCCCAGCAGGTTGATCGGGTCCAGCGTTTCCGGCACCACAATCGCCGGAGAAGCGGAAGCCATTGCGGCAACGTTCTCGCCCGCTTCCAGCGCCACCAGCATCTCTTTGGCGCGTACGATACCGATGATTTCATCAAGCTCGCCGCGGCAAACCGGGAACATGCTGTGCGGAGACGAAAGCAGCTGGCGACGAATTTCTTCTTCGCTCTGCTCAGCATCCACCCAGCTAATTTCGCCTCGCGGGGTCATGATGCTGCGCAATGAGCGCTGCGCCAGGGTCAGCACGCCGTTAATCATATAGCGTTCTTCTTCAGCAAACGCGCCTTCCGGCACCGGCACTGCCGCCGGGCTATCGCTATCGTGCGCCACGGTCGCCTGTTTGCGACCGCCCATCAGGCGCAGAATCGCATCAGCGGTACGCGCACGCAGCGGCAACGTCGACTGGTGGCGGATAAAGTTACGCCGCGCCACCTGGTTAAAGAATTCAATGGTAATCGAGAAGCCGATTGCCGCGTACAGGTAGCCCTTCGGAATATGGAAGCCAAAGCCTTCAGCCACCAGACTCAGACCAATCATCAGCAGGAAGCTCAGACACAGCACGACAACCGTCGGATGTTGGTTCACGAAGCGGGTTAACGGCTTCGAGGCCAGCAGCATCAGGATCATCGCAATAACGACCGCAGCCATCATCACCGGCAAATGGTTCACCATGCCGACGGCGGTAATCACCGCATCAAGCGAGAAGACGGCATCCAGCACCACAATTTGTAGCACTACCACCCAGAAGCTGGCATAGCCTTTGCCGTGACCGGCATCATGCTGGCGGTTTTCCAGTCGTTCATGAAGTTCTGTCGTCGCCTTGAATAGCAGGAAGATACCGCCGACCAGCATGATCAGATCGCGCCCGGAGAACGAAAAATCGCCTATGCTTATCAAAGGCTTGGTCAACGTGACCATCCACGAGATAACCGAGAGCAGTCCCAGGCGCATAATCAGCGCCAGCGACAGGCCGATGATACGAGCCTTATCACGCTGTTTTGGCGGCAGTTTATCGGCAAGGATGGCGATAAAGACCAGGTTATCGATACCCAGAACAATTTCGAGGACTACCAACGTCAGCAGGCCAGCCCAGATGGTGGGATCCATTAAGAATTCCATGAGCGGCTCCCGTTAACGACAGCGGTAGTCATCGCGATGTCATGCACCGGCGAAACAATAGTTGCTGGTAAAAAAGCGTGTGTGGTTGAGGCGGCAGACGAGTGCCTGAGGGTGAAAAGACGTCGATGACGGTCCATACGGCGGGCTATGCCCTATACTCCTGAGTAATTAAACGGAAGCTAAACATAGCAAAATATAGCGCAGAATTGGCAAAAATTTACCTGTCTTTGCAATAGCTAAGGCTATTTTTTGCGCTGCGAAATTATTGATTATTGAAGCGTAATTTACGGAGCTCCATCACATTAATTATTTTTTCACTATCTAAAATAATTCGCGGTAGTAATTAATTTAGATCTTACACCCTTACTGAATCGATTTTTCCACAAGAGTGATTCAGGATGTATCAGACCAGATGATGCATTCACCATAATAACGGAGGTAGCAAGTGACGATTGCTATTGTAATAGGCACACATGGTTGGGCTGCAGAACAACTGCTGAAAACCGCAGAAATGCTGTTGGGCGAGCAGGAAAACGTTGGCTGGATCGATTTCGTTCCCGGCGAAAATGCCGAAACGCTAATCGAAAAGTACAATGCACAGCTGGCAAAACTGGATACCACAAAAGGCGTGCTGTTCCTCGTCGATACGTGGGGCGGTAGTCCATTCAACGCGGCAAGCCGCATTGTTGTTGATAAAGAAAACTATGAAGTGATCGCTGGCGTCAACGTCCCGATGCTGGTTGAAACCTTCATGGCCCGCGATGACGATCCGTCGTTTGATGAGCTGGTGGCGCTGGCGGTGGAAACCGGTAGCGAAGGCGTGAAAGCGCTGAAAGCCAAACCGGTTGAAAAAGCGGCGCCGGTACAGGCCGCAGCGCCGAAAGCGGCGGCACCCGCTAAACCGATGGGGCCAAATGATTACATGGTGATTGGCCTGGCGCGTATCGATGACCGTCTTATCCACGGCCAGGTTGCGACCCGCTGGACCAAAGAGACCAACGTCACCCGCATTATCGTGGTCAGTGATGAAGTTGCCGCCGATACGGTGCGTAAAACGCTGCTGACCCAGGTGGCTCCTCCGGGCGTGACCGCTCACGTTGTTGATGTCGCGAAAATGATTCGCGTCTACAACAACCCGAAATACGCCGGCGAGCGCGTCATGCTGCTGTTCACTAACCCAACGGACGTTGAACGTATTGTTGAAGGCGGCGTGAAAATTACCAGCGTCAACATTGGCGGTATGGCTTTCCGTCAGGGTAAAACGCAGGTGAATAACGCAATTTCGGTCGATGAAACCGATATCGAAGCATTCAAAAAACTGAATGCCCGCGGTATTGAACTGGAAGCGCGCAAAGTTTCCACCGACCAGAAACTGAAAATGATGGATTTGATCGCCAAGGTGGATAAATAACCCGGCGCTCGTGAGCCAATTTTCACTTTAAGACTTTATCAACAGGAGAAGTACAATGGAGATTACCCTTCTTCAGATTGTGCTGGTGTTCATCGTCGCGTGTATTGCGGGTATGGAGTCGGTACTTGATGAATTTCAGTTCCACCGTCCTCTGGTCGCCTGTACGTTAATCGGCGCCGTTCTCGGTGACATGAAAACCGGTATCATCATCGGCGGTACGCTGGAAATGATCGCCCTCGGCTGGATGAACATCGGTGCGGCGGTTGCGCCTGATGCCGCGCTGGCATCCATTATTTCTACCGTACTGGTTATCGCTGGCCACCAAAGCATTGGCGCCGGTATCGCGCTGGCTATCCCGCTGGCGGCGGCAGGCCAGGTTCTGACCATTATCGTTCGTACCATTACCGTTGCCTTCCAGCACGCGGCGGATAAAGCCGCTGAAAACGGTAACCTGACGGCCATCTCCTGGCTGCACGTTTCCTCGCTGTTCCTGCAGGCGATGCGTATCGCCATCCCGGCGGTTATCGTAGCCATCTCTGTCGGCACCAGCGAAGTTCAGGGTCTGCTGAACGCCATTCCGGAAGTGGTGACTGGCGGTCTGAATATCGCAGGCGGCATGATCGTCGTCGTCGGTTACGCGATGGTCATCAACATGATGCGCGCGGGCTACCTGATGCCGTTCTTCTATCTCGGTTTCGTCACCGCGGCCTTCACCAATTTCAACCTGGTTGCGCTGGGTGTGATTGGTGCCGTCATGGCCATTCTCTACATTCAGCTGAGCCCGAAATATAACCGCGTAGCGGGTGCCCCGGCTCAGGCGGCTGGTAACAACGATCTCGATAACGAACTGGACTAACAGGTGAGCGAAATGGTTGATATGACTAAAAATACCACCGAGAAAAAACTCACTCAGAGTGATATTCGTGGCGTGTTCATTCGTTCTAACCTGTTCCAGGGTTCATGGAACTTCGAACGTATGCAGGCGCTGGGCTTCTGCTTCTCTATGGTTCCGGCAATCCGTCGCCTGTACCCGGAGAACAACGATGCGCGTAAGCAGGCTATTAAGCGTCACCTTGAGTTCTTCAACACCCATCCATACGTCGCGGCGCCGGTACTCGGCGTAACGCTGGCGATGGAAGAACAGCGTGCTAACGGCGCGGAAATCGACGATGGCGCAATCAACGGTATCAAAGTCGGTTTGATGGGGCCGCTGGCAGGCGTCGGCGACCCGATCTTCTGGGGTACCGTGCGTCCGGTATTCGCCGCGCTCGGCGCCGGTATCGCGATGAGCGGTAGCCTGCTTGGTCCGCTACTGTTCTTCATCCTGTTCAATGCCGTGCGTCTGCTGACCCGCTACTACGGCGTAGCATACGGCTATCGGAAAGGCGTGGACATCGTTAAGGATATGGGCGGCGGCTTCCTGCAGAAACTGACCGAGGGGGCATCAATCCTCGGCCTGTTTGTCATGGGGGCCCTGGTTAACAAATGGACGCATGTCAATATTCCCCTAGTGGTTTCCACTATCACCGGTCAGGATGGCCAGACTCGTGTGACCACCGTGCAGACCATCCTTGACCAGCTGATGCCGGGACTGGTGCCGCTGCTGCTGACCTTCGCTTGTATGTGGCTGCTGCGTAAGAAAGTCAACCCGCTGTGGATCATCGTTGGCTTCTTCGTCATCGGTATCGCCGGCTATGCGGTCGGCCTGCTGGGTCAATAATCGTCACGTAGTAGGCCGGGGGCAGCTTTGTCCCCGGCTTTTTTTTAGCGTAAAAACGTGTACCTGTACGCAGGTCCACGCTGCCTGGAGGATCAATGGCAATCACGGAGCTGGTGCTCATTCTGTTTATCGTCGCCCTGGTGGCTTTCGCTATCTACGACCAATTCATCATGCCGCGCCGCAATGGCCCCACCCTGCTGTCAATCCCCCTGCTGCGTCGTGGACGCGTCGACGGGATGATTTTCGTCGGCCTGACGGCGATTCTCATCTACAACAATATTGCCAGCCACGGCGAAATAATCACCACCTGGTTATTATCTGCGCTGGCATTAATGGGGTTATATCTGTTCTGGATCCGTACGCCGCGAATTCTGTTCAAAAAGAGCGGGTTTTTCTTTGCCAACGTGTGGATTGAATATCCGCGTATTAAAGCAATGAATTTGTCGGAAGACGGCGTACTGGTGATGCAATTAGAGCAGCGGCGCCTGCTTATCCGCGTACGAAATATCGACGACCTGGAAAAAATATACAAATTACTCGTTACCAGTCAATGAGTTACAGATATAGCCTGCGCTATATTTCCGCCATTCATCGTTGTCGGAATATATAGCCATGGCTATATTTACTCCCCTCACCCCGTTATATTATTTAACCAATCCTTCACTTAATATTTTAAATGAAAATCGTTATCATTTATTGTTGCTAATATTATTTTTCTGTGATTGTTTTATCTTCTAAAAATATGTTAAGGTTGCGCCCGTCGTTGGGGAGTAGCCGATTTTCCGCAAGTGGAAAATGTACGTGTCAACATACTCGTTGCAAAACGTGGCACGTACGGGTTGAGCGGTCGTTCAATCAGGCGAGACCATAGATACATCACTGCTGTACGTTATGCTCAAGCTCCGCGTATATTTACTGGGGGCAGCGATGTGTCATATGGATACTCCCCGGTCAGGACACGCTCATGAATATTTCTGCCACTATCCTTCTTGCCTTTGGTATGTCGATGGACGCGTTTGCCGCTTCTATCGGTAAAGGCGCCACCCTGCATAAACCTAAGTTCTCCGAAGCGCTACGCACCGGTCTTATATTCGGCGCGATCGAAACCCTGACGCCGCTGGTCGGCTGGGGCCTGGGCATGTTGGCCAGCCAGTTTGTGCTGGAATGGAACCACTGGATCGCGTTCGTGCTGCTGGTGTTTCTCGGCGGGCGTATGGTCATTGAAGGTTTTCGCGGCGGCGATGACGATGAATGTGAAGCGCCGCGTCGCCACGGCTTCTGGCTGCTGGTGACCACCGCATTCGCTACCAGTCTTGACGCGATGGCCGTTGGCGTGGGGCTTGCTTTCCTGCAGGTCAATATTATCGCCACCGCGCTGGCTATCGGCTGCGCCACCTTTACCATGTCAACGCTGGGAATTATGGTTGGCCGCTTTATCGGCCCGCTGCTCGGCAAACGGGCCGAAATTCTTGGCGGTATCGTGCTAATCGGTATCGGCGCGCAGATTCTGTGGGGCCATTTCGCGCCGTAGCCCTTACCCCTCGCGCTGCCAGCAGTGAATCATGAAATCGGTCTGGCAGCCAAAGATTTCCTGCTGGCGTAACGACTCCCTGACTTCCGGTTTCGCTCGCCATGCAAACGGCGTCATCTGTAGTAATGCTTCCGCCTGCGCGCCGCTCAACTGCATCGGATAAGCTAACTGCTTCTCATGACGCAGCGTAAAGCCCGGCATCGCTTCCCGGTTCTGTTCATGCAGACGAACTTCATCGTAGATTAGCCCTTTCAGCTCCATCAGATGGCGCGGTCCCGGCGTGGCGGTAATCACCCAACCGCCTGCTTTTACTACACGCGCTAATTCGTCCGCGTTACAGGGCGCATAAATACGCACCACCGCATCCAGAGACCGATCGGCAAAAGGCAACCGTTGGCTGGAAGCCACGCAGAATTCGACCTGTGGGTAACGTTTAGCGGCGGCGCGGATCGCCGATTTTGAGACATCGAGGCCGAAACTGCGTGCGGCAATGGCGGCGAAAGCATGCGTGTAGTATCCCTCTCCGCAGCCGATATCCAGCAGCTCGCCCGGGGCGAAAGTCCGCAGATAGCCGCAAATCGCCTCGCGCAGCGGTTGATAATATCCGCCATCAAGGAAAGCGCGGCGCGCCTGCATCATCTCAGCGCTATCGCCCGGATCGCGTGAACGTTTGAACTGCACCGGCAGTAAATTGACATACCCTTCCTTTGCCAGATCGAACTGGTGCCGCTGCGGGCAAATATAGCTATTTGCGCTGCGGCTAAGCGGCGCGTGGCATAGTGGGCAGGTGTAAGACATAATAACTCCGGTGGCGCTGAAAGGGCGAAAGTGTAGCGCTATTCGCCCTCGCAGACCACTGTTACAACGCGGGAGGCAGATCCTCGCGGTTATGCATGACGATAAGATTCTCAGAGCCTTGCGGCATACCGTCGGGCATCACGTTTTCCAGACGCAGTACGTCGCCCATAATCTGACTGAATACCGGGGCAGATACCGCCCCGCCGTAGTATTTGCCGTTACTGGGATCGTTTATCACCACCACCAAGGCATACTTCGGCTGACTGGCCGGCGCCACGCCGGCGGTATAGGCGACGTATTTATCGATGTATTTACCGTCAGGGCCAATTTTCTTCGCCGTACCCGTTTTTACCGCGATACGATAATCACGTACCGCCGCTTTTGTCCCGCCGCCCCCCGGTAACGCCACGCTCTCCATCATATGTTCAACCTCATGGACGATCTCTTGCGGCATAACTCGCGTACCGATAACCGGCGGATCGATACGGGTTATCGACAGCGGGCGCTCAATACCGTAACCGCCGATCGTCGCATAGACATGCGCCAGCTGTAGCGGTGTAACCATCAGTCCATAGCCAAAGGCGAAGGTGGCACGATCCAGCTCGCCCCAATAGCGACGATGCGGCATCAGCCCGGAGCTTTCACCGGTCAAGCCAAGCCCGGTCGGGTCGCCAAAGCCAAAGGCCTTGTAAGTGTCAATCAGATGCTGCACCGGCATGGCCAGCGAGAGGTGCGAAACTCCGGTATCGCTCGATTTTTGCAGAATACCGGTGAGCGTCAGCTCGGGATAATAACCCACGTCGCGAATGCGATGGCCATCAAGCGTAAAGGGATGGGTATCGACTACGCTATCCGGCTGCACGATACCCTGCTGTAACGCGGTCATAATCACCAGCGGTTTGACCGTTGAACCCGGCTCAAAGGTATCGCTGATAGCGCGATTTCGAAAATCATCGAGCTGGGCGCTGTCGCGGTTATTAGGGTTAAAATCCGGGTAGCTGGCCATCGACAGGATTTCGCCGGTATCAATCTTGATCAACACCGCCGCGCCTGATTCCGCCTTGTTCCAACGCACGGCATTATCCAGCGCATCCTCCGTGACCGTTTGCAGGCGCTCGTCAATACTAAGCTGCAGATTATGCGCCGGAACGGCGGCCTGCTCGGTGATATTCTCGATCACATGGCCGTGACGGTCTTTACGCACCAGCCGGCGCCCGGGCGTTCCCATTAGCTGTTTGTTAAAGCTTTTCTCAACCCCTTCGATGCCCTGATTATCTACATTGGTAAAGCCCAGCAGGTTCGCCGCGACGTGCCCGGCGGGATAGAAACGGCGGGACTCATCGCGCAAATAAACGCCCGGCAGGTGCAATTTATCGATCCAGTCGGCCTGTTCCGGATTCACCTGGCGCGCCAGATAAAGAAAGCGAGCATGCGGATGCGACTGCACCCGATGAGAGAGTTCAATAAGATCGATATGCAACGCTTCCGCCATTGCCTGCCAGCGCGGACCATAGCCGACACCGCCCTTTTCCAGCATGGTCTGCGGATCTATCCAGATAGCGCTTACCGGCACGCTCACCGCCAGCGGGCGTCCTTCACGATCGCTAATAGTTCCGCGCATCACGGCGATGGGTTCTTCACGCAGCGAACGCATATCCTCTTGTTTAACCAGATTATCCGGAGAGACGATTTGCAGCCAACCTACCCTCGCCAGCAGAAATCCAAGACATCCCAAAATCGCCACACACAGCAACCCAAAACGGATAGGGAGAAAATTTGTGACCGACTTACTTTTATTCTTTTGCACCGTAGCTCCAGCATTATTTTGCAACCACCTGATTTAACAGAAAATTGGCAAAACAGACTGCTAAACAGTGCTAATAAGGGTGATGTTTTGCAACAAAGCGCGTCGGAGGGGAAAAATTGGAAATACTTTGCAACAGATGCTAAAAAGCCCCGCTATAGCGAGGCTTTCTTACAAGATGAGTGGTCTTGAATCAGATAGCAGTTACGTTAACTGCAGCCGGACCTTTCTGGCCGTCCTGAATTTCGAACTCAACGTTCTGGCCTTCAGCCAGAGTTTTGAAGCCGTTACCCTGGATTGCAGAGAAGTGTACGAACACGTCTTTGCTGCCATCAGCCGGAGTAATGAAGCCAAAACCTTTAGACTCGTTGAACCACTTAACTTGACCTTTAATCTTTGCCATTTGCAAAATTCCTTAAACTGTTTTCTTCACCCGCAGGTGCTTACATAGATAAAACTGACACATAACTGCATGAGGCACTAATATAAGGTTCGGCAGAGAAGCGGTATTCAACGACAACGTGTTTACTCAGGACTTCTTTACTGAAAATGCCACACATAAACAGAACTGTACCTCGTTTAACCCGAAACGTGTTATCACACACAACGTAAATAATGGCAAGCCATTTTTAAACGTGTCACGATCGTTCGCACAAATTATCAGGAAATCATTTGATCGCCTGCACATTTATGCGTCTTTGCCGCGCCTGGCTTATCTTTGCATTGTCACAAAACAAACAATAACGTATGCCTGATAAATGCAACTTTTTTACCATAGCTCAACAACTTCTGTTCGTCCAGGTACGTACGTATACGAACTGCCATATTTAAGGGGGCGTTGCGGCGTAATGTGCATAATGATGCGCAAATGAGTCTGAAGAACAAGAGGAAATCGCCTTAACTGTCTCTGTCATAGTGTTAATTAAAACGCTAACTCATGACGACACAAATATTCGCTAAAATAGACGTTAATAATGAAACATTAATGACAAAGTATTGCCATCAGGCAATAGAAACGTTTCGTTATTACTTTTTTTGATTAGCTCAAAAGATTATTCAATATGTGAAATAGAGCGTAGGTGTTTAATCTATTAAACGGAAACGGTTTGGCGTGGAATAAGAGATTACATAAGAATAAGTTATAGCAAAATTTTATGACACTCACAGGCGCGCACAGGATGTGCACACCTGTTCATCAACTTAACGTTCAGCAACGAGACGAATGAAATCGTCGTCGTTTTTCTCCTTCTCAGCCGCTGAAGGTTCAACAACCTCTTCTTTCTCCGGCTCATTGGCTTCACAGAGACGGCGCAGCAGCGCGTTCTGCCGCTTTTGTTGATCAAGCAGCGACTGCAGCAGTTCAATTTGCTCATTGCTACGTGAACTGGCACGATTCACAAAGAACCACAGCAGCAGCCCTACAAGCAGCAGTACAACGGAAAGCGCCAGAGACGCCAGACTTACAATCCCAGGATTCAGTAACTCACTCATTTCACCACCTCAAAGAGAAGGCGTTCATTCTACCACCCACGCGGCAGAAGAAAATCCGTCGGCACAAAAATGTCTTACCAGGGGATGAACTTGTTAATAGCGCAAATACCGCTGAAAAATTGTACATCCTGATCGCACATTACGTTAAGCATCTGAGTCCACAGCAGTAAACAACCCGCTATGACAACGATCAGCAAAACCCAGCGTAATTTTTTCACTCCACTCTCCGTACCATAATCAGATGTGGCCAGGATAACATGGCCTTCTTAAACCGCGGCTAACTGTAATACGAAAGGCGAGTTTAGGAATCATAGACTTGTATCAAATAATGTTCATGCCAGAATAAACGTCAGGATCATACAAATAACGAGGCAACAATGCGATTGATCATTCGCTCTATTGTCATACTAGCAATCGTCTGGATTGGCGTATTATTAAGCGGTTATGGCGTGTTAATTGGCAGCAATCAGAATGCTGGCGGGTTGGGACTACAGTGCAAATACCTGACGGCTCAAGGCATCACCACCGCACAATATGTTCACTCTGATAGCGGTATTATCGGTATTACCAACTGCCCGATTCTGCGTAAAAGCGTCAAGGTTATCGATCAGGGTTAAAACAACTGGAGCTACAGCATCGCGCTGTAGCTCTCTCTGACTATCAGAACGGATAATTGTTAAAACCCATCTGCTCGGAAATCTTACGCGCGGCGGCATGCAGCATCGCCACATACTCGTGCAAACGTTCTTCAGAGAAGCGTAGCGTCGGGAAGGAAATACTCAAGCCGGCAATTACCACGCCGAAGCGGTCGAAGACCGGCACCGCAATACAGCGTAATCCTTCTTCCTGCTCCTCATTGTCTTCGCCATAGCCCTGTTCGCGCACCCGGTCCAGCACTTTCAATAGCTCGCTGGTATCAGTAATGGTGCGCTCGGTGCTACGTTTGTACTCCACTCCTTCCATGATTTGCTCGACTTCCGCCCGGTCGCGCCACGCCAGCAGCACTTTGCCAATGGCGGTGCTATACAGCGGATTACGTCGGCCGATACGCGAATACATCCGCAGGTTATACATGGAATCAATTTTGTGGATATAAACGATGCTGTCTTCATCCAGCGCGCCGAGGTGAATCGTCTCTTTGGTCAGGCGAGAAATTTCACGCATCTGGATATCCGCGCTGCGGATCAGGTCAACGTTCTGCAACGCCCGCGCGCCAAGCTCGAATAACTTCAACGTTAAAGAATATTTCTCAGACTCGCCTTCCTGTGCAACATAGCCCAGTGACTTCATCGTCTGTAAAAAACGATACACCGTGCTTTTAGACATCATCACACGCTGTGACAATTCGGTGATACCAATCTCACGCTCTTCGCCCAAAGCCTGCAGGATGCCAAAAACTTTTAATACTGAAGAGACAGAATCTGGCTGTTTATCCATATCAGCAGCTGCCATTGTTCACCTCATCGTAACTGTTTTATAAAATTCAGAACTGTTTTTTATTATAAATTCACATTATGACCGTCGCAATCGTTGTTCTGCGAGTTGGTTACAAATCTGCGACTTATGGTTGAATAATCAATGCTAAAATCATTAATCAGAAAATAGTTTCCTCTAAGACTTAAACTTCACATGGATAAAAAAATTTTGGATGGCCTGCCGGTACCGCAGCGCTACGGCGCCATTCTGACGATTGTGTTAGGCCTGACAATGGCCGTACTCGACGGCGCTATCGCCAACGTCGCCCTACCGACGATTGCCACCGACCTTAATGCCTCGCCGGCATCGTCAATCTGGATAGTCAACGCCTACCAAATAGCCATCGTCATCGCCCTGCTACCACTATCGTTTCTTGGCGATATGGTTGGCTATCGGCGCATCTATAAAATCGGTCTGGTGGTATTCACTATCACCTCGCTGATTTGCGCACTCTCCCGAAGCCTTGAAATGTTGACGCTGGCGCGAGTGGCTCAAGGTTTAGGCGGCGCGGCGCTGATGAGCGTCAACACGGCGCTGATTCGCCTTATCTATCCGAAGAGACAACTAGGGCGCGGAATGGGCATCAACTCTTTCGTCGTTGCCGTCTCCTCCGCCGCGGGGCCAACCATTGCCGCCGCTATTCTTTCGCTTGCTTCCTGGCAATGGCTGTTTTTAATCAACGTACCGCTGGGGATTATTTCTATCTTCCTCGCCATGCGTTTTTTGCCACCCAACAGCACTGCCAGCAAAATTACCCGTTTCGATCTGCCGAGCGCGATAATGAACGCCCTCACCTTCGGGCTGCTCATCACGGCGCTCGGCGGCTTTGCCCAGGGGCAATCCGGTTATCTGGTGCTCGCGGAAGTCATCGCCATGCTGATTATCGGCTTCTTCTTTGTGCGCCGGCAGTTACGCATGCCGGTACCACTGTTACCGGTTGATTTACTGCGAATTCCGATCTTTTCGCTCTCTATCTGTACCTCGATCTGTTCTTTTTGCGCTCAGATGCTGGCGATGGTCTCCCTGCCTTTTTTCCTGCAAACCGTTATCGGACGCAGTGAAGTAGAGACGGGGCTGCTGTTAACGCCGTGGCCATTGGCGACCATGGTGATGGCCCCTCTGGCGGGTTACTTGATAGAGAAAGTTCATGCCGGGCTACTGGGGGCAATGGGGCTGCTGATCATGGCCTGTGGCCTGTTTGGTCTTGCGCTATTACCCTCTTCCCCTTCCGATCTCGATATTATCTGGCGGATGGCGCTGTGCGGCGCAGGCTTCGGGCTGTTCCAGTCACCAAACAACCATACCATTGTCTCCTCCGCGCCAGGCCATCGCAGCGGCGGCGCCAGCGGCATGTTGGGGACCGCACGGTTACTGGGACAAAGTAGCGGCGCCGCGCTGGTCGCCCTGCTGTTTAACCTGGCAGGCGATAGCGGCACCCACACCGCGCTTCTGCTGGCCGGCTCCCTGGCGGTCATTGCCGCCGCCATCAGCGGGCTACGCGTAACTCAACCGCGCGCCGCCTGATAGCGCGCGGCCAAAAAAAATCCGCAGCCCGAAAGCTGCGGATTTTTATTTTCAGCGTTTGTACGCCAGATTATTTCAGATATTCTCCGCTACGCAGCGCTTCAATGCGTTTGTCCAACGGCGGATGGGTCATGAACAGTTCGCTCATCGACTTCGCTTTACCGTTGATACAGAACGCCATCATGCTGCTGGCTTCCTGCGGTTCATAGCTGGTTTTCAAGCGCTGCAAGGCAGCAATCATTTTCTCACGACCGACCAATTTGGCGGAACCAGCATCGGCGTGGAATTCACGGTAGCGCGAGAACCACATGGTAATGATGCTAGCGAGAATACCGAACACCAGTTCCAGTACGGTTGCGACCGCAAAGTAGATAAGCGGGTTACCATTGCTGCTTTCGCCTTCATCTTCACGATTACCGCCGAGGAAACCAGCCGCAATCTGCGCGATAACGCGGGAGATAAAGATAACGAAGGTGTTCACTACCCCCTGAATCAGCGTCATGGTGACCATGTCGCCATTGGCAATATGGCTGATTTCGTGCGCGATAACGGCTTCCGCTTCGTCACGGCTCATATTCTGAAGCAAGCCGGTGCTCACGGCGACCAGAGAAGCGTCGCGGCGCGCGCCGGTGGCGAAGGCGTTAATGTCCGGGGCGTGATAAATCGCCACCTGCGGCATGCCGATGCCCGCCTGCTGCGCCTGCTGCGCGACGGTACTCATCAGCCAACGTTCAGTTTCGTTACGCGGCTGTTCGATAACTTCCCCACCAACCGACTTCAGCGCCATCCATTTCGACATCAGCAGCGAAACGATCGAGCCGCCGAAACCAAACAGCAGCGCCATGATCAGCAGGCCGGTCATGCTGCTCGACTGGATCCCCGTCAGGCTAAGCACCAGGCCAAACACCACCATGACTGCCAGGTTAGTCAGCAGGAAAAGCGCGATTCGCATCATAATATTCTTTTTACCTCGATTTAACAAAACGCACTATGCGATACCCATATCGTATGGGTCAGATGCTAATTTTCAACTATCAGGCCCTGCTAAGTCACGAGAAAGACACAACTTTACATTTTGTAGCATATCGCTGACACCCTATGAGAGTGTTGACAATTTTGTTGAATAAAGTCGAAGGACAGATGAAGAGAGAAAAAGAAACGGGCACAATCACTTGTGCCCGTTGAGGAGTTATTTGCTTACCGGCGGCTCTACCGGAGGCTGAGCTTTTTCCTGTTGCGCCAGGTCAATCGCAATATGCACGGTCTCATCAAGATATGGATCCGGTTCCTGATAATCCTTCGGCAGATCGTCAATCTTTTTGAGCAGCGGCTTGCCTTCGCGTTTCAGGCGATCGTTCACCCGCGCCAGACGAATTGCATCATCTTCTTCATTCTCTTTCTCACGCTGTGCGTAGTTCAGAGAAACGATATTGCGCTTGTCTTTCATGGCGTTAAAGCGCGCAATATCCTTAATGATGTACTGGAATTCCGGATCTTTCGCGATACGGTCTTCATGGCGCTTAAGCAGTTCTGGTTCGAACGGTTTCATTTCGCCCGACTTCACGTAGGTCGCCGGATCGATACTATCCCACGGCAGCGCGTTATCTTCATACTGCTCGCCGGTATCGCGATCTTCTTTACCGGTTGGCATCATGATGTCCGGAGTAACACCTTTACGCTGAGTGCTGCCGCCGTTAATGCGGTAGAACTTCTGGATGGTGTACTGCACGGAACCTAACGCCGGCCATTCCGGGCGCAGCATTTGATCGTAGATACGATTTAGCGAACGATACTGCTGAACGGTACCTTTACCAAAGGTCTGCTCGCCGACGATCAGCGCACGGCCATAGTCCTGCATCGCGGCGGCAAAAATTTCCGATGCCGAGGCGCTGAAGCGATCGACTAAGACCACCAGCGGGCCTTTATAGTAAACCACACCGTCGGTATCGCTATCTTCGCGGACCTTACCGTTGTTATCACGCACCTGCACCACCGGGCCGGATGGGATAAACAGACCGGAGAGCGAAACCGCCTCCGTCAGCGCCCCACCGCCGTTACTGCGCAGATCGATGACGATACTGCTGACATTCTGTTTTTCCAGCTTCTGCAGTTGCACTTTGACATCATCAGTCAGACCAACGTAGAACCCCGGGATATCCAGCACGCCGACTTTTTCTTTACCGACGGTTTTAACCGACATCTTAACCGCGCGGTCCTCAAGACGAATACGCTCGCGGGTCAGAGTAACAATACGGGTTTTTGCCCCTTTGCCAGCCGGCAGAACTTCCAGGCGAACTTTGCTGCCCTTCGGTCCTTTGATCAGCGCGACAACATCGTCCAGCCGCCAGCCGATAACATCAACCATGCTCTTACCCGGCTGACCGACGCCGACGATGCGGTCGCCAACGCTAATCGCTTTGCTCTTCGCCGCCGGACCGCCGGCAACCAGTGAATTGATCACCGTGTAGTCGTCGTCCATCTGCAGCACCGCGCCAATACCTTCCAGAGACAGGCTCATTTCAGTATTGAACTGTTCGGTGTTACGCGGGGAGAGATAGTTGGTATGCGGGTCGATTTCGCGCGCGAAAGCGGTCATCGCCAGCGAGAAGACGTCTTCGCTGTTGGTTTGGGCCAGGCGACGAATCGCAAACTTATAACGCCGGGTCAGGGTTTCACGAATTTCTTTATCGTCTTTACCCGCCAGCTTCAGGCTCAGTTCATCGAACTTCACCTTGGTGTCCCAAAGCGCGTTAAGCTCGGCTTCATCCTTCGGCCACGGCGCTTTGCTGCGATCGAGGTTGAAGTTGTCGTTGCCGGTAAAATTCATCGGACGATCCAGTACCTTTAAAGCGTACTGGTAACGCTCAAAGCGACGTTTCTGCGCGAGGTTATACAGGTCGTAGAAAACGTCCAGTTTACCGCTGCGCAGTTCGTCGCCGATTTTATTTTTTTGCGCCGCATACTGAGAAACATCGCTGGCCAGCAGCACGTTATGGCTGTAATCCAGCAGATTCAGATAGCGGTCAAAAATCTTTGCCGAAAAGGCGTTGTCGAGATCAAACTGCCGATAATGGGAACGGGTAAAGCGCGAGGTAACGCGCTCACTCACCGTCGCGTGCTGCGGCTCTTCTTTCAGCACGGGAATTTGATCGACTCGGGTGATATCGTCCACGGCGAAGGCATGGCCTGCTATTGCTAGCAGGCCCGCAAGCGCGGTGAGCTTAAAAAGTTTGTTCATGCCTGGCCCGGCCTCCGTTTCAGAACACCAGGTGTTCTGCGCGTACAATCATTGACATACCAGAAGTCAGCTGTACACGAACGCCATCTTTGGTGATTTCCACAACGGTGGCGTCCATTGCGTTGTTGCCTGCTTTCACCTTCAGAGCCTGACCGACGCTTAATACAGAGACGTCAGACACCGGGGTAAGGCGTTGCTCTTCACGCGGTGCTTTGGCAGCTGCAGGACGCGGCTTACGCTGTTCACTACCTTCTTTACGGCGAGCCTGCGGCTGAGGACGCGGTTTACGCTCGCGACGTACCCCTTCTTCCTGCTGGCCTGCCGCGGCAGCGGCTTCGCGCTTCTTAGCCTGCTGGCTGGCGCGCTGCGCCTGAACGCGAGCTTTGGCTTCTTCGAGCTGCTGACGGGCGTGAGCAACGTGTTGCTCTTCCAGTTCGCCGCACGGGTTGCCGTCGAGATCGACGCGAATCGCTCCCGCTTTCACGCCATACAGATAACGCCAGCTCGAAGTATAAAGACGTAAGGCAGCGCGCAGTTGGGTTTTGCTGAGATTCATCTCTCCGCCAACTCGCTCTACAAGATCCTGAAAAATACCGATTTTCAGGGGGCGCGCTTCGCCTTCAGCGCTGAAACACTGAGGAAAACGTTCGGCCAGAAACGCGATTACTTCTTTACTGCTATTCAACTTAGGTTGATTTTCCATGAAATTTCCTGATTACAACGGACGTAGCCAACAAGCCGCAGGCATGAACAGGCGTCATTATAATGACGTCATCGCTAAATGCTACGTTATCCGTTGATTATCCTGCGACGTGGGCAAAGATTTTTTGATAATCGGTCGCCGCAATCAGCGTTTCAAGGCGCGAGACCAGCTCTGCAAGCCCCTGTTCGTCTTCTGCGGTGAAGCGGGAATACGCCGTGCTATCGATATCCAGTACGCCAATAATCTGATTGTTTACCTGCAACGGAAAGACGATTTCCGAATTGCTGGCGGCGTCACAGGCAATATGGCCGTCAAACGCATGGACATCTTCCACGCGCTGGACGCGGTTCTGCGCCACGGCGGAACCACAAACGCCGCGGCCGACCGGAATACGTACACAGGCCAGCTTACCCTGGAACGGCCCCAGCACCAGCGTGTCGCCTTCCAGGAGATAAAACCCGGCCCAGTTGACCTCTTCCAGCCGTTCAAACAACAACGCGCTGGTATTTGAGATCATTGCCAAAAAACTGGTTTCGCCTGCCATAAGCGCCTGAAAATCGCGGTTCAGATCCGCGTAGAATTCTGTTTTGTTCATTTTTTAATCACTTAGTTGTCTTACTATCTCATCTGCAGATGCCTACTAAAATAAGCATTAAATGCCTTCGGGCTCAAGATGAATTCATTCCTGGGTTAATATAGTGGGATACATTCATTCCCGAACGTAATAAATGCTGATAAAAACACCCTCAATCACGCCGACGAAGAAGATTACCGTTCATTCGGTCAGTTCGCCAACGCCGCATGCGCACTATCAGCGCTGTACGCAGTGCGACATGCTGTTCCGCATACCGGTTGTGAAAAGAAATCAATGCGCCTGGTGCCCGCGGTGCAACGCGAAGGTCCGTGACGGCCGCGATTGGTCCCTCTCCCGGCTCGCCAGTATGGCGTTTACGATGATGTTGCTGATGCCGTTCGCCTGGAGCGAGCCGCTGCTGCGTTTGCATCTGCTCGGCGTGCGTATTGACGCCAACGTTTTGCAGGGGATCTGGCAGATGACCAACCAGGGCGATCCCATTACCGCCGCGATGGTGCTCTTCTGCGCGGTGGTTGCGCCCGTTCTGCTGGTAGTTTCCATCGCCTACCTTTGGCTTGGTAACGTGCTGGGGATGAACCTGCGGCCGGTGCTGCTGATGCTCGGCAAACTGAAAGAGTGGGTGATGCTGGACATTTATCTGGTCGGTATCGGCGTTGCCTCCATAAAAGTCCAGGACTATGCCTTCCTGCAGCCCGGCATCGGCTTGATCGCCTTTATCGCACTGACCCTACTCAGCATCCTGACGCTCATCCACATGAACGTGGAAGAGTTGTGGGAGCGTTTTTATCCCGAACGCCCGGCCATGCGCTACGACACCAATCTTCAGGTTTGCACCGGCTGTCACTATACCGGTTATCGCGACTCCCGCGGCCGCTGCCGCCGGTGCCATACCTCGCTGCATCATCGCCGGCCGCAAAGCCTACAGCGTAGCTGGGCGGCCCTGATTGCGTCGCTGGTTTTCCTGCTGCCGGCCAACCTGCTACCGATTTCGATAATCTACGTCAATGGCGCGCGCCAGGAAGATACGATTCTTTCGGGGATCATTTCACTCGCCAACAGCAACATCGCAATCGCCGGCGTAGTGTTCATCGCCAGTATTTTGGTACCATTCACCAAAGTTATAGTGTTATTTACCCTGCTGGTCAGCATACAATTCAAGTGCGAACAGGGGCTACGTACGCGTATCCTGCTGCTGCGGCTGATTACCTGGATCGGCCGCTGGTCGATGTTGGATCTGTTTGTTATCTCATTAACCATGTCGTTGATAAACCGCGATCAGCTCCTGGCTTTTACCATGGGGCCGGCGGCGGTGTATTTCGGCGGCGCGGTGATTTTAACTATCCTTGCAGTTGAATGGCTGGACAGCCGCTTACTTTGGGACGCTCATGAGTCAGGAAACGCCCGCTTCGCCGACTGAAGCCAAAATAAAAACCAAACGCCGTATCTCGCCATTCTGGTTGTTGCCGGTCATCGCGCTGATGATTGCCGGATGGCTTATCTGGACCAGCTTTGAAGGCCGGGGAACGACGATTACCATCGATTTCCAGTCCGCAAACGGGATTGTTCCGGGGCGTACGCCTATCCGCTATCAAGGGGTAGAGGTTGGTACGGTACAGGATATCTCTTTGAGTAAGGACCTCAGCAAGATCGAAGTTTCCGCCAGCGTGAAGAGCGATATGAAAGACGCGCTGCGCAAAGACACACAGTTCTGGCTGGTGACGCCAAAGGCTTCACTGGCCGGCGTTTCCGGGCTGGATGCGCTGGTCGGCGGTAACTATATCGGCATGATGCCAGGTAAAGGCGAACCGGAAGATCACTTCGTCGCCCTGGATACTCAGCCAAAATATCGCATCAACAACGGCGAACTGATGATTCATCTGCAGGCGCCGGATCTCGGTTCGCTGAACAGCGGCTCGCTGGTCTATTTCCGTAAAATTCCGGTTGGCCGGGTGTATGACTACACGCTCAACGCCAACAATCAGGGGGTGACGATTGATGTATTAATCGAGCGTCGCTTCACCAATCTTGTTAAAAAAGGCAGTCGGTTCTGGAACGTCTCCGGGATTAAAGCCGACGTCAGCCTCAGCGGTGCCAAAGTCCAGTTGGAAAACCTCTCCGCGTTAGTTAACGGCGCCATTGCCTTTGACTCGCCTGACGACTCCAAAGCGGCGGCGCAAAACGACGAGTACAACCTGTATGAGGATCTGGCGCACAGCCAGCGCGGGGTGCTGGTGACGCTGGAGCTACCCGACGGCGATGGGTTGAAGGCGGGCTCTACGCCGCTAATGTACCAGGGGCTGGAAGTAGGTCAGTTAACCAAACTCAATCTCAATCCCGGCGGTAAAGTTACCGGTGAGATGACCGTCGACCCGAGCGTGGTCACCCTGCTTCGGGATAAGACACTGATTCAAATGAAGAAGCCGAAAATCTCGCTGGATAACCCAAGCGTTAGCGCTCTACTCACCGGCAACACCTTCGAGCTGGTCCCTGGTGACGGCGAACCGCGAAATCACTTTATGGTTATGCCAGCCGATAAAGCGCTACTGGAAGAGCCCAACGTCGCCACCGTGACGCTATCGGCGCCGGAAAGCTATGGCATTTCTGCCGGCCAGCCGCTGATGCTACACGGCGTTAAGGTCGGCCAGGTGCTGGAACGCAAGCTCACCGCAGAGGGTGTCACTTTCCAGGTCGCCATTTCGCCGGAGTATCGCAATCTGGTACGCGGCGATAGCAAATTTGTCGTCAACAGCCGCCTTGATGTAAAAGTTGGGCTGGATGGCGTGCAGGTACTTGGCGCCAGCGCCAGCGAATGGGTTGATGGCGGGATCCGCATCATTCCCGGTGAAAAAGGGGAAATGCACAACAGCTATCCGCTGTATGCCAACCTGGAAAAAGCGCAGGAAAATAGCCTCAGTGAAATCCCGACCACCACGCTGAGTCTTTCCGCGGAAACGCTGCCCGATGTGCAGGCAGGCTCGGTAGTGTTGTATCGCAAATTCGCCGTCGGCGAGATCATCTCGGTGAAACCGCGCAGCAACGCTTTCGATATCGATCTGCATATCAAACCGGAATATCGCCATTTGTTAACCAATAACAGCGTTTTCTGGGCGGAAGGCGGCGCGAAGGTAAAACTCGACGGTAATGGGCTAACCGTGCAGGCGTCGCCGCTGGCTCGCGCGCTGAAAGGCGCCATCAGCTTTGATAACCTCAACGGCAGCAGCGCCAACGCGCGCTTGAACAATAAGCGTATCCTGTACGCCTCCGAAACCGCCGCCCGCGCGGTGGGCGGCCAGATTACGCTGCACGCTTTTGATGCGGGTAAAATGGCGGCGGGTATGCCGATTCGCTATCTCGGTATCGACATCGGCCAGATCCAGTCGCTGGAGTTGATTACGGCAAAAAATGAAGTTCAGGCGAAAGCGGTGCTTTATCCGGAATATGTCGGCACCTTTGCCCGTGCCGGTACCCGCTTCTCGGTGATTACGCCGCAGATCTCTGCCGCCGGCGTTGAACATCTGGACACGATCTTCCAGTCGTATATCAACGTTGAACCTGGCCGTGGTTCGCCGCGCCGCGACTTCGAGATTCAGGACACCACCATCACCGATTCGCGCTACATCGACGGCCTGAGCATTATCGTCGAAGTGCCGGAAGCCGGTTCGCTCGATATTGGTACGCCGGTGCTGTTCCGCGGCCTGGAAGTGGGTACCGTGACCGGGCTGACGCTGGGCTCGATGTCCGACCGCGTTATGGTTAAGCTGCGTATCAGTAAGCGTTATCAGTACTTAGTGCGCAATAACTCGGTGTTCTGGCTGGCTTCCGGCTATAGCCTCGACTTCGGTCTGATTGGCGGAGTGGTGAAAACAGGTACCTTCAACCAGTTTATCCGCGGCGGTATCGCCTTTGCCACCCCGCCGGGAACGCCGCTGGCGCCGAAAGCGCAGGATGGCAAACACTTCTTGCTGCTGGAAAGCGAGCCAAAAGAGTGGCGCGATTGGGGAACGGCGCTGCCTAATTAATTCTCTCCAATGCCTGAACGCCCCGGTGTCCCGCTCCGGGGCGTTTATGGTAAACTGCGCCCCCTTTTTGCTTGTGGTGCGCTGCTCGTGGCTCAAAACGCTGTCTTTCTCCCGGAACTCTTCCTCGCTCAAATGCGTGCGGCAATGCCAACGCATCTTTCGTTCGATGACTTCATCGCCGCCTGCCAGCGCCCGCTGCGCCGCAGTATTCGCGTCAATACGTTGAAGATTACGGTCGCTGATTTTCTGCAACTGGTCGCCCCTTACGGCTGGCAGTTAACGCCGGTCCCGTGGTGCGCAGAGGGTTTCTGGATCGAGCGTGATGATGACGATGTACTCCCGCTGGGCAGCACCGCCGAGCATCTGAGCGGGCTATTTTATATTCAGGAAGCGAGCTCGATGCTGCCGGTGGCGGCGCTGTTCGCCGATGGCGAAATGCCGGAGCGAGTGATGGATGTCGCCGCCGCGCCAGGTTCCAAAACGACGCAAATCGCCGCCCGGATGGGCAATCGCGGCGGGATCCTGGCAAACGAATTCTCCGCCAGCCGGGTGAAAGTGCTGCACGCCAATATCAGCCGCTGCGGCATTAATAACGTTGCCCTCACCCACTTCGATGGGCGCGTCTTCGGCGCCGCTCTGCCTGAGTGCTTCGACGCGATTTTGCTCGATGCCCCCTGCTCGGGCGAAGGAGTAGTGCGTAAAGATCCCGACGCGCTAAAAAACTGGTCTCCAGAAAGTAATCAGGAGATTGCCGGCACGCAAAGAGAACTCATTGACAGCGCATTTCACGCTCTGCGTCCTGGCGGTACCCTCGTCTACTCCACCTGTACGCTGAACCGTGAAGAAAACGAGGAAGTGGTTAACTGGCTGCTGCAAACCTACCCGCAGGCTGTTGAAGTCATGACCCTGGATTCACTCTTCCCGCAGGCTCGCGAAGCGCTCACCGACGAAGGTTTCCTGCACGTGTTCCCGCAGATTTTTGATTGTGAGGGTTTTTTCGTTGCCCGCCTGCGTAAAACCACCTCTATCGATCCCCTACCTGCGCCAGGTTATAAAATTGGCAAGTTCCCTTTCGCACCGATGAAAGGACGTGAGGCAGCGGCTGTCACCGCAGCCGCCAACGCCGTTGGCCTGCAATGGGCAGAGCATCTTCGTTTATGGCAACGCGATAAAGAAATCTGGCTGTTCCCGCAAGAACTGGAAGCGTTAATCGGCAGGGTTCGTTTTTCGCGCATCGGAATTCGCCTCGCTGAAACGCATAACAAAGGCTACCGCTGGCAGCATGAAGCAGCGATCGCGCTTGCTGCGCCAGAGGAGCCGTTTGAGCTCACCTTAGCGGAAGCGGAAGAGTGGTATCGTGGGCGCGATGTCTATCCCGAGGCGCCGCCGCGGCAGGATGAAGTGATTGTCACTTTCCAGGGCGCGCCATTAGGACTCGCCAAGCGCGTGGGATCGCGGTTGAAAAACAGTTACCCTCGCGAACTGGTGCGCGACGGCAAACTTTTCGCCGGAAAGTCGTGACCGCGCGCCAAAAAGCGCACTTTTTGACTGGCGATTTACTCCCCGTTGTCTACGCTGAAAAATGACGGCCTAACTGGTCGTACCACAACTCAGCAGACAAACGGGGTGAATGATGAGTAAAACTAACGTACGAATCGGCGCGTTTGAAATCGACGACGCCGAGCTGCATGGCGAGTCACAGGGTGAGCGAACGTTAAGCATTCCTTGCAAATCCGATCCTGACTTATGCATGCAATTAGACGCCTGGGATGCCGAAACCAGCGTTCCCGCCATTCTTAATGGCGAACATTCTGTGCTTTACCGTAAACACTACGACCGCCAATCCGATGCCTGGGTCATGCGTCTTGCCTGACTCAAATGAACCCGTCGCCTGAGACGGGTTATTTATATCCCTCCCCCGCTGCGCTAACTTCCCCTACACTTACCTTATGTTCATTCGCTAATGAGGGCGGGATGTTTGCCTTAGTATTATTCATTTGCTATCTGGACGGCGGGTGCGAAGACATCGTAGTGGATGTCTATGATAGCGAACGACAATGCCTCGTCGCTATGGACGACCAACGAATTCGCCAGGGAGGCTGTTTCCCGGTAGAAGATTTTATCGACGGCTTCTGGCGTCCGGCGACGGAATATAGCGACTTTTAAACAGCCGACTGCAGCCGCACCAGCGTTAGCTCTCCGCCAAACACCGCGCCGGTATCAATGTAGTGTTGGTTATCGCTATCGTAACGGCGTTTAAGCGGCGTATGGCCAAACCAAAAGTGATCCGCCCCGGCTATCTCTCCGTGCCGCCCCGCCAGATGATCGGTTAAACGCTGGCGGCCCCAGAGCACCTGATGCTCGTCCACGGGCAACTGCCAACGATAAACGCTGGCGGGATAGTCGGCATGGGCAATCACGTGGGTGGTATCCTGGCAGCGGAGTTCAATGATTAACGGCACATCCCGGCAGCGGTTAAACAGCAAATCAGCCAACCGTTTCTGTTCCTGTGAGGCGGTTGGATACCAGCCGCCGCCGTTCATCGTCCACAGCGCCATTTCCCCGCTCGCCAGCGCATCCAGCGCCATTTGCTCATGGTTGCCGCGCACCGCTCTGAACCACCGGCAATGCAGCAAGCCCAGACATTTCACGCTTTGCGGCCCACGGTCAATCAGATCGCCAACAGAGATCAGAAGATCCTGCCAGGGATCAAATTTACGCTGCCGCAGCTGGGACATTAATAAATCAAAACAACCATGTAGATCGCCCACCAGCCAGATATTACGCCAGGCGCTACCTTCTACGCGCTGATACATATTTCCACCCCCTCAGTTAATTATACAAAATATGACTGAAGGCGTGGTTAGAAATACATACGTCAATCAACGTTAAACAAGGCGTAAATATAGTCTGGCGAAGCATTAAGCTTGTCCCGCGAGATCCGTAAAATAAAAATAAAATAATGACGAGGTATGACATCGTGACGGACAATAGCCTGCATTCATCATGCACACTTCAGCAACGCTCAAATTTGATTGCCGATCTCGTAATGGGGCGTATCACGCCTGCGCCAATCTGGCAAAAACGCAATTATCGGCTCAAATTCTTGCTGCGTACGGCACTGTTCTATCAGCCGACCCGCGAGATGCTGGACACCCTTTCGGCTCGTAGTGATTTCCGCCAACTGCTGGCGGCGCAGGCTACGCTGCCAGGTAAAGTACATCGCCAGTATTTAGTGCGCGACCTTAACGCCCGTCAGCGTTCCCAGGCTATCATTAGCCACTATCAGTACGTCGACTCGCTGGGCGAGAACCGATTGGCAACGGCCATGATATCGCCGTCAGAACGACCGTTACTGACCCTGTCCGCTAAAGATGATGCGGCCTTTACGCTCTTTGCCTCGTCGGCCGGGAAAGCAGAGCGGGAAGGTGAAACCACCCTTTGGCTTCGCGATAGCCATCACCAGTTGTTGGCCAGCGCCACGTTTAGCGTAGTCCGCCATCAAGGGCAGTGGCAACTGGTCATCGGCGGCCTGCAGGGGCCGCGTCGGCATGTTTCCCATGACGTCATTAAACACGCAACCCGCGCCTGCTACGGTCTGTTTCCCAAACGCCTGCTGTTGGAGTTCATCTGGCTGCTGGCCGCCCGAAGCAATATTCAGGCTATTTACGGCGTCAGCGATAATGGTCATGTGTTTCGCGCGCTGCGCTATCGTTTAAGTAAAGGCCGGCACTTCCACGCCAGCTACGATGAGTTCTGGCAATCAATTGAAGGCGTGCGTGACGATAGTTATCGCTGGCGCCTACCGCTGAAGCTGGAAAGAAAATCGCTGGAGAGTATCGCCAGTAAAAAGCGCGCCGAATATCGCCGCCGTTTCCAGTTCATGGATGAGATGGCCGTACAGGTGGCTAATCTGCTAAGTGTAAAATAAATATTCACGTCTTATTACGAAAAAGATTCGCCGTTTTTAATAACGGCGTTTTCATTTGTACATTCTTTGGTTAATATCGTGGCCTGTTGATAATTGGTTTAAGTTGGCCATTGACCCATGAGTAAAACTGAGATTTTCCTGCTGCTGGTTATCCTGCTTATTTTAGTTAGCGCGCTGTGGTTTATTTTCAGTGACGAGATATGGGTATTGGTCAGCTATCTGGAAACTTCACTCTACCCCACCTTAATCACCCCAGAATAACTTCATTGCTCTTCCAGAGAACCGCATTAATTGTATAGCATTCCATCATTGCCTTATTTTATTTATCATACAAATATGTATACTAGCGGCTTCCGATGTAGACCCACTTTTCACCTGCACTATGGGTCTGATTACGTGCAGGTGTCTTCTTTCTGCTATTTTTTCACTCTCTCTCCCTACCAACTTTTTCCCTGGCATTTCGCTAAAAATATGCGCCGTACCGATATTTGCAAAAATTGTACTGAGTAATCATCCCTCCTCCACGCTCAAGTTAGCATTTACTAAGAAATTAATGCAAAAAATCAACATAAAACACCATATAAAGAAATTAAATAAGAACATAAAACATAAAACAGCATCAAAGTTAGTCTTTCATAAAAAAATAAGCATTTTTCCCGACAGCGGTTATATGTTGATTAATGGGATTAATCTCATAACCACAAAAACAGGGCTTTACTCAGCGGCTTTCAATCCAGGGGTTCATCATGAACGTCAAAACCATTTCGCGTAGTCTGCTTGGCGGCTTTATCGCAACGGCGCTCCTCATTCAGGCGCCATGGGTCCAAGCGGCAGGACTAACCACCGGCACCTTATCCGGCCAGGTTGGCGTGCAGCTGACTATTGGCTCCGGCTGTACCGTCACCAATGGTTCCAGCGCAAACGGCGTTAACAGCTGGGGCACAATTGATTTCGGTACTTACAGCGATCTGATTAACGCTATTGATAGCAAACTGATCGGCAGCGGCGGCGCCAACGCAGTTTCTATTGTCTGTAGTAACAACCTACCGGCAACGCTAACGCTAAATAACGGTCTGCATATGGGTGCAGGCACGCTACGTAAAATGGAAAGCGCCAATGGCGATCAAATTGCCTACCGTCTTTACTCAAATAGTACCCGACAGGCCGAATTTACCAGTGCCGGAATCGGCATTACTGGAACAGGTACTGCTCAGGAGATCCCAATTTATGCTCGCGTGCTGCCAGCAGACCAAGGAGGCGTAACCGCCCCCGCTACCGGTTTTTACCAGGATATGGTGACCGCAACATTAACCTGGTAACGGTCGGAGAAACGGACGTCATGCTGCGCTCAATTGGGCTGTTATGTGTATTTATCTCGTCAACAAGCGTATTGGCCGACACTGCGCAGAAAAGTTTTAAAGTGACGGCGCAGATTACCACCGGCTGCCTGCTTGGCAGCGGAAGCGGAACGCCTGCCTCTGACTTTGGCACTTTAAACTTTGGTTCTATGTCGTCGCTGTATAGCAACGTGGATGTCGCCAGCTCCGCCGGAGCTGGTTCTATCATCGTGGCGTGTACGCCGGGTATGGCTATCTCCGTAGCGCTCGATTATGGCGTCAACGGCGGCTCATCATCCCAACGCTTTATGTCCAACGGCAGCGGCAATACGCTGGCGTATCAGCTTTTTCAGGACTCTAACCGCTCTACCGTTTGGGGTACCGGCGCTCAGGCCTACAGCGTCGCGTCCTTCCCCAATACCACACAAACTTATACGGTTTATGGCCGCCTTTTTGCCACGAATGGCTTCCCGGCGCAGGGTTCATATACCGATACCGTAACGGTCACATTGACCTATTAAAATAAGACAGGCTGAATATGATTCGTCGTAGCATTGCCGTAGTGTTGCTGAGTTTATCAATAGGTCCGGGCGCATGGGCCGCTAGCTCAGTGCTGGTCTGGCCCATTTTTCAAACCATCAGCGCCAACGAGAAAGGCTCTGAGCTGTGGCTGGAAAACCGCGGTGCTAGCGCGGTGAATTTACAACTGCGCATCTTCGGCTGGGATCAAAAAGAATCCAGGGATGTATACGCCGATCAGAGCGATGTGGTCGCCAGCCCGCCCTTTGCCAATGTGCAGCCGGGGCAACGTCAGCTTATTCGTCTGATGCGCGTGTCGCCGGTCGCCAGCGGTGAGGAAAAATCATATCGAATTGTCATTGATGAAATCCCTGCGGCTCAGCCGGTAAAGCAGACCGATAAAAGCTCTGCAGGCCTCAATATGCGCATGCGCTATGTGCTGCCGCTATTTACCTACGGGCAAGGAGCCGAGCCGCTGAAGCTGGAAAGCAGCGTTGAGCCGATACGTACTTCACTCAACTGGTCCCTTAGCGGCCAAAATCTGTGTATTAACAATGCCGGGAATCAGCACGCCAGATTGAGCAGCGTTTACTGGTCAACATCTGCAGGGAAACCGCAGAACGAACAAACCCAGGGGTTATTGGGTTATATACTGGCGAAACGTCGCGTCTGTTTCCCGACACCAGCCCGCGCGGCGAACGCATCCGGCATGCGCCTGTATGCAAAATTGACAGATAATAGTCAGGCGGTGGAAATCCCGGCAGCGCGTTAATATGAGGTTCCTTACCGGGTCCGGCGGTCTGCTGACTATTGTTTCGGCAACAGCCTGGTCGGCTACCTACGACTCATTGCCTGCGCCTGCTGCTGCGCTTAGCCAGCAGCAGGAGTATGTGCTTTACTTGGGCATTTCCGTTAACGGCAATACCCCCGTGGGAACCGTGCCGGTTAAAGTGGTAAACGATCATTACTGGGTTTCCGCCGCAGAACTAAAGCAGATGTGGATCCCAGTAAATGGCAATGAAACGCTGGTCGACGTCGGCCAAATAGCAGACGTGAAGGTGGCCTACGATCAACCAGGCCAGATGCTGAAGTTAACCGTCCCGGATAGCTGGCTACCCGATCAACATATCGGCAATAGCAGCGAGCAAGAGTATCTGCAGGCAATCAGCACCCCCGGGCTACTCTTTAATTACGATTCCTATAGTCTGGCTTCTTCTGGCGGCGACCGCGCCACTAGTACCTCAACGGAATTTCGCTTTTTTGGACCGGCGGGCGTCTTTTCTAATAATGCGGTTATCAGACAGAACTGGTCATCTCGCCATGATGATAGCCAGCAGGGCTATATCCGCTACGATTCGCTATGGAAATATAGTGATCCGGGCAGCATGATCAGCTATCAGGCGGGCGACGTGGTCAGTAATGCTTTAACCTGGAGTAGTTCGGTACGTGTTGGCGGTATTCGCCTCAGCCGTAACTTCTCGGTTCGCCCGGATCTGGTCACTTATCCATTACTCAATCTTTCCGGAAGCGCGGCGGTACCCTCCAGCGTCGATCTGTTTATCAATGGCTACAAAGCCAGTTCAACGCAAATTAACGGCGGCCCATATACCCTAACCAATGTGCCCTATATCAGCGGCGCTGGCGAAGCCACCATTGTCACGACCGATGCGCTTGGCCGTCAGGTCTCCACCAGCGTACCTTTTTACGTTTCCAACACCCTGTTGCGCCAGGGACTCAGCGATTTTGATTTTACGCTCGGTGCGTTGCGTAACAATTATGGCGTTAAAAACGCTGACTACGGTGCAGGCGCCGTCAGCGCTATCTATCGCTACGGATTAACCAACTGGCTTACGGTATCAACGCATACTGAAGATCGGCAAGGATTAACTAACGCCGGTATCGGTAGCGATTTCGGTATCGGCACGCTGGGCACGTTAAGCCTGTCAGCCAGTACTAGCCAGGGCGACGATCGAGGCCGGCAATATTCCGCTGGCTACTCGTATTACGGCAATATTTGGGGGATGAACTATCAGCATATTCAGCGTAGTGAGAATTTCGCTAATCTTAGCAGTTATCGTTCGACGGCAACGCTCAGCCGTAAATCAGACCAGGCCACCTTAAGCCTTAGCCCGTGGGGAAAAACCCTTGGTTCATTTAGTCTGGGTTATTTCGATATTCAGGCGCAGGACGATAGCCGCACCCGGCTCATGAACTTCTCATGGAGTCGCAGCCTGTGGCGGAACAGCAGTTTTAACATCAGCATCAACCGCGATTTACAGGCAAACACCTATTCCAGCATGATGCAGATAACCATTCCCTTCGATAGTTTCGGTTCAATACAGTTGAGCGGTCAGCGCGCCAGTTCCGGCGAGTGGGGGCAAAATGTCGCCTACACTCGTTCAGCACCTGCAGAGGGTGGATTCGGCTGGAACCTGGCCCACTCCATCAGCGGCGATCGTTACAGCCAGGCCGATATGACCTGGGTGAATGAAGTTTCAACCTTAAGCGGCGGTTATTACGGTTCACAGCATAATAACCAGGGCTGGTTTGAAGCGGCAGGCTCGGTCGTGCTGATGGACAGCAGTCTGTTCCTGGCTCGCCGAATTAGCGATTCATTTATCGTCGTTTCGACTGCCGGCTACCCGGATGTCGCGGTCAATTATGAAAACCGCAAAGTCGGGACCACTGACAATAGCGGCCACCTGCTCATTCCGTGGGCCACCTCGTGGTATCCGGGTAAAGTAACCCTCGATACCTTGCCACTGCCAACGGACGTTGAGGCACAGGTAGTGGAAAAACGCATTGCGGTGAGGGAAGCCAGTGGCGCACTCGTTGATTTCCCGGTCACCCGAGTCCGTTCAGCCTCGATAACCCTGGTCGATAAAATGGGACAGCCGCTGCCGTTGGGCACGCTGGTTGAGGAGAGCAGCAGCCAGCAGTCAGGGCTCGTGGGCTACGATGGGCTCGTGTGGTTTAGCCATCTGAGCAGACAAAACAGATTAGTGATTCACGCCGCCGCCGGCGAGTGTACGGCACAATTCGAACTACCTGAATCAACCCCCGTGCCGCAACGTATCGGCCCACTTAGCTGTGGTTAAGAATCAACGGAGATGCGATGAGATCGATTATCTGGTTATGTTCATTACTGTTTATTTTGGGCTACAGCGGATTGATATATGCCGATTGCAAGATTAAACCAAGTTCGCCTAACTTTGGCTCAGTGAGATCTTTTGACGTAGCCGCAACCCCGCAAGGGGTCAGCGCCGGCGCGGGCTTTAGCTGTACCAACCTGCTTTCGCTTTTTTCGACCAGTACCATTACCGCAACTATCAAAGATTCCGCCAATAAAAGTGGCAAAATCCCGCGACTTTATAACAGTGCTAACAACGCCTGGATCCCATATCGCGTTTGTAAAGACGCCAGCTGTAATCCAGCGTATCAAATTGATGGCGCCATCCCCTGGACTATTAACGCTCTGCTTGATCTATTAGGTTTATTTAACACCAGTGACGGAACCATTCCGCTTTATTTTCAGACCATGGCCGGAAGTAACATTCCTGCGGGCACCTACAACGACACACTGACCATTGAGTGGAAATATCATTATTGTCTGGTAGGCGCACTGGGGCTCTGCGTTGCGGACGATGGCACGCTAACCTCACAGGTTCTTCTAACCATGAACGTGACCAACTATTGTTATATTGATAACGCGCCAGATGTCGCGTTCTCCCCTGCTGCTCTGGTCGCCGCTATTCGCGAGGTCAGCGGCCAGTTAACCATCCGCTGCACGCAAAATGCGGCTTACAGCATCAACCTCTCCAGCACCAATGCACTTAACGGCAGTTGGCGGCAAATGAGTCAGACGATTAATTCCACTAGTTATTTTCTGCAATATCAACTCTACAAAATGGACGGTAGTGCTTGGACGCCGACCGCTAATGTCAGCCTGAACGGAACCGGTGGCGCGCAGCAAACGAACTTCACGGCCAGAGTGAACGCTTCGCAGAGTAATCAACCTGCTGGCGTGTACAGTGATACGGTGTTGGTCACCGTGAGCTATTGATTATGTTGTCACGTTTTTTTGTAAAGGGAATGTTAAGGATAATTTTGTTGTGATATAAGGGGAAAAGCTCGCCGTGCAGCAACGCCGGGCATAATGAAATGGATTTTTTAACTTGCTGAATAATACATAAAAAGAGACCGAACACGATTCCTGTATTCGGTCCAGGGAAATGGCTCTTGGGAGAGAGCCGTGCGCTAAAAGTTGGCATTAATGCAGGCTAAGTCGCCTTGCCTTATAAGAATAGTTGACTGTGACAGGTTTTCCAGTCCGCGACAAAAGCGGTTGAAAAATTGCTGACAAATAACAAAAAACCGCCGCGTTCTCTTACCAAACGCCGGCGGTTTTTTACCTTTAAAACAAAGTGATATAGGTCATTATCAACAAAGCTTTTGCGCTCGTTCGATAAATGGCGCCAGGCTCATTTTTTGCCCCGGATGCTGCGGGTCGTCGGCCTGGATGACAGAAATCGGCTGAGCGCTGGTCTTGCCGGCCTTCACTTCCTGCTCGGCGATATCATTCAGCGGATACTGCACCAGGGTGCTCGGGTTGATGGCGTACAGCGCATTACCCGGGCGGCAGGTTAACATGACTTCTTCACGGGTGAACGCCCAGTTGTCCTTACCCACTTCAAAACGGCTCACGGTAATCACCTGTGGCGCCGCCAACGCGGCGCCTGAGCTTGCCAGTAACAACATTGTCAGAACGATTTTTTTCATCATTTAGCCAGTTAATTCAATTAGGTTGCCAGGTCGCGAACAGGCTGACGGCTAGTACTGCCAGCGCGGCAAGCGCCATTTCCAGCTGTGTAGTGCGTAAAATAGTTCGTTCCGCCCACGAGCCGTTACCTGACATTCGCGGTACCAGAACATACCTGTTCACCAGCGCAATTGCTACCATCCCGGCGACCAGTGCACATTTGAACAACAACATCACTCCCCACGGTGAATCGCCAATCAGCCGCCCCTGTATCAACAGCGTATTGCCAATCCCGCTGGCAATCGCGCCAGCCACGGCCAAATGCCCGTAACGTGAAAAGCGCATCATGGCGGTTATGGCTACCTGACGCCAGCGCCCGCGCGCCAGCCGCAGGCAGTAGACAAATGGCAGCAGCCCACCGGCCCACGCAGCGACGCAAAACAGATGTAGCGCGTGATTAGTACGCTGTAATGCGCCAGTCCAACCATCATGCATCGCCGCATGCCCCACGCCTGCCATTAACAACAACTGCGCGCAAAATAGCAGCAACAACAGACGCGCCGGGCGACGCGGTTTGATCCACGCAACAGTCAGCGCAATCCACGCCAGTACCATCTGCCACAGCCAGACGCCGCCAAACTGCGTCCCGATAACAGCGCGCCAGATTGCAGGTTGCCAGACATCGTTCCAACCATCGCCCATCAACCCGCCCTGCGCCATCAGCATCAAAGTGGCTGAAATAGCGCTAATCATTAGCAGGTAGCGCAGCAGTGGATAAAAACGCTGCATCAACAGGCGACGCAGCGAGACTGGCGCCCACCATGCGCCGTACAGCGCGCAACCGAAGGCCGTCATCAATGAGATGAAGTGGACAAACCGCAGGCCGACATATATTCCCGACAGCATGGTTTATTTCACGCTGAAGTGGTATTGCCCTTTGGTCTTATGGCCGTCAACGGAGACCACATGCCACTCTACGGTGTACTCGCCCGCCGCCAGCGGTTCATTCAGCGGCAGCGTTAATTGCGCTTTATTACCGTCGCTACGGGCCAGTTTGCCGGTAGCCACTGGTTTATTCTGCGGACCGCTGAGGGATACGCCGCTGAAGGAGAGCTCGACGCCTTCACTAAACGTTAACGTGAGCGCCTGCGGCGAAGCGAAGACCGTCGAATCGGCCGCCGGGATTTGTTGTTGCAGATGAGCATGAGCAAAAGCGCTGGTGGTGGTTAACATAGCGCTGAAAAATACGGCGGCGTATAGCGCGCGTCCGGCGATGTTTCGCATAAACGTCATTCCTTTTTGTTATGTATGTTGGACAGAGAATAACCCTGTATAATGGCATAGTCGAGCTAAGCATCCGGGACTTGCCTTTCAGCGTCACGCTTAGTAACTTTTGCGCCGTAATGAAGGAGGTACTGATGGCAAATAATCTGGCAAAAATTTCGCAAGATGAAATGGACAAGGTCAACGTTGACCTCGCAGCGGCCGGCGTCGCCTTTAAAGAACGCTACAATATGCCCGTCGTTGCCGATCTCGTCGAACGAGAGCAACCCGCTCACCTGCGCGACTGGTTTCGTGAACGACTGATCGCGCACCGTCTGGCATCCGTGTCACTTTCCCGCCTGCCGTATGAACCGAAAGCGAAATGATTGCTCATTCCTTGAGGATACCCCCATTGGCAACCGCCGCGCATTCTATTACGCTGGGGTTTTTGGCGAGGAGTAAGCCATGCTGCGCGTAATCGATACCGAAACCTGCGGTTTGCAGGGCGGCATTGTTGAAATTGCCTCCGTCGATATCATCGACGGCCAGATAACCAATCCCATGAGTCATCTGGTGCGCCCTGACCGCCCAATCAGCCCGCAGGCAATGGCAATCCATCGCATTACTGAAGAGATGGTGGCCGATAAGCCCTGGATTGAAGAAATCGTGCCGCACTACCAGGGCAGCCCATGGTATGTCGCCCATAACGCCAGTTTCGATCGCCGGGTATTACCGGAAATGAACGGCGAGTGGATTTGTACTATGAAGCTGGCGCGCCGCCTGTGGCCGGGGATTAAGTACAGCAATATGGGGTTGTATAAGTCGCGCAAGCTGAGCGTAGCTACCCCGCCGGGTTTGCATCACCACCGCGCGCTGTACGACTGCTATATCACCGCCGCCTTACTGCTGGATATTATGCAGGTCTCCGGCTGGTCGCCGGATGAAATGGCCAACATTACCGGCCGCCCGACGCTGCTGACTACCTTTACCTTCGGCAAATATCGCGGCAAAGCGGTGTCGGAAGTGGCGGAAAACGATCCAGGCTATTTACGTTGGCTGTTCAATAACCTGGACCGGATGAGCCCGGAACTGCGTCTGACCCTTAAACACTATCTCGGCGAGTAACGCTACACTTCCACCTTGCCGGGCAAAGTCCCCTGCGCGAGGGCGATTAAAAAGGCGTATTCCAATGCCACGCCCTCGTAGCTTTTAAACCGTCCCGACTTGCCGCCATGCCCGGAATCCATATCGGTACATAGCAGCAGCAGATTGTCGTCGGTTTTCAGCTCGCGTAGCTTCGCCACCCACTTCGCGGGCTCCCAATATTGCACCTGCGAATCATGCAGCCCGGTGGTCACTAGCATATGCGGATAAGCCTGGGCAGATACGCCATCATAGGGGCTATAGCTCTTCATATAGTGATAATAGGTTTCGTCCTGCGGGTTTCCCCACTCCTCAAACTCACCGGTAGTGAGCGGAATAGATTCGTCGAGCATGGTGGTCAGTACGTCAACAAACGGCACCTGCGCCACTACGCCATGGAACAACTCCGGTCGTTGGTTAATCGCCACGCCCATCAGCATGCCGCCGGCGCTGCCGCCCATGCCATAACATAATTTAGGGTCGCCATATCCCTGCGCCAGCAGCGCATCGCAGACGTCCAGATAATCGTTAAAGGTATTCTTTTTGTTGAGGAATTTGCCGTCTTCATACCACTGCTGGCCAAGTTCGCCGCCGCCGCGAATATGGGCTATTGCAAAGACAAAACCGCGATCCAGCAGGCTCAGACGGCTGGCGCTAAAATCGGCGTCCATGCTGGCGCCGTAAGAGCCATAGCCGTACACCAGTAGCGGGTTGGCCCCTTTACGAAAGTGTTCGCGGTGATAGACCAGCGATACCGGCACTTCCACGCCGTCACGCGCTGTCACCCACAGATGTTCGCTGCGATAACAGGCAGCGTCAAAGCCCTGCACTTCCTGTTGTTTGATAACCCGTCGCTCGCCGGTATCCATATCCAGCTCAAACAGCGTATCCGGAGTAGTCATCGATGAATAACCATAGCGTAGCCGCGAGGTCTCCGGTTCCGGATTATAGGCAAGCCAGGTGACGTAGGCGGGATCGTCAAAGGCGATACCTACTACTTCTCGCGTTTTACGGTTGATTTGCCGCAGGCTGGTCAAGCCACGCTGACGCTCCTCAACCACCAGCCAGTCGGTGAATAGAGTAAAGCCTTCGAGCATCACGTCAGGACGCGCTGCGATCAGCGTCTGCCACTGGTCTTCATCGCGGAGCACGGTGCGGTAAAGCCCGAAGTTTTTGCCCTCGCGATTAGAACGCAGATAAAACGCGTGCTGATAATGGTCGAGGCTATATTCATGATCCTTACGTCGTGGCAAAAAACACACCGGTGCCGCATCGGGAAGCTCCGGGTTAAGTAATAACACTTCGCTGGTGGTGGCGCTGGCAAGATAAATCACCACAAACTGCTGGGAGGTAGTCTTATGCACGCTGACGTAAAACGTGTCGTCTTTCTCTTCGTAGACCAGGACATCGTTATCTGCGGTGGTGCCAATGGCATGCCGCCAGACCTGATAAGGCAGCAGCGTCGTCGGATGTTTGCGCACATACCACAAGAAGCGCGAGTCGTTGCTCCAGGCGAATCCTGGCGTGACGTTTTCCAGGATTTCAGCCGACCATTCGCCGCTGTTCAGATCCTTAAAACGTAAGCCATACTGACGCCGTGAAAGGTAATCTTCCGCCACCGCCATCAGCTGGTTGTTCGGCGCGACGCCTAATCCGCCGAGAGTGTAGAATTCGCTTTTCGCCGCCCTCTGGTTGGCGTCGAGCAAAATCTCCCATTCATCCCACTCTTCTTTGAGCACTGACTGACGTTGGTAAATCGCGTATTCACAGCCGGGTTCATAGACCTGACGATAGCGGTAGCCATTTTTGCTATAAGGTGCGGAGACCTCCCGCTGCGGAATGCGATCGATGATTTCTTTCAGCACCCGCTCCTGCAGGCTGCTTTGCGAGTCCATCACCTTTTTACCGTAGTCATTTTCCTGATGGAGATAATCCAGCACTTCCGGGCGCGCGCGTTCGTCATCGCGCAGCCAGTAGTAATTATCGATGCGAGTGTCGCCATGTAGCGTCATGGCGTGGGGGATCCGTTTGGCTTTCGGTAGCATGCGTTATTCTTCTGCGTCTTATTATGGAATCACAAAATCACTCAGGGCATCGTGCGCCCTGAACGATGTCGTGTCTATAAGGGTGGCAAAAGTGGCCAGCGATGCAAGCGGAACGCTCTCTTTTAAGAATCAAGCGCCTGCTTTTGCGCCTGAACATCGCGTTCTATCTCTTCGCGGACATCTTCAGGCAGTTTGAGCGCGTCACCGAGCGCATCCAGGTAGCTGCGCTCCATAAAATGGTCGATATCAATTACCGCACAGCTGAGGTAGTAAATTTCCAGCGCTTCTTGCCCATCGCGCACGCTTTGCGCCAGCCGCTGCGGGTCGAGCGGCTGGGTTAAAACCCTGTCGATCAACACCCGGCCCTGCACGTCGATGTTCGCCGCTCGCAACTGCTCTTCTATATGCTGACGTTCACGCTCGTCAATATGACCGTCGCTTTTGGCGGCAAAGACTAGCGCGGTAATCAGCCGCTCGCTGCGCGCATCAAGCACAACCGGTTCCTGGGCAGGCGCTGTTGATGTCTGTGTCACGATATCCGCCTGCTGGCCGCGCATTTTTTGCTGATACTTATTCCACAGCACGCTGCCTGCCACCGCGCCGCCGCCAACCAGCAGCGCGCCGGTGCCATATTTCGCCAGCAGCTTGCGCGATGACTTGCTGGCGACCAATAAGCCCGCAAGACCGCCCAATGCGCCGGGCAGCAGGTTTTTAGCGGATGACGACTTTTCAGCGGAGACGGGGTTACCCTGCTGGCCCAGCAGGGACTGAAGTTGATTAAGCCAGTTAGCCATAACATTCCTCATAGCGCGAGATGCGATGCCATCAGCCTAAACGACGAGACGTCAGGAAATGTTATGGCTGGCTAAAGATGCGAAAATTTCCGTTGCGCCCGGTTATCAGGCAGCTTTCACTTTCCGCGGTTTTTTTGCGGCGCCTTCTTCGGCGGAAGAGGACTCAGCCTCGGCAATTGCCGACTCCGGCATTTCTGCCGCCGCCTCAGCATGATCTTCTGCTTCCGGCAATTTCCCTGACTTCAGAATGTGGTGTAAGGCGTCTTTGCGCTCGGCCAGCCACATCGACATATTGTCACGCTGAGCTTCATCTAATTCCAGCGGGCACGCGACCAGCCAGTCATTGAGCACCTCTGCCAAATCGAGCATTTTGTCGTAAGCATCGGCCTCTTTTTTGCTGGCAAAAGACATTTTTTCCTCACCTTCACGGATCACGACGTATTTGATTTCAACCGCCATTGTGCAGCCTCTTTATACTGTATTTATATACAGTATATCAAATTTCGCCGCCGTTCTCAACTTACGCGTATAAAGACAGACGCAAACGTTTTCGTTTATAATGCGCGGCATGTTCTGTTTACGCTGAGAGTAGATTATGACTTTATTAGGTACCGCGCTGCGCCCCGCGGCCACGAAGGTAATGTTGTTAGGTTCCGGCGAGCTCGGAAAAGAAGTCGCCATTGAATGCCAGCGGTTGGGTATTGAAACCATCGCCGTCGACCGCTATCCCGATGCGCCGGCGATGCAGGTGGCCCATCGTTCTCACGTCATCAACATGCTGCACGGCGACGCGCTGCGTGAACTGATCGCCTTAGAAAAACCGGATTATATCGTGCCGGAGATCGAAGCCATTGCTACCGACACTCTGGTTGAACTGGAACAAGCCGGGCAAACAGTAGTGCCGACGGCGAGAGCCGCGAAACTCACCATGAATCGTGAAGGCATTCGCCGGCTGGCGGCCGAAGAGCTGCAGATCCCCACCTCTGCCTATCGTTTTGCCGACAGTGAAGAAGGCTTCCGCGCTGCCGTCGCCGAAATTGGTCTGCCTTGTATCGTTAAGCCGGTGATGAGCTCCTCGGGTAAAGGCCAAAGCTTTATCCGCTCGGCTGACCAGCTCAGCGCCGCCTGGCAATACGCTCAGCAGGGCGGGCGGGCGGGCGCCGGACGCGTCATCGTCGAAGGGGTGGTAAATTTTGATTTTGAAATTACGCTGCTCACCGTCAGCGCCGTCGACGGCGTCCACTTTTGCGCCCCGGTAGGCCATCGTCAGGAAGATGGCGACTACCGTGAATCCTGGCAGCCCCAACAGATGAGCGATCTCGCGCTGCAACGCGCGCAGGAGATCGCCCGCAAAGTGGTGCTGGCGCTGGGTGGATATGGGCTCTTCGGCGTTGAATTGTTCGTTTGCGGCGATGAGGTGATCTTCAGCGAAGTCTCCCCTCGCCCACACGATACCGGTATGGTCACTCTGATCTCGCAGGATCTATCGGAATTCGCCCTGCACGTTCGCGCCTTCCTTGGCCTGCCGATCGGCGCCATCCGCCAGTATGGCCCGGCGGCATCGGCGGTGATTTTGCCGCAGCTAACCAGTGAGAACGTGACCTTTAGCAATTTGCAGGCCGCCGTCGGCGCGGGTCTGCAGTTGCGCCTGTTCGGTAAACCGGAAATCGCCGGCGCGCGTCGCCTGGGCGTTACGCTGGCGGTTGCTGATAACGTCGATGAAGCCATCAGCCGCGCCAAAACCGCCGCCGCCGCGGTTGTCGTGAGGGGATAAAAAAAGCCCGGTCGCTCACGCGCGCCGGGCTTCAGTCATTTAAGGCGCAGAAATTATTTCGCGCCTTCTACCGCTTCGCGGGCCAGTTTGGTGATGCGATCGTAGTCGCCATTTTCCAGCGCGTCGGCTGGAACCAGCCAGGAGCCGCCGATGCACAGCACGCTGTTAAGCGCCAGATAGTCGCGGTAATTCGCCGGAGAGATGCCGCCGGTCGGGCAAAAACGAATGTGGCCGAATGGACCCGCAATCGCCTGCAGCGCTTTCACGCCGCCGTTCGCTTCCGCCGGGAAGAATTTGAACTCTTTCAGGCCATACTGCATGCCCAGCATCAGCTCGGATACGGTGCTAATACCCGGGATCAGCGGGATAGTGCCTTCGCCGGTCGCCGCTTTCAGCAGGGATTCGGTCAGGCCCGGGCTAATAGCGAACTGCGCGCCTGCTTCAGTAACGGCTTTCAGTTGCTCAACGTTGGTCACGGTGCCGGCGCCGACAATCGCCTCCGGCACTTCTTTGGCGATAGCGCGGATAGCTTCCAGCGCGCACTCGGTGCGCAGCGTGACTTCCAGAACGCGTACACCGCCTGCAACCAGCGCTTTCGCCATCGGCACCGCGTGTTCCAGCTTTTTCACCACGATAACCGGTACGACCGGGCCGTTAGTCAGGATTGCTTCTGCAGTTGTTTTCCAGTTTTTCATCAGAGTTTTCTCTCGCCAGATCTACAAATCGAATCGTCTTAAAAAGTGATGCAGGTTGCGCCCTGCTCGGCTCCGGAGAGCTTCTCGCGCAGCGCGCCGAACATCTCGCGGCCGGTACCGACCCGCGAGCTGCTCAGGTCAGGAATATGCGGCTGGCGGGCGGCCAGTTCGGCTTCATCGACCAGCAGGGTCAACTCGCCGGTCTGCCCGTTAACGCGAATGATGTCGCCATCGCGCACTTTCGCCAGCAGCCCGCCATCGTAGGCTTCAGGAGTAACATGGATGGCTGACGGTACCTTGCCTGATGCGCCGGAAAGTCGGCCATCGGTGACCAGCGCAATTTTGAAACGGCGGTCCAATAATACACCAAGTGGCGGCATAAGTTTATGTAATTCTGGCATGCCGTTCGCTTTCGGCCCCTGATGGCGTACGACGACTACGCAATCTTTATCCAGCAGCCCCGCTTCAAACGCGGGTAGCACGTCGTGCTGGCTCTCAAAGACGACCGCTGGCGCTTCGATAATCTGGTTCTCAACCGGCACTGCGGAGGTTTTCATTACCGCACGACCGAGGTTACCGCTCAGCACTTTGGTACCGCCATGGCGGGAGAACGGTTTCTCGAAGGTAGCGATGACCTGATCGTCAAGTGGCGCGGTCGCCCCTTCACGCCAGTCCAGTTCGCCGTTATTCAGCCATGGTTCCATGGTGTAACGCGACAGCCCGAAGCCGGCAACCGTGTTGACATCTTCGTGCAGCAATCCGCCTTTCAGCAGCTCGCGAACCAGTACCGGCACGCCGCCTGCCGCCTGGAAGTGGTTAATGTCCGCCGGACCGTTTGGATACAGACGCGCCAACAGCGGCACCACATCGGAAAGATCGGAGAAATCATCCCAGTTAATGATAATGCCCGCCGCGCGCGCCATTGCCACCAGATGCATCGTGTGGTTGGTGGAACCGCCGGTCGCCAGCAGCGCAACGATACCGTTGACCACCACTTTTTCGTCAATCATTTTGCCCAGCGGCATCCACTCATTGCCGTTACCGGTCATGCGCGTCACCTGACGCGCGGCGGCGCTGGTCAGCGCTTCGCGCAGCGGAGCGTCCGGATGAACAAACGAGGAACCAGGCAACTGCATGCCCATAAACTCAACCACCATCTGGTTGGTGTTGGCGGTACCGTAGAAGGTACAGGTGCCCGGCGCATGATAAGAGTCGGCTTCGGATTCAAGCAGCGCCATACGGTCAACCTTACCTTCGGCGTACAGCTGACGAATGCGCACTTTTTCTTTATTCGGCAGGCCGCTGGCCATCGGGCCAGACGGAATAAATACCGACGGCAGATGGCCGAAGGAGAGCGCCGCCATGGTCAGTCCGGGAACAATTTTATCGCATACGCCAAGATACAACGCGCCGTCGAACATATTGTGCGACAGACCGATGGCGGCAGACATGGCAATCACTTCGCGGCTCAACAGCGACAGTTCCATACCATCCTGGCCCTGCGTCACGCCGTCACACATTGCCGGCACGCCGCCGGCCACTTGCCCTACCGCATTGGCGGAGTGCAAGGCTTTGCGAATGATATCCGGATAATGTTCATAAGGCTGGTGGGCGGACAACATATCGTTATAGGAGGTGATAATGGCGATGTTGTTGCGCAACATGCTCTTCAGCGACGCTTTATCTTCTGACTGACAGGCGGCAAAACCGTGCGCCAGGTTGCCGCAGGCCAACTGTGAACGATGGACGGTATCGCTTTTGGCTTGATTAATCCGTGCGAGGTAGGCTGAGCGGGTTTCGCGCGACCGTTCGATAATGCGATTTGTTACCCGTAACATTGTCGAATTCATAGAGGCTCCTCAAAATTTATCTGTCCGGCCACCGCGCGATGACGTCGAAGAATGGTGTAAATGGCACCACCACTGGGGCTCAGGGGCAAAATGTCTACGGGCAGTGTAATAAAAAAAGCCCCGGGGGTGAATCCTCCCGGGGCTTAAAAGATTAAAAATTATGCGCCAGACTGCGCCAGATCATGTTACCGGTAAAATAACTCTCCCGGATTAACGATACACTTACTCGAATTCGTTCCAGGAACGGCCATCGCGGGTGATCATCGCCACCGACGCCACCGGTCCCCAGGTCCCTGCCTGGTAAGGCTTCGGCGCGTCGCCGTCGGCCGCCCATGCGCCGGTAATGGAGTCAACCCACTTCCACGCTTCTTCTACTTCATCGCGACGCACGAACAGAGCCTGGATACCGCGCATGGTTTCCAACAGCAGGCGTTCGTAGGCATCCGCCAGGTGAGTTTGATTGAAGGTTTCGGAGTAGCTCAGATCCAGCTTGGTGATCTGCAGATTATGCTTGTGATCGAGGCCTGGAACTTTGTTAAGCACCTGAATATCCACACCTTCATCTGGCTGCAGACGAATGGTCAATTTGTTCTGCGGCAGCTCCTGCCAGGTCTCTTTGAACAGGTTCAGTTCCGGAGTTTTGAAGTAAACTACCACTTCGGAGCATTTCGTCGGCAGGCGTTTACCGGTACGCAGGTAGAACGGAACCCCAGCCCAGCGCCAGTTATCGATATCCACGCGGATGGCCACAAAGGTCTCCGTATTACTGGATTTGTTAGCGCCCTCTTCTTCCAGATAGCCCGGTACTTTTTTGCCTTGCGCAAACCCGGCGGTGTACTGACCGCGGACGGTTTTCTCACGCACGTTCGAGCGATCGATACGGCGCAGCGATTTCAGCACTTTCACTTTTTCATCGCGGATGCTGTCGGCAGTCAGATCGGACGGCGGCGACATGGCGATCATGCACAGGATCTGCAGCAGATGGTTCTGGATCATGTCGCGCATCTGCCCGGCTTGATCGAAATAACCCCAGCGGCCTTCAATACCCACTTCCTCCGCAACGGTGATTTCAACGTGGTCAATGGTGCGGCAGTCCCAGTTATTGACGAACAGGGAGTTAGCAAAGCGCAGCGCCAACAGGTTCAGTACCGTCTCTTTGCCCAGGTAATGGTCGATACGGTAAACCTGGCACTCTTCGAAATACTCACCCACCTGGTCATTAATTTCACGCGAGGTTTCCAGCGAGGTTCCGAGCGGTTTTTCCATCACCACCCGCGCGGGCTTGGCATTCAGCTTCGCTTCGCCCAGACCTTTGCAGATAGCGCCGAATGTGCTGGGCGGCATCGCGAAGTAGTTAATGGTGACGCGGTTTTCCTGATCCAGCATTTCGCCCAGACGCGTAAAACCGCTGGTATCGTTGACATCAAGGTTACAGAAGTCCAGACGACCGCTCAGGGTATCCCATAGACCTTCGTCGATTTTCTCTTTCATGAAGGTTTCTAACGCTTCACGTACGACTTTAGTGTAAGCGTCTTTATCCCAATCGGCGCGACCTACGCCGATGATGCGGGTTTCAGGGTTAATCTGGCCAGCCTTTTCAAGCTGATACAGGGAAGGCAACAGTTTACGGCGCGCGAGGTCACCTTTCGCGCCGAAAATGACCAGATCGCATGCCTGGGCCGTTTGCGTTACCGCCATGTCATTCTCCTCAGTTGATAGTCTGGTGCTTATGCCAGGCTAAATTTGTAATTTTCTTACGCTGCACTGTACTGTGTTTACGAATTTCCTGAAACCCTTGGCGGTGCTTTCCCGACGTTACCGCACATAGAGGAAAAGCGTTCGCCGACAAATTGGGCATCAGGCTAAGAATGTTCGTTGTTTCGTCTGGTTTTCAGTTAGTAAAATACGACTCTGATCATGTAATGAAAAAAAACGACATTTTTTCTCGTCATTCCTCACCGCTTCTGATTGCGGAGGGGTATATTCTTGCTAAAACGCCTGATGATTTCACCCATTAATGAAATCGTTTCCATTGATGAGCGCCTGTAAACAATGAACATGCTGGAAAAAATCCAGTCCCGACTGGAAAACCTTAGCAAATCTGAACGCAAAGTGGCGGAAGTCATTCTTGCCACCCCGGCGCAGGCCATTCACTCAAGCATTGCGGCCCTGGCGCTGGAAGCCGGCGTCAGCGAGCCGACCGTAAACCGATTTTGTCGCAGCCTGGAAACCCGGGGCTTCCCCGATTTTAAACTGCATCTGGCACAAAGTCTGGCACACGGTATCCTCTATGTTAACCGTAATGTCGATGAAGACGACAGCGTCGAATCCTATACGGCGAAAATTTTCGAATCGGCGATGGCCAGCCTCGATCAGGTGCATCACGCGCTGGATATGTCGGCGGTCAACCGGGCAGTGGATCTGCTTACCCAGGCGAAGAAAATTTCCTTCTTCGGCCTGGGGTCTTCAGCCGCCGTCGCACATGACGCGATGAATAAATTTTTCCGTTTTAACGTCCCGGTCATTTACTCCGACGATATTGTCCTGCAGCGCATGAGCTGTATGAATTGTAACGATGATGACGTGGTGGTCATCATTTCACACACCGGGCGCACCAAAAGCCTGGTTGAACTGGCGCAGCTGGCGCGTGAAAACGATGCCATGGTCATTGCCATTACGTCAGCCGGCACCCCGCTGGCGCGGGAGTCGACGCTGGCCATTACTCTGGACGTCCCGGAAGACACCGATATTTATATGCCAATGGTGTCGCGTCTGGCCCAGCTCACGGTAATTGATGTGCTGGCGACCGGCTTCACCCTGCGCCGCGGAGCAAAATTCAGAGATAACTTGAAGAGGGTCAAGGAAGCGCTGAAGGAATCGCGCTTTGATAAAGAACTACTCATGAGTAGTGATAAACAATAATAGTCATTATAAGTCAGAGACCAATTATGTCTCGGCAGCGTAGCAGTTCCGCCCGTTAGCGGATTTGGCGCTACCGAATCCATGTTCACGCAACACCAAAGTTGTTTTAGTCAACGGAGTATTACATGTCCAGAAGGCTTCGCAGAACCAAAATCGTAACGACCTTAGGTCCGGCAACTGACCGCGATAACAACCTCGAAAAGGTTATCGCCGCGGGCGCTAACGTCGTACGCATGAACTTCTCTCACGGTACCCCGGAAGATCACCAGCTCCGCGCAGACAAAGTCCGTGAAATTGCAGCAAAACTGGGCCGTCACGTAGCGATTCTCGGCGACCTGCAGGGGCCGAAAATCCGCGTCTCTACCTTCAAAGAAGGCAAAATTTTCCTTAACATTGGTGACAAATTCCTGCTCGACGCCAACCTGGGTAAAGGTGAAGGCGATAAAGAAAAAGTCGGCATCGACTATAAAGGCCTGCCGGCGGACGTCGTGCCAGGCGATATCCTGCTGCTCGACGATGGTCGCGTGCAGCTGAAGGTCCTGGAAGTACAGGGGATGAAAGTTTTCACCGAAGTTACCGTTGGTGGCCCGCTATCTAACAATAAAGGTATCAACAAACTCGGCGGCGGGCTGTCTGCAGAAGCATTAACCGATAAAGACAAAGCCGACATCGTTACCGCCGCAAAAATTGGCGTTGATTACCTGGCGGTCTCCTTCCCGCGTTGCGGCGAAGACCTGAACTACGCTCGCCGCCTGGCCCGTGACGCTGGCTGCGATGCGAAAATCGTCGCCAAAGTCGAGCGTGCGGAAGCGGTCTGCGATCAGGATGCCATGGACGACGTTATTCTCGCCTCCGACGTGGTGATGGTGGCTCGCGGCGATCTCGGTGTGGAAATCGGCGATCCGGAACTGGTGGGTATCCAGAAGGCGCTGATTCGCCGCGCTCGCCAGCTTAACCGCTCGGTCATCACCGCCACGCAGATGATGGAATCGATGATCACCAATCCAATGCCGACCCGTGCGGAAGTCATGGACGTGGCGAACGCCGTGCTGGACGGTACCGATGCCGTAATGCTGTCCGCAGAAACCGCTGCCGGCCAGTATCCGTCAGAAACCGTCGCCGCGATGGCGCGCGTGTGCCTGGGCGCAGAGAAGATCCCAAGTCTCAACGTTTCCAAACACCGTCTTGACGTCCAGTTCGACAATGTCGAAGAAGCGATTGCCATGTCGGCGATGTATGCGGCCAACCACCTGAAAGGCATTACCGCGATTATCACCATGACCGAGTCCGGCCGCACCGCGCTGATGACTTCGCGTATCAGTTCCGGCCTGCCGATTTTCGCCCTCTCCCGTCACGAGCGCACCCTGAACCTGACGGCGCTCTATCGTGGCGTGACGCCGGTGCATTTCGATAGCCATAACGACGGCGTTGCCGCCGCGCACGATGCGGTTAACCTGCTGCGTGATAAAGGCTATCTGGTCTCCGGCGACCTGGTGGTCGTCACCCAGGGCGACGTGATGAGCACCATTGGCAGCACCAACACCACCCGTATTCTGACCGTCGAGTAATCGCCTTCAGTGATGGGAAAGCCTCCTTATGGAGGCTTTTTTATGCTGGTTATTCTGGTAAATACAGGCGCCATAGCCCTGCTCAGCGCAGCACATACAGCTTACTTCTTCGGAAACAGTTCTTTGCGCTTATAAGGCTCAGTTTCGCCCGGCTTACGCGTCTTCAGCAGTTTCAGGATCCAGGTATACTGTTCGGTGTGCGGCCTGACGAAAATCTCAACCTCTTCGTTCATACGACGCGCAATCGTCGTGTCATCGGCTTCCAGCAGATCGTCCATCGGCGGGCGTACCAGTACCGTCAGACGATGCGTTTTACCGTCATACACCGGGAACAGCGGCACTACGCGCGCACGGCAGACTTTCATCAGACGGCCAATCGCCGGGAGCGTCGCTTTGTAAGTCGCAAAGAAATCGACAAATTCGCTATGCTCGGCGCCGTGATCCTGGTCGGGCAGATAATAGCCCCAGTAGCCCTGGCGCACCGATTGAATAAACGGCTTGATACCATCGTTACGCGCGTGCATGCGCCCGCCAAAACGACGGCGTACGGTGTTCCAGACGTAATCAAAGACCGGATTTCCCTGGTTATGGAACATCGCCGCCATTTTTTGCCCGCCTGAAGCCATCAGCATCGCCGGAATATCCACGCCCCAGGCGTGCGGCACTAAAAAGATGACCTTTTCATTATTACGGTGCATCTCGTCAATGATCTCTTTCCCCTGCCAGTCAACGCGGGACATCACGCGCAGCGGGTCGCGCATGCCGAGTTCGGCCATCATCACCATTGCCTGCGGAGCCGACATATACATCGCATCGATGATAGCTTCACGCTCTTGTTCGCTTTTTTCCGGGAAGCAATACAGCAGGTTAATCTGCGCCCGACGACGGGAGCTTTTTGCCAGACGGCCTACAAAACGCCCCAGTTTGCCGAGAATGGGGTCGCGGAAAGAGGGAGGCGTCAGCGCGATTCCGGCGAAGGCGAAAACGCCCAGCCACGCGCCCCAGTAGCGCGGCAGTAAAAAAGATTTCTCAAATTTGGGGATAAATTCAATGTTATTTTTTTTCGTTTCCATGCCCGGTCCGCAGAAGGTCTGCTCAATCAATAAAGATAATGGCTTAGTTTAGCGATACGTCACTCATCGCACAAAAGAAAAAGCCGGCGCATAGCGGGCACCGGCTTTCAGTGAAGATAATTCAGACTAATCAAAGCGCAGTTGCGGAATAACCTCTTTGGCCTGCGCCAGGTAATCGGTACGGTCGGAACCGGTTAAACCTTCGGTACGCGGCAGTTTTGCCGTCAGCGGGTTAACCGCCTGCTGGTTGATCCAGACTTCATAGTGCAGGTGCGGGCCAGTAGAACGCCCGGTATTGCCCGACAGCGCGATACGGTCGCCGCGTTTCACTTTCTGCCCCGGTTTCACCAGCAGCTTACGCAGGTGCATATAACGGGTGGTATAGGTGCGGCCATGACGCACGGCAACATAGTAGCCTGCCGCGCCGCTGCGTTTCGCCACCACCACTTCACCATCGCCGACGGAAAGCACCGGCGTGCCCTGCGGCATAGCGAAGTCAACGCCGCGATGCGGCGCGACGCGACCGGTCACCGGATTCAGGCGACGCGGGTTGAAGTTGGACGACACGCGGAACTGACGCGAGGTCGGGAAGCGCAGGAAGCCCTTCGCCAGGCCCGTACCGTTGCGATCGTAGAATTTGCCATCTTCGGCACGGATCGCGTAATAGTCTTTGCCATCGGAACGTAAACGCACGCCTAACAGCTGGCTCTGCTCGCGCTTGCCATCCAGCATTTCACGCGACATCAGAACCGAGAATTCATCGCCTTTTTTCAGCTTACGGAAGTCCATCTGCCACTGCATCGCTTTGATGACCGCGCTGATTTCCGTACTGGTGAGGCCAGCATCACGAGCGCTGGAGACGAAGCTGGCGCCAACGGTGCCTTTCAGGACGTTATTGACCCAATCCCCTTTCTGCAGCTCGCTGCTCATTTTAAAGCCATTGGCGACGCGATTATAGGTACGCGTCTCGCGGCGCGACATCTCCCACGTCAGGCTTTGTAGATCGCCATCGGCGGTTAGCGTCCAGGAGAGCTGTTGTCCGATTTTAAGATTACGCAGCTCTTTATCAGCAGAGGAGAGTTGAGCGATGTCGCCCATATCAATACCGTACTGATTAAGAATACTGCTCAGCGTATCGCCCGTGGAAACCACATATTCATGGCCGCCGGAGTCGCTATCGGATTTATCGTCGAGCTCGTCCTGCGGGATAGCTTCTTCTTCCTGCGGCGCCTGATCGATGGGTTCGGAAGCTTCCGGCAACAAAGAGCGGATTTCGCTTTTTTCCAGCTCAATCGTTCTGACTATCGGGGCTGATTCCGGGTGGTAGATGTAGGGCCGCCAGACGGCGACCGCTAATGTTAGAACGCTCAACGACCCCAGCATAACGCGATGAGGTCGCGGCAAGTTGTTGAATGCCTGAGTGACAGCGCGGGCTATCTGTTGCACGTATTCACTTCCTCGTTAATCTCCTTTCAGGCAGCTTGAATACTGATGCCCCAACTGGCTCAGGAACTGTGGGTAACTGTCTTTACCCAGTTTAATTCCGATTCCAAGTGGATCCAGGGTTCCCATGCGCACGGAGGTCCCCCTGGCAACAGCTTCGATAACCGCTGGCCTGAATTGTGGCTCAGCAAAAACGCAAGTCGCTTCTTGCTCAACCAACTGTGTTCTTATTTCGTGTAAACGCTGCGCACCAGGCTGGATTTCAGGATTGACGGTAAAATGCCCCAACGAGGTCAAACCGTAATGTTTTTCGTAGTAGCCATAGGCGTCATGAAAAACGAAATATCCCTTACCTTTCACCGGCGCCAGCTCGTTACTCACCTGTTTGTCGGTTGCGGCTAATTTTGCCTCAAATTCCTTCAGGTTGGCGTCAAGTTTGGCTCGACTCTGCGGCATAAGTTCCAATAATTTATCGTGGATTGCAACCGCTGAGAGCCGCGCTATCTCTGGGGAGAGCCACAGATGCATATTGTAAATGCCGTGATGGTGATCGCCGTCACTTTTTTCGCCATTAGCATGTTCGTGACCATGTTCGTCATCGTCATCATCCGTCCCTTTGATGAGCAACGGTTTCACCCCATCCAACTGCGCGATGGTGACCTTTTTCTGCTCCGCAATGCTTTGCGTTGACTTGTCCATGAATGCTTCCATTTCTGGACCAATCCACACCACTAAGTCTGCGTTCTGTAAGCGTTTTACATCAGATGGGCGCAGGGAATAATCATGCTCGGAAGCACCGTCAGGTAGCAAAACCTGGGTATCCGTTACGCCATCGGCGATAGCGGAAGCGATAAAGCCAAGGGGTTTCATGGAAGCGACGACGGCAGCATGAGCCACCGGGGCATGAGCGAACAAAAAAGCGGCGCTAAGTCCAGCGCAAAGAAGCGTATTTTTATGTAACATAATGCGACTAATCATCGTAATGAGCGAAAGTGATGTGATATTATAACATTCAATCGCTAGTGCAACCCCTAATTTGACATGACGAATCTTGTAACGCTGGAAAAAGTCGCGGTCGTCTACGGCCAGCGGCGCGTGTTGTCTGACATTTCGCTAACGCTAAAACCAGGCAAAATTTTAACGCTTCTTGGCCCAAATGGCGCCGGGAAATCGACGCTGGTGCGCGTAGTGCTCGGCCTGGTGACGCCGACAGAAGGTGCTATCCAGCGCGAGAAAAATCTGCGTATCGGCTATGTGCCGCAAAAACTGCATCTTGATGCGACCATGCCGCTGACGGTCAGCCGCTTTATGCGCCTACGTCCCGGTACCCGCAAACAGGATATTATGCCGGCGCTGCAGCGCGTGCAGGCCGGGCATCTAATCGATGCGCCAATGCAAAAGCTCTCCGGCGGCGAAACCCAGCGCGTGTTGCTGGCGCGCGCCCTGCTGAATCAACCACAACTGCTGGTGCTGGATGAACCTACCCAGGGCGTCGACGTCAATGGGCAGGTGGCGCTGTATGATTTAATAAACCAACTGCGTCAGGAGCTGAACTGCGCGGTCTTAATGGTTTCCCACGATCTGCACCTCGTCATGGCCAAAACCGATGAAGTGCTGTGCCTGAACCAGCATATTTGCTGCTCCGGAACCCCGGAAGTGGTCTCGATGCATCCGGAATTTATCTCCATGTTCGGCCCGCGCGGCGCGGAACAGCTTGGCATTTATCGTCACCAACATAATCACCGCCACGACCTGCAGGGGCGGATTGTACTGCGTCGGGGAAATGGTCGCTAATGATTGAATTACTGTTACCCGGCTGGTTAGCCGGCATGATGCTCGCCTGCGCGGCAGGCCCCCTGGGTTCGTTCGTGGTCTGGCGGAGAATGTCCTACTTTGGCGATACGCTGGCGCATGCTTCGCTGCTTGGGGTGGCGTTTGGTCTGCTGCTCAACGTGAATCCGTTTTATGCGGTTATCGTGGTCACGCTGCTGCTGGCGGGCGGCCTGGTGTGGCTGGAAAAACGCCCTCACCTGGCGGTCGATACCCTGCTGGGTATTATGGCCCACAGCGCGCTGTCGCTCGGTCTGGTGGTGGTGAGCCTGATGTCGAACGTTCGCGTCGACCTGATGGCCTATCTGTTTGGCGATCTGTTAGCCGTAACCCCACAGGATTTAATCTCCTTTGCATTAGGCGTAGTGGTGGTGGTCGCGATATTGCTCTGGCAATGGCGTAACCTGCTGGCGATGACTATCAGCCCTGATTTAGCGTTTGTTGACGGCGTGAAGTTGCAGCGGGTTAAACTGTTGCTGATGCTGGTGACGGCATTGACTATCGGCGTGGCAATGAAATTCGTCGGCGCGCTGATCATCACTTCGCTGTTGATAATCCCGGCCGCTACCGCCCGCCGCTTTGCCCGCACGCCGGAACAGATGGCCGCAGTAGCCGTTGGCGTGGGTATGCTGGCGGTAACCGGGGGATTAACCTTCTCGGCGTTCTATGATACCCCTGCAGGCCCTTCGGTTGTGCTGTGCGCAGCGGCGCTGTTTGTTCTGAGTATGACGAAGAAAGCGGCGAGTTGATTGAGAGACTACCCGGTAGCGGAAAGCTACCGGGTTTCATCAGGGCATTTCCGGCGGGGTAATACCGAAGTGATTCCAGGCGCGCACCGTCGCCATTCGGCCACGCGGCGTGCGCTGCAGGAACCCCTGCTGAATTAAGTACGGCTCCAGCACGTCTTCAATGGTTTCGCGCTCCTCGCCGATAGCCGCCGCGAGATTATCGAGGCCGACCGGCCCACCGAAGAATTTGTCGATTACCGCCAATAGCAGCTTGCGATCCATATAATCAAACCCTTCGGCATCCACGTTGAGCATATCCAGCGCCTGAGCGGCGATCTCAGCGGAGATAGTGCCATCGTGACGGACTTCGGCGAAGTCGCGCACCCGGCGCAGCAGGCGGTTGGCGATACGCGGCGTACCGCGCGCGCGACGGGCGACTTCCAGCGCCCCTTCTTCGCTCATCTCCAGCCCCATATGACGGGCGCTGCGGCCAACAATGTGCTGCAGGTCCGGCACCTGATAAAACTCGAGGCGCTGTACGATACCAAAGCGGTCGCGCAGCGGTGAAGTCAATGAACCAGCGCGGGTGGTCGCGCCAATCAGGGTAAACGGCGGCAGATCGATTTTAATCGAGCGTGCGGCCGGGCCTTCGCCAATCATGATATCCAGCTGGTAATCTTCCATCGCCGGATACAGTACCTCTTCCACTACTGGCGAAAGGCGGTGGATCTCATCAATAAACAGGACATCATGCGGCTCAAGGTTGGTCAGCATTGCCGCCAGGTCTCCGGCCTTTTCCAACACCGGGCCGGAGGTGGTGCGCAGATTCACGCCCATTTCGTTGGCGACGATATTGGCAAGCGTGGTTTTCCCCAAACCCGGCGGGCCAAAAATCAGCAGGTGATCGAGCGCATCGCCGCGCAGTTTCGCCGCCTGGATAAAGATCTCCATCTGCGAACGCACCTGCGGCTGGCCGACGTACTCTGCGAGCAATTTGGGGCGGATAGCGCGGTCAGCGGCCTCTTCGAAACCAATGCTGTCGCCTGATACCAGCCGATCTGCTTCAATCATCCCTTACCTCACAACGCCGCGCGCAGCGCTTCGCGGATTAGCATTTCACTATTAGCGTCCGGACGGGCGATTTTGCTCACCATCCGGCTGGCCTCTTGTGGTTTATAGCCCAGCGCCACCAGCGCGGCAACCGCTTCTTGCTCCGCGTCGTCGGCAGTTGGGCCGGCAGGCGTCGTCAGCACCAGATCGGCGGCCGGAGTAAACAGGTCGCCATGCAGGCCTTTAAAGCGGTCTTTCATTTCGACAATTAAACGCTCAGCGGTTTTCTTGCCAATACCAGGCAGTTTCACCAGCGAGGCGACCTCTTCACGCTCAACGGCATTCACGAACTGCTGCGCCGACATGCCGGAAAGGATAGCCAGCGCCAGCTTCGGCCCGACGCCGTTGGTTTTGATAAGCTCTTTAAACAGCGTGCGTTCCTGCTTGTTGTTAAAGCCGTACAGCAGCTGCGCGTCTTCACGCACCACAAAATGGGTGAAGACGATGGCTTCCTGCCCGGCTTCCGGTAGCTCATAGAAGCAGGTCATCGGCATATGGACTTCGTAACCTACGCCCCCGGTTTCCAGTAATACCAGCGGGGGTTGCTTTTCGAGAATGATGCCTCTGAGTCTGCCTATCACGTAGCGCTCCTGAATAAAGGGCCGAAAGTCTAATGCGTTATCATAAAAAAAGGCTGGATGAATATCCAGCCTGATTTGTGATTATCGTAACCGCCCTCGCGCCAGATTGAGCCGGGTCTCGCTAATCTGAGCCAGGTTCTGACTGAGGTGGCAATGGGTGATGGCGATGGCCAATGCATCCGCCGCATCCGCCTGCGGATTTGCCGGAAGTTTCAGCAAAGTACGCACCATATGCTGTACCTGGCTCTTTTCCGCGCTACCGATGCCGACGACGGTTTGCTTAACCTGGCGGGCAGCGTACTCAAAGACCGGCAGGTCCTGGTTCGTCGCCGCGACAATCGCCACCCCGCGCGCCTGCCCAAGCTTCAACGCCGAATCGGCATTTTTCGCCATAAAGACCTGCTCGATAGCGAAATAGTCAGGCTGGAACTGGGTAATAATTTCGGTGACGCCGGCGTAAATCAGCTTCAGCCGCGACGGCAGATCGTCTACTTTGGTGCGGATGCATCCGCTGCCAAGGTAGCTCAACTGCCGCCCGACCTGGCGAATCACGCCATAACCGGTCACGCGTGACCCCGGGTCAATGCCGAGAATAATGGCCATCACGCGCCTCCAGTATTAACTCACCCGCAATACCGGCTACCGGCATCACAGCGTTGCGGCAACCTCATCGGAGATTTCGCCGTTATGATACACTTCCTGCACGTCGTCGCAGTCTTCCAGCATATCAATAAGACGCAGCAGCTTCGGCGCAGTTTCCGCATCCATATCCGCTTTAGTCGACGGGATCATTGAGACTTCAGCAGCATCGGCTTTCAGGCCAGCGGCTTCCAGCGCATCACGTACCGCGCCCATCTCTTCCCAGGCGGTGTAAACGTCAATGGCGCCGTCATCATAGGTGACAACGTCTTCAGCACCCGCTTCCAACGCGGCTTCCATGATGGTGTCTTCGTCGCCTTTCTCGAAGGAGATCACGCCTTTTTTGCTGAACAGATAGGCCACAGAACCGTCGGTTCCGAGGTTACCACCGGTTTTGGTAAAGGCGTGGCGCACTTCGGCTACGGTACGGTTACGGTTGTCGCTCAGACATTCAACCATTACCGCGGTGCCGCCCGGGCCGTAACCTTCATAAATGATGGTTTCCATGTTCGCGTCTTCATCACCGCCGACGCCGCGCGCGATGGCGCGGTTCAGGGTGTCGCGAGTCATGTTGTTGGACAGCGCTTTATCTACCGCCGCGCGCAGACGCGGGTTGGATGCCGGATCGCCGCCGCCCAGACGCGCAGCGGTGACCAGCTCGCGGATGATTTTAGTAAAGATCTTACCGCGCTTGGCATCTTGCGCCGCTTTGCGGTGTTTGGTGTTGGCCCATTTACTATGACCTGCCATAAAAAACTCTCCAAAAAAGCCGTCTTTCCGCGACAAACGCCGCGGGAAGTTACCCGGCGTTAATTACAAATTCTTCAATCGCCTGCCGGTTGCTCCACGATTTAGTTAGCGCGGCGGCATCCGACGCGCTAACCCAGCGGTAATCCAGATGTTCAGTGAAAACAATCTGGCGCTCATGGGGCAGCGCAAGACGGAACCAGAATTCCGTATTGCGCTCGACGCCCGGCGCATAGCGATGACGTAAGTGAGAAAATATCTCGAACTCCACCGTACGCTGACAGTCAATTAAGGCCAGTTGCTCGCGAGCAACGTCAATGGCGACCTCTTCCTTTACTTCGCGCGCGGCGGCCTGCAACGCGGTTTCCCCCTCTTCCAGGCTGCCGGTAACCGACTGCCAGAAAGCGGGATCGTCGCGTCGCTGCAACATCAGCACCCGCTTCGTATCTTCGGCGTAAATCACCACCAGAACGGAGACGGGCAGCTTGAATGACATCTTAGTTGTTCTCCGGAGACTCTTTTGCCTCTTTCGCCACAACCTGAATCCCCAGTTCGCCTAACGCGGCAGGATTCGCGAAGCTCGGCGCTTCGGTCATCAGGCACGCGGCAGCCGTGGTTTTCGGGAAGGCGATAACGTCACGGATGTTATCGGTACCGGTCAGCAGCATGGTCAGGCGATCGAGGCCAAACGCCAGGCCGGCGTGCGGCGGCGTACCGTATTTCAGCGCATCCAGCAGGAAGCCGAATTTTTCACGCTGTTCTTGTTCGTTAATGCCCAGAATACCAAACACGGTTTGCTGCATTTCACCGCTGTGGATACGCACCGAACCACCACCGACTTCGTAGCCATTGATGACCATGTCGTAGGCGTTAGCCACAGCGTCTTCCGGCGCGGCTTTCAGCTCAGCGGCGGTCATATCTTTCGGCGAGGTGAACGGGTGGTGCATCGCAGTCAGGCCGCCTTCGCCGTCGTCTTCGAACATCGGGAAGTCGATAACCCACAGCGGCGCCCATTTGGTCTCGTCGGTGAGATTCAGGTCTTTGCCCAGCTTCAGACGCAGCGCGCCGAGGGCATCGGCAACCACTTTCTTGTTGTCAGCGCCGAAGAAGATCATGTCGCCGTCCTGCGCGCCGGTGCGTTCAAGGATAGCTTCAACGATTTCGGCGTTGAGGAATTTCGCCACCGGGCTATTGATGCCTTCAAGGCCCTTCGCACGCTCGGTCACTTTAATATAGGCCAACCCTTTCGCACCGTAGATCTGCACGAATTTGCCGTATTCATCAATCTGTTTACGGGTCAGCGCCGCGCCGCCCGGCACGCGTAAGGCCGCAACGCGGCCTTTGGCGTCGTTAGCCGGGCCGGAGAAGACGGCGAATTCTACCGCTTTCACCAGATCGGCTACGTCTACCAGCTCCATCGGGTTACGCAGGTCCGGCTTATCGGAACCGTAACGACGCTCTGCTTCGGCAAAGGTCATCACCGGGAATTGACCAAGGTCTACGCCCTTCACGTCCTGCCACAGCTTGCGTACCAGATCTTCCATCACTTCACGCACCTGCGGCGCGGTCATGAACGAGGTTTCAACATCAATCTGGGTAAATTCAGGCTGACGGTCGGCACGCAGGTCTTCGTCGCGGAAGCATTTGACTATCTGATAGTAACGATCGAAACCGGACATCATCAGGAGCTGTTTGAACAGCTGCGGAGACTGCGGCAGCGCGTAGAATTTACCTTTATGGACGCGCGACGGCACCAGATAGTCACGCGCGCCTTCCGGCGTGGCTTTGGTCAGCATCGGGGTTTCGATATCGAGGAACCCGTGATCGTCCATGAAGCGGCGCACGAAGCTGGTGATTTTTGCGCGGGTTTTCAGGCGCTGAGCCATTTCCGGACGACGCAGGTCCAAGTAGCGGTATTTCAGGCGAGCTTCTTCGGTGTTGACGTGGTTGGAGTCCAGCGGCAGCGCTTCCGCGCGGTTGATGATGGTCAGGTCAGACGCCAGCACTTCGATTTCGCCGGTGGCCATCTCGCGGTTAACGTTGCGCTCTTCACGCGCACGCACGGTACCGGTGATTTGGATGCAGAACTCATTACGCAGTTCGGAAGCCAGTTTTAATGCATCCGCACGATCCGGATCGAAAAACACCTGCACGATGCCTTCACGGTCGCGCATATCGATAAAGATAAGGCTACCGAGATCACGACGACGGTTGACCCAACCACACAGGGTCACTTGCTGCCCCACGTGGGACTGACGTAGCTGTCCGCAATATTCTGTACGCATGAGATATCCCTTAACTTAGCCGCAGGCGGATGTTGCCTGCCTTGCAGGCGACGAGGTCGCAGCTTTGCTGAATGTCACTACTGAATGAAAAAAGGCGGCTATTATACTGGAAATTCTGTCTGACGATAAGCCCGACGCAGTTTGTACGCTGCTTTGCTGCGCGCTTATTGCTTGTGCTCACATAAATTAACAAAATTTGTTACCCTTGAGCCGAATTAGCAACGGTATTGTAGCGGCCTGACAACAGAACAAGATACGGGGATACCATGTTAGAACTCAATGCGAAAAAAACCGCGCTGGTCGTTATTGACCTGCAAGAAGGCATTTTACCCTTTGCCGGCGGCCCGCACCGCGCCGACGAGGTGGTGGCGCGCGCGGCAAAGCTGGCTGAAAAATGTCGTCAACAGGATTCGCCCGTCATCATGGTTCGCGTCGGCTGGTCCGCCGATTTCGCTGAAGCGTTAAAACAGCCGGTGGATGCCCAGGCTGGCGCCGCGAAGTTGCCTGAAAACTGGTGGGTCTATCCGCCAGCGCTTGGCAAACAGGATAGCGATATTGAAGTGACGAAACGCCAATGGGGCGCGTTCTACGGCACCGATCTTGAACTGCAGCTTCGCCGCCGCGGTATCGACACCATTATTCTTTGCGGTATCTCCACCAATATCGGCGTGGAATCCACCGCCCGCAATGGCTGGGAACTCGGTTTTAATCTGGTCATTGCCGAGGATGCGTGCAGCGCCGCTTCCGCCGAGCAGCACCAGGGCAGTATGACGCATATCTTCCCGCGCATCGCCCGCGTGCGCAGCACCGAGGACATTCTCGCCGCCTTATGATTTATATCGGGCTTCCGCAATGGTCGCACCCTAAATGGGTGCGCCTTGGCATCACCAGCCTTGAAGAGTATGCCCGCCATTTTAACTGCGTGGAGGGTAATACCACCCTGTATGCCTTACCAAAGGCCGAGATTGTCGATCGCTGGTATCAACAAACTCACGATGATTTTCGCTTCTGTTTTAAATTCCCGGCCACGATTTCGCATCAGGCGGCGCTGCGCGACTGCGACGACTTAAGCCACGAATTTTTTACTCGTCTGGCGCCGCTGGAATCGCGCATCGGCCAGTACTGGCTGCAGTTGCCCGCCACCTTCGGGCCACGAGACCTCCCTGCCCTGTGGCAGTTTCTCGATACGCTACCGAAAAACTTCACCTACGGCGTTGAAGTTCGCCATCCTGAGTTTTTCGCCAAAGGCGATGCTGAACAACAGCTTAATCGTGGCTTGCACCAGCGCAACGCCAACCGCGTGATCCTCGATAGCCGCCCGGTACATAGCGCCGTCGCGCGCAACCCGGCGATGATTGACGCGCAAAAAAAGAAACCCAAAGTTCCGGTTCACGCGGTCATGACCGCGGAGCAGCCGATGGTGCGTTTTATCGGCAGCGACGATATGGCGCAGAATCGCGAATTATTTCGCGTCTGGTTACAGACGCTGCCAAAGTGGCATCAGTCAGCCACGCCATGGCTGTTTCTACATACCCCGGATATCGCCCAGGCGCCTGAACTGGTAGATACCTTATGGGAAGATCTACGCGCGGTGCTGCCGGGCGTCGGCGCGGCGCCGTCAATTCCGCAGCAATCCTCGCTTTTCTGATATCCTGCTATGATAGTCGGAGCCACCTGACATAATTAAAGGGAGTTTTGGGTATGGTCAGCGCGCTGTATGCGGTTTTGGGTGCGTTATTGTTAATCAAGTTTTCCTTCGATGTGGTACGTCTGCGCATGCAGTATCGCGTCGGCTATGGCGACGGTGGTTTTAGCGAACTACAGGTCGCTATTCGCGTTCATGGCAATGCGGTGGAATACGTCCCCATTGGGCTTATCTTGCTGCTGTTCATGGAAATGAACGGCGCGCTAACCTGGATGGTGCACGTTTGCGGTATCTTGCTGATTGCCGGACGCCTGATGCACTCGTACGGTTTCCATCATCGCCTGTTCCGCTGGCGGCGTTCCGGAATGAGCGCTACCTGGTGCTCGCTGTTGCTGATGGTGCTGGCTAACCTGTGGTATATGCCCTGGGAGTTGGTTTTCTCCCTGCGTTAGCGCACAATACGCCGTTTTCGTTTTTTCGGGTTTAACGTTATGTCTCACCGCGATACGCTTTTTTCCGCGCCGATTGCCAGTCTCGGCGACTGGACCTTTGATGAACGGGTAGCCGAAGTCTTCCCGGATATGATCCAGCGCTCCGTTCCTGGTTACTCCAATATTATTTCAATGATCGGCATGCTGGCTGAGCGTTTTGTTCAGCCAAATACACAGGTTTACGATCTCGGCTGCTCGCTCGGCGCCGCGACGCTTTCCGTGCGTCGCAATATCGCGCATCCGGGATGCAAAATTATCGCCATCGATAACTCCCCGGCGATGGTGGAACGCTGCCGTCGTCATATTGATGCCTATAAAGCACCGACGCCGGTTGAGGTTATTGAGGGCGATATTCGCCATATCGCCATTGAAAATGCTTCGATGGTCGTCTTGAACTTCACTATTCAGTTCCTCGAGCCGAGCGAACGTCAGGCGATCCTGGATAAAGTCTATCAGGGGCTAAATCCTGGCGGCGCGCTGGTGCTTTCCGAAAAATTCAGCTTTGAAGACGCCAACGTCGGCGAACTGCTGTTTAACATGCACCATGACTTCAAACGCGCCAATGGCTATAGCGAACTGGAAATCAGCCAGAAACGCAGCATGCTGGAAAACGTGATGCTGACGGATACGGTGGAAACCCACAAAGCGCGTCTGCGCCAGGCCGGGTTTGAACATGCCGAACTGTGGTTCCAGTGTTTTAACTTTGGTTCGTTGGTGGCGGTAAAGTCCGGGGATCGGTCATGATCGACTTCAGTAATTTTTATCAGTTGATCGCGAAAGGGCCGCTCTCCCACTGGCTGGAAACCCTGCCCGCTCAGGTCGCGGCCTGGCAACGCGAAGCGCTACACGGCAAGTTTCGTGAATGGGAACGCGCCGTTGAGTTTCTGCCCGAACTGTCGCCCTGGCGTCTTGATCTATTGCATAGCGTCACGGCGGAAAGCGAAACGCCACTCAGCGAAGGCCACCAGCTGCGAATTGAAAATCTGCTGCGAAACCTGATGCCGTGGCGTAAAGGCCCTTATTCGCTGTATGGCATTAATATCGATACCGAATGGCGTTCCGACCTGAAATGGGAACGCGTGCTGCCTCATCTTTCCGATCTCACCGGTCGTACTATCCTTGATGTCGGCTGCGGCAGTGGTTATCACATGTGGCGAATGATCGGCGCCGGCGCGCATCTGGCGGTCGGTATCGACCCAACCCAGCTGTTCTTATGCCAGTTTGAAGCAGTGCGTAAACTCATCGGCAACGATCAGCGCGCGCACCTGCTGCCGCTCGGCATCGAACAACTGCCGGCGCTGGAAGCTTTTGATACCGTCTTTTCGATGGGCGTGCTCTATCACCGCCGTTCCCCGCTGGATCATCTGTGGCAGCTCAAAGATCAGCTAGCCCCCGGCGGCGAGCTGGTACTGGAGACACTGGTCGTTGAAGGCGATGAAAATACGGTGCTGGTGCCCGGTGACCGCTACGCGCAAATGCGTAACGTTTATTTCATTCCTTCCGCAGCCGCGCTGAAACAGTGGCTGGAGAAGTGCGGATTCATCGATGTGCGCATTGTTGACACCTGTGTGACCACCAGCGAAGAGCAGCGCCGCACCGAATGGATGACGACGGAATCACTCGCCGATTTCCTCGATCCGCGTGACAGCAGCAAAACGCTGGAAGGTTACCCCGCGCCGCTGCGTGCGGTGATCGTCGCCACTAAACCAGAAACGCAGCAGTCGCTGGCCAAAAAAGCGGCCGCGGCCAGGGCGTAATTCACCTCAGCCGACCACTGGTGGCGCTCGCGGGATAAAAAAAGGCCCCTGTTGAAATTGCAGGGGCCTGGTACGGGCAATCATCATATTGGGCGACATGATGTGCAGCAAAAAACGGTCATCTTCGCGGGTTAACCCCGCGCGGCAGAAATAATCTGTTTCATTTCCGCCACCGCCTCGCCGTTAACGGCATAGCGGCAATATTCGTCGGCATCTGCGTCGGTGGACATCGATAACCCCGGATTACGAAAGCGCATCGGCGATGGCAACCACTGCCCCGCGGAACTATGCACCTCTTTGAGGCCTGCCTGCAGAAATTGTTGCATATTGGCAGCCCGCACTCCCGCTCCGGCCATAATGATTGGAGTATCACCCAGGGCAATTAGTTCCATAATTTTTGCAAGACCTTGTTCCGCCGTTGGCCGTTGACCGGAAGTGAGGATCCGAGCAACGCCCAGTTCAGCAAGCGAATGCCAGGCCTGACGCGGGTCGGCGCACATATCAAAGGCCCGATGGAAGGTCACCGCCAGCGGCCCCGCCGCCGCCATAATTTTTTGCATGCGGGCGATATCCACCTGGCCGTCAGCATCGAGCACGCCAATCACCAGACCCGCAAAACCCAGATCTCTGACCGTCGCCACATCATCCAGCATGGCGGCAAATTCGCCCTCGGTGTAACAAAAATCGCCGCCGCGCGGGCGAATAATCGGATGAACCGGAATCGAGATACTCGCTCGCGCCGAACGCAGCACGCCCAGCGACGGCGTTAATCCGCCCTCCTGCGGCGCGGCGCACAGTTCAATGCGATCGGCGCCGCAACGCTGCGCCTCCAGCGCGCACTCCATGCTATAGCAGCAGACTTCCAGCAACATCGTTCCCTTCTCCATTTTCATTACGGGCAACACAGCATGTCACGATTTATCCTCACAGACGCCGCGCGGCTTCACACTGTTAAGTATCGGATCGCTCGCTGGCGACGATTTGCTCGATCGACCAGGGGTGGAATTTAATGGTCACTTTGCCGTCCGTGACCGCCAGCGTCGGGTTCGGCAAACGTTCACGCTCCCCTTTCGGCGCACTGGTTTTCACAAAAATCCCCGGCTGGCTGAGTCCATCATCAGAAAGTAGCGCCAGGGCGCGGGCATTCAGCGTCTCCGGCTCGCCCGGCAGAACGATTTCGATATGCTCCCAGCCTTCGTGCGGGTAACGTTTTTCACCCGGCCAGGGCAACTCCACAACCGTAAAGCGCCAGTGGGCGACACAAATGGGTTCGGCAAGCTTAAATAAGCAAATGGGGCGGCCATTAATGATATTTTCCGATAGCAACGTGCCGCAACGCTCCAGCCCCTGCCGCCAGCGCTCCGCCGTCGTATTTTGATGACAACGCAGCGAAATATGATCGGCGTCCAGCGGTGTCATATCCAGCCCCAGACGAACCGCCAGCGCCAGTATGGCATCGCTAAAACGCGGTAAATCCGCCGAAATATCATTCAGTTCATCAATTTGCTGCCAGTTTGCCATCTTGCGCCTCGGTGATCGCTAAAAAGGCTAATTTATCCTGTTTCGCCGCCCCGACCAACCGCCAATCCGCGCGCCGGGATGACGAATGGTTATTCATTAAGCGTGCTGATTTTCAACTTGCGCGCGGTGCTGACGGCTGGGCGCAAATGCAGTATACTCCCGCCTTAATTTGTCCATGTTCCGGCGCCGCCCCACAGGGGTTCTCGCGCCTTAAAAGTAAGGTATTCCGGTGAATATTCAGGCTCTTCTCTCAGAAAAAGTCAGCCAGGCCCTGATCGCGGCAGGCGCGCCTGCCGATTGCGAACCTCAGGTCCGCCAGTCAGCAAAAGTTCAGTTCGGCGACTATCAGGCCAATGGCGTGATGGCGGTGGCCAAAAAACTGGGCATGGCGCCGCGACAACTTGCAGAGCAGGTACTGTCTCATCTCGATCTGAACGGCATTGCCAATAAAGTCGAAATCGCCGGACCGGGCTTTATCAATATTTTCCTCGATCCAGCTTTCCTGGCGGAAAACGTCAATCTCGCGCTGCAGTCCGAGCGCCTGGGCGTGGCGAAACCACAGCCGCAGACTATCGTTGTTGACTACTCCGCGCCGAACGTGGCGAAAGAGATGCACGTCGGCCATCTGCGTTCAACCATCATCGGCGATGCCTCGGTACGTACGCTGGAGTTCCTCGGCCATCGCGTTATCCGCGCCAACCACGTCGGTGACTGGGGTACCCAGTTCGGTATGCTCATCGCTTATCTGGAAAAGCAGCAGCAGGAAAACGCCGGCGAAATGGCGCTGGCCGACCTCGAAGGTTTCTACCGCGAAGCGAAAAAGCACTATGACGAAGACGAAGCCTTCGCCGAGCGCGCGCGTAGCTACGTGGTTAAGCTGCAGGGCGGCGACGAGTACTTCCTGCAGATGTGGCGCAAACTGGTCGACATCACCATGTCGCAAAACCAGATCACCTACGATCGCCTGAATGTCACTCTGACCCGCGATGATGTGATGGGTGAGAGCCTGTACAACCCGATGCTGCCGGGGATCGTTGCCGATCTGAAAGCAAAAGGCATGGCCGTCGAGAGCGAAGGCGCGACCGTGGTCTTCCTTGATGAATACAAAAACAAAGAAGGCGAACCGATGGGCGTCATCATCCAGAAAAAGGATGGCGGCTACCTCTACACCACTACCGATATCGCCTGCGCAAAATACCGTTATGAAACGCTGCATGCCGACCGCGTGCTCTACTACATCGACTCTCGTCAGCATCAGCATCTGATGCAGGCATGGACTATTGTCCGTAAAGCCGGCTATGTACCGGAGTCCGTACCGCTGGAACATCACATGTTCGGCATGATGCTCGGTAAAGACGGTAAACCGTTCAAAACACGCGCCGGCGGTACCGTAAAACTGGCCGATCTGCTGGACGAAGCGCTGGAGCGCGCACGCCGCCTGGTGGCCGAGAAGAACCCGGATATGCCGGCCGATGAGCTGGAAAAACTGGCCAATGCGGTGGGTATCGGCGCGGTGAAATATGCCGATCTGTCGAAAAACCGCACTACCGATTACATTTTCGACTGGGATAACATGCTGGCGTTCGAAGGTAATACCGCGCCTTACATGCAGTATGCCTATACCCGTGTGCTGTCGGTGTTCCGTAAAGCCGGTATCGACGAAAGCGCGCTGGCTGCCGCGCCGGTAGTTATTAGTGAAGATCGCGAAGCGCAGTTGGCTGCCCGCCTGCTGCAGTTCGAAGAAACGCTGGCCGTCGTCGCCCGTGAAGGTACTCCGCACGTAATGTGCGCCTACCTGTACGATCTGGCCGGTCTGTTCTCTGGTTTCTACGAACACTGCCCGATCCTCAGCGCCGAAAGCGAAGAGGCCCGTAATAGCCGCCTGAAACTGGCGCTGCTGACGGCGAAGACGCTGAAGTTGGGCCTCGATACTCTGGGTATTGAGACCGTAGAGCGGATGTAAAAACAAACCCGGTGAAAGCCGGGTTTGTTTTATTCGTCGCCCCGGTCCGCACAGCGCGGCCGGGGAATCAATGCCGCTATCAGAAATATTTGCGCAGATACTCCGTCAGACAAAGAATCGCCATCGCCTGGCCGTACGGCATCGAGGTGAGCGGAATTTGCCGGTAAAAATCGAGATCGGAGCCCATTCCGGTACCAAACGAGGTTTGCAGCAGTTCCCCCTCTGGTGAAATATGTCGCACAATCCCGCGTATCGCCTTTTCGGCAACCTCGGTGTACTCCGCCCCGACATAACGCTTGCGTATCGCTTTCAGGATGCCGTAAGCGAAGCCCGCCGTCGCTGACGCTTCAAGATAGGAATGCGGATCGTCGAGCAGGGTATGCCAAAGCCCGCTCTCATCCTGACATTTCGCTAACGCGGCAATTTGCGCATTCAGCACCTGTAGCAGATAGCGGCGTAACGCACTGCCCTCTGGCAAATCCACCAGCTCAAGGAAGTCCGGGATCACGATGGTGAGCCAGCTGTTACCTCGCGCCCAGCGCGCACGCGCAAAGTTGTGCCGACCGTCGTAATTCCAGCCGTGGAACCACAGGCCAGTCTCTTTATCCATCAGGTTCTGTACGTGCAGCAAAAACTGATAGGTTGCTTCTTCAATGTACTGCGGACGATTTAGTAATTTACCGATTTTGGCTAGCGGCAGCACCGTCATCATCAGCGTGTCATCCCACATCTGCTGATGGTTCTCTTCCGCCAGGGTAATGTGCTGCATGCCTCCCTGCTCGGTGCGCGGCATCTCATGCATCGCCCACTCGGCCCAGCTATCGAGCCATGGTAGATACTCCTGACGCCCGGTCTCTTCATAGCGATAAGCCAGCGTCAGAAACGGCGCCATGGTATTGACGTTTTTGGTGGTAGCCCCTTCGGCGAAGCGGTCGGCGAACCAGCCGTCAATGATATCGCGCATCGCGATATCGCCGGTTTGTTGATAATACTGGTAGATGCCGTACAGCCCAACGCCGTGGGTCCATTCCCAACCGGCCCAGCCTTTGGTATCGATGACCCGCCCGTCGTCCAGCCGAAGTAAAAACTGCCCGCTTTCATCCTTAATATTCACCAGGTTTTGCGTCACATTACGGATCAATGTCTGAAGCTCACTGCGAGCGATAAAGCGCTCAGGCTGACGCAATAATGGGCTATGTTTGACCGGCCAAACTTTCATGTTCTTAACCTCTGGTATATGTCGAATTCAAAGTGCCGCCCTGATTCAGCGCCGGGGCGGCAGGTTTATTGCGATTCAGGTAGCCAATGTTGTTATTACCCCACAGGCAGTCGTAAGGCATTCCCGCCAGCATCTCAACTACCGCACGGTTTTCCGCCGTCGCCTGCTCGGGCTGTGCGTAACCGATATCACGCATCACCAGCGTCTCGGCGCGGAGCACACTGTGCGTATGTAAGTTGAGTTTAAAGCGCAGGGAGACCAGGAAGCCGCAGGCCAGCACCACTAAAGTACCGACGCTAAGGATCAACAGAATGGTGTGACTAACGCCTTCCGGCTGAATTTTTTGCCCGGAAACAAAGCCCGATAATTGCATGATGATACCAACCAGCATCACCGCCCCCGCCTGGGATGCTTTGCGGGTCAGCGTCATAATACCGGCGAAAATGCCCTCTCGACGCTGGCCGGTAATGACTTCGTCGACGTCGGCAATATAGGTGTAGGTATTCCACGGCACGTAATTAATGCCGCCGCGCCCCAGGCCCGCGATCGCGGAAATGAGCAGTAATAATGAATAGACGTCGCTCAGCCCCGCGTAATAGAGCACGGCATAAGAGAGAGAGCTCAAACCAAACAGCACCACTACCATGCGGTATGAAGGCGCCGGGCCAAAGCGGATGCAGAGCGGGATCATGGCGATAACCGCGATGAACTGGAAGATAGCCATCGTGCCGAGCAGGTTAGAGGCGACAGAGGCGTCCTGCATCAGCACAAAGACCACGTAATAGGTAAACACGGCGTTGAACACGTCCTGCGCGATATAGCCGCCCAGATACATACCAAGATGCTGGCGGAAGATTTTAATGCGCAGCGTAGAGCTGAGTTCAATAAAGAGGCGATTAAGACTCTGCGCGAGGGTTAAGTTGCGCTTTTCTTCTTCCGCACGTAGCGCCGCTTCAGACCACGCTTCCCGCGGGCGTTCCCAGGTGAAAAACCAGACGAAGGTCAGCATTAGCGCGCACAGCACCGAAAAGACCAGGCTTGCGTAAAAAAATGAGCTGGCGTTATCTTTACCCAGTTGGGTGAGCAGGATCCCCGGTAAAAACGAGGCTAAAATCGCCGACATTTGCGCCATGGAAATACGCGCGCCGGAAAATTTGGTTTTCTGTTTGAAATCATCGGTCATCTCCGGCACCAGCGTCTCGTAAGGCACCAGAATCATGGTATAGACAATATCAAACAGCAGATAAGTTGCGAGGTAGTACCAGAATCCCATATCGCCTACCCACATCATTGAGTAGCTAAAAACGCAGGGAATCCCGAGCAAAATAAAAAATTTGCGTCTGCCGAACCGCTTACCCAGCCAGGTAGAGCCAAAGTTATCGGTTAAGAAGCCCATCAGCGGGCTGACGACCGCGTCGAGCACGCGCGCGGTGGCGAAAATGAGCGTCGCCTCAATGGGCGATAGCCCGCAGAAGGTGGTGTAAAAATAGAGTAGCCATGCTGCGGTTAGCGCGGTGGTTCCCGCGCCGAGAAAATCGCCGGAACCATAGGCGAGATAATTAGCCAAACCGATTTTTCGTGTTTTCATCGCCGTAAATCCTGTCTCTTTTTTATTAGATAACTTCGGTCTTACCACGGGCTATACCGAAGTTTTGCGGATACATGGCTACAGTAAGATCATGAAAACCGGCTTACCTTTGCATTTTTGCCAGTACCAATCATTCAGTGGCAAAAAAACAAAGGGCCGGGCAACATGCGTCACCGATTTATAAAACAGCGTTTCTTTTAAAGCAAAAGAGGGAATCATTTTTGCGAGTCAGCTGCCAGAATCTGATACCACACGTTCGCAGAAAGGCGTTTTCAACCGCGCGAATACCCCTTGTGGAAAAATGGAATTAGGAGTAAAGAAAGTAGAAAGGTCCCGTTGCGTATCTCAAGGAGGCTAGATGCCCTACTCTCATCTGTTAGTCGCCGTCGCCCCAACGCCGGAAAGCCGCATGTTGGTCAATAAAGCGGTGTCTATAGCACGTCCGTTCAATGCGCAGGTCAGCCTGATCACGCTGGCGACAGATCCGGAGATGTATAATCAGTTCGCCGCGCCGATGATGGAGAATTTGCGTGAGATTATGCAGGAGGAGACACGTAGCTTTCTTAATGAACTCGCCGCCCAGGCGGAGTATCCCATCAGCAAAATGACTATCGCCAGCGGCGAGCTTTGTCATCACGTGAAGGATTTTTGTCGTCAGCATCACGTCGACCTGGTGATCTGCGGCAACCATAACCAGAGCCTGTTTTCCCGCGCGACCTGTTCAGCGAAGAATATCGTCGGCAGCAGCGGCGTTGATGTGCTGTTGGTTTCCCTGGAATAAGCTGATGCCGAAGCATCAGCCGTTTTGACTACGCGGAGGGAGTAACTACGGTTGACTGCTGGCAGCTATCTTCATGCGACTTTACCCGCTTTAGATCGGCAACAAACTGCGCCTGCCAGTTATCAATATCATTACTCTCGATCGCCTTGAGCATTTTGCCATGGCGAATAATTCGCTCGGCAAGCGGCATCGTAAGTGCGCGATCCAGCGCCGCCGCCACTTCATCGCGATCGTAGGGGTTGACGATGAGCGCGGAAGTCAGTTCATTAGCCGCGCCAGCGAACTGCGATAACACCAGCACCCCTGGGTTTGCGGGATCCTGTGCGGCGACAAACTCCTTGGCTACGAGGTTCATGCCGTCGCGCAGCGGCGTGACAAGCCCCACGTCGGAATAACGAAATACCTTCATGAGCAGTTTGCGATCGAAATGCTGATTCAGATAATACAGCGGCGTCCACCCCAGTTGACCATAGTGGCCGTTGATTCGTCCGGCGGCCGTTTCCAGCTGATGGCGGATATCCTGATACGCCTGAACATCACCCCGCGAAGTGGGCGCTATCTGGGTATAGCGAATTTTCCCACGATGCTGGGGGTAGTTTTCCAATAGCGCCTCGTAAGCCTGAAAACGCTCCGGCAACCCCTTGGAGTAATCCAGCCGCTCAACGGAAAAAATATTCTTAACGCCTTTTAGTTCAGCTTTCAATTGAGCCAACTTCGGCGGCAACGGCCCGCTGGCGCTGCGCGCGACCTCCTGAGGCTCAATGCTTATCGGATAGACGGCAGTACGGAACGTCTTGCCCCAGGCGCGGTATTGCTGATGCCCCACTTCACATAAGGTGGTTTGCTGGGCGACGCAATCAACAAATGCCTGTCGGTCATTTTCGGTCTGAAAGCCGAGCAAATCATAATCACAAAGCTGTTCAAGAAGCTCCGCATGTGGAGGTAAGGCGTTGAATATTTCAGGCGTCGGGAACGGAATATGCAGGAAAAAGCCGATGCGGTTCTTCACACCGTTTTTGCGTAATTCGCTGGCAAATGGCAACAGATGATAATCATGAACCCAAATCATATCGTCGTCGGCTAGCAGCGGCAGCAGCTTTTGCGCCACGGCAGCGTTAACGCGTAAATAGCCATCCCAGGCCGGACGCTGAAAATTGACTAAGTCGAGACGATAGTGAAAAGCGGGCCATAGCACCGCATTGGAAAATTGATTGTAGTAGAGTTCGTGGTCTTCTTCGCTCAGGTTGAATGAGGCCCAGGAAATATCCCCCTTACTCACCTTCTTCAACGGCTGGTTATCATCGCCGATTTCCCCACTCCAACCAAACCACGTGCCGCCGCTCGCCTTCAGCGCACCTAAAATGCCCACCGCCAGGCCGCCTGCGCTGGCCTTTTTATCATTCGGCGTTGCAATACGGTTAGATACTACGACTAAACGACCCATGGTCATCCCTCCCGTTAGTGAATACATCCAGGCATTGCGTATTGTCGACGACATGACGTAACCACTGATGTACGGCGGCAACATTTGCCAGCCGCCAGCGCGCCTGTGTGTCGCCTTGTCCAACTTTTATCGATATTCCGCCTAATTGATTAACCATAGTAAAACCCGCCTCATCAGTCAGGTCATCGCCGATAAATACCGGCGTTCGTCCCGCAAAAGGCGCTTCCCGCATAAACGCGGCAATCGCTTCACCTTTGTTGATGCCACGTGGCTTGATCTCTACGACACACTTCCCTTGCTGAATGGCCAGAATCGGATAACGCTGTACGATTTCCTGCGCCAATGCCAGGATGGCGCTCTGGTGTTGTGGCGCCTGGCGATAGTGCAGCGCAAAAGCGATGCCTTTATCTTCCAGTTCACTGCCAGGCAACGTCTGGAGCGCCGACGTTAATGCTTCGCCGACTTCACGGCTGAGCGCCGGCGGTAGTGATACATCATGTCTTTTTCCATTGATATCGCGGCGTTCAGCCCCGTGGACGCCGGCAAGCGGTAATCGCCAGTGACGGGTAAGTGCATCGAGCTCTGCGAGTGAGCGCCCTGAAATCAATGCCACAGCGTCATGTTGCTGCTGTGCCAGTAATCGCAACATCTGAAGGACGTCTTCGGGGATAACAACCTGATCGGGATGAGGTTTGATATCGGCAAGCGTGCCGTCAAGATCCAGAAAAAAAGCGTGGTTTCCGGTTAGCTCAGGCGGTACAGATATCTGGTCAGCCACCCTGTGTTCCTCCTTATCATGGCCAGCGTTATGCTGGTTGTTAACTAATTGTTAGCCATGTAAGTATAGACAGTGTGACCAGCCTCGCCATTTTTGATAGTCACCGCCAGCGCAGCGGGCGCCGGCGGGACATTAGGAGTAGACTTAAAAGTTGCGCGCAATTAATGCGAACGTTTCGCTTTTTGCTTGTAACGGTCGAAGATAACCGCTGCCAGCAATATTACCCCACGGACCACATATTGCGAGAATGGCGAGATGTTCAGCAGGTTCATCGCATTCTCCACGGTACCCAGGATCAGGATCCCGGCCACCACATAAGAGATCTTACCGATCCCGCCTTTTAGCGAGACGCCGCCCAGGACACAGGCCGAGATCACAATCAGTTCATAACCAATTGAGGTCATAGGCTGCCCGCTGGTCATGCGCGAAGCCAGGATAATCCCCGCCGCCGCCGATACCAGACCTGAAAGAACAAAGATGATGATCTTGGTACGAACAACCGGCACCCCCGCCAGGCGCGCCGCCTCTTCATTGCCCCCTATGGCCAGCGTGTTGCGGCCAAAGGTGGTTTTATTCAGTAGCAGCCCAAAGACGATCAGGCAGGCAACCGTCAGCCAGATAGGCGCCGGCAGACCAAGCCAGTTGGCATAACCCAGGGTGAAGAAACGTTCATCCTCAATGCCAACCGCTTTACCATCGGAAATAATATAGGCCAGCCCGCGGACGATTTGCATGGTAGCCAGAGTTGTGATTAGCGCGTTGATTTTCAAACGCGCAATAACAAAACCATTCACCAGCCCGCTGACCGCCCCCAATAGTAATCCGGCGGCAATACCAATCCACAGACTTTCGGTGAGATTAATAACGACTGCTGTCGTCACACCGGCACAGGCAATGACCGAAGCGACTGACAGATCGAAATCCCCGGAGGCCAGGCAGAACAACATACCGCAGGCAACCATTCCCGACATGGAAATCGCCAGCCCCAGCCCTTTCATATTGACGAAAGAGGCAAAGTTAGGAACAAAGATCACGCAGCCGATGAACAACACGGCGAAGACCACCAGCATACCAAACTGATCCCAGATTCGGCCGAAGCTGAAAGAGGATCGTGCGGCGCTGGGCGTAGTTACAGATGACATCATTCACTCCTTAATCAGGCTACGGCCTGGCTGACTTTAGGCATCGCAAGGCTCAGCGCCTGCTGTTCATTCGCGTCTTCATGCAGCAATTCACCGGCCACTTCACCTTCGCGCATGACGACGATGCGGTCAGCGACGCCGAGCACCTCTGGCAGGTCGCTGGAGGCAAAAACGACCGCCACGCCAGAAGCCGCCAGCGCATAGATAACGTTGTAGATTTCATGCTTTGCGCCAACATCGATGCCGCGGGTCGGTTCATCAAGCAGGATGACCTTCATCTCTTCCGACAACCAGCGACCAAGAATAGCCTTCTGCTGATTACCACCGGAGAGATTCATAATTAACTGTTCAGCTCCTGGGGTTTTGATATTGAGCGATTTGATATGCTGTTCGGCATTACTCGCTTCCCAGGCGTTGTTAATCAGGCAGCCGGCATGAATATGCTTACGTCGCGCGCTGATATTGATGTTGTCGCGCACCGAATGTACCGGAATGATGCCCTCAGCTTTGCGATCCTCCGGACACAGCATCATTCCCGCCTGAATCGCCTGCGCGGGTTTGCGAATGTTTATCGCCTGACCGTCGATATAGACCTGACCGCCGGTAATTCTGCTGCCGCCAAACAGCCCTTTCATTAATTCACTGCGTCCGGCCCCGACCAGACCGAACAAGCCGACGATTTCGCCGCTGCGTACCGATAAACTGATCGGCATTCTGACGCCTGGCGCTTTAACCTGATCCAGTCGTAACCGCTCGCTGCCATATTCACGCGCTTTCCAGCCGTAGATATCGCCAAGATTACGCCCTACCATCGCTTGCACGAGGGCATCGTGATCCACCAGCCGCATGTCATCGAAGGTGCGCACGTAGCGGCCATCTTTAAACACGGTAATGGCATCGCTGAGGGCGAAAATTTCCTCCATACGGTGCGAGACATAAATAATCACCCGCCCTTCTTCACGCAGTTCGCGGATGACGCGAAACAAATTGTCGATTTCGCGTGCAGAGAGTGAGCTGGTAGGTTCATCGAAAGCGATGATCTTCGCGTTACGCGCCAGCGCCTTGGCGATCTCTACCATCTGCCACTGGCCGATCGACAAATACTTCAGCGGCGTTTCCGGGTCGATATCCAGCCCCAGATGCTCCAGCTGCAGCCGCGCTTCATAGTTCAGCAATGACCGGTTCACAATGCCGCCTTTATGCGGCAACTGGCCCAGATAGATATTCTCCGCCACGGTCATTTCCGGGATCAGATGAAGTTCCTGATAAATAATCGCTACGCCAGCATTCAGCGCAGCGGTAGTATTCGTGAATGCCATTTGCTGGCCATCAATTTGCAAATGCCCGGCGGTTGGAATGTAATTACCGCTGAGAATTTTTAAGAGAGTGGACTTCCCGGCGCCGTTTTCACCCATCAGCGCATGGATCTGCCCGCGATAGCAGTCAAAGCTAATGTCAGACAGTGCTTTAACGCCCGGGAACGTCATGGTGATACCGCGAAATGAGAGATAAGGGGTAGATTGTTGCATAACGACTCCGCTCAACTACGCATAACCTCCCGCCAGTGCGGGAGGCAGAATGAACCCGGCCTTACAGCCCTTTCTTAGCCAACTCTTGCTTAAAGTTGTCGCGGGTAATCAGCACCACGTCCGTCACGGCGGTAAATTTCGGCGGCTCGGTACCTTTGGTCACCCAGTTGTAGAGCATCTCACTAGTTTTATAGCCATGGATATCCGGGCTTGGCAGCAGAGATCCATAGAACCCTGTCGGCTGGGCTTTCGAAAGCTCGTTCACCGCGTCGACGCCGTTAATACCGATGCCGATAACATCCGGCGCTTTAAAGCCCTGGCCTTCAGTTGCCCGTACGCCGCCCAGCACGGTGTTATCGTTCATACCAACAATTAACCAGTGTTTCACCTGCGGATGCTGAACCAGCATGGAGTTGCCAGCATCGAAGGCCCCTGGGATATCATTGGATTTGGTTGGCACGCGATAGATCTGTTTTTCCGGGAACCCCGCTGCTTTCAGTGCGTCAATCGAGCCGGTGGTGCGGCGGCGGGCAGTATCTAGTTCATCGGCGGTAATCGCCATCACGCCGGTATCTTTCACGTCCCAGCCGCGTTTTTGCATCTCTTTATACAATTCCTGCCCCTGACGAGCGCCGATTTCGCTGGCGGCCATCATAACCAGCGGCACGCTCTCCATCGGCTTACCTTTGGCATTAACAAACTGATCGTCGACGGTGATAACTTTCATGTCATAGCCGCGAGCCTTGGCAACAATCGCCGCCCCCAGTTTTGGGTCCGGGGTGCAGATGACAAATCCCTTCGCGCCGCTGGCGGCGAGGCTGTCGATTGCATTAAGCGTTTTTTCACCATCTGGCACCGCGATTTTAATCACCTCAAAGCCCAAATCCTTGCCGGCTTTATCAGCAAATTTCCACTCGGTCTGGAACCAGGGCTCCTCTGGCTGCTTCACCAGGAAACCGAGCTTGAGGGTTTCAGCCATAGCTGATTGTGACATAACCGCCGCGAGACCAATGGCCGCCAGCGCTTTAGTAAATTTGTGCATGGTAAACTCCAGCTTTAATTCGCTTTTCTGTAGGGAAAAATCGGACTTAAATTTTTTATCAGTCTTAAAACAAGGCATTAGAAAAAACGCAATCAACATTGCCGTTGTTAAAATAGTTTTAACTGGAAATTATTTATCCATACGAGAGCGTCATCACACCGCAGAATTACAGTAATTGCGTACATAAATTCAGCAAAAAATGACATAAAAAAAACGCTAATTGTCAGACAATTAGCGTTATGTGTGGCACAATAGTCCATATCACCAGCAGACTTATCCTTGTGGGTTCGCTAACGCCATCCCGGGCTACTCTACCCTTCGATTCTCCGTCAGCTTATACGTTATTCTTCCACTTCTAACAAAAAATGATCTATCACAAGTTCATTATCATCTCGCTATTTCCGAATAATGAATAAGCTATGATCGATATATGAATTTACCGTTAAATCACCTTCATTAATACAAATTAACTAGCTCTACGAACTATTAAATATAACCATTTAAATTCAATTCGTTACGATTTAAAAACCACAAAAAAGACAATAAAAACAAGCAGTAAAACCGATGTTGTAACAAATCGTAAATAACGCATGTTGAGAGTTTTCTTATTCGACATCTAAGGGTATTCTTAATGTATCGGCAGATATAAATAAATAGTCACGTGCAAATGGAATGCACCGTTTTTATTTCCTGCCTATTGCGTTGCGCTTGCAAAACTCGCCTGTGAGGCGATGGTAGCGCGTCATACTTCCCATGCGGATAAATAAGGATATTGTTATGGCAGTTCCAGGAATGGTTCAGAAATTAAATACCCAGATTAATCTCGAGTTTCACGCATCAAATGTTTATCTACATTTAGGCGAATGGTGCGCGCAGCAGCGTCTCAACGGCACCGCTACCTTCTTGCGTACCCGAGCTCAATCAAGCGTGACGTTAATGATGCAGGTTTTTGACTATATGAAAAAGGCCGGCGCCTGGCCAATTGTCAAAGCCGATGAAAGCTATCCCCCGCAATGCACAACGCTTGAAGAAGTGTTTGCCAAAACCCTTGAAGAGTATCAGCAACGTAGCAGCATGCTGTCCGGTCTGGCGCAGGAAGCCAAAGCGCAGCGCGATGACACGACGTGGCGTTTTTTGACGCTGCTGGAGAAAGAGCAGCAGCAAGATGGGCTGTTACTACAAACCGTTCTTGAAGAAATACGGACTGCTGATAAAGCCGGGCTCGGTATGGAGCAAACGGACCGCCGACTTCTCAATCTCATCTCGCCTCAACAGCACTAATTGAATCTGGCCGTTTCAGACTGCAACGGCCAGGCAATCAACTTCTCAGAGATAATCTAGTGCGCTTCACCCTGCGGGGTAAACTTCAGCTCAATCAGCGCAATTGCTTTTTGCACTGCGCGCAGCGTCACCGGATCCGCCGAAGCAGGGTTACTCGCAAAATCAATCGCTTTTAACTGCGTCGCCATTTTTTCGCGCACCTCGACCGGGGCGATAACGTCAATCACATCGAGGATCTGTTTGATGACCAGCTGGCATGCGACGACATCGGATACCAACTCATCTTGTTCAGTGAAAGGTTGAGACATTTTTTACTCCTATTTTCAGGAGCGTAATAGTAACCTAAATCGCACCAGATAAAAAAACATGTGCGGGAGCGGCGAAAAGAAAACGTACCGCAAAGATACTTATTCACTTTGCTATGGCAACGAATCAATGGGTACAACAACAATTACGCCGAAAAAAGGCGCTTTTTCCGCCCCGGCATTATTGGTGGCTGGCGCTTTCTTTATGGAGTTTCTCGATGGCACGGTCATCGCTACCGCCCTGCCTGATATGGCGAAGGAGTTTGGCGTAGCGGCGGTCGCGCTCAATATTGGCATCAGCGCCTACCTGATCACCCTCGCGGTGCTGATCCCGGCCAGCGGCTGGATTGCTGACCGCTTCGGCGCGCGGAAAGTGTTTACGCTGGCACTCGCCATTTTTACCCTCGCCTCCGTTTTCTGCGGTTTATCGCGCAACCTCGAAAGCTTTGTGACAATGCGCATTCTACAGGGCGTCGGCGGCGCGCTAATGGTCCCCGTCGGGCGACTGGCGGTGTTGCGCACCACGCCCAAAGATCAGCTCATCAAAGCAATCGCCACGCTAACCTGGCCGGCGTTGGTCGCACCGATAATCGGCCCGCCGCTCGGGGGCTTCATTACCAGTTACGCCAGCTGGCACTGAATCTTTTTTATTAACGTTCCGCTCGGGCTACTGGCGATGGCGCTTTCGCTACGCATCATTCCCAATATCCGTGAAGAAGAACGTCGCCCTTTCGATCTACCCGGTTTTGTGGCGACATCATTGGCAATGATAAGCCTGGTGGCGGCGATGGAACGACTCGGCGACCAACAGCCGCAAAGCTGGCAAACGCTGGCGCTATTGGCGACGGGTATTGGATGTATGGCTTTTGCGCTACGTCATTTCCGCCGCGCCGCCTGGCCAATGGTACGGTTGGACGCTCTGCGGGTTCCTACTTTCCGGGTAACCATGTACGGCGGTTCACTATTTCGCGCCTCGATAAGCGCCGTCCCGTTTCTGCTTCCGCTACTATTCCAGGTAGGGTTCGGTATGGATGCTTTTCATTCCGGGCTACTGGTGCTGGCCGTTTTTGTCGGCAATCTCACTATCAAGCCCGCAACTACGCCGCTCATCCGCTGGTTGGGGTTTCGCCGCTTATTGCTGATTAACGGTGCGCTGAATGTCGCCTCGCTACTTGCCTGCGCGCTGTTAACGCCGCAAACGCCGGTATGGCTGATAATGTTGATCCTCTATCTTGGCGGGGTGTTCCGTTCCATCCAATTTACCGGCGTCAGTACGCTCGCTTTTGCCGACGTTCCTTCCGCCCAGATGAGTTATGCCAATACGCTGTTCAGCACCGCTTCACAGCTGGCGGTTGGGCTCGGAATCACTCTCGGCGCTATCGGCATTCGCATCGGTGAACAGTTGAGCGAGTGGTTTAACCTGACGACGCTACCGGGAATTGATTTCCGTTTGGCGTTTGTCTTTATCGCGTTGATTTGTTTGATAGGGATGATTGATACGCTGCGACTTACGCGAGATGCCGGTAGCACGGTATCCAGTAAAGCACGACCATAACAAACAGGCCCGCATATTGATGCAGGCCTGTTTGAAAAGCCCTATTAGCCTATAATCTGGCGTACGAAAGCTTCGATTTCTTTATCCTGGCAGTTTTCGAAGAAGCATTGCTGGAACCGCGGCCCGGAAACGGCGGTTTTTACCAGTTCCGGATCGATAGCTCGTAAGGTATCAAGATAATTTTCTTTCACCACCGCCGCTTTCACTTTATTCAGAATCCCGGCATTGCGAACCTGCGGCTCTTTACGTTCCGGCGGATAGCCCTCGCCATTATGGCCGGTGAAGGCCTTCTCGAAGATAAAGCGCACGTTAAGCTCCGCCCCCCAGCCAAAGCCTTTAGCAAAAGGCAGCGACAACGCGTTACCGTTGTTGATTTGGGCAAACAGGAAGGCATCCGCCGGGTCAATACAATAACCACAGACTACTCCGGGATGGATGTTCAACGACATCAGCGCCCCCTGCCCGGTTCCACAACCGGTCACCACAAAATCGACCGCTTTGGAATTCAGCAGGATGCTGGCCATGATACCCAGATGGATATAGGTGAGATGATGATCCTGTTCATCGCTCATTCCTACGTTGTAAACCGGGAAGCCTTTTTCATCGGCAACGGCATTAAGCTCGTTGAGAATGATAGCATTTTTGCTGGCCTGGCTGTTTTCCATCATCAGTGCGATTTTCATGCTGAACTCTCCTGAATACTGTCCGGGCGCTGCCCGATATGTGTTAGCGTTATCAGGACTCTACTACTTCATAAATGCTTTTTCAAACTTTATGAAAAGGTGTTTTATAAAAAACATGGCGCTTCACACTTCCAGCCTCACTCGGCCCGACCCTACCGTTCCATGTTCACACCACTTAATATTTGTAGTTTCTCTTTGCGCGATAATTTACGAAATAAATATCAAATTAAAACCATTCTCATTTATTATTATATTGCCAATGCGTTTTATTCCCATTTGCATTTTTACTAATTGATTTTTTTAATTTACTTTTTGCAAATAAATTACTAACAAATTATAGTGACGGCACAATATGATTTAATCTTTATTTCCGGAGTGGACGCCATGCTGAAAGCAGAAATGATCGAAAAACTTAATGAGCAAATGAATCTTGAGCTTTATTCTTCTTTGCTTTATCAGCAGATGAGCGCATGGTGCAGCTACCATAGCTTTGAAGGTGCAGCCGCCTTTCTCCGCCGCCACGCGCAGGAAGAAATGACGCACATGCAGCGCCTGTTCGACTATTTGACCGATACCGGCAGCCTGCCGCGCATTAATGCCATTAGTTCGCCGTTTGCCGAATATGCTTCGCTGGATGAACTGTTCCGCCAGACCTATGAACATGAACAGTTAATTACGCAAAAAATTAATGAACTGGCGCATGCGGCAATGACCAACCAGGATTACCCGACCTTTAATTTCCTGCAATGGTACGTAGCAGAACAGCATGAAGAAGAGAAATTATTCAAATCTGTTATTGATAAACTGACCCTTGCCGGTAAAAGCGGTGAAGGCTTGTACTTTATCGATAAAGAACTGGCAACCCTCGATACGCAAAACTAATTCCCACAGCGGCGGCCTCCCCGGCCGCCGCGCGCTCAATGACGGCAAATTTTACTCTCGCTGGTATTGAAACCCTCTTCAACTGCGATGAATTTTCCTTTCCGCTGCAAAAACGTCACCAGTTGCGCCGCGTCCAGATCCTGCGCCGAACAGGTGTGAAAGCGGGCATCTTCGCCAAATTGTCTCTTAATGGCCGCTTCGAGACTGGCAACGCTGTACGACTCGCCCGATGCGATCATCATCTGCAGTACTTCATGACCATGAATAGATGACATAACTCCTCCTGTAAAGCGTGCAGCATATATCAGCATGCGCCTGGCGGCTTTGCGCCAACGCAGCCTTTTCTGCCTTCATAAATGTAAAGATATAATTACACCACTTGTAACCATCATTTGACGAAATCACTCATTTCACATACTCTGCGCGACATAATTATTCGTTCATTCCTTCATAGATAGAGAAAAGCGTGAAGAACCGCACTCTGGGTAGTATTTTAATCGTTGCCGGTACCACCATTGGCGCCGGTATGTTGGCGATGCCGCTCGCTTCAGCGGGAGTCGGTTTTGGCGTCACCCTGGTATTACTGATCTCGCTGTGGGCGCTGATGTGCTACACCGCCCTGCTGCTGCTGGAGGTTTATCAACATGTCCCTGCGGATATGGGATTAGGCTCACTGGCGGCACGCTATCTCGGCCGTTACGGTCAATGGATTACCGGTTTCTGTATGCTTTTTCTGATGTATGCGCTAACGGCGGCCTACATCAGCGGCGCTGGAGAGCTGCTGGCCTCCAGTCTTAATCAGTGGCTGAACTGGAGCCTACCGCCTTCTGCTGGCGTATTGCTCTTTACCGGCATTGGTGGCGCGGTGGTGTGCATCGGTACTTCTCTGGTCGATCTGTTTAACCGCTTTTTATTTAGCGCCAAAATTATCTTCCTCGCGGTGATGCTGGTGCTGCTGCTGCCCCATATTCACCAGATAAATCTTCTGACGCTGCCGCTACAGCAGGGCCTGGCGCTATCCGCTATTCCGGTGATTTTCACCTCGTTTGGTTTTCACGGTAGTATTCCCAGCATCGTTAGCTACCTGAATGGCGATATTCGCAAACTGCGCCGCGTGTTTATCATCGGTAGCTTTATTCCGCTGGTCGCCTATATTTTCTGGCAACTCGCCACGCTTGGCAGCATTGACTCTCCGGCCTTTACCGCCGTGCTGGCGAAGAACTCCGGCCTGAACGGCCTACTGGCAGCGATCCGCGATGTTGTCGCCTCGCCGCATGTAGAGGTGGCGGTACATCTGTTTGCCGATTTCGCCCTGGCGACGTCTTTCCTCGGCGTCGCACTGGGTTTGTTTGATTACCTTGCTGATTTGTTCCAACGTAAAAATACGCCTGCCGGGCGTGTTCAGAGCGGCGTCATCACTTTCCTGCCGCCGCTGGCGTTCGCCCTGTTTTATCCGCAAGGTTTCGTGATGGCGCTGGGGTACGCCGGCGTGGCGCTCGCCGTACTGGCGCTGATGCTGCCATCATTGTTGGTAATGAAGAGCCGAAAACTGCACCCGCAGGCGACATGGCGTGTACCGGGCGGCTCGATTGCGCTATGGCTGGTATTGGGCTGTGGAGTGGCGATTGTGGCCATTCAATTCGGCATTGTGGCGGGATTACTCCCCGCGGTGGGATAACAAAAGGGGCCATTTGGCCCCTTTTTTATTTAGCTAAGCAACACTGCTTATACTTTTTGCCGCTGCCGCAGGGGCAAGGATCATTACGCCCCACCTTGGTCTCATTTCTTACCGGTTGCTGCACGGCCGTCGGCTGAGCATTTTCCATCCAGTAATTATATAAAGCCAGCGCAGCGGGCTTGATGCTATCAACGCTTTCGACAAATTCATCCGCGGTCAGCGTATCGAGCGCTTCGAAACGTTCTTCCGTTCCGTGCAGCGCAATGGCATCGAGCTGTGGCTGCAGTTCTGCAGGTAACGTCGACCAGTCGCACAGCGCAACGCCACGCATATAGCCAAAGCACCACTCTTCAACGATGGTCAGCTCCTGGCCTTCAAACTCGCGGGTGCCGAACAGGGGGTCAAATTGCTCCGGGTAGTCGGCCAAACGTTCGGCGATGTCGCTCATATGCTGCAGCGTCAGGTTGACGAAACGATCGCGTTCACGATCGTTAGCCCAGCGCGGCACGTTATCCGCCCCACCCCAGATAGCCAGCAGCCACTGCGCGGGTTCGATTTCGCTCGGCCCGGATAAGATAGCCGTTAACAGACCATCAAGTTCGGAGACATCAAGGATGGCGCCCTCGGTGGCATATTTCGACAGGATCTCATCCAGCCACTCAAGTTCACTTTCGTTCAGGGGTCCGGTTTTCATTACAGGCTCATGATGGTAGAAAAATGGCGCTTACAGTAGCGAAAATGGGAGGAGAAAACCACCCGCTCTCGCTCACACAGGTGAATTTATTAACGCCGGCAGACCCGGCGGCGCATCAATTACATATCTTTAATGATATTAGCACGCATCACTTCGTATTCACTTGCGCTTATAACGCCCTCATCGAGCATTTTCTTAGCCTGTGCCAGGCGCTCTCTGACATCATCCGCGGCAGAACTCTGGCCCATCGTATTACCGCCGCTGTTGTCATCGTTCTGTTCCTCACCAAAGCGATTACTGCCAATGGTGCCACGGGTGAAAATCATCCAAATCGACATTATCAACGCGGCCAGGCCGCCCAGCGCGATCACCCATACCCATACTGCGGCTCTGCCCTCTTCGACGGTAGCGGCAATACCAATCAGACCGATCAGCATAATGCCGTAGGGCGCCAGCAACCACCAGCCGGATTTGTTGAGATCGTGCAAACGACGCACCGCAACCGCGATCCCCGGAATGATAATAATTAACCCGAAGATACCGCCAACGACGGGGATCAATCCCAGGATCGCGGACAATATAAAGTTAGCAATGGTAAAAACCACATATTCCTGGCGCGCGGAGCGGCCGCGGAAAGTGGCGTATTTTCGAAAACAGTTCCCGTAGCTTTCAAGCAACGTGGCCATAAGATCCCTCATATATAATTATCATTGCCATTAAGGCGTCACATACCCAAAGGATATCAATACAGCGTTAACATTAACGTCAGTGATATATTACCTTAAATGGTTTGCAAATTTCCTGATAAAAATAGGTAAGGGAAACGCGGTAGATTTCAGCGTATTCATGACCGATTTATAGCGCTCAAAGCCTAACTCGGCTGGTGGGAAGGATGTCAAAAAAGGACAATTCAGAAATGAAAAAACCACCCGGAGGTGGTTTCACGACACTGCTTATTGCTTTGATTATTCTACTTTATCCCAATGGTACCCGGAGTGGGACTTGAACCCACACAGCGCGAACGCCGAGGGATTTTAAATCCCTTGTGTCTACCGATTCCACCATCCGGGCTCGGGATATAAAGTGGAGGCGCGTTCCGGAGTCGAACCGGACTAGACGGATTTGCAATCCGCTACATAACCGCTTTGCTAACGCGCCTTTAATATCTAAACACCCGCTACTGCCGATGCTTTCAATTTGGAGCGGGAAACGAGACTCGAACTCGCGACCCCGACCTTGGCAAGGTCGTGCTCTACCAACTGAGCTATTCCCGCATCATCAAGTAGATTAGGTAATCACTTGATTTTGTTATCGTCTGGAAGACTGTGCCGCCGTTCGATGCGTTGCATTCTACTTATCTCACGCGGTGAGTCAACGGTATTTTTCGCAACTTCGTCTCGTTTGCTGAAATTTGCGTCGAAACGATCACTGTTCAAGCAAATCGCCGCGTGCAGCGTTCAAATATTGCAGCATTGACCACAGCGTCAACACCGCAGCAACCATGAACAGAACGATACCTGCCCACTCCACCCACATATTCGGCCGCCACAGCATCCAGACCAGCGCCGCCATCTGAGCTGTCGTTTTCACTTTACCAATCCATGATACGGCTACGCTGCTGCGTTTACCCAGCTCTGCCATCCACTCGCGCAGAGCAGAAATAATAATTTCACGCGCGATCATCGTCGCTGCCGGCAATGTCACCCACCAGGTGTGGTAGTGTTCGGCAACCAGCACCATGGCAATCGCCACCATTACTTTATCCGCCACTGGATCAAGGAAAGCGCCAAAACGCGTGCTTTGGTTCCAGCGACGCGCCAGATAGCCATCGAACCAGTCGGTAACGGCAGCCACAAAGAAAATTAACGCGCAAACGAAAGGTGCCCAGCTGAAAGGCAGATAAAACGCCAGCACGAAAAACGGTATCAGAATAACGCGAAACAGAGTGAGCAACGTCGGAATATTAAATTGCATGGTAACAGGTAACTATATGTTGTAAGTGTAAATTAGCCCTATGGTGCTACAGAGCCCCTAATGTTTCAACGAGTAGAAGATCTTTTCTGCCAGTCCGTGAGATATACCCGGTACTTGCGCAATTTCTTCTACACTGGCCTTCTGCAAACCCTGCAGACCGCCCATATACTTCAACAACATCTGTCGGCGTTTCGGGCCAACGCCTTCAATCGTTTCAAGAGTACTGGTACTTTTCACTTTCGCCCGTTTTTTACGGTGCCCTGAGATAGCATGATCGTGCGATTCATCGCGAATGTGCTGGATAACATGTAAAGCAGGAGAATCCGGCGGCAGACTAAAGCCCTCGCCTTCTGGTTCAAAGAATAAGGTTTCCAACCCGGCTTTACGATCGCTCCCCTTCGCCACTCCCAGTAGCAGAGGATGATTTTTATCCCACGGTACGTCCAGTTCGGCAAAAACGGCTTTGGCCTGGCCAAGCTGGCCTTTACCACCGTCGATCAGGATAACGTCAGGGATTTTGTTCTCTTCTATAGCTTTACCGTAGCGGCGGCGTAACACCTGATTCATTGCCGCGTAATCATCACCAGGGGTAATACCAGTAATATTGTAGCGGCGGTATTCTGCCCGCAGCGGACCATTGCTATCGAACACCACGCAGGAAGCGACGGTTTGCTCCCCCATGGTGTGGCTGATATCAAAACACTCCATCCGCTTTACAGCTGGTAGTTTCAGCAACGTTGCTAACGCCTGCAGACGCTGGCTGACCGTTGATTGCTGTGAAAGCCTGGTGGTCAGCGCGACGGCGGCGTTGGTGCGCGCCAGCTTCAAATAGCGCGCGCGATCGCCGCGGGGTTTGGTCTGCACATTCACCCGACGACCGGCCAGTTCGGAAAGCGAATCGGCAAGCAGGGTTTTATCGCCCAGGTTGAAATCGAGTAAAATTTCCCCCGGTAAGGTTCGCATCTGGCTGCCCTGCAGGTAGAACTGCCCCACGAAGGTTTCCACGACCTCACCCAACTCGGTACCACCCGGAACTTTCGGGAAATAACTTCGGCTACCAAGCACCTTGCCCTGGCGAATAAACAGCACATGCACGCAGGCCATTCCGGCATCAAAAGCCACGCCGATAACATCCAGATCGTCGCCGGTATTGGAAACGAACTGTTTCTCAGTCACCCGGCGTACCGCCTGGATCTGATCGCGAATACGGGCGGCTTCTTCAAATTCCAGCGCCTGGCTGGCCTTTTCCATCCGGGAAATCAGTTGCGTCAATACCTGGTCGTCTTTGCCCGCGAGAAACAGCCTTACGTATTCTACCTGCTGCTCATACTCTTCTTCACTCACCAGCCCGGCGACGCACGGCCCTAAACAACGACCGATTTGATATTGCAGACAAGGACGCGAACGGTTGCGATAGACGCTGTTTTCACACTGGCGAATGGGGAAGATTTTTTGCAACAGCGCGAGCGTTTCGCGAACTGCGTAACCGTTAGGGAACGGACCAAAATATTCGCCTTTGGCGTGTTTAGCACCGCGGTGCATCGCCAGTCGCGGATGGGTGTCGCCGCTGAGAAAAATAAAAGGATAAGATTTGTCGTCGCGCAGCAGCACGTTGTAACGTGGTTGATATAGCTTGATGTAGTTATGCTCAAGCAATAACGCTTCCGTTTCGGTATGGGTAACGGTTACGTCAATTTGCGCGATCAGCGCCACCAGAGCCTCGGTTTTACGCGAAGCCAGGTTGCTGCGAAAATAGCTGCTAAGCCGCTTTTTCAGATCTTTAGCTTTACCAACATAAATGACGGTACCGCCGGCATCATACATACGATAAACGCCCGGTTGGCTGGTAACCGTCTTGAGGAAAGCTTTTGCGTCAAAAACATCACTCACTGACTTGCTAACGACTCCGCATTGCACAGGCCATGGCGAATTGCCAGGTGAGTTAGCTCCACGTCACCATGAATGTTTAGTTTACTGAACATTCGGTAACGATAGCTATTCACCGTCTTGGGACTCAGGTTTAACTGTTCTGAGATCTCATTGACCTTTTGGCCCTTGGTGATCATCAGCATAATCTGCAATTCGCGTTCAGACAAACTGGCAAACGGCGATTCCGTTTTTTCCGGTTCAATTTGACTGAGCGCCATCTGTTGGGCGATGTCGGAAGCGATGTAACGCTGACCCGAAGCAACGCAACGAATCGCATTGACCACTTCCTGCGGGGCTGCGCCTTTACTTAAGTAACCGGCGGCGCCAGCTTGCATGACCTTAGCAGGCAGCGGATTCTCAGTATGTACGGTCAACATGATCACTTTGGTATCGACAATAGCGCGCGCAATTTTACGCGTTGCTTCAAGCCCCCCGATACCCGGCATGTTCATATCCATCAGGACCACGTCCACAGGATTCGCACGGCACCACTTCACGGCATCCTCGCCGCAGCAGGCCTCACCGACAACTTTAATCCCTTTTATATCTTCCAGAATGCGTCGTATCCCTGCGCGCACTAGTTCGTGGTCATCAACAAGAAGTACGTTGATCAAAGGAATAATCTCCAGAATTAGGGATAACGCTACTGATAGTTTATCTCACATATATTACCGGGTTTTATCGTAACTTTAAAAGCCCAAAAAGTGTCCTGGAGAAGATTTCTCTCCCATTTATGGCAATTTGTCTCCACACCAGGTGGAAACCTATACAGAACATATAGTTGGATTATGTTTCTTTTTTAACATTCGCCCTACAGAAGGAGCAAAAAAAGCAACAGAACAGCCCGCAGATAAATACGTTTCGAAGGATGTAACAATAATTAACTTATCCCAAAAACCGCGGCAAAAATTAACGACGACCGTTAAGATGAACAGATATTATTCAGTAAATTTAACCGCTCAGCGCCCGAAGCCAGGAACATAAATCACACGCTCCTTTTTTTTCTACTGCTTGTGGTATACTGCGCCGCCTTAACATTTAGTATTGCGCAACAGCGCCGATAGCAAACGAGGATATCGATGAGCACACCAGATTTTTCCACTGCAGAAAATAATCAGCAACTGGCGCAGGAAGTCTCCTGCCTGAAAGCGCTACTGACGCTAATGCTTCAGGCTATGGGCCAGGCGGACGCAGGCCGCGTGATTATTAAAATGGAAAAACAAATCGCGCAGATGGAAGATGAGGCTCAGGCTGCCGTATTCTCCAGCACCGTTAAGCAAATTAAACAAGCTTACCGTCAGTAAGAAAGGACCGGCTGAAAGTTATCACTGACAGCCGGTTTCACGTCTGACACGCAGAACGAATGATTCGCTCAAATTAATCCTGTTGCGACGGCATAACAGGCGATTTGCGTTTTGTTGGGCGCGTTAAATTTGCGCTGCATATTCTTCTGATGAAAATTGACCGTATTTTCTGAAATAGACAATATCATCGCCACCTCGGCCGAAGTTTTCCCTTCCGCGGTCCATTTGAGAATCTCCAGCTCGCGCCGGCTAAACTTCATCTCCGGCGGCATTACCATCTCATCCTCCAGGCGCAGCAACGCCAGCAGGCTAAGTTCGGTGAGCGTTCTCAGGCGTAATTCTAATTCGTCCTCCTGATAAGGACCCGGTTGCGTATTTTTTGCAGAAACCGATAAGAATCCCAGCGCATGATTTGGTAAGGTAAGACACTGCGTCACACCTTTATTTAAACCATGATCGCGCGCGCCGTTCCATAATTCCGGCGTATCACAAAAGAGCTGGTCATTCCACGGTAAATGCCCACGAAGAAAATTTTCTCTGCGCAATACGGGATCAACAGCAAAATAATTCTCTGCCTGATAATGAGACATCCAGGCCTGAGGATAAGTTGATTGCAGCGTGAGTCTCGGGCGCGTAAAAGGCACCGGATGGCGCACACAGAGTGCGTAGTAGTCGTATTCCAGAGCCTCTGTTTGCTGCTGGAGCAGGTTATAAACCGAATCCCCATCATGAGTTGACTGGAATTGTTGCAGCATTTCCCGCCGCCAGCTGAAAAAATCAATGTCCCTCATAACCTACCAAATAACCCCTGATTGATAATCATTATTATAAATACATAAAACTAACACATAAATCTTATTTATATGTATAAAATAACGTAGCCATCGCATTATTCGATTTTCGATGACGATTATTTATCGAACTCAGGAGGAAAATATGCTCTCGCCGTCCTCGTCTATGCAGCTCTTTTCCCGGATGTGGCAAGACTTTAGCGCAAGCGCTGTCCCGCCAATCGATTTCCGCCGCCCAGGGGCTTTATCTTCTTGCTTTGCAGTCAGTGATTTTGCTGCCGCCTCTATGGGGATCGCCGCCGCTTACCTTGCCCGCTTATGTTCAACATCCGCCACGCCCATAGTGGATCGCCGGCTGGCGTCATATTGGTTTTCAGCCAGCGCCAAGCCGCATAATCGTCCAGCACAGCAGCTTTGGGATCCATTAGCGGGAGATTATCAAACCGAAGATGGATGGATCCGACTGCATACGAATGCCCCTTATCACAGACTCGCCGTGGCGCAGATTCTGGGACAACATGCGACGCGACAAACACTTGCTCAACAAGTTCGTCAATGGCGCTCGCATGCGCTGGAACAAGCGGTGGTGGAAAATGGCGGTTGCGCGGCGGCGATGCGCAGCGCGGAAGAGTGGCGAACACACCCGCAGGGCATCGCCGTCAGTCGGCAACCGCTGCTGATAGAAGCCGATTCACCGCCGGGGCCGTCGGTTGCCTGGTCCCTCCCCCCCTCACGTCCTTTGCTCGGTATCAAGGTACTGGATTTAACCCGGATTATTGCCGGCCCCGTCGCAACTCGTTTTCTCGCAGGGTTAGGCGCTGATGTATTACGTATTGATCCTGTCGACTGGCAAGAATCAACGCTCGAAGAAGAGATTACGCTGGGTAAGCGCTGCGCCCGATTGAATATAAAAACACAAACCGATAAGCAACGTTTAATCACGTTAATCTCGCAAGCCGACGTCATTGTTCACGGTTACCGCGCTGATGCGTTGGATGCGCTAGGTCTTGATTGTCATACCCGAGCCGCACTATCGCCGGGAATTGTTGATGTTTCACTAAATGCCTGGGGATGGGAGGGGCCATGGAGAAACCGACGCGGTTTCGACAGCCTGGTACAAATGGCCTGTGGTATCGCTCATGCCGGTCAACGCTGGCGCGACGCGGATAAACCCATCCCGCTTCCGGTACAAGCGTTAGACCACGCGACGGGCTATCTGATGGCTGCAGCAGTACTAAAAGGGATAGAGAAACGCATAGAGAGCGGCAAAGGTTATCATGCGCGGCTGTCATTGGCTCGCGTCGCCGCCAGCCTGATGGAGTGGCCAGGCGCACGACATGAGATGCCTTTCGCGCCGCTGCAACGTCGTGATTTTCAATCTGCGATGGAGTGGTCGACATTTGGTCTGGCTGAACGGCTAAAATTCCCCATCCGCCTGGCAGGTACGCCAATTATCTGGTCACGACCGCCCTGCCGGTTAGGGTCGGCCGCGCCAGAATGGTAAAATTTACTGCATTAAAAATTTCTCAAGGAACTGACGAGTACGCGGCTGCTGCGGGTTAGCAAATAGCTCTCTGGCCTTACCTTGTTCGACGATACGTCCCTGATCCATGAATATGGCGCGGTCGGCGACATCACGAGCGAAACTCATCTCATGGGTAACAATAACCATAGTCCGCTTTTCCTGCGCCAGCTGGCGTATGGTGTTGAGTACTTCACCCACTAACTCAGGATCCAACGCAGAAGTCGGCTCGTCAAAAAGAATAACGTCCGGACGCATTGCTAACGCACGGGCAATTGCCACACGCTGCTGCTGCCCACCGGATAAACGACGCGGATAGCTATTCTCTTTTCCTGATAGTCCCACCTTTGCCAGTAGCTGACGCGCCAAAGAAATGGCCTCGTTCTTATCTTCGCCTTTTACGATAACCGGTCCTTCAATAATATTTTCCAGCACCGTACGGTGTGGAAATAGATTGAAGTTCTGGAACACAAAGCCAACATGCTGACGCAGACGGCGGATTAGCCCTTTTTGCTGGCTAATACTACGCGAAGTATCGATTGTCACATCGCCCACGCGAATGGTACCGCTTTCGGGGTGTTCAAGCAGATTAATGCTGCGCAACAGCGTGGTCTTACCGGATCCGCTCGGACCGATAATCGCCACCACCTCCCCTTCCTGAACCTCGAGATCGATACCGTGGAGCACGGTCTGCCCGTGGAATTTCTTCACCAGTTTTTTGACTTCAATCGCACTCATTTTGGATCACGCTCCTGGCGATTCAGCTGATTTTCAAAATAATTCTGCAACGTCGATAGCACAGTCGCCATCACCCAATAGATAAGCGAGGCGGCCAGATACATCGTAAAGACCTCCAGCGTACGGGAGGTAATTAACTGCGCCTGACGGAACAGTTCCGGTACCTGAATCGTCGCCGCCAGCGAAGTATCTTTGACAAGGCTAATAAAGCTGTTAGAGAGCGGCGGCAGCGCCACGCGGGCAGCCTGCGGTAAAATAGCCCGCCGCAAAGTCTGCCACGGCGTCATGCCAATACTCGCTGCCGCTTCCCACTGCCCTTTATCTATAGAGGCAATTGCCGCTCGCAGCGTTTCCGCCGCATAGGCCGCGGTATTCAACGACAGGCCAATCATCGCCGCCGGGATCGGGTCCAGCTCAATGCCAAACTGCGGTAAGCCGTAATAGATCATAAACAGTTGGGCAATCAGCGGGGTTCCGCGGAAAATAGAGATATACATCCGCGCCAGCCATCTGACCGGCCAGATTGACGACATGCGCATCAATGCGAGGATAAAGCCCAGCAGCAGGCCGAAGAACATGCCGCCGATGCTCAGCTGTAACGTAAAAACCGCGCCCTTCAACAGATAAGGCGCGGAGTCAATGACCAGTTGGATACTTTCTTGCATTCTGTTTTTCTACATTAGACGTGCGGATGATAAGCAAACAGCGCTGGCGCGCCGCCAGTATGGATAAACAGAATCGGCCCCTCATCCTTAAAGCGATTCTGATTAATGCCGTCAATCAGCCCGGCCATGGCCTTTCCGGTATAAACCGGATCCAGCAGGATACCTTCCAGTTGTGCCAGCAGTTTGACCGCTTCCATGCCTTCTTCATTGGGCGTACCGTAGCCTGGCGCGAAATAATCATCCCACAAAGTAATTTCCGCTTTGGCCTGCAGTTCAAGGCTGTTAGCAACGGCCTGCTGCAGCGCAACCACTTTTGGTAACTGGTCGGCAACGCTGCGTGACACGGTCACCCCAATTAATTCCGCGTTCGGCATCAGCTGTTCCAGGCCTACCGCCAGCCCGGCGTGGGTGCCTGCGCTACCGGAGGCGACCACTACCGACGAGATTTCCACCGCCCCTTCGCATTGCTGGGCGATTTCGAGGGCACTTTCGACATAACCCAGCGCGCCAAGGGCGTTTGAACCGCCGACCGGAATGACATAAGGACGGTATCCCTGCGCTTCAATCCGGGTTGCCAGCTCTTCAAGCTGCGCATTAGGATCGGTCAACGCATCACACATTTCGACCTGGGTATTGAACAAATCCAGCAACAGGCGGTTACCGTTGGTCAGATAATTTTCAGCACGAGTGCCTATCGGATTTTCCAACAGCGCGACGCAGTGCAGGCCCAGTTTCGCGGCGACGGCCGCCGTCTGACGCACATGGTTAGACTGTATGGCTCCTGCGGTAATCAGCGTATCAGCGCCTTCGCGTAGCGCATCAGCGGCGAGAAACTCCAGCTTGCGCAGTTTATTACCGCCCATCGCCATTGGAGTCACATCATCACGTTTAATAAAAATATCCCGCCCGAGATGATCGGACAGGCGTGGTAGATATTCCAGTGGCGTCGGCGCGCCAATAAATTCCAGGCGCGGGAAACGCGTTAAATTTTGTAGTGACATGGCACCTCCAGACTCAGTTATCCTTATTATGCACGCAGTTGCGCGCTAAATAAAAAAAGGCGCCATTATCAGCGCCTTTTTTCATCTGCAGACGTTACTTAGTGACGTCTGCACCAAACCATTTTTCTGAAAGCGCCTTCAGGCTGCCATCTTTCTGCATATCTGCAATGGCCGTGTCCACCGCTTTCAGCAGATCTTCATTACCTTTACGCAGCGCCACGCCGGATTCCTGACGGGAGAATGCTTCACCGGTTACAGCCAGGGTATTGTTGGTTTTCTTCACCAAATCCAACGCTGCCAGGCGGTCGACCAAAATAGCGTCAATACGGCCTACGCGCAGGTCCTGGTATTTTGTCGGGTCATCATCATAGGTACGAATATCAACGCCCTGTACATTCTGGCGCAGCCACTCTTCATAATTGGTGCCCAGGCCAACGCCGACTTTTTTGCCTTTCAGGTCCGCCGCGGTTTTAATTACGCCTTCGTTACCCTTCTTCACCAGCGCCTGAATACCAGAAATAGTATACGGGGTGGAGAAGTCGTATTTTTTCTTACGCTGGTCGGAAATAGTGACCTGGTTAATCACCACATCAATACGTTTAGAATCAAGAGAAGCCAGCATACCGTCCCATTTGGTGGGTTTGAGGTCTGCTTTCACACCGATGTGTTTCGCCAGTTCATTGGCAAACTCGACTTCAAAACCGGTCAATTTTCCATCATCGCCTTGATAACTAAACGGCGGGTATGTGCCTTCCAGGCCAACGCGCAGCGTGCCGCGCTCTTTGACCTGATTAAGCAGATTTTCAGCGGCAAAGGTTTTCACGCTTACACCAGCCATCAATGCTACGGCCATTGCGCCCATCAGCGCCTGGCGACCCAGAAGTGCTAATTTCATAGATACCCCGAATATGATGAGATTTTCCTGTAGTGTAAGGCGTTTAGCAGCAGCCTACCAACATCTATCCGCTACATCTTATGCCAATTTATTATATATGCAGCCATTTAGGGTATAGCGAAAAAGCAACGAAATTATTCATATTTGCCAGTTATCTCCCATACTGCAAAGGTCAGCTTGATGACGCCAGGAGCATGGAAGATGAAAAATCCCACGTTGTTGCAATGTTTTCACTGGTATTACCCGGAAGGTGGCGAGCTATGGCGGGAAGTAGAAGCCCTTGCGCCAAATCTCAATGAAATCGGCATTAATATGATTTGGTTGCCGCCAGCCTATAAGGGCGCTTCCGGCGGTTATTCGGTTGGCTACGATAGTTACGATCTTTTCGACCTTGGTGAATTCGATCAGAAAGGATCGGTTGCCACCAAATATGGCGATAAGGCTCAGTTGTTAGCGGCGATACATGCGCTTAAAGAGCATCAAATTGCCGTCCTACTTGATGTCGTCGTAAACCATAAGATGGGTGCCGATGAGAAAGAGCGCATTCGCGTACAACGCGTTGATGAACAGGATCGAACAAAAATTGCGGAAGAGATCATCGAATGTGAAGCCTGGACTCGCTATACCTTCCCGGCCCGTGGTGGACAATATTCACAATTCATCTGGGACTATAAATGTTTTAGCGGCATCGACCATATCGAAAACCCCGATGAAGATGGCGTATTCAAAGTGGTTAATGACTACACCGGCGACGGCTGGAACGATCAGGTCGACGATGAAATGGGCAACTTCGACTATCTCATGGGCGAAAACATCGATTTCCGGAACCATGCCGTCACCGAGGAGATAAAATACTGGGCCCGCTGGGTCATTGAACAAACTGGCTGCGATGGTTTTCGCCTTGATGCCGTCAAGCATATTCCGGCATGGTTTTATAAAGAGTGGATTGAGCACGTACAGAGCTCCAGCGAAAAACCACTCTTTATTGTTGCCGAATACTGGTCGCACGAAGTGGATAAACTACAGCAGTATATCGACCTTGTTGACGGTAATACCCTGCTGTTCGATGCGCCGCTGCAGATGAAATTCCACGAAGCCTCACGTCAGGGGCGCGATTACGACATGAGTCAAATATTCACCGGCACGCTGGTTGAAGCCGATCCCTTCCATGCGGTTACGTTGGTCACGAATCATGACACCCAACCGCTTCAGGCGCTGGAAGCGCCGGTCGAAGCCTGGTTTAAGCCGCTAGCCTATGCGCTGATTTTACTGCGTGAAAACGGGGTTCCCTCGGTATTTTACGCCGATCTGTTCGGCGCCAGTTATGAAGATACCGGCGGAGATGGCCAGACTTACGCCATCGAAATGCCGGTTATCGAGCAACTTCATGAACTCATCGACGCACGTCAGCGTTTTGCTCACGGCGTACAAACTCTGTGGTTCGATCATCCTAACTGTATTGCCTTCAGCCGCAGCGGTACCGATGAACATCCTGGCTGCGTAGTGGTGCTATCTAACGGCGATGACGGCGAGAAAACGCTCCCGCTTGGCGAAAATTACGCCAATAAACGCTGGACGGATTTTCTTAATAATCGCCAGGAGATAATTGAAACCGATGACGAGGGCAATGCCGTATTTACCTGTAATGCCGGCAGCGTCAGCGTGTGGGTCATTGAAGAGGTACTGTAAAGCAAACGGGCCGGCTTTCGCCGGCCCGTCAAAATAGATTACTGTGCGGTTTTACTCGCCGCCTGATTCTTTTTCCAGGCCTGTTCGCACTCCGGCGTTAAGCGTTCGACGCGGGTCAACGTCATTCGATCGTATTCCAGCGTGTTTCCATTACGTTCAATAGGATAAATATCAAGGCTGCTGGTCACATTATAAACCTGATCGTCGCGGTTCATTAATTTTCCCGGTTCAGCAATCACCCGTTGCCACTGACGGCAATCGAGGGTATCCCCGTCTTTGGTGACGATCAACGTCGCTATCGCCTCAGGGCTAACCATCGCGCTTTGCGGGCCCTTCGATTGCCAGAACCCTTCCAATCCTGCAGGCGCTGGCGCTTTAACCACTGCCTGATAGGAATCAACCTGTGCGCATCCGGACAGAGCAAGCAACGCGCCAGCCATAACAATCTTTTTCATCATCCATCCCACAAACCGATAAAAAAGTATTGTGGCATTAAAGCGTTAAGGCCGCCACCCCTACGCGATGCCCAGGTTGCTTAGGCTCGCCGCTAATCTCAGCATTTACGCTTATCGATTATTATTAGCCGTATTAAACATGAATGAAAAATACATTTTTTGAATAAAATACAGACAGCACCAATTTAATTGGCGGTCGCCCCATAAGGATAATCCGAAAATAAATTGAAATCGTGGCGACGCCATGGCCCAGCGCCGGGCATTATTACTGTCAGGAACTGTTTATTCTTTTTTCATGGCTTTACTTTAAGAATATTCCTGGCAAATTATGAGTATTATTAGCGAATAGTTTAGTCTGGCTAATGCTTTCCGCATAAAGTCAGGCGTTATAAAAATGGACTTCATCACACGGCCAGGCGCCAGATGAATTATCGTTACGTGTTGATTGAGGATGGGTCATGTCAACGATTATCATGGATTTGTGCAGCTATACCCGGCTAGGTTTAACCGGATATCTGGCAAGCCGGGGAATAAAGAAGCGCGATATCATTGAGGTGCGTAGCGCACTTAGTTTGAAGGAGCGCTGCGAATCACTGCGTCCGGCGGTTGTGTTTCTCAACGAGGACTGTTTTATACATCACGATGAGAGCAATCAACTTATCCGCGACATCATTACCACCAACCCTGATACCTTATTTGTTATTTTTATGTCTTTGGCAAACATCCATTTTGACCACTACTTACTTGTGCGCAAGAATCTACTTATCAGTTCAAAATCGCTAACACCGAAAGACCTTGATAACATTCTGGGTAATTGTCTGCAAACCGATACCGCCAATCATCTAAACCAGTTACGCACCCGCATTCCTACTTTATCGCTCAGTCAGGCAGAATCGAATATGCTGCAGATGTGGATGGCCGGACACGCGACCTCACATATTTCCAGACAGATGAATATCAAAGCAAAAACCGTGTCGTCACATAAAGGTAATATTAAGAAAAAAATCCAGACGCATAATAAACAGGTGATTTACCATATTGTTCGGTTGGCTGAAAACATTACTTCCGGGATTTACGTCAATATGCGCTGATAGCAAACTGGCGGCGATACCCGCCAGTTTCTGCCTGTGGACCTACTCAGCTTTCTCAACAAAAATGCCGTCCGGGTGCCCCACTTCGTTGAAAAACCAGATCCCAAGCGGATAGTCTTCCAGCGCAACAAGATACATGGTTCCCTCACTAAACGACTCAATTGCCAGTACTACCCCCGAACGACGTGGGCCACCGTCGGTCTTTACCGTGACACGATCGTTTACCTGCATAACTCGCCTCCTCTCGTTTTGAGCCAGTGTAGAACAAAACCCGTCATCACGCAGCGTTCAGCCAGCGTGACTGCCGTTTTTATAGACCGTCTATACTTAAAGAGGCCCTATCAGAGCCGAGCGAGGTAGTGATGATGAAATCCGCTAAAGACCGCGGTGTGACGAATACAGACGGGATTGACGTTAATGTCGATGCCCTACTGGCGGCGATCAATGAGATAAGCGAAAGCGAAGTGCATCGTAGCGAAGATGATCCGCACCATGTCAGTATCGATGGTCGTAACGAACACACCTGGCGCGAGCTGGCTGAAGCTTTTGAGCTTGATATTCATGACTTTAGCGTTACTGAAGCCAATCGCTAAGCATAGGTGAAAAAAATCCCGACTCGCAGGAGTCGGGATCAAACTTGCTAATGCAAGAAGCACTTGAAAATTCGTTACACCGGGAAATCCGATGCATGGAAGACATTATCCTCAATTATTTTGCATGACAAGAAGTATTGATGATGAGAATTATTGAGAAATGCGGCTTATATGTACAACCAATTTAATAACCCAAGCGTGACAAGGCCTGCCCCTTATCGTTCTGTTACGAACGGTGCGGCGAAGCGGTGTATTTTTTAAGAATTTTCCTATACCGAAGAACATCAACGCCGCAGATAAGGTGAGCGTTCTCACCTTACCAAAGTCTATCCGGCCGAACATACCCGGTTGCGTCCATTCTGCTTTGCCAGATACAAACGATGATCGGCAATCGACTGCAGCTCCTCAAAGTTAAACTCATCTGATGTCTCACTACTACTGACCCCCAATGAGGCGCTGATCCGTAAACTAACGCTGTTGTGCAGCAATATCTCCCGGCTATGGATACGCAGACGAATACGCTCAGCAATCGCGCGCGCTTGCGACAGTTGCGTATTGGGTAAAACGATACAGAACTCTTCCCCGCCAACGCGTCCGGCAATATCCTCCTCGCGAATCTGCCCCATAATGGTGCTTCCCACCAGGGTCAGAACACGGTCCCCGGCCTGGTGTCCGTGTTTATCATTAATACCTTTAAAATAATCCAGATCCAGCTGAATGACGGATATGGGTTGATTATTCCGCCAGCAGCTTCGTGCCGCCGCAATCGCCCGCTCAAACAGGGCGCCGCGATTTAACAGCCGTGTTAATGCATCATGCCAGGCCTGCCATTCAAGCGACGCCTGCAACACGCTCATATTGATGACCATGCGGCGGATAACCAGCCAGGACACGATCAGCATGAGGGTAAACATTAACCACATCAGGGTCAGGGCGATGGAAATGGTCCCGAAATCACCACGCACCCCCTCCTTAAGGGTATGGATATGCAAAAGTACGCCGTCAAAGTTACGGATCTTTTCCCAACTGATATAGCGAGTTAACTGGCGTATGCCGCCATGGTTATCATTGGCCAACGCATAGCGAAGTTTTTCTTGTTCCGTGGGCGAGAGCGGCGTCAGCACATCATCCGGCGCCGAAGAGGCCAGCAAATTGAGCTGCTTGTCATACAGCTGATACTCGCCCATTTGCCCTCCTTTTACCGCACTGACGAGAAAATTCTGCAGGTCGCGGATGGAAAAATCCATCGCCAGCACGCCCAGCCAGTAGTGCTCATAGTCCAGGGGAATCGAGGCCGTAACCACCTGCGGTTGCGTATATCCGTCTTCCTGTTGAGTGGTTTGCCAAAGGATCCCTCGCCCCGGATTATCACGCTGGGTTTGCCGCATAAACCATGCTGAACCCGTATCTCGCGAAAACTGCGCCAGCACCTGGCTGGAGCTGCGCGGAGCATCGGTGGTGGTGTAGAAACCGCTACGAGAAACGTAGGACATGCGCTCGCTGAAGATTCGGTTATTGTTGGTCAAACGCAGAAGATAGCCAAGCTCAAGGGTAGCCATCAATTCATTGCTGGCCTGAGGATTGTTACGCGACAACAAGTCGTCAGCGTCGACAAAAGAATCGGAGACTCCGTATACCGTCAGAGTACGCCGGTTGTTTAGCTCGACTGACCAGATGGGATCGTGCCGTTTACTGATGTACTCCTGCTCGGCCCGGCGCAGGATGGCGAAATCCAGCGGATTCTCCAGCGCCGATTGCATACTGTTGCGAAAAAAGAGCAGCCGGTTGAGATTAAATTGCAACAGCCCATCCATTTCATGGGCCACGTTCTCAAGATTATTACGTTGGTTGGCGACGTACGCTTCTTCCAGTACCCGGATCTCTCGCCAGATGAGTAACGTTGAAAAGAACAGCACCACGATGAAACAGATATTGACCACACGCCCCGGATTGAAGAGGCGACGGAACTTTTTTAGCCACAGCGGCTTATCCATTATTCACTCGCAGTACGGTCAAAGAAACCAACAACATCAACGCTCCTTGTCCGAACGTAATCAATATTAAAAGCGCCCGCACCAGCGGGCGCTGCACATCTAATTATGCTGCGAACGTTGCCCTTCGCCGCGGACCAACTCATCTTCACGGAAGGCTTCACGCTGTACGACGTGACCGTCATACCACCGGCACTCGACCATGTCGCCGGCAATGCCGGTGACGACCATTCGCGGCCCGCCGCTTTTCCGTCTGACTTCATCACTGACCAACAAGACCATTTTTGCCTCCGGTATCAGGAAGAAACAGTTTCACCTTAGACGACGCCGGCCCATCTTGCGTAACCGAAGCAGGGATTTATTTCGCGTTACCGCGTAATGCGGCTATAGCTTTAACAACGCCAAAAACGATAGCGCCAATAATAAATCCTAGCACCAGATTAGCGACTACAGGCAATGTGGATGCCAACATTCCACTCAGTCCATGGGCAAGATTTTCGATGAAATGATGCAGCGGCGCTACGCCGTGAACCACAATACCGCCGCCAACCAAAAACATCGCCAGGGTACCGACGAAAGTCAGAATTTTCATCAACCGCGGCGCGATGGCCAGGAGGGCTTTTCCTACCCCCTGCGCCAGTACGCTTTTTTTCTCTACCAGCCAATAGCCCATGTCATCCAGCTTGACAATGACGCCTACCAGACCGTAAACCCCAACGGTCACAAGAATGGCGATACCGGATAAAATCAGGATCTGATTAAGCAAGGGCGCATCAGCTACAATACCCAAGGTTATCGCGACGATTTCAGCTGATAAGATAAAATCGGTACGGATCGCCCCTTTTACTTTATCGCGTTCAAAGGCCAGCGGGTCCTGGGCGGCGAGCGTTTCCAGGCGCTGCTGGCGCAGTTTCGGGTCTTCCTTATTCTTGCGCGCATGCAGGTTATGCAGCACTTTTTCAAAGCCTTCAAAGCAGAGAAAAGCGCCGCCCAGCATCAATAGCGGCGTAATAGCCCAGGGAATAAATGCGCTGATAAGTAACGCCAGCGGCACCAGAATCACTTTATTCAGAAACGAGCCTTTTGCTACCCCCCACACCACCGGGAGCTCGCGGTTAGCCCTTACGCCAGTAACCTGCTGCGCGTTGAGAGAAAGATCATCGCCCAGTACGCCCGCCGTTTTCTTAGCCGCTAGTTTTCCCATGACGGAGATATCATCCAGCAGCGTGGCAATATCGTCCAATAAGGTTAAAAGACTACTTCCCGCCAAAATGTGCTTCCTTCAATTTCTGTTTATGAAACATAGAGTATGAGGCAAAAGCGCCCTCTCGCCCAGAGATGTCATTAGTCAACAAAAATATAACAAAAAAATCACATTGAAAGCGCTCGCCAGCACGTTAGTTTTCACGTTAACTATATGTTCCCTTTCTATCTCTTTTCGTCGCGAGGAAGTATGTCTACCCGTCAGCTGTTACCCCTTATCGGCGCGCTGTTTGCGCTGTATATCATTTGGGGGTCAACCTATTTTGCTATCGCTATTGGCGTCGCCAGCTGGCCGCCGTTGATGATGGCCGGGATCCGCTTTCTCTCTGCCGGCGGCGTGTTGCTTATCTATTTACTGGCCACCGGTCATAAACTCCCGGCCCGACGACCGCTACTTAATGCGGCGCTGATAGGCATCCTGTTGCTTGCCGTCGGCAATGGCTTCGTTACTCTTGCAGAACATCAGCATGTACCATCAGGTATCGCCGCGGTGATGGTCGCCACCGTCCCGCTATTTACGCTCTGCTTCAGCCGTTTTTTTGGCATTGTCACGCGCAAGCTGGAATGGTTCGGTATCGCGATTGGCCTGGCGGGAATTGTGATGCTCAATAGCGGCGGCAATCTCAGCGGCAACCCCTGGGGAGCATTGCTGATTCTGATTGGTTCCCTGAGCTGGGCGTTTGGCTCGGTTTACGGCTCGCGTATTGAATTACCAACCGGGATGATGGCTGGCGCGATTGAAATGCTGGCGGCAGGGATTGTGCTTTCCGCGGCATCATGGTTCTCAGGGGAGAAGCTCACTCAAATGCCGTCCTGGTCCGGTATTTTGGCCGTTGCTTATCTGGCCATTTTTGGCTCGCTTATCGCCATTAACGCCTATATGTATCTGATACGTAACGTGACGCCGGCGGTTGCTACCAGCTATGCCTATGTCAACCCGGTGGTCGCCGTGCTATTGGGGACCGGGTTTGGCGGTGAAAGCCTCTCCATGATCGAGTGGCTGGCGCTGGCGGTGATTATTTTCGCCGTCGTATTAGTGACGCTAGGTAAATATCTCTTCCCTGCCCGCTCAACCGTTACTCCTTGTCAATCGGATCGATAAAACCGATGCCCTGAGTGTCGATCTGCGCGCAATTTCCACCGCCGCAGATCCACTCCTCCAGACGATCGCGTAAGGCCTCATCGCTTAATTTCTGCCGCCCGCGGAGCGCGCACTCCCAGACAATAAGCACCCGCCAGCCTTGTTCTATCAACATCGCCAGGTCACGGCGATCGCGCCGCACGTTAGCGCCAATCTTTTTCAGCCAGAAATCGGTACGGGTCGCCGGTACTTTGAACAGATAACAGTGATGATGGTGCCAAAAGCAGCCATGGGTAAAGATAACGCAGCGGTAGTCAGGCAGCAGAAAATCAGGCCGCCCGGGTAGCGATGCTTCCTGAACGCGAAAAGTGAATCCAGCCTGCGTGAGCAGCGCCGCCAACCGCTTCTCAATTGCCGTATCGCGGGTTGCGATAGCGCGCATATTTTTACTACGAGTGGCCTTATCGTGAACGTCCGCCATCGCTATCTCCGGCAACGCGCAGTTTTACCGCTTCGGCAATCCGCGGCGCCAGCAATTTTGCTACCGCGGCAAACACCGGGACTACCACCGAATTACCGAATTGGCGATAGGCCTGAGTATCGGAAACAGGAATACGAAAACGGTGTTCTCCCGGTGCTTCGAAGCCCATCAATCTTGCGCACTCGCGCGGTGTTAAACGCCGCGGGCGGCGTAGTTGATTTTGTGGATCGTCAAAATGCTTTTCGCCCAATGGTTTATCCCAACCGCGATCGACCAGGATCTCAGCGCCATCTTTGTAGTAGCGCGCAGATAGCGTTCGCGCGACGCTGCCTGGATTGGTCGGGTCGACCAGACCGTAACCGAAACCGTTGCCACGCGCCTGATGTTTACGCGCGTAACGATAGAGATACTTCCACAGAACCGGCGTCAGAATGAATTTAGCATCGACAGTGGGATCCAATAACTCGCCGAAGGTTGGCCGCTGCGGCGGATACAAACTGGTGATATCGCGCAGCGTAAATCCTTCATGCAATTGTAAATCGCGACGAAAACCCACCAGCACAATACGCTCACGGTGCTGGGGTAAGAAATGACGTCCATCGATAACCTTGGGGTCATCGGCGCCTACATGATTGGCATCCGCCACCTCATAACCAAGCTCATCCAGCGTCTGCATGATAATGCGAAAGGTTCTGCCTTTATCGTGGCTCTTCAGATTCTTGACGTTTTCCAGCACGAAGATCGGCGGACGACGGGCGGCAATAATTCTGACAACATCAAAAAAAAGTGTTCCCTGAGTTTCACAGGCAAAACCATGGGCGCGCCCCATGGCATTCTTCTTTGATACCCCGGCCAGGGAAAAGGGCTGGCAGGGGAAGCCCGCGAGCAGTACATCATGTTGCGGGATCGCCTCGCGGATAGACTTCGCCGCCTCTTCATCACTGATATCGGTGCGCTGGCTGAGGGTAATTTCTCGGATATCGGCGTTAAAGCTGTGCTGATGCGGATCGCAATACCAGTTAGCTTTATAGGTACGTACAGCGTGTTTATTCCACTCGCTGGTAAATACGCACTGCCCGCCAATAGCTTCAAAGCCGTGGCGAATACCGCCAATGCCGGCGAAGAGATCGATAAAACGAAACGTATAGTCTGGATGGTGGCGCGGCGGAGACGGTAACAGGCTCGCCAGAAAAGCGCACTCCGCGTTCGTTAACCTGCTTGCCGCATGACTCACCGTCGCCACCCGTTTGAGTATCGCCGGGCTCCAGTGCTGATCGCCAACCGCTAGCAGCTGCGCGACCAGGGTTTTGACATCATAGATCGTCATCAGCTGGCGCAATAACGCCTGCGCGTGTTCCCCTGACGGCTCAGACAGGAGATTTTCTTTGGATAATTTTTGCGGCATAACCTCAACCAGCACGGACAATTTTTGCAGAGAGTACCACAAATAGTCGCAACGGATTTAAACCGCAGGCGCAAAGCGGCGCAAAACCGCTTCATCCAACGACAACGGGTCGCCACGCAGTTCGGCGCCCAGCTTCGCCATAAATTGCACCAGAAATTGGGCATTATGCACCGCCAGCGCTCTCCCCTGCTCCGTTTGCATGGTCTCAGGCAGGCGTAGCAATTTACACTGAAAATGGTCGAGGGCAAATTTCTTGTCATCAAGATCGCGCTGGTCAGCAAAGGGATCGTCAGCATCAAACAAGATAGTGTTTAGCGCGCCGGAAACGGCAAAAACACGAGCCAGACCAATCGCCCCCAGCGCTTCCAGTCGGTCCGCATCCTGCACAATTTTCGCCTCTACGCTTTGCGGTAATATAGCCGCACTAAAGCTATGCGCTTCAATAGCATGCATAACTGCAGGATAACGGTCGGCGGGAAAGTCGGGGAAAGCGCTTTGCAGGATAGACCGCGTTTTCTCTGCCGCCATCCGCGAAGAGTTATGACGCTGAGGATGGTTTTTAGCCAGGCTGACAATATCGTGAAAGTAGCAGGCCGTCAGGATAACCAACTCGTCAGCGCCGCTATCGCCGACCAGCTGCTGCGCGGTACTCCAGACGCGGCGAAAGTGCGAAATGTCATGAGCCGCATCCTCCTGCGCATGATGCGTATTTAACCAGTTTTCAAATCGTTGTTGCCATTCAGCTAATAACATGAGCGTTTCCTGATGTCTGGACTAGCCTCGAGCATAGCAACTTTAATCGCGCTGTTCATGTACCTGAATAGGGGGACGCGTGTACCAGGCTATCGCCCCAAGGATTGCCCCCACTCCTCCCAGCACCAAAAAACCCAGCAGCGCGCCAATCCATTTGCCCGCCGTTGACCCCAATTCGCCATCAATGCTGACGCCGGGGACGCTTTGAATGCGACCCACTATCCACCAGTACCGTACCATCGCCCACACAAAATAACCGCAAAAGGCGTAAAAAGCCCATAACGCCAGCTTTCCACCGGGGCCCCGTTTCGCTTTAGCGTCCATTAAATCCTTCTCCCTATATCAACCACAGCGCATCATCGCCAACCACACATCTGTGACGCACATCACATTATACAATTATCGTGCTTATCTGGAAGCATGAGTATGGTACCGGGCGTGTTTTGCCATCCACGAATGTTGGTTAGGGTCAGCACCTTTATATACTACGGATATCGCCATGCTTTTAAATAAGACGATTTGATGAAATCCAACGATATTCATTATCAAACAAAATTATTTAATAATATAACTTATCACATTATAAGCGATGATATTGTAATGTCATTTACAGCATAGATATCATTATCACCGGAAATTAAAAACCGACCGACATTAAAAAACAAAATAAAACATCAATAAGCCACGAGAATATATATTACCCAAAGAATATAAAATACATATATTGAATATAAAATAAATATTTTGAAATATTTTAATATACTTTTATTACATTTTTTATTTAATTAAAAATGAACTTAAGCGGCTAGTATCAATTCGTCATTCCACAGGGAATTAGACAATTCATATTAATTATGATTAAAGGGAATACATAATGAAAAGAAAAGTATTGGCTATTATGCTGCCAGCGTTATTAGCAGCAGGCGCGGCGCACTCTGCGGAAATTTATAACAAAAACGGCAACAAGCTTGACCTCTACGGAAAAGTTGACGGTCTGCACTATTTCTCCGACGACGCTTCCGAAGATGGCGACCAAACCTACGCGCGTTTAGGCGTGAAAGGCGAAACGCAGATCAACGATCAGCTGACCGGCTACGGCCAGTGGGAATACAACATTCAGGCTAACACCACTGAAGGTGAAGGCGCTAACTCCTGGACCCGTCTGGGCTTCGCGGGTCTGAAATTTGCTGACTACGGTTCTCTGGACTACGGCCGTAACTACGGCGTTATCTATGATGTCGAAGCGTGGACCGACGTACTGCCGGAATTCGGCGGCGACAGCTACACCCAAACTGACGTCTTCATGCTTGGCCGTACCAACGGCGTGGCGACCTATCGTAACAGCGATTTCTTCGGCCTGGTTGATGGCCTGAGCTTTGCCCTGCAGTATCAGGGTAATAACGAAAACGCTGGCTCCGGCGAAGGCACCAATAACGGCGGTGGTCGTAAACTGGCGCGTGAAAATGGCGACGGTTTCGGTATCTCCTCTTCCTACGATCTCGGCATGGGCATCAGCTTCGGCGCGGCATATGCTTCTTCTGACCGTACCAACAATCAGGTGGCCGCAGCGGCCAACAGCGCTTACGCCGGCGGCGATAAAGCCGATGCCTGGACCGTGGGCGCGAAATACGATGCTAACAACATCTACCTGGCCGCAATGTACGCGGAAACCCGCAACATGACTTCCTTCGGTAAATCCACCAGCTATCTTGGCGGCGGTATTGCCAACAAGACTCAGAACTTCGAAGTTGTTGCCCAGTATCAGTTCGACGATTTCGATTTACCGCTGCGTCCATCTGTCGCTTATCTGCAGTCTAAAGGTAAAGACCTGTACAACAGCGGCGACAAAGACCTGGTTAAATACGTTGATGTGGGTATGACTTACTACTTCAACAAAAACATGTCTACCTACGTTGATTACAAAATCAACCTGCTGGACGAAGACGACTACTTCTACCGCGCCAACGGCATTGCGACAGATGACGTAGTCGCGCTGGGCCTGGTCTACCAGTTCTAATATCCCCTCATTATCAAAGCCTGCCACGTGCAGGCTTTTTTCGTTTTAACGATCAGCTTTTCGCGGCATCGGCATATATCAATCCACTGAAGTAATTCAAACTTTTGTCATGGGAATGGCTCAATAATACTCTGGCACAGAAGGCAGGATATTTGCCCTCCGGTTGCCGGGTGACCCTCTCTCTTACACTCCCTACATCTCCCCCCCACTCCAGTACCAGAACGGAATACCCTTACAAAAACGATCGTTTTAACCGATCGATTTAACAAAATCGATCTGTCATAACAATTATCCACATGAAAAATACGCCTTTAAAATATCCCCTTCACAGGGAAGGACATTTTGTGACTCTTAAACAGGTAATAACCGAGCTAGCTTATAGCGTGAGGAGCTTTGTCGTGTCGCTTCACAACACGTAAAAACCCTTATGAGAGCATGACTACAGCAGGTTTAGCTGTCTGAAATGCATTGATTGAAAAAACAACAAATTGGTATAGTTACACAGTGAAATTATTTAAATGTAAATACTGCATGCGCTGCGGTAAGAAGCTTAGGTTTTTCGAAAGGTTAATGGCTGAGAAGGATCGTCTCTGTGATGATTGTTGTTCTAAAGTTAGCAAATACATGTATGACAAGAGACATTAAATTTCAGCCGCGATGCAGGAAAACGTCTCAAACTAACATGGATAAGGGCTATGCCATGTAAAATCCCATGGCAAGCGAAGAAAGTTATGGGATTCGTTTTCTCTTAAAATTGCGATATCACTAGCGACTAATACGGATGGTCAATAATATTGTTCAGGTATGCCATTTGGTTGCGATAGCCACGGGCAGCTTTGCCAATAATAATCTCGGTTAGTTGTCAACCATCCTATTAAATTTCACCAGGCATTAAATAATAAAAAGAGGAATAATGGAAACAGCAAAATGCTTACAGCGGTTGGTTATGCCAAACGCCAGGTTTGGTGCATCTGAAAGCATGTACATCAGAGGGAGCCTTTTTTCATTTTCGGAAAATATTATTACCGTATTTCCCGGAGGGAAAATTTCTTTTGATACCTATTACAATGGTTTTTCCACTATTCTCTGGAAAGAAAAATGCGGAATACACGATCTTGCATTCAATGCATCAGGCACTGGCTTAGCAAAAATCAGCGCCTTGCTTATTACAGAAGAAATGTCAAGATATGAACTGGCATCAGCAACCGTGTCCCTCAATAGCCTGTCTCAAGAAATATTCACTCTGGATTTGGCTGACACTCTCAATCGCGGCATTATATATATAGAAATAACTCCGATAAATGGGATTGTCTCCCTTAATAGCGGCGAATGGTTTACCAATCAATCTCCCCGCAGAAAAGTAAAGCTCGGAATATCAATAACACATTTTGACAGAAAAAAATATGTCATCCCCTCAATGATGAGAATAAAGCGAGAAATACTAGAAAATGATGACTATCGCGGACTCATTGACTTTACCGTTATTGATAACTCAAAGAATATAACGGCTCGCGAGGCTAATGGGATTAGGGTTATTCCCAATAAGAATACTGGTGGTGCGGGTGGATTTATGAGAGGTCTACTTCATTACATTGATGAAGGTGATTTCACCCACACATTATTCATGGATGATGATGCAAGTTGCGAAGCCGAATGCATCAAAAAGACATACTCTGTACTGAGTTATGCATTAAACGACAACGCTGCGGTTTCTGGTTCATTATTTACCGGTGTGCGCCCCGATGCTTTAGTTGAAAAAGGTGCATTTTTTGATAGGGTATGTCATCCAATTTACTCAGGGTGGCGATTAAATGATGTGGAATCCCTGGTAAAAACAGAAACCCTCATGCAATTTCCTAACTATGGCGCGTGGTGGTTCTTTGCATTCCCGATAAATCACGTCAAGAGTTTTGCATTTCCTTTTTTTGTTCGCGGTGATGATATCTTATTCGGCATGATGAACGACTTTGATATATTAACAACAAATGGCATTGCTTGTTATGCGGAGGAAGATTTCTCTTCTAAGACCTCACCGTTGACGGCCTACCTTGATACGCGCAATCATCTTGTAAATATGTTATTTTTTGGCCGACCAGTTAAAGACATAATCGGCACATATATTTCCTTTCATCTGAAAAGCCTGCTTGCTCATCAATATGGTAGTGCAGCCGCCATCAATTTAGCTTTCAAACATGTCTATGGCGATCCCGACTTTTGGAAAAATAATGCAGACATGAAGGATGTTCGTGAAGCATTAAATGCTATAACTTTTAATGAAAAAATGAAACCGATATCTCCTCCAGATAACAGCGTAGAGTTTAAGTGTAATTTCGAAACAAAATCACGGCGACTTTTCAGAATTATTACGTTAAATGGATTTCTGGCGCCTTCAAAAAACAAAATCATTTATCAGGAAAAGACATCAGGCGTGTCACTGAGACAGATTTTCAGGTACAAAAAGGTTTTTTATTACGACCGCGGCAATAAAACAGGCTATATTGCTGAGGCATCAAAAAAACAGCAGGCATCAGGTTTTATTGAGATATTGTTTAATACCTTAAAGATAATCCTTGCATCGAGAACACAGAGAAAAAAATACTCAGAAGTGACTAACAAGCTCACAACAGAAGAATTCTGGAGGAGTATACTTATTCGCCAATAAATTTTCTTACTGGCTATTGATACATCAGGTAATTTTGTAGTTGCAGGGATTGAAGCTTCGATTACCTGCAACTTTTTATGTTAGTCCATTCATTCCGTCACACTGACTTATCAAGATCGTCTATTTACGACAGTAAATTCCGTGAATAACTTTTTGCAGAACTATTATCACCGCACCACTCCAGATGGAACTTTGCTACTGTAAACTGCCTCTCAAGGCGATTCGGGACGAGATGTGTTCATCATCACCACCTCTATACCGGTAGGTGGGCTACTGACCACACTCTTTCATGTGCCTGCCGGCAAACCTGCTCCCCATACTGAAGCCTCTTAGGGTTGCCGTGAAAAGGATCACGGAGGTGCTACTGAATGGTTAGGGCGTAAACTCAAAATAACCTTGAAAGCGAAAGGCATTTCATAACAGGAGAGTTCGAGCAAAGATAGGCAACGTTTCGCCCACACCCGGTGTAGCAATTATCGAGGATTCAGAAGATGATTATTGATAAAAATATAGCAACGGAATATACCAACAGTATACCAAGTGTGATGGATGTCGTTGAAGGGAATTGGCGTAAGTGATTGAATAGTGGCGGAGAGAGGGGGATTTGAACCCCCGGTAGAGTTGCCCCTACTCCGGTTTTCGAGACCGGTCCGTTCAGCCGCTCCGGCATCTCTCCGCTGTTGAGGTTGCTATAATGCCAGGTTCTTTGGCATTTTAATAGCTCCAGTCCCTTAAATTGAGTTCAAGTGACGACTTTGCGAGCGATATGATGTTTAAATGGCCGTGGAAAGCAGAAGAACAGACAGGTAATGGCGAAATCCCGTGGCAACAAGCGGTTGCCATTCCGGTTTTAGCAAACCTCACTCAACAGGAACAGCAGCAGCTGTGCCAAATGGCAGCTCGTTTTTTACAGCAAAAACGTCTGGTGCCGTTACAGGGATTTGAGTTAACCCCACTACACAGCGCGCGTATCGCACTACTCTTTTGCCTGCCGGTACTTGAACTCGGCCTTGAATGGTTAGATGGCTTCCATGAAGTCTTGATCTACCCTGCCCCCTTTGTCGTTGATGACGAATGGGAAGATGACATCGGCCTGGTGCATAATCAACGCGTTGTCCAGTCCGGCCAAAGCTGGCAGCAGGGTCCCATTATCCTTAACTGGTTAGATATCCAGGACTCTTTCGATGCCTCCGGTTTTAACCTGATCGTGCATGAGGTCGCGCACAAGCTGGATTCGCGTAACGGCGATCGCGCCAGCGGGGTTCCTTTCATTCCCTTGCGTGAAGTCGCTGGTTGGGAGCACGATCTACATGCGGCGATGAACAACATTCAGGATGAGATCGATTTGGTCGGCGAAAGCGCCGCCAGCATTGATGCCTATGCGGCAACCGACCCGGCAGAGTGCTTTGCGGTGCTATCTGAATATTTCTTTAGCGCCCCAGAGCTATTCGCCCCCCGTTTCCCGGCGCTATGGCAGCGGTTCTGCCAGTTCTATCGTCAGGATCCGCTACAACGTTTACGGCAAAACGATCTGCTGGATGAAGACGACGTGCGGGTTGTTCATTAAAAACACGCTTTGAACTAAATTTCGCCAATTGAATCAGCTGGTTAAATTTAGTGTTGACACCAAAATGCGAGGCCAGTAGTATGCGCCTCGTTCACACGATTCCTCTGTAGTTCAGTCGGTAGAACGGCGGACTGTTAATCCGTATGTCACTGGTTCGAGTCCAGTCAGAGGAGCCAAATTTAAAAAGCCTGCTTTTAAGCAGGCTTTTTGCTTTTTAGCCTTCATGCCGTTAAAAACTGGCTTCCACCGCTGAGCTACTAATATTCACCGGCATCCCGGAACGTCTCTGTAACGCTGAATCCGCGCGCCCGACGTTCACGCCAGCTCCCTGCACAAACTCGCGTATTGCCGGGGTATACGGCAGCGGCACTTTGCGGTCTGACTCAAATTCCGAACGATTACGCGACAACGGTTCATGCACTTCCAGCCAGCGGCTGCCGTCCGGCTCGGTGGTGTACTTCACCGGCTGATCGATAATCTGTACTCGCGTGCCGACCGGTACATTATCGAACAAGTATTTAATGTCATCGTTGCGCAGGCGAATACAGCCCTGGCTCACCCGCAGGCCAATGCCAAAATTGGCATTAGTTCCATGAATGGCATACAGCCTGCCGATGTAGATAGCATACAGCCCCATCGGATTATCTGGCCCGGCGGGTACCATCGCCGGCAGGGTTTTACCTTCTTTAGCGTACTCACGACGGGTATTCGCCGTCGGTACCCAGGTAGGCCCTTCCTGCTTACGTTCCACGGTCGTTACCCAGTTACGCGGCGTCTCGCGCCCCGCCTGGCCAATACCGATCGGTAGCACCTCGACGGTAGTGCCCTCAGGCGGATAATAATAAAGCCGCATCTCGGCGACGTTTATCACGATACCGCTACGCACGGTAGCAGGCAGGATCAATTGCTGCGGAATAATCAACGAAGTTCCGGATTTGGGTAAATAGACATCGACGCCGGGGTTAGCCTCCAGCATGTTGCTCAGCCCCTGCCCGTACTGCGCGGCAAAGGTTTCCAACGGCTGGGTATTACGCTCGGGCACGCTGATTTTAATCGGACTGCCAACCAGACGACTCCCTTCCGGCGGCAACGGATAACTTACCGCCAACGCGCTGTAGCTGGCCAACATCATCACCAGAGAGCAAAGCAACTTCATACGCCGCACCATCATTTTCCCTTCCTCAGTCGCGACTCACGTGAATGAATTATAGCTGCTTTGACGCCTCCCGCTTGCCTGCTGCCCGCACTCAGATTTGATAATCGATAGCCACTTCCTCCGGCTCCATCGCCTGGCGCTTAATCTCATCCAATGACAACCCGGCATTGCACAGTTCAATGAAACGCCAGACGTAGTTACGCTGTAACTGACCGCGTTTTAACCCCAACCAAACGGTATTGGCATCAAAAAGATGGCGTGTTTCCAGCCGGGTAAAAGTATCCGCTTCGCGAGCATCGCCGGATTGCTCCGCCACCAACCCCACCCCTAACCCCAGCTCCACGTATGTTTTAATGACATCGGAATCCTGGGCGCTGAGAACGATATCCGGCATCAGTCCTTTACGGGTGAAGGCTTCGTCAATACGCGAACGCCCGGTAATGCCCTGGCGGTAGGTAATTAACGGCCAGCGCGCAATCGCCTCGAGAGTCAGCGGCGTAACCTCAATCAGCGGATGATCTTTCGGTACTAATAAACTGTGGTGCCAGCGGAACCAGGGGAATGCCACCAGCGTCGGGTCGTTACTTAAGCGCTCGCTGGCGATACCAATATCCGCCCCGCCATTGTGCAGCAGCGCTTCGATCTCCTGCGGCGTTCCTTGCACTAACTCCAGCCGCACATCGGGGAACAGTTCGCGAAAACCTTTAATCACCGGTGGCAGGCTATAACGTGCCTGAGTATGCGTGGTGGCAATGGTTAATACGCCTGAAGCGTCGTTGGTAAAAAGATCGGCAAGCCGGCGGACATTGCTGGCTTCGTTGAGGATCCTTTCGGCAATGGAGAGCAGCGCTTTACCGGGCTCGGTCATCCCCAGCAAGCGTTTACCGCGGCGGATAAAGATTTCTATCCCCAGCTCTTCTTCCAGCTCACGAATATGGCGGCTGACGCCAGATTGCGAGGTGTACAGCATGTTAGCGACTTCCGTCAGGTTGTAATCCCGACGGGCCGCCTCGCGAATAATTTTAAGTTGCTGGAAATTCACCTTTTCCCCCAGGTCTTCAGACATAACATAATGTCTATTGTTAAAGTCTGTTTACCCGGCAAACAAATAATAAAAACCAGCAACTTATTCCTTAAAAGAATATAACCTAACTGACCAGCTGTAATTCACGATTCTCCAGGGACGGACGACTGACCAGCGACAGCAGGATATCTTTGACCGCCTGCGCTTGAGGAGATAAGCCGCCGCGCGCCGAAGTATTCAGCGATAGCGACAGGCTCATCGACGGCGTGCTGATGCGCGCCATCCAGCCATTAGCCGTCCCACACAGCGCGCGCGCCGCCGATTCCGGCAGTACGGTGACGCCCATACCGCTGGCGATTGCCGCAGTTAACGTGGTGATGGATTCGATCTCGCCAATCACTTTAGCCGACAGGCGGCGTAAGGTGAAAGCCTCCGTAACTCGTGCGCAAACGGCGCTATAGTCGCGGGGTAAGAACAGGCTCATTTCCGCAACGGCTGAAAGATCAACGCTTTGTCCCGGACAGTTTTGCGTGCCGACCAGATACAAATCCTCTTTCAGCAGCGGCTGGCTGGCCACGCCCGCCACCGGCGAACGTTCATACAGCACCGCCATGTCCAGTTGGCCGCCAAGCAGCTTGTCATTCAATACGCTGCCGCTGCACTCCTGCAGATATACGTTCACCTCGGGCAGTTCATTACGCACCGTTTGCAACAGCGGCATGGTGATCGCCGAAGCCGCCGTTCCCGGCGCAAGGCCAATTGCCACCTGCCCGCTCAGCGTCTGGCCAACGTTATGTACTGCCAGATGCGCCTGCTCACACTGGCGTAAAATGGTCCGCGCGTGGGTATAGAGAATCTTCCCCGCTTCGGTTGGCGTAACGCCGCGTTTGGTGCGGATCAGCAGTTTCTGCTCCAGTTCACCTTCCAGGGTCGCTACCTGCTGGCTCAGCGCCGGTTGTGCGATATGCAAGACTTCAGCGGCCTGGGTCAGACTGCCGATATCGACGATTTTCACAAAATACTTCAGTCGTCTTAAGTTCATTTTGCCTCCTGTAAGGGAATGCCACTACTGGCCATTAAGTTACAGGGATTTTGCAAGATGCTTGCCAGGTTTTACGTCGTTGGGCCATTGCCCTTCCGGTGCGGCAAAATAAGGGTTTGTGATAATACAGGTGGCTTCCATGAGCGCATGATATGCCCCATTAGGGGTATAAATGCACCATCGTGGTGCATTTCCAGCGAGCTTTGCCATAAAAGGCTTTTGATTGTTGAAATTGTCAGCAGTCGAACGTTTTATGTCGAATCAGCCTTTGACAACACCGCAAGTCATCGATAATATGCGCCCCGTTCACACGATTCCTCTGTAGTTCAGTCGGTAGAACGGCGGACTGTTAATCCGTATGTCACTGGTTCGAGTCCAGTCAGAGGAGCCAAATTTAAAAAGCCTGCTTTCGAGCGGGCTTTTTGCTTTATATTTCACATAACTCTTCTGCTTCGTTCATCACCTGCGATATGGTAGCGCCATAATTGTTTTGCCTGATGAGCCTGCATGTTTATCGTTACCGACACCTTTCACGATCAACCCTTTATTCAGCATGCCGAGTGCGGCTATCTTCGCGCTGACCCGGCGTTAAAATTTTGTCGGGTACGTTTCGCCAGGTCGCAACTACAGGACGCTCTTTTTAGCCAGTACGCCATCCCGCTCCCGCCTTCTCTTACTGGCGCCGTCGCCAAACGTAAAGCCGAATATCTGGCCGGGCGCTATTGCGCGCACTATTTGCTGCGACAAGCCGGCTGCTTAGAGCCGGTGTTAATCGCCGCGGACCGCGCGCCAATTTGGCCGGCAGGCTGGCGAGGAAGCGTCTCACATAGCGAAGATATCGCCATCGCGGTGGTTAGCGCCGAGGACGACGGCCTGCATCCAGGGGTCGATATCGAGCATCTGCAACCGGAGATCATGCTGGAAAGCGCCGATATGTTTGTCTCAAGAACGGAACAGGCGCTGCTTTCCTGCTGCGGCCTGGATAAGGAATGGGCACTGCTGCTGGCTTTCTCAGCCAAAGAAAGCCTGTTCAAAGCGCTTTATCCGCGCGTGCAGCAGATGTTTGATTTCGATGCCGCCGCCATGGTCGCTCTCGACCCGGCAAATCAGCGTTTCACGTTGCGCCTTAATAAAACCCTCAGCGACGCCTTCCCCGCAGGTAGCCAGTTCAGCGGCGAGTATTACTTCAGTGAAGGCACTGTTCTTACCTGTCTGCGCTAGCTGTTCATTTCGCCACTTCGGGATTATGATGACGCTAACTATTTGACCTGCATACAGTGATAGATAAATGGATGTCATCGGCATCATTATGTCAGCGGGAAAATCCTCCGTCGACGTAGCGCTTTATACCTTGTTACCCATTATGGTCGTCATGCTGATCATAATGAAATATCTCGAAGTCCGCGGAATTCTCGACATCATCGTGCGCTGGCTGGCGCCGCTGCTGAAGCCCTTTGGGTTGACCGGTATGAGCGCCTTCGCGCTGATTCAGATAAATTTCGTCAGCTTTGCGGCCCCACTTGCCACGCTGGCAATTATGGATAAACGCGGCGTCTCTGACCGACAAATGGCCGCCACCCTGGCGATGGTCTTCGCCATGGGTCAGGGCAACGTTTTCTATCCCTTAACGCCGTTCGGCCTGCACTGGCTGGCCGCGATCGCCATTTCTATTATCGGCGGGCTCTGCGCCGCAGCGGTCTGCTGGTACGCCACCGGACGTAAGTTATCCATTGTCGAGAGCAGCCGGGCAGAAGCGCTCCCGGAAAGCGAACAAAATAATCACGGGCTGATTGCGGTGATCAATAGCGCCGGCGCCGACGCTATCCGTCTGGCGCTTGGCGCCGTGCCGATGCTGATTTTATCGTTGACCATCGTCGGCCTGATGCAGGCGGCCGGCGTCATCGAGATGCTGCAGCGCGTACTGATGCCGCTGCTGCTATGGCTACATATCCCCGAAAACTTCGTCCTGCCCGCGCTGGTGAAATGTGTGGCGGGCGGCACCGCCTATTTCGGGGTTATCTCCGAGCTGGCGCAGCAGGGTAAAGTGACGCTCAGTCAGATTAACGCCTCCGCGGGGCTGCTCATCCAGACCTTCGACCTACCCGGCATCGGCATTTTCCTTGGCGTCAGCTCAAGATTTGTGCGTCTTTTCCGCTTCGTCGCCCCTGCCGCCCTCATCGGTATTGCGCTGCGCACGGTACTGCACATCCTGTGGTTCTGAGAACGACGGCAGACGCTGATTAACCCGCTGCAGCAGGTAGGGGAAAAATGGATTAGAAGTAGCGCGCATTAACGTATCAAGGCCGACGCTCAGCGTCGCGGTCTCGCCGCGTAGCGAAATGGTGCCAAGGCTAATACCGCTAAGGTTTTTCTCCGTCGGCTCGCGGCCATACAGCGAATCGGTGATGGGGAACGGCACCGCGATATGCGAAAGCGAGTACATATCCTGCGGCCAGGCCAGATGCAGCGCCTGCGTTCTCTCGGCAGTTTGCCCCGCCAGCGTCAGGCGCGCGACGGTATCGAGGGTGTGCGGAGTCGCATTCGTCACGATCGTCGTGGAGTACGGACGCGGCGCCGGAGGTAACAAGGTATTCACCGCCGAATAAGTCGCCGGGCGAAACAGCGCCCGCAGGTTCGCCGCCTGATTAATATCGAAAATCACCAGTTCGCTGCCGTTGTCCGGCAAATAGCGGTATAACGAATCAACCACCGCCCGGGTACTGACTGTAGAATCAATCACCGACTGAAAAGTTAACACCGGCGCGAGAGAGGCTAAGCGCTGGCTCTGCGCCGCCTTGATAATCTGTTTTTGCAAGGCCTGGGTCAGCAGCCACGACTGGCGCGCTGCCTTTACCGGAAAGGAATTGTATTTATAGGGATTAAACTCCGGAACGACGTTTAGCCACGCCGCGCGCGCAAAGGCGGGAAATATCGAAGGCAGGCCAGCCAGTCCGGCGAACCGGGCAAAAGCGGTTACGCCAATCATCGGCGATAACAGTATTATCTGCTGCGGCCTGACCAGCGATTTATCGGTCAATTCATCGAGCGCATACTTCAGCGCCAGCGCGCCGCCGTTAGAATATCCCACCAGATGTAGCGGCACATCCCCACCGGCACGTCGCATCGCTTCCCGAACCGCCAGGCGGGTTGTCGCCAGCCATTGTTGCCAATCAACGCGGGTTAATGCGCCCGGCGCGGTACCGTGGCCGGGTAAGCGCGGCGCCACCGCGACAAAACCTTGCCGTTGATACTCTTCCGCCAGATAGCGCACGCTGTAGGGGGAGTCGGTTAATCCATGCAGCAACACCACCGCACCACGCGGTTTGCCGGATGGCAGTAATATAAAGGAGCGATTCCAGTCTGGCGTAAAACGTTGCGGATAGACCAGACTGTCGCGATAAAAGCGATTTATCGGCGTTTTGTCAGCGGCAGGCAGTTGGTCGCTGACCTCACGCCGCAAATCGGCAAATATCTTATCTTCCCGTTTGAGATAGCTGGCAAAACTGGCTCGGTCGATTTCATCAGCGGTCATCTCATCCCCAGACCAGGTATGCCAGCGCTGCAATGCAGGGCCACGTTCCGATTCATATATTCGTCCGATGAAAAATACCACCGCTACAATAACCGCCGCTGCCAGCGCTTTTTTCGCCAGCGAGACTATCCTTAATCCAGATTGATTCAGAAGCTTGTTAAATCGCATCAAAGCCATAGGTGGTATTTGCCTGTCCCGCTGCATCGCAGAGTTAAGATTTAACAACTTCAGCTAAACGTAAATTAAACCAATGGGTAGTTTCAGTTGTCTTTAAAGCACTAACGCGTCAATTATCATTCTGAGTGTAACAAGCCTGGGTGAAAACATGGAGTGGTGGGTCAAGAAAGTACGGAAAAATTCCTCTACAGCAACAACTTGCGTGGTTCTACAGAGTGGCCAGATCGTGGTAATTGCTGAAATCGAAAGCCGATGCAGACTACAGGAAGGCGATAAGCTAACGCCTGGTCCTAATGCACTTTATTACATCAACAATAACGACGCGGCGACATTAAGAGTGGTAAGCGCAAGTAATTTTAGCGCCGAACGCTGGGCACAGACTGCCTGATCCTGGGTGGCTAAGCTTTTATTATCAACGAGTTTGAATATTTATCCGGGACAGTAATTTTCCTTCGCCATTTTCACGCTGTAGCATACTATCGACAGTATCAGCAGACCTGAAACAAGGAGCGAATGATGAACCAGAAGGCCGTCAGTCTGACCCCGGAGCAGGCGCTTTCCCAGTTGGAAGCGCAGTATGAAAGAGCGGTTAACGCGTTGCGTAAGGCCATTGGCGAGTACATTCACCACAATATTCTTCCTGATGAAATAGCCCGTGCTGAAGGCTTATTCGTCTATCCTCAATTGTCTGTCTCGTGGGATGGCGCCGAGCACAAAGCCTTAAAAACCCGAGCCTGGGGGCGATTCACCCATGCAGGCTGCTACACCACCACCATTACCAATCCAAAACTCTTTCGCGCTTATCTGCTGGAGCAATTAACTCTGCTGTATCAGGATTACGGCGCGCATATTAGCGTCGGCAATTCGCAGCACGAAATTCCCTTCCCTTACGTGATTGATGGCTCTGCGCTGACGCTGGATCGCTCGATGAGCGCCGGATTAACGCGTTATTTTCCGACCACCGAACTGTCGCAAATTGGCGATGAAACCGCCGATGGTCTGTTCCACGCCACCGAGTATTATCCGCTGTCGCATTTTGACGCCCGCCGCGTCGATTTTTCGCTGGCACGCCTGAAGCACTACACCGGCACGCCGGTTGAGCACTTCCAGCCGTATGTCTTGTTTACCAACTACACCCGTTACGTCGATGAATTCGTCAGTTGGGGCTGTAGCCAGATCCTCGATCCGGATAGCCCGTACATTGCCCTCTCCTGTGCGGGCGGAATTTGGATCACCGCCGACACGGAGGCACCGGAAGAGGCGATTTCCGATCTGGCATGGAAAAAACACCAGATGCCGGCCTGGCACCTAATCACTAACGACGGTCAGGGCATTACATTGATCAACATCGGCGTCGGCCCGGCCAATGCCAAAAATATTTGCGATCATCTCGCGGTGCTGCGCCCTGACGTCTGGCTGATGATTGGCCACTGCGGCGGTCTGCGTGAGAGCCAGTCGATAGGCGACTATGTACTGGCGCATGCCTATTTACGTGACGACCACGTACTGGATGCGGTGCTGCCGCCGGATATTCCCATCCCGAGTATCGCCGAAGTGCAGCGCGCGCTGTATGACGCCACTAAACAGGTTAGCGGCATGCCGGGGGAAGAGGTCAAACAACGTCTGCGTACCGGTACGGTGGTGACCACCGATGATCGCAACTGGGAATTGCGTTATTCCGCCTCGGCGCTGCGCTTTAACCTCAGCCGGGCGGTAGCCATAGATATGGAAAGCGCCACCATCGCCGCGCAGGGCTACCGTTTCCGCGTACCTTACGGCACGCTGCTGTGCGTCTCCGATAAGCCGCTGCATGGCGAGATTAAGCTACCGGGACAAGCAAACCGCTTCTATGAAGGGGCGATTTCCGAGCATCTGCAGATAGGGATCCGCGCCATCGATCTGCTGCGCGCCGAGGGCGACCACATGCACTCCCGCAAGCTACGTACCTTCAACGAACCACCGTTCCGTTAATCCCGGGCAAGCCCTGCGCGCTATTTGCGTAGGGCAAAATTGTACGGATACAGAAAAGCAAAAAGCCTGCTCGAAAGCAGGCTTTTTAAATTTGGCTCCTCTGACTGGACTCGAACCAGTGACATACGGATTAACAGTCCGCCGTTCTACCGACTGAACTACAGAGGAATCGTGTGAACGGGGCGAATACTAACGACCACGCTCAGCCATGTCAAAGATGTTTTTAATAATAACGACCGTTTGCCGATTTATTCCTCACTTCGACTAAAAAGTAACACTTTTTCAGGATATTCATGACTTTTCTTCCAGCCGCGCCTTTAATCGCGGGTACTTCCACAGCCAACGGCCGGTGATCATCCGGCGATAGAACAACAGGCCGCGCACCGCCCAGTCAAGCACCATACCCAGCCAGACACCGATGACGCCCATGCCCAGCATGATCCCCAGCGTATAGCCAGCAACCACCCGGCATCCCCACATACCCAGCATCGAAACCCACATGGTGTAACGCACGTCGCGTGCGCCTTTAAAGGCACAGGGCAAGGTCCAGGAAAGCGACCAAATTGGCATAAACAGGGCATTGAGCCACAATAACTCTTTAACCACCACTTTTACGTCTTCTTCGCTGGTGTAGAACGAAGCGATCAGGCCTGCGAACGGTGCGGTGCCCCAGGCAATAAGCGTCAGGATAATAGTCGACAACCAGAACACGAACCAGGCCTGACGTTCCGCCTGGCCGACCTGCCCTTTCCCCAGTCGTTTTCCGGTAATAATAGTTGAGGCCGAACCCAACGCGTTACCCGGCAGGTTAATTAACGAAGCCACCGAGAAGGCAATAAAGTTCCCGGCGATGACGTTGGTCCCCATCCCGGCAACAAACATCTGCGTCAGCAGCTTGCCGCCATTAAACAGTACCGATTCGATGCTCGCCGGGATGCCAATGCCCATCACCTCCCAGATAATGGCAAAGTTAAACGGCTTAAAGTAGCTCTTCAGCGAAATGCGCAGCGCCGGGTTAAAGCCTGTCATCAGAACCCAGATGGTTGCCAATGCGCCAATATAGCGGGCAATAGTCAGCCCCAGCCCGGCGCCGACAAAGCCAAGCCCCGGCCAGGAGAAGAGGCCGTAAATCAGGATACTGCTGATAATAATATTGAGAATATTCATCCCACCGTTAATTAACAGCGGGATTTTGGTGGTCCCCGCGCCGCGAAGCGCGCCGCTACCAATTAAGGCAATCGCCGCCGCCGGATAGCTCAGCACTGTCAGCTCAAGATAGGTTAGGGCCAGTGCCTTAACCTGAACCGTGGCGTCGCCGGCAACGATATCGATAATCTGCTCACCAAAGGCGTGAATAATCGCCGCCAGCACGATCGAGAACAAGGTCATGATCGCCAGCGATTGACGCGCGGCCGCCCTCGCCCGCTTTCTATCGCGCTTACCGAGGCTGAAGGCCACCACCACGGTGGTGCCCAGGTCAATCGCGGCAAAAAACGACATAATGACCATATTAAAGCTATCGGCTAAGCCCACCCCGGCCATCGCTTCTTTACCGAGCCAGCTAACAAGGAAAGTACTCAGAACCCCCATCAACAACACGCAGGCATTTTCCAACAGGATCGGTACGGCAAGGGGACTAATTTCACGCCAGTAGAGCACCCGATAGCTCTTGCGTTTTTTAAACCAGGACGTGCGCGCTACGGCCTGGCGTACTGCTGAAGTGACGTTCAAGGGAGACCTTAGTGAGAAGAGTTGAAACAACATTTCAAATGATGATTGAGAACTGCTAATCCTGCAAAGTATTTTTCCTGGTAATTTGTTGGCAATTACGACAAATTGTCGATAGATGCAGCAAGCGGCTCGCCACAACTGAATTGATATTTGACAAAAATTTTTTCGCCGCTAAGATACCATTCCACACGATTCCTCTGTAGTTCAGTCGGTAGAACGGCGGACTGTTAATCCGTATGTCACTGGTTCGAGTCCAGTCAGAGGAGCCAGTTTTAAGAAAAGCAGACGTTCAGCGACGTCTGCTTTTTTGCTTTCTACCCTCTTCTGTTCGTTCGCGTCTTCCACAGACATCAAACATAACGACAAAACCTGTTGAGCAAAGTCGAAATGAATATTGCCTGGTGCGTTTACGCGCCAACAGGAATAGCAAGGTTTACTGTCTTCGTGGTAGCATAGAATCAAGTTAGTCTGAAATATTTAGATGCTTTGAGAAAATATTGTTAACACATACATACCAGGATTAAATACATGGATAGATCATTATTATTTTTTTATTGCCTGGCTGGATTTTTCCTGACTTATTTCTTATTCAAATTAGCAAAAGACAAATATAAATTACAAAGCTTAATGTTTATCTTTTCGCTCATAATAAGTTTAGTTATCGCATCTTCCTTTTCGGCTTTATCAACAGGACTATGGTTTTTAGTAGTAATAGCATCGACATTTACCCTTTTATTTTTATCCGGGATGTTCATGGCGCTACTAAAACAGTTTGTAATGCGCCGATACATTCTGCGTTGTGTTGATAATTTGAAACGGCTATCTGCTACCGAAATGGTTGAATCTTTAATTAACAACCATAACAAAACACAGTGGTACGTTTTATATTTCCCTATAGACGGCGCCATGGAAATTGGCGTTAATTTATTCGGCGACAATCCTATTATTGGCAAAAGATTATACATTAGAACCATGACAAACCGCCAAATGTACTTTATTCCTGAAGATATCTCCGGCACTATAGATTTACAATCTAATATAGCTTGTACGTTATATGAATTTTATACCCTCACCCCGCAAACCAAGAGTTTAATTGAAGATTATTTGACCAAAATTAAAAATGGTCATTTGCAGCCCTGGCTGCTAAATGCAGAACCCGATGAAAAATAATCCATTCACTTCTAAAGTTACACCTGCGTTGTAAACAGGTGTAACCGGATGACGATTGTACATTCACCGTTCAAATGACTCTTTGCAGCAACCACTGAAGGCAGAGTTTTTCGGATCTGCTAGTGCCCCCCTCGCCTTTTTATTGCTTAAATTTTCGCTTCAGTGCTGAAAAAACCTCTACTACTGATGATTTTACCAGCGAACAATCGCAAATGGCGCAATCTCCTTTGACATCCCGTTACTCACTCGCTAACATGCGCCCCGTTCACACGATTCCTCTGTAGTTCAGTCGGTAGAACGGCGGACTGTTAATCCGTATGTCACTGGTTCGAGTCCAGTCAGAGGAGCCAAATTCCGATTCTTACGCTTCCTTATGAGTACTTATTCGATTGTTATTCAATAAGTTAGCGTAAAAATCTTTCCCGATGCGTTTTCAGTTTTCCCTCCGCATCCGGTTAATTTGGTGGTCAGATTTGGGGTCAGGTTGGTTCGATTCTGGAGTGACCCCCAAATGTCTTTAAACGATTCAAAAATCCGTAACTTAAAGTCCCCTTCCAAACCCGTAAAATTGTCTGATTCACACGGTTTGTATCTTCTGGTTAATCCCGGCGGCTCACGTATCTGGTATCTCAAATATCGCTTCAATGGCAAAGAGTCCCGCGTCAGTCTGAGCGCGTATCCACTGGTTTCTCTCGCTGAGGCCCGCCAACAGCGCGACGGTATCCGTAAACTGCTGGCACAGAATATCAATCCAGCACAACAACGCATGACTGAAAAAGCCGCCGCATCACCGGAAAAATGCTTTGAGGCCGTTGCGGTGGCATGGCATAAAACCAACAAAAAGTGGTCGGCTGACTATGCAGAGCGCATCCTTGCCAGTATGAAAAACCATATCTTTCCGGCAATTGGTCACATGCCCGTCACACTGCTGAAAACGCAACATTTCACGGCGTTACTGAAAGTTATCGAGGATAAAGGCTTTCTGGAAGTCGCGTCCCGTACCCGGCAGCAACTCTGCAACATCATGCGTTACGCCGTTCAGCAGGGACTGACCGAAAACAACCCGGCGCTGCATCTGGAAGGCGTCACCGCGCCGCCGGTAAAAAATCATTATCCTGCCCTGCCACTGGAACAATTACCTGAACTGCTCCGGCGTATTGATGACTATCAGCAGATACAGACTGGCCGGATTACTTCGGCGTGAAAGAACATTCACCAGCAGGCTGGTGCAGTTAAAAGGATAAGCGTGAAATTTGACCTCTGTCGCAGTCAACTGCGAGCCGGCGTTTGCGGAGGTATTCACCGGTAGGGGCTGCCATCCTGAGTTCCTCAGGCGCTTCTTTCAGGCCATGAAGCTTTCTGTGCAGGAGAGAGTTTAATTCAGGGGCGACTGCGCGGGAAGAAGAAACTGTTTTTATCTGCAAAAGGGTTTTCAATCAATTGTCGATATAAAAAAGAGAGCGCCATATGTGACAGCGCCCTCGTTCAAGTTACATAAAAAATATCAGCTCAGAATGGCTTCCAGTCGGGCCAGAACTTCATTCACTACAGTGTCAGGTATACGTTCCAGACGCTTACCATTCCGGGCACCCATATCAATCGTTCTGGGCTGGTCGCAGCGAATAACGCCCGTTGTTTTGGTTCCCACCCCGTCCAGAGAGACGGTAAAACCGGCTGCGCGGGCAAAGTTTCCGCCGCTGGTGACGGGAACAACAATGGGTAGCCGGGTGAACTTATTAAATGATGCCGGAGAAACGATAAGTACCGGACGTTTTCCGCTTTGTTCATGTCCGGCTGTAGGATCCAGTGAGATGAGCCAGATTTCCCCTCTGTCCATTTACAGGATCTCCTTGCCCACCGCAGGCGCATCAATCCATTCCCGATCCTCGTCGCTCATTTCGGCGTGCGGATCGCACTGTGCCAGCAGTTCCTCAAGCGAATAACGAGGCCGTTTCTGGGGTTCAATAATCAGGCAGCCATTATCAATGGTCATTCCCACCTCGCTGTCTGTCGACAGAGCCAGCGTTTTCAACACGGCGGGAGGAACCGCCAGCATGACGGATCCGCCAACCTTTTTCAGGCGAGTGGTATACATAGAGCACCTCCGGATATTATATTTTAATATAACATCAATGGCTGGCGGAGCGCAATTTTTAGTCAGATTCATTATGGTTTCCTTAGTGTGGCTAAGCGTAAAGGAGGCCTTATTCCGTCCTAAGACAGATCCGGCAGTTTTCAAAGGCTGCATTACCGGTAAAACGGCGACCATCCTGATACATCAGGCGCTTCTTCCAGGTCATGAAGCATTTTGTGCAGGCGGGAGCTTAGTTCGTGGTAAGAAAGCCGATAATAGAAAACTGTTTTTGCGGTTCAAAGGTTTATGGCGGATCAGATAAACGAAATGCGGCGCAGCTTCCGACACGGACCTTCTTCGGAGAAGTATCAGCGATAGCGCAAAGGCCAAATTAGTTCAGATGTGACACCCGGCAATTAGGCAAGAGAAAAAAGGACGAACACGCGTTTACAGAGAACATATGACCTAAAGTAACAATATGGCATCAAGACTAATCATAACGTTACAAAATATATCATGCTCATTGATTTATAAAGAAAAATTAACCACAACTATTGCAATGTCATCCGAGCGGCGTAACATAAATTGTTGAAATATTAGTCGTCGAAAAGTCGAGATAGATGAGGTGATATGTGAATCCCCCTTTACTGCGTTCCTATAATGCCGTTATCGAACATACGTTATCCCAAGCAAAAAAATCCAGAACAACGAAACACATTGCCGGTTTTTGTCAGTTACAGGGGCCCACGGGCAGTGGAAAAACTAGCGCTCTCTACCGTTCTGGCTTCGCCGATAACGTCCCTCCGGCGTTGGAGACAATAAAAAAATCAGGCTCTCAGGCCATACTGGTTACCCATCGCTGGAATATACTCCACGACATTTACGAAAAAACAGGTTCACATGAAGACAGCAATGGAAAACCATTTAACGTTAGTGTGCTTTATGCGCAGGATGAACAAATTGTTTCTGCAATCGAGGTTACGCCACTACCTCATGAGAAAGATATTTCCGCAGATTCACTCCCTGATCCCTTTAATTCCATCAACGAACTTGAGGGAAAAAACTTATTTGTCGACCCAGATATTGCAGACAAACTGCGTAAGAATTGCAGGAATATCCTATATATCAATAAATTATTGAAAGGATACCCGGCACATTTACGTACAGCTATCGCCAGTGAAAAAGAGGCGTTAATAAAATCATGTGCGGCAGTTGAGATATCGTTAATTCAAAATATCAAATTGCTGAAAAAAGAAGCCAGGAAGCAAAAAGAAAAATATGGTGAAGAACATGAACTCTTGCAGGCCGCCAAGCAACGAGTTGATGACTTCCGTCGTCATGCCTGGGTCAGACGCATTCTGCCCGCCATCGCCTGGCGCGACGAAAAACAACACCTGCTGATTATGACAACCCAAAAGCTCGTTTCATCATTTTACGATGGGCGGCGCAAAGTACGAATGTCCAGCAAAGAGCTGCGCAATTATGTCATTTTTATTGATGAATTTGATTATCAGGCTGAGGTACTACAGGAATATCTGGCGCAAGCTCAATGGGTTCAGGAACCGCCTGAATGCTTGGGGCAGTTACTCGAGGGGGGACGCAGATTACTGCAACGAATGCAGTATGTTGAAACAGCACCTGCACCGATGATCCGTGAACGTCTTGGGACATTTCTTAACGAACTGGATGACGCCTTAAAAGGAAAAAAAATTGATTTAACACATGCCAGATCGCTAGTAATTCCTCTGCAAAGATATCTGGATAATAAACCCTTCGGTGAACATTATTTATTTCGCTCCGATCAACTGGTAACCAGTGAGCGCCTTATCATGCGACAGGCTGAACATGGCTACGAAATTATCAGACCAGATTCCTCATTTCAGGATAACGATCAGGCTATCGACATCAGTGATTTTTTGCGCCTGATGGAAAAGTTTATTCGAAAGTTCAGTCTGATGTTAACGGACCTGACAGCCAGCGAAGATGAAACGTATGAATACATCAAAAAGTTAACCCGACTTCTGTTCGACCCGGTTAATGACTACAGACCGTCATATTATGGTTCAACCCTGCCAAATATGTCTCGGTTTTTGTTACCACGTACCGATCTGCCTGAACTGCGGGAACTAAGAAAAAGTAATATTTTGCCCAATACACATGCCAGTATTTTTGGGTTAACTAACTGGTTGCTGAAACAAAATGTTGTGGATACCGATATCGATCCATTACGAATACAGATCAAGCGTGCGTTCTTGCCAACAACAGCAGAAGGTTTACTACTGTCACTAGCCAGCCGTAATCTCGTTTTTGCACTGTCGGCCACATCATATATTGAAAGAGCCTGCAACCACTTTGATGTCCGGTGGATAAACTCAGCCTTACGCTATATTGCAGAAGCACGTAACCCTACAGTTACGAAAAGCTTTCTCGGAACTACTTTTGAAAGCCGACCTGATTCCTGGTTTAAAGAACCGATGCCCTACGTTCAGACCGATGATGACCTTCAGTTACAAAATACCGCGATTGAAGAAATCAATAGCAGCAAGGAAAGCATCAGAAAGACACAACTGAATACTGAGATCCATGATTTTAATAGAACAAAGAACAGCCCGCATTCAGCCGATCTTCTCGCTTCTCTGCCCCCCGATTTTTTCCAGAATGATGATGAACCTTCAACAGATTTCGAATCAGAGTATCGCCAGAATATTCTACTTAAACTGCTTGATGTGCTGGATCTAGCAGGAAAAAGGCCTCAGCACCGAGGGCATCTGGCTTTTGTTAATTCCATATCTTATTTAAGAAAATGGCTAACCGCTGCAATAGCGACACAAAGTAGAGATTGCCTCACATGGTTAAAGCTGGATCCGCCTTTATCCGACAATCTTCTGCTAAAGAATTTTACTGATGTATTTATCCCGTTGACTATACATAACGAGCCCGCACTAATCTGTCTGTTAACCGCAGAATGTCAGAAAAAAAAGGGCTTCAGTGATGCCTATCAGGCTGCATTTGCTTCCCGACGTATTGTTATTGTGCTGACACAAACTGCCTCTGCCACCAACGGTATAAATCTGGATTTCAGCCTGCCTGAATCCGGCAAAAATATGGATTTGACCTGTTTATATTTACTGGAATCACGGCATTTTTACTTTTCCGCTTTCCAGACCAGTGCAGATAGCAATGATGATATGGCACATGCAGGCTTCCAGTTACGCAATCTGGAAAAACTACTACGAGCAGGGGAAATTTCACGTAAACAGCATCAGCGCTTCATCCTGCCACTGATGTTGAACAGGAAGAACGAAATCTCCCGGTTAAACGGAGAGTATAAGAAAACCAGCGATTATATAAAAAATACGGCAGCCAATGTTCAACAGCAGGTTGGTCGTATTGAGAGAGCCTGGTGCGAAGTACCCAACGCTGAGATTCACCTTGATGCTGAACTAGCAAAAGACCTGTCCCGCTTTGCTTCATTACCTATCTATACATCAAATCGTCGACAGCTTTCGGCACTCAATCGTCAATTACTGGATACACTTCGGGAGCGTGATGAACTGACACAGAATAATTTCTTCAGCCAGCTCATGACGCCGACACAGCCGGGAAAACTAGCAGTGGATTATATCGATCAGCGACTAGTTCCGGCTATTCGGTTGTTACGGGAACAGTCAACACCAAGAGATGACATCCCATTACTCTGGCGACAACTCGGTAAAGCAGTACTTCAACATGATTTAGCCTGGAAACCGGGAAAAAACGTTTTCGACATTGATCTTGAATTATATAAATGGGCTTGCTTTGAAAAACCGAAATTAGCTAATACTGACGGCAAAATCTGGTACTCCCCACAGACATGGCAGTTTTTTGACAAAACAGCAGAAGGGCTGCGCCAATACAACCCTCAGAAACTGTATCAGTATATCCAACGTCATCCTGTCATTACTGACTGGTTCAACCGTAAGGGTTACAGAACGTCTATTATGCCCTTCGCGAACGATTTGGAAGAGCGTTACGCATTCCATCCACTAGTTATACAACGCCTACTGATGGGACGTCTGGGAGAAGAAGCTATCCGGGCACTTCTTTATTCAGAGAGCATCATTACCACCAGCCAAGTGAGCAATCACCGGCTTTTTGAGCAGTATGATTTCAGCATAAAAAATTCTGATTATCGTGTGGATGCTAAGTTTTGGAGACAAGATACTCTCGATAAGGCAGATGAAGAATATCAACAATGGTTGTCATCTGGCGCAAATCAAGAGCATACCCCTCTGGGTCTGAGTAAAAAACTGGCACAAATTCGCGCTATCGAGGGTAATAAAACCAAATTGGTTATCGCCAACTTTGTTGCTCCACATGCTGATAGTCAATTACTGGGTTTCTCTCACCAATTAACCCCTGTTCAAAATCCTTATGAGGCGGACATTCTGATTCTCGGCGGATGCGTGACCCCAGACACCATTTCAGTGGAAACACCCGGATTCGGGCAACTCAAAAAAATTATCAATCAAAACATTATGGAAAGAGCATAAAATCATGGCGAAACGTAATGACGAAATAATCCGTTCTCTCCCTCTTTCACACATGATTTACCGGGACAACGAGATCGATCGGGAGAAAGCTGAAAAACTAGTTGTCTATCATTATCCGTTAAGTAAAAACTATCGCTGGAATGAATGGCAAAGCCGAATTGATGATGAGTTAGGCAGTCGTTATTATCCTTATTTGATGAAATCTCATAAGGATCAATTTGGACTATACGTTGCTTTGGACTCAGAGCAAGACAAGCCACCAATAATAAAAAATGGTGATGGGATTATTGTTGAGCCAACGCGTGTCCATTACGAGGCTATGCTGAATCCAGTATGGATCCGACTTATCATGCGTAAAGTCTCCGCCTTTGGTTCACATTGCAAAGGTAGCCATACACTAGGATGCCCATTACTACAGACTGACGTCTGGAAAAGTAAGAATAGTTGCGGTATCAATGCAATTAGTCTGGACTGTCGCACTCAACAAAGAAGAGATAAAAATATCACTGAGGTTATATTATTTCATAAAAATGTTCCACTACGTCCAGTCGATATAAAAGACGAATTATTTAATATTCATCAACCATTATGGATTTATGATAAAAATAATGTTCTTGCCCGCTGGAAAGCGGAAAAAAAGACAAAACCTAAATCTCAAATTTACCGGGAAGTAACCAAAAATAAAGATAAACGCAAGCTACGCCCTTTTCTCGACCTTTCGTCTTCAACCTCACTCAAAAATAGCTGGCCTTGGATCCTTCAACCCGTTCAAAATGAATTTATTGAGCAAGCAAGAAAATTTGGCTTCGGATTATCTCCAGTAGTACTTAAGTTACGCCCTTTACCGCTTAAAACAAAATTCAAAACAGCTGACAAGGCTAAATTCCCAAGTGTACAGCTTGACCAAGAGATAAAGGTTCTTGATCTACGTTTTTCGAAAAATGTATCCCCACAATACATTGTTAATAACATTCAGTCCCTGCTGAATGAAAAATATCCTGATGCACACATGTCATTACTACCTGATATAGAACCGGATCAGATTGTGAACATAGAAATTGATGGATCACAGTGTCTACTTGTTTTGCTGGATCAGACTCCGGGTATCATTGACGATCGCTATCCATTAACACAAATATTAAGAACAAAAGCTGCCTGCCAGCATATTAATGTTAATCCTTTTGATCTCACAGTCGACCCAATTACTGATAACTTACTAATAGAACAGTCTACCCCTGACGGTGACACGAGGCTTATTCCTGCCACAGATTCTCGTTACTATGATTATAGTATCAGTGATTTTGAGAAAAAAGCGGTTCAAGAATCTTTGGCACGTAATGTTGAAATTGTATATAAAGAATTAGCACTGAAGCATTTGCTGCTATGCAATGAGACCAAAATTAGTGTGACGCTTCCGCAGCAGAAGGCTCTACTCACTAGCAGTCTCGCTGTAATCACTAATGGCTGTTTGTTTACTGTTAAACAAGACCGCCCAATAATATTACCTTTCCACCCAGCTATGCCAGATGCTGTTTCGGCCTGTGATAATATACTCTGCTCATTTGATACCTCTGTAACAGCACTACTCGCTTTGCTTAACGAAAAGTGGCCTTACCATTATCGCCCCCAAGATATTACACAAGGGATTTGGAATGAAGCAGAGAAGTTGACCCGATTTATTAATCGGTTGACGGTGATAATTCACAAAACTGAAGAAGTGACTATCCTCCTTCAGGATCCACAATATGGAGCACCTCATATGCTTCCGGAGAAATTAAACGATTTAATGACTATTCTGGATTCTCAACGGCAACAACTCCCTCTTAATAAATGGTTATTACCTGAAATGGATGAACTAATGTTTCATATTGACCAACTTACTGAAGAAGGTGAATTATCCGATACAAATAAAAATACGTTACTTCGTGAACTAGAGTTGTTGTGTGACCTATGGAAATGTGCTTTAAGAAAATATTACTCCGACAATAAATTCAATGTCACTTATGATGTTTTAAAAAATTATGTTTTTTCCCAATGGCCTGAAAAGAAAAATGCGCTTATGGTGGAAGTCGCTAAAAAATCAGTAAAAAGAGCCAGTACATCATTAATAGCATCATGGAATAAATTATTATCTCGTGTCTTCGATTTACCTTTAGGCGATCCTCGCAACTGGCTCAAGAACGTACCAGGTATTACACGACTCTGGCATGATCCAGAGCAAAATTACGTCATTGTTGGCAGTCTTTCCTCCCCTCAACCTATTATTCAACGTCAACCCAGTATTCGCCAATGGCATGCATTGCAGGGTGAACTTAATTCCGAACTTCTTGCCGGACTAGTTGATGTTGATTGGGTCAGAATGAATCAACTAGCGGGCAATCCCTGTGTGGCTACGCTTGTGCGTCGATGGAAGGAATGTCAGGTTCAGCTGGATGATGTGCGTGATGTATCACTGACAGAGTAAAGTTTCAATGCCTCAGGTAATAATATAGGACCTGAGGCATTGTGAACAACTAAGCTATTAGAAGAATGAAGTTCACATGCAATGTAATAACATCAGCTTTGTCGATATCCTATACACAGATTGAGGGACGTATGCGCATTCATCAGGTTCAAATAAAGAATTTCCGACTTTTAGCTGACGTGGAGCTTGTATTAGAGGAACAGACGACAGTCATTGTTGGTCGAAACAACAGTGGGAAAACATCGCTCTCAGAGATAATACGCAGATTTTTAGCAGACGGCAGTGCGACTTTTCAACTCGAAGACTTTTCCAGTTCTTGCTATGACCGTTTTTGTGATGCACTGAAAGCGCTAAACGAAGGGGAAGAGGATCATGTTATTCGTGATCTCGTCCCAGCTATTGAGCTTCGATTGAAATTCCAGTACGACTCCACGCAACCTCAATTAGGCCCATTGAGCCCCTTCGTGATTGATTTGGATCCGGCGTGTACCGAAGCGCTCGTGGTAGTCAAGTATGAATTGAAAGATGGCCAACTGGCACGGTTTCTCGAAGGACAGCCCACAGAACAACTAACTCAGGAGACTCGGATTGCCTTCTTCCGGGCGTTACGGGAACGTATTCCCAACGATTTTTGCGTAAAAATATGGGCTGAAGATCCCAATGATCCAGAAAATCGTCGCGAGTTACAATCTAGCGCACTGCGCGGTCTGGTCAAGTCGGGCTTTATCAACGCTCAACGGGGACTCGATGATGTGACATCCAGAGAATCGGATGTACTGGCTAAAACGGTAGAACATCTTTTCGCAACAGCGTCCTCGGCCTCTGCGGATACAGCAGATAAGCAAATTGCCGATGCGTTGAAAGGTGCAGTTCAAGATATTCAGACTCAGATTGACACAAACTTTGGTAGCCAACTGAAAAGCCTGATTCCTGCGCTGAAAACGTTTGGATATCCCGGACTGGGAGGGCAAGAATTACACACCGAAACATTGCTCGACGTGCGCAAGTTACTATCAAACTTCACTAAGGTTCGGTATTCGGGTTATAGCGGTGTCACACTACCAGAGTCGTACAACGGTCTTGGCACTCGTAATTTAATATTTATTCTGCTGCAGCTGGCTGGTTTCTATAAGGCATTTCGCGCTGAAGTTACTGAGCCGGGTGTACATCTGATCTTCATTGAAGAGCCTGAAGCCCATCTGCACCCGCAAATGCAGGAGGTCTTTATTCGTCAACTTGCCAAGATTGTGCAACAACTGGTTGACGGCACTGAGGACAGGAGCCCCTGGCCCGTCCAGTTTGTTGTCTCTACACACTCATCTCACATTGCCAACGCAGCTGGTTTCGAGAGCATTCGCTATTTTCTCGGTGCTACAGTGCAGGGAACTCAGGAAGGAGTTCGTACAACCAAAATCAAAGACTTGCGTAAAGGGCTTAGACATATTCCAACGGAAGATAGAAATTTCCTTCATCAATACATGACGCTGACCCGTTGCGATCTCTTTTTCGCAGATAAAGCTATTCTCGTCGAGGGATTGAGCGAGCGATTATTGCTTCCTGCTATCATCAAAAAACTAGAATCAGCCGAACCAGAAAGACCGAAGCTGTCGAGCCAGTACGCAACGGTGATGGAAGTCGGTGGTGCTTACGCTCATTTGTTCTTCGAGTTATTAGCATTTCTTGAACTTCAGAGCCTGATCATAACTGATCTGGATGCCGTTCTGGCTCCTCGGGGTAAAGCGTGCGCCGTTCATCTTGGCACATATTCCAGTAATGCTTGTTTGAAAGCATGGTTCTCTGAAGATACTCCTTTCACATTAGCTGGTTTGATTGCAAGGAGTGACGATGATAAAGCTCGTAATGGAAATCGTATTGCCTATCAATGTGCAGAAGTGACAGATGGCCCCTGCGGACGCACATTCGAAGATGCATTTATCCTTGCAAACTCGGTTCTATTCGGGCTGGTAGGGAGAAATACTCAGGAACTTGAAATAGAAGCCCGTGATAAAGCGGCTGAGTGGAAAAAATCAGAATTTGCATTGAAATACGCGATTACAGAGACAGAATGGAACGCCCCCAAATACATCGTCGATGGAATTCGCTGGTTAGCTGGCAGCAATGAGCCTATGACACAAGATCCAGTATTGGCGCAGGTTGTAGAGGCCACAACTAATATTGAAGAAGGAGCCAGCGCTGATGTCTGAGATCCATTCGCCCGCCGAAGCTGCTAGCCAGCGAGCTTTGGAATCTATGTATGCTTGCCTCAGTGAAGGACGAAGCTTCCGGCTGGAAGCTGGCGCTGGTGCGGGTAAAACATATTCCCTTATTAAGGCACTTCGATTCTTGATTGAGCGAAATAAGGATTTATTTGAAAAACATAGCCAGCAAATTGCCTGCATTACCTTTACTAACGTGGCGAAGGATGAAATCGTCGCGCGAACAGATCGAAGCCCCATCGTTTTTTGTGATACCAATCATGCGTTCTGTTGGTCGTTAATCAGTAGCTTTCAAAAACCGTTGAGAGAACTGATTGAAGCAATGCCAGAGTGGAGAGAAAAGCTCGAAGAGGCTGGTGGAAGCCTTAGTAATCGTAGTGTTGAGTATAATCTTGGACATCGCTCCATCCGCGACCATCGTATAACGATTCATCATGACGATGTCCTTTCTTTAACTATCTCACTCATGGAACACGATAAGTTCCGCAAAGTGATTACAGAACGCTTCCCGATCATTCTGGTCGATGAGTACCAGGACACAGACAAAGACTGGATTGAGGCAATTAAAAGACATTTTCTTGGGCAAACTGGAGCTCCTCTATTTGGTTTTTTCGGCGACCATTGGCAAAAAATCTATGGTGGTGGATGTGGTAAACTGGAACATCCAGATGTGGTTGGGATAGGTAAGGAGGCCAATTTTCGTTCGGATAAGACAATTGTCGATGCCCTCAATCTCATGAGGCCTGAGCTACCGCAGTGTGTCAAAGACCCCGAAGCTGAAGGTCAGGTACGGGTTTTCCATACAAACAATTGGCAAGGGGTACGTCAAAAAGGTTTGCACTGGGGTGGAGATCTCCCTTTAGCAGAAGGGCAAGCTACTCTGGAACGTGTCAAAGAAACGTTGCAACAAGATGGTTGGGATTTCTCTCCCGCACATACCAAAATTCTCATGCTGACTCATCGACTTTTAGCCAATCAGCAAGGTTACTCGAATATAGTAGCAACGTTTCGATATAACGAATCTTTTACGAAAAAAGAAAACGAGCATATAGCCTTCTTTATCGACAAGCTTGAACCTGCCTGCGACGCCTTTGAGGCTCGTAAATATGGTGCGATGTTTGAAGTTTTTGGTGGCGCTACACCACAATTACGTAGCCATTCAGATAAGGAAAGTTGGCACAATGCAATGATGCAGTTGCTTGCTATACGCGAAACAGGAACTATCGGTGAAGTGGTTGAATTCTTGCGTACACATCGTAAGCCCAGACTTCCTGATAATGTTGAAAAACACGAGCAGGAATTACGCAATTATGACAGGACTGCTGGTGCGGAAATACCCCGAAGGCTAAAAGAACTGGAAAAATTGAAAGATATTCCCTATTCCGAAGTAAAGTCACTTCGCCGTTATCTTGATGGTCATTCCCCTTTTGAGACTAAACATGGTGTGAAAGGTGCTGAATTTGAAAATGTCTTGGTAGTTGTTGGACGAGGGTGGAACCAATATAACTTTGGTGAAATGTTGGGCTTTGCTGGAGAGCAAATGCTCCCAGCAGGAAAAGAAGATTCATTTGAGCGTAACCGAAATTTGTTTTACGTGGCCTGCTCCAGACCTCAAAAGCGCCTTGCAATCTTGTTTACACAAGCTTTGTCTCCTGAGGCACTTGCAACACTTGGGAATTGGTTCGGAGCTGATACTATTGTGCCTGCACCATAATTGGCGCGGTTTGCTGGTGTTCAATTGGCTAAAGTCAGTGCCTAAATATGTCATTAGTCCCGTAGTGAAATGGTGGTCATTCTGGTGGTCTTGACAACAAGTGAATTCAAGTTTAGCTTATGAATTAGCCTGTTACTGGCAAAGGCGATCCCAGTCAGAGGAGCCAGATTTAGAAAAGCCTGCTTACGAGCAGGCTTTTTGCTTTTCTATTATGACAAGCCGGGTACCGGCGTCGCTCTAAACGCATTGATCGCTTTATCAAGCACAACCTGATCGTCGCTTCCGGAATCAAGTATGGTATTACGTTGAGATGCTGCGTCGACCTGTACGGTCGTCACGTCGAGAACTTCCAACCCCTCTAATGCCAGCAGCGCTCTAACTTGTGCAGAGAAACAAGATTCTGCATGACCTTTTAACAATGATGTATCGGTGGTAGCAACAATATGATTGTCAGAAATATAGTTACTATCTCCTGATGCCAACCGTATTATGACAGGTGTCGCACCAGCAGGAACGATATACTGTTTATCAATCGATTCAGAAATATGGTTAGCAATAATCGAATTATTCTCCCCTTCTATATATAGCAACCCATACAAGTCATCTAAACCATTACTATAGGACTGCATAGGTTCCCAAGGTTCATGTTCACGGAAAAAGTGGTTTGCCGTCACCAGGTTTTCTGAACAGCTATTCTCAAAAACCAGCATCCCTGGATAGAATGAATGAAATCTGTTGCTGCTAACTGCAGAACGGAGGACACCAGAAAAGTGAATACTGCTTTTACCGCGGGGAAAAATGTTGTTTGCTGTAACCAGAAGGCCACCAAAGTTCTCTGCATAAATGGAATATCCTCTATAACCGGCACCTATCAAATTATCGGTTATTTTTGAAGCCTGTCCCGACCCACGGAGTTCTATACAATTACCGCACTCAGCAATAAAGTTATTATGTATCGCCAATGCATCGGCATTATATATAGTGATGCCGTGTTCAAGATATACGAATCCCATTCCACTAATGCGGAATGAGTCCTGCGCACTGGCAATATAAATACCCGTTTTACCATTGAGATAGGTGTTTTCAGGGTCGTTACTTCCCGAACCGTCATCCACAAAATGTAACCCATCAATGCAAAAATCCGCGAACTCAACTGAGCTTATTCTTGGGTCACCGCTACGCTCAATATAAAAAGCCGCCCCTTCCGCTTCCGGAGTCGTAGATGATGGTGTTATATCAACAAGTATACGACTACCGCCTGGCCACAATTCATGCCAGCTTGCCCAATCACTTTCCGGAGTATTAAAACGGATACTTGAAGAGGTAAACCCATGTCCGTCTCCTTTAACTTTCAAGTAACTGATGTCTATTACTACCTGAGTGAGCAAATGATAGTCTCCTGGCGGGATATAGATAACAGCCCCCGGCTTTCCACCATCATTTACATCTGTGTCTGTTTGCCGATTTTTAATATCGGCAATAATACTATTAATCACTAAACCGATATCTTCAAAAGGATTACCTTCACTCCACTCTGTTACATCATAATAATTTTCACTCGACATGCGTTATTTTCCTCTACATTATTAGGATAGGTAGATATTACGATTCTATTAACCTCTGAATATTATAATAATTAATAATGACCCTGATTTCTGTCAGGAGAGTTTTAACTAATGATTAACCACTGTGGTCCTATCTCGCTCGATGTCATGATGCGGTGAAGAACCGTTATTGAGTTCACGCTTAGCGAGTTCCACTTTAATCTGTTCAAGAAAGTGGTTATTCAATTTAAAGTATCTAACTACGAATGCGCTAATAAAATAGGTAATCATTGGCAGTAAAGAAAACATAATAATGATACCTTCGATAGTCTCTGTGTTTTGTTGAGGTTTATTAGCGATGTAACCCGTCAATGATAATATCCACGCAACAATCGCACCAGCAACTGCTAAACCCATTTTTAACATAAACAAATTACCAGCAAATGAAATACCGGTAAGGCGTTTACCGTATTTCCAGTCTCCGTAGTCATCAACGTCGGACATCATGGCCCATAATATTGGCCCTGATTGAATCAAATGCAGGATGTTAATGATGATAAATAGTGTAAGTAGTGGTAGCAAAGACCTGGGATCGACAAACCATAGAGCTAAAGAAAGGAAGCCAAGAACGATATTAATCGAACGGAACAGCTTAATTTTATCAAAACGATCGGTGAGTGGTTTCGCTATAACACTACCTAGCATGTTACATGCAACGCCAAGAGCCAAAAAAAACGTAGTAAATCCGACGGAGGCTTGCATAACATAGGTAGCATAATAAATAGTCACTGCACCACGAATAAACGCCGGAAAAACATTAAGGAAAGTAATAAAAATCATCAATAACCATTGATCGTTTTTGATGATATCTTTTAGATCATTTATTAAAGAGTCATTAACTTTAATTGCAGTAACACGTTCTTTGATACTGGCAAAACAAAAGAAGAACATTAGTGTCGCAGCTCCTCCCATGATTACCATAGTCAACTGAAAACCAGCCGCTCTGTTACCGTTACCTAACCAGTCTGTTAAGGGTAAAATTGAAGAAGAGACAATTAGCGTCGCCAATCCATTGAGGAAAAATCGCCATGACAAACAGCCTAAACGCTCTTTCTGATTTAGCGTGATCACACCGGCTACTGAGCAATATGGAATATTGATAGCAGTATAGATTAATGACATAACCAGATATGTCACCCAGGCATAAACAATTTTTCCATTCATGCTTAAATCGGGCGTTGTGAACATTAGTACTGCTCCCAAACCAAATGGCAATGCCATCCATAATAACCATGGTCGGAATTTACCCCATCGGCTACGAGTACGATCGCAAATCGCCCCCATAACCGGGTCGCTAAAGGCATCAAAAATACGAATGACCAGAAACAAGGTACCGACAACACCGGGAGCTAAACCATAAACATCCGTGTAGAACCATGTTAGATATAACGCCAGTACACTCCAAATCATACAAGAACCAGCATCTCCCATTCCATAACCAATTTTTTCTTTTAAACGCAGTTTGCCGTAAACACCTTGCCTTTCGATTGAGTTTGCAGACATAGAAGACCTCTAGAGTATACAGTCATAAGTGTTCAACAGAGGTTAGTAAACCAATGTTAGTTTATATTTATAAGTTGATAACGGCGTATGTAGATTAAAGCAAAGTAATATTAATACTCACGCTACTCTCCCGTATAATTAACCGAGAGACAATTTCGTGCATTTCAATACTTTCTTGTTTTGTTTCGTTGTTAATCATTTGAAATGCCAGATGGGCGATTTCACTTATCGGTTGCGCCACACTAGTGATTTTTTTAGTTTGTGCCAGTAAAGTATTATCAAAACTAGCGATGGCAATATCTTTAGGCACAGATATTCCTTTTTCTTTTAAGCCATCAATAATATAACTAGCAGCCACATCGTTATAGACCCAGAGAGATGAACAATGATTTATTCTCTCGGCTAGCCTGACAATAATATCATCGAGTATACTAATATGCCCTGATGTTTTCTCACCCTCGCCTTTCGCTATCCAAAACTGATTCTCTTTATCTATAGTCAATCCCTGAGCGGTAATTCGTTTTGCCCATGAAAAAACCTTTCGGTTATCCGCGCCTTCCTGCGCTACAAATCCAAACGTGGTATGACCGGTCTGAATAAAATGCTCGGCTATAACTTCCGCCCCTTTACTTTGATCGATAGAAACAGAATTGAAAAATCGCGATACCAGCGTAACCACTGCAACGGGGATATTAGTCGCGATGAGCCATTCTGCAAGTTCGCTTTCGGCTTCTGTTGGCACCCATAGCAAACTGTCAATACCCATACTAATAAGCGTATATATTATTTGCTTATCTAGCTGCGGTTGATTCTGATGAGTTTTGACGATAACCGTTTTACCGATGTATCTTGCCTCTTCTTCAAATGTCGCCAGCAGTTCACAAAAATGTGGGTTGACAAGGTTTGGCAGAACAACTGCAATCAGCCCAGAACATTTCCCACTCAATTGAAACGCACTCTTGCTAGGCACATAGCATAAGAAATCCATTGCCTCACGAACTGCTTTGCGAGTTTCTGGCGCCACGCTGGGATGATTATTCAGCACGCGTGAGACCGTAGCGGTAGATACTCCAGCTTTTATTGCTACGTCTTTAATGGATGCCATAGTAAATAACTGCGTCGACCAAGAATGACGTAACTATAAAGTGTGATGAAAGTCAAAAATGTAAGCCACTTCACATGTTGCCGCGTTACATAAAACCCCGCTTTTTCTCTCAATTCTGCTGTCACTAAAATAACTAAGCGTTCACGATAATATTTAATGGATTCACTGACAAACAGAGGATAACGGGCGCCACGCCAGAACCAAAGTCGTCGTGGTGTTACGCTTGCGTAGATGATAGGTAGGATTTGCTATGGTAAATAACGGGCCGATTTACGACATTTCCTGCTGTCTAATTTTCATCAGCACCGCTCCCAGCAATGCCAGATCTACCAGGACCGCCAGTGCGTAGACAAAACCTCCCTTTCCCGAATCCGCATAGTGATTGGTTAGCAGAGTCGCCAGGATAATAATAACGATACCTGTTGTCATCGGGATGTTCGCCATCATGCCCGACGAGTATCTTGCTGTAGCATTGTTTTTCCAGACAATACCCGCACCTAATCCACCAAAGGCGATCCCCGGAATTTGAGATAGCCAACCGTGTCCGCTATTCCACAGCACCAGTAACATTAACCAGCCCATAGCGGACAGCACAAAGGCGTAGCACGATACCCTAACGCTATAATGCGCTGGCCACAGCTGCCAACGCGCGATTGCATAGCCAACAGCAAAAGCTCCCGTCAGCGTCAGCAGCGACGCCAGAGTACCGAGAGTGCCAATCATGGAGGAAACGCTCAATAGCAGCGCCCCCGCCGCGAATACGCCACTTAGCGCGATAGTTTGCGTGAGCGGGGCCTCGCAAGTGGTTGCCCCACCAGCTCGCTGATTACGGTAGATATTCATTATTCACTCCTGATAATCGCAAACACTGATGAATTTAATTCAGTGTCTATTTCACATATCAGTAGGCTATCCTCTGTATAATAAGTACGGCAAACGCATAAATTTCAGCAATAGATGAGAAAAACTCAGCCATGAGAAAAACCCGCCTCCCGCCGCTGGGCGCGCTACGCGCCTTTCATGCCGTTGCCCGCTGTCGCAGTTTTAAACGCGCCGCCGATATGCTTGGGGTGAGCGCTACCGCAGTGAGCCACCAGATAAAACTACTGGAATCTGTGCTGGAGTGCCGCGTCTGTGAACGCAATGCCCTGGGAGTCAGCCTTACCGACAGCGGTGAAATTCTCTATGCAGGGACTCAACGCGCCTTTAGCGCGCTGGAAGAAGCGACTACACAAATTGTTCGCTCACACCAGCCGCCGTCACTCACCGTCACCACCACCTCCAACTTTCTAACTCACTGGCTGGTACCACGGCTGGCAGCATTTAAAGCGGAATTCCCCGCTATTGACCTGCGGCTGCATACCAGCGTCGAGCGGGTGGATCTCAACCAGCGCAGCGTTGACGTCGCGATTCGCTATCGTGAAACGCCGGAGCGCGAACTGCACTGTACCTTGCTACATGAAGACCGCTTTATCGTCGTCGCTAGCCCAACGCTGGGTATTACACGGCTGGAGGATTTGCATCACGCAACCCTGTTCCACGTTGAACATCGTCACGTTCCGGCTGATTCGCCGGGCTGGGAAAACTGGCAGCGTCGCTACGGGCCACCGCAGCTGAATATCGATGCTGGGTTAACCTTCAGCGATGAGACGCATGCGCTACAGGCGGCGGTAGCAGGACAAGGCGTAGTGATTGCCAGCGAGCTGCTGGCGCGCGATCTGTTGCAACGCGGGGTATTAGCGGCGCCATTTGAGATGTCCTTACCGGGAGCAAACTATTATCTGGTGGCGACACAAGAGTTAGCCCAGCGCGGCGATATCAGCGCGTTGCGGGACTGGCTACTGCAGCAGATAACGATGAGTTGAAACCGGAGAAAGAGGCAGATATCGGACGATATCTGCCAGACGGTGTGTTACCAGCCGCAGACGTTAGTCTCTTCGTCAGATTCATAACCGCGCACAATATTGATGAGCTCTTTCACCGCGTCAGCGGCATGCAGTGGATCCTGAAGCGCCTCGATTGAGGCGAAATCTTTATCTACCGATACACCATTATTATTGTTAGTCACCACCAGGCTGAACCCTTTGCCCTGTGCGTTATCGGCAGAAAGATCCTGAAGCAACTCCGCTACTGCCTGAACCGCAATATCAGGGACATAAAGCGCCATCGGCTTCAGATAAATTTTCTCTTTTTTTTCATTATTGTTGTTATTGGCTATCGCTAATGAGTAACCTTTATTTTCACTGTTCATAGACTCAGCTTATCCCTCAATCAGAATTTTAGGGTCGACGTAAAAATCGACATTAAATACGGTATCGTCAGTTAATGCCTCAATGCAGTGCCATTTTTCCGCAGGGAAGACACCAAACTGCCCCGCTTCAATAGTCATCGTTTCAACAGGGTCTGGGCTCGTTTCATCGGCATAACCATAATAGCGTATTGCACCCTGCATCACCGATAAACGCGGATAGACGCCCTGTCGCGTACCGGCATCAAGATGGCGCTTCCAGATGGACGCGGGCGCGGTCTCCTTGGTCCACATGGGGGTGGAGCGGGTCTGAACATAATGGGTAGGTATAATGATTCGCTGCATGATTTGCCTCTCTTTCCGCGCCGTGAAATAGCGCCGCGAATGAAACGATATATTGCATATCATATACCCCTTTTAATTGTTAAGGGTATTATTTTTTTGATCCTATTTTATCTACCACTATTTATACCCATTACGGATTAGGTTTATTTAAAATATAAAAAAGCGCCTGTGATAGTTCACAGGCGACAGTTTAAAGACCGAAGATTATCTTTTTTCAGTTGTTATTTAAAAGCCCCGGCTTCCCGATTAAATATCCCTGAACGAGATCGCAACCTAATTGTTGCAGCGAAGTTAACTGTTCCTCGGTTTCAACACCTTCGGCGACAATGCGCATATGTAAACTTTTCCCCATACTGATGATCAGGCGCACGATATCGAGGTCATCTTTTTGCATAGGTATATTGACCACAAACGAGCGGTCAATTTTGATCTTATCAAAAGGGAAATAACTCAGCCGCGACAATGACGAATAGCCGGTACCAAAATCGTCAATTGAGATCTGAATCCCCTGCTCGCGCAACTGGCTGAGGATCTCCAGCGAGCGCGTATTCTCGTTAAATACATCAGATTCCGTAATCTCAAGATCAAGGCGCCGCGGGTCGAGGCCGGTCTTCTTTAGCACCGCCGCTACCGTGTCTGTAAGTGAGGTATTGATAAGTTGAATCGGTGAGACGTTTACCGAAACCTTCAGCGGTTGCTCCCAGCGAGCCGCCTCCTCGCAGGCGGTCTTCAGCACCCACTCACCAAGTGGGTTAATCAGGCCGGTTTTCTCCGCCACCGGGATAAATTCCGTAGGTGGCACCATACCGCGCAGTGGATGAAACCAGCGCACCAACGCTTCGTAACCGTAGATTTCACGCGACACCGTGTCGGCGATCGGCTGGTAGTAAACCTTGAACTGGTCGTTTTCCAGTGCATGTAGCAGATCGTCCTCAAAGGATTTGTTTTCCTGTAAACGTTGTAACATGCCGGGACGAAAAATCTCCACGTTGCCCGCGCCCGACTTTTTCGCTTCATACAACGCTAAATCGGCACATTTGTATAAGTAATCAGTACGACTTTCACCATCGGAGATAACGATGCCGATGCAAGCGCCAATGTTAATTAACGAATCGTAGATATAGTACGGCTGGCTGATTTTTTCGCGGATCACATCCGCCCGCTCCAGCGCCATTTCTTCGCTCAGATCCTGCGATACCAGGGCAAACTCATCGCCACCAAGGCGGTACAGCGTCTCTGATGTTTTACGAAAGAACGACAGACGGCTGGCGAGCTCCTGCAGCAACTTATCGCCGGCATCATGTCCTAAGGTATCATTAACATCTTTAAAATTATCGAGGTCAAACAACATAACCACTGCGCAACCATTATAAGGTTTCACGTGATTAACCACTTCCTGTAGCCTCTGCCAGAAAGAGAGGCGATTAGGCATACCTGTTAACGAATCGTGATAAGCGTCATACTGCAAACGGCGGTTCTGTACCTGAAGTTTCTCTTTCGACAGCTGTAAATCATTAGCTAACAGCTTCATTCGCACATGCGCGCGACGCAAGTTGTTATTTTGTCGAAGCATCAATAGGCCAAGAGTGATACACATCGTAATCAGCAAGATTGAAATCACCGAATAGATGTAATAGAGATGCTGAATCTTATCATGCGTAAGATTAACGACATCAAAGTCCTGCGCCAGGGTCATGGAGGCCAGTGAGGTCATTGGGCCATCCAACTTACTCATCGTGTATAGCAGAGTCATCATCTGCTCAGGCGTCATGGAATCCAGTTGCCTGTCGAGTTGATCGAGGATCTGAATCAGACTGGTGACCGTCGCCTGCCGCTGCTCGCTTTTTCTGATGAACTGACCAAGATCGCCCTGCTGCAGCAATTCAATCTGGCTCATCATTATTTCCAGGCGCAGGCGTACCTCATCGCGGTCGGTCCCCTTCACGTTCAGCGCCAGGGCGCTTAAACGAGCCTCCAGACGCATGTATTCAGAGACCATCTGGGACACAGACCACGAGTCGGTATAACGTGTTAATTTTTGCAGCTCACTCTGCCGCTCATGCACCAGATAGGTAATGTATCCGGTGACGATAAAAAGCGACAAAATAATGGCAGTGAGTATTCGATTCAAGATCAGAGCCTTACTCAATTATAATCTTTGAAACCTGCCATGCCGAGCGGGAATAATAGATTTGGTTCTGTAACTCCGCGCTACTATCGTAGGGATAAACAATAAAAAGGGGCCCTTTGTCACGAATGCGCATATATTCACCATTCATCTTCAGCGCGAGGATCACCGGGAATTTATGAAAATCATCCACCGGCACCTCGGTCGTATAATCGTTAAGGGCCATCACCTTCGCCGTCTTACCTTGCGCACCCACTAAGTCCATAAGTTTGCTAAGTGAAATACCATCAAAGCGCACTTTTCCTGAATACCAGGGAGTGGTTGTGATCACTGTCTCATTGCCCAACTTTTCTAACGCGGCGACGTCAAATACGGCAGTATCGCCTTCGTTTGTATTGGTAATCTTTCCTGAAATGGTTAAAACGGGTTTGCCCGTTGGCGCAGGCAGTTTTTCTGCGAAAGCATTAGGTAAAACTAAAACATAAAATAAAACTGCAAAAATTAGACGCATATCACCCACCATATCCAGCGTTGGAGATAGTAATTGTAAACCATTTACGTGAATTCTTAAAAGCCGTCCCAATGGGGCAACAAAAATAAAATAGCAGTAATGGTCAACAGTTAACCCACGCCAGTGGTGAAAATTAAATGTTCGATTTAGACATTTTTTACTTTATTGTCTTTCCGGCAGGTAAAAAACTTTTCAGTTGCGCTTATGCGCGGTAATCTCCCTAACGGCGCGTAGATAAGAAAGCGTCTCATTCAAATAATAACAAATTAGCAACAAACAGGACAGGCATGGACTCAACGCTTATTTCTCCCGACTCCGGCAACGGGGTCGCCTCTCTTCATCGCGCTCGTCGTGCGGCATGGGGCAGCTTTGCCGGCGCCGTCGTCGACTGGTACGATTTTCTGCTGTACGGCATTACCGCCGCACTGGTGTTCAACCGCGAATTTTTCCCACAAATTGGCCCGGCAATGGGCACGCTGGCAGCCTTCGCGACCTTCGGCGTCGGCTTCCTCTTCCGCCCGCTCGGCGGCGTGATCTTCGGCCATTTCGGCGACCGCTTAGGTCGTAAGCGCATGCTGATGATGACCGTGTGGATGATGGGGATCGCCACCGCCTGTATCGGGCTCCTGCCTTCCTTTAACCAGATTGGCTGGTGGGCGCCGGTTTTGCTGGTGATTTTGCGCGCAGTACAGGGCTTCGCCGTCGGCGGCGAATGGGGCGGCGCGGCGTTGCTGTCGGTTGAAAGCGCGCCGAAAAACAAAAAAGCGTTCTATAGCAGCGGCGTGCAGGTGGGTTACGGCGTCGGGCTGCTGCTCTCTACTGGGCTGGTATCGCTTATCAGCAGTTTCACCACCGATGAGCAGTTCCTTAGCTGGGGCTGGCGCCTGCCGTTCCTGTTTAGCGTAGTGCTGGTACTGGCGGCATTGTGGATCCGCAACGGCATGGCCGAGTCGGCAGAGTTTGAGCAGCAGGTGCAGAAAACGCCCGCCGCGGAGAAAAAACGCCTGCCGGTACTGGAAGCATTGGTACGCCATCCGGGTGCCTTCTTATTAATCATCGCTCTGCGCCTGTGTGAACTGTTAACGATGTATATCGTGACCGCATTCGCCCTCAACTACTCGACACAAAACCTCGGCCTGCCGCGTGAGCTGTTCCTCAATATTGGGTTGCTGGTGGGCGGCATTAGCTGTTTTACCATTCCCTGCTTTGCGTGGCTGGCGGATAGGTTTGGCCGCCGACGTATCTATATTACCGGGGCGCTGATCGGAACATTAAGCGGCTTCCCCTTCTTTATGGCGCTGGAGCAGCACTCGCTGTTCTGGATCCTATTTTTTGCCCTGATGCTGGCCAACATCGCCCATGATATGGTGGTTTGCGTGCAGCAACCGATGTTTACCGAAATGTTTGGCGCCAGCTATCGCTACAGCGGCGCTGGCGTCGGATACCAGGTGGCCAGCGTGGTCGGCGGCGGTTTTACGCCATTTATCGCCGCCGCGCTGGTCACCTTCTCTGGCGGGTCGTGGCACAGCGTGGCGATTTATCTGACGGTCGGCTGCCTGATCTCTGCCGTCACGGCGATGTTGATGAAAAACCGCCATCCGACATAACAAGGGAGGCTTCGTGATAACACAACAGAACACAGACTGCTGGCCTGCCGGGTTCAACGCCGACGAATTACCGATTGTCCGCTGCGATGATCCCACGCTTGCCGAACTGCCTCTGTTCGAGCGCGCGCGCCGAGGTGAAGCCGTCGCTCAGCTCTGGCAGGCGCCGCAAGGGTTCGTGGTGCCCGGCAGTTACCGGAAATTCGCCAATCTGGCCGCCGTCAGTGAATCCTTTGCCGCCCGCGGCTGGCCGGTGTGGATGCGTCGCTCCGGCGGTGGGCTGGTGCCGCAGGGGCCGGGGATCCTCAACCTGAGTCTTGCCTGGCCGGTAACCCAGCCGTTAGGCGAAGCCGCCGAACCTATCTATCTGTTGCTGTGTGGAATATTGCAACGCACGCTGGCGACCCTCGGCGTCGAAAGCCATTTTCAGGCCGTCAGCGGTTCTTTCTGCGACGGGCGCTATAACCTCGCCTGCGGCGAGGGGGAAAACGCCCGCAAGATTGCCGGTACCGCTCAATACTGGCGGCCCATAGCCGACAGCCAGGGGCACATCGTCCTGGCTCACGCCGTGATATTACTGGATGCCGACCTGCAGGCCGCACATCAGGCGGCCAATGATATTGAGGCGCTGCTCGGCAGCGGTAAGGTCTACCGCGCGGACAAAACGATTACGCTCGCCGAATTATTGCCCGGTGAACCCGACCTCATCGAGCGATTCAGGCTGGCGCTAGCTAAGGCATTGCAACGGGTGCCTTAATAGCATCACTGGCGCGCTTTTTGACCGACGGCGAGACGCAGCCGGGCCTGCTGTTCAATATTCTCCAGTAGTTCCTGCACATCGTCCTCGCCGATATCAAGGAACTGCCCTTCCATCAGCGCGGCGTGAATATCTTCGCGAGTGACTGCAATCCCCATCGGCACTACATTCGGCTTCACCTCTTCCGCCGCCAGCGGATGCGGATAGCGGCGCCCGACCAGATTGTTGAAGACGATCGCCAGCAGCGCCAACATCATGGAGTTCAATAATACCGGCGTCAGCACAAACTGGTAGCCTTCACTGTGTACGCCGGCGCCGCCAAGAATGGCCGTGAGCGCCACCGCGCCGCCAGGTGGATGCAGACAACGCAAAAAGTACATCCCGGCAATCGCCAGCGCCGCCGCCAGGCCGCAGGCGATTGCCGTATCCGGCACCAACAGTCCGACAGTGACGCCGATCAGCGCCGAAAGCACGTTGCCGCCAACGATAGACCAGGGTTGAGCAAGCGGGCTGCTGGGCACGCCGAATAGCAATACCGCCGAGGCCCCCATCGGCGCAATAAACCACAGATTCACCTCGCCCAGCAGCCAGTGGCTGAACATACTGGTCACCGCAAGTCCCGTTCCGGCGCCGATTGAGCCCAATAAAATATGCTTTTTAGCAACGGGTAAGGCATGAGGTTTTAAACGGCCGAGAAAAATACGCGCGCGGGAAAATAGCGGGCGCTGTAAAACGCGTAACATCGAACGAATCGCTCACATCATAGGAATAAATGATGTTTCATTGTCTTTATTTAACCATTCATTAACAACCATGTATTTATGATGCCTATTATTTGCAACTTTACCGGGCAGTGTGGGTTATGTGATTTATACACCCTGCGTTAGAATCATCTTCCCCACTGGGGTTAAACCCACTCTACGGATTAAAGGTCACAATACGGTGAATAATAAGACAAATTTAACGAAAGAAGTGGCATGGGCTAGCCAGAATATGCCGCGTACCCTGCGTCAGGTGGCGGCCCTTCCCGACCTCAGCGAAGTGCGCCTGGCCTGCTGTATGCATCTCGATATGAAAATGATCCCGCTGGTGCAGGGGCTCCTTGAGAAAGGGGCGAAAGTCTTTTTGACCACCTGTAATCCAACCACCGTGCAGGATGAGGTTGTCTCCTGGCTGGTGGAGCGCGGCGCGGAAGCCTGCGCCTGGCGCAATATGAGTGACGCTGACTGGCAACAATCATGGGAAAAAGCCATCGCCTGGCAACCAACCCACCTGTGCGAGATGGGCGCGGATATTACCACCCTGCTCCACCAGCGCGGCGAGTTCGGCAATGTCGTCGCCGGCCTTGAAGCCACCGGCTCCGGCGTCAATCGCCTCGGTGATATTCGCCCCGGCTACCCTATCTTTAACTGGGATGATCTGCCGGTCAAAGAAGGTCTACATAACCGCCATATGGTCGGCCTGACGGCCTGGCACACTTTCTTCCAGACCACTCACCTTACCCTACATGAGAAAAAAGTACTGGTGATCGGCTACGGTCTGGTCGGGCAAGGCGTTGCCGCGGCGGCAAAAGCCTTCGGCGGCCAGGTTATGGTGGCGGAAATCGATCCGGCGCGCCGTTTACAGGCCGCTTATGACGGCTGGCATGTCGTAGATTTACAGGATGCAATCGCATCAGCCGATGTCGTCGCCACCGCCACCGGCGGCAAGAAAGTGGTCAACAGCCTGGCGCTGGATAGCGCTAAAGATGGCGTGTTTATTCTCAACGTCGGACACGTGGCGGAAGAGATTGATTGCGAACACCTGCGCCAGTTCCCGCATGAAGAGGTTATGCCCTATATCAACGCTTATCGGATGCCGGGGAAAACAATCTATCTGATGGCCGATGGCTCAATGCTCAACCTTACCGCCGGTTTTGGCGATAGCCTGAATGCGTTTGATGTCACCCTTGCGGTGATGGCCAGCGGCATTCGTCATATCGTTACCGACGGTATGCAGGCTAAAGCGGATGTTTATCTGCTGCCGCAAAGCGTGTGGCAGCAGGCGCTGTAAGCACTCTTTCGGGGGGCCGGTCGGCGCCCCGAAGCCGGTTAACGGTTTTCCGGCAGCACGATATTGCTCTCAGCCAGCGTCCCCATGTCGTTGAACATCGCTCCTGCCGCCTCCACCAGATGCATGGCTAATGCCGCGCCGCTGCCCTCGCCTAAGCGCATGCCCATCTCCAGATAAGGTTGCAACTGCAGGTGCTCCAGCGCAATACGTGCCCCCTTCTCCGCCGACAGATGCGACGGAATCAGGTACGGATGCAACTGTGGCGCGATCCGGCAGGCCGCCAGTGCCGACGCGTACGATAAAAAGCCATCGAGTATTACCGGCAATCCGCAGGAAGCGGCGCCCAGCATGACCCCGGCCATCCCGAGCAAGTCAAAACCGCCCACTTTTGCCAGCACGTCGAGGCCATCTTCGGGTGAAGGCTGGTTGACCGCTATCGCCCGGCGTACCACTTCCGCCTTGTGCGCCAGCTGCGATATTGGAAGGTTCGCGCCGATGCCCACAACATCGCCGGCATCATGATCGGTCAGCACGCTGACTACTGCCGCAGCGGGGGTCGTGTTAGCCATTCCTAATTCGCCCACGCCGAACAGACGCACGCCCTGCTCCGCAAGCTGACGGGTGTAGCGCATGCTCGCCAGCAGCAGCGTTTCAGCCTGCTCGCGACTCATCGCCGCGGTACAGGCAATATTACCGCTGCCGCGCGCCACTTTCATATTTACCAGCCCAGGGATCGGTTCGGCGTCAATACCGATGTCAACTACCTGAACATCAGCCCCGGCCTGAGCTGCCAGCACGCAAACGCCGGTATTCTTACGGGTCATATTGACCGCCTGAATCGCGGTCACCGCCTGTGGCGAGACGGTAACACCTTCATGCCAGACGCCGTGGTCGGCGCACATGACCACGATAGTTTTGCGTGGAAAACGTAATGCGCCCTGTAGCCCCGGCATACCGGCTAACTGAATCGCCAGCGATTCCAGACGCCCCAGGCTGCCGGGCGGTTTCAACAAGCCGTCAATATGCTGACGAGCCCGCGACATCGCGCTTTCGTCCGGCCGCGGGATGGCCGCTAACCATTCACTTATTGTATCCATATGCTTCCTGTCAGCGCGGTGTGTGCTCTATAGCAACGCCAGTAAAAAGATAACTTCGCCCAGTTCAATGGCCGCTCCCAGCGTATCGCCGGTTTGCCCGCCCAGCGTGCGCTTCAGCGCCTGACCAAGCGCCGACACCACCAGCAGCGTTATAACCGCAGCCAGCAGGCCCTGCACGCCCAGCAGCAGCGTTGCCAGCGCCAAGGATAGCGCCAGGGTAATGACGGTCTGCCGGAAAGTCACCTTGCCAATAAATACGTTACCAAGCCCCTGCTCCCGGGCATAACGCTGGCGGTACATTAGCAGCACCGACATCCCACGCGCCACAGCGCAGGCGGCAGCCAGCGCCGCTAGCATCGAGGTACCGCGCAGCGCCAGTTCGCTAATGACCAATACCTTTGCCACCAGCACAAAGATCAGCGCCAGCCCGCCGTGCGTCCCCAGCCGACTATCACGCATGATCTCCAGCATCCGCTCGCGGCGACGGGCTGAGAAGATCCCATCGCAGGTATCCGCCAGGCCATCAAGATGAAAACCGCCGGTCAGCAGCGCCAGCGCCAGTACGGCGAACAGCGCGGCCAACGGCAGGCCGCACCAGGCATGAAGCGCCAGCATCACCAGCCCGGCAATCGCGCCAAGTAGTAACCCCACCAGTGGGAAAGTCACGATCCCGCGCTCATATTGATCGATTTCCAGCCCCTGCGACCAGCGGGCCGGAACCGGTATGCGGCTCATAAAGGAAAGCGTGGCAAAGAACGATTTAATCATTTGATTTTGACTCCTATCCCTGAAACAACCAGCCACACCTCATCGGCAGCCGCGGCCAGCATCTGATTCACACGCCCGGCAATATCGCGAAAATGCCGCGCCAGCCGGTTGTCCGGCACGATTCCCAGCCCCACCTCATTGGTGACCAGCAGCACCGGCGACGGGCAGGCACGGCAGGCAGCAATCAGCTGAGTGATTTCTTGCGTGACTATCCTTTCCAACGCAGCGTAATCCCATTCATCAGGATCTGTTTCCCCACCTTCAGCGAACAGAATATTGGTGACCAGTGTAGTGACGCACTCAAGCAAAATAGCTTCATCGGGTGCGTTATCGGGGGTAATGAGTGGCGTCAGGTCACGGCTGCGCTCCGCTGTACGCCAGTGCGGCGGTCGGCTATTGCGGTGATGTTGAATGCGTGCGGCCATTTCATCGTCAATAACGGCTGAAGTGGCGATATAGAGCACCGACATGCAGGATTGGAGTAAAGATTCGGCGTGACGGCTTTTGCCGCTACGCGCGCCGCCGGTAATCAGTATCATCGCGGCGGTACCTGAATCTGGGACAGCATGTGATAAACCCTTCCGGTATCAATAAGTTCACGGCGGCAGTATAACAAACTGTCGGCTTAAAGGGCGATGCTTATACGGAGGTTTAAGGCAGGAAGACGGAAAAGCCCGGCGGCCAGCAATGCCGCCGGAACTAATGAGTGGTTTATTCGCCGACTTTGGCTTCACCCATCACTTTGAGTTTTTTAGAGATGTCGCGACGCTCTTTCGACAGCTCGGCGTTTTTGATGATGTAATCGTCAACGCGGTCTTCATAATCGGTTTTCATGCTGGCGATGATACCCTGAATGGCTTCAACGCTCATACCCGGCTTGATGTAGTCGCTGAGGTTGTCCAGCAGCAGGACACGCTTCTGGTTATCACGGATCTTTTTCTCAACGTCCTGAATTTCACGCTGCAGCTTGTTCTTACGACGGAACAGACGAACAAACTCCAGAACGTCCTGGAAAGAAGGCTTAGTTGTTTCCATTTTTACACCCCTAATATTTGAGATTCGGATTCGCTAAAGCGACTGCCCTATAGGGCTAACATAACTGCTAGCAGTCGCTGATGACAATGTTTTTTCCTTTGCGTTTATCATAACCCTAAATGCTGCTGAATCGAAGCAACCTGTTCACTTCGCGCACGTATCTGTCTTTTATTTGCGCAGCGCGCGGCAAATAAGGTGCGACAGCAGCTCAAGCTGGCGCGCCAGCTCAATGGTCAGCCAAACATAGCCGTGAATCGGCGTTTCCGACAGATTATCGCCCTGATGCTCTTTGATAAGCTGTCGCAACTCGACCACAATCTCGTTGAGCTTCTCGGTGTTGGCGCGTACCGGCTGCGGGTTTCCCTCATACAGGGCATGGGCGATAGTCAGCAACGTTTGCTGGGTCATCCGTTGGGTTTCGCGCAAAGTCTGGGCGTTGAGCATCACAAAATGGCCCTGACGCGAGGCCCAATAAGCGTTGATTTGCAGTTCCAGCATGCATACCAGATTACGGCTGACGGTCTGAATGGCTTCGAAGATTGCTTTCTGAATATGCGTTTCTTTGCTGGCCGGGGTTATCAACCCGCGCATTTTCACCACGTCATTGAGCGCTTTCTGAAGATGTTTTTCCAACCGCGGGCGCTCAACCAGATTCGGCGAAAAACCGGCCTGATACAGCCGATTAAACGTTGTGACGTAATTCGCCATCTGGATGCGCCAGTGCAAAAACGCCCGCTGCGGCCAGATACCGGTAAACAGCATCGCCAACAGTGAGCCGAAAATGACATCGCCGCTTCGCCACAGCGCGGTGTTCATATCACCCGGCGGCGCGCCGACCACCACCGCCAGCGTAATGCCAATCAGCAGCGCCTGGTAGGGCCGCTTGCCGAGCGCCAGCCAGCCGCAAAGGAACATCGCCACCGCGCACCACAGCACCATGATTGGCAGTGAGATAAGTTCGAGTTTGAGCGCCACCAGCCCCAGTACCGAACCGAGGATAGTGCCGCCAATACGTTCGAAGGCCCGCGGCACCACATTGCCCCAGAAAGAGATAGGCCCCATCACCACCACCAGGGTGATCAGAGGCCAGGTGCCCTCCGGCACGTTCAACAGACGCACCAGCAGGAAGGTCAGGACAAAAGCCAGCGCGATGCGGATACCGTGCACAATTCGGTAATGACGATACAGACGGATCTCAAATGGCTTAAGTGATTTATCAGCGCGCACGGCCTGCTCCGGCAAACAGAAAAGGCCAATTGTAGCCGCTTTTTTCGCAAGCGCACTGCGCTAATGTAAAAAACCTTGTCAAGATAAGGGATAACGACTTACGAGCCGATACGGTTCACCGCCACATACATCTCAATATCCCAGTGACCATCCTGGTTGCCATCGTTAAGATAAATTTCAAAACAGGGCTTATCCGCGATTTCGAACTCGCTGCTCTGCAGCAGGCTGTCAAAGAACTGCAGCCAGGGCGTGGAGAAGTCATGGTTAATGACCCGCGCGCTGGCGCAGGCGTAATCGCCACCGGCAATTGCGGTGAGGATCACCCCTTCACTATTAGGCGGGATGACGTAATCATCCGCCACGGTAACAACGGTGTCACAACGCAGTTTTTCCGCCGGTACCTGCTGCGGATTATCGTAATAAACCGCGACCCACTCCTGCGCCGGCACCTGGTGGTGACTGACCCACGCCGCCAGTTGTTCAAACCCCTGTTTTACGGTCTGCTCCCAGGGGCCAACCATATGAAACCCGGCAATCTTGCGGGGAGAGAGAGATTGAATGCTGTAGTTCATAGCGCCTCCAGTGTTGATAAAATACTGTATAAATATACACTAAATTTAGCAGCCGGCTGAACAACAGTATGTGCGCGGATTCACAGAGTCGCCACAAGCGCGAAATGAATGAAGCCCGCCGCAGAGTGCGGCGGGCCAGAGGGTAACGAGATTAAATGCCGTGATGTAGATAATCGCTCAGGCGGGAAAACATCCCGCCCTTGCCTACGCTTTCCAGGGTCACCAGCGGCCAATGCCCGACCACTTTGTCGCCATCGTAAAGCGAGATTTCGCCCACGCGTTGGTTAGCGGCGAGCGGCGCTTCCAGATCCTTAGTATCCAGTACATATTTTGCTTTGATACGCGGAACTTCTGATTTCGGGATCGCGAGCCAGAAGTCCCGATCGGTGCCGAGCTTGATCTGCTCTTTGTCGCCATACCAGATATGTTCGACGCCGACCTGCTTACCTTTTTGCAACACCTGCACGGTGTCAAAGTTCTGTTGACCCCAGTGCAGCAGCTTAGCCGCCTGCTCTTCCCGCCCTTTTGGACTATCGGCCCCCATCACCACGGCAATCAAACGACGCTGGCCATCGACCGCCGAGGCAATAAGGTTGAAGCCAGCTCCGGAGGTATGGCCGGTTTTCAGACCATCGACATTCATGGTTTTGTCCCACAGCAAACCGTTACGGTTCTGCTGGGTAATGCCGTTCCACGTCAGGCTTTTTTCGCTATACATATGATAGACATCCGGCTCGCCGTGAATGATGGCCCGCGACAACACCGCTAAATCATAGGCGGAGCTATGCTGGCCTGGCGCGTCGAGTCCATGAACGGTTTCAAAATGGGTATCTTTCAAATGCAATTTTTCAACGTAGCTATTCATCAACGCGACAAATTGCGGTTGGCCGCCAGCAACATAGTCAGCGAGCGCGACGCAGGCGTCATTACCGGAATCGACGATCAGCCCGCGGCTAAGATCGCGAACGCTAACCCGATCGCCCGCTTTAAGGAACATCAGCGAAGAACCGTTAAACACGGGATTGCCCTTGGCCCAGGCATCCTTACCGACGGTGACCATATCATCAAAGGTAATGCGATGGCTGTCTATGGCGCGGTCGACAACGTAACCGGTCATCAGTTTGGTCAGGCTGGCGGGGTTACGCTGTTGGTGTTCGTTACCGGCGGTCAGGATTTGACCGGTAGTGTAGTCCATCAGCACCCAGGAACCGGCCTGGATCGAAGGCGGCGTCACGGTGACGGGCAAATCAGCGGCAGCAAATGCGCAGGAAACGCTCGAAGCGAGCAAAGTTACAGCAAATAAAAAACGGCCTTTCAACGGCATATCCTCAAGATTTACAGATTCGCCGTCCTTTTTACGGAAGTTCGCCTGAGAGATCAGGGTTAAATTGCAAGAAAATATGACATGATCTTTTTATCTAATGTTATTCAAAGACGCCATGCACAGAAGCTAGTCTCTATTGTTGTTAATAGAGCAATAAAGCGCCAACAATCACCATGCAATCAATAAGGATAAATTATTGTCTTTTTATTGAATAAAAAGCTTTCATGAAAGAAATCGGAAAGAAGTACGAATGTATTACCTACTAAAATTTTGGAGCACAACCATTACTCAGTGAACTCCTAAAATCATGTACAAGCCATACTGGCGTTAGACATTTGTTTCATATTATAGTAGGTATTGGAAGATCTTTTACATGTTATTACTCAATGATGGTGGAAAAATGCATCAAAATAAAAACTGGTCTCCTGAGCTTGATGGCTTGCGAGGCTATGCTTCCTTGTGGGTCCTGCTCGGTCACATTTGTATTTTGACACGATGCAACATCCCTATCCTGAGTAACCCGGATTTTGGTGTCGATCTTTTCATTTTGCTGTCCGGCTACCTGATGGCCAAGAATTACATAGAGAGGCAGCATGTCGAACCCTGGACGTCCGTGAAAACGGTAACTTCATTTTGGACAAGGCGCTTTTTCCGAATCGCCCCGCTTTACTATGTCCTTCTAATTGTGGCATTTATTTTCGGTGAAACCTTTGGCCATTACCGGGATGCTATCGCGCTGGCATGGCCTGAAACGCAAACGGAGACCGCGAGATATACCGACTCTTCAATGGCGAACGTGTTAACGCACATCTCATTCACCTTTGGTTTCCTTCCTTATTATTCATTCAGGACAGTTCTTCCTGACTGGAGTATTGGGCTTGAAATGCAATACTATGCCCTGTTCCCGTTTATCATGATGCTGGTTTTGGGGATTGGTTTCATTAGGACTTGCCTGGCAGTGATTGTAATGTGCGTAATGGCAGCATTTATTTTTCCTGGATATTTCGCCGCATTCCCTATGCCCTCAATGATTTTATTCAAACTACCTTTATTTATATCAGGAATGTTGCTCTATAAAGCCGTAGCAGAGAACAGTAAGATTTATGTTATGGTTGCATTGCTTTCCCCACTCGCTGCATTTTTAATGGGTTACTTTACTTCACCTATCAGGATGATCATTGAGATTATGATAATCCTTGGGATGTCGACTCTTCTGATGCCACATAGTGAGAAATCGCCTCTAAAAGGTATTGTCTTCCTGGGCAGAAAGTTACTTTCCGCCCGCTTCAGCCAGTTCCTCGGCGACGTATCTTATTCGGTATATCTGTTGCATTTAATGATTGTTATTCCGTTGATCGGATGGCTTGTTCAACATCAGACCTATGTGCAACTTCCTGCATTGATCCGTTTTGTTATTGCTGCAGTGATAATTTTACCAATAACTTATATCATTGCTATAAACCTATACAAATACATTGAAAAAAGAGGCATTGCATTGGGGCGTAAAATTATAAAACCTAATAGCATTAAGGTTAACGAAACGGCTTAAACAATACCTATAGCCAAAGAGAGTACGTGGCGATATTATCTTAAAATAATATCGCCACGACATTAAAATCCAATACAAACTTTAGTTGCGCCTTCAATGCTAATAGGAGAAAATTAGCCTATCAAATAGATTATCAAAGCGATTACATTTCAATTATGGCTGACGGCGAACAACAATCTTTCCTCTTCCACGACTACGAAACCTTCGGTACCAGTCCTTCGCTCGACCGGCCGGCGCAGTTCGCCGCCATCCGCACCGATAGCGATCTGAATGTCACTGGCGAACCGGAAGTCTTCTACTGCAAGCCTGCCGACGACTATCTGCCGCAACCGCAGGCGGTGATGATTACCGGTATTACGCCACAGGAAGCGCTGGCCAAAGGTGACAACGAGGCCGCTTTCGCCCGCCGCATCAACGATCTGTTCACGGTGCCGAAAACCTGTATCGTCGGCTACAACAATGTCCGCTTTGATGATGAAGTCAGCCGTAATATTTTTTACCGCAACTTCTACGATCCGTACGCCTGGAGCTGGCAGCATGATAATTCGCGCTGGGACCTGCTGGATGTGATGCGCGCCTGCTATGCCCTGCGCCCGGAAGGTATCAACTGGCCGGAAAATGAAGACGGTCTGCCAAGCTTCCGCCTTGAGCATCTGACCGTCGCGAATGGCATTGAGCATAGCAATGCCCATGATGCAATGGCCGATGTGTACGCCACTATCGCGATGGCGAAACTGGTGAAGGCCCATCAGCCGCGCCTGTTTGAATATCTGTACAGTCATCGTAATAAACGCAAGCTGGCGACGTTGATTGACGTGCCGCAGTTGAAACCACTGGTCCACGTTTCCGGGATGTTCGGCGCCGCCCGCGGCAACACCAGTCTGGTCGCGCCGCTGGCCTGGCATCCGGATAACCGCAATGCGGTGATAATGGTTGATCTGGCGGGGGATATGTCACCGCTACTGGAGCTTGAGGCTGATACTCTGCGCGAGCGTTTGTACACCCCGAAAGACGAACTCGGCGATTTACCGGCAGTGCCGATTAAGCTCGTTCATTTAAATAAATGCCCGGTGCTGGCGCAGGCCAATACGTTACGCCCGCAGGATGCCGACCGTTTAGGTATCAATATTCAGCGCTGCCTGGAGAACGCCCAACTGCTGCGCGCAAATCCGCAGGTTCGTGAGAAAGTGGTGGCCCTGTATGCCGAAGCCGAGCCGTTCGTGCCATCGGATAATGTTGACGGCCAACTGTACAACGGATTCTTTAGCGATGCCGATCGCGCGGCGATGAAGATTGTGCTGGAAACCGAACCCCGTAATCTGCCGGCGCTGGATATTACCTTTGCTGATAAACGCATTGAACGCCTGCTGTTTAACTACCGCGCGCGTAACTTCCCCGGTACGCTTGATGAAAACGAACAGCAGCGCTGGTTAGAGCACCGCCGTAACGTCTTTACGCCGGAATTTTTGCAGGCCTATGCCGATGAACTGCAGGTGATGTATCAACAGTATGCTGACGATAGTGAAAAACAAGCCCTGTTGAAGGCGCTGTGGCAATATGCGCAGGAAATCGTTTAACCCGGGCCAGGCCGTACCGTAGCCCGGGAGTACTGACTTAACTTTTCGCGCGGCTGGCGATGATGTCGTCGGCCACATTACGCGGCGCTTCCGCGTAATGATGGAACTCCATGCTATAGGTCGCGCGGCCCTGCGACATCGAGCGCAGCGTGGTGGAATAACCGAACATTTCGGCCAGCGGCACATCGGCACGAATAATCTGGCTACCGAAACGCTCCTCCATCCCCTGCACCATTCCGCGACGGGAAGAGAGATCGCCCATAATATTGCCGGCGTACTCTTCCGGCGTCTCCACTTCGACGTGCATCACCGGCTCCAGGATCACCGGGTCCGCTTTTCGCGCCCCTTCCTTAAAGCCAAAAATCGCCGCCATACGGAAAGCCATCTCGGATGAATCAACGTCATGATACGAACCAAACGTCAGAGTCGCTTTGACGTCGACAACCGGATAGCCCGCCAGCACACCGGCGCCCATCGCTTCACGCAGCCCTTTTTCCACAGAAGGGATGTATTCACGCGGTACCACCCCGCCTTTGGTGGCATCTTCAAACACAAAGCCGCTACCCGCAGCCAGTGGCTCCAGGGTCAGCACGACGTGCCCATACTGCCCCTTACCGCCGGACTGCCGCACAAATTTGCCTTCCACATCCTTCACCGTTTTACGGATGGTTTCCCGATAGGTAACCTGCGGACGGCCAATATTCGCCTCAACGCCGAACTCGCGTTTCATGCGGTCGACGATAATCTCCAGATGCAACTCCCCCATCCCGGAGATAATCGTCTGCCCGGACTCTTCATCGGTATGCAAGCGGAACGACGGATCCTCGGAAGCCAACCGCTGTAGCGCAATGCCCATTTTCTCCTGGTCGGCCTTGGTCTTCGGTTCAATCGCCAGCGAAATGACCGGTTCCGGGAACTCCATACGCTCAAGAGTGATGACCGCATCCGGATCGCACAGCGTATCGCCCGTCGTGACATCTTTTAGACCAACACAGGCGGCAATATCACCGGCATGCAGCTCGTCGACTTCGTGGCGATCGTTGGCATGCATCAGCACGATGCGCCCGATACGCTCTTTCTTGCCCTTCACCGGGTTAAAGAGCGCATCGCCTTTTTTCAACGTTCCGGAATAGACGCGAATAAAGGTCAACTGGCCGACGTAGGGATCGGTCATGAGTTTAAACGCCAGCGCCGACAGCGGCTCATCGTCGCTCGGGTGACGTTCCGCCGGTTGCCCCTTGTCATCAATGCCCTGAATCGCCGGAATATCTAGCGGCGACGGCATTAACTCAACGACCGCATCGAGCATCCGCTGCACGCCTTTATTTTTAAAGGCGCTGCCGCAGAGCACCGGCTGGATTTCGCCGTCGACCGTGCGTTTACGTAGCCCGGCCACAATTTCCGCTTCGCTCAGTTCGCCGCTTTCGAGATATTTATCCATCAGTTCATCACTGGCTTCCGCCGAGGCCGAAACCATTTTTTCCCGCCACTGCCGGGCCTGTGCCAGCAGGTCATCAGGCACAGGCGCATAGCTGAACGTCATCCCCTGCGTGGCATCATCCCACAGAATGGCCCGCATCTTTATCAGGTCAACGACGCCGGTGAAATGCTCTTCGGCGCCAATGGGGATAACAATCGGCACCGGATTGGCCTTCAGGCGATCGATCATCATTTGCACCACGCGGAAGAAATCGGCGCCCGGGCGGTCCATTTTGTTCACGAACGCCAGTCGCGGAACGTGATACTTGTTGGCCTGCCGCCAGACGGTCTCTGACTGCGGCTGTACGCCGCCGACCGAGTCATAGACCATCACCGCGCCGTCCAGCACGCGCATCGAGCGTTCTACTTCGATGGTAAAGTCCACGTGCCCCGGGGTATCAATGATATTGATACGATGGGGCTCAAAGCTGCGGTCCATCCCGGGCCAGAAGCAGCTTACCGCTGCGGAAGTAATGGTAATCCCACGCTCCTGCTCCTGCGCCATCCAGTCGGTAATTGCCGCGCCATCGTGTACTTCACCCAGCTTATGGCTCATCCCGGTGTAAAACAGAATGCGCTCAGTGGTGGTGGTTTTGCCGGCATCGATATGCGCGGAGATACCGATGTTGCGATAACGTTCGAGGGGGATGGGTCGGGGCATGATGCGTCCTTAGTCATTTTGACTATCAATGAGCGGCTAAATCTGCCGCGGTTAGGTTTACGGCATCTATAATAGTACAATTGTACGAGTATACTCGAACTATTTTCACTATCACTGCTATCGGTCAGCTTGCGACGGCGTGCGTGGCGCAAGAAAAGGAGTTTGGGTATAGTAGCCGCCAGCCGCCAATACGGGTTGCTGTTCGCGTGAACAGCACAACCGCCGACACAGGAATATTATGATCGCCAATCACCCCGAACGTGAACAAATTCGCCTCGAAAATGTTCTTTTTGCCCTCGGCAACCCCTTGCGGCTGGAAATCATTCGCACGCTCTCCGACGGCAGCGAGCAGAGCTGTAACGCGCTGCGCAAAGAAGATATCGCTAAATCCACCATGACTCACCACTGGCGGGTGCTGCGCGACAGCGGCGTGATCTGGCAGCGGCCACAGGGGCGTGAAAATCTCATTTCGCTACGCCGCGACGATTTGGATGCCCGTTTTCCAGGACTGTTGGATACACTGCTTAATGTGATGCGACAGGAGAAGTAAGCCATCCCTGTCCCCCCGGTAAGGCGACAGCCGCCAGCGGGGGGGAAAACCAGCGGACGCCAGAAACAAAAAAGCCGGAGGTCTTCCTCCGGCTTTTCTTATCATAAAGCGTAATTACGCAACGTCTTCGTACTGTGGTACCGGGTTGCGGAAGCTTTTGGTTACGCACGCCAGGTAAATCAGACCGATACCGGCCCAGATCAGACCCAGGATCATCGAGCTCTCTTCCAGGTTAACCCACAGCGCGCCAACGGTCAGAGCGCCGCACATCGGCAGGAACAGATACTGGAAGTGGTCCTTCAGCGTCTTGTTGCGTTTCTCGCGGATCCAGAACTGGGAGATAACCGACAGGTTAACGAAGGTAAACGCCACCAGCGCACCAAAGTTAATCAGCGCAGTCGCCATCACCAGGTCAAAGTTAATCGCCAGCAGCGCGATCGCGCCAACCAGGATGATGTTCATCGCCGGGGTGCGCCAGGTCGGGTGAACGTAGCCGAAGAAGCTTTTCGGGAATACGCCATCACGGCCCATCACGTACATCAGACGCGCAACGCCAGCATGCGCCGCCATACCGGAAGCCAGCACGGTGATGGTGGAGAAGATCAGCGCGCCCACCTGGAAGGCTTTACCTGCCACATACAGCATAATTTCAGGCTGTGAGGCATCCGGATCCTTAAAGCGCGAGATATCCGGGAAGTACAGCTGCAGGAAGTAGGTGGCAAAAATGAAGATCAGGCCGCCAATCAGCGCAGTCAGGAAGATAGCGCGCGGAATAACGCGTTCAGCATCTTTGGTCTCTTCAGACAGATTGCTGATACCGTCAAAACCGGTAAATGAGAAGCAGAGTATCGTCGCCCCGGTAATCATCGGGATAACGTGCGCATCGCCGGACCAGAACGGACGGCTGCTGGCCAGCGTACCGGCGCCCTCGCCTTCAAATACGCCATACACCACCATGCCGAGGATCACGGCAATCAGCACCACCTGCAACACCACGATAACGGTATTGAAGTTGGCGACGGACTTGATGCTGCGCAGGTTGAAGGCGGTCATGAACGCGACCAGCGCGATAACAAACACCCACGATGGAATCGAAGGCACCAGCGCTTCAAAGTAGATTTTCGCCAGCAGGATGTTGATCATCGGCGCGAACAGGTAGTCGAGCAGAGAGGACCAACCCACCATGAAGCCTACGGTCGGGCTAATGGATTTCTGGGCGTAGGTATACGCGGAACCCGCGGAAGGATAACGGCGTACCAGCTTCCCGTAGCTCAGCGCAGTAAAAAGAATAGCGATTAACGCAAAGGCGTAGGCCGTCGGCACGTGACCGTCGGTCATACCAGAGACGATACCAAACGTATCGAACAGCGTCATCGGCTGCATATAGGCCAGGCCCATCATTACAACCGGAACTAACGTAAGCGTTTTACGTAATTCCACGCGAGAGGTATTTGGAGTAGCGTTATGCGACATAGTTATCCCCTTTTACGGTGAAGGCCAGCGCGTAAGCAAAAAATTGCCCCATTTCTTTCTATTCCTCAGCGACAACGACTGTCGGTTTTTAGTAAATATCTATCCGGTACGAAGCCCGGCCTCTTGGTATTGAATGATGTGTCTTTCGACCAAAAAAATAACCGACACTTTAAAAAAAGCGTCGGCTAGTCTCTGGTTTTCAGGCTGCGTATTTTGCAACAACTTCTGGCTTAATGACAAGATGTTGTAGGGTTTATTAATAGGCTAAGAATTCTAACCGACTAATATTCATACTATTTTAGTATTGTAGATCTGACGAATAGCACTATTTGCTAATATCGCTTGTAACCACCATTGCGCGGCAAGGCCAAAAACGTCTTCATTCCAGCCAATCCATGCCCGATGCAACCGCGCGGGTGTGGTAATGCGTTTCTCGACCAATTTTCCCTTCTCAAGCCAGGGCTCAGCCAGATAACGCGGCAGGTAGGCCCAGCCCAGGCCGGCGCATACCAGCTCCAACAGGCCGTTCATATCAAAAACCGTCACCGTCTCCTGCTTTTCGCCCGGCGGTAAAGCGGCAGCGCAAATAATCGTCCGGTATCGCTGTAACACTCGCAAACTCAACGGTTCCTTAGCCTGCGCCAACGGATGATTAACCTCGACTACAAAACACAGATCCAGTTCGCCAAGCAGACGAAAACCATAACCCACCAGCGTTGGCGGCTCGTTAAGCGCGCCCAGCACCATGTCGACCTCGCCTGCCGCCAGAGCATCCCAACCGCCAGCAGCGGTGAACTGCAAACGGGTCACGTTGTGCTGTTGATAAAACTGTTCCATCAAGGAAGATAAAAGCGAGAAAGGGAAAGTCATATCGACACTGATGGTCAGAGTATTTTCCCAGCCCTGATGTAGCCTGATGGCCTGCAGCTCAAGTTCGCGAGCGGTATGGAGTAGCTCACGCCCCTTCTCCAGCAGCATCTGCCCGGTGCAAGTAAAGCGCGCCCGATGACCGCTGCGATCCAGCAGTTGGATATTCAGATCGCTTTCTAATTTATGGATGGTATAGCTCAGCGCCGAGGGGGTTTTATAGAGCTTTGCCGAGGCCGCGGCAAAGCTCCCCTCTTTATCTAAGGCATCAAGAATAACGAGAACATCCAGCAGTGGTTTCATCGCCCCCCCTTACGGTACGCGATCGTCTGCTGGCGGTTACTCCATCGGCATCACCAGCGGATCGGGGTACTGGTATTCAAAGCCAAACTCATAGCATATCCGGTTGCCATCAATGATTTTGCCTTTACCCCCCTCCGGGTTATCGGTAAATACCGGTAACGGCAGCCCAAGTTCACGGGCCATCTGCGGATAAAAGACGCCGCGCGCCGGATGCTGCGGCGCACATATATTATAGATGTGTCCGCCTTTCGGAGCCTGAAGCAATAACTCAATCGCGGCAATAACGTCCTGCAGATGCACCAGATTGACCCCGTGCTGGCCATCCGGGGCCGATTTACCGGCAAAGAAACGGCCCGGATGGCGCGATGGTCCAACCAGTCCGGCAAGACGCAGAATATCCACCGAGGTCCCCGGCAACGCATGCAGCCAGTCCTCCAGCTCTTTCAGAACCCTGCCGCTGGCGGTTTGTGGATTGCGTGGCGAATTTTCCTTCATCGTCCCTTCGGTATTGCCATAAACCGAAGTCGAACTGGTAAAAATAATGCGTGGAATATGCCGCGAGAGCGCGGTATCGACAATCTCCTGCACCGCCTGTAGATAAAAATCTTCCCCGGGCCCCGTGCGCCGCGCAGGTAACGTGATGACCAGCGCATCGACGTTCATCATCGCGTCCAGATCCTCTGCATCACAGATCAACTGGGGTTCAAGGCGCAGCGGATACCCTTCTATTCCGCACATCCGCGCCGCCTCTACGCCGTCCTGCGTCGTTTTACTGCCGGTGACATGCCAACCGCGCGCCCGCAATGACAACGCAAGCGGCATGCCCAGCCATCCTAACCCGACAATCGCGACCTTTTTCATACCCTGGCTCCTGACTCATTCGCTGTGCTGATACTAGGCTACGCTAGCCTGCGAGACCTGACAATTTGTTCGGCGAATATGAAATGAATTAATGATGGAAAAAAGGGCTTGCTTTATGCGCCGCAACTGGTTTAGGTTAAAAGACATCAAATGCATAGTCATTCAAAGAGAATTTTATGAACAGCGTTCAATTTAAAAACCACCACCATCACCATCATCCTGACTAGTCTTTCAGGCGATGTGTGCTGGAAGACGTTTGGATCTTCCAGTGGTGCATGAACGCAAAGAGAGCCCCCGGAAGATTCACTTCCGGGGGCTTTTTTTTTGGACCGAATTCGGACAGATTCAGACAGGTATTCAGAGGAAAACAACAATGTTAGACAACACCCGTTTACGCATAGCTATTCAGAAATCCGGCCGTTTGAGTGAGGATTCACGCGAACTGCTCGGCCGCTGCGGCATTAAAGTCAACCTGCACACCCAGCGTCTGATCGCCCTTGCGGAAAACATGCCGATCGATATTCTGCGCGTTCGCGATGACGATATTCCGGGGTTGGTGATGGACGGCGTTGTCGACCTTGGCATTATCGGCGAGAACGTGCTGGAAGAAGAGCTGCTGAGCCGCCGCGCGCAGGGCGAAGACCCGCGCTATTTCACCCTGCGCCGTCTCGATTTTGGCGGATGCCGCCTGTCGCTGGCGACACCGGTGGATGAAAACTGGAATGGCCCGGCGGCGCTGGACGGCAAACGCATCGCCACCTCTTACCCGCACCTGTTAAAACGCTATCTCGATCAGAAAGGTATCTCCTTTAAATCCTGTCTGCTGAACGGTTCTGTCGAAGTCGCGCCGCGCGCTGGCCTTGCCGATGCCATCTGCGATCTCGTTTCTACCGGCGCAACCCTTGAAGCCAACGGTCTGCGCGAAGTTGAAGTTATTTATCGTTCCAAAGCCTGCCTGATCCAGCGCGACGGTGAGATGGACGATGCGAAACAGCAGCTGATCGACCGTCTGCTGACCCGTATTCAGGGGGTTATCCAGGCCCGCGAATCGAAATACATCATGATGCACGCGCCGACCGAACGGCTGGAAGAAGTGGTGGCACTGCTGCCGGGCGCCGAGCGGCCAACTATTCTGCCGCTGGCGGGCGACAAACAGCGGGTAGCGATGCACATGGTCAGCAGCGAAACCCTGTTTTGGGAAACCATGGAAAAACTGAAAGCGCTGGGCGCCAGCTCCATCCTGGTGCTGCCGATCGAGAAGATGATGGAGTAATCCAGCAATCCGCATACGGGACAAACAGGGGAAATGACCATGAGCTTCAATACCATTATCGACTGGAATAGCTGCAGCGCCGCACAACAGCAACAACTATTAATGCGCCCGGCGATTTCAGCTTCCGAGAGCATCAGCAAAACGGTAGCCGGGATCCTCGGCAACGTTAAAGAGAATGGCGATGCCGCTTTACGCGAATATAGCGCCAAATTCGATAAAACCACCGTCACGGCGCTGAAAGTGTCTGACGAAGAAATTGCCGCTGCCGGCGCGCGCCTCAGCGACGAACTCAAACAAGCGATGGCGGTAGCGGTCAACAATATCGAGACCTTTCATAACGCGCAGCAGTTGCAGGTTGTCGATGTTGAAACCCAGCCCGGCGTACGCTGCCAGCAGCTTACCCGCCCTATCGCCTCTGTCGGCTTATATATTCCGGGCGGCTCGGCGCCGCTGTTTTCAACGGTGCTGATGCTGGCAACGCCAGCGCGCATTGCCGGCTGTCAGGAAGTGGTACTGTGTTCGCCGCCGCCGATTGCCGATGAAATCCTTTATGCGGCGCACCTGTGCGGCGTGCGTAATATCTTTAACGTCGGCGGCGCGCAGGCTATCGCGGCAATGGCCTTCGGTACCGAATCGGTGGCAAAAGTCGCTAAAATCTTTGGCCCCGGCAACGCCTTCGTCACCGAGGCCAAACGCCAGGTCAGCCAGCGCCTCGACGGCGCGGCCATCGATATGCCTGCCGGCCCGTCGGAAGTTCTGGTGATCGCCGACGGCGGCGCGACGCCGGATTTCGTCGCCTCCGATTTACTCTCCCAGGCGGAACATGGCCCGGATTCCCAGGTTATCTTGCTGACCCCTGACGCCGACATGGGCTCCCGGGTCGCCGCAGCGGTTGAACGTCAGCTAGCTGCCCTGCCGCGTGCCGAAACCGCACGTGAAGCGCTTTCCGCCAGCCGTATCATTGTCGCCCGCGATCTCGCGCAATGTGTAGAGATCTCAAATCAGTACGGGCCGGAGCACCTGATTATCCAGACCCGCAACGCCCGTGAACTGGTTGACGGTATCACCAGCGCCGGTTCGGTATTCCTCGGCGACTGGTCGCCAGAATCGGCAGGTGATTACGCCTCCGGCACCAACCACGTGCTGCCAACTTATGGGTACACCGCGACCTGTTCCAGCCTCGGTCTGGCGGATTTCCAGAAACGAATGACCGTACAGGAACTGACGCGTGAAGGCTTTGCCGCCCTCGCCCCGACTATCGAGATCCTGGCTGCAGCCGAACTGCTGACCGCCCACAAAAACGCCGTGACGCTACGCGTGGCCGCCCTTAAGGAGCAAGCATGAGCATTGAAGACTTAGCCCGCGCCAATATTCGCGCGCTGACGCCGTATCAATCCGCCCGCCGTCTTGGGGGAAAAGGCGACGTGTGGCTGAACGCCAACGAATTCCCCACCGCTGTGGAATTCCAGTTGACCGAACAGACGTTAAACCGCTACCCGGAACCACAGCCGAAAGCGGTTATCGAAAACTACGCGCAATATGCTGGCGTAAAACCAGAGCAGGTACTGGTGAGCCGCGGTGCTGACGAAGGTATCGAGTTATTAATCCGCGCTTTTTGCGAACCCGGCGAAGACGCGGTCCTTTATTGCCCGCCTACCTACGGCATGTATAGCGTCAGCGCCGAAACTATCGGCGTTGAGTGCCGCACGGTGCCGACGCTCGCCGACTGGCAGCTCGATTTGCCTGCTATCGAAGCGAATCTCACCGGCGTGAAAGTGGTGTTTGTCTGCAGCCCAAATAATCCAACCGGGCAGATAATCAATCCACAAGATTTCCGCGCCCTGTTGGAAATGACGCGCGGTAAAGCGATCGTGGTAGCGGATGAAGCCTATATTGAGTTCTGTCCGCAGGCGTCGCTCGCCGGTTGGCTAAATGAATACCCGAACCTGGTTATCCTGCGCACCTTATCGAAGGCTTTTGCGCTGGCCGGGCTGCGCTGCGGTTTTACGCTGGCGAATGCAGAGGTGATTAATGTCCTGCTGAAAGTCATCGCGCCTTATCCGCTTTCGACGCCGGTCGCCGATATCGCCGCCCAGGCGTTGAGCCCGGCAGGAATTGCCGCCATGCGCGCGCGTGTGGCGCAGATCCTTAATGAGCGCGCTTACCTGGTCAATGCGCTGCGTGGCATCGCCTGCATCGAGCAGGTGTTCGATTCCGAGACCAACTACCTGCTGGCGCGGATAACCGCCTCCAGCGCGGTGTTTAAATCTTTGTGGGATCAGGGCATTATCTTACGTGACCAAAATAAACAACCCTCATTAAGCGGCTGTTTGCGTATCACTATCGGTACCCGTGCAGAGAGCCAGCGCGTGATTGACGCTTTGACTGCGGAGAATGTATGACCCAGAAGTTTCTCTTTATTGACCGTGACGGTACGCTTATCTCCGAACCGCCGGTTGATTTTCAGGTAGACCGGTTTGAAAAACTGGCCTTCGAGCCGCAGGTGATCCCGGCGCTGCTTAAGCTGCAGCAGGAAGGCTACAAGCTGGTGATGATCACCAACCAGGACGGGCTTGGTACCGATAGCCTGCCGCAAAATGAGTTCGACGGCCCGCACAACCTGATGATGCAGGTCTTCTCCTCGCAGGGCGTTAACTTTGAATCCGTCCTGATCTGCCCGCACATGCCTGGCGATAACTGCGACTGCCGCAAGCCGAAGACCCAGCTGGTATTGCCGTGGCTGGAAGACGGCGTGATGGATAAAGCCCACAGTTACGTCATCGGCGATCGCGCCACTGATATAGAGTTAGCGGATAACATGGGCATCACCGGCCTGCGCTATAACAGTGAAACGCTAAACTGGCCGACCATCTGCGAACAGCTGACCCGTCGCGATCGCTACGCTCACGTTGAACGTATCACCAAAGAGACCCAGGTTGACGTTAAAGTCTGGCTGGACCGTGAAGGCGGCAGCAAGATCCACACCGGCGTTGGTTTCTTCGACCACATGCTCGATCAGATTGCCACCCACGGCGGCTTTCGCCTGGAGATTAACGTCGGCGGCGATCTTTACATCGACGATCACCACACCGTAGAAGATACCGGCCTGGCGTTAGGCGAAGCGCTGAAGCTGGCGCTGGGTGATAAGCGCGGTATCAACCGCTTTGGCTTCGTGTTGCCGATGGATGAGTGTCTGGCGCGCTGCGCGCTGGATATCTCTGGCCGTCCGCACCTCGAATATAAAGCTGACTTCACCTATCAGCGCGTCGGCGACCTGAGCACCGAGATGGTCGAACACTTCTTCCGCTCGCTCTCCTATACCATGGCGGTGACGCTGCACCTGAAAACCAAAGGTAAAAACGACCATCACCGCGTTGAGAGCCTGTTCAAAGCCTTCGGTCGTACGCTGCGCCAGGCCATTCGGGTTCAGGGCGACACCTTGCCATCTTCAAAAGGGGTATTGTGATGAACGTGGTGATCCTCGATACCGGGTGCGCCAACCTCAACTCGGTGAAATCTGCGGTGAGCCGCCACGGCTATGAGCCAGTGGTCAGCCGCGAGCCGGATGTTGTTCTGCGCGCCGATAAACTTTTTCTGCCCGGCGTCGGCACCGCGCAGGCTGCGATGGATCAGCTGCGCGAACGCGAGCTCATTGACTTGATTAAAGCCTGTACCCAGCCGGTGCTGGGGATCTGTCTCGGCATGCAGTTACTCGGTGCGCGCAGCGAAGAGAATAACGGCGTTGAGTTACTGGGCATTATTGATGAAGACGTGCCGAAAATGACCGACCACGGATTGCCGCTGCCGCATATGGGATGGAACCGGGTGTATGCCAAAGCCGGCGATCGTCTGTTTCGCGGCATTGAAGAAGGCGCCTATTTCTATTTCGTACATAGCTACGCCATGCCGGTCAATCCGTACACTATCGCCCAATGCAACTACGGCGAGGCCTTCACCGCGGCGGTACAGAAAGATAACTTCTTTGGCGTACAGTTCCACCCTGAGCGCTCAGGTAGCGCCGGTGCGCAGCTGCTGAAAAATTTCCTGGAGATGTAATGATCATTCCAGCTTTAGATTTAATTGACGGTACCGTGGTACGCCTGCATCAGGGCGACTACGGCCAGCAGCGCGACTATGGCAACGATCCGTTACCACGCCTGCAATCCTATGCAGACCAGGGCGCGGAAGTATTGCACCTGGTTGATCTGACCGGGGCAAAAGACCCGGCAAAACGTCAGATTCCGCTGCTTAAGACCCTGGTCGCCGGTGTTACGGTACCGGTGCAGGTCGGCGGCGGCGTACGTACGGAAGAAGACGTTGCCGCACTGCTTGACGCCGGCGTGGCGCGCGTAGTGGTCGGTTCAACGGCGGTGAAATCGCCGGAAGTGGTCAAAGCCTGGTTTAAACGCTTTGGCCCGGAACATCTGGTGCTGGCGCTGGACGTACGCATTGATGCCGATGGCAATAAACAGGTGGCGGTGAGCGGCTGGCAGGAAAACTCTGGCGTCACTCTGGAAGAGCTGGTGGAAAGCTATCTGCCGGTCGGCTTGCAACATGTGCTGTGTACCGATATCTCCCGCGATGGCACTCTCGCGGGTTCCAACGTCTCACTGTATGAAGAAGTCTGCGCGCGTTATCCGCAGGTGGCGTTCCAGTCTTCCGGCGGGATCGGCGGTCTCAACGATATTGCCGCGCTGCGCGGAACCGGCGTTCGCGGCGTGATCGTCGGCCGCGCGCTGCTGGAAGGTAAATTCAACGTAACGGAGGCTATCCAATGCTGGCAAAACGGATAATCCCCTGCCTCGACGTCCGCGACGGCCAGGTAGTGAAAGGCGTACAGTTCCGCAATCACGAAATTATCGGTGATATTGTGCCGCTGGCAAAACGCTATGCCGATGAAGGCGCGGATGAACTGGTGTTCTACGATATCACCGCCTCCAGCGATGGCCGGGTAGTCGATAAAAGTTGGGTTTCGCGCGTGGCGGAAGTGATTGATATTCCATTCTGCGTCGCGGGCGGGATTAAGTCTCTGGAAGACGCAGCGCAGATCCTCTCCTTCGGCGCCGACAAAATTTCAATTAACTCGCCTGCGCTTGCGGATCCAACGTTAATCACCCGCCTCGCCGATCGCTTTGGCGTGCAGTGCATCGTGGTAGGTATCGATACCTGGTTAGATGAACAAACCGGTAAATATCACGTTAATCAGTACACCGGCGATGAGAGTCGAACTCGCGTCACCCAATGGGAGACGCTGGATTGGGTGCAGGAAGTACAAAAGCGCGGAGCAGGAGAAATCGTCCTCAACATGATGAACCAGGACGGCGTGCGCAACGGTTACGATCTGGATCAGCTCAGAAAGGTCCGTGAAGTATGTAACGTTCCGTTAATTGCCTCCGGCGGCGCCGGAACCATGGAGCACTTCCTTGAGGCCTTCCGCGACGCCAACGTCGATGGCGCCCTCGCCGCTTCCGTGTTCCATAAACAGATTATTAATATTGGCGAATTAAAAACGTTCCTGGCAGCCCAGGGCGTGGAGATCAGGGTATGTTGAGTGAACAGCTCGATTGGCAAAAAACCGACGGCATGATGCCGGCCATCATACAGCACGCTGAATCTGGCGAAGTGTTAATGCTGGGATATATGAATGAAGACGCGCTGGCGAAAACGCAAGAAAGCGGCAAAGTGACCTTCTACTCGCGCACCAAACAGCGCCTGTGGACAAAGGGTGAAACCTCCGGCAACTTTCTTAATGTGGTCAGCATCACCCCCGATTGCGATAACGATACCCTGTTAGTGTTGGTCAAGCCGATAGGCCCGACCTGCCACAAAGGGACTTCAAGCTGCTTTGGGGAAACCGGACACCAATGGCTGTTCCTCTATCAACTGGAACAACTGCTGGCCGAACGCAAACATGCTGACCCGGAGAGCTCATACACCGCGAAACTGTATGCCAGCGGCACCAAACGTATTGCGCAAAAAGTAGGTGAAGAAGGCGTGGAGACCGCGCTTGCAGCAACGGTACATGATACGTTTGAGCTGAAGAATGAGGCTTCTGACCTGATGTATCACCTGCTGGTGCTGCTGCAGGATCAGGGACTGAATTTAGGGGAAGTGATCGATAATCTTAAGTCTCGACATTAGTAAAACATTACCTGCATAAAATTGACTCTGGTTTAATGTGATGACCATTTAAACCAGAGTCAATGTTTTAACCGTCTATTAAGGATGTTGCGGTAAGGGCACATCCCTTAATTCAGAGAAACGAATAGCGTCTTCTTTTTCATTCAGCACGAAATCAGAATTTTTTACCGCGTCTTTCATATGCTCATCAGAAACAGCATAGCCCATCATTTCTAACACCAGAAATTTGGTTAAATCAGATGAGAAGTAGTGGTTGTTGTTGCGCAATTTTTCAGCCTTCGCACACCAGGAGGTATCATTCATCAGCAATGGAATTTTATACATCTCATTATCGCTGGATGGGAAACCATGCCCCTGACCAACAACTTCCCCATGGTCTGATACATAAACTAACTTGTAATCTTTAAGATAGGTATCAGCAAGGGTAAAAATACTCTTTAAGGTATCATCGACGCTATAAATAGACGCATCATAATCATCAACCATTGGGTTGTCCGCTTCCCCTCTACGGTCAGAATAAGGCAAATGGTTACCCATCAAATGAATGACGTAAAAATTTCTCTCTTGCGATTGCTTAAAATAATGCTTGATTGCCGGTAATAACTTTTCATCCTGCCCCTCGTTAACTGGGAAACGGGTATTATTATCTTCCGGAGTTTGCAGTACTTCAGCATATTTTGCCAGATAACCGAAAGGCTTGTTCCACATGTTGTTTTGCATCTGAGAGTCGAACCAGTACGTGTGGTAGCCCTGCAATTGTGCCATCTCGATAAGATTCTTAAATTTAAACAAGTTGCCACGCTGCAAGGGCGTTTCAAAAGAAACCAGCATCGGTACTGCAAGTCGTGTTTGCGCAGCCGGTGAGTGAACGTTATTAACGACACATATTTGTCCATCTCTATCCATCTGCGATAAGTTTGGCGTAGTATCTTTTCCATAGCCATAAATGCCATAGCGTCCAGGGTTCGATGATTCGCCGATGACATAAATAATGTTCTTGCTACCTTCAGTCTCTTTTTTAATATAAGCAGGATATTCTGTATGCTCTATCTTTTTGTATTTAACATCATCAACTATATTTTCAGCGATAATCGACACTGAGGAAACAAGAGGTCCAAAAAAAATCTTGTACTGATCGATGTATGGCTGAGAAATAAAAGTTGGTGAATATTCGAGATTGTTAATAAAGAATTTTGTACCCCAAAAACTAACACCATCGATCACGGGCTTTGAAAGAATAAGAATAAGACTAATAGTCAAAACAACGCGCTCTTTAACGGAGTAGCGTGCCTTCGGTATTTTAATCGATAACAGTGAGAGCGCAAAAAGTATGAAAAGGAAACCCACAAGGAATTTGAGACCAAACGTTTGCACTGTACCTAATGAAACGGATAGGCCTACCCCGAAGGTTGACATAACCATACTGGTAGATAGTCCACCATATTTTTGATAGATAAAATAAGTCAGAAATGTGATCAATGAAACAAAAACAACCAGACTATTTCTAATTATTTTATTACGAATACAAAAAATCAAACGTAAGAAAATAAAGACAGAGAAAAAAGTGGTAAAAAATATGTTTGTAGGTTCAAACCAACACAACACAAGGGACAGAAAAAACAGTATAAAATATAAAAAACGTCTGGTTTTTAAATACTCTAAACATCTAAAAAAAGCACTCATGCAAACTCCGAAATAAAGCAACTTATTATTGTGCATTGTAATGTTGCTATTTTAACACACTGAATCTCACTGACAAATATCACTCCATTGATCCTGGATAATGAAAGCGTTTAAAAATAATTTATTCGGCATGATGAGAGCTGCACTCCGGGCTTAATTTCACATACTTAAGCAAATTTAATGTTAAATCCACAATCGTGAAACCGATCACAACAACAAAAAAATAACTATCAGTTAACATCAGTGTGGTAATATAAACAAATACCGTCAGGTTCTCCTACTTGACGCGTTGATTATGGAATCACAACAAAAATAAAGCCAAACAGGCTACGGGGTCTCACTTGCAACATTATAAACATCTCGACGGACTCCGCGGAGTCGCGTCGCTTGTCGTCGTTCTTTACCATATGGATGTATTTATGGGGGTGCTGGTATCGCCAAATGGATTATATTCGCAAAACTCAGTATGGTGGCAGATATATCGAAGAATATTGGATGGAAACTTCTCAGTTTGTCTATTTTTCGTGATGAGTGGCTATGTGTTGCTCATTGGCTTTTATAAGCGGCAAAACGACATTTCTTATCTTAAAGAAAGTTTTATAAAAAGATACTTTAGACTTACCCCACTGGTACTCGCTTCAGTCATTCTGGCTGTTGTTTTACAAAATACGATTGGCTTCCATAATGTCGACATGGCGGCCATCGTAGGTGGACACGAGTGGTTAAAATCTAACTATCAATCAGAACTCACACTAACTGGCGCTATATACAATGGTCTGTATTCTGCTTACATAGGTGATACATCCTATAATGGACCCCTCTGGACGATTAAAATAGAGTTAATGGGATCACTCTTTCTGTATCTCTATGCCGCATTATTTTTTGTCAAAAAAAAAGGTGCCCACATCATTATATCAGCAATACTTATCTATCTGATTGAACCGACACTTGGCTGCTATTTGATACTATTTATCATTGGCGGTACTATTTTGGTATATAACATAAAGCTTGAACCTAAGTTTTTTCTTCCAGCCAGTATATTAACAATTGTACTTGCAACAGAAAATCCTTGGACAATTGAAATTAACTTCTTAAATGAACTCACAGGTTTTAGTAAAGAAGGTTTAGCCACATTCTGTCATTCAATCGCAGCAGTAGTTTTATTATTAATAGCGAATACATCATCAAAACTTTCAAATTACCTGTCCAGACCTGTGTTTACTTTTCTGGGTAAGATCTCATTTTCCTTATATGTGTTTCATATCCCTATTATCATGAGTATTGGAACGGCTTTATTTGTTTATTTGCATGATGCAGGTATTACTAACCAATTTTCTAGTATAATAAGCACATTAGTCAGTTTATTATGTTGCGTGCTTATCTCATGGCTGGGCTATACATTTGTTGATAAACCTTCAACCAAAATCGCATCCTTAGTTGGCGACAAGTTGAATATGAGAGCCAGCGAATTGTAAAAAAAAGCCGCGAAAGAAATCTTTCGCGGCTTTTAGTAACACAGAAAAGTTAAAATGTTTTAGCTTTTAATAGCTTTAAATAAAACATAAATCTTTCTCTTCCTTTATTTTTGGCTATTACCAGCATATCAAATTTTGACAGAATCTTTTTGGATACGAAAATTTGTGCCAGGACCTGTTTAAAATACTCATCCTTGAATTTGGCTTCAATCACACTCCACGCCCAGAAATGGACATCGAGTTCTAACTCAAATAATTTACGTTCTTCATCATAGTTGAACGTATCTGAGTTACGACTGTAGATCCAATCAAAAATAGGGAAATGAACATAAAGTCGGTCATCCCGCACAGAAATATCCTGACCTAAGCGCCCTTGACGATAATAGTAATAATCAAAAGGTATATTAGCAATAATCTTAGCGTTTAAAAAAGTCTCAAACTGGAAAGGTAAATCATCAAACCGGCGAATATGCTCAGGGAAAGAAATGCCTTTGTTTTTCAGCATGTCGGCAGAGTAAATACGACGCCACATCGTTGGGCGTTCGCGTAACAAATCTAGGCGAGTGAGATTGATGTCCAGTGGGAACTTGACTATTTCACCAGTCTCGTAAGCTTCTTTATAGCCACACTGGGAAATATCAGCATTTTTCATCACCGCTGCACGGAACAAATCTTCATACATCTGAAGATCGCACCAATCATCGCCGTCAACAAAACCAATATATTGGCCTTTGGCCTGGCTAACGCCGGCATTTCGCGCTGTCGCGCAACCACCGTTTACTTTATGGATGACTTTCACTCTACCTGGGTATTTCGCCGCCCAAGCGTCAGCTTTCTCACCGGAATCATCCGGCGTACCATCATCGACGACTAAAATCTCAATATTCTCAATGGACTGATTAGCCAGTGACTCTATGCACTGGTCGATATAGGCGCTGATATTATATGCAGGTACGACGACTGAAACTTCATACTCATACTTCTGGCGGCTACCCGTAAGAGGTTGGTGTTGATCCTGGATACGCCAGTAAAAAGTATTCGCCGCACGCGCGCATTGGCGATAAACAATCAATGGGTCAATATCATATTGGTTGAATTCACCACAAATATGGTCAAGTTTCCACTGCGCAGTGACATATTCCAAAGCTGCCCGACTAAATGCCGGAAGAGAAATACGTACACTAACGTGCCGCTCTCCAATCAATTCATTAATTTCGGGGTTCGAGAAATTATCAAACAGATAGACACGATCTTTCAGTTCAGGGTTTTTGTTTAATAGTTCCTGAATACGCTTAAATTTGCTTGCATTAGATTCAACAACAATAATCGCGCGCGGCTTGCTGTTATAGAATGCGACCAGAATTTCAAGACCGGTATAAGTCCCCACAAAAGCCAAAACATCACTTTCGCAAGAAAACAAATCTACGCCAAAAAAACTGCGCTCGATAATATGCTTATGTTGTGCCAGCTCATCATGGCTAATTGCTGAAGGTAGTTTATTTAGATATGCATTCAATTGTGTTCTATTGATCATTTTGTTAACCCACTACCCGTTTTCCGAACTTGTTTTTTGCAAAACGCAAAGCTTTTTTGAAGATCAATTTATTGACATCAATGTTTGCAGTTGAAATAGCCTTCAACAATTTAAATTTTGTTGACAGCGTTTGCTTACCAGTACTGTACTCAGTGAGGAAATCCGTAGCACCATTGAAAAACGCCAACATGAGAATGAACTCTCTGTTACGTTCCGCAAAGCCTAAGGATGTTTTTAAACGCGAACGCACAACCGGATTCGATGCCGAAAATAGATCCACACCTTGCTGGAAGTAACGCCGTCTGTCGCTCAGAGTTGTATATCGTCCACACCAGAAAATCATTTTGAATATTAGCGACATCACACAATATTGCTGATAAGCATTGAGGCCCGTAACTTCAGGCTTTTGCAATAACTCTTTCGCTGTCTTAATGATATCAAATCGCTTTTCGCTTTTTTGATCTGTAATCTTCCCTTCGCGATTAACTCGGTAAAAATAGCCGACAGTATCTATCATACCAATTTTTGTTGCGTTAACCAGACTTACAATATGCGGGGTAACATCTTCAAAATGAATACCCACTGGGAAGATAGTTATATACTTGTCAAAAAACTCTTTCTTAAGGATACGGTTGTTCGTATTTGGTTCAAGGCTGAGAATTTGCGGATATGCTGCAATATTAACAGTCTTCTTAAGTTCACCGCCTAAAATATAATCCCACGTCGCCGCATCATAGAATGGGTAGGAATCTTTAGTTTGGTTGTCATACACGTATGAACGATATAATACAATATCAAGATCGTCAGACTTAGCAAACTTCAGCGAATCCAGAACAGCTTTTTCATTTAACCAATCATCGCTATCGCAGAAAGAAATATATTGGCCATTCGCATAGCGTAAGGCCGTGTTTCTGGCCTCGGATAGTCCTTTATTTTCCTGGGATATGAAAACTGCATTACCTTTATAGGTATCAAGCCACTGCTGAACAACTTCGACACTATTGTCAGTACTACCATCATTTACAATGATAATTTCTACTTGATCATTACCATTTTTATCAAATGAAGATAAAGTCTTCTCCACAAAACCAGAGGTATTATAGACTGGTACAATAATAGACAATTTTGGTATAACCTTCGATTGTCGAGTATCACAAACTATCATGTCGCTCATTACTGTCTCTTGTATGAATATATTTAACTTCAGGCTAGATTTTATAACCTAACCAAATCAAAATTTATATCTTTCGTATAAATATAACTCTGATTCTTACCCGTAAGAAGAAATAATTAACTGTAACAACATTATCATTAAGAATAAAGACCAAAGCAGTCAATATTTAAATAAAGTATTTTTTCCAAAAAGTCTCAGATGTAAAGTATGAAATCTTATTTCCATACTCTTCTGCAACAGCATTATAAGTAAAGTACCCTTTGCTAATGACCCATAGTGTTTTAATTATCAATCTAGCACAGCGTAATTTATTTTGTTTCAGTACGATAAAACTACCGTCAGTAGTTTCATAGTAAACTTCAGTATTCAAAAAAACCTGTTTTGTCGGATGAATTTCCGTGTTCGGTATTCGTACACTATTTCCAGACGTGATAAACTTAGGAACCAAATGACCATTGAGAAGAAACAGCCTGAGTATCTTAGCCCATTTAGGCTCAGGTCCATTACGGTCCGTTTTTTTCACGGCCTTGCCATCCGCTACTTCTCCTGGGCGTTCATCTTTCGACAACTCACTAATCCGTCTACGAGCTTTTTCAGCATCAGGATCGTCAATCCAAAAATCACCACCTTTCATCACATCTAAATAAGCTTCGATGATAGCCTCGGCCGAAGAATATCGGTAGGAAAAGCATAGTAAAAGCACTTTTGCTAATATCCAAAAAGCTATCTGTCTTCTTTTCTTTGGCGACGGGTATACAAACGCCGGGACCAGCAACCCTCTGACGCTTAAATATTCAACTAATGCACTATATTTTTGATTAAAATTCATCTGCCACGATGCAATGCCATTGAGAGTCACGATCGGGTAGGCGTGCATTACTCCGAATAAAATGTCATCGCCACGGACAAAGAACGGAAAAGCATAGTGTTTTGCCGCTGATACTTTAAAAGCGCAGAACCACCATGCGGCATAATTGGCCTGTCCGTCCTCTTGATTAAACACATCAAGCCCGCCTGGTGTTGAAACATCAACACCGTTTTTTAAGGGCCGCATTCGTATCTGCTTGTAAGGATAAATAGCGCCGGCCTCGTATACTGTCTGAGGTTTATCCTCATATAGCATACTGCCTGCAATCATCTGTTCATCGTTTTTTGAAAAACACATGAACCAATATGCTCTTTTGATACTTTCAATTTCACAGGATGCGTCATCATCCATAAAGATACAATAAGTTTCTTTATTGTTCTTTTTCACCTCAAATAAACCGCGGGTGAAACCACCGGCCCCCCCCATGTTTTTATTTTTTATATAGGTAACATTAGGTCCTGGCTCTAAATCTAAATTGCACCCATTATCTATAACATATACATTAAATTTTGACTGACCGACACTATCGGCAAATAAGTTCTCCTCAAATCTCGACAATGTCGATAATAATGCTGCCTGTCGATTATAAGTAGTGATGACAATCGCTAACTTACCAAAATTCTCTACTGCCCCATATGTAGTAAAAGAAAAACTCCTGATTTCACTATCATCAATTGACGACCAGTAAAAATAAAGCCTACCGTCAAGACATTCACTTAATTCTAGATTATCTATTGTAACTGCCCCTTCAACTTCGCGCTGAAAGACTTTCTTTAATACATCATGGTTTTTGAAGAAAATAGTGGCAATACCTCTACCAACAACATCAATTTTAAAACCAAGCTGATTAACCGTTGTGTATTTAGACCATTTTTGGAGATCAAATGAATTATAAAAAGTATCAAAACAAACTTCTTGATTCTTAAATACCCTAACGTACCCTGCATCATTAACGCATGTAGATACATTATCAGATAAAAAATACAGAGCGCTAATTTCACGGTGGTGTATATCAGGGAATACTGATGACTGTAACGAAATACTATTATTCATAGACCTAACCGTATCATTATTTTTCAGCGCTGGAACAGTTCTTCATATACTTGTAATGTTTTATCAATAACAATTTCTGATGTATAATGATTGACAATATTTTCCCTGGCATTGATACCCATTTTCTGTCTGTCATCATCTTCATTTATCAATGCTTTAATTCTCGCGGCCAGTTCTTTGACATTTTTGCGTTCAACTATATAACCATTATAGCCGTCTTTAATTAGTGAGTTACACCCACCATTATCATAGACAACACAAGCTCTACCTACGGCACCAGCCTCAAGCAGAATTCGTGGTACACCTTCGGGATATACAGAAGGAAGAGCAACAATATTTGCCCCAGCAATCAATTCTCTAATATCATCTCGAGTACCTAACCAGACAATATCTCCCGCTGCGTGCCATTTTTCTATTTGCCCCAAGGTAATTCCATCGTCGTCATTCTCAACGAGAATACCTGCTACGTGGATGGTACAATCTATCCCTTCTAACTTTAGGATTCTTTTCGCCTTAATGAGGTCAAGTAATCCTTTACTGTGTAGCATGCGGCTGGCAAAAAGTATTGTTCCATGTGTCAATTTCGGCTCTTGCTGGTAAGAAAAATAACTGGTATTAACACCTGCGCCGTCAATGACCTTTGCCTTCTCCTCTTTGACTCCTAGCAGAGAAAGTATTTTTCTTTTATCTTCTCGGTGTTCAAATATGATTTTACAATCGACATTTGAGAACAAGTATCGATACAATCTAAGCACCAGCCAACGCAATATTTTAAAAATGAGTTGCTCACTTTCAAATACCCGCCCTAAACCTACAAAACTATAAACAAGTTTAGTTTTATGATATTTTGCCCACAGGCAACTTATAATGCCGGGTTTAATCGTAATACAATGAAGGATGTCAGGATTAATCGTTTTCAATATCTTCGAGGCATTTAAAAAGCCTTTGATAAAAGCAAATGGATTGATGCTTTTCTCATTAATTTGACTATTGATACAGTGAAATCCTAATGCAGAAAGTCTATCTGAAATTGCATCATCTAAAAAATTAGCAATAACATAGACATCATATCCATTATCTAAAGCAGCAATTCCTCTTTCTAGCCAATGAAGCTCAAAATACCAGGCAGAGTTTACAAAATAGCATAACTTCTTCTTCATAGCGGATTATGCACCTCTACCTTTTGGCTTCCAGAAACCATCCTTGATTCCATTATAGACATTAATCATACATTCTTTCCGCTTGTCATGTTTCAATGCTGTGAATATATACTTCAATAATCTTAATGAAACATCAAACAAGGTGAAAGGCGAATCATCCTGGAATATTTTACGGGACAAGATAAGGTTTCTGCTTAAATAATATAATTTCCATGGCGCAATTAATTTATTCGTAGTATCAATATCATGGACAATACATAATTCAGGAAGGTATATAATAGGTGTATGCTGTAGAACCAGATGATGACCAAAGTAAACATCGTCATAATAGATAAAAAGCTCATCATATATAAACGATATAGATTTCTTTAGTGTTTCCTGACTAATCAACATCCCTACAAATGAAACACTCACCACGGTCTCTTGTTTATGGCCGTCAGGAATAAAACGTGCAGAATTAGCTCTGTAAGCTATATTACCCAAAATGCCATTAGGAATTTTCTTCCAGGGTATATTCATTTTGCAGTAATTGCCTGAAGTATCCACCACCGTGCAGACATAAACATTTTCAATTGATAGGTCAAGGGCCTGAAACGCAACGCCAAAATTATGATTCGGATATGCATCGTCATCGTAAAACAGAACCCAATCAGTGTTCAAATTTTGCGTTATCCATTGCGCTCCGTATTTAAAACCGCCAGCCCCGCCATCATTCACCTCTCGATGTAAAACTTTAACTCGCTCATCGCAAACAGAATCAAGATAGGCTTGAGTATCATCGGTTGATGCATTGTTAACCACAACTATATACTGAAAAGGCAACGCCAGCGTTGCCTCAATTGTTGTTTTTAACTTTTCTAACCGATTATAAGTGACGATTAGAGCAGCTACATTCATCTGACTTTAACCGTAAATACAGGCATCACTGAATTCTGTTCTAATGACTTAAGATAAGTTCTTCCCGTTTCCAGAGCTTCAGCAATAGTTACGTCCATATCAAGATAGCGGTATGTCCCCAGACGACCAACAAAGGTAATATTTGCTTCTTTTTCAGCGCGATCGAGGTAATTTTGCAGCATGGCCATCTCACCTACCTGTCGAATTGGGTAGTATGGAATATCCTCAGGCTCACATGCTCGACTAAATTCGCGGTAGCAGATTGATTTCTCGTGACTCTCCCATGGAGCAAAGTATTTATGCTCAGTAATACGAGTGTAAGGCACTTTTTGCTCACCATAATTCATTACCGCACATCCCTGATAATCACCTTCGGTTCGGAAAGCATCGAAATCCAGGGTACGATAGCCCAAGCGCCCCATATCGTATTTATAAAAACCATCCAGCGCGCCACTATAAAATACATGATCATATTCGCCACGAGTGGTCTCATCATACTGGGTGTTTAAAGCCACAGTAATATTTTTGTGATCTAATATCTTATCAACGATTACCGTATAGCCGTCTTTTGGCATTCCCTGATATTTATGATTAAAGTAGTTATCATCATAATTGAATCGTACAGGCAGACGCTTAAGAATTGAAGCCGGGAGCTCCGACGGAGACATTCCCCACTGTTTGATGGTGTAACCTTTAAAAAAGGCTTCATATAGTTCTTTGCCGACAAAACGCAGTGCCTGCTCTTCAAATGTTGCAGGTTCTTCTATCGTTTTATCACTCTTCTCATCAATTAATTTACGCGCTTCGGTTGGGGAGCACGTAGTATGGAAGAACTGATTAATTGTGTGTAAGTTGATTGGTAAGGAAAAGACTTGCCCATTGACCGTCGTCTTCACCCGGTTCACATACGGCATCATTTCCGTGTATTGGTTGATGTACTCCCAAACTTCAGCATTGTCAGTATGGAAAATATGAGGGCCATAAGTATGAACCATAACATTGGTTTCACTATCTCGCTCACTATAGCAGTTACCAGCAACATGCGGCCGGCTGTCAATAATCGTCACCTGATGACCAGCTTCAGCCAATAAGCGACCAATAACCGCGCCTGAAAATCCTGCGCCGACAATAAGTACATTCTTCTGCATTAGTTTTTCCATCAAGCCATTGAGGCTACATATTCATCAACAATTGAGCTTGCCTCACCGATCGCTTTCAACCGATGATTTTCAACCCACACAACTTTATCGCAAATCTGCATGACATCTTTCATGCTGTGGCTAACAAACAGGATTGTTACCCCACGTTTTCTGAACTCATTGATTGTTTCAATGCATTTGCGTTGAAATGCGATATCACCAACCGCAAGGACTTCGTCGATAATCAATACATCTGGATCAACCTGACTAATTACTGAAAAGCCTAGTTTCGCCAGCATGCCACTAGAGTATACGCGAATAGGCTCATCAATAAACTCGCCTAGCTCTGAGAACTCGATAATTTTATCAAGCCGCTTGTTTACTTCTGCTCTGCGTAACCCCAGTAAGGTGGCATTAAGTTTGATATTTTCGCGCCCGGTCAGTTCCGGATGAAAACCGCCTCCCAACTCCAGCATCGAAGCCACGCGTCCGACAACTTTAACCTCGCCCTTACTTGGCTTTAGCACACCAGCAACGAGACCAAGGGTAGTACTTTTGCCTGCGCCATTGCGTCCAATCAATGCAACTGATTCACCCTTATTAACGGTGAATGACACGTTTTCGATCGCCAGATATTTGCGACCTTTTAGCAAATTAAAGGCCCGACGCGGATGAAAAAACAGATCTTTAATGCCAGAGCCAATATGATGATATAGAGGATACTCTTTTGTTACATTGCAAAATTCAATAACAGCTGTCATCACAAAATCTCTGCAAATCGATATTTTAATTTATTAAAGACCCACACCCCTAGCAGCAATACAACCATGCCTGATGAGTATAGATAAGTGATATGCACATAATCCAGGTTGCCATTCATAAGCAGATCTCGCCAGGCCATAATCATGCTAGCCAGTGGATTATAATCAATGATCCAGGTAAATTGTTGCGGGATCATATCGGAATTATAGAGTATCGGGGTACAGTAGAACATCAACATAATACCTAAAGCGACAAATCGCTCCAGGTCACGGAAAAACAAATTTAGCGTTGAGAAAATTAGAGCAAATCCAAATGTAAAAATAATTTGACCGATCGCCAGTAGCGGAATGCCCCAGAACCAACTAAGCGATGGCGACATACCATAAATATAAAGAAATACTGCAATTACAGGAATTGTACACAAGAAATGTAACCCTTCCATCATTACATTGCTCAAAGGGATAACCGAGCGTGGAAATACTGTTTTCTTAATAATCTGCGCGTTGGAGATAAATGAATACAATGAATTGGTTGCTGAACTTGCAAACCATTGCCATGGGAACAATCCAGTGATTAGAAAAACGGTATAATTTGGAATTTGTACTCTCATTACCATTTTAAAAATAAAATAGTAAATCATCGCAAATAATAAAGGGTTTGCAATAGACCATAAATATCCAAAGATGCTACTTTTATAGCGAACTTTTAAATCTTTATTAGTTATCACAACAAGTAGATCAAATAAATATCCTAATTTAAACTTCATTATTTGCACTCATTTTTTTGAAATCGACCACGCAACCATACTCACCATTATTACCTCGGAGGAAATAGTGCATAGCTATAATATCAACATAATTATTATATAGTTACCAAAAGCGGCCGTTGCCTTTTAACCCACTGTATGGATAAACCCTTCTCAGCAACCATACGCAGTTCCACATAATAGCGTACTATACACCATCATTTAGAGTATGTTACGGGGGGAACTATACGGCCACAAATGATTAGCTTTCTCATTTTGACCTGCTTCAGCCATCTATCTCACCAATCAGAGACACGCTACCGCCATTGGCTATCGCAACCAAAGCGCGCAGAACAAGTCTAGAATTTTATAAATCTTCATAAACTTCAATGCATTACAATCTAAATGCTACCGCAAGAGCCTATGAACTCGCTCTATCTCAAGCATCATTCTTGAGCTCAATCTGAGAGCGGTCACTCTCTCTGCTTTAGAGGCAACTTGCCATCAGGTTAGTCTCATTTCAGACAACGGACCTGGCAACGGAGATGCTTAACTTTAAGTGAGTTGCCCCATTCGGCAGCATCATTAATGTTAGTGGTATACTTGTCTATTATGGTAATAAAATCAGAAAGTTGCAATGTGAGCTTCTCAAGCGAATACCATATGAATGAAACAGCAGCATAGTATACTCCCGGCCTATAAGATTAAAAGCGAAAAAGCAGGATTGACTGGCAAAGAAGATACATACACCAGGTAAGTACAATGCCATTTAAACGTTTGTTACAACTTAGAAAACTTGCTCACCAATGAGAATAATTTTCACTCTCATAATTGGACATGGCGTGCGCTTTACCGGGCGGTTTAGCTTTAAATGTTATTCTCCCCATCCTTTCCAAGCCAACCAGTAAACAAGATGATCGTTACCTCCCCCCTGTGTAAAATAGGCGCCTATAAGTAGTGGGACATCATGATCCTGGAGGATATAAATGAAATTTTTAGTCACTGGCGCTGCTGGCTTCATCGGCTTCCATGTATGTAAACGCCTGCTGGAAGCTGGTCATGAGGTTGTCGGGATCGACAACATGAATGACTACTACGATGTGAGCCTCAAACAAGCCCGCCTGGATCTTCTGAAAACGCCTTTGTTCAGTTTTCACAAAATTGATCTCGCCGATCGGGTTAACATGGAGCAGCTTTTTTCTAGAGAGAAATTTAATCGCGTAATCCACCTTGCCGCGCAAGCCGGCGTACGCTACTCACTGGAAAACCCGCACGCTTATGCTGACGCCAACCTGATGGGGTTCCTGAATATCCTTGAGGGGTGTCGCCATACTAAAATCGAGCATCTGGTCTACGCGTCATCCAGTTCCGTTTATGGTTTAAATCGTAAGATGCCGTTCTCAACCGATGATTCGGTAGATCACCCAGTATCGCTTTACGCGGCAACCAAAAAAGCTAATGAATTGATGGCGCATACTTATGCGCATCTCTATGGAATTCCAACAACCGGTCTGCGGTTTTTTACCGTCTATGGCCCATGGGGACGTCCGGATATGGCATTATTCAAGTTCACAAAAGCCATGCTCGAAGGTCAAAGCATCGACGTATACAACTACGGAAAAATGAAAAGAGACTTCACCTATATTGACGATATAGTTGAAGCTGTTGTTCGTGTTCAGGATGTCATTCCGCAGCCAAATCCGGACTGGACGGTAGAAACCGGGTCTCCGGCCACCAGTTCTGCCCCCTATCGGGTCTATAACATTGGCAATAGCTCGCCGGTTGAACTAATGGACTACATCACCGCGCTTGAAGAAGCTATGGGTATGGAAGCTAAGAAAAACATGATGCCGATGCAGCCAGGCGATGTTCTGGAAACAAGCGCTGAAACTCAACCGCTGTATGATCTGGTTGGTTTCAGGCCGCAAACTACGGTCAAGCAAGGCGTGAAAAACTTCGTGGAGTGGTATAAAGACTACTACGCAATTTGATAATTTCTTATCTTCTGTTTTTACCGCAATCCACCGATTGCGGTATATTAACAGCCCATAGTGTAATCAGAGTAGTAGTTTCCTCAACGTTATATACTTCTAATTCGACAGGGATATCTTTCGATGTAGAATACAGAGATAGTCTCGTAAATGCCACGGTAGCATTAGTATTTTATTTCAGCACATAATGATGCTGCGTTTTTCTCATCATAAAAATTAAGGCAGGTAATTTTGCAAACCACCTGCCGTTATTAAAATTTAATCGTTACCAAACAGGTCTCGCGTATACACTTTATCTTTCACATCCGCCAATTCTTCTGCCATGCGGTTAGAGATAATTACATCCGACTCCTGCTTAAAAACATCAAGGTCGCGAATAACACGCGAGTTAAAAAATTCATCTTCCTTCATCACTGGCTCGTAAATAATTACAGGTATACCTTTCGCTTTTATTCTTTTCATTATACCTTGAATAGAGGAAGCACGGAAATTATCAGAGCCGCTCTTCATAATTAACCGATACACACCAACAACCTTCGGATTTTTCGCCAGGATGGAGTCTGCAATAAAATCTTTCCGCGTGCGATTTGCATCAACAATTGCCGAAATAATATTATTGGGTACCGACTCATAATTCGCCAGCAACTGTTTGGTATCTTTCGGTAAGCAGTACCCACCATAGCCAAAAGAGGGATTGTTGTAATGATTACCAATTCGCGGATCCAGACATACACCCTCAATAATTTGTTTACTGTTTAGCCCCTGGCTTTCAGCGTAGCTGTCTAACTCATTAAAATAGGCAACACGTAGTGCTAAGTAAGTATTAGCAAAGAGCTTAATAGCTTCAGCTTCAGTTGAATCAGTAAAAAGGGTCGGAATGTCTTTCTTAATCGCACCTTCTTTCAATAGGTCTGCGAATCGCTCAGCACGAGCAGAACGCTCACCAATGACAATTCGCGATGGATATAAATTATCGTACAAAGCCCGTCCCTCGCGGAGAAACTCCGGCGAGAAAATGATATTCTCAATTCCAAGGCGCTCTTTTATGCCACGAGTGAAACCAACTGGGACCGTTGATTTTATAACCATAACAGCTTTCGGATTGATAGCAGTCACATCACGGATGACAGCCTCAACAGAAGACGTATTGAAGTAATTTGTCTTGGGATCATAATCTGTCGGCGTAGCTATAATAACGTAATCAGCGTCATGATACGCATCGAGTTTGTCTGTTGTTGCACGAAAATTAAGCTTTTTTTCCGTTAAATATTGTTGGATCTCATTATCTGCTATAGGTGAAATTTTCTGGTTAAGCAAATCTACTTTGGCCTGAATGATATCCAAAGCGACCACTTCATGGTTCTGGGCAATCAGAACACCATTCGATAAACCAACATAGCCTGTACCGGAAATAGTAATTTTCATAGAGCAACACTTCTACAGTTAACGGGTGATGGCAAATCGCCACAGTAATGATGGATACTGCTGGCGTTTTACTCTTTGCGAATAGTGAAGTCAAGACGGGGACGGGTCTTAAAAGTCCCCTTCATGTGAGCATACAGATTGAAGCGTAGTATCGATACGGGTTTCAGAGATGCAAAAAACAAACTATTTTACACTCTTTCTGTTTCGAACTTCACAGTTTCACTCAAGAACGATGGAAGTACCCCGCGACTTGCATAATATCTTTTTCGCTCAGCGTACCCGAATCTCCAAGCAACGTAATCCAAGCCTTAATATAAGTGTATTTAGCTTCTGCTAAATCTCGCTGTGCAGCATAGAGTTGCTGCTCCGCATTAAGCACATCAACGTTCACCCTCTGCCCGGCGAGCACACTTTGCCGTGTAGCCTCTACCTGCGTCGTCGCAGATTTTACAGCCAATTCATAGGCCCTGAGCTTAGCCTGGCTACTAATACACTGATTAAACTGTTTACGAAGGTCGTTCATAATCGAACCGACCTGGGCGTCCAGTTCATACTTAGCCTGCCCATAACGCGCCGCAGCCTGCCTCGTCGAGGCTGCAACTCCCCCGCCAGAATAAATTGGCATTGATACCTGAACCCCAACACTGTCGGTTCGATATTTCTGATTTACCGTATTGTCGCTGCTTGAATCATTTTCCGAGTGTGATGCATATAGCTGAACTTGTGGCATAAAACCAGCCCGGTTGCGTTCAACATCATAACGCGCGGCATCCACACCATGACGTGATGAAGCTAGTTGTGGATTTCGTTCCATGGCTAGTTTTTGCCAATCATCGAATGCTGTAAAACGTAGCGGTGAGACCTGGAATTTACCCTGCCGTAACGTCTGCAATGCATCTAACTGATCGAGAGGAATTCCGATGATGACTTCAAGCTCCCGCTGAGCTGAGTCTAAGACATCTCGAGCCTCGATGACCTGAGCTTCAGCAAGACTATACCGTGCCTGAGTCTCAGCAACGTCCGTCACAGTGCCCTCACCAGCGGACATCAGGCGATCATTCAACGCAAGTTGTTCTTTATAGGCTGCCTTTTGCGCCTCAGCTAGTGCAATTTGATCTTTGGCGTATGCAACACTGACGTAAGCCGAAATGACCCGGACTGCAAGATCGAGGTATTTACTGCGATATTTTTCGTCAGCCATCAAACTTTGTGCGACTCCGGTTTTATATTTCGCATAAGCCTCATAATCAAATAGAGGTTGCGTTAGGGTCACGGAACCCGCATAACTGCGGTACTGCTGTCGTTTAGTCACATCGCTAACATTGCCAAAAATATCACTCGTCTGATATTTTTGAGTCTGCCAATTACGTGGCGCATTCTGATAATTGAGAGAGACTTTTGGTAATAACCCTGCTCGTCCAATATTTTTTGCTTCATCCCCGGCTTCCTTTTCTTTAATCGCCGCCTGAAATGTCGGGTCTTTTTCCAGCGCTAGCGAATAGGCGTCCAGAATGCCCAATGCATACACCGGTGAGGATACCACCCACACTATCGAACTAAGGGTGAGATTAATCATCTTCCTTTTCATGAAAATCACGATTATTCCTCGGTCAATGAAGTACGCGCACGATCCAAAATTGGTTTAAACAGATAACTTAACAGCGAACGGGACCCCGTCCTTACGAACACCTCAACTGGCATCCCTGGTTTGATTTCCTCACCCTGGAGCATTTTGATTCCTTCCGGAGTGACCGTTACCTGCATCTGATAATAAGCTTCCCCATTTGCTTTATCGATTAAACGGTCGGCAGAAACAAGCGTCACCGTACCAGGTATTTTAGGCGTCCTGTTTTGGTTAAAAGCAGTAAACATAAGCTCAACGGGGAGCCCGGTATATACTTTATCGATTAGTTGTACTTTCAATTGAGCATCAACAACCAGCGCAGCTTCACTGGGTACCACATCCATAAGGTGATCTCCAGCCCCCACCACGCCGCCTTGGGTAAATATATTCAGTCCAACAACGGTACCATCAACTGGCGAAATAATTTCGGTATTCCCTAGCTCAAAATTAGCCATATCCAGTTTGTTTTTATAATCATTTACATCCATTTGCGTTTGCGCTAACTGCGTTCTCACTTCACGCTGATAGTCCGCATACCGCTGGTCGATACGCTGCTGCGACTCCAACAGTTGCTTTTGTAGCTGTCCGATCCTGCCTATCGTCTCATCGATGCTGCTACTGATCTCTGCAAACTGACGTTGAGCCTCCAGATAACGGTTGCGCGGCAAATACCCTTCCGCAGAAAGCTGTTTCATACTTGTCATCTGCTCACGGATGCTGTTTAGTTGAATCTGTTTGTTCGCCCTGGAATCCTGTAATCCCTTGAGCTGGAAACGGATACCGTCAATTGACTGCCTAAAACCATCGACTTCACTACGTAATGCCTGTCGGCGAGAAATAAAAAGCTGTTGCTGCAAGGCAATTATTTCCGCTGCACGAGGCTTATCTTTGATAGCATTGAAAACGTCAGAGAATTTAATTGCATCCAGATTATCTCTTTCAGCTAACAAACGCCCCTCTGTTGCCAGTGTTGTGTAATATTGGATCTTCAGGGAGTCCACCTGCGCCTGTGCCTGCACCTGGCTCATTTGAACCAGTACCTGCCCGGTCTTGACCTTATCCCCTTCTTTAACCGCGATATTGCTGATAATACCACTGGTTGGAGATTGAATAGTTTTACGGTTTCCTGAAACAGTTACCGACCCTTGAGAGGCAACGCCCTTATCCAGAGGAGCGAAAGCTGCCCATAACAGGAAACCGCATAAACCAATCGCGATCACCAACCAACCAAAACGCGTATATTTCCGCTCATCAGTAGAATCTGATGGCACATCGCCACTAAAAGACTGATTCACTTGAGAAGACATATTCCCCCCTTTAACAACAGATAGTTGCAGCTTTTATCTGGCAAGCCGTTATTTAGTTTATTTGTGTTTTAGGGGTAACCCCGTTGCCGTCATGCGATTCACTATTAACTGCATGCATTGCCTGTTGCTGTGCTGCCTGAGTCCTCTGAGCATTATTCAAAGCCTGAAGTACCTGTTGGGTGGTACCAAACGCGTTAACCTTACCATTGACCAATAGTAACAACTTACTGGTCATTGAAAGCAAATTCGTTCGATGCGTAATCAGTACCACCGTTTTTTGCCGCTCCCGAAGAAAGGCAATAGCCTTATTAAGGGCCAATTCGCCAGCGTCATCCAGATTAGAATTCGGTTCATCAAGAACAATCAACGAGGGATCGCCATACAAGGCCCTTGCAAGCCCAATACGTTGCTTTTGACCTCCAGAAAGTCCGCTCCCGCCGTTGCCAATCACTGAGTCATAGCCATGTGGGAAACGTAAAATCAGTTCGTGTACCCCTGCCAGTTTCGCGGCAGCAATCACTTTCTCAGCATCGACGTCATTAAATCTCGCTATGTTCTCCGCTATGGTTCCAGCGAACAATTCAATGTCTTGAGGTAAATAGCCAATATGCGGCCCCAGTTCATCTTTATTCCACTGATAAATATCAGCGCCATCCAACCGAACAATTCCTTCACTTACTGGCCAAATCCCAACTAATAATCGTGCCAGGGTCGATTTTCCGGATGCACTAGGGCCAATAATGCCAAGCACATCACCCGCCTGTAAATTAAATGACACTGCGTGTAGTACCGGCTCACCCTGCGCGCCAGGCGGTTTCGCCGATACATTTTCTACGCTCAGTACCCCTTCAGGTTTCGGCAGAGACATCCCGGTGCCACGGGGTGGATTACTATCCAGTAACTTCACCAGCCGGCCATAAGATAGTTTTGCCGAGCTCCAGCTTTTCCAGACGTTAATCACTTGTTCTATCGGAGCAAGCGTTCTCCCCATCAAAATAGAACCTGCGATCATCATTCCCGGGGTAATATGACCATCAATAGCCAACCAGCCCCCCAGCCCGAGCACCAAAGATTGCAAGGATAGACGAACAAATTTCGTAATAGAATTGATACGAGAAGCTCGTTCGCTCGCGACTCGCTGACTGTTCAGAAACCGTTGATGTAAACTAAACCATCGTCCCTTGATATTTGGCAACATTCCTAACGCTTCTATAACTTCCGCATTGCGCAAGTTGGTGCTGGCAAGACTTCCTGATTGCAGCGCAAGCTTACTCGCTTCAGCCAATGGTTCTTTTGATACTATTTCATTCACCACGGCCAGCGCTATCAATATTAATGAGCCAATTAATGCAAACAACCCTAACCAGGGATTAAACAGAAAAATGACCAACAAATAGATCGGGAACCAGGGTGCATCAAAAAAAGCAAAAAGCGCGCTGCCGGTCAAAAACTGACGCATATTAGTAAGATCGTTAAGCATTTGCCCGGCATCAGCAGATTTATTTTTGAGATTATCTTCGTATGCTGCGGTATAAATACGTGTATTTAAACGCATATCTAGCTGCGCGCCAATCCGTATGACCACCATGCTACGGACGTACTCCAGCAATGCCATCATACCAAACATGGCCAGCATGATAAGGGTTAGCATCAGCAGAGTGATTTCATTACCAGAGGGTAGCACCCGGTCATAAACCTGGAGCATATAAATCGAAGGTACTAACATTAAGATATTAATGAATGCGGTAAAAACACCGACTGTCCAGAATATTTTACTGCGAGTGCGTATTACGTCCGCAATTTCATTGCGCGGTAAATAGTGCTCCACTGCTTTTTCCCTTATTTTTGTGTACCTTCAGCCACACCTCTACCGACAGTAGAGCAATCAGATCCCAACAACTCAGGCTGGAGATATTTATAATATATAGATAGGAAAACACTAAAATATCAAGCTACCAAAAAAATATTTTTTCATAATCCATGCGAAAATTAATGTTAATAAAAATACGACAGAGATCACAATAAAAAGGGGGAAGAGCATCCTCCCCCTTTTTTTATAAAACAGCCATCACATCACGCTACTCAAGCGTAGTGCAAAGTATCAACCAACTGCTGATGGGTTTGCCCGTTGAGATACACTACTGTATCGTTCGCATCCAGAGTATGGTTGTTGTTGTTATCAACAATCAGGTAGTTACTAGCCTCGTGGGAGTTATCAGTCCAGATAACCGACGCTACACCCACCTTAGCAGTAAGATCCCCATTCCCACCAATACCAAGGATTTGCCCTAACAGACCGACAACGCCGCCAACCACACCACCAACTAATGTACCTAACAACGCGTCAACAACATCAGTCGTACGTACACCATAATCAGCTACCTGGGTATGCGTGGCATCATTGTTAATAGTCAGACCTGAAGCAGTGTCAAAAATGCTATCTTTACCGCTATTAAAATCTGAAATGGTCACACCAGAGTTGACGGTGCTTGCTTTCAATTGGTAAAGGTTCGCACCGTCACCACCTGAAACAATGGTGTTACCGAGAACCTTAAAGGTATCCGCAACGCTAGTTCCTTGAACCGATAAGTTATGCCCACCACCTAACCCCAACAGATTAATAATCGTTGTTGTCACACCAGCAGCAGGAAGAATAGTCAGAAGTTGATAAAGGATTCCTTTACCAGTTCCCCCCACATTAGCATCCAGATTCAATCCTGCGGAATTTGCCGAAGCATTGATAGTCTCCAGGTTGCCGTAACCTGTGCCTACCGTCAGATTAAGCAAATGATCGCCGGTGACATTGATAGTTTGTAGTTGGCTACCGGTTCCCGCCAAGCTGATGGCGTTAGCGAAACTACCGGTACCACCCGAGCCGACATTCAGGGTTGTCAACGCAGTGGCGCCACTGCTGTTTAGGGCCAGCGAGCCTGCGTTGATATCGCTATTACTGGTTGCGGTGAAGTTAACATTGAAATGATCGGTGATACCTGGACGAAACGTAATATCGACACTACTTGCCGCAGTCGCGTTACCTGTGACTTCAAGTTGCGCAGCACTACCACCTGCCGCATTTATCACATGGACGTTATTAGCCAGACCTGACAGAACAAATCCCTGTGAACCGACGGTTGAGGTTGCTGCCTGAGTAACGTTAGAAGGAAGAGTAGTCAAGCTTGATTCGGTGGATGCATTACCCGTTAATACACCAAAATCGAATGTATGGGCTTGAGCGGTAGAACTAGCGCTAACAGTTGCTTGCCCTATATAGCCAGCAAGGTCCAGCTTTTCGAAGTTACTAAATTGCGCGGAGTTAGAAGTGATGACCGCAGTTCTGTTTAGAATAGTCCCACCCATAACGACATTTTTCGTAATAAAGTTAGCCGAAATGGTATCAATCCCAGCTCCACCATCAGCGGTGACAGATGTGCTCACCGTATTTGCCCCGCCAGTAGAGTTACCGGCCCACTTCAGCGTATCGTTACCCGTTCCGAGGTTAAACTTAGCCGTGGCGGTGGTCATATTAACAAGGTTACTCACAAGAACATCATCAGCGCCGGAACTGGCATTAAGGATCACGCTACCGTTGTTAACAACGATGTCTACCCCAGGGTTCACCCCATTATCGGACAGGTTAACAGTGGCTGCGCTTGAACCATTAATTTCTAGATTTGCCAAATGATCGGCGAATTTGAGGTTAACGGTGCTCGCCACGTTAGCATTGAGTTGCGCGTTAGTCAGAACCGCAGTTTCAGCATTAGTGAGCTGATGGCTAGCATTGGTATTGACTGTACCAGTGGCGTTGCCGCCTGTAGCGCTGGCGCTGAGGACAGCGCTAGTTTTATAAAGTAACCCGGTACCAATCTGATATTCAAAGGCATGCTGATTGGTTACAGTTGCCGCATCTGTAGCCGTAGAACCGCGTAAATCGTTGATAATTGCCTGGGTAATGGTTGCCTTATTGGTGCCGAGAGCGCTGTATTGCGCTAAAACCGCTGCACTAGGGGCGACGCCGTAAATTCCCTGATAAACATGCGTGATAAAGGCATCGCCAGTTAAATTAGAACCTTTGCTTTGAAACTCAGAAGAAGCAATTAATTTTGTCAGTAATGAACTATATGTATTACCACCGGTGGCAAGATAATTAGTCCAGTCGCCAAGCCCGCCCATGTCAACTGAACGTCCCACTAAAGAAATGTACGCAGCTTCGACTTGCTCCTTACTACTTAGAGCGACGCTCCATGTATTCCAGTTCGCTGAGCCATAGTCTTTGTACATGACTTTATTCAGCGCATTATCAAAGCTATTTTGTGCCGTTAGCGTCGCAGAATCGAATCCTGTATAATTCAGAACACCATTAATTACATTATTAAGAGCCGCGTTTAAATTTGAGCCTGTTAAAAAAGTTTGGGCGACACTATCTGCTGGGGTACTTCCCCAAATGGACGCATAGACAAGTTTAACTATCTCAAGATCGGTTTTGCCAGAATACAAAGTCTGACCCGCTGTGGATGCTAACAGGTTAGAAATATATTGTTCTTGGCTAATCGCCCCCGTACGAAACTGGCCTGCTACGGCATCATAGGTGGAAGCCGTCGTATAGGTGTTTTTCCCAAGAATTGCAAATTGTATAGCTGCAACTGCTTTTTGTGTGAGTAGCACTTGAGTAACCATTTAAGAATCCTCAAAATTTCGTATCAGGAGCAATCCAGGCCCAGAGTTATTGGGAGTTCATTGGAAGCGTTTGCATCAGCATAGATGCACCTTCCCCTTAATAAGAAAAGTCTAAAAAAATCACACCGTCAACACGCTAGAATAAAAAAATAAATTACGAATAGTTTCCATAAGTTATGCAGGTATGAATTAAAATCTCACTGCCTCACTCCCCACTAAATTCAGTAGGTAAAAAGACAAAAAGATAAACGTGTATTAGCAACGGCAGATACCATTACATAAAACAAGGATATTATAGATGTTGATAGAATAACGGAAATTTTAAGGGTACCGTCAAAAGCAGGTGTGGTAAAAGTAAAAAAAGGGGCAGGATTAGCAAATGCTGGCAGTTTGAGGTCAAAGCAAGTGGAGTTAACAATAAATGTTAATTAGCTAAAACAATTAACATTATCATGAGTAAAATAAATTTGTTGGCAGTTAATTAAGTTCGATACGAACCATAGTGTATAATTAATAAATTTTAGCAATAAGTATATTCAGCTTTTCAGCAGAACGTTCCCATGAATACCTCTCTACATTAGACTTACCCTTATCAATCAACAGGTTGCGTTCGTCAGCGTTATTATTTAATTTAATGATCGCTTTGATAAGCTCATATTTTGAGTCTGGGTCAAAGTACAACACACTATCCCCCAAAGTCTCTTGAAGAGACGCTCTATTTGAGGAAATAACCGGACAAGAGCATGACTGGGCTTCCAGTGGAGGTATACCGAACCCTTCATAATATGATGGAAAAATAAAAGCCTTTGCGCCTCTGTATAAGGCAATTAATTCTTCATCAGGTACACGCCCCAAAAAATCTATTCTTGGGTCATCAGTTTTGATATTTACACAATTAAATACCGTGTTCCTGTCACCTATTATCTTCAAATTTATATTTAAATCTGCAGATAGTACAGTTTCAATAAGACCATGAATATTTTTATGATGATTAACCGAAGATACGGTCAAAAAGTAATCACCTCCACATATTTCATTGTCCCTAACCATACTATCATCTGGTTTAAAAAAAACATTACTTACAGCATTCGGGATAATGTGAATTTTACTCGCATCACAATTATAATAATTTAATAGCTCACTTTTCGAAAAATCACTGACAGTCACTATTAATTTTGAATTCTTTAGTAAAACAGGAGTGAACAATGAGTATAACAGCCTGAAACCGAATGAAAAACTTTCAGGATAACGTATATAAGTAATATCATGTTGCGTTACAATCTGCCTTTTGAAAAACAAAGGACCACTATTGCATAAATTGACTAGCACGCAATCTTTTTGTTTTTTTAGAAAAAGCGGTAATGTAAATTGTTCCCAAAAATGACCTCTCCCCCCCTTGATTTCTTTAATACTAAAATTTGAAATGTTATAGCTTTTATCAATGGCTGACATATCAGGCACCAATACCACAACATCATGTCTCAATTTTGATAACCTAAGACTCATTTCATAAGCAAATCGCTGCACACCGGTAAGTTTTTGAGTAAGAAAACGACCATTAACATAAATCATTAGCGACCTACTTGAGGTTTATTATTATAAGAAACTTATTATGACAGGATTATAAATTTAAAAAAACCATTTTCGAAGAAAATGTAATAACTGATTAGTCATAGGTAAAAAAAAAGCCCTGTAAAAACAGGGCTTAGAAAGTAAAACTTTACTGGCTTAGTTAATCCATTCAGTATGGAACACACCGTCTTTGTCAATGCGCTTATAAGTATGTGCGCCGAAGTAATCACGCTGAGCCTGAATTAGATTTGCTGGCAATACTGCAGAGCGATAACTGTCATAATAAGCGATGGCGGCTGAGAATGTCGGAACAGGGATACCATTTTGCACCGCATAAGCTACAACATCACGTAATGCCTGCTGATAATCATCAGCAATCTGTTTGAAGTAAGGAGCTAATAACAGATTAGCAATTTTTGCATCCTGATTATATGCATCGGTGATCTTCTGGAGGAACTGAGCGCGGATGATGCACCCTGCACGGAAAATTTTAGCAATTTCTCCGTAGTTAAGATCCCAATGATACTCATTCGAGGCTGCTCGCAACTGAGAAAAACCTTGAGCATAAGAAACGATCTTACCTAAATATAATGCTCTACGGACTTTCTCAACAAATGCTGTTTTATCACCGGCAAGTTTAGCTTGTGGGCCCGTCAATACTTTAGACGCTGCAACACGCTGCTCTTTAAGGGACGAGATATAGCGAGCGAAAACTGATTCCGTAATAAGGGACAATGGTTCACCTAAATCAAGAGAGCTCTGGCTTGTCCACTTACCAGTGCCTTTATTCGCGGCCTCGTCAAGAATGACATCAACCAAATAGTTACCTGCCTCATCTTTCTTTGTGAAGATATCTTTTGTAATATCAATGAGATAACTACTTAATTCACCTTCATTCCATTTGGTGAAAGTTTCCGCTAATTCCTGGTTGGAAAGATTTAAACCACCCTTCAACAATGCATAGGCTTCAGCGATTAGTTGCATATCGCCGTATTCGATACCATTGTGAACCATCTTAACATAATGGCCCGCGCCATCAGCCCCGATGTAGGTTACGCAAGGCTCACCGTCTTCCGCTACAGCCGCAATTTGTTTAAGAATTGGCGCAACCAGTTCATAAGCTTCTTGTTGACCACCAGGCATAATTGAAGGGCCTTTCAATGCCCCTTCTTCTCCGCCGGATACACCTGTCCCGATAAAGTTGAACCCTTCAGCAGAGAGTTCGCGATTACGGCGGATAGTATCCTGGAAGAATGTATTACCCCCATCAATTATGATATCACCTTTTTCCAGGTATGGCTTCAACGATTCAATTGCACTATCAGTGCCGGCACCGGCTTTAACCATCAACAGGATACGTCGAGGGGTTTCCAGAGATTCAACAAACTCTTTCACTGTGAAATAAGGGACTAATTTTTTGCCTGGATTTTCAGCAATAACTTCTTCAGTCTTTTCACGGGAGCGGTTGAAAACAGAGACGGTATAGCCACGACTTTCGATGTTGAGCGCAAGGTTTCGGCCCATCACCGCCATACCAACAACCCCTATCTGTTGCTTGGACATTACTTACTCCTGTCTGGTGTGGTCACTGCGACACGTTCGCAGTTTAAATGTGATGTTTATATTAGCTCAAAGCCTGTATGACGTATAGTGTAAAAGTGTTAACAAATGAAGAATAAAAAACATAACCCATTGAAAATTATGATATTCTACTCTTACATACAGCACCATTAACGCAATAAAAGCCAACCGATATGAAATTGTTTAGTTTTTCTGCATTTATTAATAATTGATTTTTTTAGTTTCAATAAACTCCGAATATTTAGAATTAACGTATTCAGCAATTTCCTGATTAAAGCGCTCGGTAGAAAATTTTAACGCATGCGCGCGGCAATCATTTGGAAGAATTTGATCTTGCATCGTTTCAAACTTTTGCACAGCATCAATGACTGAAGCTACATCCTGTTTGTCAAAAAGGATACCTGTTGGATTGTCTACACCAAATGGTCTTACTGTTTCAAGTGAACCACCTTTTCCAAACGCAATTACAGGCGTCCCACAAGACTGTGCTTCAACTGGAGTAATTCCAAAATCTTCTTCTGCAGCAAAAACAAATGCTTTAGCATTCCTCATATGCTCTTGCATGACCTCATTAGATTGATAACCCAGAATTTCAATGTTAGCCGTGGCTTTAGACTTTATCTTTTGCATCTCCGGGCCATCACCAACGACGACGAGTTTACGATCTGGCATGTGACTGAAAGCCTCAACAATCAGATCAATACGCTTATAAGGGACAAGCCGTGATGCTGTAAAGAAATAATCTTCTTTATCTTCATTCAGAAGGAAGCGATTGACGTCAACAGGCGGATAAATGACATCAGCTTCACGCCCATAAACTTTTTTAATCCGGCGCGCGATGAATTGAGAGTTAGCAATGAAATGATCAACGCCATTTGCAGTTCGATAATCCCACATACGCATTTTATGCAGAATCAATTTTGCAATTATTCCCTTTAAGCCATGATCTAAACCTGCTTCTCGAAGATACTGATGCTGAAGATCCCAAGCATATCTTATAGGGGAATGAACATAACTAATATGGAGTTGATCAGGACCAGTTAAAACCCCTTTAGCAACAGCATGGCTGCTTGAAAGAATGACATCGTGCTTTGATACATCAAGTTGCTCAATTGCTATTGGCATCAAAGGAAGATATGTTTGATATTTTTTCTTCGCTTTCGGTAGGCGTTGAATGAATGTTGTGGTTATTTCTTTATTCTGAAAGTGTTTTTTATTTTCAGAGGAGAGAAAATCCACAACAGAATACAAGTGCGATTCTGGATAGGATTTAATAAGTTCAGCTACAACTTTTTCTGAACCAGCATAAGTTATAAACCAATCAGCAACAATACCAACATTTAAATCGCGCATAAAAACCCATCGTATATTTATAATTCAACATGCAAAATATATAAGGTGCTCCATAATTGCAAAGCACCTTTAGGAATTTAAAATTTAAGCCCTTAATAATGCCAAAATCTCTGCAGTTTTGTTTTCCATTAAAGTAACATCACCTCTGGACTCTACATTTAGGCGAACTACAGGCTCAGTGTTAGAACTACGTAGATTGAAGCGCCATTCCGCAAACTCAAGGCTTATACCATCAGTATGGTTGATATCAAGGGCTTCCCCCTGATAGCGTTCAAGAACCCGTTTGATCGCAGACTGTGGATCGCTAAGGGAGCTGTTGATTTCTCCAGAAGCTGGGTAAGCTTGCATCCGTGTATTAACTAATTGGTTCAGCGTTTTATCTTTGATACAAAGCAACTCGGCAACAAGGAGCCATGGGATCATCCCGCTATCGCAATAGGCAAAATCGCGGAAATAATGGTGGGCACTCATTTCTCCACCGTATATCGCATCTTCTGCGCGCATACGTTCTTTAATGAAAGCATGACCTGTTTTGGACATCACGGGAATGCCGCCCGCCTTATTTACAATATCAATTGTATTCCAGCTTAAACGCGGATCATGAATAATACGAGATCCTGGATTCTTTTCAAGGAATGCGTCAGCCAAAAGACCAACAATATAGTATCCTTCAATAAAGTTACCCATATTATCGAATAGGAAGCATCGATCGAAATCACCATCAAATGCAATCCCCATATCAGCTTTATTCTTTATGACAGCGTCAGTGGTATCTTTTCTGCACTCTGGTAATAATGGATTAGGTATACCATTTGGAAAGGTACCATCAGGCTCATGGTGCACCTTTATAAATTCAACAGGAACATTCTGTTTTATAAACCGCTTCTCGAGGGCATCTATAACGTGGCCAGCTGCGCCGTTTCCAGAATTAACAACTAATTTTAGCGTTCTATTAATATTATTAAGATTAATATAGCTCAATAATTTATCAATATATGCATCTAATACTGAAATCGATTGATAAGTACCTTTAGGCTGTGATGAGTTTATAGCAAAATTATTCTCTTCGGCCAGACGCTGGATCTCCCTTAGCCCAGTATCACCACTGATTGGCTTTGAGTTCTCACGCACGAGTTTCATGCCATTATAATCAATTGGGTTATGACTGGCTGTTACCTCCACTCCCCCATCAACACCGAGATAGGATGTAGCAAAGTAGATCTCCTCTGTACCTGATAATCCGATGTCAAGAACATCAGTACCAGCGTCCTGTAATCCTTTGGCAAGGGAAAGTTTAAGGGATTCACTAGTTAGTCTAACATCGCCTCCAACAACCATTTTTTTAGGCTTAAGATACTCACCATAGGCACGGCCAATACGATATGCGATGTCCTCCGTAAGTTCAGAGCCTAACTTGCCGCGAATGTCATACGCTTTAAAGCAGGTTAATAATTCCATCATTTTCCCCGTTTAATCAAATTCCATAATGATCTTTTAGACGAACAATATCATCTTCACCTAAATATGAACCAGACTGAATCTCAAGGATTTCAAGAGCTATCTTCCCTGGATTTTCCAGCATATGAGTCGAACCTGCAGGAATAAATGTTGACTGGTTTTCAGTAAGTAAAAACTCACGATCGTTTAAGGTAATCTTCGCTGTTCCTGATAATATAATCCAGTGCTCGGCACGGTGATGATGCATTTGTAATGAAAACTTACCGCCCGGTTTAACTGTGACTTTGTTAATATGATATTTAGTTGTATTAACAACTTTATCACTATGCCCCCAAGGGCTATAGGATTCGCGGTGGATTCTATACTCACGGCGCGAAGTCATTTTAAGATGTTCAACTACGCGTTTAACGTCCTGCACTTGGGATTTATCAATAACGAGCACAGCATCTTTGGTACTAACTACTACCAGATTGTTAACCCCAACGGCAGCTACAAGTTGTTCTTCGCTATTTATATAACAATTAGAAGAATCATGGACAAAAACATCCCCTGATAGTGAATTCCCTTTACCATCCTTGTCGTTAACTTCCCACAATGCGGACCATGAACCCACATCATTCCAACCAGCATCCAATGGTACCACAGATGCAGACTGCGTTTTTTCCATCACTGCATAATCAACTGACTCATCAGGACAAGCAGAGAAAGCATCTTTGTCAACACGAATAAAGTCACGTAAAGAATCGGTATGCACAGTCTGCATTGCCTGTTTACATGAACTGAGAATATCTGGACGGAACTCATCCAACTCTTGTAGAAAGCGACTTGCTCGAAACATGAACATGCCGCTATTCCAGTAATATTCACCGCTGTCTAGATATTCCTGTGCTGTAGGCAAATTGGGTTTTTCAACGAAACGTTTTACATCATAAGCTACATGATCATCAAAATGTTCTTCGCTACCCCGCTGGATATAACCATAACCCGTTTCGGGACCAGTAGGCACAATCCCAAATGTTACAAGCTTTCCTTGATTTGCATAAACTACAGCACTGTTGATTGCAGCTTGAAAAGCTTCATTATTCTCAATAACGTGGTCTGCAGCCAAAACAAGGAGCAATGGGTCATCATCATGTGCAACTGCGTGTAACGCGGCAAGAGCTATAGCTGGAGCCGTATTACGCCCAATGGGTTCAAGAATAATATTATTAGAGAGCTTCTCGATTTGACGTAGTTGTTCAGCGACTAAAAAACGATGTTGTTCGTTACAAATTACAATAGGTTCTTTAGTCTCTAAACCATTAAGGCGAGTAATAGTTTCCTGAAGCATCGATAGCTCGCCGTGTAAACGTAAAAACTGTTTCGGATATAGCTCTCGCGACATCGGCCATAAACGACTTCCAGTACCTCCAGCCATTATCACTGGGAGAATCATGACTTAACCTCATTTAGTATATTAACAGTTCGATATAGAGACATTAAGAATTAAATTAAACAACAAAACTTTTGCATTTATCAGCTAATTCATTAGCATATTGCTCATGCAAAGTTTTATTTTTAATAATGGTATTCATTCCAATTTTCTTACCATCAAATTCAAAATTAGCAGTCGCATTGGCGTTCATATCGACGTCAATTCTATTAAAGAAGTCAAACAATCCATCGAAACGGCAGTTATCAACTTTATTTTTAAAGCCACCATTTACAAAAATAACTGGAGTCCCCATAGCCAGGCACGGAAGAGCTGTATGGATCCTGGATGTTACAACCAGTTTTGCATTAGCTAATTTCCTAAGAAATTCATCAGCTAATTTAAAACCTTCATCCGCAGAAAGGTACGGGATGATCTGTTTTTCATATTTAGCATGCTTAAGTAATTCACTATCAAAAAACTGATTAAGGACCTTACTTCTATGATTAAATTCAAATGCGCGACCATTTAGTAAGCGCTTACCAAAACGTAACGGTTGGCTAATTAACTCTGGTAATGACATTGAGTCATACATTACATCAATAAAATAAACATCATCCGTTACATTATCTCGTTTATATTTATTCCCCAAAGTAAGGGTCATGCAACCTGAATAATATGCATCAATTCCTTTTGAAATAAGCAAATCACGTGTGTAAAAATCACGGCAACCTATAGGTGCATGCTTTTTAAAATGCTCGATGCTCGCAGGTGTGAAAATTTTGTCTACAATAGTAGAGTTAATATGGATTGATACATATAAAGGAGTTATATCTTCAGATGGTGGAAAGTTTTCTGGTATATCCATGTACCACGCATTCATGATCATTTTTACTTTATTACCACTATAAGTATTCATATGATCTCGTGGTATATACTCATTCACGCAAGGTAAAAACTGGCGTGCTGCTGTACTTTGTACATAATCACCCAGATTGATCCAGTTTCTTTTGACATAGATGTCACTTTCGTATGTCAGGACGCCATATTTAGTATTGTTTACTTGCATGTTATTTCCTACCTAATTTTTTCTTTATTAAAGATATTAAATATTTTCTTTCTGAACTAATTAGCACCAAATAGAAAAAGAGTATAGTCACTGCAATTGTGTTTAAGGATATTAGAAGCAGTAATCCCAAAAATCCTACAGGAAGAACGGTGTTGATATAAAATGAAATTGCAAATGATATTAAAGAAACAGAAAATAATCGTGGAAAAATATTAAGAAAAAATATTTTACTCTTTAATCCTGTTACCTTTTCCACATACAGAACCCTGAATATAAGCATTGCAACTGCACAAAGTATACGACTCGAAACCGCCACGACCAATGCAAACCCTAATGAGTAAAGAGCATATGTAACTACTAAAGTTAAAAGCATTATCAATGATGCTATTAATTGATAGTTACGCAATTTCCCCACTGCATATGCTACTGTAACGAAAGGTCCTGAAAGAGAATCAACGATGACATACAGTATGACAATTCTTACCAACACCACCAAATGTTCTGGAACTTGTTTTAACCATAAGTTAATAACAAAAGGCGCATCTACAAAAGCAGGTACCGCTGCAATCAGTACGATAAAGCCAGTCAACTTACATGATAAAGACAGAAGAGAGGAAACCTCTTCATGATTTCCAGTTGAATGCTGCTTTATCAGTTGAGGATTAAATGCGGTTTGCAAAGTACCTATGACACGGTTAAATGCAATCAATACCTGCTCCGCTAACCAAACAGAACCATTCGCCACTACACCTACAAAGAAATATGTCAGCAGAGCGATACCTTGAGAAAGCCCAACTAAACTCAATGAGCCCATCATGGACCAACTCGAGAAGGTTAATATTTCTTTAAGCAGTTCTTTATTTTCTTTGAAACTCACCTTTACAGTGCATATATCTATTTTTCTAATACAGTTAACAAAATAGACAAAATACACTGAAATATATCCAAAAAGCAAGAACGCAGCATACCATATCAATTTCGAGTCGAAATCAAATAAGGTAAATAAATACACCATCCCCCAACGCTGAATGGCATCAAATATCCCTATCTTGGCAAACAAATCCATTTTTTCAGTAGCGATTAACGCTGCGATAAATGGTGTTTGCATTATCTGAACGAGGAGAGATACGACAGATAGTTGATACACCCAAAATATTTCTGTCATACGCTCAACAGGAACTCTTAATTTATAGATTAAGAACCATAAGCCAATTGTTTCAGCGAGGAATAAAACAGCACCGCATATTATAAAATGGACCAATATACTTGTCGAAAATACTCTTTTAGTCCAGGAAAAATCCCTTCTACCTAAACCAACAGACAAGAACCTTTGAGTTGCCAAAGCCGACACGTTTTGAATGAACGAAAATAAAACGATAATACTGCCAATGACACTGTAAAGCCCAAAGTCATAAACCCCAAGCGCATTTAAAACCAAGCGTGAGGTATAAAAAGTTGCAAACATTATCAGTAGCATCCTGCCATAAAGCATGAATGTGTTCTTTGCAACTATTTTTTTATTTGTAGCGTATTTTTCACTCATTTTTACCAACATTATCGTCAACACAGAAAAATTAATTCTTGTTTTACGATTTCTATACTCTTAATTACTTGTTAGATACTTATTAACAAGTTCAGCGGTAGCACTCCACGAATATTTACCGACCTGTTTAGAGCCTTTTCTAATAAGTTGGGTTTTAAGTTCAATATCAGAATGTAATTTAGATATTGCTGTTGCTATTTGCTGTATATTCTCAGGGTCGACCACCAGTGCTGCATCGCCAGCGACCTCTCCGAGGGAGGTTGTTTTGGAAGTAATAACGGGCACACCACTGGCCATTGCCTCAATGACCGGAAGACCAAAACCTTCATAGAAGGAGACAAAAATCAGTCCTTCTGCACCACGGTATAACTCAGGTAATTCTTCGGTTTTAACGAATCCAGTAAATACAACTCTATCAGTAAGTTCATTGATTTCAATGAGAGTCGCTAACTCATCTGTTTTCTTCCCAGTAAAAACAAGTTTTACGCTTTTAGGGATATCTGCTCTGGCAAAGGCCTGAATCGTTCCAACCTCATTCTTATGGCTTTTTCTGTTGCTGACACATAAATAATAAGGATAGCCAAACTCTTTCTTTTTCCCATCAGGTCTGAAATCGTTGGATACTCCATTACCGACATTTACAACCTTTTCAGCAGGAACTCCGGACCATTGAATGATTTTTTGTCGAGAAAACTCGGAAACAGTAAAAATATACTTAGCTTTTTGACACCCTCTTTTTATGACAACCTTATAAAATATTTTTTTTAACAAGCTGGAGTTTTCAGGACGTTCCAAATGATTCAAATCATGGATTGTAAATACATATGGTACCCTGGTAAATAACGGGGGAATATAACCTGGAAAAAAAACAATACCATCACGCATCTTCAACATCTTTAATGATGTTTTTATGCAATCAACAGGGCTGAATGGTTTGCCAGTGAAACCCGCACTTTTATAATTTGTAATTTTATTAATTTCTTCAGCAAATGTTCCGATTCCGCCTGAACCTGACCATCGGTCATCAATTAGAATGTTTTTCATAAATATCCATTGGTTAGTTGCTACTTATAATTTCTTTTAACTTTTGCGATAATGCTTCTATTTCTTCTTCTTCACTACCAGTTTTATATAAATAACCCTGAGGTATATAATCACGCATACCATCACGAGCAGGAGCTATAATGGAGACATTTGCCTTAATTGCTTCAAGCATTACAAGCGGTACCCCTTCATACAATGAAGGTAAAACTAATGCATCCACATCTTTGGTATGGTCCCATATATTATTCTTCCAGCCCATGTATTCAAAAGTCACATTAGAACTCAATGCGTCTGACATCTCTTTCATTTTGTTAAGGTCTGGACCATCACCAATAACCTTAACTCTTATATTTTTCTTGACATTAATTTTTTTTAAAGCGCCAACTAGTAAGTGTTGTCCTTTTTGCCGAAAATAGACCCTTCCAGCCATAAGCAAAACAAATTCATTTTCCTTGGGACGGTAAGTGTAACCACTCCCTCTTATATTTTCAGGGTTAAAATTAACTATAACATTACGCAACACTCTAACAGCAGCATTTGGGTTTCTTTTTGTAAGCTCACTAGCAAATATATTACTAATAGAGATATATTTGTCGCATTTTTTATAAACACTTCTTGATAGAATATCTTTAATCAAGGAAAGCTTACTTCCCATTAAAGAAAAACTATGTGTGTAAGGGATATAGCTAATTATTTGTTCCCTACAAACCCTAACCCCTTCATTTAAGAAAACAGAGCCTAACTCAATATCACCTTGAACAATGATAATATAGTCATAATCAGTACTTATTTTTTTTAAGAAATTCCTTGCCAGTGTTCTATATTTGAGATTAAAAAAAGAGTGAAGGATTTCTAATCTTTTATGACAAATCGCATGTGTATTATATTCCACACCTTGATTCGCAAGGATTTTTTTTAATTGTGAATTATCATCTGGTACAAAACATGATAAATCAATCCCTTTATTAAGGAATCTTTTTATATGAGCTATGGTCATTAATTCATGACCGCCCACGATTGATGCAGTAAATACAACCGCTGTTTTAAATTTATTAATCATTTGCACCTTCAGTTTTATTTTTATAATCTTGGTTAAACCAAACCGTACACAACCCCATCATGATAAATAGATTTGTTGCAGTCGGGGGCAGCCAAAAAGCACCATCTGATAATGCAGCGCAAAAATATGCGACAAATGGCAGAATATAAGGCGATCTTAACAACGGTTTTAATTTAAGAAAAATAAAACTCAAGAAATATAACATCATTGGCACACCAAAAATTTGCGCTATTGAAGCTGGGAGAACTTCATAAATCTCATAAAACGTTCTGTTGTAAGATAACATACCATTTAGCAGTATTAATGGGTGCTCTGTAATAATATCGATATAATATATAATCTTTTCAATTCTTCCGCTCCCTTGACTTAGGTCACGGTTAACCAATCTTTCATAAATTATTTTTGAAAAAATATTATCGGTATTTAATAAAATTAAAAACATGACTACCGAGGCTACGATTACAAGTAGCATTATTATCAATGCCATTGGTGATTTTTTTTCTGCGGTAAAAAACATCCATAAAAGCGCGCCAATCATACCAAGATATATAGATGCTGAGGCTGTCAATAATACGACTATTCCAAGTAAAGCCAATGGGACAATTGTCCCCTTTAACTCATTTCTTAAATTTGCAATAACAGCGAAACCAATTAATAATAGATTGGCGCCAAATACATTACCGTTTTGATATGTGGATGTGGCTTTTAGATAATGTATCCCCCAAATCATATTGTTTTTGTCTGCAAGAAAGTTTGGCGTTACTGCATCCTGGAAATTGGCTGTAATACCAGGAATAACCACAGTATAGTCACCAATTATCTTTTGCATTAAAGCATAAATAACAAGGATGTAAAAAATTAATTTTAAATAACGTTTCCAATTGTCAGCATTGTTGATACCAAGAGCGCCATAATAACAAAAAAAAGCAAACATCGAACTAATATATGCTATTTGAGATGACAATGGTAAAAATGGTGACCCCGAAAAAAACAATGCATTGTATGAAGATTGATTTATTAAAAATGAAAGCAATAATAATATTAATGGTATTAATGCGAGTAAAAGTTCTTTCGGTCTTGTCAGTGCATGCAGGGCTCCCATGAACATAAAATACATACTACTCAACAGGGAAATATATAGTGGGAACCCTCCGATTTTAGCACCTGCTTTGGGGATCGCAAATGTTATGAAAAGCAGTGCATCTTTTAACCTACTCATATTTCTTATCCATTTTTATATTCTTAATTTCAAAAAATCAATTTTGATATGATATTTGCTCTTTATTTATTAAAATATCATTTAATACATTGTTATTCGTTTTTACACTCAATTTCTTATTTATCTCAGTCTTAAAAAACTGTATAGCTTTAAAATTTTTTGATGGAATATTTATGAACGAATTATTAGCAATTGTTATGCTTGCATTCGGCTTCTTAACATTTCCAACCTTGATTGTGCTAGCCAGTTCATCAATTACAGTATCATATTTAAACTTATTATCGGAAATGTCAATATCGCCATTATTATTGCTAGTAAAATCAACAACCACATTGCCAAAATAATTATTTCTAACATTTAAATAATCAGCCGCACCATTTTGTTTGAAATACGAAATCAAACCTTCACTAACAAACACATTACCGATAAAGTTAATATTTTTATTAAGAGGTCTTTGACTAGCATTAAATATGGCAGCAATCGATTTGCCATAAACACCAGTGTTAAGTGCAAGATTATTTTTAAATATAATATTATCGCATATAAAAAAAGTAGCTAAACAGCCATGCTTAAAATTTTTGACAATATTATTTTTAGCAATGCTATTGTTACAACCTTCAAAATCGATACCCACATCACCGCCGTTTTCTACATAATTTGCAGCAATGTTTACACGATCCCCCATTGACCCCCAAATCCCCCCTAATCTAACATCACGAATTATATTATTATTAATTACTAATTCCGTACATTTTCTTTCATTATTCGGCTCACCATCTTTAACGGGATCCGAATCCCCCCCCCAGAACATAACTCCATGATAGAAAGCTGAGATTATATTATTACTACACCGCCCTCCATTTATATAACTAAGTTCAATACAGGCATGATTAGTTTTTATTTGTTTTGCATTAGCGCTACAAGATAACACATTTATATCCTGACTTATTTTTCCGATAAGAATATCAGAATATCTTTGTGTCATTTTGGAAGCAAAAATCCTACACCCTATACATTTGATTTTTTTTACAGTGATATCTTTAACATAGTCTATACACTGTACTACTACCATCATATCGTCTTCAGCAATGAAGGTCCCTCCTGAAATCTGTATATTTTTAGCATCTTTAATATTAAATATCGCAGTGCTATTATTACTTTTTTGTGTATTAATATAAATATTAGCCCCATCTGAGAAAATTATTTCTGACATCGAGCTAATGTTAATAGATGTTCCATCAAAGTAATAATCTCCAGAAGGGATTACAATTTTCTTACTATTTTGACCTTTAAATAATTCTGATAAATTTTTTTTAGTATTATTTATTGTTACTGCGCGTGCAAACTGACTGCTTAATGCTACACTAGAAATTGTTGATAACAAGAATGCTCTTCTATTCATGTTCACACCCACAGTAATTATTAATAAGCACCATCTTTTTTCAAAACAACTGTAATTGTTTTGAATAATATGGCTATATCATTCCACATTGACCAGTTTTTAACATACCAAGCATCGAGATATACTCGTGTGTCATAGTCAACATCACTTCTACCACTTACCTGCCATAATCCAGTCATTCCTGGTTTGCTCAGAAGGTAGTACTCTACTTCATCGTTATATCTTTCTAACTCAGCAGTGATAATTGGTCTGGGGCCAACCAGGCTCATCTCACCTTTTAAAACATTAAACAACTGAGGTAACTCATCCAAACTCGTTTTCCTCAGGAATTGACCAATCTTGGTAATTCGTGGATCATTTTTTAACTTAAATGTTGCATCCCATTCCGCTTTAGCATCAGCATCTGTAAGGAGTAACTCTTCCAAAACCTGCTTTGAATTAACAACCATTGAACGAAATTTCAAGCATTTAAAGGATTTACCGTCTTTCCCTACTCGTTCATGACCATAAATTGCCGGCCCACCATCCTTTTTAACCTTGCGGCTGATATATATCAGAAGTGGTGACAATATCACTATAATACTTATTGACCCTAAAATATCAAAAGTTCGTTTAAGTATTCTTGACGAAAGCTTCGCTAAATTTTGTTGAACTCGGAATATCATTACCTCATGACTAAAAATAAATGACATATCCGTACTGTCGAGTGGTACACCCCGTAACGTTGGAATAACCGATACGAATCGGTATCCTTTAATCATGAAATCTCTTAACCAAGCATTTCGTACATCGCCTTGATTTGCTTCTACTGCTACAATGAACTGTGTTCTTTTATCAATGCTATTCAGCCAGTTTTCTTCTGGCTTCAAAACATTTGCATTTTTTAACTTTTCTTTTATTAAATCCTGTTGCTCACCATCTGAAATAAAACCAACAATATTTAAACCAAGGTTTTTTTCACTTTGTATCGCATTATATGCATCTAATGCATTTTTACCACTGCCAACAATCCAAGTATCCCTTAGCCATAGCCCAATCTTTTTGAGTATCCATTTTGCAGCGATTCTTGACAATGGAACTAAAGCAAGGGCAAATAACCATGTCAGCAACCATACATATCTTGAAAAATACCATTTAGCAAATGCAATGACAGCGATCTCTATAACAGCAAAAATTATTAATGTCCGCAATATTTCTTTTAATTCAAACCAAAATGTTTTCCGATAAAAATAATGCCTGAGTCGTACTCCATACCAGCATATGCAACATACTCCCAGCAGCCAATGTAAAGCAACCCACCCGGATATTTGTTCTTCTGGCACGCGTTCTTCAAAGTGACTTAGCGTAACTGAAAGAATTCCTAAGGAAAGATATAAAGAGAGAACAAAGCCAAAAAAATCGGCAAGCGCGAGGATTACGCTGCAAGTTATATTTTTAGAAAAGTGCGTCATAGCTCCCTCTGTGTACACATAGAGATTTAAATTGTATATGACAATATTTAAGGTGAGCTATATTGCTCACCTTTAATATCATAAAAATTTATTATTCTTTATTTGAATATGAATAACCATAATGATTATATCCATAACCATAATAGCTACTAGCTTTCTTTAACACACCATTCAATATACAACCTTTAATATTGACACCACTTTGTTCAAATCGCTTAACACTTACTGAGATTTCTTTCGTAGTATTAGCCTCGAAACGAGCAACCAGCAATGTCGTTCCTGCGTAGCGACCAATGATTGCAGCATCGGTAACTGCAAGAATTGGTGGTGTGTCGACAATTACAAGGTCATAATTACTTGATGCCCATTCGATCATGTCAGAGAAACGGGTATGCATTAGCAATTCAGCAGGATTCGGAGGTATTTGTCCACGGCCGATATAATCAAATTCGCCACCGGGAACTCGTTCGATGACTTTTTCAATTGATTCTTGACCAGATAATATCTCAGAAAGTCCCTTGGCATGCTGTTTACCCAACATTTTGTGTACATAGCCCTTACGTAAATCAGCATCCACAAAGAGAACTTTTTTTCCTGTTAAAGCAATTATTGCAGCTAAATTAGTACTAATAAAAGTTTTACCTGCATTAGGGCTAGCACCAGAAATCATAAGAACATTATTCTTTGCTTCCATCATTGCAAAGTGAAGACTGGTACGTAAACTACGGATAGCCTCAACAGCCAAATCAGCTGGATTCTCTACAGCAAGTAAAGTGCTGGATTGGTTTTTATTGCGCTTAATTTTTCCGCTATTTTGTTTTGTTAACCATTCAGAAACCGGTACACTTGCATAAACATTTACACCGAGTTCTTCTAATTGTTCAGGAGATTCGATTCCTCTACGTAAGACGACACGAATCAATACAAGCCCTACCGAAATAAATAACCCCAATATAATTCCGATTACGATAACAAGGATTTTTTTGGGTTTTACCGGACTCGGTTCTGTTATTGCCTGATCAATTATACGGACATTACCAATAGCACTCGATTTAGCAATACTTAACTCCTGTTGCCGGTTGAGTAACTGCATATACACAGCTCGCCCTGACTCAACATCACGGCTTAATCGGAGTACTTCTTGTTGAGTTGATGGCATCGCGCTTACGCGCTTACTTAGTTTTCCTTTTTCTTGTTGCAGAGTTTTACGTTTTTCCATCAATGCTTTATATGTAGGATGCTCTTTCGTATATAACTGCGAAATTTCAGCCTCTTTAAATGTCAATGTATTCAATTGGTTATCGACATTTACAATTTGATCAAGTACTGATTTTGCCTCCATAGACAAATCAACTGAGTCTTTTTGTTTCCTGTATGCATTTAATTTATCCTCAGCAGCATCTAAATCAGAGCGAACAGTCGGCAACTGATTACTCAAAAACTCTAAACTCTTTGCATCTTGTGCTGCTTGCCGATCAACATTCTGTGTTAGATAATTTTGACTAATATTATCTAACATGTGAGCAATAAGCTCAGGATCATCTCCGGTTAATGTCAAATTAAGCATCCCGGTATCTTTGCCTTGATCGACAACGCTAAAAGAATCTTGAAGATTACTTATTGCTAAAAGTCGTGGTAAGTATCTTATTTTAAATTGTGTTCCCGGTTCTGCGTCAATTGATTGAACTAATAATGATATTCCTTTATCTTCAATCAACTTACCAACAATTCCATTAATGACCAAATCACCACTTTCAATTTGGTAATTATTTTTATCCTTAACTGTCAGTATGATTTCAGGTGTATCGCCTTTCAGGCTTTTTGGCAAATACAGCCTGGATACATTTATTTTGCCTCGTTTTTCACCTAGTATTCTGGATAAACCTTTCCCAAACACGGGAAAGTAAATCTGCTCTGTCTGAGCTTGAAGATTTAAATCATCAACAGATTTGCCAAGAATCATTCGCGATTGTAGTAATGCTATTTCAGGTGCAGACTGAGGTTGACTATCGGGCAACATCTGACTGAGACTGTCTAAAAGTGCATTCCCTTGTTTTTGCTCAACTTGAATTAAAGCATTTGCTTGATATATTGGAGTAGCTAACAGTGAGTACAAGACCGCCAGTACTGTAAAACCAGCAGTAACAGCAATGATGAGTTTTTTATGGTCAATCAACTCACCAATCAGCCGCCCGAAATCAATGTCGTTACTATCTTGCGAAGTATTGTTATTTAATGATGCCATGCAGAAAATTCCTGAATTATCTACCTAGTTTCTCTGCCCAGTGCTGGCAGCTTTGGTCTATTAATCGATACACCGACTCAAATGCCTCATCACTTTTGCGATAAGGATCGGGGATTTCTTTTCCTTGCAGCCAATGTCCAAGTAGCATTGTCTTGCCTCTAACCTCTGGTGCAATTCGACTAACTTGTTCTAAATGCTCAGTTTCCATTACAAGTAGCAGATCGTATTGTCGACCCAAAGCACTAGTAAATTGTATTGCTTTATGTCCTTCAAGGGATATGCCATGGTTACTAGCTACCCTTATCGCTGAATTATCTGCTGCATGACCTACCAATGCACCAACACCAGCTGAATCAATTTTTTTGTCTGGAAAAATACTACGTAGTATTCGCTCTCCTATTGGAGAGCGACAAATGTTACCTGTACAGATCACTAATATGGAATCAAACATTATTATGGCCACGTTTTGATATATCTAACAGTTTCAGTCATATCATGCACACCACTAATTGTTGGTACCAATTGTGAAATAACGCGGTTCCATCTAACCAGCGGAGCTGTTGTAACATAAACAATGTCATATGGCTGTAATTGGAATTCAGTACCTAATACCATTGCGGATGCATCTTGAGCATTAAGTTGGTAAATATTAGCAATTTTGCCCTGTTTATCACCCTTAAGCTGGCGAACAACAAATACTCCTGTTGCATCGCTCATTGCTTGGGAAATTCCTTCTGCATTCCCTAGAGCTTCTGCAAGCGTCATGCCACTTCGATCCATTTTCATGGTGCTTTGCTTGCCCACTTCTCCCATTACAAATACCTTGAGATCATCATTTCTTGGTACAAACAAAATATCACCCGGATACAGTAAGTGGTTTTGAGTTAAATCTCCTTTTTGCATCAAAGCATATAATGAAATCTTAGTATCTTTACCATTATGCGTCAGGACTACATTTCTCCAATCAGCATCAGGTGCTAACCCACCCGCGTTATTTATTGCGTCCATAACTGTCAGCGGTATATTGGTTATCGGTTGTTGACCTGATTTAACCACTTCACCTGTAACATATGCTTTTTGAGAGCGGAAAGCTGCCACGCTGATGTCGACTTGTGGACTCTCGATGTATGTTGTCAATCTGCTCGCTATTTCTTGTCTAACTTGACTCAACGGTTTTCCTGCTACCTGAACTTTACCTATATAAGGATAAAATATTGAGCCGTCAGAATTTACCCAGTTGCCTGTGTCACTTGCACTACGATACTGGCCAGCTGGTGTAGTTAACTCTGGATGATCCCATACAGTGACCATTAGTACGTCCCCCACCCCAATACGGTACTCATAATTTTTCAATAAGTTATCTAATTGGGGGTTTGGGCGAGCCAACACAGTCTCAGGTCTAAGCTGCTCCACCAAACTCGGAGTCATTGGATATACGTTCACCAACTTGTCCAGGTCATAATCGCTATCCGGAAGTTCAACTACATTTTTGCGTAAGCTGTTCAGCCCCTGACCCGGAACAATAGTACACCCCGTCAAAAAGCTAATTGCCAATGCCACTGCTGAAACCCTAACAATTTTTTTCTTCATAATGTCACATCATCAATAAACCAAATTTTTTCAATTACTGATTTGCTGTCTGAGTTTTACCGATTAACAATTTACAATCAGTAATCCTTACCCTCTTCTCAGCATCCAGCCTATAAACTAAATGGAATCTCTATCCCTGCACTGGCGCCAACATCGTCACTATCGCTGTTATCGGCATTGGTATACCAAAGATTAGTATTCAATCGAACAGATTTATAGACATCGCCACTCCAGCCCAACTGTATCCCTTTTAAGGTGTCTGAATTAGGAAACGCTTTATTGATAGTCTGATTTTCCGGGTTCACTTTCGCGTACACCAGACGGGTACTCCAGCGTTGATTATCTTCAGTCACCAACTCAACTTTGCCTGCAAACAACTGGCCATCACCCCCCATCGCGTCACCAAGTGGATAGCCTTGCTGATAATAACCATCTTTATAGATGTGATGGGTATAACTGTAATTGGTGCGACTCATATTCGTACGGGTATCATGCGCTTCCACATACCAGTTAATCGCATCTTTACCCCAGCCGTGGTGGCCTTCAATACCACCAAGATACATATTCGCCGAAGGTAAGAATCCTGACTCATCTTCGCCAATCATTTGGCCATAGAAACTCACCGGCCATCCCAGGGTAGGTTCGAGCTTAAACTTAAAATCAAAACCGGCAAGTTGGTTGCCCGGTTCATTTGGGTCGTTGGCTGAGGTGTTGTCTTTACCGGTGAACCCATCCCAGAAGTTGCTAAACGACTGAGGGCGTCCCTCCCCCCCCCACTGCATTATTCTTGAAGCGCCAAGCTCAAGTGACTGGAACGGGGTAAAGGTAAAACGGCCACCGATAATTTTGGTATGAGGTACGGCCGTGTATTGGTTCATCTGGCTAGCGGAAATCTGATACTGCCACGGACCAATCCAGCGCAGCCACCATGTCTCAGGAGCAGCTTGCTCAGCACGTTGCATTAAAAAACCGGTCATCGGTCTGGCCGCATCGCCACGAATCAGACTACCTTCATAACCAGGGCCCCACCACTGAGGCACCTGCCCGAATGATAACCACTGGTTCCAGAACTTGACTGCGCCATAAGCGCCGTTGGCATTAAAACGTGATCCATTGCTAATTCGCTCCCCGCCTTCGACATTCCCCTGTAGATGTACATCCCACCACTCACCGCTGTTGTTGAAGGCAAGAGACAAGGAGTTATCCGCTGGTTGACTTTGGCCAAATCCCTGCGGTGTTCCTGGTTGGTCAGTCGACGTATAGCCGCTTACGCGAAAATCCGCCTTCAAATTAGAAAGGCGTTGATTGATGCGCGCAAGGACAACTTGTTCAGAGGAATATGAAGGTTTTGCTTTTTTCAGCGCTCGGGTAATTTCTTCCTGGCTGAGCGGCCAGGTGGAGAGACTTAGATGAATGACTCCGCGATCGGATAACCATGCCAGGTCGTTACGAAGTTCATTATCATTTTGCACCAACCCTGCTGCATATACCTGCGAGCTAACTGATGCAACCAGACCCAAAGCAAGTGCGATACGAGCAATTTTTATCATTGTTCAAGTTCCATTTACGAGTCCCTTCCCACCAGGTGGGTACGGCAATGGGGATTTTTAAGAATCAGGAGCTTATGAGTTCGACAAGCCTTTTTTTACAACAGCGATCCATTGCCTCGATGGACAACTCCTCAAGTACGAGCGGTTTGCTGCAAACGGATGTGAACTTAACGCATTCATAATGTAAGCGATATTGGTTGCTAAGGCTACTTTCATGGCCTCAATAATGTGCACATGATCAGAAGTCTGACAACGTCGCTAAGCGTAGGATGAGTATTCAAAACGCTGGGTACCGTGAGTGTCAGGATACGCTACCGCCCTTGGCTTAACAGCTACCAACGCACTGTACCTCTAACCCAGCAATTTTCTTTACATTGACTGTTGGTGAATTAACCACAGCAATTATTTTTTACCGCCTCGAGTTTACGAGATTCTTCTCTTAATTGGGAGTATAAATTCAACCCTACAAAGCGGATAAAGCGATATTTTTCATTTTTACCGGCAAGGATTCATCTGTTAATAAGATTATTTAATGGAATCTCTCAGCAACCGGCCAGATTATTACCACTCAAAGCGCAACGCCTTGTAACCACATGACTTTAAAGGGATAAAAATAAATCCTTTGTTTAAGAAAAAAAATAACCATGCAGTAGTCAACTACAAAATATGATAGCTATCATTACCCACTTCTTTTTTGGGTTCCAGAACGACAACTCTGATTTCCGTTATTCTCTTTTCATTTAAGAATCATCTTACTCGTAATAACATGCTGAACCGTGCTTCCAGATAGTCTGTTACCATTATTATGTTTCACCATTATGAAAGTCACGATTCTAAAATCCCCATGTTATCGATGGACAAGCTATTTATCATACTAATCACTACAGCAGTTAATTTGTAAACTTATCGAACCAGTATGATTAATATATATGCTTATGTAGATCGGCTCTGGTGAATGGCTTCTCAAATGGTCCGATCATGGTTGCAACCTCGCCTAACAACGACTGCGTAGGCGCTTTAACCCCGGTGTTTAATAATATGAGTGGGATGATGACCACGCTCAACGCCCCCATCCATGAAATCTGCGCAGAGCGTGAGGCCGGCGTACGCCATTGCAACAGCAGAAAAGTCAAACTTCCGCAAGCGCCTAGGATAAATCCACTCACTACTTCAGATACCGAATGTGCATGAATCATCAAACGGGAATAACCAACAATGCCCGCAAGAACAAAGCCCATAAGTACGGCCCCCCCGCGAAGGGATGATGAAGCACGGGAAGTTAACAGCCATATGAGTATTGGCCAAAATGCGGTAGAGAGCGCGGTATGTCCGCTGAAACCAGTAAAATCGATTTCACGTATGCCAATCCCCCAGCCCATAAAAGCCAGCTTTGAAATGCACACGACAGTTCCCGTAATCCCAAAAAGCAACGCCCATTGCCAGGCCAGCGTCCGGGATGTTTTACGAAGCACCAGCACCGCGAACAGCACCACCGCGCTGGGCAGTAACACGGTACTATCGCCAAAAAAAGAGACAAATTGCCAGTTCATTTACGCTTCATCCTCTGACGATACATCCCTTTTCCCTGTACCTTATCCATGAATTCCTTATGGGCATATTCATCCATTAACATCACGTTTATATGCATACATCACCGTTGTTTAATGGCTAAACATGATCTCAGTCAAGTTTTATTTCGCATCTCTAACTGTGCTGCAGTGCGCTTGTTTAAGAAAGAGCGCACTAAACAACTCTCAGTTAAGCAATTTTTTGACTCATCTGACCAAATGACAGCCCCACGCGCGACAATCACCGATAAGCCGTTACATCTACGTACTCAATAAGATTCAACTGAGATGAAAATTCTTCATTGCAATTAATGAACCGAATAAATAAGAATCTCGGTTTCATTTCATTGGATCTTATAATGCTGGCGTGGCTCTCAACATCGTGATGTCACCAGCACGCCAGCTCTCGCTCGTATTAACCGTTTAGTTTCACGCCAGCAGCTTTTTGATGCTCTCGCGGAATTTAGTTCCTTCTTTATGGTTACGTAAGCCGTAGCTTACAAACGCCTGCATGTAACCCATTTTTTTGCCGCAATCGTAGCTCTCGCCGGTCATCAACATGGCATCGACAGACTGTTTCTTCGCCAGGGCAGCAATAGCGTCCGTCAGTTGAATACGACCCCATGCGCCAGGTTCAGTACGCTCAAGTTCTTCCCAGATATCAGCGGATAGTACATAACGGCCAACGGCCATCAGGTCGGAGTCGAGCGTTTGCGGTTCGTCTGGTTTTTCAATAAATTCAACAATACGGCCAATCTCCCCTTCCACTTTCAAGCCATCTTTGGTTTGAATGACGGAATACTCGGAGAGATCGCCTGGCATACGTTTGGCCAGAACCTGGCTGCGCCCGGTTTCATTAAACCGCGCTACCATTGCCGCGAGGTTATAACGCAGTGGATCCGCGCTTGCTCCATCAAGAATGATATCCGGTAACACCACAACAAATGGATTATTGCCAACCGCCGGACGCGCACAGAGGATAGAGTGACCCAGGCCCAGTTGCTGACCTTGTCGAACGTTCATTATTGTTACACCTGGCGGACAAATCGCCTGCACTTCGGCTAATAGTTGGCGCTTAACACGTTGCTCCAGCAGCGCTTCCAGCTCATAAGAGGTATCGAAATGGTTTTCTACAGCATTCTTAGATGAATGGGTGACCAGCACAATTTCTTTGATTCCGGCGGCGACAATCTCATCGACGATATACTGAACCATCGGCTTATCAACGATCGGCAGCATCTCTTTCGGTATCGCTTTGGTCGCAGGCAACATATGCATCCCTAACCCTGCTACCGGAATAATTGCTTTCAAACTCACCATTATTTCATCCACCTATATGGTTATAAACTTTCGAATTTTTGTCAGAACGTTGATGTCACTGGCATTTGTTTGTGATGGTACAGCATCGTACCGTGCACGACTTTAACCAAAATCCTAAATTACTCTCTTAGTCCAAGAATACACGCAAAAAATGCTAGCTGACAGGTAGCTTTAAGAAAATTCTCACACTTTTGTCCTGGCCAATCGCCGCTTGAGGAAATAGAGCAAAAACAACGTTTAATACATTGTTATTTAACAATAATAATTGACAAACTCTCCTGATGATAAGCTACTGTCTTTGCGGATTTAACACCATCATTCTTAAAAATGACAGTGATGAGCCACTTCAGGAAAAGTCAAATCCCACGCGAAATAGCAATTTGCCGATAGTAATCAGTAAAATCGTCTAAACTTTGGACAAAAGCTTCTCTGACTAACCTTCTTACCCGCGGATTAACCCGTTGACCATCGCTGATACTGCTGCTTTTATGCAACAATGAGCCATCTTAAGGGTCTTATTAAACCCGAGTCCTGACAAGCTACGGAATTCAGTAGGAATATTCCCCTTAATACCATTTTGGTGAAAAATACGGCAATATTTTGGCATTGCCCGTAGTTAATAACTCTTCCTTATCCTTGCTATTACCGCACAGTAATTGCATGGATTTCTAATTAATTCCGAAACAGCCCAGATAGATCTTAAACGCCCGATATTTAACCATCGTTTATTACGTTATAACTTTCGTTTGTATCCCAACCCACTGCCCATTACTACGATAAAACGTTGCATTTTACCTGGCGCTTATCCATGATCGGTAGATGATTCGATTAGGTTGTAAAGGTTCTTAGTGATTATGGAATGGATTGCCGATCCCTCAATCTGGGCTGGTCTCATTACGCTTGTGGTTATCGAACTGGTTCTTGGGATAGATAACCTGGTATTTATTGCGATCCTTGCCGAAAAGCTCCCCCCTGCTCAGCGCGATCGTGCACGCGTTACCGGTCTGTTGTTGGCAATGGTGATGCGTCTGGTTCTGCTGGCGTCAATTTCCTGGTTAGTCACCCTCACCACACCGCTCTTCAACTGGCATGACTTAAGCTTCAGCGCCCGTGATTTAATTATGTTATTCGGCGGGTTGTTCCTGTTGTTTAAAGCCACCGTAGAGCTTAATGAGCGGCTGGAAGGAAAAGACAGCAATAACCCCACCCAGCGTAAAGGCGCGAAGTTCTGGGGCGTGGTGACGCAAATAGTCGTGCTTGATGCCATTTTCTCGCTGGATTCGGTCATTACCGCAGTGGGTATGGTTGATCATCTGGCGGTGATGATGGCCGCGGTCATTATCGCCATTACGCTGATGTTAATGGCCAGCAAAGCCCTTACCCGCTTTGTCAACAGCCACCCCACGATTGTCATTCTGTGCCTGAGCTTTTTGCTGATGATCGGTTTTAGCCTGATCGCCGAAGGATTTGGCTTCCCAATCCCGAAAGGCTATCTGTATGCCGCCATCGGTTTCTCGGTAATGATCGAATCGTTCAACCAGTTAGCCATCTTCAATCGCCGACGCTTCCTCACAGCCAACCTCACCATGCGGCAGCGGACGACTGAGGCGGTGATGAATCTACTAAGCGGGCGTAAAGAGAACGCTGAGCTTGATGCTGAGACGGCAACCATGGTCGCCGACCAGGGAGAAAACCCGCTGTTTAATCCGCAGGAACGCTTAATGATTGAGCGCGTCCTGAATCTGAATCAACGCACCGTCAGCAGCATTATGACTTCACGTCATGATATCGAGCACATCGACTTAAGTGCGCCCGAAGAGGAAGTTCGCGCACTGCTGGAGAAAAACCAGCATACCCGAATTGTCGTCACCGGCGGCAACGACAATGAAGATCTTTTAGGAGTTGTTCATGTTATCGACTTGCTACAGCAGTCGTTACGTAATGAGCCGCTCGATTTACACATTTTGCTGCGCCAACCACTTATTTTCCCGGAGACCCTGCCGTTGCTCCCGGCGCTGGAGCAGTTCCGCCTGGCGCGGACGCACTTTGCTTTTGTGGTCGACGAATTTGGCTCCGTTGAAGGGCTTGTAACCATCAGCGATGTTATGGAAACCATTGCGGGTAATCTGCCTAATGAAGTGGAAGAGATCGATGCTCGTCATGATATTCACAAAAACGCCGATGGCAGTTGGACTGCTAACGGCCATATGCCGCTGGAAGATCTGGTGCAGTACGTTCCGCTGCCGTTGGATGATAAGCGCGAGTACCACACGATTGCCGGGCTACTGATGGAGTATTTGCAGCATATTCCTGCCGCTGGCGAGGAAGTGAAAATCGGCGGTTATACCCTGCGTACACTGGAAGTTGAAAGCCATAGGGTGCAGAAAGTACAGATTATCCCGCCGGTTGAAGTAGAAGATGAATTAGATTATGAAGTGTGAATGAAGTTGAGGGCTCAGCCGCCGCGAGCAACTCGCGGCGGCTGATGATTACAGCTTATCGAGTAGTTTCTTCACGTCTTTGCCGTTCTGGCTATTACTATTGCGTTCCGCCCACTCATTCAAACGCTGTCTAGCTTCATCCTGCAACTGCTTGCGCAGGATCTGATCTACCTGCAGGCTATAGCTTAACGACTGCCACTTACCATAAATGCGCAGCGGAATTGCCGTCTGCTTGAGGCGATCAATAAGCTTGCTTTCGCCTTTCCAGCCACCTAACACCCGCACGTTGAAATGCATGTCGCAATCCTCTGCGAGCAGATTCAGATTGCCTTGTCCATTCAACGCCATCATTGCCGACTGTCCCTGCAAGTCGTTAAGCGTTATCTGGCCATTGTTCAGGATTAAATCACTGCTTAGTGCGTCAAGCTGAGTTGCGTTATCGAAGTTTTCCTGCGCCTGAACATTGGTGCTCCTCGCTACAGCCTGCTGTACTAGCTGCTGGAAGTTGAGCCCTTCGGTACGCGTATCCTTCATTTGCAGCTGCGCCTGTCCGCGCCAGTTGCGACGGAAGTCATCTGCATCAATGCGCGGCCCGGAGAAATCCCCATTCAGGGATAATTTCCCCGTCAGGCTAATCGGGTAGTTAAACGCCTGCAAGATGGTACCGATCTCTACATTATCCAGTTGCGGTTGGAAAGCAGCATGCGAAGTGTCGCCTCTGACATCCAGCACCCCAGGTAACGAGAGACGCCCTTCCCCCAGACTACCCTGCAGTTGTTTCACCGTCAGCAGCCCCTGCTGGTTTGTGATATCACTCTTCACCTGGCTGAATCGCATACCACGCCACTGTACCTGGTCCGCCGAAATCGCCAGCTGGCCATTAAAGCCAAGCAGACTATGATAATCCTGCTGGATATCGCTATCGGCAATCACAGGGCGCAACTGTCTCGGCTGGCTTTGTCCACGCTGATCGGCATTGCCTTCATTAGCCGCCGCGCTTTGCGCAAGCAAACTATCCAGATTCAGAGTGGTTGCCTTCAGATTTAGCAGCCAGTCAGGTTTATCCCCCAGCACAACGCTACCGCTACCGGTAATTGCGCTGCCATTAGCAGTGAGATTGAGATTGTCGAAATTGAGTTTTTTCGCCTCTTCAATCCAGCTGGCTTGCAAACTTCCTTGCCCGCTCAGGCCGTCCGGCGGCAACTCCGCACCACGTACCTGCCAGTTGAGCTGCGAAAAATCCGCTTTCAGAGAGTGAGGATAATCGCCGCCCTGAACCTGGGCTGTAAAGGACAACGCTAAGTCACGTTGATCGCGATTGACCCTGCCGGAGAAATCAACCGTCGCCAGATGGTTGTCATCCTGCTCCATTTGTAAGCGTATATCGCGCACGGTGACCTGTTCGCCATTTTCATGCTGGAAGAACAGGACACTATCGGCCACCTGCAGTTTACGGACATCGTATGACCATCCGCGATCTTGAGGCGCCTGCGGCAACGTATTGTCATGCGGCACCACCGGCGCGTTCTGGTCACGCACCGCTTCCGTTTTGGCGGTCAGCTGAATGACCGCGCCTTTCAGCATCACCTGCTTCACCTGCAGTTGATGAGAAAGTAGCGGCATCAGCGCAACATCCAACCGCATGTTATCGGCACGCACCACCGGTTCGGAAGCGCCTGGCGCCGTCAGCGCCATACGGCCGGAGAGAATACTCAGCTGCGGCCAGACATGCCAACGCAGCGGTCCATCAAGCTTCAGCTGATAGCCGCTACGCTCCGCCACTTCCTGCACCATATAGTTGCGGAAGTCATTAGGGTTGACCAACAGCACCAGCGCAGCGAGCCCCGCGACAATGACGGTCAACAAGATCATCAGCGTGGTCAGAATTCGTCTCATGGCATCCTCGATAAGCCGCTAACTTTATCAATCCTTGTCAATTCGACTAGCCACCGCGCCCTGCTGGTCGCGATATTTAGCGTCTTCACGGCGGTTATATGGCCGCGCCGCCGGGCCCGAAAGCGGCTCGAAGCTTAGCGCGCCGATGGGCATTCCCGGGCGCAACGCCAACGGTAGCTTGCCGGAATTATAGAATTCCAGCACGATGCAGCCAGACCAGCCCGGATCAATACGGTGCGCAGTGACGTGAACCATGAGTCCGAGACGCGCCAGCGACGAACGGCCATCAAGCCAGCCGACGAGGTCTGCCGGAAGCGTTACAGACTCATAAGTCACTGCTAGCGCTAATTCTCCAGGATGAAGATAGAAAGCCTCGCCTTCCGGCAATACGATCTCTTCGCTCATGACCCGGTCCAGCGCCGCGCTCACTTCCGCCTTCGGGCCGCTCAGGTCAATAAATGGCGCCGTATGACCGCGGAAAGTACGGAATTTATTGCCTAAGCGAACGTCAACGGTCGCACCGTTAATTCGATCCACCGGCGGACGTGGGCTGATTGCCAGGCGCCCTTCATCCAACCAGGCTTCTATATCTCGGTCACACAGACGCATGAGCTTTCTCCTTTAAGGCATCTAGCCCTTACGCTTTCCGGGAATAAGGGCAATTGGGATTCTCTTTGCACGTTACACAATTAGTACGTGTTATTCAAAGAACTGACTGATTTTGGCCTTCAGAATATCGATGGCAATACGGTTTTTACCGCCGCGCGGGACAATGATGTCAGCATATTGCTTGGAAGGTTCAATAAATTGCAGGAACATTGGCCGCACCGTCTTCTGATACTGCGCCATCACCGAGTCCATGGAACGGCCACGCTCGTTAACATCACGCTTGATGCGGCGCATCAGACAGATATCCAGCGGGGTATCGACGAAAATAGAGAAGTTTAATTCATTGCGCAGTCTGGCATCCGTCAACAGCAGGATCCCTTCGAGAATGATCACTTTCTTCGGTTGAATATGAATAGTTTCCGGCATACGCGTATGTTCAACGTAGCTATACACGGGCAATTCAATTGGCTGGCCGCTTTTCAGCGTCTGTAAATGCTGGAACAGCAAGCTATGATCCATTGAGCTTGGATGGTCATAGTTGGTTTTTACACGCTCTTCCATCGACAGATGGCTTTGATCTTTGTAATAGCTGTCTTCTGGAATAACGCCAATATGCTCATCGCCAACTTGTTCACGTAATTCACGATAAAGTGTGCTGGCGATAAGGCTTTTGCCCGAAGCCGATGCGCCGGCGATGCCTACAATGACGCACTGATGAGACGTATCAGTCATAAATTTTTGCGACCTGATTAACCTGGATGTAGATGGAGGGTGACGGTTGACCGTCAAACGCGGCAATTATAGGGATTTCAGGGCGGCGATACCAGTGATATGCGCCCTGTACGCCTATTCCTCGTCCGGCGCCCAGCCTTCGGTGTACCAGATATGCAACAAAGCATAGGAGCGCCAGGGTTGCCAGCGGCTGGCATAACGCGCAATACGCGCAGGCGTCATTCCGGGAAAACGCTGTTTAATCAGATAGTCATCGGGCAGAAAAATATCTTTTGCCTGCCAACCGCGCAGCGCATAGTAATTCGCCGTCCAGCGACCGATGCCCGGCAGACTCTGCAATTGTTTCATGCCGGTTGCCATATCAGCAGGCGCCGTCAACGGCAATTCTCCGCTCAATGCCGCTTTGCCGAGGTGAATTAACGCTTCCGCGCGGCGAAGCGGCATCCCTAACGCCTTAAGCGCCAAAGGGTCGGCTTGCGCTAGTTTCTGTGGTTCGGGAAAAATAACATAACCAGGCGCTTCGCTTAACGCTTCCCCATAGACCGCGGCCACTTTCGCCGTCAGCTTCGCTGCCATCGCTACACTCACCAGTTGACCCAGCACCGCACGCACCGCCTGTTCGAACGCATCCAGCGCCCCCGGCAAGCGAAGTCCTGGTCGCGGCTGCGCCAGTTTGCCTAAGGTTTGCGAAACCTCCTGCGGGTCGCAGGCCAAATCCAACAGTTGCGTTACGCGCGACAGGCACTGGTCTGCTACCGGTAATAGTCCGCGAGAGAGCGTCACCCGGAAACCCTGGCCGCATTCATCCGCTTTAACCGAGATCAATCCACGATGTCCATCGATACTAAAGCTGCGGGTATATTCATCTTCATGGAAGGTTTCAATTCCCGCCACCGCACGCGCGCTGAGAAACGCGAACATCCATTGCCAGTCATAGGGGGGTTGCCAGGGTAATAATGTCATGCACTCTCCTTATTAATCGCAACAAGCATAGATGCTCTGCGCCAGATGCGCCTTGCTTTTAAATTCCAGTTGTCGGCATGGCGGCAATCCGCTAAAGTCGCCCCCCTTCTTCACTGGCATGGGGATTTTTCCGGTTATGTTTATTGGTTTTGACTATGGTACCGCCAACTGTTCGGTCGCCGTTATGCAGGGTGGCAGCCCACGGCTTTTAACGCTGGAAAACGGTAGCCCATTGCTGCCGTCGATGCTTTGCGCCCCGACGCGCGAAGCGGTCAGCGAATGGCTATACCGCCATCACAATGTCCCGGCCGACGGCGCGGAAAACCAGGCGCTGCTACGACGCGCCATTAATTATAACCGTGATGAAGATATCGAAGTCCTCAGCAACAGCGTTCAGTTCGGACTCGCCTCTCTGCATCAATACGTTGACGATCCGGAAGAGGTCTACTTCGTTAAGTCGCCAAAGTCGTTTCTTGGCGCTAATGGTCTTAAACCCCAGCAGGTCGCTTTATTTGAAGATCTGGTCTGCGCGATGATGCTGCATATTAAACAGCAGGCGCAGTCTCAGCTTAGCGAGCAGATTACCCAGGCGGTCATTGGTCGACCGATTAACTTTCAGGGTCTTGGCGGCGATGACGCTAACGCGCAAGCCCAAGGAATCCTTGAGCGGGCAGCGAAACGCGCTGGCTTCAACGATGTCGTGTTTCAGTTTGAACCCGTTGCAGCGGGGTTAGATTTTGAAGCCACGCTCGACGACGAAAAACGCGTGCTGGTCGTCGACATCGGCGGCGGTACCACCGACTGCTCGCTGCTGTTGATGGGGCCACAGTGGCGGCAGAAAGCCGAACGTCAGGATAGCCTGCTCGGCCACAGCGGCTGCCGTATCGGCGGTAACGATCTCGATATCGCCCTGGCCTTCAAATGCCTGATGCCGTTACTCGGCATGGGCGGCGAAACGGAAAAAGGCATCGCGCTGCCGGTACTGCCCTGGTGGAATGCGGTGGCGATTAACGACGTCCCGGCGCAGAGCGATTTTTACAGCGCCGCCAACGGTCGTATGCTTAATGACCTGCTGCGCGACGCTCGCGATGCCGACAAGGTCGCACTGCTGCTTAAAGTCTGGCGACAGCGTCTGAGCTATCGCCTGGTGCGCAGCGCGGAAGAGAGCAAAATCGCCCTTTCCGCGCAGCCGGATTTCAATGCCGAACTGCCGTTTATCAGCGATGAGCTGGCGACCGCTATCAGCCAGCAGGGGCTGGAAGAGGCGCTCAATCAACCACTGGCTCGCATTATGGAGCAGGTAAAGTTAGCGCTGGAAAGCAGTCAAGAAACCCCGGACGTTATCTATCTCACCGGCGGTAGCGCACGATCGCCGTTAATTAAGAAGGCGCTGGCCGCGCAGCTGCCGGGGATACCGATCGCCGGCGGCGATGATTTTGGTTCCGTTACCGCCGGGCTTGCCCGCTGGGCGCAGGTGGTTTTCGCCTGAAACGCGAGCGCCATTCGGTAACCTGAGTTGACTTTGCCGCTTTTTCGTCCTAATTTGCAGGATGAAGGGTAAGGGAGGATTTCTCCTCCCCCTGATACACTGTTAGTAAGTCGGGAAACTTATCAGTAACAGCACTATCAGTATGATGACCAGATTCATCATAACCCTTTCCTTATTTAAGGCCCCTCCCTCAGGAGGGGCTTTCCTGTATTTAGCCTCCGCTAAATCAAGCTGACGTTACCATGCCGCGTCTGACACATTTCTTTTCAGCGTTCGGCTTTGCGATCCTCCTCGTGAAAGCCCGCCAATTCAGACCTTTCCATACGCTCTTTTCATAATTCCTCCATTTTTGCGGGGCGTTCCGTTACTAAACTAGTATCATTCAGCGAAAGCTTCAGGATGAGATAGCAAAACAATGAAAAGCAGTAACACACTTCGTTGGGGAATAGTCCTGACGGTAATTTTGGTGGCGGGAGCCGCCTATTGGTTCTGGCACGATCGTTCCGAAGAGACAACCGCAGGCGCCGCTGGCGCAAGTCAGCAAGGAGCAAAAGCGCCTGCCGGGGCGCGTCACGGGCGTTTTGGGGCAACGCTGGCCCCGGTGCAGGCGGCAACAGCCACCAGCGAAGCCGTCCCCCGCTACCTTACTGGTCTTGGGACCATCACCGCGGCGAATACCGTGACCGTGCGCAGTCGGGTTGACGGCCAGTTACTGAGTATCCATTTCCAGGAAGGTCAGCAGGTCAAAGCCGGCGATCTGCTGGCGCAAATCGATCCCAGCCAGTTCAAGGTGGCGCTGGCCCAGGCGCAGGGGCAGCTTGCCAAAGATAACGCCACCCTCGCAAACGCGCGCCGCGATCTCGCCCGCTATCAACAACTGGTGAAAACCAATCTTATCTCCCGTCAGGAGCTGGATACCCAGCAGTCACTGGTGGTCGAATCCGCCGGTACGGTTAAAGCCGATCAGGCCGCCGTCGCCAGTGCGCAACTGCAGCTGGACTGGACCCGCATCACCGCGCCGATTGACGGGCGCGTGGGCCTGAAGCAGGTCGATATCGGCAACCAAATTTCCAGTGGCGACACCACCGGTATTGTCGTTCTCACGCAAACTCACCCTATCGATTTGGTCTTTACCCTGCCGGAAAGCGATATCGCCACCGTGGTACAGGCGCAGAAAGCTGGTAAAACGCTGAGCGTCGAGGCCTGGGACCGAACCAATAAACAGAAGATCAGTACAGGCAGCCTGCTGAGCCTCGATAACCAAATCGATGCCACTACCGGCACTATTAAGCTTAAGGCCCGCTTTAATAACCTCGATGACGCATTGTTCCCGAATCAGTTCGTCAACGCCAGAATGCTGGTGGATACCGAGCAGGATGCGGTCGTGATCCCCACCGCCGCGCTACAAATGGGCAATGAGGGGCACTTCGTATGGGTGCTGAACAGTGAGAATAAAGTCAGCAAACATACGGTTACGCCGGGTATTCAGGATAGCCAAAAAGTGGTGATTAACGCCGGACTGTCAGCGGGAGACCGGGTGGTGACCGATGGTATCGACCGCCTGACCGAAGGCGCTAAGGTCGAAGTCGTCGATGCTCACAGCGCCGCGCCGGAACAACCTGCCGCCCGCCAGAGTGGTAAAAACGGAGCGGGCGCCTGATGCAAGTCTTACCCCCGAGCAGTACGGGCGGCCCCTCCAGGCTGTTTATTATGCGTCCGGTGGCGACAACGCTACTAATGGTCGCCATTCTGCTGGCCGGGATTATCGGCTATCGCTTCCTGCCGGTCTCCGCGCTGCCGGAAGTTGACTACCCAACCATTCAGGTGGTGACACTCTACCCCGGCGCCAGCCCGGATGTGGTGACGTCATCGATTACCGCGCCGCTGGAACGCCAGTTTGGCCAGATGTCCGGCCTTAAGCAGATGTCCTCGCAAAGTTCGGGCGGCGCGTCGGTCATCACCCTGCAGTTCCAGCTGACCCTGGCGCTGGATGTCGCCGAACAGGAAGTGCAGGCGGCCATCAACGCCGCGACCAATCTGCTGCCGTCTGATTTACCCAACCCGCCGGTTTACAGCAAAGTGAATCCGGCGGATCCGCCGATCATGACCCTGGCCGTCACCTCCAGCGCGATGCCGATGACGCAGGTCGAAGATATGGTGGAAACTCGGGTGGCGCAGAAGATTTCTCAGGTTTCCGGCGTCGGTCTGGTGACGCTTGCCGGCGGCCAGCGTCCTGCGGTACGCGTTAAGCTCAATGCCCAGGCGATCGCCGCGTTAGGTTTGACCAGCGAAACCGTGCGTACCGCTATTACCAGCGCCAACGTGAATTCAGCGAAAGGTAGTCTTGACGGCCCGGCCCGCGCGGTCACCCTTTCCGCCAACGATCAGATGCAGTCGGCAGAAGATTACCGTCGGCTGATTATCGCCTATCAGAACGGCGCGCCGATCCGTCTTGGCGATGTCGCGACCATCGAACAGGGCGCCGAGAACGCCTGGCTGGGGGCGTGGGCCAATAAGCAGCGGGCGATCGTAATGAACGTCCAGCGCCAGCCGGGAGCGAACATCATCGCCACCGCCGACAGCATCCGCCAGATGCTACCGCAACTGACCGAGAGCCTGCCTAAATCCGTTAAGGTACAGGTGCTTTCTGACCGCACCACCAATATTCGCGCGTCGGTCAGCGATACCCAGTTCGAATTGCTGCTGGCCATCGCGCTGGTGGTGATGATCATTTATCTCTTCTTACGCAATGTCCCGGCGACAATCATCCCCGGCGTCGCCGTGCCGCTGTCGCTGGTCGGCACCTTCGCGGTCATGGTGTTCCTCGATTTTTCGATTAACAACCTGACGCTAATGGCATTGACCATCGCTACCGGTTTCGTAGTCGATGACGCCATCGTGGTCATTGAAAACATCTCCCGCTATATCGAAAAAGGTGAAAAACCGCTCGCCGCCGCGCTGAAAGGCGCGGGGGAAATCGGCTTCACGATTATTTCATTAACCTTCTCGCTGATTGCCGTACTGATCCCGCTGCTGTTTATGGGTGATATCGTTGGGCGATTGTTCCGCGAATTCGCCATTACCCTCGCGGTGGCGATTCTGATTTCAGCGGTGGTCTCGCTGACCCTGACGCCAATGATGTGCGCGCGGATGTTAAGCCACGAATCGCTGCGCAAACAAAACCGCTTTTCGCGGGCCAGCGAGCGTTTCTTCGAGCGGGTGATTGCCGTCTATGGCCGCTGGCTAAGCCGGGTACTGAACCACCCATGGCTAACGTTGAGCGTAGCGTTAAGCACCCTGGCGTTATCGATTCTGCTGTGGGTCTTTATCCCGAAAGGCTTCTTCCCAATCCAGGATAACGGCATTATTCAGGGCACCTTACAGGCCCCGCAGTCGGTGTCGTTCGCCAGTATGGCGCAACGCCAGCAGCAGGTATCCGATCTGATTCTGAAAGATCCGGCGGTTGAAAGCCTGACGTCGTTCGTCGGCGTTGATGGCACCAATCCGGCGCTGAACAGCGCGCGTCTGCAGATTAACCTTAAACCACTGGATGAACGCGACGATCGCGTGCAAACGGTCATCAGTCGTCTACAGCAATCGGTGGCAAGCGTCCCTGGTATTGAGCTCTATCTCCAGCCAACGCAGGATCTGACTATCGATACCACAGTCAGCCGAACTCAGTATCAGTTTACCCTGCAGGCTAACTCGCTTGATGCGCTGAGCAACTGGGTGCCGCAATTGCTGTCGCGCCTGCAATCCTTACCCCAGCTTGCCGACGTCAGCAGCGACTGGCAGGATAAAGGGCTCGCGGCTTATATTAATGTCGATCGCGATAGCGCCAGCCGGCTGGGTATTTCCATGGCGGATGTCGATAACGCGCTGTATAACGCCTTTGGCCAACGGCTGATCTCGACAATTTATACCCAGGCCAACCAATATCGCGTGGTACTGGAGCACGACACCCAGGCGACGCCGGGGCTGGCGGCGCTGGATAATATCCGCCTCACCAGCAGCGACGGCGGCATCGTGCCGCTGAAATCCATCGCCAGCGTCGAGCAGCGTTTTACCCCGCTGTCGGTTAACCATCTCGATCAGTTCCCGGTGACCACCATTTCATTCAACGTGCCGGATAACTACTCCCTCGGCGAAGCGGTAGAGGCTATTTTGTCAGCCGAGCAGTCGCTGGATTTCCCAAGCGACATCCGCACCCAGTTCCAGGGCAGTTCCCTCGCGTTCCAGTCGGCGCTCGGTAGCACCGTCTGGCTGGTCGTCGCGGCGGTAGTCGCCATGTATATCGTCCTCGGCGTACTGTACGAAAGCTTCATTCATCCCATCACCATTCTTTCAACCCTGCCGACCGCGGGCGTCGGGGCGCTGCTGGCGCTATGGCTGGCCGGTAGCGAGCTGGACGTGATTGCCATCATCGGCATCATTCTGCTGATTGGTATCGTGAAGAAAAACGCCATCATGATGATTGACTTTGCCCTCGCCGCCGAGCGCGAACAGGGAATGCCGCCGCGCGAAGCCATTTATCAGGCCTGCCTGCTGCGCTTCCGTCCAATTCTGATGACCACCCTCGCCGCCCTGCTCGGCGCGCTGCCCTTGATGCTCAGTACCGGCGTCGGCGCCGAGCTGCGTCGCCCATTGGGGATTGGCATGGTTGGCGGCCTGATGCTCAGCCAGGTACTGACGTTATTCACCACGCCGGTCATTTATCTGCTGTTCGATCGGTTATCGCTGTATATGAAGAGCCGCTTCCCGCGCCGTGAAGAGGAGGCGTAAGTGAAGTTCTTCGCTCTCTTCATTTATCGGCCGGTGGCGACGATTCTTATTTCGCTGGCGATTACCCTATGCGGAGTCCTCGGATTCCGCCTGCTGCCGGTCGCGCCGCTGCCGCAGGTGGATTTCCCGGTGATCATGATTAGCGCCTCGCTGCCCGGCGCCTCGCCGGAAACCATGGCCTCATCGGTGGCAACACCGCTGGAACGCTCGCTGGGGCGCATTGCCGGGGTCAATGAAATGACCTCGTCGAGCTCGCTTGGCAGTACCCGCATCATCATGGAGTTTAATTTCGATCGCGATATTAACGGCGCCGCCCGCGACGTGCAGGCGGCGATTAATGCCGCGCAAAGCCTGCTGCCGAGCGGGATGCCCAGCCGCCCCACGTATCGCAAAGCTAACCCGTCCGATGCGCCGATCATGATCCTGACGCTCACCTCGGATACCTATTCGCAGGGCGAGTTGTACGATTTCGCGTCAACCCAGCTGGCGCAAACCATCGCGCAGATTGACGGCGTCGGCGATGTCGACGTCGGCGGCAGCTCACTGCCGGCGGTGCGCGTCGATCTTAACCCGCAGGCGCTATTTAATCAGGGCGTCTCACTGGATGCCGTGCGCAGCGCCATTGATAACGCCAACGTGCGTCGCCCGCAGGGCGCGCTGGAAGATGAAACCCATCGCTGGCAGGTGCAGACCAATGATGAACTGAAAACCGCGGCGGAATATTTGTCGGTGATCGTCCACTACAACAACGGCGCGGCGGTACGCCTTGGCGACGTGGCAAAAGTGACGGATTCAGTGCAGGATGTGCGTAACGCCGGGATGACGAACGCCAAACCAGCGATCCTGTTAATGATTCGCAAGCTGCCGGAAGCCAACATTATTCAGACGGTCGACAGCATCCGCGCCCGCCTTCCTGAGCTACAGCGTACTATCCCGGCCGCCATTGATTTGCAAATCGCCCAGGATCGTTCGCCCACTATCCGCGCTTCGCTGGAAGAGGTCGAACAAACGCTGGTGATCTCGGTCGCGCTGGTGATTCTGGTGGTCTTTCTGTTTTTGCGCTCCGGGCGCGCAACGCTTATCCCGGCCGTCGCCGTGCCGGTATCGTTAATCGGTACCTTTGCCGCCATGTATTTGTGCGGCTTCAGCCTCAATAATCTGTCGTTAATGGCGCTGACCATCGCCACCGGTTTCGTCGTCGACGACGCCATCGTGGTGCTGGAGAACATTTCCCGCCATCTTGAGGCGGGAATGAAACCGCTGCAGGCCGCGTTACAAGGCAGCCGTGAAGTCGGCTTTACCGTGCTGTCGATGAGCCTGTCGCTGGTGGCGGTGTTCTTACCGCTGCTGCTGATGGGTGGCCTGCCGGGGCGCCTGTTGCGCGAGTTCGCCGTCACGCTATCGGTAGCGATCGGTATTTCGCTCGCCGTGTCGCTCACGCTGACGCCAATGATGTGCGGCTGGCTGCTGAAAAGCGGCAAACCTAATGAGCCAACGCGGAATCGCGGCTTTGGCCGTCTGCTGGTCACTATTCAGGGTGGCTATGGCAAATCGTTAAAATGGGTGCTGAAGCATAGTCGCCTGACTGGCCTGGTACTGCTCGGTACGATGGCGCTCAGCGTGTGGCTGTATATCGCCATTCCGAAAACCTTCTTCCCGGAGCAGGACACCGGGGTGCTGATGGGCGGAATTCAGGCGGATCAGAGTATTTCTTTCCAGGCGATGCGCGGCAAACTGCAGGACTTTATGAAGATCATCCGCGAGGATCCGGCTGTCGATAACGTGACCGGCTTTACCGGCGGCTCGCGGGTGAATAGCGGTATGATGTTTATCACCCTGAAACCACGCGACCAGCGCCACGAAACGGCGCAGCAAATCATCGACCGGCTGCGAAAAAAGCTGGCGAAAGAGCCCGGCGCGAATCTGTTCCTGATGGCGGTGCAGGATATCCGCGTTGGCGGGCGTCAGTCGAACGCCAGCTACCAGTACACCCTGTTATCGGACGATCTGTCGGCGCTGCGTGAATGGGAGCCGAAAATCCGCAAGGCGCTGGCGGCGCTGCCGGAACTGGCCGACGTTAACTCGGACCAACAGGATAACGGCGCGGAGATGGATCTGGTCTACGACCGCGACACCATGTCACGCCTGGGCGTCAGCGTGCAGGATGCCAACAGCCTGTTAAACAACGCTTTCGGCCAGCGGCAAATCTCGACCATCTACCAGCCGCTCAACCAGTACAAAGTGGTAATGGAAGTCGATCCGCTTTATACCCAGGACGTTAGCGCGCTGGAGCATATGTTTGTCATCAGTAAAGACGGGAAACCTATTCCGCTGTCGTATTTCGCCAAATGGCAACCGGCGAACGCGCCGCTTTCGGTCAACCACCAGGGGCTATCGGCCGCCTCGACCATCTCCTTCAACCTGCCGACCGGCAAATCGCTGTCGGAAGCCAGCGACGCCATTGACCGGGCGATGACCCAGCTTGGCGTGCCGTCGAGCGTCCGTGGATCCTTTGCCGGCACCGCGCAGGTATTCCAGCAGACGATGAACTCACAGGTGATCCTGATTATCGCCGCCATCGCTACGGTGTATATCGTGCTGGGGATCCTCTACGAAAGCTACGTGCATCCGTTAACGATCCTCTCCACCCTTCCGTCAGCGGGGGTTGGCGCGCTGCTGGCGCTGGAATTATTTGGCGCCCCATTCAGCCTAATCGCCCTGATAGGGATCATGCTATTAATTGGCATCGTGAAGAAAAACGCCATCATGATGGTCGATTTCGCCCTCGAAGCGCAGCGTACCGGCAATCTGGCGCCGGAAGAAGCCATCTTCCAGGCCTGCCTGCTACGTTTTCGCCCGATCATGATGACCACCCTGGCGGCGCTGTTCGGCGCGCTACCGCTGGTGCTGTCGGGCGGGGATGGTTCAGAGCTGCGGCAGCCGTTGGGGATCACCATCGTCGGCGGTCTGGTCATGAGCCAGCTGCTGACGCTGTACACTACCCCGGTGGTCTATTTGTTCTTTGATCGTCTGCGGCTGCGTTTTACGCGCAAGTCTGCTCAACCGGTAAGCGAATAAGATGACAGATCTGCCCGCCAGCGTACGCTGGCAGTTATGGATTGTGGCCTTCGGCTTCTTTATGCAGTCGCTGGATACCACCATCGTCAACACCGCCCTCCCCTCGATGGCCAAAAGCCTTGGGGAGAGCCCGCTGCACATGCATATGGTGGTGGTCTCGTATGTGCTAACGGTGGCAGTCATGCTACCGGCCAGCGGCTGGCTGGCGGACCGGGTTGGCGTGCGCAATATTTTTTTCAGCGCCATTGTGTTGTTTACCGTCGGCTCGCTGTTCTGCGCCCAGGCAACCACCCTCGATCAGTTGGTGATGTCCCGCGTGCTGCAAGGCGTCGGCGGCGCGATGATGGTACCGGTCGGGCGGCTAACGGTGATGAAAATCGTTCCGCGCGATCAGTATATGGCGGCGATGACCTTCGTCACCCTGCCCGGCCAGGTTGGCCCCCTGCTCGGCCCGGCGCTTGGCGGGGTACTGGTCGAATATGCTTCCTGGCACTGGATTTTCTTGATCAACATCCCGGTTGGCATCATCGGCGCTATCGCCACATTATGCCTGATGCCGAACTACACCCTGCAGACCCGGCGCTTTGATATCCTTGGTTTTATTCTGCTGGCGGTGGGAATGGCCACCCTGACGCTGGCGCTCGACGGTAAAAAAGGGCTCGGTATCTCGCCGCTGCTGCTCGCCGCGCTGGTCGCCGGTGGCCTGATGGCCATAATTTTTTATTTGTGGCACGCCCGCGGCAACGTTAACGCATTGTTCAGCCTCAATCTGTTTCGCAATAAAACCTTCTCGCTCGGTCTTGGCGGCAGCTTTGCCGGGCGTATCGGTAGCGGGATGTTACCGTTTATGACTCCGGTATTCCTGCAAATTGGCCTCGGATTCTCGCCGTTCCACGCCGGGCTGATGATGATCCCGATGGTGCTGGGCAGCATGGGGATGAAACGCATCGTGGTGCAGGTAGTAAACCGCTTTGGCTATCGCCGCGTACTGGTTTTCGCAACCCTCGGCCTGGCGCTGGTGAGTTTATTGTTCATGGCCGTCGCTCTGGCCGGCTGGTACTGGCTGCTGCCGCTGGTGCTGTTTCTGCAGGGTATGATTAACTCCAGCCGTTTCTCATCAATGAATACCCTGACGCTAAAAGACCTGCCTGATGAGTTGGCCAGCAGCGGCAACAGCCTGCTCTCAATGGTTATGCAGCTCTCGATGAGTATCGGCGTGACCATCGCCGGGCTTTTGCTGGGTATGTACGGCCAGCAGCATATCAGCGCCGATGCGCCAGCCGTTCATCAGGTTTTCCTCTACACCTATCTGAGTATGGCGGTGATTATCGCCCTCCCGGCACTTATCTTTTCCCGTGTACCGAACGATGTCGGCAGCAACACCGTCATCCGCCGACGCAAAAGGAGTGAATCGTGAAACTTTGGCGCCCGGGTATCACCGGTAAGCTGTTCCTGGCTATTTTCGCCACCTGTATCGTGCTGCTGATTAGCATGCACTGGGCGGTGCGCATCAGCTTTGAGCGCGGCTTTATCGACTATATAAAACGCGGTAATGAACAGCGATTAACGATGCTCGGCGATGCGCTCAGTGAACAGTACGAGCAGCACGGCGACTGGAAGTTTTTGCGCAATAACGATCGTTTTATCTTCCAGTTACTGCGCACCTTCGAGCGCGATAACGACGACCGCCCACCGGGTGGCCCGGGCCCGCATGGCGAGCCAGGGCCAATGCCCGGGCCTGGCCCGCGGCCCGATATGCCGCCGCACGGCTGGCGCACGCAATTTTGGGTTGTCGATCAACAAGGGCGCGTGCTGGTAGGCCCGCGGGCGCCGGTACCGCAGGACGGCACCCGGCGCAACATTGTCGTCGACGGCGTGACCGTTGGGGCGGTGATCGCCTCGCCGGTCGAGCGGCTCACGCGCAACACGGATATCAATTTCGACCGCCAGCAAAAACGCACCAGTTGGCTGATCGTCGCCCTCGCCACCCTCCTCGCCGCGCTGGCTACTTTCCCGCTGGCCCGCGGGCTGCTGGCGCCGGTCAAACGGCTGGTGGAAGGCACCCATAAGCTGGCGGCGGGCGATTTCTCTACCCGCGTCACGGTCACCGGCGGGGATGAACTGGGTCGTCTGGCGCAGGATTTCAACCAGCTTGCCAGTACGCTTGAGCGTAACCAACAGATGCGCCGCGATTTAATGGCCGATATTTCGCATGAACTCCGCACGCCGTTAGCGGTCCTGCGCGGCGAGCTGGAGGCCATTCAGGACGGAGTGCGTAAATTTACCCCGGATTCGATCTCTTCGCTGCAGGCGGAAGTCGGTACGCTCACCAAGCTGGTGGACGATCTGCATCAGTTGTCGATGTCCGATGAAGGCGCGTTAGCCTACCAGAAAGAGTCGGTGGATTTAATTGCGCTGCTGGAGGTCGCCGCAGGGGCGTTCCGCGAACGTTTCGCCAGCCGCGGGTTGACCATCGGCGTCTCGCTGCCGGATAACGCTGTCGTGTTCGGCGATCGCGATCGGCTGATGCAGTTGTTCAATAACCTGCTGGAAAACAGCCTGCGCTATACCGACCACGGCGGACGCCTGCTGATTAGCGCCAAACAAAACGGCCGCAGATTAATACTCGATTTCGCCGATAGCGGCCCCGGCGTTAGCGACGAGCAGCTGGCGCGGCTGTGCGAGCGTTTTTACCGCACCGAAGGTTCGCGTAACCGCGCCAGCGGTGGATCCGGCCTTGGGCTGGCAATCTGTATGAACATTGTCGCGGCCCACGGCGGCAGCCTGAACGCCAGCCATTCGCCTTTTGGCGGGGTTAGCATTAAAGTAGAATTACCTCTGGAACAGGATTTATCGAGGGACGTATGAGCGAATTACCCATTGATGAAAACACGCCGCGTATTTTAATCGTGGAAGACGAGCCTAAGCTCGGTCAGTTGTTAATCGACTATTTGCAGGCCGCGAGCTATGCGCCAACGCTCATTGCGCATGGCGATCGCGTACTGCCCTATGTCCGCCAGACGCCCCCGCATTTAATCCTGCTGGATTTAATGCTGCCCGGCACCGACGGCCTGACCCTGTGCCGTGAGATCCGCCGTTTTTCCGATGTGCCAATCGTGATGGTCACCGCCAAAATCGAAGAGATCGATCGCCTGCTAGGGTTGGAGATCGGCGCCGACGACTATATCTGCAAACCGTATAGTCCGCGTGAAGTCGTGGCTCGCGTGAAAACGATCCTGCGTCGCTGCAAGCCACAGCGCGTTCTGCAGGCGCTGGATGCGCAAAGCCCGCTTATCGTTGATGAGAGCCGCTTCCAGGCCTCGTGGCGCGAAAAATTGCTGGACCTGACTCCCGCCGAGTTTCGGCTATTAAAAACGCTGTCGCAGGAGCCGGGTAAAGTCTTCTCCCGCGAACAACTGCTCAATCATCTGTACGACGATTATCGCGTGGTGACCGACCGCACCATAGATAGCCATATTAAAAACCTGCGCCGTAAGCTGGAATCGCTGGATGCCGAGCAGTCGTTTATTCGCGCCGTCTACGGCGTCGGCTATCGCTGGGAAGCCGACGCCTGTCGAATGGCTTGATCACCGCGCCTCTTAGCGCAGAGAGGCGCAAAGGTTTACTCCCTCTTTCCACGGCGCTACAATGCCCGCCCTTAATGTGGGGACACTCCCCCGAATCGCCGCACCTGGTGCGGCGAGTCTGACCTGTCATCAGAACGAGAACATCATGTTTAAACCGGAACTCCTTTCCCCGGCGGGAACGCTGAAAAATATGCGTTACGCTTTCGCTTATGGCGCCGATGCGGTCTACGCCGGCCAGCCGCGTTACTCACTGCGCGTGCGCAACAATGAATTTAACCACGAAAACCTGCAGCTCGGCATCAATGAGGCCCACGAGCTGGGGAAAAAATTCTACGTAGTGGTTAACATCGCGCCGCATAACGCCAAGTTGAAAACGTTCATTCGCGATCTCAAACCGGTAGTGGAGATGGGCCCGGACGCGCTGATTATGTCCGATCCTGGTTTAATCATGCTGGTGCGCGAAAACTTCCCTGATATGCCGATACACCTTTCGGTACAGGCTAACGCCGTCAACTGGGCGACGGTGAAATTCTGGCAGCAAATGGGACTAACCCGCGTGATCCTGTCCCGCGAGCTGTCGCTGGACGAGATCGCCGAAATTCGCAGCCAGGTGCCGGAAATGGAAATCGAGATTTTCGTCCATGGCGCGCTGTGCATGGCCTACTCCGGCCGCTGCCTGCTCTCCGGCTATATCAACAAACGTGACCCTAACCAGGGTACCTGCACCAACGCCTGCCGCTGGGAGTACAACGTCCAGGAAGGCAAAGAAGATGATGTGGGTAATATCGTCCACAAGCATGAGCCTATCCCGGTGCAGAACGTTGAACCCACTCTCGGTATCGGCGCGCCAACCGACCAGGTATTTATGATTGAGGAAGCCAAACGTCCGGGCGAGTACATGACCGCCTTCGAAGACGAACACGGCACCTACATCATGAACTCTAAAGATCTGCGCGCAATCGCCCACGTGGAGCGCCTGACCCAGATGGGCGTGCACTCGCTGAAAATTGAAGGCCGCACCAAATCCTTCTACTACTGCGCGCGCACCGCCCAGGTGTACCGTAAAGCGATTGACGACGCCGCCGCCGGTAAACCGTTCGACACCAGCCTGCTGGAGACGCTGGAGGGTCTGGCCCACCGCGGCTATACCGAAGGCTTCCTGCGTCGCCACACCCACGACGACTATCAGAATTATGAATACGGCTATTCGGTTTCCGAACGCCAGCAGTTTGTCGGCGAATTCACCGGCAAGCGTAACGGTAATTTGGCCGAAGTGGCGGTGAAAAATAAGTTCTCGGTCGGCGACAGCCTGGAGGTCATGACTCCGCAAGGCAACGTCAACTTTACGCTCGAACATATGGAGAACGCCAAAGGCGAAGCAATGCCGGTCGCGCCGGGAGACGGTTATATCGTCTGGCTGCCGCTGCCGGAGGATATGGCGCTGGAGTATGGTTTGTTGATGCGTAATTTCAACGGCGAGTCGACGCGCAATCCGCATAAAAATTAGTTTATTGGCGTTATTTTTTCACTATGTATGGATATTAGAATCGGATCACATACCGTTACGTTCGAAGCAGGTATCATCCATTTCGCTGAAAAACATAACCCATAAATGCTAGCTGTACCAGGAACCACCTCCTTAGCCTGCGTAATCTCCCTTACGCGGGCTTATTTTTTATGCATCCCATTTTCCCGACTTTCTTATTCCATGACGCCATTCATGCGATACACTGAGGATGACGACTAAGAATGAGGCGATAAAGGATGACCCAATTTCCAGCCAGCTTATTAATTCTCAACGGTAAAGGCGCAAATGAACCCCAACTGCGCGAAGCCGTTAATCTCCTGCGCGAAGAAAGTATCGAGATACACGTCCGCGTGACCTGGGAGAAAGGCGATGCGATTCGTTTTGTCGAGGAAGCCGAAACGCTCAAGGTGGCGACGGTAATTGCCGGCGGCGGCGATGGCACAATTAATGAAGTCGCCACCGCGCTGGTCCAGCGCGGCAGCAACATGGCGCTGGGAATACTCCCCCTCGGCACAGCCAATGATTTCGCCACCAGCGTCGGCATCCCGCAGGATTTAGCCAGCGCGCTGAAGCTGGCGATAGCCGGTCGCGATGTCCCTATTGATGTGGTTCGCGTTAACAACGAGGCCGGGTTTATCAATATGGCCACTGGCGGCTTTGGTACCCGCATCACCACCGAAACGCCGGAAAAACTAAAAGCCGCGCTCGGTGGTGTCTCATATCTGATTCATGGCCTGACGCGCATGGATACCCTGAAGCCGGACCGCTGCGAAATTCGCGGCGAGAACTTTCACTGGCAGGGCGATGCGCTGGTTATCGGCATCGGCAATGGCCGTCAGGCCGGCGGCGGTCAGCAACTGTGCCCTGAAGCATTAATTAACGACGGGCTACTGCATCTGCGTATTTTTACCGGCGAAGAGTTGCTGCCTGCGCTGTTTAGCACCCTCGCTAATCCCGATAATTCGCCAAACCTGATCGACGGCGTATCGCCGTGGTTTGAAGTCACCGCCGCCCATGAAATGACCTTCAACCTTGATGGCGAACCGCTAAGCGGCAAATCTTTCCGGATGGAAATCCTCGGCGAGGCGCTACGCTGCCGTCTGCCGCCGGACTGTATGCTACTGCGTTAAAACATCAGGGCGGGATATACCCGCCCTGACAACGTTATGAATATTCTACCCCTTCCCTGACGCCGCTTGCCTTACGGGCAAAGCCCGGCTGATCGACGCGAATAAACGGGCACAGACAAAACGCCAGCAGATAGAGCGCGGTATAGGCCACCACCACGCCGATGGTGCTGAAGTGCGGCAGCAGCACCACCGCAATCGCCGGCGCGAGGAAGTTCGACAGCCCGGCCGACAGGTTATAAACCGAAATCGCCGCCCCTTTATGATTTGGCTCCAGCGCCGGGAATACCGCCGCCATCGGCACAAACGCCGCGACGAAAATCCCCAGCGCAATCGCCGGCACCAGCGCCATGGCGAAGTTATGGCCGAAGTGCTGCGGCAGGTAGTAAAACGCCAGGCTCGACAGCGCCATGCCGATGCAGCCGAACCAGCGCACCACTTTCATCCAGCCCATTTTCTCCGCCACAATCCCCCAGAAGACGTTGGAGAAAATGGTGGTGAAGAAGAACGCCGCCCACACCTGCAGCCATTCGGAAGTGGTGAAACCGAGTTCATCGACGAACATCATCGGCATGACCACCGCGAAGCCGAACAGCGACAGGGTGTTGATAATGCGCACGATGCTGGAGAGCATAATGCTGCGGTTGGTGTAGATAAGGGTCACCGCGCGCCCCAGCTCGGAGAACTTCTCGCGGGTGGTGAGATTCTGCATATGGCGCGGGGTTTCGGTGTTACGCAGCGCCGCCAGGGCAATCAGCCCGCCGGTGACACAGAACGCCAGCGCCAGCCACAGGGTGCCCATCTCGCCAATGTGCGGGATGGTGAAGCTCGGGATATAGCTGCCGAACACGCCGATACCGACGGAGTAGACCGCCCAGAACCAGCCCAGCGCCGAGCTGGAGCTGTCGCTGCGGACGTTATGGATAATGGCGACGATAAACGAGTAGAGAAACAGCGGATAGGCCAGGCCGCGGATGCCGTAAAACAGCAGGATTAAGGCGTAGTTGGCGCGACCAAGGCCGAAAACGAGGAACAGAACGTGGAACACGCACCACAGCACAAAACCGATAAACATGGTTTTACGCGGGGTGATGATTTCCGCGACCACGCCGGAGACCCAGGCCGAGAGGGCGGCGGCGAGGCCGTAGAGGGTGAAGGCGAAAGAGGCCTGCGCCGGGCTGAAGCCCAGTTCTTTGATGTAGTGCGAGAGGAAGGCGAGTTCAAAACCGTCGCCGGTCATAAACACGGCGATGGCGACGTATCCCCAGATAAGATTCAGCGGCAGACCCATCCACTGTTTGTGATTAACGGACATGGTGACCTCGTTGTTGTAGGGTGCAGGAGAATCACTCCGGCAGTTTCGCCGGAGCGTCATATGTCTTATTGCTGTCGAAAATGTCGGTCGTTGAGGTACAGAGACTGGAAATGGGCGTAACGCGGCATCAGCGCCTGATGACGCTGCGGATCCGCCTGCCAGGTTTGCCAGATTTCCGGCTTATGGCAAACACTTGCCAACGGTTTGCCCGCCGCCAGGCAGGCCAGCCGCGCCGCTCCGAGCGCGCCGCCGGTTTCCCCACCTTTATGCGTCACCACCGGCATCGCCAGGATATCCGCCAGCAGTTGCGCCCAGAACGGACTGCGGGCGCCGCCGCCAACCAGTGAGCACTGGTCGATACGGGTTCCGCTCTCCTGCAACACGCGCAGGCCGTCAGCAATACCGAAGCTCACTCCCTCCAGCACCGCATATCCCAGTTGAGCGCGCAGGCTGGCATGGGTCATTCCCCAGAACATACCGCGCGCCAGAGGATCGTTATGCGGGGTACGCTCGCCGGAAAGATAAGGCAGGAAGTATGGCGCATTGGCTTTTTCGTCTGCGCTTAACTGGGCAATCTCCTCCAGTAGCGCCACTTCGGTGGTACCGGTCAGACGACAGAACCACTGCAGACAGCTGGCGGCGCTGAGCATCACGCTCATCTGATGCCACAGGTTCGGTAGCACATGACAGAAAGCATGCACCGCCGACTGCGGCGCCGGACGATAGCTGTCGGTGACGACAAACAGCACGCCGGAGGTACCCAGCGAGATAAAAGCGTCTCCCGGCGACACCGCGCCAACGCCAATCGCGCTGACCGCATTATCGCCGCCGCCCCCCGCCACCAGCACCGAAGGATTAAGCCCCCAGCGTTCGGCAATGTCTGCCGCCAGCGTGGCGGAAACGTCGCATCCTTCCACCAGTTCTGGCATTTGTTGCCGCGTCAGGCCGCACTTTTGCAGCAGCGCGTCGGACCAATCGCGTCGCGCGACATCCAGCCACAGGGTGCCGGCGGCATCCGACATATCGGAGACTTTTTTGCCGGTCATCTTGTAGCGCAGAAAATCCTTCGGCAGCAGTACGCAGGCGGTACGGGCAAAATGCTGCGGCTCATGACGCCGCACCCACAGCAGTTTCGGCGCGGTAAACCCCGGCATTGCCAGATTACCAGCCACCTGATGCAGCTCTGGCGCCATCTCTTCAAGCTCGGCGCACTCCTGCGCGCAGCGGGTATCGTTCCATAAAATCGCCGGGCGAATCACTTCGCCGCTGGCATCCAGCAGTACGGCCCCGTGCATCTGCCCGGAAAGGCCGATGGCTTTAATCGCCGACCAATGGCTCGCGCACTTCTCTCGCAGAGTGGCAATCAGATATTCTGTCGCTTCCCACCACGCCTGCGGCGATTGTTCAGACCACTGCGGATGCGGCCGTTGAATGGTCAATGGCGCGCTATGGCTGGCGACGACCGCATTGTTTTCATCCAGCACCAGCGCTTTAACTTCCGAAGTGCCGAGATCGATACCTAAATACATAGCGCCTCCTGCTGGGTCAGCGCGTAGACGGCGGCGATTTGCTCACGCAGCAGCGCGTGGAAATCCGCCGATTCCGCCAGCTCGCCAAACAGGGCTTTATCACCGGCGTACCGGGCGATCGGGTCAGGCGAATTAAACATGGCGTGTACCGCCGATTCATCAAGAATTCCGTCCTGGTACTGATACGGTAAAGCCCCTTTATGCCACTGCTGCATAAAGACGAAGAACAGCGCCGGCAGCATGGCGGTAGCCTGCGGGCGCACGCCACGCTGATAGCACTCCTGTAGGGTTGGGGCGATCATCGCCGGGATTTTTGAAAATCCATCGGCTGCCACCCGCTGGTTGGTGTCCTGGATATACGGGTTGGTAAAACGCTTGAGTACCACGTCGCGGTAGGTTGCCAGGTCGATACCGTTATCGCCCAGACACGGAATCACATCTTCACTGACGTAACGGTCAGCAATAGCGTAGATGGCATCGGTAAGCGTACTCTCGTGAATATATTGCTGCCCCAACAGCGTTCCCGCCCAGGCGATACAGCTATGCGACGCGTTAAGAATGCGGATCTTCGCCTCTTCATAGGGGATAACCGACGCCACCATCTCGACGCCCACCGTCTCAAGCGCCGGGCGCTCAGCGCGGAAATTATCTTCCACAACCCATTGAATAAAGGTTTCGCCCATCACCGGCGCTTTATCATCGATGCCGGTTTGCGCTTTGATACGTGGCGCCAGATCGGCGGCCGGGCGCGGCGTGATACGATCGACCATCGTGTTTGGGCAGGTCGCGTTCACCGCCAGCCAGTCAATAACCTGCTGCTTACCGGTCAGTTGCAGAAATTCCACCAGTCCATCATGGAAACGTTCGCCGTTGTGGCGCACGTTGTCGCAGTTAAGCAGCGTCAGCGGACCCGCATCGTCGGCGATACGTTTTTCAAGAATCCGGGTAATAGTGCCGTATATGGTTTTGCAATCCCCCTGCAAATCGGCCTGCAGATCGGCGTTGCTGGTTTCAAGGCGATGTTGCGTATTGAGGTAATAGCCCCCTTCCGTCACCGTGAAAGCAATGACTTTAGTCTGCGGATTCGCGCCTTCATCAATCAGCGGCTGCAGCCCCGCCTGCCACGGCAGTAATTTTTGAATTGAAGCGATCTCTTCGTATTCGCGCTCCCCTTCCGGGCTCACCGTTTCCAGAACGTAGCGCCCTTTCTGCGCCGCCAGCGCCTGCACCACGTGCTCGGCGTCATTGCGAATATTGCCCGCCGCGATATGCCAGCGCGAATCGCCGGAAACCCGCAGCCGATGCAGGTACCACGCCTGATGCGCGCGATGGAAAGAACCGAGACCAATGTGAAGCCATGTGAATTGCGTATTCATGTTCTGCTCTCCTTGAGGTGATGCGGCTCACTGTAGATGATCATTTGAATCAAATAAGAGCTACGGATCACAAAAGAGCAATTACCCATTAAAATTACAAATGACCAAAATAGAGCAAAAGCTTGCCTGTTTTGAAAACCGCAGCCAAAATGCGGGTATCTGCGCTACTGCGCCCGCGTATTTAAGGCAGGACACCGTGAGTAAAGAAGACGACATCAGGCTGGATCAAAAGGTCCGCGCCGCATGGATGTACTACATTGCCGGTCAGAATCAGAGCGAAATCGCCAGCCATCTTGGCACCTCAAGGCCGGTGGTCCAGCGCCTTATCGCCGCGGCGAAAGAAGAAGGGATTGTGTCGATTGGCTTGCATCATCCGGTGGCGAACTGCCTCGATTATGCGCAGTTGTTGCAGGAAAAGTATCAACTCATCGAGTGCAATATCGTGCCGACCTACAACGAAGAGAGCACGCTGGATAGCGTTTCCTTCGGTTGTTATCAGTTGATGGCCCGCTACCTGCAGAGCGATAACGCCAAAATAATCGGCATTGGTTCTGGATTAACGCTGAAAAAGACCATCCAGCGCATTGATTTCGATAGCCCGAACAGCCGCTGCGTGGCGCTGATTAGCGCAATGAACGATGAGGGAAAATGCAACTACTACGATGATGTGCCGTTGCTGCTGGCGCGGAAAATTCAGGCCAACTACTACCAGTGGCCCGCGCCGCGCTATGCGCAAACCCGTCAGGAACATGAGATGTGGTGCGGCAGCCGCCTGTTCAGCAACGTTTCTGCCGCAGCGCAGCAGGCGGACGTTATTTTCGTCGGTATCGGCCCATTGGGTACCCAAAGCCCGATCTTCAAAGACGGGTTTATTAATAAAGTCCAACTGGATGAACTGACGGCGCGCGGGGGCATCGGCGAGATCCTCGGCCGCTTTATCGATGCCGACGGCTCCGTCGTCGACAGCGAAATTAATCGTCTGATTACCAGCTACGATATCCGCCAAAACCAGTGCCCGCGGATAGCCGTCGCCTGTGGCGAGAACAAGCGCCCGGCGATCCTCGCGGCGTTAAAAGGCGGCTGGATTAACGGCCTGGTGACCGATGAACATACCGCCCGCTGGCTGCTGACGCGCTAGCGCCAGCGGTTTTTCAGGCCAGGTGCTCGCGGCTGCTAATCAGCAGCGGCGGGATCTCTACCCGCTGCTGGCTGGCTTCGCCTGCGTCAATGATATTAAATACCGCTTCCAGCATCGCCGGGACGTTCTGCTGCACCATGTCAATATCGTGACCCAGCAGATAAACAAACGGATCCCAGTCAAAACAGCCCATCGGCGTCTGCTCGACGCCGGTCAGCCCCAACTGCGCCAGCCATCTCACCACCCCTTCCAGCGAGATGGTCGAGTTAACGAAGAAACCCTGCAGATGTTCATCGGCGCTTTTAAAACGCGCCTGCATACAGGCTTCCACTTTGCCTTTTGAATAGCCCGGAGAAAGAATGTTTTCTTCCGGCACGCTCATGCCGCGCGCCGCATGAGCATCGCGAAATCCGCGTAAACGCTCCAGAGTGTTGTGGTCGCTGCTGCGTCCGCCGACAAAATACAGCGGCGCCAGTTTGCCGTGGCGATTGAGACTGTTATCAAGAATTTTATCGGTCAATGCGCGGGCGCCCGCGTAGTTATCGGAGATCACCGACGGCGCGGTGGAGCCCGGCAGGTCAAGGTTGACCGTCGGCACCCCCGCCTGCTGACATAGCTCGGTAATTTTATCCGGATTAGTCGCCCCGGTCGCCACCACCCAGTCCACCTGCCAGGAGAGCATCGCTTTCACCGCTTCGATTTCCAGCTCGGGTCGACGGCGAGTACAGGTAATAATCGGCAGCAGGCCGCGCTCACGCGCCATCTCTTCAAAGCCTTCCGCCACTGAACCAAAATAGCGGTTGTCGTATTTGGGGACAATCATCCCGATGACATGCGATTTTTTACTGCGCAACATGCTGGCCTGGCGATTAATCGCGTAGCCCTGCTCTTGCGCAATGCGCGTCACTTTTTCCGCAAGTTTGGCGCTGATACGGCGTTTTTTCCAGTTGCCATTGAGGATCGCGCTCACCGCGCTTGCCGAAACGCCGGATAATTCCGCCAGATCGTAGATAGTGATTTTTTTCATTTTCCCAACTTGCGTCACAAATTCATTTCGCTGTTAATTTCCCCACTTGCTCAATCGATGAAGCTGGCGCAACATTAGCTTCATCGATTGAGCAACCATGACGCTCGCTAGCGTATACACTCAATACTTGTTCAGACATCAGCAAATTGAAATAAATGGTGCTGATATTCAATAGCTTAACTTAGTTACTCCTGCTCTGACAGGCCAGATTGTTGTAGCAGGTAACCGCTCCTCAACCTCGTCGAGACCAGCTTGGTGAGCAAAACAGACAACATGAAGGATTATAAAATGAACCACTCCGTATCCTCTATGAATACTTCTCTTAGCGGCAAAGTCGCCGCGGTCACCGGCGCCGCTTCCGGCATTGGTCTTGAATGCGCGAAAACCCTGCTTGGCGCGGGCGCGAAGGTGGTTCTGATCGACCGTGAAGGCGAAAAGCTCAACAAGATTGTGGCAGAGCTTGGCGAAAACGCTTTTGCCTTACAGGTCGATCTGATGCAGGGCGAGCAGGTGGATAAGATCATTGACGGCATCCTGCAACTTGCCGGCCGTCTCGATATTTTCCACGCCAACGCTGGCGCTTACATTGGCGGCCCTGTCGCTGAGGGTGACCCGGACGTCTGGGATCGCGTGCTGCACCTCAACACTAACGCCGCCTTCCGCTGCGTGCGTAGCGTGCTGCCGCATATGATCGCGCAAAAATCCGGCGATATTATTTTCACCAGCTCCATCGCCGGCGTGGTGCCGGTTATCTGGGAACCTATCTATACCGCCTCAAAATTCGCCGTACAGGCGTTTGTTCATACCACCCGCCGCCAGGTTTCCCAACACGGCGTCCGCGTCGGCGCGGTACTGCCGGGCCCGGTGGTTACCGCCCTGCTCGATGACTGGCCGAAAGAGAAAATGGAAGAAGCGCTGGCTAACGGTAGCCTGATGCAGCCTATCGAAGTTGCCGAATCGGTGCTGTTTATGGTCACCCGCTCGAAAAACGTCACCGTACGCGACCTGGTTATTCTGCCTAACAGCGTTGATTTATAACCCCTGGTATCGGTGACTAAAAGGACGATTTTATGAATGGCGAGACTCAAACCATTATCGGCGTCGATGTCGGCTCCGGCAGCGTGCGCGCCGGGGTATTTGACCTCAGCGGCGACCTACTGGCCCACGCCACCCGGGAGATCACCCTCTTCCGCAGCGCCGGCAGCGTGGTGGAACAATCCAGCCGCGAAATCTGGCAGGCGGTTTGCGACTGCATCAAACGCGCGGTCGTAAAGGCCGCCGTCTCTCCGCACTCGGTTGCCGGTATCGGCTTCGACGCCACCTGCTCGCTGGTGGTAATCGGGGAGAATGACGCGCCGCTGGCCATCGGGCCCAGCGAAGAGGCAGATCGCAATATTATCGTCTGGATGGATCACCGTGCCACCGAACAGGCGGAACGCATCAATGCCACCCGCCATCCGGTGCTGCAGTACGTCGGCGGGACTATCTCTCCGGAAATGGAAACACCGAAGCTGCTGTGGTTGAAAGAAAACCGCCCGCAGATCTTTGCCGCCGCGCGTCATTTCTTCGACCTAGCCGACTATCTCACCTGGCGCGCGACCGGCGATCTGGCCCGATCCGTCTGTACCGTCACCTGTAAATGGACCTATCTGGCCCATGAAAAACGCTGGGATGCCGATTACTTTCGCCAGATTGGCCTCGCAGAGCTGGCGGATGAAGACTTCGCCCGTATCGGCCAGCGTATCGTCGATCCGGGAACGCCATGTGGTGATGGGTTAACCGCGGCGGCGGCTGAAGAGATGGGCCTGCCTGTCGGTACGCCGGTGGCGGTTGGGATGATCGACGCCCACGCAGGCGGTATCGGCACCGTCGGCGTACTCAACGGCGCGGTGAATAATATGGCCTACGTCTTCGGCACCTCCTCCTGCACCATGACCACCACCGAGAAAGCGGTGTTCGTTCCAGGGGTCTGGGGGCCTTACTATTCGGCGATGGTACCGGGTTACTGGCTGAACGAAGGCGGACAAAGCGCCGCCGGCGCGGCTATCGACCAGTTACTGAGCTTCCATCCGGCAGCGGCAGAAGCGCGTGAACAGGCCAAAGCCGCCGCCGTTCCGCTGCCGGTCTGGCTGGCGGATCGCGTGCTGGCGCAGGTTGCCTCGCCGTCGGAGGCGGTGCAGCTGGCTGATGGACTGCATGTCGTGCCGGAGTTTCTCGGCAATCGCGCGCCGCTTGCCGACCCCCACGCGAAAGCGCTGATTGCCGGGCTGGGGATGGAGCGGGATCTTGATAATCTGACCGCGCTGTACGTCGCCGGATTATGCGGAATTGGCTACGGCCTGCGGCAGATCCTCGATGCCCAACGCGCCTGTGGTATTGAGAACGAAAATATCGTTATCAGCGGCGGCGCGGGTCAGCACCCGCTGGTACGCCAGCTGTTGGCCGACGCCTGCGGCGTGACCGTGGTCGGCACCGCCAGCAGCGAACCCGTATTGCTGGGCTCCGCCATCCTCGGCGCCGTCGCGGGCAACGTCGCCGCCTCGCTACCGGACGCCATGAGGCGGTTCACCAGAGTGGATAAAACCTATCGCAGCGAGACGGCGTTTAGTCCGCTGCATCAACGCAGGTATGAGGCCTACAAAGCGCTACAACAGGCCGGTCGGCTAATCCGCGAATAACATACCTCTTTAATTTAATAACAATAATGCTCCGCTGTTATACAGCGGAGCCGCTCCTCTGCATCCTGAAATCGAGGTTAACATGTCCATTAATAACAAACAGTGGTTCGGTCTGCCGCTGAATCTTATCTGGGGATACGTCGCCATCGCCGTGTTTATGACCGGCGACGGTTTTGAACTCGCCTTCCTCTCGCACTACATCAAAGAACTGGGCTTCAGCCCGGCGCAGGCCTCTTTCGCCTTCACCCTCTACGGCCTCGCCGCCGCCCTCTCGGCCTGGGTCTCCGGCGTGGTCGCGGAAATCATCACCCCGCGTAAAACCATGTTTATCGGTTTCGTGCTGTGGTGCGTGTTCCACGTTCTGTTCCTCGTTTTCGGCCTTGGCCGCGCCAACTATGCCTTAATTCTGCTGTTTTACGGTATCCGCGGTCTGGCCTATCCGCTGTTTCTCTACTCGTTTATCGTCGCCATTATCCATAACGTCCGCAGCGACAGCTCCAGCTCGGCCCTGGGCTGGTTCTGGGCGGTCTACTCCGTCGGTATCGGCGTGTTCGGCAGCTATATCCCGAGCTTCACCATTCCGCACATTGGCGAGATGGGCACCCTGTGGCTGGCGCTGGCGTTCTGTGTCACCGGCGGGCTGATTGCCCTGGCGGCGCTGCGTAACACCGAAACCCCGCGCCATATGCAGAATCTCACCACCCGCGAGAAGTTCTCCGAGCTGGGGCGCGCGGTGACCCTTATCTACACCAACCGCAGCATTATGCTCTCCAGCATCGTGCGCATTATCAACACCCTGTCGCTGTTCGGCTTCGCGGTGGTCATGCCGATGATGTTCGTCGATGAACTCGGTTTCACCACTTCCGAATGGCTGCAGGTGTGGGCGGCGTTCTTCTTCACCACCATCTTCTCCAACGTCTTCTGGGGGATTGTGGCGGAGAAAATGGGCTGGATGAAAGTGGTGCGCTGGTTCGGCTGCATCGGCATGGCGCTGTCGAGCCTGGCGTTTTACTACCTGCCGCAGCACTTCGGCCATAACTTCGCCATGGCGCTGGTGCCGGCGATTGCGCTGGGGATTTTCGTCGCGGCGTTTGTGCCGATGGCGGCGGTATTCCCGGCGCTGGAGCCAAATCATAAAGGGGCGGCGATTTCGGTCTATAACCTGTCGGCCGGGCTGTCGAATTTCCTCGCGCCGGCGATTGCGGTGGTGCTGCTGCCGCACTTCAGCACCATCGGCGTGGTGGTGGCCTATACCGCGCTCTATCTGCTGGCGTTTTGTCTGTGCCCGTTTATTCGCGTTGAGCAGCCCGGTTTTGCTACCAGCGAAGTGGCTGAACCGCTGAACGTTAGCGCAGTAAAATCATAAAAAAACCCCGGAGACCGGGGTAAGTAAAATATCAATCCGGGCCTCGCGCCCGGATTTTTGCCTTACGCGATGGTGACTTTGCCGTCCAGATAGACATCCTGCACCGCGTTGATCAGCTTCACGCCTTCGCTCATCGATTTCTTAAAGGCTTTACGACCGAGGATCAACCCCATGCCGCCGGCGCGTTTATTGATCACCGCCGTGCGCACCGCATCGGCGAGATCGGTTTCGCCGCCCGCCGCGCCGCCGGAGTTAATCAACCCGGCGCGGCCCATATAGCAGTTCGCCAGCTGATAGCGCACCAGATCGATCGGGTTATCGCTGGTCAGCTTGCTGTAGACGCGATCGTCGGTATAACCGAAGTTCACCGCCTTATAGCCGCCGTTATTCTCGGCCATTTTCTGCTTCACGATATCAGCGCCAATGGTGGCGGCCAGATGGTTGGCCTGGCCGGTCAGGTCAGCGGAAACGTGGTAATCGACACCATCCTTTTTGAATGCCGGGTTGCGCAGATAGGCCCACAGCACGGTGACCAGGCCGAGCTCGTGCGCGCGCTCGAAGGCGGCGGAGATCTCTTCAATCTGCCGACGCGACTGTTCGGAGCCGAAATAGATCGTCGCGCCAACGGCGACCGCCCCCATGTTGAACGCCTGCTCGACGCTGGCGTACAGAGTCTGGTCATACTCGGTCGGGTAGCTTAGCGTTTCGTTATGGTTGAGCTTAACAAGGAATGGAATGCGGTGCGCGTAGCGGCGCGATACCGAGGCCAGCACGCCATAGGTAGAAGCCACGCAGTTACAGCCGGCTTCGATGGCGAGTTCCACGATATTCTTCGGATCGAAGTAGAGCGGGTTGGCGGCGAACGACGCGCCCGCCGAGTGCTCTACGCCCTGGTCGACCGGCAGAATGGAAAGGTACCCCGTTCCCGCCAGGCGCCCGGTATTGTAGAGGGTCTGCATATTACGCAGCACCGCAGGCGGGCGGTTGTTATCCACCATCACCCGGTCGACGTAATCCGCTCCCGGTAAATAGAGTTGGTCGGCTGGAATAGTCATACAACGGTGCTGTAAAAGGCTGTCGGCATCTTTGCCAAGCAACTGCGTAATATCAGTCATAGCTATCTCCCGTAAGTGCTGGCCGCAGCCAGCATGTTTTATCCCAACCCAAAAATTATGGGCAGGTTAAGCCTGGTACCGAGTTAGCATATTTTCCAGCCGGGAGCGCGTTTTTTCAGTAGATTCTGCTGTCTCGTTTCACTGCCATTTACCACCAGGCGTGGAAATGATGCACCGGGCCGATACCGTGCCCCACTTCCAGCGAATCGGCCTGCGCCAGCGCCGCCGACAGCCAGCCCTTCGCTTCGGCGACCGTTTGTCCCCAATCGGCATAGCGCGGACGCAGCGCCGCCAGCGCGGCAGATAACGTACAGCCGGTACCGTGGGTGTTTTTGGTCAGCACGCGCGGCGCGGTAAAGCGCTGTTCGCCTTCACGGGTGAACAACCAGTCCGGGCTTTCGGCGTCGTCCAGATGTCCGCCTTTCATTAATACCGCCCCGCAGCCTAACGCCAATAGCGCCCTGCCTTGCTCCAACATCTCGCGCTCGCTTTGCGCGTGCGGCGCATCGAGCAGCGCCGCGGCCTCCGGCAAATTCGGGGTGATCAGTGAAACGTGGGGCAACAGGCGCTGACGCAGCGTCGCAATGGCTGAATGGGATAACAGCGGATCGCCGCTTTTCGCCAGCATCACGGTATCCAGCACCACGTTGGCAATCTGGTAGCGAGCAAGACGCTCCGCCACCGCTTCAACGATATCGGTTTCCGCCAGCATGCCGATTTTCGTGGTATCGATTCGCACGTCGCTAAACACCGAATCCAGCTGCGCCGCCACGAAGTCAGGTTCGATACGATACACCGACTGCACGCCGCGAGTATTCTGCGCCACCAGCGCGGTGATGACCGAGCAGCCGTAAGCGCCGAGGGCGGAAAATGTTTTGAGGTCGGCCTGGATCCCGGCGCCGCCGCTGGGGTCGGTGCCGGCGATGGTTAAGGCGTTAATCCGCTTCATGCCGACACCCCCGCGTATAACGCGTCGAGGAATGCCGGGATAAAACTGCCGGGGCCGCCGTGTCGCGCCGCTTCACCTCCAGCCATTTTCAGCAGGCCGCAGGCGGCAGCCACGTTTTGCAGCCGATCGCCGGGCATCGCGGCGCTTGCCGCCACAACCGCGGATAACGCGCAGCCGGTCCCGACCACCCGCGTCATCAGGACATCACCGCCGCTCACGGTAAGCGTGCGCTCGCCGTCGCTGATGTAATCCACCTCGCCCGTCACCGCGACCACGGTATTAAGCTTACGAGCCAGCGTCTGGGCGGCGGGTAACGCGGCGGCCGCGCTGTCGGCGGTATCGACGCCGCGCCCGCCGCCGCTGCTCCCCGCCAGCGCCATGATTTCCGAGGCGTTGCCGCGAATCGCCGCAGGCCGCAGTTCCAGTAGCTCATGGCAAAAATCGGTACGCAGCGTCAGCGCGCCGACGGCAACCGGATCCAGCGTCCAGGGTTTTCCAGCCTGCCGGGCGCTCTGCGCCGCCGCGCGCATCGCGTTGGCGCGCTCAACGGTTAAGGTCCCGACGTTAATCAATAGCGCATCGGCGATGGCGGCAAACTGCGCGGCTTCCGTAGGGTCAATCACCATCGCCGGCGAGGCGCCGATAGCCAGCAGCACGTTGGCGGTGAAAGTCTGAACCACATCATTGGTCATACAGTGAACAAGCGGCGAAGAGGTGCGGAAAAGCTGTTGTAGGTGCGCGATATGCGCCGGGTTTAGCGGTTGATGCATGGTTTGCTCCCGCCAGATGAGGAAGCAGCGCAGACCATGCGGTCTCTGACTTCCCTACGCTGGCATTATCCAGATCAGGTGGTACGGGTATTTCTCAGCCTTCACAAAGAAGGGCACCCCGAGTCATTTGGTACAAAAAATGGCGACTAACGTTCCGTTAATCTCTAATCAGGATAGTAATGCCAGCGGTAAGGCTTGTAAACGGTAAAAGCGGTATGTCTCCCGGCGATATGTCCCTTAATCGTACAGCCATCTCCCGGCTTTGGCAGACTGGATAAACATATCAATGGTGAACTCTGGAACATCTACTGGTTCAGGCTTTTTAAATGGATTCCATGAAAAATTGACTTCGGGATAGTACGTTTCAAGATGGAAATTCGACATGTCGACGTTGAACTCTTTTGCATAGTCTTCAACTAACTCTTCAACGTCATCTTGATCTAACTGGACATCAAAATGAATACTCGAGTCTGCCGTGTATGTAGCGTATTTCTTGTTCCTGAGGATATAGGTCCCACTACGAATAGTGAACAACTTGATGACGCGTTTTTCGATATCTTCTACCATAGCTTATCGTTGCCCCGCGCGATGGTATTGTATTCAATGATCGTGTTGTAAATGATCTGCGATACATCAGCCACAATGATCACTTCACCAATGAGGGGAATAGTCCGTCCCACCCACGTTCCAATTTTTCTCACCATCCTCCTTTTTACAGTCCATGGAGTATAACCGCCAATCCATGTAGGCATTTTTAACCCAAATGGGAACATTCTATTGCCAAATACTCGTCTGGCACCTTTCGATAGTCTGGATGTTCCAGGAATTGCCGTTCCAGGTTTAGCCCGTGTCGCCTGATCATTTATACCCGCATACAGTGCATATACAGAGGCAACATCTTTGATACCAAATTGATCAGCAGTATTGAAGACAAAGACCATAAAAATAGTTCTGAGGCGGTAAGGTTTAAACGCCCCGCAAAAAAGTATGTTCCATTTATTTCCTCAACAGTATCCACTTCATAATCCCTTATGAGCCTTGCAGAAAGCGCCATCATAAGGGCTGATTTGCATACCGTCATTACGCGTCGTTGTATCATCCTTGTACGTTTGCCACAGAGACGCCCCTTTTTCCTGCGCCATGTAAGCGATTACACAAAATTTTAGCTATCCGTGCGGAGGTTGATTTAGATCACAATTCACTTAATAACCATACGACATAGTTACTACGCGTTACGAACTAAGCGGACACAGTAACCGCAGTAGTCGCCGCTGCCGTTAGTTTGTTGCATAACATGTTAAAAATAATTTCGACACTAAGGTCGTTAATGATGAAAGTGAAACACGTTTCTATGCTGCTGCTGGTACTCAGCGCAGCCATCGCGACCGGTTGCAGTTCACCGGCGCAGCGTATGGCCGAGTGCGAAGCACAGGGGATCAGTAAAGATGCCTGTTATATTGCGGAACAAAACAAACAGGCTGCGGTGAACGCCGCAGCGGAGAAACAGGCGCTGGAAAATGCGCAGGCTTTATATCCCGTGCAGAAAGCGCAGTCCAGCAAAAAAATTAAAGTCTTCAATGGCATGAAGCTGGTCACAAACTCAACCGGGCTGACAGTTGATGGCAAACCCGCGGCCTTAGACGAAAGCAATGCTGACGCGAAAACCTATTCGCAGGGTTTATACGTTTTTATTGTCTACCAATCCGGAAAAATTGCCGTCATGCAGGACGGTAAATTTTTAGGCTACGCCAAATAGCGTCTCTTCCTTGTTAATTTAAAAGCGGCCTAAGGGCTGCTTTTTCCCCCTTCCCCGCAGTAGCCGACACGTCAAACGCCGCGCTAAATAAGCGGCATTAATCCCATTGGATAAATCTCATTTTACCTACGAGAGAGTAGTTTTTTAACTAATGTATTCTTTTTGTAATCATAAACTTGCTCAATGTAAACAATTGGTTATAGTTCAAACAAGCGTTACAAGTTGTAACACCATGTCAGATCGGAATTAACGAGTGAATCGCCATTAAGGTAAGAGGATTCCAATGAAATTGACCCCTATAGTGAAAGGATTAGCCATTGCCGGCTTGCTATCATCGATTAGCTTGTCAGCATGGGCGGAAGTCGCGGCAAAAGAAGCGACCGCCGCCACCAAACAAGCCAACGACGCCCTCTATAACCAACTCCCCTTCTCCGACAACACCGATTTTACCAATGCTCATAAAGGTTTTATTGCCGCACTACCGACCGAAGTGATTAAAGGCGAACAGGGTAATGTCGTGTGGGACCCGCAGCAGTACTCTTTCATTAAAGAAGGTGAAAAAGCCCCGGATACCGTCAACCCGAGCCTGTGGCGCCAGTCGCAGCTGATTAACATCAGCGGTCTGTTTGAGGTGACCGACGGCGTCTACCAGATCCGAAATCTGGACCTTTCCAACATGACCATCATCGAAGGTAAAGAAGGCATTACCGTCGTTGACCCGCTGGTATCAGCGGAAACCGCAAAAGTGGGCATGGATCTGTATTACAAAAACCGCGGTAAGAAACCCGTTGTCGCCGTTATCTACACCCACAGCCACGTTGACCACTACGGCGGCGTGCGCGGCGTGGTTGATGAAGCGGATGTGAAATCCGGCAAAGTAAAAATTTACGCGCCGGCCGGCTTTATGGAAGCGGCCGTGGCAGAAAACATCATGGCTGGTAATGTCATGAGCCGCCGCGCCAGCTACATGTACGGCAACCTGCTGAAACCATCGGCCACCGGACAGGTGGGCGCCGGCCTTGGCACCACCACCTCGGCGGGTACCGTGACCCTGATTGCCCCAACCAATATCATTGAAAAAGACGGGCAGAAAGAAGTCATTGACGGTCTGACCTATGACTTCATGCTGGCGCCAGGTTCGGAAGCGCCGTCGGAAATGCTGTGGTTCATCGAAGAGAAAAAACTGATTGAATCCGCGGAAGACGTGACACACACCCTGCACAATACCTATTCACTTCGCGGCGCGAAAATCCGCGAACCGCTACCGTGGTCGAAGTACATCAACGAAGCGATCGTACGCTGGGGCGACAAGGCCGAGATTATTATGGCTCAGCACCACTGGCCGACCTGGGGCAACGAAAACGTAGTCAACCTGCTGAAGAGCCAGCGTGACCTGTATCGTTACATTAACGACCAGACTCTGCGTATGGCTAACGAAGGGCTGACTCGCGATGAAATCGCCGCTAAATTCAAACTGCCGGATAGCCTTGCCAACACCTGGGCTAACCGCGGTTATTACGGCTCTGTCAGCCACGACGTGAAAGCCACCTACGTGCTGTATCTCGGCTGGTTCGACGGCAACCCGGCCACCCTCGACGAACTGCCGCCGGAAGAAGCGGCGAAGAAATTCGTCGATTACATGGGCGGCGCCGATGCCATCATGAAGAAAGCGAAAGAGGATTACGACCAGGGTAACTACCGCTGGGTAGCCCAGGTCGTCAGCAAAATCGTCTTCGCCGATCCGAAAAACCAGGATGCGCGTAATCTGGAAGCTGATGCCCTTGAACAGTTAGGCTACCAGGCGGAATCCGGCCCGTGGCGTAACTTCTACCTCACCGGCGCGCAGGAACTGCGTAACGGCGTGGTGAAAGGGCCAACCCCGAACACCGCCAGCCCGGATACCGTGCGCGCGATGACCCCGGAAATGTTCTTCGACTATCTGGCGGTACATATCAATGGCGAGAAAGCGGGTAACGCGAAATCGGTCTTTAATATCGATCTCGGCAGCGACGGCGGCAAGTATAAGCTGGAGCTGGAAAACGGCGTACTGAACCATACCGCCAACGCGGAAGCGAAAGATGCCGATACCACTGTTGCCCTCAACCGCGCCACCCTGAATAAGATCATCCTCAAAGAGGAGACGCTGAAGCAGGCCGTCGATAACGGCGACGCGAAAATCACCGGTAACGCCGATAAGCTCAATGAAATGCTGGGCTATATGGACAAGTTCGAATTCTGGTTCGACATCGTTACGCCATAATACCCTGCTCCCGCGGCGCTCGGTCGCGGGAGTTTTCCCTCTTTGCTAGTAAGCTTCCGGCAATGGTCGGTCGATGGAAACCAGTTTGCCGCGCTTCATCGTGATATAGCCCCCGGCTTTCAGATCCGCCAGCACCCGAAAAACATGCGTGCGCGACAGATTAGTGCGCTTAATAATAAACAGCGCCAGGCCTTCGTTTTCCCCCTGATGGGTACTCTGGCGATAGAGATAGCGAAACAGCATCGGTCTGATAGTCTGGTAGCTGGTCATCTGCCGGCGTTCGTTATGAAGATCGATAGTAAAAATCGACATATAGGTAAGGATGGTCGCCAGCTCCTGCACGCGTTCAGGACCGCCGTGTAAAAAGATTTGGTCAAAGATCTCATAAGTGACTTTAACCAGCTTCACCGCCGCGCTGCCGATATATTCAAACTTCGCCAGCGGGCAATATCTTTCCATAAGCCCAATCGGCATATACTCAATGGAATTACCAATATGAAGGCCGTTCTCCGGCATTAATATTGATAGCGAACCTTCAGCGCAAAAATAAATATATCCAGGCTGAATTGCTAATTTTTTATTTGCCGCAACCGTCAGGGTCTCCCCTTGTGCCATTATTTGCGGAAAAAAGGCATCAATGTTGAGTTGTTGATAATAGCTATGGATATCCTGAAAATTCACGCTATGCCCCTTGCTGCGCCGTCTGCCGTGGTATCGAGTATAGCAGCGAAGTGATGGCGGATTCGAGATGATTATTTTCTCACTAATGACCAGTCCCATATGGGACTATCAACGCAAAGTATTCGCTTTAAAATGGCCAGTAATTAGTCCGCATTTGAATTATCCGCTGATATTAAACATTGATAGCGGAACAAATAATCTAAGAGGCCATGCAATGAAATTAAATCAGATCGCTAAACATCTGGCTCTAGCCGGTGTTTTAACTTCGCTGTCGCTTTCCGCCTTCGCAGCTGCTCAGCAGCAGGACGCCACTCCGGCAACTCAGCAGGCAAATAACGCGCTGTACAATAAACTGCCGTTTGCCGATAAAACTGATTTCGATAACGCGCATAAAGGCTTTATCGCCGCGCTACCGCAGACCATGATTAAAGGCGAGCAAGGCAACGTTATCTGGGACCCGGCAAAATATGACTTCGTCAAAGAAGGTGAAAAAGCCCCGGATACCGTTAACCCAAGCCTGTGGCGCCAGTCGCAGCTGATTAATATCGGCGGCCTGTTCAAAGTCACCGACGGGGTTTATCAGATCCGTAATCTCGATCTCTCCAACATGACCATCATCGAAGGTGAAAAAGGGATCACCGTTATCGACCCGCTGCTGAGCGCCGAGCCGGCGAAAGAAGCGATGGATCTCTACTACGCCAACCGTGGTAAAAAGCCGGTCGTCGCCGTCCTGTTCACCCACAGCCATGTTGACCACTACGGCGGCATTCGTGGCGTGGTTGATGAAGCCGACGTGAAGGCCGGCAAAGTAAAAATCTACGCCCCGGCAGGATTCATGGAAGAAGCGGTTTCCGAGAACATTATGGCCGGTACCGCGATGAGCCGTCGCGCCAGCTATATGTACGGCAACCTGCTGAAGCCTGACGCCAAAGGCCAGGTCGGCGCCGGTCTTGGCACCACCACCTCGGCGGGTACCGTGACGCTGCTCCAGCCGACCAACTACATCACCAAAACCGGCCAGCAGGAAGTGATTGATGGCCTGACCTACGACTTCATGATGGCGCCGGGCTCCGAAGCGCCGTCGGAAATGCTGTGGTATGTCAAAGAGAAGAAAATGATTGAAGCGGCAGAGGATGTTACCCATACCCTGCACAACACTTACTCGCTGCGCGGCGCGAAGATCCGCGATCCGCTGGCGTGGTCAAAATATATTAACGCCGCGATCGACCGCTGGGGCAACGATGCTGAAGTCATTATCGCCCAGCACCACTGGCCGACCTGGGGTAACGACAACATTATCAAGCTGATGAAAGGCCAGCGCGACATGTACCGTTACATCAACGACCAGACCCTGCGTATGGCCAACGAAGGGCTGACCCGCGATGAAATCGCCGCTAACTTCAAGCTGCCGGAATCGCTGGAGAAACAGTGGTCGAGCCGCGGTTATTACGGCTCCGTCAGCCACGATGTGAAAGCGACCTACGTTTACTACCTCGGCTGGTTCGATGGCAACCCGGCAACTCTCGACGAGCTGCCGCCGCAACAGGCTGCGAAGAAGTTCGTTGAATACATGGGCGGCGCCGATGCCATCATGCAGAAAGCCAAAGCCGACTATCAGCAGGGGAACTACCGCTGGGTCGCACAGGTGACCAGTAAAATCGTCTTCGCCGACCCGCAGAATGCCGATGCGCGTAACCTCGAAGCGGATGCCCTGGAGCAGTTAGGTTACCAGGCGGAAGCCGGTACCTGGCGCAACTTCTACCTGACCGGCGCGCAGGAACTGCGTAACGGCGTACAGAAACTCCCGACGCCTAACACCGCCAGCCCGGATACCGTGCGCGCGATGACCCCAGAAATGTTCTTCGACTACCTGGGCGTACATATCAACGGCCAGAAAGCCGGCGCGGCAAAAGCGGTCTTCAACATCGATCTCGGTAAAGACGGCGGTAAGTACAAGCTGGAACTGGAAAATGGCGTACTTAACCACACCGCGAATGCGGTAGCGGACGATGCCGACGCCAGCATTACTCTGAATCGCGATACCCTGAACAAGATCATTTTGAAACAGGAAACGCTGAAGCAGGCTGAAGATAAGGGCGACGTCAAGATTAGCGGCAATGGCGCTAAGCTCGATGAAATGCTGAGCTACATGGACAAATTTGAATTCTGGTTCAACATTGTCACCCCGTAAGCGATAATCGCTGAATCTCCCTCGCGCCCTGGTAGGCCGCGGGGGATTTTTTTATCCATTCGCCTCGCATGTTCTGATTTGCGTTCCCCTCGCCGCAGGCCCAAAATGAGTTCAGGACTGTTTTATTGCGCGGAGGTATATATGACCGTTTATCACCATGCGCTGGTACTGATTAATAGCAGCCTTGATGGTGTTCCGTTGCTACAACACGCCGCCAGGATGGCGCAGGAAAACGGGATGCGGATTACCATCGCCCACATCAGCACCGACTACCGGGCGCTTAATTACGTGTCCGACAGCCTGCAGAATGATGAAGTATCGCAAGAGGTCATTCAGGCCAAAGCCCTGCTCAACGAGCTGGCGACGACCGTCGCCCTGCCGGTACAGACGCTATCGCTGGTGACAACCCGCCGTTTTGCTGATGTCGAAGAGTGCGTACGACAACGCCATATCGATTTAATTATCGCCGGACACCATAACCGGCTGCTGGGGATGCTGTCCTCGCACTCGCTGGAGTACATCAACCATTTGACGGTGGACGTACTCATAAAACACCTACCCTAGCGCAATGCGGACTGTAACAGAGAAAAACACTCTTCGATTGATGGCGGTAGCGCCTGCGGCCCACGCATCAGAGCCACCGTCCGCGTCAGCGCCGGCTGCTGCAGTTGCGCCACCTTTAACGCCGGATCGTGCAGATAAGTCGTATAGAGCGCCGGGAGAATAGCCACCGCCAGCCGCGAACGCACCAGTCCATAAAGGGTTTCGATATAGTCTACCTGGTAACGCGTCGTTAAGGTCAAACGCTGGCTTTCCACCAGCGCCGACACCAGCCGCTGGATATTCCCCTTTGAAAAAACGGCAATATCACGGCCCACCAACTGTTTCCACGGTAAATTTGGCTGCGCAGCCAGCGGATCGTCGCTGTGCAGCACCGCCACGAAAGGATCCTCGCGCAGCGGATAAACCAGTAGCTCAACTGGTAGCGAACTGTCGATCGCGCCGATACCAAAATCAATCTCACCGCTTTGCAGCGCCTGCATTAACGCATCGTTGGTCTGGTCATGAAATTCGATGCGCAGACGCGGAAAGGCCTGCGCCAGGGTCTGCGGTAGCAGCGGAAACAACAGCGAGCTCACCGACGGTACCAGCCCGATACGCACCGTGCCATCGCCGCCTGCTTCCACGATCTGTTGCATATCAAAAAAAGATGCCTGGGCCACGCTCAGTATCCGCTGGGCATGGGGTAAAATCGCCGCCCCCAGTTCCGTCAGAGTGACCGCCGAGGCGGTACGATTGACCAGCTTGCCGCCGATCACGGTTTCAATCTGCCGCAGCGCGCTGCTGAGCGCCGGTTGGCTAATCGCCAGCCGATTGGCGGTATCGGTAAAATGGCGCAACTGAGCCAAGGTCACAAAATACTGCAGTTGCTTTAGCGAGAGCGCGGGCAGACGTTGCCAGGGTTCGTTCATTGTCAGGTTCGCTACCGGTGGTCATACAGAATAACCCGAGCTTATCGGGCGATAAATTTATTCATCTGGGCAAACGTTTGCTGTGCCCCTAGAGTATCCGCATTATCCTTGTGGTGGAGTTGTTATGTCCAGCAATGCTGAAGCACGTCGTCGCGCCGTACAGGCCGCGCGCGGCGAATCCCCGTTTGATCTGTTGCTTATCGATACGCAGATCGTCGATATGGCCACTGGCGAAATCCGCGACGCTGACGTCGGTATCGTTGGTGAAATGATTGCCAGCGTACATCCGCGCGGCAGCCGCGCCGACGCCCATGAAGTGCGCTCGCTGCAAGGCGGCTATCTGTCGCCCGGCTTGATGGACACCCACGTACATCTTGAAAGTTCGCATCTGCCGCCCGAGCGTTATGCCGAAATCGTCCTGACGCAGGGTACCACCGCGGTGTTCTGGGATCCGCATGAGCTGGCCAACGTGCTCGGCGTCGATGGCGTGCGCTACGCGGTTGATGCCAGTCGCCACCTGCCGCTACAGGTGATGGTGGCCGCGCCATCCAGCGTCCCCTCTACGCCAGGTCTCGAAATGTCCGGCGCTGATTTCGCCGGCGCTGAAATGGAAACCATGCTCGGCTGGCCGGAAGTTCGCGGCGTGGCGGAAGTGATGGATATGCATGGCGTGCTGAACGGTAGCGAACGGATGCAGGAGATTGTCCAGGCCGGGCTTAACAGCGGCAAACTGATTGAGGGCCATGCCCGTGGGCTCAGCGGCGCCGATTTACAGGCATATCTCGCCGCCGGCGTCACCTCCGATCATGAACTGACTTCAGCGGCCGATGCGCTGGAAAAACTGCGCGCCGGCTTGACTATCGAAATTCGCGGCTCGCACCCCTATCTATTGCCCGAGATCGTTACGGCGTTAAAAACGCTGCCGCATCTCTCCTCGCAAATCACCGTCTGCACCGATGACGTACCGCCGGATATGCTGCTGGAGAAAGGCGGCATTATCGCCCTGCTCAACCTGTTGATTGAACACGGTTTGCCAACGGTCGATGTGCTACGTTTCGCCACCCTTAATGCCGCTATTCGCCTGCAGCGCAACGATCTTGGGCTAATTGCCGCGGGACGACGCGCGGATCTGGTGGTGTTTGATTCGCTGGAGAAACTCGAGGCTCAGGAGGTCTATGTCGGCGGCAAACTTATCGCTCATAACGGTCACCTGCTAACACCGCTTGCCGCCGCGCCCGGCGTGACGCCGCCGCGTGATACTTTGCAGTTAGCGCCCCTCGCCGCTGAAGACTTTATTCTGCGAATTAAGGGCATTTGCCATGGCGTCGCCCGCCTACGCCACATCAGCGGCGCGCGCTTCACGAAATGGGGAGAAGTGGAAGTACAGATCCGCGACGGAGAAGTACAACTGCCCGCGGGCTTTAGCCTGATTTGGGTTAAGCACCGCCACGGCCGCCATCAGGCAACGCCGCAAATCGCCCTGCTTGAAGGCTGGGGGGAGCTGCGCGGCGCCATTGCCACCAGCTACTCGCATGACTCACATAACCTGGTCGTGCTCGGGCGCGATGCTCATGATATGGCCTTAGCGGCAAATCAGCTGATCGCTTCCGGCGGCGGAATGGCGCTGGCGCAACAGGGCGAGATCCTGGCCCATGTGGCGATGCCGATTGCCGGTATGCTCTCCGATCTTCCCGCCGCTGAGCTGGCGCGGCAGTTCCGCGAGCTGCGAGATTTAAGCAGTAAAGTCGCCGACTGGGAGCCGCCATACCGGGTATTTAAGGCGATTGAAGGCACCTGCCTCGCCTGTAATGCCGGGCCGCATCTAACCGATTTGGGTCTCACCGACGGCGGCAGTCGCCAGATAGTTGACCCGTTGATAGCCTGCCGGGAGACTCCGGCGCCAACTCATCACAACAATAATCCTCAGGGAGCCTGAGCATGGCCGATAACACACTTCATACTTCTGCCCGTAGCCACTGGCTGGAGCGCCGCTTTGCGCTGCGCGCACGGGGCGGTTCGCTACGCACCGAATGCCTGGCCGGGATCACCGGCTTTCTCGCCGCCGCCTATTTACTGGTGGTCATTCCAGGACTGCTGGCGATTGGCGGAATGGATAAAGGCGCCGCCACCACGGGCACCATCCTGGTCTTTGTCGCCGGTTCGTTATTAATGGCGTTTTATGCCAACCTGCCGTTTATCGTCGGTCCGGGCATTGGCGGCTCGGTACTGGTGGGGGTGACGCTGGCGGGCAGCGAAGGTATTGGCTGGCAGATTGGCCTCGGGATTGCCTGCTGGTCGGGGATCCTCTTCTTCCTGTTGACCCAATTCGGCCTGCGCGAAGTGGTCACCCGCTCGGTACCGCAGTCAATTAAGCTGGGGCTCACGGCTTCGATCGGGTTATTCGTTGCCGTTCTTGGCTTTCGCAATGCCGGGCTGGTGTTGGCGAATGCCAAAACCAACGCCCTGATGCTCGGTGATTTTCTTGCCCCCGGCGCGCTGGTGGCGCTGTGCGGCCTGTTTCTGGCGATAGCGCTACAGGCGCGTAAAGTACCAGGCGCGATACTGTGGGCCATTCTGTTCGCCACCCTGGTGGGTATTCCGTTCGGCGTGACAAAGCTACCTGGCAGCTTTATTGACGTTCCGCACTCGCTGGCTCCGGTGTTCGGGCAAATCGATCTGTTGGGGGCATTAAATATCGCCTTCCTGCCGTTCCTGTTCGTCTTTTTCGCGTCCGAGTTTTTCTCGACCATGGGTACGACCCTGGCGGTCGGCGGCGAGGCGGGCTTGCTGGATGAAGAAGGCAACATGCCGCAGATTAATCGCCCGTTTATGGTCGATTCGATTGCCGCCGCGCTGGGCCCGTGGGTCGGTATTCCGGCGGCCACGGCGCTGATTGAATCATCCGCGGCGGCGGAAGCCGGCGGCAAGACCGGCCTTACTGCGCTGGCGGCGGCGGTGATGTTCCTGTTGATGCTGCTGTTTACGCCGGTGGCGCTCATGATCCCTAAAGAGGCCACCGCGCCGGCGTTAATTCTGATTGGCCTGAATATGTTCAGCGGCCTGCGCAAAGTCGATCTGGGAAACTTCACCGACGGTCTGCCGGTGTTAATGATGGTGATGATTACGCTCATCGCCAACAGCTTCGGCACCGGTATCGCCGGCGGGCTGCTGTTTTACATTGTCATCAAAGCGATCGCCGGCAAGTGGCGTGAAATTCCGATTGGCCTGTGGGTGCTGGCGATCCCGCTAATCTATTACTTCGCGACCTTAGTTAAGCACTAAGCGCTTCACAATGTGATTTCACCTCTTGATATAACAAACGCACCGCGGCAGAGAGCTGCTTGCGGTGCGGACAAATCATATTCAGCGGCGTTAAATCGCCCTGATAGTCCGGCAGCAGCCGCACCAGACGCCCTTCTCGCAGATCGTCGCTGACATCGAGAAACGATTTATAAGCGATTCCCTCGCCGGCTACCGCCAGCCGACGGATCACCTCCGCATCATCACTCATAATCGCGCCGTTCATCTCCACGGTATGCACTTCATTACCTGAAATCAGCGGCCAGCGGTCAAAAGGTCGGCCACGTAATACGTACAACAGCGCGCTGTGCCGGGATAATTCCTCGAGGCTACTGATTTGACCGTGGCGGGCAATCCACTGCGGTGAAGCAACCAACACCCGACGGTTTTCCGGCGCGACGGGCAGCGAGATAAACGAAGCGTCTTCGTGGTAGCCGTAGCGAAAAGCGACATCCACCGGATCTTTAAACACGTCGGTCAGATGATCGGAAAAGTGCAGCCGCAGGCGCAGCGCCGGATGACGTTCGCGAAAAGCGCAAAATACCTTGAGCAGCAGGTTACGCCCTAGATCGGATGGCACGGCGATTTGCAGCGTGCCGCGTACTTCATCCCCTGGCGTCTGAATTTTCTGTAGCCCGGCCTGAAGGGTATCGAGCATCTGGGTGGCATAGGGGAGCCAGGTTTCGCCCTCCGGGGTCAGGCGCAGGCTACGGGTCGAACGAGCAAAAAGGCGAATATTAAGCGTCGTTTCCAGGCGTTTGATCGCTGCGCTTACCTGCGCAGGCTGCTGCCCCGCTTCTCGTGCCGCCTCGCTAAAACTACCTAACGCCGCCGCGCGGACAAATAAGGTCAGATCTTCCAGCCTGAACATGCCAATTCTCCAAAGCTTCAGAATGCTCCCAAAATAGCGATTTACCGCGCAACAACGCAAGCGGCACAAGACTTCAGCCGTGTTTTGCTTACACTTTTTAAAAAACCAGTGCTTGCCATTTCAGCAGCGCTTCAGGAATGATACGAGGCTGCTATTTTGAGTCCAGGTAATATTGAGGAAAATATGCGTAAAACAAAAATGATGCTTCTGGGCGTACTTCTTGCCAGCGCCAGCGCAAGCTGGGCGGCGCCGGCCTCCGGGATTGAACAGTATGCGATGAAAGAATTCACCGCTGATTTTACCCAATTTCATATTGGCGATACCGTGCCGGCGATGTACCTCACTCCTGAGTACAACATCAAGCAGTGGCAACAGCGTAACCTGCCTGCGCCGGATGCCGGCAGCCACTGGACCTACATGGGCGGCAACTACGTCCTGATCACCGACACCGAAGGCAAGATCCTGAAGGTGTATGACGGCGAGATTTTCTATCATCGCTAAGTCATCGACGCAGCCGCAACTGCGCATTCGCCCCGGTCACGACAGCGACTATCCTCGCCTGCGCCAGCTATTCCTTGACGCGCGTATGGCCTCGTGGACATGGCTTAACAGCGATCAATGGCGGCTGGAAGATTTTGATGCGGTGGTACAAGACGAGCAGCTATGGGTCGCCGAATGCGGCGATACGCTGGCAGGATTCGCCTCGGTGTGGGTTATCGACAACTTCCTGCATAACCTGTTCGTGGATCCGCAGTGGCAGGGAAAAGGCGTCGGTAGTCTGCTGCTGGAACAGGTTCAGCGCTCATTTAAGCACAGCGGTACGCTGAAATGTCTGTCGCGAAATGAAAACGCCCTGCGCTTCTACCAGCATCACGGCTGGAAACTCGAAGCCCAGGGCGCGTCTCCTGACGGAGATTATTGGCTGATGCGTTACACCCAGCCTTAAACGGCGCGGAAGGCTATTTCGCTCGGGATAACTTCGCCCTGCCAGTACATCTGCGCCGCCACGCGTCCCGCCAGCTGGCGGTAGATATCGGTAAACTCGCTTTCCGGACGAGCAATGACCGTCGGCGTGCCTTTATCCAGATCTTCACGCAGCGTGATATGTAATGGTAACTGGCCTAGCAACTGAGTGTGGTACTTCGCCGCCAGCTTCTCGGCGCCGCCGGTGCCGAAGATAGGTTCGTGGTGCCCGCAGTTGCTGCAAATATGCATGCTCATGTTTTCCACGATGCCTACGACCGGCACTTCTACTTTCTCAAACATCACGATGCCTTTTTTGGCGTCAATCAGCGCAATGTCCTGCGGCGTCGTCACCACCACCGCGCCGGTTACCGGAATGTTCTGCGCCAGGGTCAGCTGGATGTCTCCGGTTCCCGGCGGCATGTCCAGTACCAGGTAATCCAGATCCGGCCACAGCGTCTCCTGCAGCATCTGCATCAGCGCCTTACTGGCCATCGGGCCGCGCCACACCATGGCGTTGTCGTCGGTTACCAGATACCCAATGGAGTTAGTCGCCAGGCCATACTTCATGATCGGCGCCATATGGGTGCCGTCCGGGGATGTCGGGCGGCTGTCTTCCGCGCCAAGCATGGTCGGAATCGACGGGCCATAGATGTCGGCATCGAGGATACCCACTTTGGCCCCTTCCGCCGCCAGCGCCAGCGCGAGGTTCACGGCGGTAGAGGATTTGCCCACCCCGCCTTTACCGGAACTCACGGCGATGATGTTTTTCACGCCATTAATGCCCGGCTGGTTTTTCACCCGTTTCAGGGTGGCGATACTGTGAGAGAGCTTCCAGTCGATGGCTTTTGCGCCGGTGATACGCAGCAGCTCGGCGCTGCATTGCTCCTTCAACGCCTCAAACGCGCGGGTCCAGACGAACGGCATTTGGATCTCGATATGCACGGTATCGTCAAGCCAGGCGACATGGTGCAACGCCTTTAGCGTGGTGAGGTTATGTTTCAGGGTTGGGTGCTGGAAATTAGCCAGAGTCCCGGCGACCATCGCACGTAGACGTTCGGGGGATTTGGCCTGGGATTGCGAACTCATCCCGACTCCTTTGTTATTGTGAGTTGATTCTTGTCCGTTAAGTTTACCTGAAAGGGAATAATTCCCCCACAATAAGCTTTGGGCTTACCAAATTATTGCCTTTCAGGTAACATCAAAAGCCCTTTTTACAACAGAAGATGTAATGCCCACTATGACTCAAGTCGCGAAAAAAATTCTGGTAACGTGCGCGCTGCCGTACGCCAACGGTTCTATCCACCTCGGCCACATGCTGGAGCACATCCAGGCTGATGTCTGGGTCCGTTACCAGCGAATGCGCGGCCACGAAGTCAACTTCATCTGCGCCGACGACGCCCACGGCACCCCGATTATGCTGAAAGCGCAGCAGCTTGGCATCACCCCGGAGCAGATGATTGGCGAGATGAGTCAGGAGCATCAGACCGATTTTGCCGGTTTCGATATCAGCTACGACAACTACCACTCGACGCACAGCGACGAGAACCGCGAGCTGTCGGAGCTTATCTATACCCGTCTGAAAGAAAACGGCTTTATTAAAAACCGCACCATCTCTCAGCTCTACGACCCGGAAAAAGGTATGTTTCTGCCGGATCGTTTCGTCAAAGGTACCTGTCCGAAGTGTAAATCCCCGGACCAGTACGGCGATAACTGCGAAGTCTGCGGCGCGACCTACAGCCCGACGGAGCTTATCGACCCGAAATCCGTGGTGTCCGGCGCGACGCCGGTAATGCGTGAATCTGAGCACTTCTTCTTCGACCTGCCGTCCTTTAGCGAAATGCTGCAGGCGTGGACCCGCAGCGGCGCGCTGCAGGAGCAGGTGGCGAACAAAATGCAGGAGTGGTTCGAATCCGGTCTGCAACAGTGGGATATTTCCCGTGATGCGCCGTACTTTGGTTTTGAAATTCCGAATGCGCCGGGCAAATACTTCTACGTCTGGCTGGATGCGCCGATCGGTTACATGGGTTCCTTTAAGAATCTGTGCGATAAACGCGGCGACACGACCAGCTTCGATGAATACTGGAAGAAAGATTCCAGCGCCGAGCTGTATCACTTCATCGGTAAAGACATTGTTTACTTCCACAGCCTGTTCTGGCCGGCCATGCTGGAAGGCAGCAACTTCCGTAAGCCGACCAATCTGTTCGTTCACGGCTATGTCACGGTAAACGGCGCCAAGATGTCCAAATCTCGCGGCACCTTTATCAAAGCCAGCACCTGGCTGAACCATTTTGATGCCGACAGTTTGCGCTATTACTACACCGCTAAGCTCTCTTCGCGCATCGATGATATCGACCTGAACCTGGAAGACTTTATCCAGCGCGTTAACGCCGATATCGTTAACAAAGTGGTCAACCTGGCTTCGCGTAACGCCGGCTTTATCAATAAACGCTTTGACGGCATGCTCTCCGCTGAGCTGGCTGACCCGGCGCTGTATAAAACCTTCACCGATGCGGCTGCCGCTATCGGCGAAGCGTGGGAAAGCCGCGAGTTCGGTAAAGCAATCCGCGAAATTATGGCGCTGGCCGATGTCGCTAACCGCTATGTCGACGAGCAGGCGCCGTGGGTGGTGGCAAAACAGGAAGGCCGCGACGCCGACCTGCAGGCAATCTGCACCATGGGGCTGAACATGTTCCGCGTGCTGATGACCTGGCTGAAGCCGGTTCTGCCGGGGCTGAGCGCGCGCGCTGAAGCGTTCCTCAACACCGAGCTGAGCTGGGACGCCATCCAGCAGCCGCTGCTGGCGCACAAGGTTAACGCCTTTAAGGCACTGTACAACCGCATTGAAATGAAACAGGTCGAAGCGCTGGTGGAAGCCTCTAAAGAAGAAGTTAAAGCCGCCGCCGCGCCGGTCACCGGTCCGCTGGCCGATGATCCGATCCAGGAAACTATCTCCTTTGACGATTTCGCCAAAGTGGATATGCGTATCGCGCTGATTGAAAACGCCGAGTTCGTCGACGGTTCCGATAAGCTGCTGCGCCTGACGCTGGATCTTGGTGGCGAGAAGCGTAACGTCTTCTCCGGCATCCGCTCCGCCTACCCGGATCCGCAGGCGCTGATTGGCCGCCTGACGGTGATGGTCGCTAACCTGGCGCCGCGTAAAATGCGCTTCGGCATCTCCGAAGGGATGGTGATGGCCGCCGGCCCCGGCGGGAAAGATATCTTCCTGTTAAGCCCTGACAGCGGCGCGCAGCCGGGTCAGCAGGTTAAATAAACCTCGCAAAAGCGCTGCTCCGGCAGCGCTTTTTTTATTCCCTTCACGCCTTCTGTTGCGACAATGCGTAATCGCCATAATAATCATTACTGTCTGTTCCGCTCTGGACGCGCAATACCACTCAACATAGGGAATCGTGATGAAATTTAACCGCAAGATGGCTGGCGTGCTGGCCGTATCCGTTCTGCTGGCGGCGCTCGCCGGCTGCGATAATAAAAAAGAAGAGAGTAAAACCTTTGCGCTGAATACTAACGGCGTCGAACTCAGCTTTACCTACCACTATGACGGCGACAAAGTACTGCGTCAGGATGCCGACAACACTATTCCCTATAAATCGATCGGCGCCGAAAATAAAGAACAGGCGCGGGCCATTATTGAGCCGATTAGCAGCATGTATCGTAATCTACAGGGCGTAGAACAAACCATCGACTATAAAGATTCCTACGCGCTTGAGCATCTGACCGTGGATTTCAGCAAAGCGAAAATCAGCGAGCTGTGCAAACTGCCGGGCTCAATGTTCACCGACTGCTCACAGCAGTTTGTTTCGCTATCCGTGTCAACTAAGCTGCTGGAATCGCAGGGTTTTAAAGAAGTGAAGAAGTGAAGAAGTAAAGAGAGACAGGGCCCGGGCGCAGGCCCGGGTCACTTCTGGCGCTTAGCCTTTGGCGTGCTCGCGCTCGGTAAGACCGCGCAGGAAATAGCGCAAAAACTGATCGCCGCATTCGCGGTAGTTTTTGTGGTCCGGCGCGCGCATCATGGCGGTAATTTCCGGCATCGACACGCGGAATTTTTGCTGAGTCAGGATCGCCAGAATGTCGTCGGTCTTCAGCGAAAAGGCGATACGCAATTTTTTCAGTACGATATTGTTATTCACCCGGCGCTCAACCGCCAGCGGCGGCGCCGACTCGTCTTTGCCGCGCTTGTCGTAAATCAGACCGTTGAGGAAATTCGACAGTACGACATCCGGGCAGCGCGCAAACCCTTCTTCGTCTTCTTTTTTCAGCCAGGGTACCAGTTGTTCCGCGCTCACCGGCGCATCCGCCAGCGCAAAGATGCGTACCAGACCGTTATTATTCGTTTTCAGGGTGTAGCGCAGGCTACGTAAAATATCGTTACTGATCATAATGCCTTCATGATGAAAAATGCTGGCGCTAAGTCTACCATGATTCCGCGTTTTTACAGACCAATCGCCTCTTTCAGGCTTTTCAGATAGCGGCGGCTGACCGGCACCGTTTGTCCGGCGCGCATTAACAATTCCGCCTGCCCATTCTCCTCAAGGCGGATCTCCTTCAAATGCGCCATGTTAACGAGATATTGACGGTGGCAGCGCAACAGCGGCGTACGGCTTTCCAGCGTACGCAAAGTCAGTTCGGTAAAGCCTTCTTTACCTTCACTATCGGTGACGTAAATCCCGCTCATTCGGCTGCTCACAAAAGCCACATCCTCCATTTGCAGTAGCCAGATGCGGCTGTGGCCGGTACAGGGAATATACTTCAGCGCCTGCTGGGCATCATCCAATAGTGATACATCCTGCAGGCTGCGCTCGTGGCGCAGGCGACTCAGGGTTTTCTCCAGCCGGGCGTTTTCGATAGGCTTGAGCAGATAATCGAAGGCGTGCTCTTCAAAGGCCTTCACCGCATACTCATCGAAGGCCGTTAAAAAGACGATATAGGGGCGATGTTCTGGATCGAGCATGCCAACCATCTCCAGCCCACTGATACGCGGCATTTGAATATCCAGAAACAGCACGTCCGGGCGCAGCTTATGCACTGCGCCAATCGCCTCGACGGCGTTGCCGCATTCGCCGACGATATCAATATCGCTTTGCGCCTCCAGCAGGATGCGCAGATTTTCCCGCGCCAGCGGCTCATCATCGACGATTAAAACTTTTAGCATGCATTCTCCTCCACAGGCAGTCGCAGCGTGATGCGGGTATATTGTTCCGCTTCGCAAGCGACGCTAATTCCGCAGTCGGCGCCGAAGCGCGTGCGCAGTCGTCTGTCCACCAGACTCATCCCAAGCCCGCTGGCATTAGGGTTATCCCGATACAGCCCGGCATTGTCTTCCACGTCCAGCTGTAGCCAACGCTCATGCTGACTGGCGCGAATGGTAATTTCGCCTACGCCAAGATGCTGAGAAGTGCCGTGCTTGATTGCGTTTTCAACTATCGGCTGTAACGTAAATGCCGGTAGTTGCAGGTGCTCAAGCGACGCAGGCACCTGCATGCGTATCTGCAAATTATCCTGGAATCGCGCCTTCTCAATTTGCAGATAGGCATTCACATGTTCAATTTCGTCCGCCAGGGTGACGATCTCCGTTGGTCGCTTCAGATTTTTGCGAAAGAAGGTCGATAGATACTGCACCAGCTGTCCGGCCTGATCGCTATCGCGGCGGATCACCGCCTTAAGGGTGTTAAGGGCGTTAAACAGAAAGTGCGGGTTGACCTGGGCGTGTAGCAACTTAATTTCCGACTGGGTCAGCAACGCTTTCTGCCGTTCATACTGGCCAGCGAGGATCTGCGCCGACAGCAGTTGCGCTATCCCCTCCCCCAACGTGCGGTTAATCGAGCTGAACAGGCGGTTTTTCGCTTCATACAGCTTGATGGTGCCAATGACCCGTTGATTCTCACCGCGCAGCGGAATGACCAGCGTCGAGCCCAGTTTACAGCCAGGATGAATTGAGCAGCGGTATGGCACCTCGTTGCCGTCGGCATAAACCACTTCGCCGGTATCAATCGCCTTTTGTGTATAGGAAGAGGAGATAGGTTTACCTGGTAGATGATGATCGTCGCCGATACCGGTAAACGCCAGCAGCCTGTCACGGTCGGTAATCGCCACGGCGCCGATATCAAGTTCCTGAATCAGCACCTGAGCGACCTTCATACTGTTCTCTTCGTTGAATCCCTGGCGCAGGATCCCCTCGGTGGAGGCAGCCACCTTTAGCGCGGTGGCGGAAAAAGCCGAAGTGTATTTCTCAAACATCGCCCGTTTATCCAGCAGGATACGCATAAACAGCGCGGCGCCGACGGTATTGGTAACCATCATTGGCGCGGCAATACTCTGCACCAGGTGCAGCGCATCCTGGAATGGCCGCGCAATCAGCAGGATTATCAGCATCTGTACCAGTTCAGCGAAAAAGGTTATCGCCCCGGCGGTGAGCGGGCTGAAAACTTTATCCGGACGTCCGCGTTTAATCAGAATGCTGTGCACCATGCCACCGAGCAGCCCTTCAACAATGGTCGACACCATACAGCTTAGCGCCGTCATTCCGCCCAGCGAATAGCGATGCAGGCCTCCGGTCAACCCCACCAGACCGCCGACCACCGGGCCGCCGAGCAGGCCGCCCATCACTGCGCCAATAGCGCGTGTATTAGCAATAGAGTCTTCGATATGCAGACCGAAATAGGTCCCCATAATGCAAAAAATCGAGAAGGTGACATAGCACAGCAACTTATGCGGCAGACGCACGGTGACCTGCATCAGGGGGATGAACAGCCGCGTTTTACTCATCAGCCAGGCGATGACCAGAAACACGCACATCTGCTGGAGCAGCAGCAATACCAGATCGAACTCGTACATACCCGCCAACCACACAACCTTTGAAAGCGCGTAACATACACTGACCGCTTATAACTTTCTTTGAAGCGATACAAGAAAATGATAAATCATGGTGACGATCACACTTCTCACCGTCTCGCCGTCGCCGTAAAGTGCAAAAAATGAACAATTGATAAACCCCTTCTACAGTTAAATGAGGAGAAACACGGCGGGAGGAGAAAATGGCGCTGTATACGATAGGCGAAGTGGCTCAGCTTTGTGATATCAACCCCGTGACGCTGCGAGCCTGGCAGCGACGTTATGAACTTATCAAGCCGCAACGCACCGATGGCGGCCATCGTTTATTCAATGACAGTGAAATCGATCGCATCCGCGAAATTAAGCGCTGGATTGATGCCGGCGTTCAGGTCGGTAAGGTAAAAAATCTGCTGCCCGATCGCGAAGCGGATGTCGAAGACGGCTGGCGCGAACAGCAGGAAATTTTGCTCGGTTTTCTGCAGGAAGGTCATTACCAACGGGTGCGGCTATGGCTCAAAGAGCGCAGCCACAGCTATAGCGCACAGATGCTGGTGCATCATCTGCTTAATCCGCTTCGTCACCGCCTGCTAAGCCCTCAGCCGACTTTACTGGCGCTGCGTAGCCTGCTCGATGGTATCTTAATCAACCACATCGCCCAATGTCTCGCCCACGCCTGGAAGCGCCCCGGTCATCACGCGGTGGTGGTGGGTTGGAATACCGATGACACCACTCAATTGTGGCTGGAAGGGTGGATCGCCTGCGAGCAGGGCTGGCGGGTGGATATTGTCGCGCATTCGCTTAATCAGATCCGCCCGCAGCTATTTCCCGACAGTACCCTGCTGGTGTGGTGCCCCGCGCCGCCGGGTAGCCCGCAGGCAGCGCAGCTCCGCGAATGGGAACAGCGGGAAAATCTGATCTGGCTAAATAGCAATTAATGTTTCATTAACACCTGCGCTTCACCGTATAATCCCACCGTTAACAAAAGGAGCCTATCATGAAGCCTGCGAAAATCGCGGTCATTACCCTCTTCTTATGCATGGCCATTGGCGGGATCGGCGGCGTCATGCTGGCGGGTTACTCGTTTATTGTTCGCGGTGGTGTCGGCTGATCCACTGGTTCAGCCGTTCAAAAAAGCGGTCGATAATGATCGCGGCGAGCGCCACCAGCAGCGCCCCCTGCAGCACATAAGCGGTATTAAAACCGCTGAGGCCGATAATTATCGGCGTGCCAAGCGTGTTGGCGCCCACCGTTGAGGCAATGGTTGCCGTACCAATATTGACGATGGTCGAGGTGCGTATCCCGGCCAGCATTACCGGCGCCGCCAGCGGCAGCTCCACCTTACACAACCGCTGCCAACCGCTCATCCCCATCCCCTCGGCAATATTCAATACCCCAGGCGATATCGAACTTAATCCAGCCAGCGTTCCCTGCAGCACGGGCAATATTCCGTATAGCGCCAGCGCAATAAGCGCTGGCTGCCAGCCGAACCCCATCACCGGAACCGCGATCGCCAGTACCGCTACCGGCGGAAATGTCTGTCCCATGGCGGCGATGGTTTCCACCAGTGGGCGAAACTCTCGTCCGGCGGGTCGGGTGACGAGAACCCCCGCCCCCACGCCGATAACCGTCGCGGCAATACTGGAGAGCGCCACCAGCCAAAAGTGGGCCAGCGTCAGCGCCAGAAAACTCTCCTGCTGATACACCGGGCGCGGCAGCTCCGGAAACAGCCAGCTAAACAGCGGCGCGCTGTGGGGCAATGCCAGCAGCAGCGCGATAAACAGCGCCACCAGCCACAGCAGCGGATCGCGAAGCGCCTTCACGTCGTGCCCCTATCGTGTAGCAGGTCTGCAAAGTGCAACGTACCACACGCTTCGCCCTGTTCATCGACCACCGGCAAAACGTCGCGGCGGTGGGCCACAAATTGCGACAGCGCCTCGCGCAACGTCATCGAGACGTTCAGCGCATCGCCCGTCAGCCGTTCATCCCGGCGCAGGTAATCCCCAACGCCGCGTAGCGAGAGCAACCGAACGCCCAGTTCGCTACGGCCAAAAAAGGTTTCAACAAAAGCGTTTTTCGGCTGCAGCAGCATTTGTAACGGCTCCCCCTGCTGCACCACTTCGCCGCCGTCCATCAGCACCAGATGATCCGCCAGGCGTAGCGCTTCGTCGATATCATGGGTGACGAGCACGATCGTGCGCCCAAACAGACGATGAATGCGCAGCATCTCCTGCTGCAACGCTTCGCGGGTGACCGGATCCAGCGCGCCAAATGGCTCATCCATTAACAGCACCTCCGGGTTGGCCGCCAGCGCCCGCGCCACGCCAACGCGCTGCTGCTGGCCGCCGGAAAGCTGATGCGGGTAGCGATCGCGCAGCAGAAGTTCCAGGCCAAGTAACGCCATGAGTTCATCAATCCGCTCGTTAATTTTTCCGCGCGGCCACTTTTGCAGCTGCGGCACGGTGGCGATATTCTGCGCCACCGTCCAGTGTGGAAACAGGCCGATAGACTGAATGGCGTACCCCATACGGCGACGTAGCGTCAGCAGCGGCTGTCGGCGGATATCCTCGCCGGCGAAGCGTATCACTCCGCTATCCTGTTCCACGAGTTGATTAATCATCTTCAGAGTGGTCGATTTTCCGGAGCCGGACGTCCCTATCAACACCGAAAACGCCCCCTCGCGCAGATGCAGGTTGAGATCCTTTACCGCCGGCTGCCCGGCAAAGGCTTTATTCACCCCGTCGAACTCAATCATGCGCCTCTCCTTTTAGCAACGCGCCCCATAGCGCAAACACGGCGTCCACTACCACCGCCAGCGCAATCGTCGGAATGACCCCCAGCAGCACCAAATCCAGCGCGCTGCTGAGGAGCCCCTGAAACACCAAAGCGCCGAAGCCGCCCGCGCCTATCAGCGCCGCCACCACCGCCATACCGACGGTCTGCACGCTGACCACCCGCAAGCTGCGCAGCAGAATCGGTAGCGCCAACGGCATTTGGACCTGGCGGAAACGCTGTCCGCCGCTCATTCCCATCGCGGTCGCGCTTTCCAGCGCCTCGCGCGGTACCTGTTGCAGCCCGGTCACCACCCCACGCACCAGCGGCAATAGCGCGTACAGCACCAGCGCGATCAGCGCCGGCGCCAGACCGGTTCCGGAAATGCCAATATCCCCCAGCCACGGAAAATGGCGCGTCAACCCGGCCAACGGCGCAATCAACAAACCGAATAGCGCCACCGAGGGAATAGTTTGAATCACATTAAGGAAGGTGAATACCGGCGCCTGCCAACTGGGGCGTCGCCAGAGGACAAAGCCTATCGATAAACCCAATAACAATCCGGGCAGCAACGTCCCGAACAATAGCCATAGATGCTGACGCAGCGCGTCATTAAAGACATCCTCGCGGTTAGCATATTCTTTCAGCAAAGAGAGTTGGTCGAGCGACCCATGCCACAGCAGCAGGCACGGTAGCAGCCAAAGCTGCGCATTCAGCAACCAACGCCACAGCGCTCGCGGCGTCAAACGGCGAATAATATCGCTGGCAATCAGCAGGCATAGCGCGAGAGCAAGCCATAATCCGCTACCGGGAGAAGTACGCGCCAGCGGGGAGCCCTGTTGCACCAGCTGTAGCGCGATTTCTCCGGCGCCCCACATTAGTAAAGGCAGGAGTAAATCGGCAATAAGCAGACTACCGAGCAACGCCAGACGACCGGGGAGCCAACACATTAGCAATAACAGCAGCCCCCCCGCCAGCTGCGCCGCCGCCAGCCACGGCATCTGCGTCCAAAGCCAACGCGCTTCCCCGGAGAGCAGACGGTTAGGGGCATAAGTGACAAACGGCAGCGCCGCCACGGCCAACAGCAGTAGCGTGAGCAGCAGCGCCACGCGGTTATAACAACGAATAGTCACCAGTCCTTACTTCAGCAGCCCTTTTTGTTGCAGGTAATCGGCGGCCACGCTCTTCGCGTCACGCCCTTCAACGGCAATGCTGGCGTTTAATTTCTGCAATGTTTTTTCATCGAGGCTGGCGAACACCGGCTCCAGCCACTGCGCCATCTGCGGATACGCCTTCAGCACCGCGTCGCGCACAACCGGCGCCGGCGCGTAAATGGGCTGCACGCCTTTTGGATCGCTCAGGGTTTGTAACCCCAGCGCCGCCACCGGCCCATCGGTACCATAGGCCATCGCCGCGTTAACGCCGGAGGTTTGCTGTGCCGCCGCTTTGATCGTCACTGCGGTATCGCCGCCCGCCAGCGACAACAGCTGATTCTGATTAAGCTTAAATCCGTAAGCTTTTTCAAATGCCGGCAGGGCATCGGCGCGCTCAATAAACTCCGCGGAAGCCGCCAGTTTAAAATCGCCGCCCTTCTGCAGATAGGCGCTAAGATCGGCCAAAGAAGTAAGATGATTTTGCTCTGCCACCTCCTGTCGCACCGCGATAGTCCAGGTATTATTGGCGGGAGCCGGGGTCAGCCAGATCAGCTTGTTTTTTTCCGCGTCCAGCTTTTTAACTTTTTCATAGCCCTGTTTGGCGTTTTTCCACGCCGGATCATTTTCATCTTTAAAGAAGAAAGCCCCGTTGCCGGTGTATTCCGGATAGATATCCAGTTCGCCGGCAGTAATGGCCCCGCGAACTACCGGCGTGGTGCCAAGCTGAACTTTGTTGATCGTTTTCACACCGTGGCTTTCCAGCACCTGCAAAATGATATTGCCGAGCAGCGCCCCTTCTGTATCAATTTTCGAGCCCACCTTCACCGGTTCTGCCGCCAGTGAAGAGCAGCTGATGAGTACCAAGCCTGATACGATTGTCTTAATCTTTATTTTGCTCATCAATTTTCACCACTCCTCATATCTCAGTACTAAAGCTTAGGCGCTAAGCTAAAATTCATCAAAGAAAAGTAGCAAAACAATAAAATCATGAACCTTAAAAAACATTAAAAGAAAATCGTCACTTTACTTCATGCATTAAATGCCGAATATCGAACATTAAATATTGCATCCCTCGTCCAAAATCACGATACTTCAACAATTAAGATTTAACGAAAGATTTCCCTCTAGATAGAGCATGAATCAATGAATTAGAAAATAATAATTCAAATAACGAATTCATGATCACCCCACACCCATTTTAAATGGATAAGTAATGCTTAACTCATGCAGGTGAAACAATTTCCATCAGAACGGATTTATCTAATGAAATTTTTACTGAATGAACATATCGTTTTCGATTTCGACACCAGCACAATATTCACCGAAGAATCTCCTGACGATCCAATACAAATTTCGAACCCTGCCAAGAGACTTCTTTATTTATTACTCTCCCATTCCGGGGAGGTTGTTTGCCGGGAAGTATTATTCAAAAAAGTTTGGGATGACTTTGGTATGGTTTCCAGCAATAACAATCTTAATCAATGTATTAGTAAATTACGCCGAATACTACGCCATTTTAATCAGAACGAAGAAATTATTATTACCGTCCCGAAAGTGGGATTTATGCTAAACAAGCAAATTGTTGTTGAAGAACTTGTTGAACATACCCCTCCGATTGCCAATACATCAGCAATCATATCCGATTGTCCAACAGTAAAACTATCACAGTATCATAGGCAACATTTTGCGCCGGGGTTGTGGACATGTATCTTCGCCGCATGTTGTGTATCCATATCGCTAATATTATTAATCACATTTCTATTTTTCAATAGCTCACATCACCAGGATGAATTATTAATAGGTTCAGCAAGAACCTGCGCAGTACGGATTGCAGAAAATGCAGCCGATCTGGCGACACTATCTAGTTTTAAAAAAGATGTCCTTCAGAGCCTGCAACAACTTAATTTACACTGTAACCATGATCAATATATTCTGCTGGTTCGTAATGAATCTCTCACGTCCAGAACGTTGGGGGTATCGCGTTACTCCCCTCTTTTGTGCGAAAAAATAATATCAAACGAATCAGATATTTGCCTAAAAATACAAATATCAACCATTCTCAAGTAGCGCAACAATATCGCAAACAGAATAGCCAAACGCTCAACTCGTTAGATGGTCACATAAATATTCACCTACTAAATTAATCAATAAAAATTAATAAATAAATAAAATCAGAAAATGAAAATTAACCATCAAAATAAAAATATAAATAATAAGAAAGTGATATTTAATATTTACAATAAATTCATTCGACAATATTATTCAATCTACATGAATACCTGCCGCGAGAAACATGAAGGAAAGATCGCAAACATCAACCTTTATCTAGCTCCAGCTCTAGCAATTATTATGAGTCAGGCATCATGCAACAAGGGAATTATATACATTATTTTAATATAGGATAGATTTATATGTTTAAGAAAAATATTTTAGCAATCCTGACAGGTTCTTTGCTGCTTTCCGCAAACGCGATGGCAGCTTCAGATAATACCATTAGTTTCCAGGGCGAAGTGAGTGACGAAACCTGTTCCGTCGCTATCAATGGCAATCAAACTTCACCCGTTGTACTACTGCCTACCGTTAGCAGCACTGAACTGGCCGCCAGTGGCGATACCGCAGGCCAGGCGACTTTTGATATTGGCCTGACTGGCTGTACTGGCAACACCGCTGCAGAGACAAAAATCTCCACCGTATTCGTCGGCAACCAGGTCACCACTAACGGCAACCTTGGTAACACCGGAACCGCAGCAAATGTCGAAGTACAAATTCTGGATACCGCCGGTAAGGCAATTAACCTGACTGACAGCTTCAAAGGGGATGGTGACCTGACGCTGGCAGCAGGCGAAACCGAAGCCAGCGCAACGTATACCGCACAGTACTACGCCAACGGCAAGGCAGCTGCAGGTACTGTAGAAGCCACCATGCAGTACGCCGTGTCTTACCAGTAATCGTTTATATGTGGCCTACTGCGTTTATGTAGGCCACATTTTTAGCCTTCATGGAGCCGTTGAAATGGTAAAGGACTTTATCCGTTATGGCATTCGATATCTCACTGGCGTGGCGCTTATATTACTGCCACTGACTTTTTCATGGGCCAGCGTGACGCTATTAGGTAGCCGTATAATTTATCCTTCAGATGTCACATCCGTGGACGTCCAGTTAAAAAACAACGATACGTTCCCTTATGTTGTACAAACATGGTTTGATAATGGCGATATCGACGCCGACCCACAGGCTGTCGGCACTGTCCCTTTCCTGGCAACGCCGCCCGTTTTTCGTATTCAAGCGAAATCTGGCCAGGTTGTCCGTGTTGTATACAGTAAGACCAAAGCATTACCGCTGGATCGCGAATCGGTTTTTTGGTTTAACGCCCTACAGGTTCCGCCAGCTAACGTTAACGGCGATAAAAAGCAAAATAAAATGCTGGTGATGCTGCGTACGCGTATCAAATTATTTTATCGCCCAGCCAAATTAGGCGCACCAGGAAATCTGGTTAAAAAGCTACAAATAAAAACGGTTTTCGACGCAAATAAAGGCACTAGTATTAACGTTATTAATCCACACCCCTGGTACGCCTCTATTAGCAATCTAACGGCGAGCGCCAGCGGCAAAACGTATACACTGAAAACCGATATGGTTGCCCCATTCAGTAACCAAATATTTTGGCTGCCGGAAAATAATAATGCCAAACGGACTACTGGTAGCGTAAATGTCACCCTGGTTAACGATCAGGGCGCAAGGATTAGCGAGCGATATAATGTTACTTATCCCTGAACTCCCCCCGCAAAAACTTGCAGTGCTAGTCGGCTTACTTTGCATTAATCCTGCTTTAGCCGAAGATTTCTATTTTGATCCTAACTTATTCCAGGGTTCGTCCTATGGTCAAAATATAGAGAAATTTAACCAACCGCACACCGCCTCTGGCCTTTATGTGGTGGACATTTTCGTCAATAATACACTAGTGAAATCTGGCGTACCGATTCAGTTCAAAGCCTTAGAGAATGAAAAGGATACTGAACCCTGCCTGCCGCTGGCAATCATGAAAACCGCGCAAGTAAAATCATTACCCGAAAAAGATGATGCATCATGCCGCTCCCTAACTCAGTGGGTGCCGCAGGCTAAGTGGGATTTTGAAGCAGCGATACTTCGTTTATCGCTGACTATTCCAATGACCGAACTCAATCGTGTTCCGCGCGGGTATATCCCACCAACGGAATGGGATAGCGGCGCCCTGGCGCTTTTTTTTCGCCACAATAGTAGCTATACCGTCACCGAGAATACCGACAATAACTCTCGCTATCAGTATTTATGGAGCGGGATTAATGCTGGAACCAATCTTGGATTATGGCAAGTGCGCCATCAGGGAAATATGCGTTATGCCGATAGCGACGAAAGTGGAAACGAATATCACTACGATAGCGTTCGTACCTGGGTGCAGCGGCCTATCCAGCAAATCAATAGCGTCATCAGCGTGGGTGACAATTATACCGACTCAAGTCTATTTGGCAGTATTTCCTTTAACGGTGTCAAACTTGCCACTGATGAACGAATGTGGCCTCAGGGAAAACGCGGTTACGCGCCAGAAGTTCGTGGTGTAGCGGCAAGCAGCGCCCGGGTAGTGGTGAAACAGCTGGGTAAAACTATCTACGAAACCAATGTTCCGCCAGGGCCGTTTATCATTGACGATCTGTATAACACCCGTAATCAGGGGGATTTACAAGTCGAAGTGATTGAAGCCAGTGGTAAAACGTCTTCTTTCACCGTTCCCTATTCCGCGGTGCCTGATTCCGTTCGTCCAGGCAATTGGCATTATTCGCTCGCCTTAGGGCGCGTACGCCAATATTACAGCGTTGATAATGACTTTTTCGAGGGAACGCTGCAGCACGGGATCAATAACAATGTCACTATTAATCTCGGTTCCAGAATCGCCGAGGACTACCAGGCCTGGCTGGCTGGTGGAGTCTGGGCCACCTGGCTTGGCGCATTCGGCGTAAATGCCACCTGGTCTAATGCTGTCGTGGAAGATAATAATCGCCATCAGGGCTGGCGCGCGGAATTGAGCTATAGCAAAACCTTCGAAACCGGCACCAATCTGGTACTGGCGGCATACCGATATTCAACAGATGGATTCCGCGATCTCCAGGATGTTTTGGGTGTTCGACGCCAGCAAGAAACAGGGACTGATTATTATTCGGATACCTTACAACAGCGTAATCGCCTCTCCGCTACCATTAGTCAGCCGTTAGCAGGCTTCGGTACCTTAAATTTAAGCGCCAGTACGGCGGATTATTATAGTAATCAGTCACGACTCACCGAACTACAGCTTGGTTACAGCAACCAGTGGAAACAAATAAGCTACGGCATCAACGTCGCCCGCCAGCGCAGCACCTGGGATTACGGCCATTACTATTACGGCGTTGACGACGAATCAGACAGCAGTACGCAGGAGAAATATACTGAAACCACCGTTTCGTTTAATGTTTCCATTCCATTGGATTGGGGCGAAAACCGCACTTCGATGGCCATGAACTATAACCAGACGCACGAAAGCCGCTCATCAACCATATCGATGACCGGCACCAGCGGCGATAACAGTAATTTGTCATGGTCGGTGTATGGCGGCTATGAACGCTACCGCAATGGCGATAGCGGGTCATCATCAACCTTTGGCGGCAATGCCCAGCAAAATACGCGAATTGGCGCCCTACGGGCCAGCTACGATCAGGGCAATAACTATCGCCAGAGCGCGATTGGCGCGTCCGGAACAATTGTTGTGCACCCTGGGGGAATAACCGCAGGGCCATACGCCAGCGATACCTTCGCCCTAATTCACGCTGATGGCGCAGAGGGAGCTGAGGTACAAAACGGCCAGGGCGCAGTTATTGATCGTTTTGGTTATGCCATCTTACCGTCGCTTTCTCCTTACCGCGCCAACACCGTCGCTCTGAATACACAAAAAATGAACAGCAACGCTGAATTAACCGGCGGTAGCCAACGCGTCGTACCCTATGCTGGCGCCATTGCACGCGTTAATTTTGCCACCCTTTCCGGAAAAGCCGTGCTGATCAACGTAAAAACCCGCGATGGCCATCTGCCGCCGATGGGCGCCGACGTGATAAACGGTGAAGGAGCGGTAATTGGGATGGTCGGCCAGGGCGGGCAGATTTACGCCCGTATCGCCACGGCCTCGGGCTCGCTATTGGTGCGCTGGGGAGATAACAACGCCCTCTCCTGTCGGGTGAGCTACCAAATCGATTTAAAAACCAATGACGATCTTCAGTATCTGGATAAGATCTGTGAAAAGGATTAACGCTATGCGTTCGGCTATTCATTTATTATTACTCATTGCCACGATGGCTACGGCGGGGATATCTTCGGCTTCCTGCATCAGGGTGACCAGTTCGTCGTCATTATCCTCAGCCGCAAAAGCGGCAGGTTATACCGCCGCTAGCTGGAGCGGAGCCTGTGACACCTGCACCAGCAACATCGGTCTGCCCTCGGTCATAAGCGTCAACTCCGGGAAAAATTTTCAGCCGGCGGGGACGCTCCTCGCCAGCGCCGTCGGCAACTTCCTGACCGCGTCAACTAATCAGACCTATGGGAGTAATCAAGTCCTGTTTCGCTGTGCGCTGGCAGATGCGGGTAGTTTATACGAAATGTACTCGACCAACGGTGACAGTACCTATGCCGGCAAATATGCGGTATCCGATGTCGACGGCGCTTATTATGACGCGGAAAAAAATGTCGCCGTACGCATCACCAACTTGAGTACAGGGGAGTACTACAGCCGTTACTGGAAGGAGCGGCAGCTTACATCAGATAGCTGGTATCAGGATGATCAATACATTTATATCCCGGCAAGCGCCTTCAGCAACGTGCTATATGAAATGTATAAAACGGATGATACAGCCTACTATGTTTACTCCAACGCTACGAACAAAGACGTCTGGAGCCAACCTCGCGGTTATATTGCGTTCAAAGGACCTGGTTTAGCGACCAATGCGCTCTCTCCTGGAGAAGATCACAACACCCATTATGATGGCTGGTATAGCCTGTGGCCTGGCGGCTGGAGCACCTACAACAATGTCACCTACGTACGCGGCGCGCTTTGCCAGATAAAAGATTATCCCTCGGTGGTCACCTTGCCACCGATTGCGGTTGGCGCACTTGCGGCGGGCGGCAGCAGCCAACGCCCTTTCACCGTCAGCCTGGAGTGCGAGTCTGGAGCGAAGTCGAGCACATCAGCTTCCACCAGCAGTTCAGCCAACGTCGCGATGGGTTTTTTAGTTAACCAACCAACCGCGGTCGCCGCAGCACAATCATTAGGACTGGTCACCTCCGGCGGCGGGCTAACGTGGCTATTGGATACCCACTATGGAAACGGCGGCATCGCCTCAGGTGTTGGGATCCGTATTTACAATCAGTCAGGAAATGCGATCAATTTATTGCCTGACAGACAAAGCACCGGCAGTGGAAATAGCCGCGGCTGGTATGCGTATCAGGATCTCACATCGCTCATCTCCTCTGGCAGTACCAATATCTACAGCGGCGATTTCACCGCCTCGCTGGAGGCGATAAGCGGTCAAACCATTACAGCAGGGACGGTGAATGCGCAGCTTCAGGCAGTGGTCAGCTTTCAGTAAAGCGCTGGCTTTCGCATTGCTGGCAGCGGCGGGAACGACCCGCCCTGCCCTGGCGATAGTCAACGTTGAAAAAACCCGCGTCATTTTCGCCGCCGGCGAAATGTCACAGGCAATTACGTTATCTAATGACGGCAAGACGCCTATGCTTTTGCAAACCTGGAGCGACAAGGGTGATATCGCCGCTTCGCCGGATAGCCGTGACACGCCTATTGTCGTTCTGCCTCCGGTGTTCAAAATGCAGCCCGGCGAACTGCGTTCGTTGCGCTTAATGCTTACTTCACGGCAAATTTTAGCCGCGGACCGCGAAAGCCTGTTTTGGCTCAATCTCTATCAAATCCCCCCCAACACTAAAACCGCTGACACCGGATCACGTCAGGTTATCCTGCCGCTGCGGTTACGGTTAAAGGTTTTTGTTCGTCCGGCAAATTTGAAAGCGCCAACCCCCGATACGGAACAGCAACTGAAATTTAGCGTGGAGGGGAAAACCATCACCATCGATAATCCCACGCCGTGGTTTATGAGCATAAGCGTGCAGCCAGGTATGCAAAAATCGATTGATAACCTGCTTATCCCGCCAAAATCAGGTCAAAAGATAGAGTCTAGCCAACCGCTACAGCGCAGCGACGCCATACGTTACTCGGTAATCGGCGATGATGGAAACGCCAGGAATTACGCCGCAACACCGCAATTTATGCATTAAAAAACCCCTTCCGTTTCTACGGAAGGGGTTTGTACTCTCAAACATATTGCTGGTTACAGCAGCTCAAACTCGCTCTGCTTAACGCGGGCGGAATCCACCCCAATAAAGACGTTGAATTTGCCTGGTTCGGCAACGTATTTCATCTGCTGGTTCCAGAATTTCAGCGCTTCAACATCAATCGGGAAGCTGACGGTTTGCGTCTCGCCCGGCTTGAGATTCACCTTCTTAAAGCCGCGCAGCATTTTCACCGGCCGGCTCATCGATGCGGTGACATCCTGCAAATAAAGCTGGATCACCGTCGCCCCTTCGCGTTTGCCGGTGTTGGTCACCTGCACGCTGGCGGTCACGCTGCCGTCGCGCGGCATCGTTGGCGCCGACATTTTGACATCAGAAACGCTAAAGGTGGTGTAGCTCAGGCCATAGCCAAATGGATACAGCGGGCCGTTCGCTTGATCGAAATAACGCGAGGTGTATTTATTGGGCTTTTCCGGATTATACGGACGGCCGGTATTCAGGTGGCTGTAGTAGGTCGGGATCTGCCCCACCGAACGCGGGAAGGACATCGGCAGCTTACCGGAAGGGTTGTAATCGCCAAACAGCACATCGGCGATTGCATGGCCGCCTTCAGTACCGGCAAACCAGGTCTCCAGCAGCGCATCCACCTGCTGATCCTCTTTCACCAGCGCCAGCGGACGGCCGTTCATCAGCACCAGCACCAGCGGTTTACCGGTCGCTTTCAGCGCGCTAATCAGGTCGCGTTGGCTTTGCGGCAGGGTGATATCGGTCCGGCTGGAAGCCTCATGCGCCATGCCCTGCGCTTCGCCCACTACCGCAACGACCACGTCGGACTGTTTCGCCGCCGCCACGGCTTCATCGATCATCTCCTGCGGCGAGCGCGGGTCGACTTGCACTGCTTTCTCATACAGGTTAAGGAAATCGACAATGCCTTTATCGTCGGTAACGTTAGCGCCTTTGGCATAAATCACTTTGCCTTTATCGCCCAGCGCTTCTTTGATGCCGGTCAGCACGGTGACCGACTGATCGGCCACGCCCGCCGCCGACCAACTGCCCATCATGTCGCGCTTGCTATCCGCCAGCGCGCCCACCACCGCGATGGTGCCGGATTTTTTCAGCGGCAGGGTATCGAGACGATTTTTCAGCAGCACCAGGCTTTCTCGCGCCACTTCGCGCGCCTCTTTACGATGCAGACGGCTTTCGGCGTTGGTGTCCTGCGGGTCGGATGCTTTCGGCCCCAGGTGGCTGTACGGATCGTTGAACAGCCCCATATCATACTTGACGTTGAGCACGTGACGGGTAGCGTCATCCAACTCGGCCATCGTCACCTTGCCGGATTTCACCAGCCCCGGCAGATATTTGCTGTAGTACTCATCGCTCATGCTCATGTTGATACCGGACTTCAGCGCGACGCGCACCGCGTCTTCCGGGTCGGAGGCGACGCCGTGTTTAATCAGCTCTTTGATGGCGCCATGGTCGGAAACGGTGATGCCTTTGAAGCCCCACTGGTCGCGCAGGACGTCTTTCAGCAGCCAGGAATCGGCAGTGGCCGGAGTACCGTTGAGCGAGTTTAGCGCCACCATCACCGCGCCGCTGCCGGCATCGAGACCGGCTTTATACGGCGGCATATAGTCGTTGAACAGACGTTGCGGGCTCATATCGACGGTGTTGTACTCTTTGCCGCCTTCAACCGCGCCGTAGGCGGCGAAGTGTTTAACGCTGGTCATCACCGAATAGCGGTCTGCCGGGCTCTTGCCCTGCATCGACTCCACCATCGCTTTACCCATCACGGTGGTCAGGTAAGTATCCTCGCCAAAACCTTCGGAGGCGCGGCCCCAGCGCGGGTCGCGAGAGACGTCGACCATCGGCGCCCAGGTCATATTAAGACCATCGTCAGCCGCTTCGTAGGCCGAGATACGCCCGACGGTATTCACCGCGTCGAGATTAAAAGAGGAGGCCAGACCGAGGCTTATCGGGAAGACGGTACGCTGGCCGTGCAGCACATCGTAGGCGAAAAACAGGGGGATCTTCAGGCGGCTTAGCTGCATCACCTGATCCTGCATCACGCGGATATCAGGCCGGGTTACGGTATTAAAAATCGCCCCTACCTGACCGTCTTTGATCATTTCCCGGATCGCCTCTTTCGGGTTATCCGGGCCGACGCTGATTAAGCGCAGCTGACCGATTTTTTCATCGACCGTCATTTTTTTCAGCAGTTCGCTAACAAACGCATCTCGCGCCTCAGGCGTCAGCGGATGGTTACCAAACAGCTCATCGGCCAGCGCGGGTTGCAGCGCCAGGCTCACGGCGACGCCAACAGTACACAACCATTTCATTATTATGTATCCCTCTTTGATTCGGTGCTAATAGCCCAGCGAAAACGCAGCAAAAACCGCAGTTTGCCATATATATAAACAACGCGCCCGTAGAATGCTAAGGTTCTTATCTGATTTATAGAAACATTCATGCACCAAATTGTCATACAAAGCGGTATGCTAACAGCGATATAGCTTTCCTGTGCCCACAAGGAGTGAATCATGTCATCTGCAACAACAATAAATAACCCTCCCTTTTTGGCGGAACTGGCGCGGCTGGTTGGCTCCTCGCATCTGTTAACCGATCCGGCGAAAACCCAGCGTTACCGAAAAGGTTTCCGCTCCGGCCACGGCGATGCGCTGGCGGTGGTGTTCCCCGGTACCCTGCTTGAACTATGGCGAGTTCTCAGCGCCTGCGTCCAGGCTGACAAAATTATCCTGATGCAGGCGGCGAATACCGGCCTCACCGAAGGCTCCACCCCGAGCGGCAATGATTACGATCGTGAAATTGTCATTATCAGCACGCTGCGTCTGGACAAGCTGCACCTGCTGGATAAGGGCGAGCAGGTGCTGGCCTACCCTGGCACCACCCTCTATTCACTGGAAAAAGCGCTAAAACCGCTGGGCCGCGAACCGCACTCGGTGATCGGCTCTTCTTGCATCGGCGCATCGGTTATCGGCGGTATCTGTAACAATTCCGGCGGTTCACTGGTGCAGCGCGGGCCTGCCTATACCGAAATGTCGCTGTTTGCGCAGATTGACGCCGACGGCAAGCTGAAATTAGTCAACCATCTGGGAATCGATTTAGGCGCGACGCCGGAACAAATCCTGAGCCGCCTCGACGATGATCGTATCAACGATGCCGACGTGCAGCATGATGGCCGTCACGCCCACGATCACGATTACGTCACCCGCGTGCGCGATGTCAACGCCGATACCCCGGCTCGCTATAACGCCGACCCGGACCGCCTGTTCGAATCCTCCGGCTGCGCCGGTAAACTGGCGGTCTTCGCCGTTCGTCTCGATACTTTTCCGGCGGAAAAACGCCAGCAGGTGTTCTATATCGGCACCAATCAGCCGGAAGTGCTCACCGAAATCCGCCGCCACATCCTCGCTGAATTCAATACTCTGCCGGTGGCCGGCGAATATATGCACCGCGATATTTACGATATCGCCGAAAAATATGGCAAAGACACCTTCCTGATGATCGATAAGCTCGGCACCGACAAAATGCCGTTCTTCTTCACCATGAAGGGGCGCACCGACGCGATGCTGGAAAAAGTCTCCCTGTTCAAGCCGCACTTCACCGACCGCTTTATGCAGAAGCTCGGTCATGCCTTCCCGGCGCACCTGCCGGAGCGTATGAAAACCTGGCGTGATAAGTACGAACATCATCTGCTGCTGAAGATGGCCGGCGACGGCATCGAAGAAGCGCAGAAGTGGCTTACGGAGTATTTCCAGCAGGCTGAAGGCGATTTCTTTGCCTGTACCGCGGAAGAAGGCAGCAAGGCATTCCTGCACCGCTTCGCCGCCGCCGGCGCGGCGATCCGCTATCAGGCGGTACATGCCGACGAAGTGGAAGATATTCTGGCGCTGGACATCGCCCTGCGCCGCAATGACACCGAATGGTTCGAACATCTGCCTGCGGAAATCGATAGCCAGCTAGTCTACAAGCTCTACTATGGCCACTTTATGTGTCACGTCTTCCACCAGGATTACATCGTGAAGAAAGGGGTCGACGCGCACGAATTGAAGGAAAAAATGCTGGATCTGTTGAAAGCGCGCGGCGCGCAGTACCCGGCGGAGCACAACGTCGGGCATCTGTATGAAGCGGCGGAGAGTTTAAAACGCTTCTATCGCCAGAACGATCCCACCAATAGCATGAATCCGGGGATCGGCAAAACCAGCAAACAAAAATACTGGGGCGAGGCGCAGAAGCCAACGAAAGCACAATAATCGTCACCAGGACTATTCAGCCGCCGGGCTTCTGTATTACGCTGCAGGCCGGAGAAAAAGACTCTCCGGCCAATTAGCTTGAGGAGCCCCCATGTCCGCCAAGGATAAGTTACAAGACGCCGACTTAGAGATCCGCGAAGCGCTGCCTGATGACGCGCATGCGATTGCCGCGCTGTACGTCTGGCACGTGCTTAACGGCCGCGCCTCATTTGAAGAGATCCCGCCTACCGTCGACGAAATGCGTAAGCGAATCAAAACTGTACGCGATAACGGGCTTCCCTGGCTGGTCGCGCTGTGGCGCGGCACCATCGTCGGCTACTGCTACGCCACCTTTTACCGCCCTCGCCCGGCGTACCGCTATACGCTGGAAGAGTCGATTTACGTTGAGTCCGGCATGGGCGGGCGCGGCATCGGCAGCGCGCTGCTGACGCGTCTCATCGCGCAATGTGAACAGGGGCCGTGGCGGCAGATGCTGGCGATTATCGGCGACGGCCACAATAACGCCGCCTCGATTGCCATTCATAAGAAATTTGGCTTTACCGTTACCGGACAGCTGCGCAGCGTCGGCTATAAGATGGGCGACTGGCGCGATACCCTAATCATGCAGCGCCAGCTTGGCGACGGCGACTGGACGTTACCGGAGTGATATCAAAATTCCCGGATTGCGACGCAATCCGGGGGAAGGACAAATTAATCGTTCTGCGCGGTCTGCGTGCCGCCTTTCAGCATCGCTTCCGCCATCTGCGCTTCACGCTGCTTTTTATAGCTCAATGCTGACGCCGGAACCGGCATCACCTTACCGGTTTCAATCCAGGTCCGTAACCGGCTTGCGTCGGCGAAGTGGGTATATTTGCCAAACGCATCCATTACCACCAGCGCCACCGGGCGTTGGTTAATCACCGTGCGCATAATCAGGCAGTGGCCGGCGGCGTTGGTAAAGCCGGTTTTGGTCAACTGAATATTCCAGTTATCGCGATACACCAGGTGGTTGGTATTGCGGAACGGCAAGGTATAAGCCGGATGCGCAAAAGTGGCGGTATCTTCTTTGGTGGTGCTTAGCTGGCCGATCAGCGGATATTGTTCGCTGGCGATCAGCAGCTTAGTCAGATCGCGCGCCGTGGAGACGTTATGCACCGACAGGCCGGTCGGCTCAACATAGCGTGTATGGGTCATCCCCAGCGCCTGCGCTTTGGCGTTCATCGCGCGGATAAAAGCGTTATAACCGCCAGGATAGTGGTGCGCCAGGCTGGCGGCGGCGCGGTTCTCCGAGGACATCAGCGCCAGCAGCAGCATATTGCGGCGGCTAATTTGGCTGTTAAGACGCACGCGGGAATATATGCCTTTCATCTCCGGCGTCTGGCTGATATCAACTGTCAGCATTTCGTCCAGCGGTAAATGCGCATCCAGCACTACCATGGCGGTCATCACTTTGGTAATAGACGCCATCGGGCGCACCAAATCGGGCTGGCTGGCGTAAATGATTTTCTTGGTCGCCAGATCGACGATCATCGCGCTACCGGAAGCGATATCCGGCTGTGAAGCGGCGGTTACCGCACTGGTTTTTGCTATCGCCTGGGGCGCAAAAGGCACAGCCAGCAGCAAAGTCAGGCTGAGCAAAGAAATTCGAAAATTCGGCATCATGGGCATTCTGAAAAGTATTTTTGCACGCTATAGAACGTACGCCGCGGCGTAAAGTGAGCTACGCCGCTGGCAAACGCCATCATACCGCGTCATAACGCCCTGAGGCCAATAAGAATCGTGAGTAAATGCTGCATTGCCGACATAATTATTCATTTCTGCCGGCAATGCATTTGATTAGAAGAGTCGGTACCCGTAACCCCACAGCACGACGGTAAGCGCCAGCAGCACTTCCAGCACCAGCACCCCGATAGCCAGGGTTGAGCTGGCGAAGCTGAGCCCCTCTTCCTTATTAATACTCAGGAAGGTCGGAATACCCAGATACAACAGATAACCGGTGTAAAACAGCGCGATGGTGCCTATCAGCGCGCACAGCCATACCAGCGGATAGAGCGCCACGATCCCGCTTAAAAATAGCGGCGTCGCGACGTAGCCGGCAAAGACCATACAGCGTTTCAGCGACGGCTGCTGCGGATAGCTTCTGGCCATCCACCAGATCACCCGCCCCATCACCGCCACCCCGGCCAGCATCACGGCATAAAACAGTACCGCTAATACCAACCCGGTCATCAGCGAGAGCTTAATCACCGTACCGTCGCCGAAGTTCCAGCCGAGCTGCGTCGTACCGATAAAGGCGCAGATAACCGGAACCGCCGCCATCACCAGCACATGGTGCGTGTAGTGATGCGAAACGGTCTCATTTTCACTCTTGATCACGCTCATCTCTTGATTAGGATGAGAGAAGAGTCCCCAGACATGGTTCATAGCGTCCCCCTTGTCACGGCTTCGTACAGCACTGATCCAAGTATAATTCACTCTGTAGATTATTTTGTGTACAGCGATAAAAATCCGCTTCAGCGCGTTTTAATGATCAAGGTGTATGATTAAGGGACTGGTAAGAGTAGGAGTTTATGTTTATATGGATATCAATCACCTGATTTCCCAATACGGCTACGCGGCGCTGGTTATCGGCAGCATCGCAGAAGGTGAAACCATCACCATCCTTGGCGGCGTGGCGGCGCATCAGGGTCTATTGAAGTTTTCGTTGGTGGTCATCGCCGTGGCCTTAGGCGGCATGATCGGCGATCAGCTGTTGTATTTCCTCGGACGCCAGTTCGGCGGTAAGCTACTGCGCCGCTTTTCGCGGCAGAAGGCGCGGATCCGTAAAGCGCAGCGCCTGATTCAACGCCATCCCTATCTGTTCGTTATCGGCACCCGCTTTATGTACGGCTTTCGGGTTATCGGCCCGGTTTTGATCGGCGCCAGCCGCTTGCCGCCGAAAATTTTTCTGCCGCTGAATATTTTCGGCGCCATCGTTTGGGCGCTGATTTTTACCACCCTGGGTTATCTCGGCGGCGAGGCGATCGGCCCGTGGCTGCATCATCTCGATCAGCACATCAAACACTGGATCTGGCTGATTCTCGTAGTGGCGCTGGTGGTCGGAGCCCATCTTTGGCTGAAACGCCGGGAAGCGAAAAGAAAAGCGGAAGATACAGAGGATGATAATCAATAGCGGCGCCGCGCGCCGCTATTGACGCCGTTATTTCGTCGTCTGGTGATAACCGCCGCCCAGCGCGGAAGTCAGCTGAATGCTGGCGTCCAGCCACTGGCCGTGCAGGCGCAGCGCGGTAATTCGCTCCTGTAGCGCAGGCAGCTTCGCCATACTCACGCGGGAGCCGGGTAAAATACCGGCGTTCATTCGCGCCTGGGCGAGATTGACCACCCGCTGCGCGTCTTTCTCCACCTGCTGCTGCTGCTGGTTTTTCTCCATCAGCGTCTCTACCTGGCTTGCGGTTTTCGCTACCTGGTTCACCGCATCGACTACGGCCTTGTTGTATTTAGCGATCGACAGGCCGTTCTGCGCGCTGGCGATATCAAGATTGGCATTCAGCCTGCCGCTATCAAAGATAGGCAGCGTCAGCCCGGCGGTGACGCCCATCTGCTGCGCCGAATGACGGAACAGATCGCTTAAATGCAGCGCATCCTGTTGCAGGAACGCCATCAGGTTGATATCCGGATAAAACGCCGCTTTCGCCGCATCAATTTCGCTTAGCGAGGATTCAATATACCAGTGGGCTTCCTGCAGATCCGGACGGCGGGCCAGCAGTTCATAGCCCAGTTCGCTCGGCATCTGCGCGCTGACCGCGGGCAGCGGCGCCGCACGCAGATTGAGCGACTGGCTCTGGCTATTGGTTAACGCCATCAGCCGCGCTTCAATCTCTTTCATATTACCCGCCACATCGGCCAGCTGCTGATCGGTTTTGCTGACGTTAATGTCGTTCTCCGCCCCTTCGGCGGAGTTAGTGATACCACGCTGATAGAGCGCGGTATCCACGCTAACAATATTATTCTGTTCGCTTTTGACCTGCTGCAGCACCGTTTTCACCGCCGCTTCGGTCTGCCACTGCCAGTACAGTCGCGCCACGCTGCTGGCCAGCAGCTCGCGGGTCTGCGCCTGCTCGGCGACCTGGGCTTTCACTTCGCCGATACGCGCTTTCACCAACGCACGGTTTTTCCCCCACAGATCCAGATCCCAACCGGCGGTCAGGCCAAAGGTACCGTTGGTGTACCAGGGGCCGGTGTTGCCGTCGGTATCGGTGGCGAACGGTCCCATCAGGCCTTCCGCGGACATTTTCTGCCGTTCGATATCGGCGGAAAAATCCATCTCCGGGCCGAGATTTGCCTGCGACATTCGTGCCTGCGCTTCGGCCAGTTTGATGCGCTGCGCGGCAATTTGCATATCCGGAGCATTGGCTAACGCGCGCTGAATCAGATTATCCAACTGGGCATCGTGGTAATCTTTCCACCAGTCGGTATGCGGCCAGCCATTTTTTACGGCGGCGGGCAGATCCATCGAAACATGAGATGCCGGAGTTTGCTGCTTTAAAGGGCCGCCAATGTCATGCGATGGCGCGCAGCCAGCCAGCGCGATGGCCAGTGGCAGTGCCGCCAGCACGCTTTTGCTCAATGTAAGGTTCATTCTTCAGGTCGGGTTACTTATAAAGGTTGGTCATCATAAATTAATTGAATGACGTTCGTTAAGTAAAGCGTGTGCATTGACAATGAGTCAGCTAAAAATAAACAAAGTTATTATTGGAGTTGCAATGAGTCAGAACATTTATGACGATCCCGGTTTCTTTGCCGGTTACGCCACCCTTGACCGTTCGGTGAAGGGGCTTGACGGCGCGCCGGAGTGGCCGGCAATTCAGCGCCTGCTGCCACAGTTAGACGGCCTGCGCGTGGTCGATCTCGGCTGCGGATACGGCTGGTTTTGTCGCTGGGCGCAGCAACAAGGAGCAAAACAGATAATCGGTTTCGATCTCTCCAGCCGGATGCTGGAGCGGGCGCGGGAGATGACCACCGGCGAGACTATCGAATATCGCTGCGCCGACCTGCAAACCCTGACGCTGCCCGCGAATAGCTGCGATCTGGTCTACAGTTCGCTGGCGCTGCACTATTTACCGGATGTCGCGCCGCTGTTCGCCACGCTCTATCAGGCGCTGGTTCCCGGCGGTAAGCTTGTCTTTTCTGCCGAACATCCCATCTATACCGCACCGCTGCAGCAGGGCTGGCAGGTGGATGAACAGGGGCGGAAACGCTGGCCGGTGAGCCACTATCAGCAGGAAGGCGAACGCATCAGCAACTGGTTTGCCGACGGGGTGATTAAACAGCATCGCAAACTCTCAAGCTGGATTAATGCGCTCATCGCGGCCGGTTTTGTGCTTGAGCAGCTTGACGAATGGGGCCCGAGCGCCGAACAAATCGCCGCCCAACCGGCGCTGGAGGAAGAGAAAGAGCGTCCGATGATCTTTTTACTGCGCGCCCGTAAACCGGCTTAAACGGCATGCGGCCCGGATCAACCGGGCCGCCGAATAGCTTATTCCTGCAGGCTACCGCCGTTGCTGGCAATCACCGCCTGATACCAGGCAAAACTTTTCTTCTTACGCCGTTCGAGCGTCCCCTGCCCGCGATCGTCACGATCGACATAGATAAAACCGTAGCGCTTGGACATCTCGGCCTTCGACGCGCTAACCAGATCGATTGGCCCCCAACTGGTAAAGCCCATCAGTTCAACGCCGTCAGCAATGGCTTCCCGCGCCTGCACCAGGTGATCGTTGAGATAGCTGATGCGATAGTCATCGTTGATGCTGCCGTCGGCCTCGATTTTATCCTTCGCCCCCAGACCATTTTCAACGATAAACAACGGCTTCTGATAGCGGTCCCACAGTACATTCAACAACGTACGCAGCCCCAGCGGGTCTATCTGCCAGCCCCACTCCGAGCTTGCCAGATGCGGATTCGGCACCATGCTGAGAATGTTACCGCGCGCCTGCTGGTTCAGCGCTTCATCGGCGGTGACGCAGCCGGTCATATAGTAGCTAAAGGAGATAAAATCGACGGTCTCTTTCAGCGCTTCCCGGTCGCCGTCGGTGATGGTCAGCGTAATATCGTTTTCGTGGAAATAGCGCTGCATGTAGCCCGGATAGGCGCCACGGCACTGGACGTCGCCAAAGAACTGCCAGCTGCGGTTTTGCTGCAGCGTTTCAAAGACATCTTCCGGCTTGCAGCTCAGCGGATACATCAGCCCGCCGAGCAACATATTGCCAATCTTCCCTTGCGGTACCAGTTCATGACAGGCTTTGACCGCCAGCGCGCTGGCCACCAGCTGGTGGTGGATAGCCTGATAGACTTCGCCTTTACTGCTACCGGCCGGCAGGCCGACGCCGGTCATTGGCGCATGTAGCGACATATTAATTTCGTTAAAGGTGAGCCACAGTTTGACCTGATTTTTATAGCGGCTGAATACCGTCCTGGCGTAGCGTTCGAAAAAGCCAATCACCTTGCGACTGCCCCAGCCGCCATAGTTTTTTACCAGCGCCCACGGCATCTCATAGTGCGATAGCGTCACCAGCGGAGTGATATTATGCGCGGCCATCTCGGCAAACAGCTTGTCGTAAAAGACTAGCCCGGCTTCGTTCGGCTCGGCGTCATCGCCATTCGGGAAGATACGCGTCCAGGCGATCGAGACCCGCAGACAGTTGAAGCCCATCTCAGCAAACAGCGCGATATCCTGCGGATAACGATGGTAAAAATCGATCGCCACATCTTTAATACCGCTGTCGCCCGCGACGCGCTCCACGACGTCGCCGAATACCCCCTGCGGCTGCACGTCGGAGGTGGATAAACCTTTGCCATCTTCCAGATATGCGCCTTCGACCTGATTTGCCGCGGTGGCGCCGCCCCATAAAAAGCCCTGTGGGAATGTTTTCATCGCTCTCTCCTGTAATTAATGGCTGACGGACAACAGCGGCTGGCCGGCATCCACGACGCTCGCGGACACCATCTCAACGCTACGGTAATCATCGCTGTTGCTGATAATAATCGGGGTCGCCAGGTCGTAACCGGCGTCCAGAATGGCCTGACGATCGAACTCCAGCAGCAAATCGCCGGCCTGAACTTTATCCCCCTCTTTGACATGGGCGGTAAACGGTACGCCGTCGAGTTTGACGGTATCAATACCGACGTGAATCAGTAGTTCAATGCCGCTGTCGCTCAGCAGGCCGATGGCATGTTTAGTCTTAAACAGCGAGGCGACCTCGCCAGAAAACGGGGCAATGACCTTGCCCACCGCCGGAATAATAGCCACGCCTTTACCCAGCAGACCGCTGGCGAAGGTGCTATCCGGCACCTGATCGAGGGCCAGCACGCTGCCGGACATCGGCGCCAGAATATCGTTTTCCGCCGCAGAGGCGACGACGACCGCGCGTTCCGCCTGGCTGCGCGGCAAGCCGGCGAAGAAGGTCAATACACAGGCGAGAATGAAAGCCACGCCGGTGCCGATTAATCCCCCCCACACGCTAAAATCAATACCGCCGGGCGGGATCATCTGCGCTGGAAAGAAAATGTTCGGCACCCCAAAGGAATAAGCGTAGCTATTACTGAAGGCGGTGATCGCGCCACCAATCGCGCCGGCGATACACCCGAAGATAAACGGGCGACGTAACGGAAGGGTCAGGCCATAAATGGCAGGCTCAGTGATGCCAAACAGCCCGGCGGAAAACGCGGAACCTGCCAGCATCCGCTGACGCGAATCGCGCGTGGCCAGCAGTATCCCCAGCACGGCGCCCACCTGGGCTATCACCGCCGGCAGAATGATCGGCAGCATAGAATCATGCCCCAACACGGTCATGTTATTGATCATCAGCGGTATCAGCCCCCAGTGCAGGCCGAAGATAACGCATACCTGCCATAGCGCGCCCAGCACCGCGCCTGCCAGCCATGGGGCAAAAACGTAGATAACCTGATAGCCATTGGCAATCATGTGGCTCAGCCAGGTCGCCAGCGGGCCTATCACCAGAAAGGTCAGCGGCACAACCACCGCAAGACAGATTGCCGGAGTAAAAAAGTTCTTCATCGCGGACGGCAGCACCGCATTACTCTTACGTTCCAGCCAGCAGCAGACCCAGGAGGCGAGGATAATCGGGATCACCGAGGAGCTATAATTGATATAGGTCACCGGTATACCGAGGAAGTGTTCCACTGGTGCCCCCGTCTGACTGGCTTCAAAGGCCTGAATCATCAGCGGGTGGGTTAATGCGCCGCCGATCACCATTGAGATGAACGGGTTGCCGCCAAACTTTTTGCCAGCGGTGTAGCCAAGAAACAGCGGGAAGAAAAAGAACAGCGCATCACTGGCGGCAAACCAGATTTTATAGGTCCCCTGTTGCGGCGTGAGCCATCCGCAGGTTAGCGCCAGCGCCAGCAGTCCTTTCAGCAGACCCGTCGCCGCCATTACGCCAATAAAAGGGGTAAAGATGCCGGAAATGATATCGATGAGCTGACTTAATATCGAGCTTTTCGCCGCTTTCTCCTGCGGCACCGGTTCGCTGTCGTCGCTTAATCCCGCCTGCTGGCGCACTGCCAGCCAGACATCGTGAACATGGTTGCCGATAACCACCTGAAACTGACCGCCGCTTTCTACCACCATGATCACGCCGGGGTTCGCCTTCAGCCCTTCGGCATCGGCCTTAGCATTATCTTTCAATTTAAAACGCAGACGTGTCGCGCAGTGAACCAGACTCACAATATTCTCTTTGCCGCCGACGCGGTGAAGAATATCCTGCGCGAGTGCTTTATATTCCATGCTCTTTTCCTTACTGCCGCTGCCCACAGACAACCGGCGACTGAGTATTAAAAATAAAAAAACCCGAGAACCACGCCGGTTGGCGTCGCGCTCAGGTTTTGCCTGCATCATGCAGTAACAATCCAGTTTTGTGGGGGAATTAACGCCCCTCTTTTCTTACCCGCTCGATATGAATGGCAAGAAACATAATCTCTTCGGTGGTCAGCGCCCGTTGATAATTCTTTTGCAGGTGCTTCGCCACCGTTTCCGCGCACTTCCACGCTTTGGCGTAGTTATCTTTCACCGCGCTGTGCAGCGTGACGTCGTCATCCTGCACTACCGTCCGCGTTAACATGCGCTGGGCGAAAAACTTCAGATGGGTCACAAAGCGCTGGTAGCTGAGCGACTCTTCATCGTAGTTAAGCTGCAGCTGATACTTCACCAGTTGCAGGATCTCCTGCATCACCCGCGTCACGTGCATCACTTCCGGCATTTCGCTGTTGAGCTGCGCCGTCACCAGATGCAAAGCGATAAACCCGGCTTCATCCTCGGCAAGCTCGACGCCCAGCCGGCGGGCGATGATGGCCCTCGCCTCCTGCCCCAGTTCGAACTCCTTCGGATACAGCCGTTTAATCTCCCACAGCAGCACGTTGCGAATCGCGACGCCGTTTTTCTGCCGCTCGATGGCAAAGTGACAGTGGTCAGTTAAGGTGATGTACAAACTTTCCTGTAACTTTCCCAACCGCCCGCGGGCCAGCTCGATGATACGATCGCAGGTGGTCATCACTTCTAACGGTATCTGACTGAGTAATTCGCCTAAGCGGCCAACCAGTTCATCGCTTTGCAAGGCGAAGACTTTTTCAATTTTACTTTCGTCCAACGAGTCGCCCACGCGCTTTTGAAAGGCCAGCCCTCGCCCCATCACCACCTGTTCGCGCTGCTGCTCGTTGACCACTACCACCACGTTATTATTAAGTACTTTGGCGATTAGCATATGAACCCCAGAAACAAAAAAACCTGACCCCCGACAAATGCCAGGTAATCAGGTTTCGCCTGCCGAAGCAGTAGCAATCCAACTATTGCACTGTATCAACTTCTTGTGACGACTCAAGCGCGAGGGAATAAAAACGTGATACAGCTCGCGTCGTATCGTGCAGGAATGAGTGCTAATTAATAAAGTGCGTACGGAATAACACCACCTTATCTAATAACGTGCAATGGCGTTCGCTATCTCTGCTGAGGTTTGCAAGGTACGAATTTCATTAAAGACGCCAAGCGCTTCACTATATTCTTTGCGTAAATAGCCCAGCCACTGCTTAATGCGCGCCACGTGATATAAACCGGTATCCCCCTGCTTTTCCAGCTGGGTATATTTTTTGAGTAACTCAACAACCTGCGGCCACGGCATACGCGGTTCATTGTATTTAATTACCCGGCTGAGATTCGGCACGTTGAGCGCGCCGCGGCCAATCATCACTGAATCGCAGCCGGTGACGGCCATGCACTCCTGCACGCTTTGCCAGTCCCAGATTTCGCCGTTAGCAACCACCGGAATAGTCAGTCGCTGGCGGATTTCGCCGATGGCCTGCCAGTTGATGCGTTCAGCTTTGTAACCATCCTCTTTCGTGCGGCCATGCACCACCAGCTCGTTGGCGCCCGCCTGCTGCACCGCGTCGGCGATTTCAAAGCGCCGTTCGCCGCTGTCCCAGCCAAGGCGAACTTTCACCGTCACCGGCAGATGATCGGGAACCGCTTCGCGCATGGCCTTCGCGCCGCGATAGATAAGTTCGGGATCTTTCAATAACGTCGCACCGCCGCCGCTGCCGTTCACCAGCTTCGATGGACAACCGCAGTTTAAATCCACGCCCCATGAGCCAAGCTCCACCGCGCGGGCGGCGTTTTCCGCCAGCCATTGCGGGTATTGCCCCAACAATTGTACGCGCACGCGGGTGCCGGACGGAGTACGGCTTTGATGGTGCAGTTCCGGGCACAGTCTGTAGAACGATTTTACCGGCAGCAGTTGGTCCACCACGCGCAGAAATTCGGTGATGCACAGATCGTAATCGTTAACCTCGGTCAGCAGCTCGCGCACCAGCGAATCGAGCACGCCTTCCATTGGCGCCAGTAATACACGCATATCGTTACCCGGAAAAAAAAGAGGCGCTATGGTAGCGCCTCTGTGCGTCGGTTGAAAGACCTCAATACCAGACCTTAGCGTGGTTCGAGGCAGTTATCCTCTTTCCAGCCGTAAAGCCACTCGATACCGCGGTAAAATTCATCCTGCGTTTTGCCCTTCCATAGCAGATTACGAACCTGACGTTCGACCCCCGCCGCGTGATAAATCCGCCCCATTTCACGGGTCGACCAGACAATTCGCGCGGTACGCGGAATACGCACCGACTCGTACAGCGCGAAGGCGCGAGCGGCGTCGCCGTCGCACTGCTGCAGCGCTTTACCTATCGTTACCGCATCCTCCAGCGCCATGCAGGCGCCCTGCGCCATATATTGCGCCACCGGGTGAGCGGCATCGCCGACCAGGGTAATGCGATCGTTGCCCCACTTTGCAACCGGCTCGCGGTCGGCGGTGGACCAGCGGCGCCAGGAAGTCGGTTTGTCGAGCATCTGCCGCGGGCGCGGATGAATCCCTTTAAAGTAAGAGAGCACCTCTTCTTTGCTACCGTCGCGCACGCCCCACTCTTCGCTTTCGCGGCTATGGAAGGTGACCACCAGGTTGTACTGTTTGCCGCCGCGCAGCGGATAGTGCACCAGATGACAATGCGGCCCGGCCCACAGTACCGGCGCGTTGATACGCAGGTCTTCCGGCATGTCGGCCGCCTCGATCACCGCGCGGTACACCACATGGCCGGTGACCCGCGGCGCATCGCCGAGCAGACTCTGGCGCACCACTGACTTCACGCCGTCGCAACCCAGCAGAATATCGGCAGTCCAGCTATTGCCTTTGTCATCAAAGACCGTCACGTCGTCGGCGGTCTGGCGGATATCCACCACCTGAGTTGAAGTCCGGTATTCCACGCCGGGATGGGTCAGCGCGGCTTCCCAGACGGTGGCGTGAATGTCCACCCGATGGATCACCGCATACGGGCCGCCGAAATGGTCACGGAAGGCCTGCCCGGTCTCGATACGCACCACCTCTTCCCCATTCACCGCATCCATCATCGTGATATGGTCGGTAAACACCGCACGCTGGCGCGCCACTTCGCCGACGCCCAGACTATCCAGCGCTGAAAACGCATTCGGCCCCAGTTGAATACCGGCGCCGATTTCGCCGATTTCATGCGCCTTTTCCAGCAGCATTACTTTGATTCCCTGGCGCGCCAGAGAGAGCGCCGTCGCCGCGCCGCCAATGCCGCCGCCGACGATAATTGCTCGCGTCACTTTCGCCATTTTCCCTCCTCCCTAGGCCGGAATTTTGTCTTGTTGATTTTCCGGCGCGGCGGCGATAAACGCCGGTAGCCGGGTACAGGCATCGTAAACCGCCTGGCAGCGCGGATAATGGCTCAGATCGCACCCCATTCGCTGCGCGTTAGCCCACTGCGGCACCAGGCAACAGTCGGCGAGCGTTGGCCTATCGCCGACGCAGTAAGCGCCGGATTTCGCCTGCCGCAGCAGTTGCTCCAGCGCGCTGAACCCCTGCTGGATCCAGTGGGCATACCAGCGTTTTTTGTCCGCTTCGCTGACCTTCAACTCGTCGCTAAGGTAGCGTAAAACCCGCATGTTATTAATCGGATGAATATCGCAGGCGATGGCGTAGACCATCTCCAGCACCCGCATCCGCGCCGGATCCTCCTGCGGCAACAGCGGCATTTGTGGGTAGTGGCGGTCAAGCCAGTCAACTATCGCCAGCGACTGGCCCAGCGATTCACCGTCATCGGTGATAAGCGTCGGCACCAGCCCCACCGGATTGAGCCGCCGGTAGTCCAGCGCATTCTGCGCCCCGATGCGGATATTCACCCCCACGCTCTGATAATCGATGCCCTTGAGGGCCAGCGCGATGCGCACCCGATATGAGGCAGAGCTATTAAAAAAACTGTACAGCTTCATTGTTCACCTCACACCACGCGAACGGCGATAGGCGTCAGTCCGTCTACGTTGCCGGTAATCACATCGCCCTTCACCACCGCGCCGACGCCCTCCGGCGTGCCGGTGAAAATCAGATCGCCGGGCTGCAGTTCAAAAAAGCCCGAGAGATAGCTGATGGTTTCATTTACTGACCAGATGAGGTGGCGTATATCGCTACGCTGATGATCTTCACCGTTCACCTGCAGCCAGATCCCGGCCTGATTCACCTCGCGCGCCTCGGCGGCTTTATGCAGCGGCGCGACAGGAGCGGAAAGATCGAATGCTTTACCTATTTCCCACGGGCGCCCCATTTGGCGCATCTCCATCTGGCGGTCGCGGCGGGTCATATCGAGTCCGGTAGCATAGCCCCAGATATATTCCTGCGCCTGCTCAAGCGGGATGTCGCGTCCCGCTTTGCCGATGGCGACCACCAGCTCAATCTCGTAGTGATAGTTGTCGGTCTGCGCCGGATACGGCAGATCCAGCGTTTCGCCAGCTGCGACCGGCACAACCGCATCCGCCGGTTTGCAAAAGAAGAACGGCGGTTCGCGATCCGGGTCGAAGCCCATTTCACGGGCGTGGGCGGCATAGTTACGGCCAACGCAGTAAACGCGGCGTACCGGGAATTGCTCATCGCTGCCAACAACGGGGATGCTAATCGGCGCCTGGGGGTCAAAAACGTATTGAGTCATCATTGTTTTCCTTCTTATTAATAACGCGCTTCGCGGAACAGGCCTAAGGCCTCCTGTACCGGACGGTCCGAGAAGCTAAATAACACGCACTCTTCGCAGGCGTTGAACGATACGCCGTGCCAGGTTGGCGCCACGAAAATGTCTTTCGCCTGGAATGCAAAGGTTTGTTCGCCAATCGTCACCTGGCCGCTACCTTCCACTACGTGGTAGATGGTGCTGTCGGTGGTTTTCGCCACCCGCGACCGGAACCCTTTCGGCAACAGTTGCAGGAAAGCGCCCATCGAGGGCATCGGATAGCCGCCGGTGACCGGGTTGACGTAGCGCATCTTGTAGCCGTCCCATTCGTCGGCCTCGCCAAGATGGGTCAGGTCATGCAGCGCCTCGCGGCTACGGTCGTAGCGGTAGTTAAAAATCGGCGAGGAATTTCCCACCTGATGGCGCAGCGGCAGCATGTTGGCAGCGTAGCGCGGCAGGTAATCGCCCTCTTTACGCGTCACTGGCTGTTGTTCCTGCGGATAATCTTCAGCAAAGCCGCAGCCAAGATAGTTGACCAGCGGTAAATCGAGACCATCGAGCCAGACCACCGGTTCATCGCCAGGATTGCCGTGATCGTGCCAGCGCCACTGCGGAGTCAGAATAAAATCGCCGGGGCGCATTGGCGTGCGCTCGCCGTCGACGGCGGTAAACGCGCCGTGGCCTTCCACGATAAAGCGCAGCGCCGACTGGTTGTGACGGTGGCTCGGCGCCACCTCGCCCGGCATGATGAGCTGCAGGCCGGCATACAGCGACGCGGTAATGGACGACTGGCCGCGCAGCTGCGGGTTCTCCAGCACCAGTACCCGACGCACCGCCTCTTTAGCGCCGATTAACTGCCCGCTTTCCAGCAGCAGCGGGCGAATTTCCTGATAGTTCCAGTACGCCGGGGCGCAGTTGGCATTCGGCGTTTGCGGCACCAGGTGGTGCAGCGATTCCCACAGCGGCGTCAGATTCTGCCCGGCAATATGCTGGTAGAACTGCTGGCGTTCGCGGTTCGATTGCGGAGTAGATGGCGTCATTATTGTTCTCCTCATTTATTCGCGATACCGGCAGAGGGCAGCGCGTCGGGTACAGATCCAGGACGGCGAACCGCCAGCATCAGCATGATGAGCATCACCGCGCCGATCGCCGCCGGTACCGCTATAACGTAAAACAGCGTGTCGAAAGAGAGATTCATCGCCATCATCATGCCGCCGGAGAGCGAACCCACGATGGCGCCGCAGCGGCCTACGGCATTGGACCAGCTGACCCCGGTCGCGCGGCTCTGAGTAGGGTAAAGCGTGGCGGTCAGCGCATTCAGGCCTACCTGCGAACCACTCACGCCAATGCCGGTGCCGAAAATCGCCAGCGCCATCAGCCACAAACCGTTTTCGCTTAAACCGATCATCACGATGCACAACGCCCCCAGGCAGTAACTCAGCGCCAGCACAAGGAAGGGATTGAAACGGTCCATCAGGATGCCGAGCAACAGTGCGCCAAGCGTGCCGCCCACCTGAAACGCGGCGGTCACCCACGAAGCGTGCTGCAAATCGATACCACGATGGTTAAGCAGCGTCGGCATCCAGCTGGAGAGCAAATAGATAATCAGCAGGCTCATAAAGAACACCACCCAGAGCATCAAGGTGATCGTCAACTGGCGGCCGACAAACAGCTGGCTAATGCTGCCTTTCGGCCCGGCTGCCGGTTCATCCAGCCAGAAATGGGTCTCGGGATAGCGCTCACCGGTGATAGCGCTGACGGTTTTGGCGATAGTCGTCTGCGGCAGCCCGCGACGAACCTGCCAGCGCGGCGACTCCGGCAGCGCCCACAGCAGCGCGACGGCCAGCAGCAGCGGCAGGATCCCGCCTAAGGCCAGAATGCCGTGCCAGCCGATATGCGCCACCAGTTGGGCGCTCACCACGCCGCCCAGCGCCGAACCCAGCGTGAAGCCGCAGAACATCAGGGTAACTAACGCGCCGCGGCGGCGGGCGGGCAGATATTCCGAGGTCATGGTGATAGTGTTGGGCATCGCCCCGCCCAATCCCAGACCGGTGAGGAAACGCAGGATAACCAGCATCTCAAGATTCGTCGAGAATGCGGAGAGCAGGCTAAATAAGCCAAACAGCGCGACGCAGAACTCAATCACCCGTTTACGACCGAAGCGGTCGGAAAGCGGGCCGCAGAGCAGCGCCCCGGCGGTCAATCCCAATAGTCCGGCGCCAAACAGCGGCGCGAGGTCGCTGGCGCTCAATTGCCAGTGAACACGGATATCGGGGGCGATAAAACCAATGGCAGCGGTGTCGAAACCATCAAGCATGACCACCAGAAAACAGCAGATAATCACACGCCACTGCAGGGCGCCAACCGGCGCTGCGTTAAGTAACGTCTGTAGTTCACGTCGTTGAGCCATAATGATGCCTCAGTGCAGGTCAGGGTAGATGTTGTATTTATTTCTTTTATGTTGCGATTTTGTAACCATGGCGATGAAATGTACAATGGCTTTTCGGGCATAGACATAACCTGGAGGTTATCGGCTGATGGCGAACTGGACGCAAAAGTTGAAACTGCAGCATTTAAAAATGCTGGTAGCGCTGGGTGAGCAAGGCAATCTCACTCAGGTCGCGAAAATGATGAATATTACCCAGCCCGCACTCTCTAAGTGGCTGACGCAATTTGAAGAAGAAGTCGGCATGCCGCTCTTTGAGCGCCACAGTAAGGGCCTGCGCCCTTCGGAAGGCGGTAAACTGCTGCTCCAGCACGCCCAGCGGCTAATCAACGACATGTCGCGATCGCAGTATGAGATTGAGCGCTTTAAGCAAGGCGGGCTGGTCGGCAGCCTGATGGTAGGCTGCTCTCCCGTGGCGACAGACTGCGTGGCGCAGGCCATCCTCGCCCTGCTTAAAGAGATGCCGACCCTGCATCTGAATATCGAAGAAAAAGTGATGACCCCGCTGCTGCACGACCTGCTCTCCGGCGTGGTCGATGTGGTCGTCGGACGTGTTGGCGGCCGCGCGCTGGAACTGCCGCTCAACTATCGTGTGCTGTATACCGAACCGGTGTGCTTCGTCGCCCGTCCCGACCATCCGCTGGCTAGCATGCCGCGTTTGAGCTGGGCGGATCTCGCCGTCTGGCGCTGGATAGTCTGGCCTACCGGCACGCCCATCCGTCAGAGCATTGATAACGCGCTGGTCGATAACGGCGTCATGCTGCCGGAGAATACTATCGAGTCAGCCTCAATGAATGTCACCAGCAATTTGCTGCAAAGCAGCGATATGATCTCTATTCTTTCTTTGCGGCTGGCGCAGCATTACGCCGAACATCGGCAGCTGACGATTCTGAATTTGCCGCGTATTGAACAAAAAGGTAGCGTTGGGGTGTTCTGGCGCAAAAGCGAGGTACCGTCGCTGGCGCTCACTCGTTTTCTGCACTACCTCGCAGAATAAGGCCGCTGTTCCCATTTTCTATGCTGACGATGCGTAGAATTCATGATGTGATCGGTAGCACATTTCAGGGTTTAATTGTATGATGAATGGCAGTTCATCAAGGGTTATTACCATGAGTAAGTCGCTGAATATTATCTGGCAGTATGTGCGAGCTTTCGTCCTGATTTACGCCTGCTTGTATGCAGGCATTTTTATCGCCGGGCTGCTGCCCATCACCATCCCCGGCAGCATTATCGGCATGCTGATTTTGTTCGTGCTGCTGGCGCTGCAAATTATGCCGCCGCAGTGGGTCAATCCCGGCTGCAACATTCTGATTCGCTACATGGCGCTGCTGTTCGTGCCTATCGGCGTTGGCGTAATGCAGTACTGGGATTTACTGCGCGCGCAGCTGGGGCCGGTGGCGGTATCCTGCGCCGTCAGTACCTTATTAGTCTTTTTGGTGGTGAGCTGGAGCTCGCATCTGGTCCACGGTGAACGCAAAATCATCGGGCAAAAAGGAAGTAAAAAATGATCCATGAAATGTGGTGGTCGCTCCCGTTAACGCTGATTGTCTTTTTCCTTGCCCGCAAGCTGGCGGCGCGGTTTAAATTTCCGCTGCTCAACCCGCTGCTGGTCGCCATGGTGGTCATTATTCCTTTCCTGCTGGTCACCGGCATTTCTTATGAACGCTATTTTGCCGGCAGCAAAATCCTTAACGATCTGCTGCAGCCGGCGGTGGTTGCGCTGGCCTTTCCGCTGTATGAACAACTGCACCAGATCCGCGCGCGTTGGAAATCCATCATCACCATCTGCTTTATCGGTAGCTGCGTGGCGATGATCACCGGTACTACCGTCGCTCTGCTGATGGGCGCCACCCCGCAAATCGCCGCTTCCATCATGCCAAAATCCGTCACTACGCCGATTGCCATGGCGGTCAGCGGCAGTATTGGCGGTATTCCAGCGATTAGCGCCGTGTGCGTCATTTTCGTTGGCATCCTCGGCGCGGTGTTCGGCCATACGCTGCTTAACGCCATGCGTATTCATACTAAAGCATCCCGCGGCCTGTCGATGGGTACCGCCTCGCACGCCCTCGGCACCGCCCGTTGCGCCGAACTGGACTACCAGGAAGGGGCGTTTAGCTCGCTGGCGCTGGTACTGTGCGGAATTATTACCTCGCTGGTCGCGCCTTTTCTGTTCCCGGTGATCGTCGCTGTTGTCGGATAAATGTGATTTATATCACATTTATAAATGCAACAAGTTATCGTTGCATAAACAATGAGACCCATGTCACATATGGGTCCCGTGCGGGCCCGTACACTAGCTTCCCATTACATTGTTATGAGGCAACGCTATGCACTCTCGTTTTCAAGCTGCTTTGACCAATCTGGCGGCAGACCTGCAGGCGGCCATCGCCCCGATGCTCGCAGACCCGCACTTCCCGGCGCTGCTCGAAGCCGATCAGGTGGCGACGCTACAACAAGCAACAGGTTTGGATGAAGACGCGCTGGCCTTTGCGCTGCTGCCGCTTGCCGCCGCCTGCGCCCGCGCCGATCTTTCTCACTTTAACGTAGGCGCTATCGCCCGCGGCGTGAGCGGTCGCTGGTACTTCGGCGGCAACATGGAATTCCTCGGCGCTACCATGCAGCAGACCGTCCACGCGGAACAGAGCGCCATCAGCCACGCCTGGCTGCGCGGCGAAAAATCTCTACGCGCCATTACCGTCAACTACACGCCTTGCGGCCACTGTCGCCAGTTTATGAACGAACTGAACAGCGGCCTGGCGCTGCGCATTCATCTGCCGGGTCGCGAAGCGCATTCCCTGCAGCACTATCTGCCGGACGCCTTTGGCCCGAAAGATCTGGAAATCAAAACTCTGCTGATGGATGAGCAGGATCACGGCTTCGCCCTCAGCGGCGATGCCCTCACGCAGGCGGCTATTCAGGCGGCGAACCGCTGCCACGCGCCGTACAGCGACTCCCCTTCCGGCGTGGCGCTGGAGCTGAAAGACGGCACCATTTTCTGCGGCAGCTACGCGGAAAACGCGGCGTTCAATCCGACGCTACCGCCGCTGCAGGGCGCGCTGAACCTGCTGAGCCTTAACGGTTACGACTATCCGGATATCCAGCGCGCGCTGCTGGCCGAGAAAGCCGATGCATCGCTTATCCAGTGGGATGCGACCGTCGCGACCCTGAAAGCGCTGGGCTGTCAGAATATCGACCGCGTGCTGTTAGGTTAATCAGCCTGCTAGCCTGAGCAGATTGCCGGATGCGCCTTTGGCTTCTCCGGCCTGGATTCGGTAATCTGCCATATTGCTGAAAATCCCCGCAATTAAACGATGGTTTCTTGCGCTTACCCGGCGGGTAAAGTAGCCTGAAGCTTCCCTCGTCCACCATTGAGTCAAGTTCATGTTAAAGCGTGTGTTATACAGCCTGTTAGTCCTGCTCGGCCTGCTGCTGTTGACCGTGCTGGGTCTTGACCGCTGGATGAGCTGGAAAACCGCGCCCTATATTTACGATGAGCTGCAGGATCTCCCCTACCGCCAGGTTGGCGTGGTGTTGGGTACTGCCAAATATTATCGCACCGGCGTGATCAATCAGTATTATCGTTACCGGATCCAGGGCGCGCTCAACGCCTACAATAGCGGTAAGGTTAATTATCTGCTGTTAAGCGGTGACAACGCCCTGCAAAGCTATAACGAACCGATGACCATGCGCCGGGATCTGATCAAAGCCGGCGTCGATCCGGCGGATATCGTGCTGGACTACGCCGGTTTCCGCACCCTCGATTCGATCGTGCGCACCCGCAAAGTGTTCGATACCAATGATTTTATTATTATCACCCAGCGCTTCCACTGCGAGCGTGCATTGTTTATCGCCCTGCATATGGGGATTCAGGCGCAGTGCTATGCGGTGCCTTCGCCGAAGGATATGTGGACCGTGCGTCTGCGCGAGTTTGGCGCCCGGTTTGGCGCGCTGGCGGATCTCTATATCTTCAAACGCGAACCCCGTTTCCTCGGGCCGCTGATCCCCATCCCGGCGCAGCAGCATGAAGTTCCGGAGGATGCGCAATCCTACCCGGCGGTCACGCCCGAGCAGTTACTGGAGCTACAGAAAGAAAAATAGCCGCCGTCGTTTGGTCGATTTGAGGTATAAAAAAACCCGCGCCAGGCGCGGGTTTTTGATGCGTTCAATCTTATTTCTTGCGCGCGTATTTCAGTGAATCCAGCGCCACGGCGAAGATGATAATCGCCCCTTTAATAATGTACTGCCAGTACGGATTGACGCCGATGTAGGTCAGACCATAGTTGATGACGGTAAAGATAATAACCCCGGTCACCACGCCGAAAACCGTACCCACGCCGCCGCTGAAGGAAACGCCCCCCACCACGCAGGCGGCAATCGCATCCAGTTCGTACATAAAGCCGAGGTTGTTGGTCGCCGAACCGATACGTCCGGCTTCCAGCAGCCCGCCGAAGGCGTAAAACACCCCGGACAGGGCATAAATCATCAGCAGGTTCAGCGCCACGTTAACGCCGGAGACACGCGCCGCTTCCGGGTTACCGCCGATAGCGAAGATGTTTTTACCGAAACGGGTTTTATTCCACAGGATCCACACGAAGAAGATAGCGATCAGCGCGTAGAAAGTAATGTACGACAGGCGGAATGAACCTAAAGCGACAAAGCCCTGGGCAAACTGCGAGAAGTGGCTGTCGAAACCGGAAATAGGCGACGCGCCGACAAAGTCGTAGTACAGGGAGTTGATACCGTAAACGATGATCATCGTACCCAGGGTAGTGATAAACGGCGTCACGTTGAGATAGGCAATGACGATACCGTTAATCAAGCCAATCACCGCGCCAATCGCGCAGACCAGCAGGATAACCAACGGGATCGGCATGGTCGCCATCTCCGGGAACACCTTGTTGGCGTTATCCACCGCCTGCAGCATGGTAGCCGCTACCACCGCCGCCAGACCAACCTGACGTCCAGCGGAAAGGTCGGTCCCCTGGGTGACAATCAGCCCGGCGACGCCGAGCGCGATGATAATACGTACCGAGGATTGCGTCAGGATGTTACTTAAGTTCAGCAAACTTAAGAAGGTCGGGTCCTGGAAAATAATAATGGCCAGCAAGACCAAAAGGACAACGTAAATCCCACCCTCTTTCAGGTAAGTGAGGAAACTCTTTTTATTTAACGCACTCATGGAAAGCCCCTGATCTCAAAGGTGCAATGATGCAAGACGCAGAATTTCATTTTGCGTCGTGGTTTTGGTCTCAACAATTCCGGCAACCAGCCCGTTGCTCATAACCAGAATACGGTCGGTAATTCCCAGCAGCTCCGGCATTTCAGAAGAGATAATAATGATGCCTTTATCTTTTTTGGCCAGTTCGGCAATCAGCTGGTAAATTTCAAATTTCGCGCCGACGTCAATTCCACGGGTCGGTTCATCAAGCATTAATATTTCCGGCTGGGTTAATAACCAACGGCCGATAATAACCTTCTGCTGATTCCCGCCGGAAAGCGAACCGATTTGCGTTTGATGGCCCGGGGTTTTAACCCGCATGGAATCGATAACCCATTGGGTGTCGCTTTTCATCCGCGAATTATCCAGCAGACCGACCTTGTTTTTATACTTCTTGATATTTGATATCAGCGAGTTAAAACCAATATCGAGGTAAGCATAAATTCCCGTCGAGCGACGCTCTTCGGTCACCAGCGCAAAGCCGTGGTTTATCGCCTCGTTAGCGCTATGGTTATTAATTTTTTTGCCATGCAGGGTAATTGTGCCGCTGGCCTTTTCGCGGATGCCAAACAGCGTTTCAACGATATCGGTACGTTTAGCGCCCACCAGTCCGGCAATACCGAGGATTTCACCTTTATGCAGATCGAATGAGACATCGCGAATTGACGGCTGGCGCAGCGAGGTCAGGTTACGAACTTCAAGGATTACTTCGCCCGGTTTGTTTTGTTTATCCGGAAAACGCTGGTTCAGCGAACGGCCAACCATCATCGCGATGATCTTATCCATATCCAGCCCCTCCAGCGGCTGGGTGGCGATCCACTGACCATCGCGCAGGATAGTAATCTCATCGCAGAGCTGAAATATCTCCTCCATTTTATGGGAGATATAAACAATACCGCAGCCACGCTCTTTCAGCTTGCGGATTATTTTAAACAGGTGATTGACCTCTTTCTCGGTCAGCGATGAGGTAGGCTCATCCATAATGACGATTTTGGCGTCATAAGAGAATGCCTTCGCTATTTCAATCATCTGCATCTGAGATACCGATAAAGTTCCCACGCGAGCGCGCGGATCAATATCAATATCGAGCTCATCAAATATCGCTTTGGTATCGCGATACATTTTATCCTGATCGACAAACATGCCTTTGGTGGGGTAACGTCCCAGCCACATGTTGTCCATGACCGAACGTTGAAGTACCAGGTTTAATTCCTGGTGCACCATAGAAATACCGTTTTCCAACGCTTCTTTCGCCGAATGGAAATCGATCTCTTTTCCCTGAAAAAGAATACTGCCGGAATCTTTTTGATAGATCCCAAATAAGCATTTTAATAATGTCGATTTACCCGCGCCATTCTCCCCCATTAATGCATGGATAGAGTGCGGACGAACCTTCAGGTTGACATTATCAAGAGCTTTAACGCCGGGGAAGGATTTGTTGATGTCGCTCATTTCCAACAAATATTCGCCCGACTGTACGCTATTATTGCTGACCATAGTTATACCTGGCTGCGTTCGTGACGATCCGCGACGATAAGTTATATCGCAGCAAAATCGGCTTCGGTATCAGGAATAATCGGGCGCGCTGAACGCGCCCGCAATGCATGTAAAACTTATTTACCGATAAACTGGCTGAGGTTGTCTTTATCGACGCCTACGTACGGTACGCGGACAATCTTATTCTCAATTTTCCAGTTGGTGCCAGCAGCAGGCTCTTTGCCGTCAGCCAGGTTCTTCGCCAGATCGAAAGTCGCTTTCGCCTGGTTATTGGCATCGTTCAGCACGGTACCGGCCATCGCGCCGGATTTCACCAGCGCCAGCGCTTCAGGCAGGGCATCGACGCCGAACACCGGAATGCTGCTCTTGTTATGCGCTTTCAGCGCTTCTACCGCGCCCATCGCCATCGCATCGTTGTTAGCGATGACCACTTCGATTTTGTTAGCGTTCGGGCCGGAGAGCCAGGCGTCCATTTTATCTTTCGCTTGCGCGGTATCCCACATGGCGGTATCTAACGCCAGTTGCTGAGTTTTAAGCCCTTTTTCATTCAGCTCTTTGATGACGTAGGAAGTACGCGCTTCGGCGTCCGGGTGGCCCGGCTCGCCTTTCAACAGGACAAACTGAATCTGACCATCTTTGTTCAGATCCCAGTTTGGGTTCGCTTTCCAGTGTTTGGCGATAAGATCGCCCTGGATAATCCCGGATTCTTTGGAGTCGGTACCTACATAGTAGGCTTTATCGTAGCTATCCAGCGCCTTGCGCGATGGCTCTTTGTTAAAGAACACCACCGGCACATTTTGCCCGCGCGCTTTGTCGATAACCGTACCCGCCGCCGCCGGGTCAACCAGGTTGATGGCCAGCGCCTTCACCCCCTTCGCCAGCAGCACGTCGATCTGATCGTTCTGTTTGGACTGATCGTTCTGCGAGTCATTCATCAGCAGTTTCACATCCGGCGCAGATTTGCCGTCTTTTTCGATAGCTTTACGCACGACGGACATGAAGTTGTCGTCATACTTGTAGATCGTAACGCCGATACGGGTATCCGCGGCATGCGCTGCGGCGCCGAAAAGCATGCCAGCCATGACGGCGGACAGAGCTAAGACCTTCTTATTCATGGAATCTCCGGTTTTATTATTTTGCATCGTTTTTTTTGGCGTGAAGATAGCTGGCGGGAGTTGTTACATTAGGGTTACCGCACAACGATATTCACAACGTTAATTCTGTCTTCCGTGTAGGGTAACGCTCCAGAAAAACGGCTTCATCAAGTGCCTAACCTATTGTTTAAGATGATGTTTAAACGCATCATCAGCACAGCCTGGTTCGGACTGGTCAACGCTGCCATCATAAACAGCGGAATGTTAATATACTGTGAATTTACTCACAGATTGAAAGCGGTTACATCGATTGATAGATTCAGTTAGTGATCGGCCCCACACTTTGCTTCTGCGTCACCGAATGGCGCCGCACCAGCGTGGGCATAAAACAGTGGCTGGCCTCACTATCGAGTTTTCCTGCCGCCCCTTGTAGCGCCAGTTCGGTAGCCAGTTTAGCCATCGACATAATGGGATAGCGCACCGTGGTCAGCTGCGGGTCGGTGTAACGGGAAATGGGAATGTCATCAAAACCAATCAGCGAGAGATGCTGCGGCACGGCAATGCCGTTATCCTTGAGGGTGGTGAGCGCGCCGGCAGCCATACTGTCGTTATAGGCAAACACCGCCGTCAGGCCTAAATTACGCCCCAGCAGTTCAACCATCGCCGCTTCGCCGCCCTGCATATCCGGTGAACCTGAGCCCACCCAGCTATCCGGCGCGATAATGCCCTGCTCCTGCAGCGCTTTACTCCACCCTTCACGGCGCAGTTCATCATCCTCAATGCCGTGATTGGAAGAGAGATAGCCAACCCGCTGATGGCCGTGATTGAGCAGCATTCGCGTAGCCATTAGCGCGCCGCTGACGTTATCGAGACCCACGCAGCGGTGCGCGAAACCCGGCACAATGCGGTTTATCAGCACCATGCCCGGAATATGCTGCATAAAGTCGCCAAGTTCGGCATCGCTTAACGCTTTCGAATGCACGATAAGCGCCGAACAGCGCTGGCGAATCAGCACCTCAATGGCGTTACGCTCTTTTTCAGCTTCATGGTAGCTGTTGCCGATTAGCACATATTTCTGATGCTGCTGCGCGACGGTATCCACCGCTTTCACCAGCGCGCCGAAAAAGGCGTCTGACACATCCATCACCACCACGCCAATGGTATCGCTAACCTGGGTCGCCAGCGCCTGGGCATTGGCATTCGGCCGATAGCCCAGTTGCGCGACCGCCTTCATCACTGCCTCCCGGGTATCCGGGCTCACCAGCGCGCTGTTGTTCAGCACCCGCGAAACCGTTGCTACCGAAACCCCCGCCTGACGGGCGACATCACGAATGGTGATCATACATACCCGCCTTTATCGCATTGCAATACGTCACACCCACCTCCTGTGTTCAGCAAGGTGGCTATTCTGGCAGCGACGCGCGCCGCGCTACGTGAGTGAGGTCACACTGCTGGAAACGGTTACATCCATTTTGTTAATGATTGTGATCGAGATCGTTATACAGATGTATCTCTGGATGATGTCCCTGAGGCTCTCAGGGTTAACTGTCGCCATAGCCACTCAACGGGCCCCTGGCGGAAATGACGCAGCCAAAACTGCGAGAAGAGGAGATTAACGGCCCACACCGCCGGCACAAAGGCCAACAGCTGAAAACGGTCAAATTTCATAAACAGGCCGAGATGATAGAACAGCGTGGTGCAGATCAGGGTTTGCACTAAATAGTTACTGAGCGCCATCCGCCCAACGCAGGCAATCGCCCCGACCAGACGAAAGCGGCATAATTGCGGCCAGAATCCCCACGCCAGCGCGGCATAGCCAATGGTTTGTAACGGCGCGCCAAGTTCACGCGGCGCCTGCAGCAGAAAACCACACCAGCGGTAGTCCCATTGCAAGTACCACTGCGCGGCGATGGCCGGCACATTTACCATCATTCCGGTAATAATCAGCACAGCCCCGACGCGGCGGTAGTGACTAAGGCTAAACTGCCCTTTCAACCAGCCGCAGCGCATCAGCGCCGCGCCCATTAGCATCATCCCCGCCAGCTGCCAGCCGTACTGCACGCCAAGCGCCACCAGGTTATCGGACAGCATATCCGCGCGATTGCTCACCGCCTCCATACCGCCTTTGAGCTTCCAGAACTGCTCATACTGCACATTCGCGGCATCGGGCACCCATGACCGACTGGCGCCGTTGCCGGAAATCAACCCCAGCAATACCAGCACCGCAATACCGATGAGATATAGCACTACGCCGGTATTAAATAGCGATTTAACGTGATGGGCATCGCGTACCATGCGCCAGGCAATTAGCCCCACCAACGCATAGGCCAGCAGAATATCTCCGTCCCAGAAAAAGAGACCGTGAATAAAACCAAGTAGGGCAAGCAGCGTTAGCCGCGACTGGATCCAGCGTTTACCGCGTACCAGCAGCATTTGCAATCCGGCGCCGAACAGCAGAGCAAATAGGGTGAGAAATTTTACCTGCGCAAACAGATCGAGGATTGCCCAGCTCCAGGCGTCGCTCAGCGAAATACTCCCGGCCCAGCCCGGATTCAGATAGGCCGCCTTCGGCAAGCCGAAGGCGGTGATATTCAGTAGCAGAATGCCGAGGATGGCGACACCGCGAACGAAGTCCAGCGTGACGTTTCTCTCCATGCACCCTGCTCCGAATTAATTGTGGTGACGTACGGCGCGCAGGAACTCCTGGCGGGTATTCTGGCTGGATTTAAACAGACCGCCAAGCGAAGTGGTGGTCGTGGCGCTGGTCGCATCGCGGATGCCGCGCGCTTTCACGCAGTAATGCACCGCATCAATGGATACCGCGACGTTACTGGTACCGAGCAGAGTCTGCAGCGCGGTAAGGATCTGCTGCGTCAGGCGCTCCTGCACCTGTGGACGCTGGGCAAAGAACTGCACGATGCGGTTAATTTTCGACAGGCCGATTACCGAATCTTTCGGGATATAAGCAACGGTCGCTTTGCCGTCAATCGTCACAAAGTGATGTTCACAGGTACTGGTCAGCGTGATATCGCGAACCGTCACCATCTCGTCAACTTTCATTTTGTTTTCAATAACGGTGATTTTCGGGAATCTGGCGTAATCCAGACCGGAGAAAATCTCATCAACGTACATTTTTGCGATGCGATGCGGAGTCTCCATCAGGCTGTCGTCACTGAGATCAAGATTCAGCAGCTGCATAATCTCAGTCATGTGCCCGGCGATCAGACGCTTGCGCGTTTCATTATCAATTTCTTGTACTGGCGGACGCAGCGGCGTCTCCAGCCCACGAGCGACCAGCGCTTCATGAACGAGTATGGCTTCTTTACTCAATGATGACATTTAGGTTCTCCTGCAGGTGTGGCGCTCTTTGCTCTTCTGAGGGCAAAGTTTGCACTCATTGTGCGTGAGGTGGCGCACATAATCCAGTAGCCGTCACGATAATTATTGAAATTGGCGCAACCTTTCATTTTTACCGCTGCGGTTGGACGTTGTCGATGCGCCACGCCAGCGAGCCCCGCCGCTACCGCGCGCAATCATAAGTACTGTAGATGTTCAGAGAAGTTCTTTATAACTTGTATTAATGATGCAATAGCTTTGCGCGACGGGAAAGTGAAAGTTACTCACCGGTTAATGAAATATCTGTATTATTAAGCATTACACATAGATACCCGAGGAGCCCTGGATGGAACTGCTTGAAGAACATCGCTGTTACGAGGGTCGGCAGCAGCGCTGGCGTCATCACTCCAGTACCCTGAACTGTGCGATGACGTTTAGCATTTTTTTACCGCCGACGACGGAAACCGCCCCGCCGCCGGTGCTGTACTGGCTATCCGGTTTGACCTGCAATGACGAAAACTTCACCACTAAGGCCGGCGCTCAGCGGATAGCCGCCGAACTTGGTATCGCGCTGGTGATGCCCGACACCAGCCCGCGCGGCGATGACGTCGCCGATGATGCCGGTTACGATCTCGGTAAAGGCGCAGGTTTTTACCTCAACGCCACTCAGGCGCCGTGGGCAGCCCATTTTCGCATGTATGACTACCTGCGCGATGAGCTGCCGCAGTTGATTAACCACCAGTTTCAGGTCGCCGACCGTTGCGCCATCAGCGGCCACTCGATGGGCGGCCACGGCGCGCTCATCATGGCGCTGAAAAACCCAGGGCGCTTTACCAGCGTCTCGGCCTTCGCGCCGATCGTCAACCCATGCAAAGCTCCGTGGGGACAAAAGGCGTTCAGCGCTTATCTGGGCGATGATGAAGCGACCTGGCAGGAGTGGGACAGCTGCGCGCTGATGCAGGCAAGCCAGGCCGGGGATGCCATTCCGACCTTAATTGACCAGGGTGACGCCGACCAGTTTCTTGGCGCCCAGCTGCAGCCCGCGGTCCTTGCAGAGGTGGCGCGACAGAAACAGTGGCCGCTGAGCCTGCGTATCCAGCCCGGCTACGACCACAGCTACTATTTCATTGCCACCTTTATAGAAGATCATCTGCGCTTCCACGCGCAGTTCCTGCTGAAGTAGTTTCAGCCGCGAGTCTCTGCGGGCGATTTACATCGCCCGGTTCATCGCTATCAGAAGCGGTAATCGACGGCCATAAAGTAGCGACGGCCATCTTCGGTGTAGCTGTAATCGTCGCGGTTCAGATCTTTGTCGCCGACGTTAAGCACGCCGGAGCGCAGTTTCACGTTTTTACTGACCTGCCACGCGGCGCCGATATCGAACATGGTATAACCGCCTGGGGTTTTACCCGTCGCGCTTACCGCTCGCTGCTCGCCGGTATAGTTGGCCGTGACATAGAAAGACCAATCCTCCAGCGGTTTCCAGTCGAGTGTACCGTTAGCGGTATGGAACGGCAGCGTCTGTAGCGGTTTATTGCCGCCGTTGCTCAGATCGCGACCATCGTTATAGGTATAGTTGACCGTCAGTTTCCACTCTTCGCCGAACGGAACCTTCACTTCGGTCTCCACGCCTTTAATCCGCGCTTTGTTGACGTTGAAGTAGCGGAATACCGGCACGCGCTTACCGTTCACGGTCTTCCAGCCGACGAAGTTCGGGTAACCCGGCGCCTCGCTGGCGCTGGAGGTGCGCAGGATGTCGATCATATCGTCAACGTTGTTCTGGAAGGCGGTCACGCTGCCTTCAACACCTTCCAGCCAGCCCTCTTCACCGCTGTAATACAGACCAAGCTCAAAGCTTTCGCTGGTTTCCGGCTTCAGATTCGGGTTACCGATAATGCTGCAGCTACCGCGACAGGAGTTGGTGGTCCAGTCCGGGTTCAATTGCAGCAGCGACGGCGCTTTAAAGGCCGTAGCCCAACCGCCTTTCACGGTCACGGTATCGGTGGCGTTATAGACCAGGTACGCACGCGGGCTCCAGTGATCGCCGTAGGTTTGGTGATCGTCCATACGGATGCCGGTGGTCAGCGCCAGCGGTTCAAAGATCCGCCACTCATCTTCGAGGAACAGCGCGTACTGGCTGGCGGAAGTCGATTTGCCGCCGCTGCTCAGGTTTACCGGATCTTTGAGTTTATCGTGGCGCCATTCACCGCCGAGGGTGACGATCTGGTTGATCATACCCAGCGGCATCACATATTTACCATCGACCGCATTACTCTCAGAAGTAATAGTACCCGCCTGCCCTGGATTTTTGTTATCCACTTTCTCGCCGTAGAATTTCACTTCGCTATTGCCGACATCCCAGCGCCCGTTATGGGTCAAAGAGTAGTTTTGGCGTTCAAGGCGGTTTTTGTCGAGCGAGTCTGAATCGCGATCCTGGCGATCGAAACCGTAGCCGGCGGTAATGTCCTGGTTCTCCGTTGGCGTCCAGGCGAACTCAACGTTGCCGTCGCGGCTGGTAAAACCTTCAATGCGCGGCGTTTCGCCCGCGGCGTTGCTGGAAGATTGCTGATCGTCTTTACTGCGTTTCGCCAGGCTGCCGTAGGCTTTCATGCCCAACACGCCGTCAATCAGCGGACCGCTGGTGAAGAACTGGCCGTTGTAAGTGTCACCGCGATCGCGGTGTTCCTGAATGGTGGCATCGCTGCTGAGGGTACCGGTCCATTTCTGGCCGATTTTTTTGGTAATGATGTTGACCACGCCGCCGAGCGCGTCGGAACCGTACAGGGAAGACATCGGGCCGCGCACTACTTCAATCCGCTCGATGGAGTCCACCGGGATCCAGTTAAGATCGAAATCGTTATGGCGGAAGACAGCATTACGCGAGTTCACCCGTTTGCCATCGATGAGAATCAGCGTATAGCTGCTACTCAGGCCGCGAATACTCACGCCCTTACGGTTATCCCCTTCGTTGGTGAGCTGAACGCCAGGCACATCGCGCAGCACGTCCTTCAGGTTCTGCACCGGCTTACGCTGCAAGTCCTGTTGGGTGATAACGCTGATACTGGCGGGGGCATCTTTGACGCTCTGTTCAGTCGCCGCGGCGGTGACAACCAGCGTTTCGTCATCATTTGCGGCCAGCGCCGGAAATGCCAATGCTACGACGGACGCGCACAGTCCCGCCCGGGCAAAAGGGTTTAACCTGAACATACCAAATCTCCATGAGGTCAACTACAAATCAAACAAAGGGTGCAGCTTGCACATCTTGTCGACACGCGGCTCTGGCGGCCGCGCGCAAATTTTTTACAGTCGATGTGGCTGGTCACCCCTTGCCTTTCGTTGTTGAGCGGCAAGATAGGGAGATTGGCTTCATCCTGAATTTTCCGAAATGATAAGGATAATGATTACAATTATCAATACAATTATGAAGAAGTGTGTCCGTTTGTAAGCCTTGCAGGCATAAAAAAAGCCCTCTTTAAAAGAGGGCTTTATCGAAAGCGGCAGTGTATGAAGTTAGCCTTTAAAGCGTTCCGGGAACTTCATCTCGCTGTAGCGCACGAAGCGGGTACCTTTCACCAGCTTGTAACCAAACCAGATAACCAGGAACAGCGGAATGCCGATGTAGGTCGCCGCCACGCCGCCCCAATCAATGGTGTCCTTGAGGAAGGCTTCGTAGTTCTGGCCCAGCGTGATGATAAGGCACAGTACGAAAGCGAAGATCGGCCCCAGCGGGAAGAACCCGGAACGGTACGGCAGGTTATTAATATCGTTACCCTGCAACACGTAGCCACGACGGAAACGGTAGTGGCTGATCGCAATACCCAACCAGGCGATAAAGCCGGTCATCCCGGAGGTATTCAGCAGCCACAGATAAACCGTCTGGTTGCCGAACATCGAGGTCAGGAAGCACAGCGCCGCAATCACGGTAGTCGCATACAGCGCATTGCGCGGTACGCCGCCTCTCGACAGCTTCGAGAAAATGCGCGGCGCTTTGCCGTCGCACGCCAGGGTATACAACATACGCGTAGAGGCGTACATCCCGGAGTTACCCGCCGACAGCACCGCCGTCAGGATAACCGCGTTCATGATAGCCGCCGCAGACAGCAGACCGGCATGCTCGAACACCAGGGTGAACGGGCTAACGGAAATATCTTTAACGTCGTTGCGCAGCAGACTCGGATCGGTATACGGGATGATCAGGCTGATAATCAAAATCGCGAAGACATAGAACAGCAGGATACGCCAGAACACCTGACGCACCGCGCGCGGAATGTTCTTCTCCGGGTTTTCCGATTCGCCTGCGGCAATACCGATGAGCTCGGTGCCCTGGAAGGAGAAACCGACAATCATCGCCACGCCGATCATCGCCGCAAAGCCGCCGGCAAACGGCGCGTCATCAATGCCCCAGTTGCTCCAGCCCGCCGGCGTCGTGCCTTCGAAGATGCCAAAAATCATCATGATGCCGACGATGATAAAGATAATCACGGTGGCAACTTTAATCAGCGAGAACCAGTACTCCGCTTCGCCGAAGCCGCGTACCGAGATCCAGTTCAACAGGAACATGATACCAAGGAACAGCGCGCTCCAGATCCAGCCGGGGGTATCCGGGAACCAGTAGCTCATCACCAGCTGCGAGGCTACGAGGTCAACGGCGATAGTCACCGCCCAGTTGTACCAGTAGTTCCAGCCCAGCGCGAAGCCAAAGCCTTCTTCTACGTAGTTCTGACCATAGGTGGCAAAGGAGCCTGAAACCGGCATAAACGCCGCCAGCTCGCCGAGACTGGTCATCAGGAAATATACCATCAGACCGATCAGAATGTAGGAAAGCAGCGCGCCGCCGGGGCCTGCCTGTGAAATTGTTGCGCCAGAGGCAACGAAAAGACCTGTACCGATGGAACCGCCAATAGCGATCATGGTCAAGTGGCGCGCTTTTAGCTCGCGGCGGAGCGTGGGCGCTTCTGTGGTTTTAGTTTCCGAAACCATGTGAAAATGCTATCCATCCAAAAAATGAGGCGCGATTGTAGCAGACGATCGTCCGTCCATCCGGTACAAATGCAAAGTTATAAGAGAGCTTCATGATCTGACACAAATTATTAGTAAAGCAGTAATCCTGAATTGGCGCATAAAAAAACAGACAAAAAATCGTAGCTTACGGCAAAATAACGCGAGGATTGTCACAATGCTGAAGGAGTCAGCTTATGGTTTCCCCCACTCGTCGCAGTCTGGCCCCCGATGCCTTTCTGCTGCTGGCGATTTTCTGCCTGTATCTATTCGTTATTGGCCTGTACACCAGTATCACGGTGCTGGAACACTGGTTGCGGCTGCCGAATTACCTGACCGATAACAGGGAGACTTTTCTTGTCGGCGCGCTTCCTCTTGCGATTGCTGGACTGCTGGGGCTACTGGCGGGCGTCGGAGTGAAAAAGCGGCTGATGGTTCGGCTGTGCAAAGTCTTCTGCGCCTTTTCTCTTATCTATATTGCGGCTTTCACCTGGCTGGACTGGCGCACGATGGACCACTACCGGGATAACCCGCAATACGGCGTGTGCAAGCAATACAGCAAACACACCATTTATATGTACGTATGGAACAGCGACTGGTGCGACTATTTCGGCAGAAGGGTGCAACACCCCTCTCCCATTGCTAATCGGGAGAACTAGCCGTGAAGAAACCAACAAAAGTCACCAATGCTAAACCACAAACCACTCGCGCACAGCGAATCTGGCAACAGCTGATCGCAGGATTTATTTTGCCCGCATTAGGGATTTACGCGCTCTATTTAGCAACCGACTATCTGCCGTTACTGAAATTGCGCGGTTGGCCAGACTTCGCCTCCATTTCCTTACTGAAGGCTAATTTTACCGGCTCCGCGCTGCTCTTTTTTTCATTCGCCTGGCGGATGCGCAGAGTGCTGCATGGTAAGACGGTCGATGGAAGTTATGAAAATCGCCTGCTGACGGCTATCGCCGGATTTACGCTGGTGCTGCTGATCGTCATCAACAGCGCCATTTTTACCTTACATTTTACAGTATACAGCTCGCCGCACTACATTCGCTGCTGGGAACCCGTTCCCATGGGCAGCTGGCATTATGCCAGAACCCCAGAGATCTGCGTGCGGCACGGCTACGCGCCAATAAGGGATACAGCTACACCTCGCAGTAACGGATAAAACGCTGCAGCGCCTTGGAAACGTGCTTTTGCCGATGGCGAATACGCCACAACGTGCGCGTCAGGCGCGGCAGCGGCAGCTTGAGCTCCACCAGCGTTCCGGCTGCCAGCTGTTCAGCAATTACCCGCCGCGACAAGCAACTAATGCCTAACCCATGACGGACCGCATGTTTAATGGCCTCTGAGTTGCCAAGCTCCATGCCTAACTGGAACGCGGGCAGATGCGATAACAGCACGTAGTCGACGATTTCCCGCGTGCCGGAGCCATGCTCGCGAAGGATCCACTGTGCTTCCGCCAGCCGTTGCAGCGTCAATTCGCCTTCGAGGAATGGAGAATCAGGGGCGGCGAACACCACCAGTTCATCTTCAATCCACGGCTCGGCGATAATATCCGCCGCGTGGCACGGGCCTTCAATCAGGCCAATATCGACGCGCAGATCGCTGACCGCATTAATCACGTCCTGGCTGTTGCCGACGCTCAGTTCCAGCGGCAGTTCGGGGAAATCGCGGCGGTAGCGGGCGATGATTTCCGGCAGAATATAGTTGCCAATGGTGCTACTGGCATAAACGCGGATAGCGCCATTATCGCCACGGAACAGCTGTTCTATCTCCCCGGCGCGCTCCAGCAGCGCAAGCGCGCGCGGATAGAGCAAACGCCCGTGCTCGTTGACCACCAGCCGTTTGCCGACGCGGTCAAACAGCTGGACGCCAAGTTGCCCCTCTAGTTCGGTCAGCGCCGCGCTCACCGCCGACTGCGACAGCGCCAGCATCTGTGACGCCTGAGTCGTTGACCCGCTTTTCAAAACCTCAGCAAAAACTTCCAGTTGCCGTAGCGTGATATGCATAACTCACCTGTTTATTAGCCCAATCTGGATAACCGTCAACGCTATGGTGACATAAATCATCAGGGCTGTGGCCTGAAGGATGAAGGGTTTAACCCAAAATCATTCGTGCTGCAGGAAGGCGGCAAGTGAGCGACAAATTCGTCAGGAACGAATTTGACCAGCCAAAGGCTGACCTCCGGTGAGGGACAAGGATGTCCCTCATTAGTCCCCAGGAGCTTACATCAGTAAGTGACTGGGGTGAGTAAACGTAGCCAACACACCTGCAGCGCGAAGGATGAAGGGTTTATCACTTATTCCGATAGATTATAAATATATAATCAATTTTATTTTTAAACCAGTCAGTCGTATTCTTTGCCCAGACAAAGGAGAAGGTTATGACAGCACTCACTTTACCCACTAAACATCGCACCCTGTGGCATTTCGTCCCAGGCCTGGCGCTGACCGCCGCGTTGACCGGCGCCGCCCTGTGGGCAGGCAGTTTCCCTGCAATCGCCGGCGCGGGCTTCAGCGCGCTAACGCTGGCTATCTTGTTCGGCATGGTGGTCGGTAACACCGTTTATCCCAAAATTTGGCAGTCCTGCGACGGCGGGGTGATTTTCGCCAAGCAGTATCTGCTGCGCCTGGGGATCATTCTTTATGGTTTTCGTCTGACGTTTGCCCAGATTGCTGACGTCGGCGTCAGCGGGATCCTGATTGACGTGCTGACGCTGTCCAGCACCTTCTTTATCGCCTGTTTCCTCGGGCAGAAGGTTTTCGGGCTCGATAAACACACCAGCTGGCTTATCGGCGCCGGTAGCAGCATCTGCGGCGCCGCGGCGGTTCTGGCTACCGAGCCGGTCGTCAAAGCCGAAGCCAGTAAAGTGACGGTCGCCGTGGCGACAGTGGTTATCTTCGGTACTATCGCCATCTTCCTCTACCCGGCGATGTATCCGCTGCTGGCGCACTGGTTCACTCCGGAAACTTACGGCATCTATATGGGCTCCACCATGCATGAAGTCGCCCAGGTCGTTGCCGCCGGTCATGCGGTTAGCCCGGATGCCGAAAATGCCGCGGTTATCGCCAAAATGCTGCGCGTGATGATGCTGGCTCCGTTCCTGCTGTTCATCGCCGCTCGTGTAAAACAGCTGGCGCCAGCCGGTAACGGCGAAAAGAGCAAAATCACCATTCCGTGGTTTGCCATCCTGTTTATTCTGGTGGCGGTGTTTAACTCCTTCCATCTGCTGCCAAAAGCCGTAGTCGATATGCTGGTCACCCTCGATACCGTACTGCTGGCGATGGCAATGGCCGCGCTGGGCTTAACCACCCACGTCAGCGCGCTGAAAAAAGCCGGTGCGAAGCCGCTGCTGATGGCGCTGGTACTGTTCGTCTGGCTAATTGTTGGCGGAGCCGCGATTAACTTCGCTATCCACCACCTGATTGGTTAAACAGTAAGTTTCCTCATCGATATTCATTCATTGCTGTAACTCTCCGGTTAAGCCGCTATCATTACCCTCCCCCCAGCGGCTTAACTGGAGTTTTTTATGAAATACATTGGAGCGCACGTTAGCGCCTCCGGCGGGTTGGCCAATGCCGCCATCCGCGCCGCCGAAATCGAAGCGACCGCATTCGCCCTGTTCACCAAAAATCAGCGTCAATGGCGCGCCGCGCCGCTCACCGACGAAGCGATTGCCGAATTCAAAGCCGCCTGCGAAAAATATCACTTCGGCCCGGGGCAGATCCTGCCGCACGACAGCTACCTCATTAACCTCGGTCATCCGGTCGAAGAAGCGCTGGAGAAATCTCGCGAGGCGTTTATCGATGAATTAACCCGCTGCCAGCAGTTGGGATTAACGCTGCTCAACTTCCATCCGGGCAGCCACCTGCAGCAGATCCCGGAAGATGAATGCCTGGCGCGTATCGCTGAATCCATCAACATCGCGCTGGCGAAAACCGAAGGCGTGACCGCGGTTATCGAAAATACCGCCGGCCAGGGCAGCAATCTCGGGTTTAAATTTGAACATCTGGCCGCCATCATTGACGGCGTTGAGGACAAATCCCGCGTTGGCGTCTGCATTGATACTTGCCACGCTTTCGCCGCCGGTTATGATCTACGCAGCGCGGAGGAGTGTGAAAAGACCTTTGCCGAATTCGAACGAATCGTCGGCTTCCAGTATCTGCGCGGCATGCATCTGAATGATGCCAAAAGCGCTTTTGGCAGCCGCGTCGACCGTCACCATAGCCTGGGTGAAGGCAATATCGGCCATGATGCTTTTCGTTGGATCATGCAGGATAACCGTTTCGATGGTATCCCGCTGATTCTGGAAACCATTAACCCGGATATCTGGGCGGAAGAAATTGCCTGGCTGCGGGCGCAGCAGACCGCCGAAGTGGCCTGAATTCAGGAACAAAAAAAGGGCCGATGAATCGGCCCTTTTTTATTACGCTTATATTATGCCGCTTTTTCAACTTCCGCTGCAGGCGCTTCCGGACGCTTCAGCACCGCGTAAGAGAGACCCGCGACCAGCGTACCGGCAATAATCGCCAGCAGATAACCCAGCACCGGAGTGATGGCGCCTGGGATCAGCAGGACGAACAGACCGCCGTGCGGCGCCATCAGTTTCGCGCCTACCGCCATCGAGATAGCGCCGGTCACCGCGCCGCCTACGATACAGCAAGGCAGTACGCGCATCGGGTCGCGAGCGGCGAATGGAATCGCCCCTTCGGTAATGAAGCACAGCCCCAGAACCAACGCCGCTTTACCGCCTTCACGCTGTGATTTGTCGAACTTGTTGCGGGCAATCAGCGTCGCCAGGCCAAGCGCCAGCGGTGGCACCATACCGGCCGCCATAATCGCCGCCATCGGCGCGTAGGTTTGAGTACTCAACAGACCCACACCGAAGGCATAAGCCGCTTTGTTCACCGGGCCGCCCATATCGGTACACATCATGCCGCCGAGGATCGCGCCGAGCAGTACTGCGTTCGCCGTCCCCATAGTTTGCAGCCAGTGGGTAAGCCCGGCCAGGATACCCGCCACCGGTTTGCCGATCAGGTAGATCATCGCCAGACCAACAATCAGGCTGGAAATCAACGGAATGATCAGAATCGGCTTCAATGCTTCCATACTCTGCGGCAGTTTCAGCTTAGTGCTGATTAACTTCGCCACGTAACCGGCAAGAAAACCGGCGATGATACCGCCGATAAAACCGGAGCCGCCGCTGACGGCCAGCATACCGCCGATAAGACCAGGCGTCAGACCCGGACGGTCAGCGATGGAGAAAGCGATAAAGCCCGCCAGTACCGGCACCATCAGCGCAAAGGCTGAACCGCCGCCGATTTGCATCAACGCCGCCGCCATGGTGTCTTTCACTTCAAACGCTTTAATACCGAACGCGAACGACAGCGCGATACACAGGCCGCCCGCGACCACCATCGGCAGCATGTAGGAGACGCCGGTCAGCAGGTGACGATAGGCGCCAGCCGACTCTTTTTTACCTTCACCGGACGCCTGCGGTTTGCCGGATGGCTGGTACGGTTTTGCTTCCGCAACGGCTTTATCCAGTTCCTGCGCGGTTTTCTTCAGCGCCAGTCCGGTAGTGGTGCGATACATCGGTTTACCAGCGAACTTCGCCAGATCGACTTCGATATCGGCGGCGACGATCACCAGATCCGCCTGCTCCACCTCTTCCGGAGTAATGGCATTACCGGCCCCCACTGAGCCACGGGTTTCCACTTTCACCCACCAGCCGCGTTTTTTGGCCTCGGTTTCAATGGCTTCGGCCGCCATAAAGGTATGGGCAACGCCGGTCGGACAAGCGGTGACGGCGACAATACGTTTCTGGCCCTGAGCCGCGGCCGGAACGGCTACCGCCGCTGGCGCAACGTACGGCTTAGCGTGATCTTTCGCTTCCCCCAGGAACAGCTCCGGATGGGCGACAGCACGGTTAATATCGCCCAGAAAGACGTTTTTACCATTCAGCGCGCTATCTGCCGGCAGCGCGGTCCCCAGCACGATGGCCAGTTCGGCATCGTTCGGGTTATCAATCAGCTCAAGGTGCGCTTTCTGCGCCGCGGCGCTGAGCAGGGTCTTCGCCATGTAGGCGCGAGCCTGTCCAAGCCCGGCATCAATAATCAGCAGCGTTTTCATTATGCCTCTCCTGCTGTCAATTAAAGGGTTGTAAGTCGACGCGCGCCATCATTGCGGCCAACTGGGTACGATCGGTAATGCCAACGTTGCTCTGGCTAACGGCCAGGGCGGCGACGGCGGTAGCCAGGCGCAGGGTATGCTCGCTGGATTCACGCATCAGCAGGCCGTAAATCAGGCCGCCGACCATCGAATCACCGGCGCCTACGGTGCTGACAACCTCGACTGAAGGCGGTTTGGCAATCCATTCGCCGGAGGCGTTAACCCACAGCGCGCCCTCTTCGCCCAGCGAAATCACCACGTGGGCAATACCTTGCTCGCGCAGCGCATGGGCGGCGTCGATGACATCTTTCATCTCCGGCAGCTTGCGGCCAGCCCAGATTTCCAGCTCGCGGCGGTTTGGTTTTACCAGCCACGGCGCGGCTTTCAGTCCGGCGACCAGCGCTTCGCGGCTACTATCGAAAATAATGCACGGGCACTGGCTGCGCAGGCGCGTCATCCAATCGGTAAAGGCTTCCGGACTCACGCCGGACGGCAGGCTGCCGCTGACGCAAACCATATCGAACTGCCCCAGCCAGCTCAGAGAATCATTAACGAAACGCTCCCAATCCGCCGGAGTCACTTCAAAACCGGAGAAGTTGAAATCGGTCACTTCGCCGTCTTTTTCCGTCAGCTTGACGTTGATACGGGTACGCCCCTGCACCACCTGGAAGCGGTTGGCGATGCCCAGCTCGCTGAACAGCTGCTGGAAGCCATCCTGGTTATCTTTACCGAGGAAGCCGCCGACGGTGACGTCGATGCCGAGATCTTTCAGCACCTTCGCCACGTTGATACCTTTACCTGCCGCATGCAGGCCGGTGGTACGTACCAGGTTCACTTCGCCACGTTCGATTTCCGGGGTGAAGCCCACCAGGTCGTACGCCGGATTTAAAGTAATTGTTGCTACACGTCTGCTCATTTATGCGCCCTCCCCAAGGCCTGCGGCGATCGCTTCGCCAATCGCATCCAGCGCTTGTTGCGCATCTTCACCCTGCGCGGTAAAACGCAGACGGTGACCTTTTTTCACGCCCAGCGCCACGACCTTCATCAGGCTGCGGCCATTGGCCGGCTTGCCGGAACCGTCGAGGTTGGTGACGGTAATGTCGCTGGAGAATTGTTTAATCGTATTAACCAGCATCGTGCCCGGACGCGCGTGCAGCCCGTGCTCGTTGCGTACTACAAATTCAGCATTCAGCACGTCTTCAGCAATGGCGTCGTCGCTGGTCAGCAGCGCCAGCAGCGTGGCGGCGTCGGCTTTCAGCAGATGCTCCGCTTTTTTATCAATGAGCAGATTGCTCAGGCGATTAAGCACCGCGGTCGGCTGCTCATCGGCCATCGCGACGGTGATCAGCAGCGCTACCGGCTGCCCATCAGCGGTAAAGGCATTGGCAGCGCGACTCACGGCAACGGCGCTGCGCAGGTTGCCTTGCGCACAATCGTTCAACCAGATCCCCTGGCCCAGATTGAGCGGCGCATCGTTAATGGTACGGCTGACGAAGTCGGCGTTTACCGCCCCCGCTTCTTTCAGCCGCGCGGCGTTCAGCGCCTGCAGCGTCAGCAGATCGTTGGCGACCACGTCCAGGCTCAACGTTTCGTTGTCGAGCTTCAGCGCTTCGCTTTGCTTTTCACCCATCAGCAGAGCCCGCAGATCTTCTGCGGTGGTGACGGTTCTCAGCTGTTCAGCCACCGAGTCGTCGCTCAGGACGTGCGTCAACTGACGCAGCAGACCGAGATGCTCGTCGGAGCTGGCGGCAATACCGATCGCCACATAAGCGGTTTGCCCTTCTCCCCAGGTCACGCCCTGCGGGAACTGATACACCTGGACACCGGTTTTCAGAACCTGGTCGCGGGTATCGGTGGTGCCGTGCGGGATGGCGATGCCATTGCCGAGGAAAGTGGAGGTCTGCTGCTCGCGGGCAAGCATACCGTTAACGTAGCCGTCAGCCACATTACCCGCGCTAACCAGCGCGCCAGCAATCTGACGTATTGCCTCTTCTTTATTCGCGGCCTGCTGGCCGGGATGGATATCCTGTACAGATAACTGGAACATAGTTCTCCTCTCCGCTGAATTGAATCGTTTCAGCTAACATGAGAAAAAATACGCCACCCGATGACTGGATAATACTCTGATGACGCTGAAACGTTTCAATGAGTCTGTACCTTTCTTGCGCACTGCGCAAGTAAACTCCGAAGGCTGATAACAGAATTTAGAGATACCGCACATTTTTGCTGAAGCTAATGGTGAAATGCGCCATTGGCTTCAGCATTTTGCTGAACGACATAATTTGAAACGCCTTTTTAATTTTTCGTGCCATACCACTATTCATTTTATGGGTGTCGGCGTAAACTTCGCCTCTCCTGAAACCAATGATATTCCAGCATGCAAAACAGTAGCGCCGCCCTTCCCCGCCGCGGGTTCGACTTAACCTCCTCCGCTTTTCTTATCGTCGCCTTTCTGACGGGGATCGCCGGGGCCTTACAAACCCCGACCCTGAGCCTGTTTTTGACCAATGAGGTGCACGTGCGCCCGGCAATGGTCGGCTTCTTTTTTACCGGCAGCGCGGTCATCGGTATTCTGGTAAGTCAGTTTCTTGCCGGGCGTTCCGATCGTAAAGGCGATCGCAAGCAGCTGATTGTCGCCTGCTGCCTGCTGGGGGTGCTTGCCTGCGTGCTGTTCGCCTGGAACCGCAACTACTTTATTCTGCTGTTCGTCGGCGTCTTTCTCAGTAGCTTTGGCTCTACCGCCAACCCGCAAATGTTCGCCCTCGCCCGCGAACACGCGGACAAAACCGGGCGCGAGGCGGTGATGTTCAGTTCCATTCTGCGCGCGCAGGTCTCGCTGGCGTGGGTGATCGGCCCACCGCTGGCCTACGCGCTGGCGATGGGTTTTGGTTTTACCGTGATGTATCTCAGCGCCGCCGTGGCGTTTATCGTCTGCGCGCTGATGGTCTGGTTCTTCCTGCCCAGCATGCGTAAAGAGAGCAAAACCGCCGGTGGCCATCTTGAAGCGCCGCGCACCAACCGCCGCGATGCGCTGCTGCTGTTCAGCATCTGTACGTTAATGTGGGGCACCAACAGCCTCTATATCATTAATATGCCGCTGTTTATCATTAATGAACTGCATCTGCCGGAGAAACTGGCCGGGCTGATGATGGGGACCGCCGCCGGGCTGGAAATCCCCACCATGCTGATTGCCGGGTATTACGCGAAACGCTTTGGTAAGCGCTTGCTGATGCGCATTGCCGCGCTTGCCGGGCTGCTGTTTTATGTCGGTATGCTGACTGTCCATACTCCAGTCCTGCTGCTGGGGATGCAGGCGCTGAACGCGATTTACATCGGGATCCTGGCCGGCATCGGTATGCTCTATTTTCAGGATCTGATGCCGGGTCAGGCGGGCGCGGCGACCACGCTGTATACCAATACCACGCGCGTCGGCTGGATCATCGCCGGCTCGCTGGCGGGCGTCGTCGCGGAAATCTGGAGCTATCACGCGGTGTTCTGGATTGCGCTAGTGATGGGAATTATCGCCCAGGTCTGCCTGTGGCGTATTAAAGACGTTTAGGGCGCGGTCAGCGCTTCGAGATGAATGAGATAAGCCATCGCCTGCTGACGCGTGCTGCCGCACATTTCCGCCGTCGGTTGTAAACCCGCGCAGACTTTAGGGCGCAGCGGCGAGGCAAAAATCTTGCAACGCAGATGTTCATCCAGCTGCACGCACGGTGTATTTGCCGGCTTGCCGTCAGGCATTCCGGGAATGGGGCTTGAGATGGACGGCGCGGTGCAACAGGCTCCGCAGTCCGGGCGACATTCCATACCTGACTCCTTAATGAGTGGGAGGCGGACAGTAGCAAAATATCGGCTATCAGGAAAGCTGAAGCTGGCGAAACGGCTTTTTCAGCAGCGCCGATCGAAGATTTGCCAGGAGATAGCAAAAGTCGCGAATTCCGCTTGCCTGAAAGGCCCGGCGCGAGTAGTTTTACGCGATATTTTTGACCCTTTAAGTGACAGGATTACTGCAATGCCAAGAGCGAATGAAATTAAAAAAGGTATGGTGCTGAATTACAACGGCAAACTGCTGATTGTTAAAAATATTGATATTCAGTCGCCAAGCGCCCGTGGCGCAGCAACGCTGTATAAAATGCGTTTTTCCGACGTGCGTACCGGCCTGAAAGTAGAAGAGCGTTTTAAGGGCGACGATATTGTTGATACCGTCACCCTGACCCGTCGTTTCGTTGATTTCTCCTACGTCGATGGCAACGAATATGTATTCATGGATAAAGAAGACTATACCCCGTATACCTTCACCAAAGAGCAGATCGAAGAAGAGCTGCAGTTTATCCCGGAAGGCGGCATGCCGGATATGCAGGTTCTGACCTGGGATGGCCAGCTGTTGGCGCTGGAGCTGCCGCAGACCGTTGACCTGGAAATCGTAGAAACCGCACCGGGTATCAAAGGCGCTTCCGCCAGCTCGCGCACCAAACCGGCCACTATGAGCACCGGGCTGGTCATTCAGGTTCCGGAATACCTGACCAGCGGTGAGAAAATCCGCATTCATATCGAAGAGTGCCGCTATATGGGCCGCGCGGACTAACCACCCTCCTCTGACGGTTGCCCGGCCCAGCGTAGCGCAGGCCGGGGAATGTCCCGGATGGCGGCGCTGCGCGCCTTATCCAGGCTACTCGCTGCCGATATCAGGCACAAAAAAGGACAGCCGTTGGCTGTCCTTTTGCTTTCCCTCACACCCCGATTACAGCAGCTCAGGGTATTTGGTCATCTTCAGCGCCAGCTCAACGCCTCGCACTTCCGCCATGCCTTTCAGGCGGCCAATCGCCGAATAACCGGGATTAGTTTTCTTACGCAGATCGTCAAGCATCTGATGGCCGTGATCCGGACGGAACGGAATCGGGCGCAGATCGCCGGCTTTCTTACGACGCAGCTCTTCGCTGAGGATCGCATTGACCACCGCCACCATATTGACGTCGCCATTCAGATGCGCCGCCTCGTGGAAGGTTTTAGGATTCTCTTCACGGCAGGTAGAACGCAAATGGGTAAAGTGGATACGATCGCCGAAGGTTTCCACCATCTTCACCAGATCGTTATCGGCGCGCACGCCGTAGGATCCGGTACACATGGTAAAGCCGTTATAAATGCTGTCTACCGTCTCTTTCAACCACTGCATATCGTCGATCGTCGACACGATACGCGGCAGGCCGAGGATCGGACGCGGCGGATCGTCCGGGTGAACCGCCAGACGCACGCCGACTTCTTCGCACACCGGCACAATCGCCCGCAGGAAGTAAGCCATGTTCTCACGCAGCTGCGCTTTATCGATGTGGTCATACTCCGCCAGACGAGCGCGGAACTGATCGAGGGTATAGCCCTCTTCCGCTCCCGGCAGGCCAGCGATGATATTGCGGGTCAGCTTGTCGATATCCGCCTCGCTCATCGCCTTAAAGTAAACTTCAGCCTGCTGCTGTTCTTCAGCGCTGTAGTCAGCTTCGGCGCCCGGACGTTTAAGGATGTGCAGTTCAAAAGCGGCGAAAGCAATCTGGTCAAAACGCAGCGCTTTGGAGCCATCGGCCAGCTGATATTCCAGATCGGTACGCGTCCAGTCCAGAATCGGCATGAAGTTATAGCACACGGTATCAATACCGCAGGCCGCCAGATTGCGGATGCTCTGCTGGTAGTTGGCAATCCACGTCTCATATTGCCCGCTGTGGGTTTTGATATCTTCATGAACCGGGATACTTTCAACCACCGACCAGCTCAGGCCTTTTTCCGCCAGCAGCGCTAAACGCTGCTGAATCTCTTCAACCGGCCAGACCTGACCATTAGGAATGTGATGCAACGCGGTCACGACGCCCGTGGCGCCCGCCTGGCGCACATCATCAAGCGATACCGGATCGTTCGGTCCATACCAACGCCAGGTTTGCTCCATCGCAATGCCCTCTTTAAGTTGTTATACCAATAATGTGAAACCTTATGACGACTACCATACATGCTTCTGCTGAATGGTCAATTTCGCCCGTATCATTGATTGATCCAGCTCACACTAAGCGGATAAATTCGGCTTACCAATTTAAATTGCTGTCATATAACTTTACACTACCTCATGTTAATCATTGGTTAATCAGGTGTATAAAAATGACAACTATCGCTACCGCCGCGCTACCCGCAAGCGTACAACTTCCGCAGTACGATCGCCGCCAATTGCGCTCGCGTATCGTACATTTGGGTTTTGGCGCGTTTCACCGCGCGCATCAGGCGCTGCTGACCGACCGGGTACTTAACGCCAGCGGCGGCGACTGGGGAATTTGTGAAATCAGCCTGTTCAGCGGCGATAAGCTGATGAGCCAACTGCGTGCGCAGGACCACCTGTTTACGGTGCTGGAAAAAGGCGCTGAGGGTAACCAGCCGATCGTGGTTGGCGCAGTACATGAATGCCTGAATGCCAGACTTGATTCTCTGGCAGCGATTATCGAAAAATTTTGCGAACCGCAGGTGGCTATCGTTTCGCTGACGATCACCGAGAAAGGTTATTGCATCGATCCGGCGACCGGTAAACTGGATCCAACCCAGCCGCGCATCGTTAACGATCTGGAAAACCCGACGCTGCCGCAGTCGGCTCCCGGTATTTTAGTTGAAGCGCTCAATCGCCGCCGCGAACGCGGACTCGCCCCTTTTACCGTTCTGTCCTGCGACAATATTCCCGACAATGGTCACGTCGTGAAAAACGCCGTCCTCGGTATGGCGGAGAAACGAAGCCAGGAGTTGGCAAACTGGATTGCTGAACATGTCAGCTTCCCCGGCACCATGGTTGACCGCATCGTCCCGGCCGCCACCGAAGAATCTTTGGCGGAGATTGCCTCCGTGCTGGGCGTTGAAGATCCCTGCGCCATCAGCTGCGAACCGTTTATTCAATGGGTTGTGGAAGACAATTTTGTCGCTGGACGCCCGGCCTGGGAAACGGCGGGGGTACAGATGACCCGCGACGTCCTGCCGTGGGAACAAATGAAACTACGGATGCTCAACGGTAGCCACTCCTTCCTCGCCTGGCTGGGCTACCTGGCGGGGCACGCGCACGTTAGCGACTGCATGCAGGATGATGTTTTCCGCCATGCCGCCCGCCGCCTGATGCTGGATGAACAAGCGCCAACGCTATCGATTACCGGCGTGGATTTAGTCGCCTATGCCGACAGCCTGATAACGCGCTTCGCCAATCCGGCGTTAAAGCATCGTACCTGGCAAATCGCCATGGACGGCAGCCAAAAGCTGCCGCAGAGGATGCTCGATAGTATTCGCGTTCATCTGGCAAACGGCAGCCGCTGGCCGCTGCTGGCGCTGGGCGTGGCTGGCTGGATGCGTTATGTAAGCGGCGTCGACGACGCCGGGCAGGCCATTGACGTGCGCGACCCGCTGGTCGACAAAATCAAACAGTTGGTCGCTACCAGCCAGCCGGACGAGCGCGTCAGCGCCCTGCTTAACCTGCAGGAGATATTTGGTCAGGACCTGCCGGGCAACCCACTGTTTGTCGAGGAAATCACTTCAGCCTGGCATCAACTGGCTAAATCGGGTGCCCGCGAAGCCGTGGCTACCGCGCTGCGTAATTAACAATTTCTGCTGTTTAGCGGACAGAATGCTTTTCTGTCCGCAGTAACCCTTCTCTTTTCCCCTTTTTTTCGTCAGGATAGTCGCAACTGTTACAACATTACATTTCTATGCTGGAGAAATTGTGACCAAAACTAACCTGATCACGGGCTTTCTCGGCAGCGGCAAAACGACCTCGATTCTTCATTTACTGGCCCACAAGCCTGCAAATGAAAAATGGGCCGTGCTGGTCAACGAGTTCGGCGAAGTCGGCATCGACGGCGCCCTGCTGGCGGAAAGCGGCGCGTTGCTAAAAGAGATCCCCGGCGGCTGCATGTGCTGTGTCAACGGTCTGCCGATGCAGGTTGGGCTCAATACGCTGCTGCGTCAGGGAAAGCCGGATCGTCTGCTGATTGAGCCAACCGGACTGGGCCATCCGAAGCAAATTCTCGATATCCTCACCGCTGCCGTCTATGACCCCTGGATCGATCTGCGCGCGACGCTGTGCATCCTGGATCCGCGCCAGCTGCTGGAAGAGAAGATCGTCGCTAATGAAAATTTCCGCGACCAACTGGCCGCAGCCGACGTGATCGTGGCTAATAAAAGCGACCGTGCGACGCCGGAAAGCGATGCCGCTTTTGCCAACTGGTGGCAACAGTACGCCGGCGAGCGCCTGCAGGTGACCGCCACCCAAGGCAATATCGATCGCGCGCTGCTGGATCTGCCGCGCCGCAACACCGCGCCGCTGCCGGCAAGCCCGGACCACGTGCACAGTCACGGACAAAAGCAGGGTTTGGCGGCGTTAAATCTACCGGCGCATCAACGCTGGCGTCGCAGTGTTAACAGCGGCCAGGGATACCATGCCTGCGGCTGGATTTTTGATGCTGATACCCAATTTGACACCGTTGGGTTGCTGGAATGGGCGCGCCTGGCGCCGGTTGGCCGGGTGAAAGGCGTGATGCGTATCGCTGAAGGATTGGTGCGAATCAACCGCCAGGGACTCGATCTGCACATCGAAACCCAAAACGCGCCGCCGCCGGATAGCCGCATCGAACTGATTTCCGAGTCAGAAGTTGACTGGAATACCCTGCAGTCCTCGCTGTTGAAGCTTCGTTTAAGTTAATGCGGCTATTTTTGGCCGCTGTTTAAAAAAATCGCATTCGTTATGACTAAAAACCGTATACCCCTAATCTTGCTGCTGAACGCCGCGGGCGTGGCCTTATTTTGTTCCTGGTATCTACCGGCAAACCACGGTTTCTGGTTCCCGCTTGACTCGGCTATTTTTCACTTCTTTAACCAGGGCGTGAGCACCAACCACGCGTATGCCTGGCTGTTAGCCATCATCAACAATCGCGCTTTCGACGCCTGCTCGCTGCTGGCGATGGGCTGTCTGATGCTCAATTTTTGGATCAAAGCGCAGAGCGCTGAACGCCGCCGCATTATCCTTATGGGGCTGGTGATGTTGCTCGCGGCGGTGATTATCAATCAACTTGCCCAGCATTTGATGCCGGTACAGCGCGCCAGCCCTTCGTTGTTCTTTACCGATATTACGAAAGTCAGCGACATGGTCTCACTGCCAACCAAAGACGCTTCAAAAGATAGCTTTCCGGGCGACCACGGCATGATGTTGCTCATTTTCGCCTCGTTTATGTGGCGATATTTCGGCCGCCGGGCATTTATCATTGCACTGGTTATTTTTGTGGTTTTTGCTTTCCCGCGAGTGATGATCGGCGCCCATTGGTTCACCGATATTGCCGTAGGTTCGCTCAGCGCGGTGCTGATAGGCGCGCCGTGGGTATTAATGACCTCGCTTTCCGATAAGTTGATCGCCTGGTTTGACCGTTCGCTTCCGGGTGGAATAGCAAAAAAATAAGATCATTTTTACATTTTATTAATATTATCCATAAGGGGTCGTTCTGACCCCTTTTTTTATATTTGCTGATGATTTATTCGCGACATCATCTTCCTGTCACATTAATCATCATTGAAATGAAGATATTGCATATTTTTCAGCCAAAAAAGGCGCTATTTTCCCCTTTGCCGATGATTCACTTTTTGTCGCAAAAATACTTATAAGAAATCGCGCAAAACCGCTCGCCATCCCACGTTTGATAGGGTAATCTCTTTCTCGTTTTGCCTTCCCAAGCAACACAATTCATCATCTGAATAAAAATGTGCGGTACTCCACATTTTTAGGCTTAAGGAATTGTCTCATTGCTTTCTGGAATCTAGGCTCTACCACGTTTGGCATTTTTTATAACGACATTGTCGTTAAGGACAACAAGGGAAAATAAACATAATGGTCAAATCTCAGCCGATTTTGAGATATATCTTGCGGGTCGTCCCCGCGATTGCAGTTGCGGTTCTGCTTTCCGCGTGTAGTTCAACAAGTACCGCCAAGAATATGCATTCTGAGACGCATGCTGTGGGTAGTGGAGATTTATCATCACTGCAAGCCTCTCAGGATGAATTTGAAAAAATGGTCAGCAACCTGGACGTGAAGTCCCGCTTGATGGACCAGTATGCTAGCTGGAAAGGCGTGCGTTACCGCCTTGGCGGCAGCACCCGGAAAGGGATCGATTGCTCGGCGTTCGTGCAGCGTACTTTCCGTGAACAATTTGGTCTGGAACTGCCACGCTCAACTTCCGAGCAGCAGGATTCCGGCAAATCGATTTCGCGCACTCAACTGCGTACCGGTGATTTAGTGCTGTTCCGTGCTGGCTCTACGGGCCGTCATGTTGGTATCTACATCGGCAACAACCAGTTTGTACATGCCTCTACCAGCAGCGGCGTCACCATCTCAAGCCTGGATGAGCCATACTGGAAAAAGCGCTATAACGAAGCGCGTCGCGTTCTGAGTCGTTCCTGATCCTTCTTCTTACCGTCGGTTATCCCTTGGCTGACGGTAAGAAATGAAAAAAACACTGCCCCGGCAGTGTTTTTTTTGCTTTTCCGCCGATGAACTCCGCAAAATAAGCTATGTCTTTACAAGCTATGCCTTTTAAAGGAAATGGAACCATACTCTTCTGGCACCCCATTGGCATGATTCAATAATACGGACAGATTCTGGCCTATGCTAACCCGCTACTTTTCACCCCGACGTAAAATCTGGCTTACCAGTATTTGCATTGGCGTTGCCGTCGCGCTACTGGCCGGCAGCATCCAGTTTATGGTTATCTACCACAACCGCTCTGAACGTTTCGATCAGATAATCAATAACGTCAGTCACTACCTTAATAGTTATTTCGCCGATTTAAGCGAAACCATCGAGGGCCTGCAGCCTCTGCTCGATCAACCCTGTGAGCATATTGACTCCGGCCTGGCTGCCAGCGCCGCCTTCAGTCCGAACGTACGCGCCTTCCTGCTGGTGAAAAACGGTAAAGCGTTCTGTTCATCCGCCACCGGCGCAATGAACACACCGTTTAAACAATTGATACCGCAGCTTGATATCAATAAACCCCTGGATATGGCCATCCTCCAGGGCACACCGATGATGCCGGACACCGCCGCGTTGGCAATGTGGGTGCAACGTCCCGGCGATCGAGACAGCGGCATTTTTGTATCCATCAATGCTAACCTGACGCCTTATATCCTCTATACCGCACGGCAGAATGACTTCAACGGTATTGCGCTGGCCATCGGCCATACTGCGATTTCTACCTTCAGCAGCAAAATTATCGACCCGCTATCATTGCCCAATGAGCCGATACGCCAGATTCAGGTTCCGGGGCTACCGCTAAAAGTGTATCTCTTTTCCAACAGCTGGCTTGGCGAGAATACCCAGTTCGCCCTGCTGCTTGGCGTGGTATGCGGTATGCTCGCAGGCTTACTCAGCTACTACATTTTGACGATCAAATCCGATCCGCGGAAATCAATCCAGCTGGGGATCAAAAACAACCAGTTCTACGTGGTCTACCAGCCGGTGGTAAGAGCCGACACCCTGCAGATTAGCGGCGTTGAAGTGCTGATGCGCTGGCGGCATCCGGTGGTTGGCGAGATCCCGCCAGACGTCTTTATTAATCTGGCGGAAACGCAGCAAATGATCGTGCCGCTTACCCATCACCTGTTAATGTTGATCGCCCGCGACGCGCCGACTCTGCAGCGTATTTTGCCGCGCGGTACCAAGCTTGGCCTGAATATCTCGCCCACCCACCTGCATGCCGCCGATTTTCAGCAAGATATGCAACGTTTTGCCGCCGCGTTACCCGCAAACTACTTCGACGTCGTGCTGGAAATAACCGAACGCTCGATGATCGATAAAAACCAGTCGATGGCCATTTTTGAGTGGCTGCATCAGCAGGGCTTCGAAATTGCTATTGATGATTTTGGTACCGGCCACAGCGCGCTGATTTATCTGGAGCGCTATAACTTTGATTATCTGAAGATCGATCGTGGTTTTGTACAGGCGATCGGTACCGAAACCGTCACCTCTCCCGTCCTGGATGCGGTCTTAACGCTTAGCCGCCGTCTGCAGCTGAAAACCGTGGCTGAAGGCGTAGAAACGCCGGAGCAGGCGGAATGGCTGCGCGCTCACGGCGTGAAATATCTACAAGGTTACTGCTTCAGCCGCCCGCTGCCGCTGGAGAAACTGGTTGCCGCCCATGATGAGCCGGCAAATTATTTCACAAGCCGCTGAGGGTCGCTTATGATGCGAAACTACCGGGGTTAATGGTCAGAGGATGATATTCCAACTATGTTTGCGCGCATCGGCCTGCTGCTGCTGGCTTTATTTAGCCTTAGTAGCCAGGCGCAAACCATTAAAGAGAGCGAGGCGTTCGCTATTATCGGCGAGCCAAAGTATGCCGTTGACTTTCATCACTTCGATTACGTCAACCCGGACGCGCCCAAAGGCGGCAGTATTACGCTTGCCGCCATTGGCACCTTTGACAATTTCAACCGCTACGCCCTGCGCGGTAATCCCGGCGTACGTACCGATGCGCTGTATGACACTCTGTTTACCACCTCAGACGATGAACCGGGCAGCTACTACCCGCTGATTGCCGATCGCGCGCGCTTTACTGATGATTTCTCGTGGATGGAAATTACCCTCAACCCGCGAGCCCGCTTTCATGACGGTAGCCCGATTACCGCCAGCGACGTTGCTTTCACCTTCCACAAATTTATGACCGAAGGGGTGCCGCAGTTTCGTCTTATCTATAAAGGAACGACCGTCAAAGCCATCGCCCCGCTGACGGTGCGCATTGAACTGGCCAAGCCGGGCAAAGAAAATATGCTCAGCCTGCTGTCGCTGCCGGTAATGCCCGCGTCATTCTGGCGCCATCATAAACTGAGCGATCCCCTTTCAACACCGCCGCTCGCCAGTGGCCCCTATCGCATCAGCAGTTGGCGGATGGGGCAATATATTGTCTATTCGCGAGTCGAGAAATACTGGGCCGCCGACCTGCCGGTGAACCGCGGACGCTGGAACTTCGACACGATTCGCTATGACTACTATCTCGACGATAACGTCGCTTTCGAAGCCTTCAAAGCCGGAGCGGTAGATATGCGCGAGGAGAGTTCGACAAAAAACTGGGCGACGCGCTATATCGGGCGCAACTTTAGCAACGGTTATATAGTGAAAGACGATCGCACGACTACCTCGGCAAAGGATACCCGCTGGCTGGCTTTTAATACTCAGCGCCCGGTCTTTGCCGACCGCCAGGTGCGTGAAGCCATCACCCTTGCATTTGATTTCGAATGGATGAATAAGGCGCTGTTTTACGGCGCCTACAGTCGGCCAAACAGTTACTTTCAGAATACAGAATATGCCGCTCGTGATTACCCGAAGGCCGATGAACTCACTTTGCTGGCGCCGTTGAAAAAAGATTTGCCGCCAGAGGTCTTTACCCGGATTTATCAGCCGCCCGTTTCCAACGGCGATGGTTTCGATCGCGCCAATTTACTTAAAGCAGATGCCCTGTTGAACCAGGCGGGATGGGTGCTAAAAAATCGTCAGCGCGTTAATGCCAAAACCGGCAAACCGCTGCGTTTTGAGCTGCTGCTCGCCTCCGGCGGCAACGTCAGTTGGGTATTACCGTTCCAGCATAATTTGCAGCGTTTAGGCGTGACGATGGATATCCGTCAGGTGGATAACTCCCAGGCCAACAGCCGACTGCGGAGCCGCGATTACGACATGATGCCCTCACTGTGGCGCGCCACCGCCTGGCCAGATACGGGTTTACAGGTTTCGTGGGCCTCGGACTATATTAACTCCAGCTATAACGCGCCGGGAGTGCAAAACCCGGCGGTCGACGCGTTGATTGCGCAGATCGTGCGCTGGCAGGGCAACAAACAGAAGCTTCTGCCGCTGGGCCGCGCACTCGACCGGGTGCTGACCTGGAACTATTACATGCTGCCGATGTGGTATATGGCGCAGGACAGGACGGCCTACTGGAATAAGTTCTCCTTCCCGCAAACTCGCCCAACCTACTCCTCCGGTTTTGATGGCTGGTGGTACGATGTTAACAAAGCCGCCAGGCTTCCCGCGGACCGACGTTAAGGATTTAAGATGGGCGCCTACCTGCTCCGCCGACTATTACTGGTGATCCCGACGCTCTGGGCCATCATCACCATCAATTTTTTTATCGTGCAGATTGCGCCAGGCGGTCCGGTCGATCAGGCGATCGCCGCCGTGGAGTTCGGCGACCGCAGCGGGTTGCCCGGCGCAGGAGATAGCGGTATGGGCGCCAGCCATGCGCGTACCGGCGTCGGCAATATCAGTGAAGGCCATTATCGCGGCGGACGTGGGCTCGATCCGGAAGTGATTGCCGAAATCACCCACCGCTACGGCTTCGATAAACCGATTCACGAACGCTACTTTAAGATGCTCGGCGACTATCTGCGTTTTGATTTTGGCGATAGCCTGTTTCGCAGCGCCTCGGTGCTACAGTTAATTAAAGACAGCCTGCCGGTGTCTATTACCCTCGGCCTGTGGAGCACGCTGATTATCTACCTGGTGTCGATACCGCTGGGGATCCGTAAAGCCGTCAGTAACGGCAGCCATTTCGACGTCTGGAGCAGCACATTTATCATCATCGGTTACGCCATCCCGGCATTTCTGTTCGCGATATTACTGATCGTGATCTTCGCCGGCGGCAGCTATTTCGATCTTTTTCCGCTGCGCGGCCTGGTCTCCGCTAATTTTGATAGCCTGCTGTGGTATCAGAAGATCGCAGACTATCTCTGGCATATCACCTTACCGGTGCTGGCGACGGTGATCGGCGGTTTCGCCGCCCTGACGATGCTGACTAAAAACAGTTTCCTTGATGAGATCCGCAAGCAGTATGTGGTGACGGCCCGCGCTAAAGGCGTCGGGGAAAAACAGATCCTGTGGAAACACGTTTTCCGCAACGCCATGCTGCTGGTGATTGCCGGTTTTCCCGCCACTTTTATCAGCATGTTCTTTACCGGTTCGCTGCTGATTGAGGTGATGTTCTCGCTCAATGGTCTTGGGCTGCTCGGCTACGAAGCCACCGTGTCGCGTGATTACCCGGTGATGTTCGGCACTCTGTATATCTTCACGTTAATCGGCCTGTTATTAAACATTGTCAGCGACATCAGCTATACGCTGGTCGATCCGCGTATCGATTTCGAGGGCCGCTAATGTCATTTCTCTCCCCCGTTAATCAGGCTCGCTGGGCGCGTTTTCGCCACAATCGCCGCGGCTACTGGTCGCTATGGATCTTCCTGGCGCTGTTTATTTGTAGCCTGTGCGCCGAGCTTATCGCCAACGATAAGCCACTGCTGGTGCAGTATCGCGGCAGTTTGTACGTACCGGCGCTGAAAACCTATAGCGAAACAACCTTCGGCGGTGATTTTGCCACCGCCGCCGACTATCAGGATCCCTGGCTGCAAAAACGGCTGGCGGAAAACGGCTGGGTGCTGTGGGCTCCGGTGCGTTTCGGCGCCACCAGCATCAATTTCGCCACCGACAGCCCCTTCCCTTCGCCACCGTCCCGGCACAACTGGCTGGGTACCGACGCTAACGGCGGCGATGTATTCGCGCGGATCCTCTATGGCGCGCGGATCTCATTATTATTCGGCCTGCTGCTGACGCTCTTTTCCAGCGTGCTTGGCGTACTTGCCGGGGCGCTACAGGGCTATTACGGCGGGAAGCTCGATCTGTGGGGGCAGCGTTTTATCGAAGTATGGTCCGGAATGCCGACGCTATTTTTAATTATTCTGCTCTCAAGCGTGGTGCAACCTGATTTCTGGTGGCTGCTGGCGATCACTGTTTTATTTGGCTGGATGACGCTGGTCGGGGTGGTTCGCGCCGAATTCCTGCGCACTCGTAACTACGATTATATTCGCGCCGCACAGGCGCTGGGGGTCAGCGATCGCCATATTATCCTGCGCCATATGCTGCCGAATGCGATGGTCGCCACCCTCACCTTCCTGCCGTTTATTTTGTGCAGTTCGATAACCACCCTGACCTCGCTCGATTTTCTCGGCTTTGGCCTGCCGCTAGGCTCGCCGTCGCTGGGCGAACTGCTACTGCAGGGGAAAAATAACCTGCAGGCGCCGTGGCTGGGGATGGCGGCATTTTTGTCGGTGGCGGTGCTGCTGACGTTGCTGATTTTTATCGGCGAAGCGGTCCGCGACGCCTTCGATCCGAGTAAGGCGGTATAACATGAGCCAGCCGTTATTAGACATTGACGACCTCTCTATCGCCTTCCGCCAGCAGGGAGCAAGCCAGACGGTCGTCAGCAACCTGACGCTGCGGATTGCCGCAGGTGAAACGCTGGCGTTGGTCGGCGAATCAGGCTCCGGCAAGAGCGTCTCCGCGCTGTCGGTGCTGCGCCTCCTGCCCTCGCCGCCGGTCAGCTATCCCAGCGGCGATATTCGCTTTCACGGTCAATCATTGCTGCACGCCGATGAACGAACCCTGCGCGGGATCCGCGGCAACCGCATCGCGATGATTTTCCAGGAGCCGATGGTGTCGCTCAATCCGCTGCATAATCTGGAGAAACAGCTGTACGAGGTGCTCTCGCTGCACCGCGGCATGCGCAAAGAGGCGGCGCGCGGCGAAATCCTCGACTGTCTGGACCGGGTTGGGATCCGTAATGCTTCACGGCGGCTTGCCGACTATCCGCACCAGCTTTCCGGCGGCGAACGCCAACGGGTAATGATCGCCATGGCGCTGCTGACGCGCCCGGAGCTGCTCATTGCCGATGAACCGACCACCGCGCTGGACGTCTCGGTACAGGCGCAGATTCTGCAACTGCTGCGCGAACTGAAGCATGAGCTCAACATGGGGATGTTGTTCATCACCCACAATCTGAGTATTGTCCGCCAGCTTGCCGACCGGGTGGCGGTGATGCAAAACGGCCGCTGCGTCGAACAAAACGGCTGCCGGGAGCTGTTTCAGGCGCCCGCGCATCCGTATACCCGCCGCCTGCTGGATAGCGAACCGACCGGCAAACCGGTACCGCTGCCCGCCGACGCGCCCATCCTACTACAGGCCCGCGATCTCAATGTCGCCTTCCCTATCCGCAAAGGGATCCTGCGCCGGGTGGTCGATCACAATCGGGTGGTCAACCATCTGACTTTTACCTTGCGGGCCGGAGAAACGCTGGGGCTGGTGGGAGAGTCGGGTTCCGGAAAAAGCACCACCGGCCTGGCGCTGCTGCGGCTGATTAACTCCAGCGGAGAAATGCAGTTTGCCGGCGAGTCGATCCAGGGGCGAAATCGCCGCCAAATGCTGCCGCTGCGCCGACGCATTCAGGTCGTCTTTCAGGATCCGAATTCCTCGCTCAACCCGCGCCTGAGCGCCCTGCAGATTATCGAGGAAGGATTACGCGTTCACCAGCCGACGCTGACGCCCGCGGAACGTGAACACGCGGTAATTCAGGTGATGCAAGAAGTGGGACTCGACCCCGCGACGCGACAGCGCTATCCGGCGGAATTCTCTGGCGGCCAGCGCCAGCGTATTGCCATTGCCCGGGCGCTGATCGTCAAACCGCAGCTGATTGTGTTAGATGAACCAACTTCATCGCTGGATAAAACCGTGCAGGCGCAGATCCTGGCGCTGCTGAAGACGCTACAACAAAAGCATCAGCTGGCCTATCTGTTTATCAGCCATGATTTACGTGTTGTGCGGACGCTCTGTCATCAGGTGATAGTGCTGCGGCAGGGAGAAGTCGTCGAGCAGGGTGAATGCGAGCGCGTATTTACGGCACCGCGTCAGGAGTACACCCGCCAGCTGCTGGCGTTAAGCTGACGGTCAGAAGGGGTTGTTGCCAGAAAAAGGCTCGGCAATGGCCACGCCGAAATTTTTCAGACGACAGGTAGCGGCAAACTCATCCTGCATATTAACGAACAGGCACGGCTCGCCTTCACACTCGAGAATGGAACAATCCACTTCGATGTCGCTCAGCGCCTGGCTCAGCGTGCGCATCACCGGCCACGCTTTCTCGCCGTCCGGGCTGAGCAATTTTAATGCCACCAGGCTATTTTCGCCCTCAGCGCCGTTTTGCGGAATCGGTTCAACTCTTGAACCCGCAAAACCGGCCAGCCAGCGATAGCTCTGCGGCAGTCGGTGTACGATAGAGAGTTGCTGTGTATTCACTTGGTTTCCCCGGAAGCAAAAGGCTTCACAATAAATTTACATCAATATTAACACATTGTTGACAAATAGTCCTGCAACAGCTTAGAAAACGCTTACACCCGCATCGGGCCAGGGCTAACAGCTTATTATCCAGAACTTTATAGTTGCCTTGCGGAAACAGTTCGCGGCTATATGTACCCGTTTCTGTGATCCAAAACAACTTTTTTATCGCAACATTGCGACTTTTTACACTAATTGATTTTACATAAAAGAAACAAATAGCTAAACAGGGAAGCCGATTTCGGTTGATATGTATCAAAAAAGGGGCGGAAATCGCCCCTGAAAATGTGACTTAATGTGCGACTTTTCGTCGCCGGCTGGCGTACAGATAGAAGAGAATGGAGCTCGCGGCGCAAAAAGCGATAGAAATCAGCATCGGCCAGGCGGTGGTAAAGGTGGCCATCGACAGCAACGCGCCGATAATCGCGCCAATCCCAAAACGAAATGTTCCGGCCAACGACGATGCGGTTCCCGCCATATGCGGAAACTCGTCGAGGATCACCGCCATGGCGTTAGAGGAGACCATTGATACGCAGCCGACGAACGCCGCCACGCCCACCACCAGCGACCAGAAACCAACATCAAGTAGCGCGCACACCACCATCCACACCGCCATCGCCAGCTGGATCCACAGCCCGGCGCGGAACATGTTCAATGCGCCGACCCGGCGAACAAAGCGGCTGTTAATGATGGTCATGATGAACAGGAACACGATATTCAGCGCAAAATAGTAGCCAAAGTGCTGCGGCGACACGTGATTAATGTTGATGTAGACGAATGGACCCGCGCTGAGGAATGAAAACATGCCGGCGAAACTAAAGCCGCTGGCCAGCATATAGCTGAGCACCCGCTTGTGGCGAAACAAGGTGGCGAAGTTGCCAAGCGTGGTGCGAATATGAAATTTCTGCCGCCTTTCTACCGGCAGCGTCTCGCTAATAAAGAAAGCGATCATCGCCGATGCCAGCAGCGCAGCCAGCGCCAGGATCCAGAAAATCGCGTGCCAGCTGAACCACACCAGTACCGCGCCGCCGACCATCGGCGCCACCAGCGGCGCAATGGTGGTGACCAGCATGACAAACGACATCATGCGCGAGAACTCTTCTTTCGGGTAGATATCGCGCATCAGGGCGTTGATCACCACGCTGGCCGCCGCGGCCGCCAGGCCGTGGAAGAAACGCATAGTAATCAGCATCTCGATGGTCTGCGACAACGCGCAGGCCACCGCCGCCGCGGCGAATATCAGCGTCCCGCCGAGGATCACCGGTTTACGGCCAACGCTGTCGGCCATCGGCCCGTATAGCAACTGCCCCAGCGCAAAGCCCAGAATATAGGTACTGAGCGTCATTTGCGCGCTGCCGTCCGGCACGTTGAACTGCGACGAGATGACCGGCAGCGCCGGCAGATACATATCAATCGACAGCGGCATTAACATGGCCAACAGACCAAGAATAAACACAATCCCCAATGAAGAATTCTGCTTTGTCGTCACGTTTTACTCCGTGCTTGTGGGGCGCCAACGCTGGCGATTTCGTCCACCGTCAGCGGACGGTATTCGCCGGGCTCCAGCGACGCATCGAGGGTAATGTCGCCGATACGCTCGCGATGTAATCCCACGACGTGGTTACCCACCGCCGCGAACATGCGTTTTACCTGGTGGTAGCGGCCTTCGCTGATGGTCAGGCGCACTTCTGTCGGAGTGATGACTTCGAGGACAGCAGGTTTGGTGAGATCTTTTTCATTATGCAGCTGCACGCCTTTGGCAAACTGCTCGGCGACGCCCTCTTCAAGCGGGTTTTCCAGCTCCACCAGATAGGTTTTTTCGCAGTGATGGCGCGGCGAAGTAATGCGATGTGACCACTGCCCATCATCGGTCATCAGTACCAGACCGGTGGTGTCGATATCCAGACGCCCGGCGGCGTGCAGCTTATGGGCAACCGGCTCATCGAGGAAATAGAGGACCGTTGGATGATCGGGATCGTCTGTTGAACAGACATAACCCTGCGGCTTGTTGAGCATAAAGTAACGGGGGCCGTGCTGCTGGGTCAGCGTATTGCCGTCATATTCCACCTCGTGCTCCGGCTGGAGCTTAAAAGAGGCATCTTTCACAATGTCGCCGTCCACGGTAACGCGGCTACCGCGGATTTCACGCCCGGCAATAGCACGGCTGACGCCAAGCTGCTGAGCGATAAACTTATCAAGTCGCATGAGATTTTTTTAGCCTGTAATAATGCTGGAGCGGGCAATTCGCCCGAAAAAGAAGAATTCCATTGGTTAGTATAACGGGCTCTTAACACCACTCAAGGGAAAAGATTCATGGCATACTATTTGCGAGTTAATTAACCCCCGAGAATTGATGACTTTTACACTACGCCCCTATCAAAAAGAGGCGGTCGATGCCACGCTTGCCTGGTTCCGCCGCCATCACGAACCTGCCGCCATCGTGCTGCCGACCGGTGCCGGTAAAAGTCTGGTGATCGCCGAACTGGCGCGGCTGGCGCGCGGACGCGTATTGGTTCTGGCCCATGTTAAAGAACTGGTGGCGCAGAATCACAGTAAATACTGTGCGCTTGGGCTGGAAGCGGATATTTTCGCCGCCGGTCTGCAGCGTAAAGAGAGCCAGGGCAAGGTGGTCTTCGGCAGCGTGCAGTCGGTGGCGCGTAATCTTGAGCAGTTTCAGAGCGAATTCTCCTTACTGATCGTCGATGAGTGCCACCGTATCAGCGACGATGACGACAGCCAGTATCAGCAAATCATCAGCCACCTACGACAGGTGAACCCACAGCTCAGGCTGCTCGGCCTGACCGCGACCCCCTTTCGCCTGGGCAAGGGTTGGATCTATCAGTTCCACTATCACGGTATGGTACGCGGCGACGAGAAAGCGCTGTTCCGCGATTGCATCTACGAGCTGCCGCTGCGTTATATGATTAAGCACGGCTACCTGACGCCGCCTGAGCGCCTCGATATGCCGGTGGTCCAGTACGATTTCAGCCGCCTGCAGGCGCAGAGCAATGGCCTGTTCAGCGAAGCCGACCTTAACCACGAGCTGAAAAAACAGCAGCGCATCACGCCACATATCGTTAGCCAAATCGTTGAGTTTGCCGAAAGCCGTAAAGGCGTGATGATCTTCGCCGCGACCGTCGAGCATGCGCGGGAAATTACCGGCCTGCTGCCGCCCACGCAGGCGGCGCTGATTACCGGCGAAACGCCGGGGCCGGAGCGCGATCGCATCATCGAAGCTTTTAAAGCGCAGCAGTATCGCTATCTGGTGAATGTCGCGGTACTGACCACCGGCTTTGACGCGCCGCACGTCGATCTTATCGCGATTCTTCGGCCAACCGAGTCGGTAAGCCTTTACCAACAAATTGTTGGCCGCGGCCTGCGTCTGGCGCCGGGCAAAACCGACTGTCTGATCCTCGACTATGCCGGTAATCCTCACGACCTGTACGCGCCGGAAGTCGGCACGCCAAAAGGCAAAAGCGATAATGTCCCGGTGCAGGTCTTCTGCCCGGCCTGCGGTTTCGCCAATACTTTTTGGGGGAAAACCACCGCCGACGGCACGTTGATTGAGCATTTTGGCCGCCGCTGCCAGGGCTGGTTCGAAGACGATGACGGCCACCGCGAACAGTGCGACTTCCGCTTTCGTTTTAAAAACTGCCCGCAGTGCAACGCCGAGAATGACATTGCCGCCCGCCGCTGTCGCGAGTGCGATACTGTACTGGTCGACCCGGACGACATGCTGAAGGCGGCGCTGAAGCTTAAAGACGCGCTGGTGTTGCGCTGCAGCGGCATGGCGCTTCAACATGGCAGCGACGAAAAAGGCCCGTGGCTAAAAATCACCTATTACGATGAGGACGGCGCCGATGTCAGTGAGCGCTTCCGTTTACAAACGCCCGCGCAGCGTACCGCTTTTGAGCAGTTGTTTATCCGCCCGCATACCCGTACGCCGGGCGTGCCGCTGCGCTGGATAACCCCGGCGGATATCATTGCCCAGCAGGCGCTACTACGAAATCCAGACTTTGTCGTCGCCCGTATGAAGGGGCAATACTGGCAGGTGCGGGAAAAAGTGTTCGATTATCAGGGCCGTTTCCGTCGCGCCAATGAGCTACGTTAATCCGCCAAAAACTGAGGTTTTGATTGCCGCTGTGCCGATAGGCGGCTATAATGCCGCCCGCTTTTGCATTCGCAAAGCAGATAATCTGCCTGCTGCTGGGTCGCCTGTTGCAGGCTTTATATATAGAGAGACATCAATGTTTACTATCAACGCAGAAGTACGTAAAGAGCAGGGTAAGGGTGCGAGCCGCCGCCTGCGCGCAGCTAACAAGTTCCCGGCAATCATCTACGGTGGCGAAGCTGCTCCGGTTGCTATCGAACTGGACCACGACAAACTGTGGAACATGCAGGACAAAGCTGAGTTCTACGGCGAAGTTCTGACCCTGGTTGTCGATGGCAAAGAAGAAAAAGTTAAAGTTCAGGCTGTTCAGCGTCACGCGTTCAAGCCGAAACTGACCCACATCGACTTCGTTCGCGCTTAATCGCCGATAGCAAGTTGTATGGCAAACGCCCTGGTGTCTTCTGACCCGGGGCGTTTTGTTATCTGCGCCGCCATAGCCCTGGCGCGTCATCAACTATCTCTCCCAGCGCGCGGTGTTTATTCATTCCCGGCAACCACAGCATCACCATGGTAACGTTAAGCCCCTGATTACCAACCTCGGTGGCAATTTCAGCAACCCCCTGCCACTCGTCGGGCTGTAAATGATCGGGTAAAAACCCCCAGCCCTGCCCCTGCTCCATTGCGTGGCGCAACATGGTGATTTCATTCATATACAGCGTATGGCCGGATATCTGCAGCCGGCGGGCGATTTGATCGTCGCTGCGCCGGTGCATCACTAACTGCGGGGTGAGCGATAAATTCAGCAACGTCAGCGGCCTTGCGGCCTCAGCGAACAATCGCTGCGCGGCGTAAAAGCGTAAATCAACGGTACCCAGCGCCCGCCACTCCATTTCGCTACCCAGCGTACGATTATTCGCCTGGCAAATGGCCATATCCGCGACGCCATCGCCCAACGCCTGTTCGGCTTCGCGACGCGAGGCGCTCCAGCAGCTTAAACGGATCTGCCGCCGGGCAAGCGTATCGGCCAGCAAACGGAGGAATTCACGCGGCACGAAGGGATCGTACACCAGGCGTAACTCCTGCCAGGCCGTTTGCGGCAGCGTTTGCGCAAAAGACTCGAAAGCCTGCGCCTGACGCAACAACAAATGCGCCTGGCGAAAAAGCTGCTCGCCCTCGGCGGTTAAAGTCAGGCTACGCCCTTCACGGCTGAATAGCCGGTAGCCCAAGGCATCTTCCAGGTAATCCAGCAGATCGCGAAGCGTCGTACGGTCTTTCCCTAAACGGATCGCCGCCCGCGACAGGCTGCCGGTCTCAGCAATTGTCGCGAAGGCTTCAATCTGTGCAAAAGAATACTGCAGGGTTTTCATCCTTCTCTCCCTTTCGGGGGAAAATCCCCCACATGGTGATTTTAGCCACCGCGCGCCGATTTATATACTGCGATGCGAATCTATGGCAAACGAGGAAATGAAAATGATAAGAAAACCACTGGTCCTGGCGTTAATTTTGGCGGCGCTGCCGGCGGCGGCAATGGCGCAAAACTGCGGCGGCCTGACGCTGGATGTCTGCCCCACGCCTTACGATCAAACGCTACCCGCGGCCAAAGACATGCTCACCTGGGATCAGGCGTCACGCGTCGTTGGCTTTCGTAATGACTATCGCAACTATGCTGGCGATGTTTTCCGTCACGGCGACTCGGTCCCGCTGGAGCGCGCTAAAAAGCAGCTGACCGATGCCCGCTACACGCTCAACGGCCACACCTGGAATTTGCAGGATTACCTGAAGCGCGAAAACGTCAGCGGTATGCTGGTGCTGAAAGATGGTAAGGTCGCCTGGAAATATCTCGCCGAAGGTAATACCGACACCACGCTGTGGACCTCGCGCTCGGTGGGCAAATCGGTCGTCTCGACGCTGGTCGGTATCGCCATTCAACAGGGTAAAATCCACTCCCTCGATGACCTGATTACCGTTTATGAACCCGAACTGAAAGGCACCGCCTGGGACGGCGTGACGCTCAAGCAGCTCATTCAACATACCAGCGGCGTGGAATGGAATGAAGATTACACCAATCCACAGTCGCACTTCGCCCGCCTGACCCAGTGTGAAGCGCAGCCCGGCGCCTATGATTGCGTGCGTAAAATTGTGTCGACGCTATCGCGCAAACACCCGGCAGGCGAGCAGTGGTCCTACTCTTCCGGCGGCGCCTGGCTGCTGGGCGATGTGCTGGAGCGCGCGACCGGTATGTCGCTGGCCGCCTGGCTTGAACAATCACTGTGGCAGCCTGCGGGCATGGCCCACGATGGCGTATGGCATGCTTACAAAAAAGGTCAACATGATGTCGGCGCCCACGGCTTTAACGCCACCCTCGAAAACTGGGGTCGCTTTGGCGAGTTTGTCGCCCGCGATGGCCGCCTGAGCAACGGTAAACAGCTGGTGCCCGCAGGCTGGTTCGATCAAGCCGCAAGCTGGACAAAAGCGCTGAACTCGGTTTCAGCAGCGCATCCGGAAGGTATCTACGGCTATCAATGGTGGAATAACGCTATTCCGGCCAATGCGCAAAACGTACAGCCAACGACGCAGGAAGGGCTGAAAGGCTCGCTGTGGGCGTTGGGGATCTACGGCCAGGTGATTATGGTCAACCGTGCGGAACATCTGGTGATCGTGCAGTGGTCAACCTGGCCACAAGCGGAACCGTCCTTTAACGCACAGCCGCTGGAAGCGGCGCTGATGTACAGCGCCATTGCCCGCGAATTGCGCTAATCTTGCCGGCTCCTTGCCGCTTAACCGGCAAGGAGCGTATCGGCATTTAACGCCAGATGCTGCAGCAGCATAATGGTTTTCGCATCCACGATTTCACCATCGCGAATGGCCTGTAACGCCCGCGCCAGCGGCCACTCCAGCACTTCAATATCCTCTCCTTCCGTCGCCAGCCCGCCGCCATCGCCACGGCGATCGTCCGCGGAGTATTCGGCAATAAAGAAGTACAGTTTCTCAGTAACCGACCCCGGGCTCATAAACGCGGTGAATACCGGCTCGATGCGGGTGACGCGAAACCCGGTCTCCTCTTCCGCTTCGGCGATAATGCGCTCTTCCGGCGAGGCGTTATCCAGTAATCCTGCGGCAGCTTCGATCAGAAAGCCGTTGTGACCGTTGATCCACACCGGAAAACGAAACTGGCGGATGAGCACCACGCTCTGTTTATGGCGGTTATAGAGCAGAATAACCGCGCCGTTGCCGCGGTCGTAGGCTTCCCGGCTCTGCTCCTGCCAGCGCCCGTCCCGCCGCAACAGCTCGAAGGTATATTTTTTCAGCGTGTACCAGTTATCTGACAAGAGCGTTTCGCGAACGTGGCGAACGCGCGGTGCGTCTGCGTGCATGTTTCTTCCCCTTCTAAGGTGACAGCAGGCAACATAACATGCATAATCGTGCACAAACAAGATCAATCGTGAAGTGAACAACATGCTCGCCAGCCAGAGAAAACAGCATATCCTGCAGATCCTTGCCGCAGAAAAGCAGGTGATGTCGGGTGAGTTAAGCCAGCGCTTTCAGGTCTCAGAAGACTCCATTCGTCGCGATCTGCGCGAACTGGCGGCGGAAGGTAAGCTGCAACGGGTCCACGGCGGCGCACTGCCGGTATCGGCCGCTATTGCGCCAATAGAAAGCAGAAAAAGCGTGCAGATGGCTTCCAAACAGGCGATAGCCCGCCGGGCGGCGGCGCTTATCCAGCCAGGACAGGTGGTTATCGTCGATGGCGGCACCACCACCACGGCGATGATCGCCGCGCTCCCCGCCGACCTTGCTTGTACCGTGGTGACGCACAGTCCAGGGATCGCCGTGGCGCTGGTCGAGCATCCGCGGATCGAGGTGATCCTGCTCGGCGGTACAATGTTTAAACATTCGGTAGTCACGGTCGGCGCCGAGACGCTAGCGGCGATGGCGCGGATTCATGCCGATCTGTTCTTTATGGGGGTGACCGGCGTGCACCCGCATGCGGGCTTTACCACCGGTGATTATGAAGAGGCGGGCATTAAGCGCGCGCTGGCGGCCAGAGCCGCAGAAACCGTGGTGATGGCCTCTGCCGAAAAAATTAATTCCGCCTCCTCGTTTGCCATCGGCGAGCTTAATCTTGCCAGCACAGTGGTTATCGACAGCGTACTGGATGACAAGTTACGTCAGAAGCTTAAGCAAAGCGGCGTCAGGATTATTCAGGTAGAAGGTTAACCCGGCGGCATCATGTCCCGCCGGGATAATCAGCAGGGATTAATTACCGCCTGAGGTACGGCGCTGCAGCTGATCGCGCAGATTCGGCGGCGTGCCTTTAATGGTCAACGTATCCGTTGCCGGATCCCAGAATACGCGCTCGCCTAACAGCATCGCGTCAAAATTGATGGTCAAGCCGCCGCCGCTACCGGCAAATTTGGTCAGCTGGCGCAGCGTACTGCGGTCCGCCGGGAAGCTCTCCTCCAGCTCATAGCCCTGCTCAGCGGTAAACTCCTGGAAACTCTTTTCGCTGACGCCGGAGAGCTCTTTAGACAGCGACTCCAGCTCGATCTCTTCGCCCGCCTGCAGCTGTTCGTTACAGTAGGCGTACACCTGCTGGCGCACGTTCTGGCGCTCGGATTTATCCAGCTGCGCGTCAGCGGCGAAATCATCCACCGCCTGCAGCAGACCGCGGTTCTGCGCTTTGGCATTGAGCCCTTCGCTGGCGCCGAGGAAGTCCATGAAAAAATCGGCGACTTTACGCCCCACGCGCCCTTTCAGGAAAGTCAGATAACGGGTCGATTCGGGATTAGTTTCCCACTCGGTCAGATCGATACGCGCCACGATGTCGGCATGGTTGATATCCAGGTAATGCGTGGAACTGATATCCAGCTCTTCGTTGACGCGCATGCTGCTCAGATTATTGAGCACCGCCACCAGCAGATACTCGACCGCCAGGTAACGATACTGACAGAACAATACGATGCCGCCTTCGGCAAACGGATACTTCGCCAGCTCATCGCGCAGGCGGCCGGTTGCCGCACGGCTGAAAGGAAGAAACTCTTCTTCACCCTGACGCTGTAAACGCAACGCTTGCGCCAGCTCGCTCTCTTCATTAAAGAGGCCGTAGGCTTTGCTTTTTGCGCTGTAGACACGATGCAGTTCAGCCATCATTTCCACGACAGTGGCATTTGGTTCCAGCAGCGACTCGCGCAGCACCAGTTCCAGATTCTGTTCATCACGTTTGATCAACTGATGCAGGGCAATCTGGTCGATATCCAGACTCATGTTAAACTCTCCTTTTAGACCGGGCGGTATTCAACCACCACCGGGACGACGACGCAACCGGCAGATGCCTCTTTTACGCTTGAGTCTCGCGTTGCTGGGCGCTTTTGCGCCGTGGCGAAAAAATGCGGAAAAAAAGCTGCTGCTACGGTAATATGTTGCCCTTTCACGAACAAACAGATTTTGAGTTTATGCCACAAATATCCCGCTATAGCGATGAACAGGTCGAGCAGCTGCTCAGCGAGCTAACGAACGTCCTGGAAACACACAAAGCGCCGGTTGACCTGTCACTGATGGTGCTGGGCAATATGGTGACCAACCTGATCAACAGTAGCGTCGCGCCGGCGCAGCGTCAGGCAATCGCCCGTTCTTTCGCCCAGGCGCTGCAATCGTCCATTAACGACGATCCCGCGCACTAAGGATAACGAACAACAGTATATGGTGACTCTTCGTCAGCCCTACCGAGAAAAAGTCTCCCAGATGGTCAGCTGGGGACACTGGTTCGCCCTGTTCAACATGTTGTTGGCAATGGCGCTCGGCAGCCGCTATCTTTTTGTCGCCGACTGGCCAACGACGCTTGCCGGGCGGGTATTCTCGTATGTCAGCCTCGTTGGTCATTTCAGTTTTCTGGTTTTCACCAGCTATGTACTGATTCTCTTCCCGCTGACCTTTATCGTCGGCTCGCAGCGACTTATGCGCTTCCTGTCGGTCATCTTCGCCACCGCCGGGATGACGCTGCTGCTGATCGATAGCGAAGTCTTCACTCGCTTCCACCTGCACTTAAACCCTGTCGTCTGGGAACTGGTGATTAACCCCGACCAGAACGAGATGGCTCGCGACTGGCAGCTGATGTTTATCAGCGTACCGATCATCTTCCTGCTTGAGATGCTCTTCGCCACCTGGAGCTGGCAAAAGCTGCGCAGCCTGACGCGCCGCCGCCACTACGCGCGCCCCGTCGCCTGGTTTTTCTTTATTTCGTTTATCAGCAGCCATCTGATTTATATCTGGGCGGATGCCAATTTCTATCGCCCGATCACCATGCAGCGGGCCAACTTACCGCTCTCTTATCCGATGACCGCTCGCCGCTTCCTTGAGAAGCACGGCCTGCTCGATGCGCAAGACTATCAGCGCCGTCTGGTTGAGCAAGGCGCGCCGGAAGCGGTTTCGGTGCAGTATCCGCTGAGCGATCTGCGCTATCGCGACCTCGGCACGGGCTACAACGTGCTGCTCATTACGGTGGATAACCTCAACTATTCACGCTTCGAAAAGAACATGCCGCAGCTGGCTGCTTTTGCGAAAGAAAGCGTCAACTTTAGCCAGCATATGAGCTCCGGTAATAGCACCGATAGCGGAATGTTCGGCCTGTTCTACGGCATATCGCCGGGTTATATGGATGGCGTGCTCTCGGCGCGTATCCCGGCGGCGCTGATTACCGCCCTCAACCAACAGGGTTACCAGTTGGGCCTGTTCTCATCAGACGGTTTCAGCAGTCCGCTCTATCGTCAGGCGCTGCTGTCGGACTTCTCGCTGCCGGCGGCCAAAACGCAGAGCGATGAACAAACGGCAGACCAATGGATCGGCTGGCTGGATCGCTACGCCCAGGATGAGAACCGCTGGTTTTCGTGGGTGTCGCTGAACGGCACTAATATTGATAACAGCCAGCAGCAGAATTTTGCCCGCACCTATGGCCGCGCCGCAGGCGACGTCGATACGCAAATTGGCCGCGTGCTCGACGCGCTGCGTAAAGCGGGCAAACTGGATAATACGGTGGTGATTGTTACCGCCGGGCACGGTATGCCGCTGGATAGCAAGCAGGGGAAATTCGACTGGTCACGGGGCAATCTGCAGGTACCGCTGGTTATCCACTGGCCGGGAACCCCAGCGCAGGAGATCTCAGCGCTCACGGACAACAAAGACGTGATGACGACGCTGATGCAGCGTCTGCTACACGTCTCAACGCCAGCGAATGAATATTCGCAGGGCGAAGACCTGTTTAGCCCGGCGCGCCGCCGCAGCTGGGTCACCGCCGCTAATAGCGATACACTGGCGATTACCACGCCAACGATGACCGTAGTGCTCGACCACAACGGCACCTATCACACCTGGAACAGCGATGGCGAGAAGGTGAAAGACCAAAAACCGCAGCTTAGCCTGCTGCTGCAGGTGCTGACGGATGAAAAACGCTTTATCGCTAACTGATTGATTAATTTTAAATCAATCAGTTGTCGGTCGCTTGCATTCGATGGGGGAACGGGTAATATTATCTTCCACGCGTCGGCACGTAGCGCAGCCTGGTAGCGCACCGTCATGGGGTGTCGGGGGTCGGAGGTTCAAATCCTCTCGTGCCGACCAAAAAATTTAACCGATAGGTTGCTACAACCATCGGTCCCCTTTAGAACCCGCACTCTCTCTGAGAGCGCGGGTTTTTTAATGCTTGTACTCCCTTCCCGCTAAGACTGCGATTATCCTGATGGCAAATTGTTAAATTCCATCTATTATTCGACTGTATTCGTTATCATCTGGAGCGGACCCAATGAGAGTTAAAGGACTTCCCAAAGGATTTTTTATCCTTATTTTACTGATCGTTACCCTGGCCTTTTTTGACGTACTCTCCCCTTACTATTCCGCTATCCTGTGGGCCGCTATCCTGGCGGTGATATTTAATCCGATAAAAAACAACATCCGTACGCGCATCGGTGAACGCAACGGTATCGCGGCGCTACTGACCGTCGTCATTATCTGTCTTATTGTTTTCACCCCGTTGGCGATTATCATTTCGTCGCTAGCCTTCGAGCTAAACGTGGTCTACACCAAGCTACAGCATAATGACACCCAGTTTCCGACGGTGGTCGCCAACCTGTTTGCCCATCTCCCGAGCTGGGCCAGAAGTTTCCTCTCAGAGCACAATCTCGATAGCGCGGAACAAATTCAGCAGCAACTATCCGATGCCGCCCTGAAAGGCGGACAATATCTGGCCGGTAGCGCCTTCCTGATCGGTAAAGGGACGTTTGGCTTTACCGTCAGCTTCGGCATTATGTTATATCTGCTGTTCTTCTTGCTGAAAGATGGCCCTTATCTGGTGCTGTTAATCCTCGAATCTTTGCCGCTATCCAATTATGTCAAACAGCACCTGTTTGCCAAATTCGCCGCCGTCGCGCGGGCGACGGTTAAAGGTACCGTCGCCGTCGCGCTGGCACAGGGGGCTCTCGGCGGCTTTGCATTCTGGATCGTCGGTCTTGATGGCAGCATTCTGTGGGGCGCTTTAATGGCCTTTCTGTCACTCATCCCGGCGGTGGGCTCCGCCATTATCTGGGTGCCGGCGGCGATTTACCTGTTCGCCACCGGGCAATTGTGGCAAGGGGCGTTTATTGTCGGTTTCTTCGTCATTGTCATCGGCCTGGTGGATAACATTCTGCGTCCGCTACTGGTGGGGAAAGATACCAAAATGCCGGATTATCTGATCCTGATTGCCACCCTTGGCGGCATGGAAATCTATGGCATCAACGGCTTTGTCATCGGCCCGCTGATTGCCGCCTTGTTTATTGCCTGCTGGAACCTGTTATCGGGCCGTGAACACGCCGGGAACGCCGACTTACTGGACGAAGAGTTTATTGAAGAAGCCAAAAACAGCCGCGATGAATAGCTGACGCACGTTTCACTTTACTAGTGCATTTCACTATTCATATTGAAAATAATGGTAAATAACTCTTACCATTCAGGGTAATGATGTTAGTCTGTATTGGTTAGTAACGATAATAAAGGATGATCAACCGTGAAAAAAATCGCTACGCTTGCTGTTTCTCTGCTGGCCGTTGCCTGTGTTTCCACCAGCGCGTTAGCCGCTGAACAGCCGCTGGAGAAAATCGCCCCCTATCCGAAAGCGGAAAAAGGGATGAAGCGTCAGGTGATTCAGCTGCCGCAGCAGCAGGATGAATCCGCGTTAAAAGTTGAACTGATGATTGGCCAGACGCTGGAAGTCGACTGCAACCATCATCGCTTGGGCGGTCAACTGGAAAGTAAAACGCTGGAAGGCTGGGGCTATGACTACTATGTCTTTGATAAGCTGACGTCCCCGGTTTCCACCATGATGGCCTGCCCGGACGGTAAGAAAGAGAAGAAATTTATTACCGCGGGTCTCGGCGATGAAGGCCTGCTGCGTTACAACAGCAAGCTGCCGATCGTGGTTTATACTCCAGCCAACGTTGAAGTGAAATACCGCATCTGGAAAGCTGAAGAAACTATCGGTAATGCCGTGGAGCGTTAATCGCCAGCGGTAATACAAAACGGCAGCCCGAGGGCTGCCGTTTTTGTTATAGCGCGATATCCGCCATCGGTTTTCCGCCGGTTAGCGGCTTGAGTTCGGCCTGCGGCACGTCGTCTGCCGCGGTCATCGGCTCGTAGTGTAGCCCCAGCACTTCACTGGTCCACGCCAGCGCCTGCTCAATAGCGGCCGGATTACCATCCAGACGCATGCCGTAGCTCGGCACGATCTCTTTCATCTTCGCCTGCCAGGCCGGCGTCTGTACTTTGTCTTTGAAGACTTTCTCCAACAGCTGCACCATGATCGGCGCCGCCGTCGACGCGCCAGGAGAAGCGCCCAGTAGCGCGGCTACGGTGCCTTCGTCATCGCACACTACTTCGGTGCCAAGACGCAACACGCCGCCCATTTTCTTATCACGCTTGATAATCTGTACACGCTGTCCGGCCTGCCACAGGCGCCAGTCTTCTTTACGCGCTTCCGGGTAGTACTCGCACAGCGCGGCATGACGATCTTTATCTTTCTGCAATACCTGGCTAATCAGATATTTCACCAGGTCGAAGTTATCCATCCCGACGTTAAGCATTGGCAGAATATTCGAGGTATTCGTCGAGGCCAGCAGATCCCAAAGCGAACCGTTTTTCAGGAAGCGGGTCGAGAAAGTCGCGAACGGCCCGAATAGCACCACGCGTTTGCCGTCGATAATACGGGTGTCGATATGCGGCACCGACATCGGCGGCGCGCCAACTTCCGCCTGGCCGTAGACTTTCGCCAGGTGATGATTAACCACTTCCGGGTTCTCACATACCAGGAACTGTCCGCCAACCGGGAAGCCCGCGTACTCTTTCGCCTGCGGAATACCGGTTTCCTGCAGCAGCGTCAGGGCAGCGCCGCCCGCGCCAATAAAGATGAATTTGGTTTTGATCGTCCGCTTCTGGTGACGATTGTTGGCATCCGCCAGCGTCACCGTCCAGCTGTTGTCCGCATTGCGCTTAAAGCGGCGAACGACGGTGCCCAACTGGAGAGAGAAGTTATCATGCGTCTGTAGCCCGGCGATCAGCTGGCGAGTGATCTCGCCGTAGTTAACGTCGGTGCCCATTTCGGTACGCGTTGCCGCCACTTTTTGCTGCGGATCGCGACCTTCCATCACCAGCGGCGCCCACTCCTTGATCTGCTGATGATCTTCAGAATAACGAATACCGCGGAACAGCTCGCTCTGCTGCAGCGCCGCGTAGCGCGCGCGCAGGAAGTTAACGTTGTCTTCACCCCACACAAAGCTCATGTGCGGCACGCTGTTAATAAAGGATTTCGGCTTAGTCAGGATACCGCGGGTCACCTGATGGGCCCAAAACTGACGAGAAATATGGAAGGACTCATTGATATCGACCGCTTTGTCGATATTGATCCCATTGGCGGTTTGCGGCGTGTAGTTGAGCTCCATCAGCGCCGCATGGCCGGTACCCGCATTGTTCCAGCCGTTCGAGCTTTCCTCGGCAACGCTGGTCATCTGCTCGACCATGGTAATAGACCAATCCGGCTCCAGTTCCTGCAGCCAGGTTCCCAACGTGGCGCTCATGATACCGCCGCCAATCAACAATACATCCGTCTCTTGCTCATGGCGGGTGTTGGTCCGATTTGTATTGGAACCAACCGCCTGTGAGCTGGGTACGGCCATCTTTTTCTTCATCGGATTTGAGCCTTACTTTTACTCGCTTTTTTTATTTAGCGCAGGTGAAACGATTCTCGGGATCAAAGGTACCACCTGTACTCAAAAATTTAAATATTGTTTAAATTTTAAGTTGAGTTTTGAGATCTGTTATAAAAATGTTTAATAAATGTGTACACAAAATCACTTTTTGTACTGGTATGATGGCCCTTTCCGCGCTATCATCTCCCGTTCTGTGATGGAGCGCACGTCAACTGCGGCTTGTCTCAATTCAAATTTTTTATCATCCGCGAACTTTTATGCCCTCAACTTCCCGCACACTCTCTTCGGCGTTGATAACACGTGAGACCCTTGCTGGCGTGCTGACTGCCCTGGCGTTAATTCCTGAAGTCATTTCATTTTCGGTCATTGCCGGCGTTGACCCGCAGGTCAGCCTGATTGCTTCGGTGGTGCTCTGTCTGGCGATGTCGGTTCTTGGCGGGCGCCCCGCGATGGTGACGGCGGCGGCAGGTTCTGTCGCCCTGGTGATTGGCCCGATGGTACATCAGCATGGCGTAGGGTATATTCTGCCTGCTGTCATTCTGGCTGGTATTATTCAAATTTTGTTTGGGGTCTGCGGTATGGCGCGGTTGATGCGCTTTATCCCGCCAGCGGTGATGACCGGTTTTGTTAATGCGCTCGGCATTCTTATTTTTTTCGCCCAGGTACCTCATTTCTGGAGCAGGCAGCCGCTCATCGTCGGCCTGTTCGTTCTGACGCTACTCATCGTGCTGTGGGCGCCGCGTTTTATCAAAGCCGTGCCGGCGCCGCTTATCGCTATCGTCCTCCTTACTGCTTATACCGTCACCAGCGGACAGATCCTGCCAACCGTGGGTGATGAAGGCGCTATGGGCGGCGGTCTGCCGGGCTTCAACGCGCTGGCGGTGCCGCTGGATTTAAGCACCTTGAAAATTATCTGGCCCTGCGCCCTGAGTATCGCCTTTGTCGGCCTGATGGAATCGCTGCTGACGGCAAAGCTGGTGGACGATCTCACCCATACGCCGTCAAATAAGTCGCGTGAGAGCGCAGGACTGGGGATCGCCAATATCCTCGCGGGCTGCTATGGCGGCATCGCCGGGTGCGCGATGATCGGCCAGACTATCGTTAACGTGGAAATGGGCAAGGCGCGTAGCCGCCTATCGACAATAGTGGCCGGTCTGGTACTGCTGCTTCTGGTGACGGTGCTAAGCCAGGTGATGGCCAAAATTCCAATGGCGGTGCTGGCCGGGGTCATGGTGATCGTGGCGGTGAAAACCTTCAGCTGGCAGAGCATTCGCCCAACCGCGCTGGCGGGCAATCCGTGGCCGGAAACGGTGGTCATGGCGGTAACCGTCATCGTGACGGTCGCCACCGGTAATCTGGCGATCGGCGTACTGGCAGGACTTATCGCGATGGCGCTCATCCCTCGCCGCCTGCGCGTAAAAGCGCAGCTTACATCAGAAACAGCGTCGCCAGACCAAGGAAAATAAAGAAGCCGCCGGTATCGGTAATCGCGGTGATCATCACGCTGGAGCCGACCGCCGGATCGCGCCCCAGCTTGACCATCACCATCGGGATGATAACCCCCATCATCGCCGCCATCAGCAGGTTGAGCATCATCGCCAACGTCATCACCCCGCCAAGCTGCGGGTCATCATACAGCCACCAGGTGATAGCGCCCATTATCCCGCCCCATACCAGGCCATTAATCAGCGCGACGCCCATCTCGCGCAGGATGAGGAAGGTAAAACTTCCCGGCTGGATCTGCTGCAGCGCCATCGCGCGGACGATCATGGTGATCGTCTGATTGCCGGTATTCCCGCCTATCCCGGCGACGATCGGCATCAGCGAGGCCAGAGCCACCAGCTGCGAAATCGTATGTTCAAAGCCATCGATCACCCGGGAAGCGATAAACGCCGTACAGAGGTTCACCGCCAGCCACGCCCAGCGGGTTTTCACCGCTTTGCTCACCGGCGCAAAAACATCATCATCTTCGCTCAGACCGCCCATCCGGCGCAGGTCATTATCGGTCTCTTCGTACACCACATCGACGATTTCATCGATGGTCAAACGCCCCATCAGCTTGCCGTCGGCATCAATCACCGCAGCACTCAGTAAGTCATCACGTTCGAAGGTACGCGCCACTTTTTCCGCCTCTTCCTGCGGCTGGAAAGTCACCGGATCGCCTTCCATCACTTCGCCAACGCGCTTTTGCGCATCATTGAGCAGAATAGTCTGCAGCTCCAGCTCGCCGAGCAGCAGTTTATTGCGCGTGGTGACGAACAGTTTGTCGGTGTTTTCCGGCATTTTGCCCAGACGGCGCAGATAGCGCTGTACCGCCGCCAGAGTGGCTTCCGGGCGAACGGTAATCACCTCAAACTCCATGATCGCGCCGACGGTGTTATCCGCGTAGCGCATCATCTGACGAATGCGCGCGCGTTTATCCGGCGGCAGCGTCGCCAGCAGGCGGCCGGTTAAGTCGCGCGGCAGGTGCTGCAACAGGTAAACCTGTTCATCAATATCCAGCGATTGCAGGGCAAATATCAGGTCGTGGTCGCTCATCTTATCGATGAGATCGCCCCATACGCTCTCTGACGCCTCCAGCAGCACTTCGCCGCGCTTGTCATCGGCAACCAACCCCCACAGCGCGGTACGCGCGTCATAAGGCAGCGCTTCCAGGGCATCGGCGAGATCCGGCGGCGGCAGATGCGACACCAGTACTTCCACTTCCGCCAGGTCATCGGCCAGCGTCCCTTCATCATAGCGCTCCGCGAGGGTGAGTTTCCCCAACAGCGCGGAGGTGACGGCTTTATCAGTACTTAATAGCCAAATCAGGCGGGCGCGTTCTTCATCGCGTAATCGGGCGCTTTTTTTATGCAAAACGGACATCGCTCAGGCAATCCTTGTGAGAATAGAAGTCGACCTGCATGGCCGCAGCCATAAGCATAGCGCGAGGAGGGAGAAATAATAACCGCCAGCAATTTATCTGCCGCAAAAACCAGCAATATGGCCCGATCGGGCGAGAAAGCCCGGATCGGGTAATCAGCAAAAGCGTTAGGCGGTACGCGCGACCGCGTCGCGGGTCGCCAGTTCGCGCTCAACGCCGGTGAGCTCGCTAAGCTTGCCGCTGCGCATCTCCAGCAGGCGATCGGCATGCTGGAAATAGTGGTCATCGTGGCTGATGGCAAACACGGTTTTTCCCATTTGCTGCATCAGCGGCAGTAACACCTGATAAAACTCGCGGCGGAAATGCGGATCCTGATCCGCTGCCCATTCATCGAGCAAAATGATATCGCGCTCTTCGGCCAGCGCCAGCAGCAGCGCCACGCGCTTTTTCTGCCCTTTAGACAGCTTCAGATCGAGGATTTTCCCCTCTTCCAGCTGCAGCTTGTGGTCCATCTTCAGATACGCCAGCCACTTCGCGACCAGCGCCGGATCGGCGCGTTCGCCTTTTGGCCCCAAAAGACGATCAAATAGCCAGACATCGGTAAATACCGCCGAGAATAGCTTGCGGTAATCTTCTGGTTTTTCCGCCGCCAGCGGTTGACCATCGAGCAGGATCTGCCCGGAGAACGGTTGATACAGCCCGGTCAGCAACATCGCCAGTGTCGACTTGCCGCTGCCATTGCCGCCAATCAGAAACACCAGTTCGCCGCGTTTGAGAGTCAGATTAATCGGCCCGACGGCAAAACTGTTATCAGGATAATGGAACGACACATCGCGCAGCTCCAGGGTCTGCCAGTGCGGATGCGCCTGCGGCTCGGGGAAACCGGCGCGATAAGGCGCCAGCGCGAACTGATGCAGTTTATTGAATGCCACCTGGGCGCTGAGCAAGGTCGGCAGCGCCCCCACCGCCGACAGCAGCGGCGTACGCAGAAATAGCAGCGTCAGAGAATAGGTCGCCGCCACCGCGGTATTGGCCCACCCGAGGCCATTAGCCATCCAGAACACCAGACCGATGGCGCCAAGCATCATGATATTCGACCAGTTCACCGCGCTCAGGTGGAAGGTATCGGCGCGAATGATGTGGTGGCGATAGTCGCGGGCATCCGGCAGATACAGCTGATTAAAAACATATTCGGCGCGTTCGCGGTTCAGCGTCAGCTCTTTGCGCCCTTCCAGCACCGTCTGGTAATCATGATACAGCTTATCTTCGGTCTCGCGCAGGGTCGCCATATGCTTATAGACGCGCGCCACCAGCACAAAACCGCCCCAGATAGTGACCGCCATCCAGACCGCGGTCACCAGCATCATTTTTCCTGACAGAAATGCCAGGTAGGCGGCGGACCCGAAGGTCAGGATAATCCCCTGCACCAGCTCAGGCAGGCGCACAAAGGCGATGGTGATGTTACGCACGTCACTGGTTAAGCCCGCCAGCAGAGAAGCGCTGCCGATTTTTTCGATCTTTTCGATTTGGGTGTCGAGAATGCGTTTAATAAATTCGCCGCGCATGCGATAGACGAAGTGGTGGCCAAGCGTGGTTAACGCCAGCTGCGAGCCGAGCGTGACCGCCATCAACAGCAGCAGCAGGCCGAGAAACTCCGGCAGCACGGTGAGCGAGGTATCAACAAGGGAAATCAGACGTAGGTTAATAAAGGCGATAAGCCCAATACCCAGCGCCGCGCTGAGCAAACTCAGCGCCATGACGGCAATGAACGGCCAGCGGTACTGGCGCCAAACAAGAACAAGTAATTCCATAAGCTACGATCCGGACAAGCAAACAGCCAGCAGTTTAAACGGCTTACCGACGACAGCAAGAATAATTCTTATTTTTGTTTTTGCCGGTGACCCGCGAGACGAAACGTGAGGTTGTAACGACAGGCGCCGGTCAGCGGATGCTCCCCCGGTTTAAGCGGCTGGATGCCGTGATAGAAGAGCCGTGATTCGCCGCCCCACACCACCACATCGCCATGCTCCAGCAGCAGCCGGCGCAGCGGATCGTTACGTTTAAGCCCGCCAAATTGAAACACCGCCGGCAGACCCAGCGACACTGAAACGATAGGCGCGCGCAAATCATGCTCATCTTTATCCTGATGCAGCGACAGCTTCGCGCCCGGTTGGTAGCGGTTAATCAGACAGGCATCCGGGGAAAAATGCGCATAACCCGCCTCCTGCGCCGCCTCCGCCGCCAGTTGCTGAAAAACCACTGGCATCGGCGGCCAATGCTCGCCGGTCAACGGATCGCCCGGCGCATAGAGATAGCCGTGCATATCGGTCGTCCAGCCGAGTTGGCCACAGTTGGTCATAGCCACCGACATGGTATAACCACCGGGGGTCACCATCTGGCGGAACGGAGAAGCGCTGGCCACTCCGGCGATGGCCTGCAGCAGCGCCGGCGCGCGCTGCACGGCGAAACGGCGTAATATCATCGCCCCGGGGGCCAGCGGCTCCTGCCAGGGCGGCGTATCGGCAAACAGATCGAGCATTATTTCTCCCGTATTTTTGCTTCGCGCGCCAGCAGCAGCGCTTTGCGTTCGCTTCCCCAACGATAGCCGGAAAGCGCCCCGCCCTCACGCACCACCCGATGGCAAGGAATAACTATCGCCAGCTTATTGGCAGCGCAGGCCCCGGCAACCGCTCTGACCGCGCGCGGTTGACCAATGCTGTGAGCCACCTCGCGGTAGCTGCGGGTTTCGCCTGCCGGGATCTGGCGCAAGGCTTGCCACACCCGATGCTGGAAAGCGGTACCGCGAATATCCAGCGGCAAATTCACCGCCTGCTGCGGATTATCCAGATGGGCAACCACCTGCGCCACGCGTTCGGTAAACGTATCATCACCCACCTGTAATTGGGCGCCGGGAAACAAGCTCGCCAGCTGCGCATATAACGCCTTATCGTCATCGCCCAGCAACACGGCGCATACTCCACGTTCGCTGAACGCCACCAGGCACCGGCCAGAGGCGCTATCGCTGCAAACCCAGCTAATCGCCACATCTTCGCCGCCGCGTTTAAACTGGCGGGCGGTCATGCCCAGCGTCTCGTTTGCCTGGCGATAATAGCTGGCGGAATCAGGGAAGCCGGCGGCTAATGCCGCGCTGGTGACATTCTCGCCGTGGCTTAATGCTTCGCGTAGGCGCCGCGCGCGCCAGGCCTGCTGCCAGGCCTTGGGCGTGAGCCCGGTGACGGATTTAAAAATACGATGGAAGTGAAACGGGCTGACCGCCAGCTGCTGCGCCAGCGCCTCAAGGGTGATTGGCGCCTCTTGTTCCAGCAGACGACAGGCGGCGGCCACCTTCTCGACCCGCTGTTGGTCGGGGTCGAGATTATCCGGCCGACACCGTTTACAGGGGCGATATCCGGCGGCCTTTGCGGCTTCGACATCAGCATAAAAGCGGACATTCTCCCGTAGCGCGCGCCGTGAACGGCACGAGGGACGGCAGCAGACGCCGGTGGTCAACACGGCGAAGACAAACTGCCCGTCGGCGCTGGCGTCACGTTCGCAGACCGCCTGCCAGCGGCGGTCATCGTTAGTCATATCGGCAATCATCGGTTTCATAGCGGGCTCCTGCTGTAAGTGTATCCCTACTTTGCGCCTTGCTCCGCTCTAAAAAACTGCGCTTCTTGCTTTTTAATTCTGCTCGCCGACCAGGAAGGTGCGGAACTGCGGCGACATCCAGGTCTTAAAGCCGTCGCCCTCTTTCACAATCATATAGACCGCCAGCCCCTGCTCGTGTGCCACCTGTTGCGCTTTTTCCGGCCCTAATACCATCAGCCCGGTATCCCAGCCGTCGGCTTCCAGCGCGGTCGGCGCAATCACCGTCACCGAAACCAGCTTATGGTTGATGGGGTGCCCGGTTTGCGGATCGATAACGTGAGAAATACGTTTGCCGTCCAGCTCGTAGTAGTTGCGATAGCTGCCGGAGGTGCTGATGCCGTGGCCGTTGATATCGACTATCGCCTGGACGGCGTTTTCACGGTCGGTCGGTTTTTGAATCGCCACTCGCCAGGGTTTATCGTCGCCGTTCATCCCACGGCTGACCAATGCGCCGCCAACCGACACCAGATAACGGGCAATTCCTTCCTGCTCCATCAGCCGCGCCAGATGATCGGCCGCGTAGCCCTCGCCGACGGTGGAAAGATCGACAAATAAATCCGCAATATCTTTTTGCAGATACTGTTGGTCGGCGCGGTTAATCACCGTCAGATGCTGCAGCCCGGTACGCGCTTTTGCCGCCGCGATTTGCTGCTCCGTCGGCGTTTTTACCGGCTGCTTATCCGGGCCAAATCCCCATAGATTGACCAGCGGCCCGACGGTAACATCCATCGCTCCGGCGGTTTTTGCGCCAATACGCAGCGACAGAGTGACGATATCCGCCATCGCTTCGTTCACCGGCCACGGTTCGGTCGTGGCGGCATGATTGAAGCGCATCAGCGCGGAGTCTTTTTTCCAGGTCGAAAGCAGCAGATCGTCGCCATCGAGCTGCGTCTGAACTTTATGGCGTAAATCTTCGGCTTTCGCCGGATCCAGCCCAACGACGCTAACGCGCCAATAGGTCCCCATCGTTTTGCCATCGAGCACGGTGGCGGCGGATTTTGGCGTGGCCGGGGATGTCGCGGAATCACAGCCGGTAAGCAGAACGCAAAGGCCGAAAAAGGCGGCGCGGAAAAAGGTGGTATCCATGAAAACGGGCTCCTGTTACAAAGGCAGCCAGAGTATACCAGCGAGGTTAAACCGGGCATAAAAAAAGGCGCCCGCAGGCGCCTTTTTCAACACTTCAGCTTGCTTAGAACTGGTAAACCAGGCCCAGAGCCACAACGTTGTCAGTAGAGATGCTTGCATCTTTAGTGAACTGGTTGTCGTCCAGCAGGTTGATTTTGTAATCAACGTAGGTGGACATGTTTTTGTTGAAGTAGTAGGTCGCACCCAGGTCAACATATTTCAGGATGTCCTGGTCGCCGTAACGGCCCATGTCTTTACCTTTAGACTGCAGGTAAGCCACGGACGGACGCAGGCCGAAATCAAACTGGTACTGAGCAACCACTTCGAAGTTCTGCGCTTTGTTAGCAAAACCGATGTCGCCAGTGCGAGTTGCGTTGTAGGTCTGGGTGTACTGAGTCGCCAGGTAGATGTTGTTAGCGTCGTATTTCAGACCACCGGTGTAGGTTTCAGCGTTGTCGCCGCGACCCAGTGCCAGAGTGTTCTGATCATCAGTACGTTTAGAGTGGGAGTACGCGAAACCAGCGCTGATGCCGTCCCAGATATCATAAGTCACGGAGGTGCCGAAGCCATCGCCGTTCTGTTTCTGAGCGCCACGACCGTTGTTGGTCATGTCTTCGCCGCTCACGCTGCCGTTTTTACCCTGGTACTGCAGAGCAAAGTTCAGGCCGTCAACCAGACCGAAGAAGTCAGAGTTACGGTAGGTAGCAACGCCGTTAGCACGGGACTGCAGGAAGTTGTCGGAACCGTAGGTGTCGCCGCCGAATTCCGGCAGAACGTCAGTCCAGGAAGTTACGTCGTAAACAACGCCGTAGTTACGACCGTAGTCGAAAGAACCCGCGTCGCCGAATTTCAGACCAGCGAATGCCAGACGAGTCCAGGACTGCTTGTCAGAACCTTCGGTGTTGTTCGCCTGAACGTTGTATTCCCACTGGCCGTAACCGGTCAGCTGGTCGTTGATCTGGGTTTCGCCTTTCACGCCGATACGCATGTAGGTCTGGTCGCCGTCTACGCTCTTGTCGTCAGAGAAGTAGTGCAGACCATCAATTTTACCATACAGGTCTAATTTGTTGCCGTCTTTGTTATAAATTTCAGCCGCATTTGCTGCGCCCGCTACCAGCAGTGCTGGTACCAGGAGGGACAGTACTTTAACTTTCATGTTATTAACCCTCTGTTTGTTATATGCCTTTTATTATTGCCACTGCTTACTGATTACCCTTCTAATCAGTCGGCTGTATTCATTGTGCTGCAAAATGCAGAATAATCCAACAAGAATATGATACGAAAACTTCTAAGGTGTTTCAAAATGCGCACAAGATGTTTCAATTTGTAAATTCAAAGGAACTTTTCAGGCACGATAATGGTCGTCAAAATAAGCATCAAAAATCAAAAAAATAATATTTACCTTTAAAATCAAATCATTGAAAGCTGGTAAATGTATAGCACTGAATGGTAAAACAAAATCTTCTCCGAGGACTAAAATAATCCTCGCTATCATCATTAACTTTATTTATTACCGTCATTCAGTTCTGAATGTCTGTTTACCCCTATTTCAACCGGATGCCTCGCATCCGGTTTTTTTTACCCTTCTTTACGTATCTTTAATTAGGCTGTGCTAACGCAGAAAAAAATAACGACTATTAATCAATCAATTCCGAATGAAAGTCAGCCTATTTCGCCAATTTCTTGTTTTTTCGTGCTATTTATCTGCAACAAATGCCGGTTAATTGTACAAGATCAATTCCACTGTACATATTCATCGTTGCTATGGTTTTGAGACAAATCTCAGCATTAAAAGATCCCTCAGCGTCAATCTGTTGTATGGATTTCCCGTTTTAGCCTTTATACTTCCAGCCAGTATTCGTTGTGCTGCCCGTCACTATGGCGCAACATCTTGTTTACAAACACTACTGAGCAGCTCTGCTACGCGATGACCCAAAAAAAATTCTCCCTGATCCCAGGCAACATCACCCGGTTCTTCATTTTGATGGTTATCGTCTTGCTCGCGACGATGGGCGTGATGATCCAAAGCTCGGTCAATACGTGGCTAAAAGACAGAAGTTACCAGGTGGTTGATATCAGCCACGCATTGCATAAACGCATCGATACCTGGCGTTACGCCACCTGGCAGATTTACGACAATATCGCCGCCACCAGCTCCAGTACCTCAAGCGATGGGCTACAGGAAACCCGACTGAAGCAGGACGTCTACTATCTGGAAAAGCCTCGACGCAAAACCGAAGCGCTGATATTCGGATCTCATGACAGTTCGACGCTTGAGATGACGCAGAAGATTTCTAACTATCTCGATATTCTATGGGGCGCAGAAACCATCCCCTGGTCGATGTACTACCTCAACGGGCTGGATAACAGCCTGATTCTGGTCTCTACCCTGCCGCTGAAAGATCTGTCTTCGAGTTTTAAAGAATCGACGATAAGCAGCGTCGTGGAATCCCGCCGCGCCGAAATGCTGCTGCAGGCAAATACGCTGGATGAGCGTGAAACCTTTTCTTCGCTGCGCCATTTGACCTGGCAAAATGGCCACTACTTCACTCTGCGTACCACCTTTAACCAACCGGGGCACCTGGCAACGGTGGTGGCTTTCGATTTACCGATTAACGACCTCATCCCGCCGAGCATGTCGCTGGACAGCTTCCGTCTGGAGGCAGATCCGGCGCAGAATGCCGCCAACAGCCCTGATAAAGAAGCCGTTGATAACGTTAGCGTCAGCTTCAATGGCCTACGAATTGAGATAACCACCGCCATAAATACCACCGGCATGCGGCTGGTGTGGGTCGTGCCGTTCAGCACTTTGCTGATGGAATCGCTGCAGAATATTTTACTGCCGCTGCTGCTCACCATTGGTCTGCTGGCATTAACCCTGTTTGGCTTTACTACTTTCCGCAACTATAGCGGTCGCCGTAGCCCCGGCAGCGTTAGCGCGGCACCCACCGCCGCCAACAGCGAACTTCGCGCTCAGCGCGCAATTAATGAAGAGATTGTCTCTTTGCTGCCGCTGGGCCTGTTGGTGCACGATCAGGAAGCCAATCGCACTATTATCAGCAACCCGATCGCCGATCATCTGTTGCCTCATCTGAACCTGCAGAACATCACCAACATGGCCGATCAGCATCAAGGGGTCATTCAGGCGACGATCAATAATGAACTTTATGAAATCCGCCAGTACCGAAGCCAGGTAGCTCCTCGTACGCAGATCCTGATTATTCGCGATCAGGATAGAGAAGTACTGGTGAATAAAAAGCTTAAGCAAGCCCAGCGGCTGTATGAAAAAAATCAGCAGGGGCGCATCGCTTTTATGCAAAATATTGGCGCCGCACTCAAAGACCCCGCGCAGACTCTGGCGCAGGAAGCGGCGGCAATTGGCATTCATGAAAGCCGAAAACTGGCGCAGCATGCCGATGAACTGGTTCATCTTATCGATGAGATTCAGTTGGCGAACTTACTGGAAAGCGACGCCTGGAAAACCACTCCCGGTTTGTTCTCTATCCAGGGCTTAATAGATGAAGTGGTTCCTGAAGTTCTGCCGATGATCAAACGCAAAGGACTTCAGCTGTTAATCAATAACGCGCTGCCTGCTAACGAACAGCGCTATGGCGACCGCGATGCGCTGCGTCGTACGCTGTTACTGCTGATCCAATACGCCATTACCACGACGCAAATAGGAAAAGTTACGCTTGAGGTGAGCAAAGATGAATCGGCCGACGATCGTCTGACCTTCCGTATCCTTGATACCGGCAACGGCGTGAGCGCTAATGAAATCGATAATATGCACTTCCCGTTCCTTAACGAGACGCAAGCCGACCAGTACGGCAAGGCCAATGCCCTCACCTTCTGGTTATGCGACCGTTTAACCCGCAAGCTTGGCGGGCAGCTTAATATTAAGGCGCGAGAATCGCTCGGCACCCGCTACTCGCTACACCTTAAAATGGCGGCAAGCGAGGAAGAGAGCGACTCCGGCGAACACCTGCTGGACGATGTGGTCGTGATGATTGACATTACCGCCAATGAAGTACGCCGCATCGTGACGCGCCAGTTAGAGAGCTGGGGCGCAAGTTGCATCACCCCGGACGAAAGACTCGCAAGTCAAGAGTACGATCTCTTTTTAACTGATAATCCGTCTAATCTTACTGCTTCAGGCTTGCTTTTAAGCGATGATGAGGTTGGGATACGCAAAATTGGCCCAGGTCAGTTGAGCGTCAATTTTAATATCAGCACTGCCATGCAGGAAGCTATCCTGCAGCTGATTGAGCAACAGCTGGCGCAAGAAGAGATTCAGCCCTCCTCAACTGGAAATGAAGGAAATGCTGAACTCCATGCCAGCGGTTATTACGCGCTGTTTGCCGACACTGTTCCGGATGATGTTCAGAGATTGTATACTGAATTCACCATCAGCGATTTCGCTGCGCTGGCGCAGACCGCTCACCGCCTCAAAGGGGCGTTTGCGATGCTTAATCTGATACCCGGCAAGCAGTTATGTGAAGCGCTTGAGCATCTGATTCATGAAAGAGATGCCCAAGGTATAGAAAAATACATCAGCGACATTGACGGTTACGTCAAGAGCTTGCTGTAGCAAGGTAGCCTAATACATGAACAATATGAACGTAATTATTGCCGATGACCATCCGATCGTACTGTTCGGCATTCGCAAGTCACTTGAGCAGATCGAGTGGGTGAATGTTGTTGGCGAATTTGAAGATTCCACAGCTCTGATTAACAATCTTCCTAAGCTTGACGCGCACGTCCTGATTACCGACTTGTCGATGCCTGGCGACAAATATGGCGATGGGATCACTCTGATCAAATACATCAAACGCCATTTCCCTGAGCTGTCGATTATCGTTCTGACCATGAACAACAACCCGGCTATTCTCAGCGCAGTGCTGGATCTCGACATTGAAGGGATCGTGCTGAAACAGGGTGCCCCGACCGACCTGCCGAAAGCGCTGGCCGCGCTGCAGAAAGGCAAAAAGTTTACTCCGGAAAGCGTCTCCCGCCTGCTGGAAAAAATCAGCGCCGGCGGTTATGGCGACAAACGCCTGTCGCCAAAAGAGAGTGAAGTTTTGCGTTTGTTCGCTGAAGGCTTCCTGGTCACCGAGATCGCCAAAAAGCTGAACCGCAGCATCAAGACCATCAGTAGCCAGAAGAAATCGGCAATGATGAAGCTGGGCGTCGAAAATGATATCGCGCTGCTGAACTATCTCTCTTCCGTCTCTCTCACCTCAACGGATAAAGAGTAATTCACTTTTCCCGGATGGCGGCAAGCCGCCGTTTCCGGGCCATTCTGAAGCTTTATGTCCCCACCCCGGAAAGCATCGCGCTCCGGGGAGATCTCAACGCCATGGAGTGCGACTTCAGCTTGTTGTTCTGGCCTTACGTACCTGTGCGGCATAGGTGGCCAGCGTGTGCTTGAGGATATCCAGCGTCACCGGTTTTGACAGACAACTATCCATTCCCGACTCAAGGCAGCGCTGCTTTTCTTCCGCCAGTGCGTTAGCCGTCACGCCAATGACCGGCAGAGTCATCTCCAGTTGCCGGATCCGCTGCGTCAGACGGTAGCCATCCATATTCGGCATGTTCACATCGCTGAGAACAATATCAATATGTTGTTTACTGAGGACGTTAAGCGCATCGACGCCATCATTGGCCGTCACGCATTGATAACCCAGTGAGCCAAGCTGGTCAGCCAACAGGCGGCGGTTAATCGGATGATCGTCGACCACCAGAATCATCATGTCGTCATTGCTGACCGTTGGCGCGTCGTGGGCCGATAGCGCCGGACCATTCTCTTCCGCCGCCAGCGCCAGATGCAGCAGGCGTCCCAGCAACGGCAGGAGCTCATGCGGCGTGGTTACGCTATGCAACCACTCCCCAGGCGCGCGCTCAACGGGGATGCCGATATGGCGACGGCAGAAGATCACCGCTGCGCTTCCCGACCAACGCTCGCTAAGTTCATCATCGGTTAATAAAATATCGTCAGCGGCCGGTGTCTGGCCAGCAAATTGCCGTACCGTCAGGCCATGATATTGCAGCAGCGATTCGATAAACAGCGCCAGTGAGGTGTTATGAATCGCCAGCCAGCAGGTGCTGTTGCTGTGCCGATCGGCCAACAGCGCCGGCATCGGCTGCATGCCATATAGCGGAATGCGGATGGTGAAACGGCTGCCCATGCCGGGTTCAGTTTCCACGGCAATGTCGCCATCCATCATGCTGATGAGTTTTTCACAGATAGCCAGCCCCAAGCCGGTGCCCTGGAAATTACGCTGCACCCCGGTACCGACCTGGAAGAACGGGTCGAACAGGCGCACAACTTCTTTCGCCGGGATCCCCTCTCCGGTGTCACGTACGCTAATTTGCAGATAGTCGCCGGCGCGCTGGACGTGCAACACGATACAGCCGGTATCGGTAAATTTAATGGCGTTACTCAGCAGGTTGGAGATGACCTGCTGCAGGCGCATCGGGTCGCCTATCATCGTTTGCGGAACATCCGGCTCGATGAAGCAGTACAGCCCAAGCTGCTTGCGCACCACCAGCGGTAGATAGTTCGCCGAAATATGATTCATAACCTCGCGCGGCGAAAACTCTCGTGGCTCGATTTTGAGCTGCTCAGACTCAATCTTCGAGAAGTCGAGAATATCGCTGATAATCTTCAATAGCAGGCTGGAGGAGTTATTCATCGCCGTCACCAGCCGATCGACCCCTTTCGGCAACGCTTTGGTCTGCAGCAGATCGAGGTTGCCAATAATGCCGTACAGCGGCGTACGCAGTTCGTGGCTGACGGTGGCGAGGAACATCGATTTCGACTGGCTGGCCTGCTCCGCCGCCTGGGCCATCTCCTGCAGCGACTCTTCCATTTTCACACGGGCGGAAACATCCACCAGCACACATATCGCTACGTTTTCATTACGATAGCGCGAGTGCACAAAGCTAATCTGCAGGTTGGTGTTGTTGCTGGTTAACACGTCGACGAAATTGACCTGCTGGCCGCAGATAATCTGCGTGAGCCGCTGGCGGTCTTCGTGAGTCAGCATATTCAGATAGTTATGCGCCAGTTCGTTACTCAGTATGTTAGTGCCGTCCTGAGTACGCAGAATACAGATCCCAACCGGCGCGGAGGCGACGATTTTACGGTTGAACTGCTCATGCTCTTCCAGACGCTGGGCGTCGTTTTCCGCCGGAATAAATATCCGCCGTTCATACATGCGCGCCAGCGCGAACAGGATCGCGCCGGTCAGGATATTCAATACGATAGCGTTGAGGATCAGCATCCTAATACGCTCCAGCACCTGATCGACGGAAACCGAATAGACAATACTCAGCGATGACGGCAGCAGGCTCTTTTTCAGCACCAGTTCGCGGAAACCAGAGCTATAGCCAAACCACATCCGCTCCTGCATCCAGCGGGTTTCCGGTTTAATGCTGTTATCCGGCCCGGCAAGAGAAATGAGCTGCTGGCCGTTATCATCGAGAATCGTCACGCTCATCGGCAGGCTGCCTGGCGTAAAGAAGCTCTCCATGCGGATAGTCTGCTCAACGCCGAGCATCGCCTGCAGGCGGTTGGCCATATAAATAGGCGTCAGCGCATAGAAATAGCCGACGCCCGGACGCACGCCCTGGCTAATCCAGAACAGGTTATTGCCGCGCTCGTTTTGCGGCGCATCGCGATATTGTTCGATACGCTGATGCAGCACCTTCAGCGCCTGATCGCGCTCCAGCGGCATATCGCGCAGGCCAAAATTAGCCATGCAGAGGTTGTCGCTGCCAATTAAAAAAATACGGTTCAGGTCGTAGGCGGCGGAGAAATTATCGCGCCAGTAGCGCATGAACCACGCCAGCGATTGCAGCGAATTACGCCAGGCGCCGCTCATTGCGCTGCAGTCGGAATCCGGATACAGCGGTTCAAAATTTGGGATAGTGATATTACCGCTGTTGGCAAGCGCCGCGCTGCCCTCGCTCCCGGTCGCCGCGCGGTTGCCTGCGACGTACTTCAGCTCTTTAATGACATCCGCAGTCCGCTGGATATAGCGCTGCGCCTGGTCGGCGTTAAGATTCAGCTCCTGACGAATTTCCGATTCCCGTTCATGCAGCGCGTTAACGATATAAAACACGGAGACAAAAGCAATCAGCATCCATAGCAGAACCGCCAGCGCTCTGAACAGATAACGAGAAACCTTTAAGGTCGTATGAAACGAGGCAAGATATTTCAATGGGGCAATGCTCGGTCGTCAGGGGCTCAACAGAATGGGGTTAAAGTAGCGGTAAATGGGCTTTGCCGCAATGTTAATGCAAAAAGGGCCGGGATAATACCCGGCCCTTTCAGAACATTTACCTGCGACGATTACTCTTCGTCTTCGGCGATGTCGTCGTCAGCATCGTTTTCCGGCGCGATATCATCATCGCCTTCCGCTACGCTGCCGTCGATGGCATCCAGTTCTTCGTCGTCAACCGGTTCAGCCACGCGCTGCAGGCCAACAACGTTTTCATCTTCCGCGGTACGGATCAGAATCACGCCCTGAGTATTACGACCCACGATGCTCACTTCAGAAACGCGAGTACGCACCAGGGTGCCCGCATCGGTGATCATCATGATCTGGTCGCAATCATCGACCTGCACGGCGCCGACCACTGAACCGTTACGTTCGGTGACCTTAATAGAGATAACGCCCTGCGTCGCACGTGACTTGGTCGGATACTCTGCTGCCGCAGTACGCTTGCCGTAACCGTTTTGCGTCACGGTCAGGATAGCGCCTTCGCCGCGAGGAATAATCAGCGAGACCACGCTATCTTCGCCCGCCAGCTTGATGCCGCGTACGCCGGTTGCGGTACGACCCATCGCGCGAACGGCGTCTTCTTTAAAGCGCACCACTTTACCGGCGGCGGAGAACAGCATCACTTCGTCCTGACCAGAAGTCAGATCGACGCCGATCAGTTCGTCCCCTTCGTTCAGATTGACGGCGATGATACCGGCAGAACGCGGACGGCTGAACTCGGTCAATGCCGTTTTCTTCACGGTACCGCTGGCGGTCGCCATAAAGACGTTAACGCCCTCTTCGTACTCGCGAACCGGCAGGATTGCGGTGATACGCTCGTCAGCTTCCAGCGGCAGCAGGTTGACGATCGGCCGACCACGCGCGCCGCGGCTTGCTTCCGGCAGTTGATAAACCTTCATCCAGTACAAACGACCGCGGCTGGAGAAGCAGAGGATCGTGTCATGGGTGTTGGCCACCAGCAGGCGGTCGATAAAGTCTTCTTCTTTAATACGCGCTGCCGATTTGCCTTTACCGCCACGACGCTGCGCTTCGTAGTCGGTTAACGGCTGATACTTCACATAACCCTGGTGCGACAGGGTCACGACAACATCTTCCTGGTTAATCAGGTCTTCGATATTGATATCAGCGCTGTTGGCGGTGATTTCAGTACGACGCGCATCGCCAAACTGTTCTTTGACCAGCTCCAGCTCTTCGCGAATAACTTCCATCAGACGATCGGCGCTGCCCAGAATGTGCAGCAGCTCGGCAATCTGATCCAGCAGCTCTTTGTACTCGTCGAGCAGTTTTTCATGCTCCAGACCGGTCAGTTTCTGCAGACGCAGATCCAGAATCGCCTGGGCCTGCTGTTCGGTCAGATAGTACTGGCCGTCACGCACGCCGAACTCCGGCTCCAGCCATTCCGGGCGCGCAGCGTTATCGCCAGCGCGCTCCAGCATCGCGGAGACATTGCCCAGATCCCATGAACGCGCGATTAAACCCGCTTTTGCTTCCGCCGGCGTCGGCGCACGGCGAATCAGCTCAATGATCGGATCGATGTTAGCCAGCGCAATCGCCAGCGCTTCAAGGATATGCGCACGGTCGCGCGCTTTACGCAGTTCGAAAATAGTACGACGAGTGACAACTTCGCGGCGGTGACGAACAAACGCCGCAATGATGTCTTTCAGGTTCATGATCTTCGGCTGACCGTGGTGCAGCGCAACCATGTTGATACCGAAAGAAACCTGCAGTTGGGTCTGGGAGTAGAGGTTGTTAAGAACCACTTCACCCACCGCGTCGCGTTTCACTTCGATAACGATACGCATACCGTCTTTGTCAGATTCGTCGCGCAGCGCGCTGATGCCTTCAACGCGTTTTTCTTTCACCAGCTCGGCGATTTTCTCAATCAGGCGCGCTTTGTTCACCTGATACGGAATTTCGTGCACGATGATGGTTTCACGACCGGTTTTCGCGTCAGCTTCGACTTCCGCGCGCGCGCGAATGTAAACTTTACCGCGACCGGTACGATAGGCCTCTTCAATACCGCGACGGCCGTTAATGATAGCGGCGGTCGGGAAGTCCGGGCCCGGAATGTGTTCCATCAGCCCTTCAATGCTGATGTCTTCGTTATCAACGTACGCCAGGCAGCCGTTGATCACTTCCGTCAGGTTATGCGGCGGAATGTTGGTCGCCATACCTACGGCGATACCGGAAGAACCGTTCACCAGCAGGTTAGGGATTTTTGTCGGCATGACGTCAGGGATTTTCTCCGTGCCGTCATAGTTGTCGACGAAATCAACCGTCTCTTTTTCGAGATCGGCCATCAGCTCATGAGCGATCTTCGACATACGGATTTCCGTATAACGCATCGCTGCGGCGGAGTCGCCATCGACAGAACCAAAGTTACCCTGGCCATCGACCAGCATATAACGCAAGGAGAACGGCTGCGCCATACGTACGATGGTGTCATAAACGGCGGTATCACCATGCGGGTGGTATTTACCGATTACGTCGCCAACGACACGGGCTGATTTTTTATAGGCTTTGTTCCAGTCATTGCCCAATACGTTCATGGCGTATAGTACGCGACGGTGTACCGGCTTCAGGCCATCTCGGACATCCGGCAGCGCACGGCCAACAATGACCGACATCGCATAATCCAGATACGAGCTTTTCAGCTCTTCCTCAATGTTGACCGGTGTAATTTCTCTCGCAAGGTCGCTCATCTAACCGCTATCCCTCTACTGTGTCCCGGATTCAAAGGTCGCAAATTATAACACAGCCGTCGTAATAGAGGTAAAGCAATACGGTTTATTCGTGGCAGTCTGCTGATATACTCGCAGGTCAGAACAGAAAAGGAGTAAAAGCGCCCATGAATGCCGAAAAACCGTCGGTGGCCCCCAACGTTGATCACAATGAAATCGCCAAATTTGAAGCCGTCGCCTCGCGCTGGTGGGATTTAGAAGGCGAGTTCAAACCGCTGCATCGCATCAACCCGTTGCGCCTAGGCTATATTGCCGAACGCTCCGGCGGCCTGTTCGGCAAAAAAGTGCTTGATGTCGGCTGCGGGGGCGGCATCCTCGCCGAAAGCATGGCGCGTGAAGGTGCGACGGTCACCGGTCTGGATATGGGCTTCGAGCCGCTGCAGGTCGCAAAACTGCACGCGCTGGAGAGCGGCGTTCAGGTGGAGTATGTGCAGGAGACCGTCGAAGAGCACGCGGCGAAGCACGCCCAACAGTACGACGTCGTCACCTGTATGGAGATGCTCGAGCACGTCCCTGACCCACAGTCGGTAGTGCACGCCTGCGCGCGGCTGGTGAAGCCCGGCGGGCAGGTCTTCTTCTCGACCATTAACCGCAACGGCAAAGCCTGGCTGATGGCCGTGGTCGGCGCGGAATACGTGATGAAAATGGTGCCAAAAGGTACGCATGACGTGAAGAAGTTTATCAAGCCGGCGGAGCTCATCGGCTGGATCGATCAGACTTCTCTGAAAGAGCAGCACATCACCGGCCTGCATTACAATCCGCTCACCAATACCTTCAAGCTGGCGCCGGGGGTTGATGTTAACTATATGTTGCATACAACGGCGAAAAAAGCATAACGTCATACGTTTTTATGATGATGATTGCGCGGCATCAAGCTGCGCAATTTTCCCTTCCGACGAAGAAATCAGCACTCGATCAAATTTTGATTTTTTTTTCTGTTTTATTGACTTCTTCTCCAGGCCTTATACGGCGTGGACTTAGCGATTATTACGCCTGCGCAACCTCAAATTAACGTCAAAATCAACCCTTGTACTCAAAAGAATCCTTACTAAAATAACTCACCATATAGCGTTCTTTTTATCGACAACCCCCTACATATAGTATTTATCCACAGAGTTAGTCACAACAACTTGCTGTGGATAAATGGGGGGATATTTTTTCTCACGGACAGGTAAAAACCACATGAATCAGAGTCTGCTGGTGACAAAGCGCGACGGTAGCACCGAGCGTATCAATCTCGACAAAATCCATCGCGTACTAGATTGGGCGGCAGAAGGACTGAATAACGTTTCGATTTCTCAGGTAGAACTGCGTTCACATATTCAGTTCTATGACGGCATCAAAACCGCCGACATCCACGAGACTATTATTAAGGCCGCAGCGGACCTGATCTCCCGCGATGCGCCGGACTACCAGTACCTTGCCGCGCGACTGGCGATTTTCCACCTGCGCAAGAAAGCGTTTGGCCAGTTTGAACCGCCAGCGCTGTACACCCATGTGGTAAACATGGTCGAAAAAGGTAAATACGATCATCATCTGCTGGAAGACTACACGGAAGAAGAGTTCCAGCAGATGGACGGTTTTATCGACCACTGGCGCGATATGAACTTCTCCTATGCCGCCGTTAAGCAGCTGGAAGGTAAATACCTGGTGCAGAACCGCGTCAGTGGCGAAATCTATGAAAGCGCCCAGTTCCTCTATATTCTGGTCGCGGCTTGCCTGTTCTCTAACTATCCGCGTGAGACCCGTCTGGACTACATCAAGCGTTTCTATGACGCGGTGTCCACCTTTAAAATTTCGCTGCCGACGCCGATCATGTCCGGCGTGCGTACCCCAACTCGTCAGTTCAGCTCCTGCGTGCTGATTGAGTGCGGCGATAGCCTGGATTCGATCAACGCCACCTCCAGCGCGATTGTGAAATACGTTTCCCAGCGCGCCGGTATCGGTATCAACGCCGGCCGCATTCGTGCGCTGGGTAGCCCGATCCGCGGCGGCGAAGCCTTCCACACCGGCTGCATCCCGTTCTATAAGCACTTCCAGACCGCGGTGAAATCCTGCTCGCAGGGCGGCGTTCGCGGCGGCGCGGCCACCCTCTTCTATCCGATGTGGCATCTGGAAGTCGAAAGCCTGCTGGTGTTGAAAAACAACCGCGGCACCGACGCCAACCGCGTTCGCCACATGGACTACGGCGTGCAGATCAACAAGCTGATGTACACCCGCCTGCTGAAAGGCGAGGACATCACCCTGTTCAGCCCATCCGACGTTCCTGGCCTGTACGATGCGTTCTTCGCCGATCAGGATGAGTTCGAACGTCTGTACACTAAATACGAAAAAGACGACAGCATCCGTAAACAGCGTATTAAAGCCGTTGAGCTGTTCTCGCTGATGATGCAGGAACGCGCGTCTACCGGCCGTATCTATATCCAGAACGTTGACCACTGCAACACCCACAGCCCGTTCGACCCGGTTGTCGCGCCGGTGCGCCAGTCTAACCTGTGCCTGGAAATCGCCCTCCCGACCAAACCGCTGGACGATGTGAACGACGAAAATGGCGAAATCGCGCTGTGCACGCTGTCGGCGTTCAACCTTGGCGCCATCGATAGCCTCGACGAGCTGGAAGACCTGGCGGTACTGGCGGTGCGCGCGCTGGATGCCCTGCTGGATTATCAGGATTACCCAATCCCGGCGGCCAAACGCGGCGCGATGGGTCGTCGTACGCTGGGCATCGGCGTTATCAACTTCGCTTACTATCTGGCGAAACATGGCAAGCGCTACTCCGACGGCAGCGCCAACAATCTGACGCACAAAACGTTCGAAGCCATTCAGTACTATCTGCTGAAGGCCTCCAACGAACTGGCTATCGAACAAGGCGCCTGCCCGTGGTTCAATGAAACTACCTACGCGCAGGGTATTCTGCCGATCGATACCTACAAGAAAGACCTGGATGCGATCGTGAGCGAATCTCTGCATTTCGACTGGGAGCAGCTGCGTGAATCCATCAAAACCCACGGCCTGCGTAACTCCACGCTCTCCGCGTTGATGCCGTCTGAGACCTCTTCGCAGATCTCCAACGCCACCAACGGCATCGAACCACCGCGCGGCCACGTGAGCATCAAAGCGTCGAAAGACGGGATCCTGCGCCAGGTCGTTCCGGATTACGAAAATCTGCAGAACGCCTACGAACTGCTGTGGGAAATGCCGAATAACGACGGTTATCTGCAGCTGGTCGGCATCATGCAGAAGTTCATCGATCAGTCGATTTCCGCCAACACCAACTACGACCCGACGCGTTTCCCTTCCGGAAAAGTGCCGATGCAACAGTTGCTGAAAGACCTGCTTAACGCCTATAAATTCGGCGTGAAAACGCTGTACTATCACAACACCCGTGATGGCGCGGAAGACGCCCAGGATGACCTGGCGCCGTCAATTCAGGACGACGGCTGCGAAAGCGGCGCATGTAAGATCTAAGGTATTTTTGCCGGGTGGCGCGATGCTTACCCGGCCTACGGTTTTGTAGGCCCGGCAAACGCAGTGTTGCCGGGCGATACAATCTCAACAGGACCCACTCATGGCATACACCACTTTTTCACAGACGAAAAACAATCAACTGCTTGAGCCGATGTTTTTTGGCCAGCCGGTTAACGTGGCCCGCTACGATCAGCAAAAATATGACATCTTTGAAAAACTGATTGAAAAGCAGCTCTCCTTCTTCTGGCGCCCGGAAGAAGTCGACGTTTCGCGCGATCGCATCGACTATCAGGCGCTGCCGGAACATGAAAAGCATATTTTTATCAGCAACCTGAAATATCAGACGCTGCTCGACTCCATCCAGGGCCGTAGCCCGAACGTCGCGCTGCTGCCGCTGATTTCCATCCCGGAACTGGAAACTTGGGTGGAAACCTGGGCCTTTTCAGAGACGATCCACTCGCGTTCCTACACCCACATTATCCGCAACATCGTCAACGACCCGGCGACGGTGTTCGACGATATCGTGACCAATGAGCAGATCCAGAAACGCGCCGAAGGCATCTCTCACTATTACGATTCTTTGATCGAAATGACCAGCTACTGGCATCTGCTGGGCGAAGGCACCCACACCGTCAACGGCAAAACCGTGACCGTGAATCTGCGCGAGCTGAAAAAGAAACTGTATCTATGCCTGATGAGCGTCAACGCGCTGGAAGCAATCCGCTTCTACGTCAGTTTCGCCTGTTCCTTCGCCTTTGCCGAACGCAAGCTGATGGAAGGTAACGCCAAAATTATTCGCCTGATCGCCCGAGATGAAGCGCTGCACCTGACCGGCACTCAGCATATGCTGAACCTGCTGCGCTCCGGCAGCGACGATCCGGAAATGGCGGAAATCGCCGAAGAGTGCAAACAAGAGTGCTATGACCTGTTTGTACTGGCGGCGCAGCAGGAAAAAGAGTGGGCGGACTATCTTTTCCGCGACGGCTCGATGATCGGCCTGAACAAAGATATTCTCTGCCAGTACGTCGAGTACATCACCAATATCCGCATGCAGGCGGTGGGCCTCGATCTACCGTTCCAGACCCGCTCCAACCCGATCCCATGGATCAACACCTGGCTGGTTTCCGACAACGTTCAGGTCGCGCCGCAGGAAGTGGAAGTCAGCTCTTATCTCGTCGGCCAGATCGATTCTGAAGTCGATGCCGACGATCTGAGCAACTTCCAGCTGTAATGAAGCGGATTTTCTTGAGGATTTCTGACACTCGCCTTGAGTGTCAGGATGAACATCCTTCCCTGTTGGCCGCTCTTGAATCGCATAACATCGACGTGGAGTATCAGTGCCGCGAAGGCTATTGCGGTTCCTGCCGCACGCGTCTGGTGTCAGGCCAGGTTGACTGGTTGACAGAACCGCTGGCGTTTATCCAGCCGGGAGAAATTTTGCCCTGCTGCTGCCGGGCGAAAGGCGATATTGAGATCGAGATGTAAGTGTTGTCAGGTGGCGCTACGCTTACCTGACCTACAAAACCGCAGTTCGTAGATACTGTTATCGGTTTGCAACTTTTTCGCTTGAGAAAAACGTTTACCGCATGTCGCTTCAGAGGATATTGCGCTCCCGTTTAATTTTTCTGCAATATGTTTTCCGTGGCGCAGGGAGCGCACAAAGGGCGGCCAGTCGCCGCCGCCCTCTGTACTCCCGGGCTTTGGCCGCCAAAATCGCCACTTCGTGGTTCCTTCGACTTATCCCTGCAGGCTTCGGGTCGGGCCGAGGCTGCGTCCCTGCAAATCACGGCCCTCAGCCCGCATCCATGCGGGCTGCCCCGGCCTTCCGGGAACGTCTCAGCGATTTTGAGGCCACCAACACCGGCAGTTTCAGCCAGCATGGTGGATAAATTAAAGGCAGGCCGCACAGACCGTAGGCCGGGTAAGGCGTAGCCGCCACCCGGCTTTTTAGTGTTTCGCGTCCAGGAACTGCACTGCTTTATCCGGGAAATCGGTAAACAAGCCGTCGACGCCCGCCTGGTTATACAGCACGTCATAGAGCTGGTTAACGTTAGTGGCGTACTCCGGCAACTGATCCGCGCGCACGGTGTACGGATGCACCTGCAGATGGCTGGCGTGCGCCTCTTTTACCATCGCCGTCAGCTTCACCGCGCCCGGCTTCGAGCCTTCCGCTACCAGCATATGGTAATCCGGGCCGATACCGTCGGCGTACTGCGCAATCTGCGTCATCGCCCCCGGCTTGAACATCCAGTCATAGCTGTAGTTCACCCATTTACCATCGGCCTGTTTCTGCTGCGTTTCATTCCAGTCGGTATAGGCGATGAGCTGCACCAGATTGAGATCCATACCCATCTTCGGCTCCAGCTCATTCTTAATGCGTTTGAGCTCGTTGGCGTCAAAACACTGCAGATAAACCTTATCCTGCTTGCTGGTGTAGCCATATTCTTTCAGCACCTTCAGCGTGCTGGCGGCAATATCTTTGCCTTCCTGATGGTGGAACCACGGCGCTTTGATTTCCGGGTAGATACCGATATTTTTCCCCGTCGAATGATTCAGCCCCTGCACAAACTCAATCTCTTCTTCAAAGGTATGAATGCGGAAATCGGATTTACCCATCGGGAAACGCCCGGGATAGGTCTGCACGTTCTTACCATCTTTCGGCTCAAAACCTTCGGTGAACTTCAGCGACTTAATCTCGGCCAGGGTAAAGTCGATAGCGTAAAAACGGCCATCTTTACGCGCCCGCTGCGGGAAACGCTGCGCAACATCAGTCACCCGATCGAGATAGTGGTCATGCAACACCACCAGCCGGTCGTCTTTGGTCATGACCAGGTCTTGCTCAAGGTAATCCGCCCCCTGAGCGTAAGCCATCGCTTTCGCCGGCAGGGTATGTTCCGGCAGATACCCGCTGGCGCCGCGGTGGGCGATGACAATTTTATCAGCGGCTGTCGCGCTGAAGCACAGCGCTGAACTGGCCAAAATCATTCCGCTCATTAGCGCGGTAAGTTTCATTTTCATCGCCGCTCCTTAGGCTTGTTTCAGTTGTTGATGATGACGACGCTCGCCAAGCATGACGATAATCAGCAGCAGAACCGCCAGTACGCTACCGCCAATCATTACCATGAAGCCGCCGTCCCAGCCGAAGAAATCGACGGTATAGCCAACAATGGCGCTCGCGGCTACGGAACCGCCGAGATAACCGAACAGACCGGTGAAGCCCGCGGCGGTGCCGGCAGCTTTTTTCGGCGCCAGTTCCAGCGCATGCAGACCGATCAGCATTACCGGGCCGTAAATCAGGAAGCCAATGACGATCATACAGGCCATATCGACGCCCGGATTACCCGGAGGGTTCAGCCAGTAAACGACGGTGGCAATCGTCACCAGGGTCATAAAGAACACGCCGGTCGCGCCGCGGTTGCCTTTAAATACTTTGTCCGACATCCAGCCGCACAACAGGGTGCCCGGAATGCCCGCGTACTCATACAGGAAGTAGGCCCAGGAGGATTTATCCAGCGCGAAGTGTTTGACTTCTTTCAGGTAGGTCGGCGACCAGTCCAGAATGCCGTAGCGCAGCAGGTAAACGAAGACGTTAGCGATAGCGATGTACCACAGCAGTTTGTTCGGCAGAATGTACTGCATAAAGATCTGCTTCGCCGTCAGCTCTTCTTCGTGCTTTTCGCTATAGTCATCCGGATAGTCGTTTTTATACTCTTCAATCGGCGGTAGACCGCAGGACTGCGGGGTATCGCGCATCATCGCGAAGGCAAAAATCGCCAGTAGGATCGCGCCGAAAGCCGGCATATACAGCGCCGCGTGCCAGTCGTTAAACCACGCCATCCCCAGCAGGAACAGCAGCGGCGGAATGCCGCCGCCGACGTTATGCGCACAGTTCCACACTGAGACAATCCCGCCGCGTTCTTTCTGCGACCACCAGTGCACCATGGTACGACCACACGGCGGCCAGCCCATCCCCTGGAACCATCCGCAAAGGAACAGCAATACGAACATGATCATGATGCTGGAAGTCGCCCACGGCACGAAGCCCATCACCAGCATCACCAGCGCCGCCAGAATTAACCCTGCAGGAAGGAAAATGCGCGGATTCGAGCGGTCGGAGACCGATCCCATGATGAATTTCGAAAATCCGTAGGCGATGGAGATACCGGAAAGCGCGAAGCCGAGGTCGCCACGAGAGAACCCCTGCTCAATCAGATAAGGCATCGCCAGCGCAAAGTTCTTACGAACCAGATAGTAAGCGGCATAACCGAAGAAGATGCCAATAAAGATCTGCCAACGTAATCGACGATATAAAGGGTCGATTTCCGCCGCCGGCAAACGCGCTTTATGCGCTGCGGGTTTAAAAATACTTAACATATCAGCCTCCGTGGCCATTGCTGTTTCACTGACATCGACGCAAAAAATCTAATTTATTCACGCACTTCTAATTAGGTCGCGATGGTAGGCAAAGCGTAGAACTAATACTGTGAAATATCGCACATTTTGTTACAGATATATGACAAAATTTTCCAATGTGAGCACAAAATCACAGCAAACGCTCGAATTGCGCGCAAATATGCTCGAAATCAAACATTCCACACTATTGGTATGGCTAAATGGTGTAAAACGAAAGTAGAGGACCGGAAGATGGCCGAGACGCAAGAATTTGATGCGCTGATTATTGGCGGCGGCGCCACCGGCGCGGGAATCGCCCGCGACTGCGCCCTGCGAGGATTACGCGTAGCGTTGATTGAGCGGCACGATATCGCCACCGGCGCAACCGGCCGGAATCATGGTCTGTTGCACAGCGGCGCGCGTTATGCGGTTACCGATAGCGAATCCGCGCGCGAATGTATCAGCGAGAATCGCATTTTACGCCGCATCGCCCGCCACTGCATTGAACCCACCAACGGGCTGTTTATCACCCTACCCGAAGATGACATCGCCTGGCAGCAAACCTTTATCAACGCCTGTCAGCAGGCCGGTATCGATGCCAAACCGCTTACCCCCGCTGAAGCTTTGCGTCTGGAACCCGCGGTCAACCCGACGCTGCTTGGCGCCGTGCAGGTACCGGACGGCACCGTCGATCCGTTCCGCCTGACGGCCGCTAATATGCTCGACGCCCGCGAACACGGCGCGCAGATCCTCACCGGCTGCGAAGTCACCGGCCTGCTGCGTCAGGGCGATCGTGTGTACGGCGTTCAGCTCTACGATCATCAACGCCGCGAAGCGCGCAGCATTCGCGCACAGGTGGTCGTCAACGCCGCCGGGATCTGGGGCCAACGCATCGCGGAATACGCCGATCTGCGCATCTCCATGTTCCCGGCAAAAGGCTCGCTGTTGATCCTCGACCATCGTATTAATAATCAGGTGATTAACCGCTGCCGCAAGCCGGCGGATGCCGATATTCTGGTGCCCGGCGATACCATCTCGCTGATTGGCACCACCTCGACGCATATTCCTTATGACGAAATTGACGATAACCGGGTGACGACGGAAGAGGTCGATACGCTGCTGCGCGAAGGGGAAAAACTGGCGCCGATCATGGGGCGCACCCGGGTGCTACGCGCTTACTCCGGCGTCCGTCCGCTGGTCGCCAGCGATGACGACCCCAGTGGGCGCAGCGTCAGCCGCGGTATTGTGCTGCTCGACCACGCCGCGCGCGACGGTATGGAAGGCTTTATCACCATCACCGGCGGTAAGTTGATGACCTACCGTCTGATGGCGGAATGGGCCAGCGACGCCGTCTGCCGCAAACTCGGCAATACTGAGCCGTGCCGCACCGCGGAGCGTCCGCTGCCGGGCTCGCAGGAAGCCACAGAAACCACGCTGAAAAAGATTATCTCGCTACCGACGCCGCTGCGCGGGTCGGCGGTCTATCGCCACGGCGACCGCACCCCGGCATGGCTCGGCGACAGCCGCCAGCACCGCAGCCTGGTCTGTGAATGTGAAGCGGTCACCGCCGGGGAAGTGCAGTACGCGGTAGAGAATCTGGCGGTGAAGAATCTGCTCGACCTGCGCCGTCGTACCCGAGTCGGTATGGGCACCTGCCAGGGGGAACTGTGCGCCTGCCGCGCCGCCGGGCTGCTACAGCGCTTCAACGTCGCCACACCGGCGCAGTCGTTAACTCAGCTGTCGGAATTTCTCAATGAACGCTGGAAAGGCGTTCAGCCCATCGCCTGGGGTGACGCGCTGCGCGAAAGTGAATTTACCCGCTGGGTCTACCTCGGCTTATGCGGACTGCAAAAGGAACATCAGGATGAAATTTGATTGCGCCATCGTCGGCGGCGGGCTGGCCGGGCTACTGTGCGGACTGGCGCTGAATCAGTACGGCCTACGCTGCGTGATAATCAGCCGCGGGCAAAGCGCACTGCACTTTTCCTCTGCTTCATTAGACCTGCTCTCGGCGCTGCCGAACGGCGATACCGTCACTGATGTCGCACAAGGTCTTCAGCAACTGGCCGTTCAGCTTCCTGAACACCCCTACTCCCGTCTCGGTGCCGACGCGGTGTTCGAATACGCCAGGCAGGCCGAAGCGCTGCTGGCCGCCTGCGGCGCGAACATGCAAGGCGAAGCGCGCCGACCGCACCTGCGGGTAACGCCGCTGGGGACGTTGCGCCCGGCGTGGCTGTCGCCGGAAGAGGTTCCGCTGGCACCCATCGCGCAGCAACGCGTATGCATGGTGGGGATTAGCGGTTTTGCCGATTTTCAGCCGCATCTGGCCGCCGCCGCCCTCGGACAGAGCGGAGTGGACGCCGCTGCGGCGGAGATTGATTTACCGCTGCTTGATGTGCTGCGCGACAACCCTACGGAGTTCCGTGCCGCTAACATCGCCCGCGTGCTTGATGATGAAAACCTGTGGCCTGCCCTGCAGTCCGCGCTGCTGCCGCTAGCGCAAGAGTACGAACTGCTGATAATGCCCGCCTGTTTTGGGCTCGCGGATAATCGCCTCTGGCATTGGCTACAGGAACATCTGCCCTGCCCGCTGCGCCTGCTGCCGACGCTGCCGCCTTCGGTGCCGGGGATGCGCCTGCATAGCCAGCTTCAGCGTCAGTTCATCCGCACCGGTGGTACCTGGCTTGCCGGTGACGAAGTGGTGAAAATCAGCCATCAGCAGGGCGCCGTCGAGGCCGTATGGACGCGAAATCACGGCGATATCGCGCTGCGCCCGCGCTTTACCGTGCTGGCGAGCGGTAGCTTTTTCAGTAATGGTCTCGTCGCCACGCGTGATAGCGTGCGCGAACCGATCCTCGGCCTCGATCTGCAGCAAACGCTGGCGCGCGATAGCTGGTATCAGCGTGATTTCTTCGCGTCACAACCGTGGCAACGCTTTGGTTTGAAGACCGACCCTATGCTGCGCCCACACCTGCTCGGCCAGCCGCTGAGTAATCTTTTCGCTATCGGCTCGCTGCTCGGCGGTTTCGATGCCATTCAACTCGGCTGCGGCGGCGGCGTTTGCGCCGTCACCGCGCTGCATGCCGCCAGACAGATCCACGCCCTTGCAGGAGGCCGGTCATGAACGATACCCGCTTTGAAAGCTGCATAAAATGCACGGTCTGTACCACCGCCTGCCCGGTGAGCCGGGTAAATCCGCGCTATCCCGGCCCGAAACAGGCGGGGCCGGACGGCGAACGTCTGCGTCTGAAAGATGGCGCGCTGTACGACGATGCGCTGAAATATTGTATTAATTGCAAACGCTGCGAGGTGGCCTGTCCGTCTGATGTGAAAATCGGCGATATCATTCAACGCGCGCGTGCGCAGTACAGCCAGCAAACACCAACCCTGCGCGATGCCATCCTCAGCCATACCGATCTGATGGGCACCCTTTCCACGCCTTTTGCGCCGCTGGTCAACGCCACAACGGGGTTAAAACCGGTGCGCCGCCTGCTCGACACCGCGCTGAGAATCGACCATCGCCGCACGCTGCCGAAATATGGCTTCGGCACCTTCCGCCGCGCTTATCGCCAGCTCGCCGCCAAACAGGCGCAGTACAGCGAGCAGGTGGCTTTCTTCCATGGCTGCTACGTCAACTATAACCACCCGCAATTGGGTAAGGATCTGATTCGCGTCGTCAACGCGCTGGGTACCGGCGTGCAGCTCTTATCGAAAGAAAAATGCTGCGGCGTCCCGCTTATCGCCAACGGCTTTTTTGACAAAGCACGCAAGCAAGCGCACAGCAACGTCGCCGCCATGCGCGAAAACGCGTTGCCGATCATCGCCACCTCTTCAACCTGTACTTTTACCCTGCGCGATGAATATCCCCATCTCCTGGATATCGAAAACAGCGATCTGCGGGATCGGGTGGAGTTAGCGACCCGCTGGATTTGGAAACAGCTCGATGCCGGCAAAACCCTTCCATTGCGCCCGCTGCCGCTGAAGGTGGTCTATCACACCCCATGTCATATGGAAAAAATGGGCTGGTCGCTATACACCCTTGAGCTTTTGCGCCAAATCCCGGGCCTACAGCTGGAAGTACTGGATTCGCAGTGCTGCGGTATCGCCGGCACCTTCGGCTTTAAGTCGGAAAACTATTCGTCGGCGCAGGCCATTGGCGCGCCATTATTTCGCCAGATTGAGGAGAGCGGCGCGGACGTAGTGATTACCGATTGCGAAACCTGCAAATGGCAGATAGAGATGTCCACCAGCAAGCGCTGCGAACATCCCATTACTCTGCTGGCGCAGGCGCTGGGGGCGACTGCCTGAATCAGTCGATAAACAGCGTCTCGACGACGTTAATCCAGCCATGCTCGCCGCTGACCGGCTTACCGTTGAGCCAGCGGCGCAGCATATTCAGCGCCATCATGGCGCAGACTTCTTGCCGTACCGGCAGCCCGTGGCGATTAGCGCTGAACTTGACCCGCAGCGCGTGCGTACCTTCCGGCGTCGCCAGCACAAAGTTCAGGTAATCGGCCTCCTGACCGCTGACCGACAACGCCAGCCCGGCAAAATGGTTAACGCGCCGCTCGGCTGCCCAGCGCGCCGATTGCGCTAACGTCTCCTCCTGCGCCGGCACCACTTCGCTGGCGAGAAGCGGCGCGTTCGCCCGCCTCAGCTGCAGCGCCAGCAGACCGCTGGTGAACTGTTCGCTCAAGGTCAGGCTAAGCTGACGCTCCTGCAGGCAGCGCGCGATCTGCGCCGGTAACCCTTCCGTGCCCTCGAAGATAAGGCTCTCTCCGGCTACCTTACGCACTTCTGGCCACAGCGCCAGCATGGCATCGCGCTGCTCGGCAGGACCGGTTAGTTTTAGCTCGATAATCGGCATTGACGAGCGATAGCCCATCACCACACCTGGGGGGAGCTGCAGGTGATTGAGGCTTTGCGCCAACTCGCTTTCCGAACGTCCGAAGGTGGTTAAACGCAGACAGACAGGCGGCGACGGAAGCGTGAAGCGCGCACGTAAGCGCGGTACGATCTCCTGCTCGACCATAACTTTGAATTCAGACGGCACGCCGGGGGTGAAAAACATCAGGCAGCGGTTGAGCTGTACGGCGAACCCGCAGGCGGTGCCCACCGGATTATTGATCATTTCGGCGCTGGCGGGGATTTCCGCCTGCTTGCGATTGCTTTGCGCCATTGGCCGACCGCGCTCGGCAAAGAATCGCGTCATCGTCTCCAGCCATTCAGCGTTGAGGACCAAACCTTCGCCTTTCGCCGCCGCCGCCGCCAGCGCACTAAGATCGTCGCTGGTCGGCCCCAGACCGCCATTCACGATCAGCACATCCGCCTGTTCGCTGCGTTCGCGCAGAATAGCCACCAGCGCGTCGAGGTCATCGCCGACGGTATTGCGGCGCGTTAACGGTAAACCCTGATTAAAAAAGTAATCCGCCAGCCAGGCGGCATTGGTATCGACAATCTGCCCATGCAGCACTTCATCGCCGGTGGACAGCATTTCCACTTGTAGCATTATGAACTCCAGCCTGATAAGTCGAATTACTATAGCGCAAAGGCGCGGGCTGGCGACGAAGAAATTTGGCGCGGCGGATGGCCGCGCCGGAGGATTAGAAGCTGGCGCTGGCGCCGATGTACGGACCGTCGGCGATGGTGTTATCACGGTTGCCGTCTTTGCCCGCCAGGTTCAGGTAACGATAACCTGCCTGGATGCTAATCGGACGCATGATGGTCCAGCTGGCGCCGACGTTCGCTTCTTCATAGCTCTCGATGCCGCTGGAGAGGGAATCAGGCGAGTAGTAATAGTCGCCGTACAGACGGAAGCTATCGCCAATTTTCCACTGCAGGCCGCCGCCGACCGCGGCCGCGTAACCTTCATCGCCCTGCTTCGGATTGGTGTAGATGCCTTTGCCGCCCACGGTCGCCAGGAATGGTCCCAGCGGAATATTCAGACCCAGACCTAAACCCGCGGCGTCGCCGTCGTTATCGCTATGCAACCAGTTGCCGGAAATAGCAAGGCCGGTGGATTCGGTACCGAAGCCAACGCCGAGGTTGGTATAGTGCTCGCCGGCTTCGCCAGTAACGCTAATAGCATGGGCCGCCGAGGAAACCATCATTACCCCGGCCAGGGCCATAAAAATGCTCTTTTTCATTATTTACTCTATCCAGAAAAGAAGAATCAAAGAAGTCCCGAAAAAACCAGAAAATTCTACTGCGCACCCGTCAGGAATCAATGACCTGGCGAAATGATTTTTCACAAGAGTGTAACCAGTTGCGTCTTTTTACATCAATACTGACGCGCAGTTGCGAAAGAATGCAAATTCTGCCGAATTTAAATTCATCAGAATTATATTGAATTGAGTTGTATTGATTAAATAAATCTATATTAACCTGCGCGATCGCCGTCGCGCAGGCCGTTTGAAGGAAGCAGAGAAATTAATGGGCGAGTAGAGCCAGACGCTCCGGCGCAAGCCCCGTCAGCTTCGCCACCAGCGCCAGGTCAAGCCCGTTTTCCAGCATCGCCTGGGCAATACGTTGCGCAGCCAATTGTTCTCCCTGTTCAAGACCTTGTTGCAGGCCCTGCTCAAGGCCTTGCTGATGGCCTTGCTGATGGCCGCGTTGTTCCAGAAACTGGGCAATGTTCATTAGCGTCTCCTTATGCGGCCGTCTGGGGACATTTTGCGCAAGATTACGTAAAAAGGCGACCGGATCGGCGGCATTTCCTGCCTGCAATAAATAGTGAAGCAGCGTCCTGAGCTGCCTGCGGCTAGTGTATCCCAGCGCCAACAGGCTGGCTAGTTGCTCCTGCAGTTCCATCATATCGCGTTGCCGGATATGCTTTTGCAGCAACTCAAGCATCGCGACCCGTCGGTGCTGCATTATTGTATCGTCAGGAAGCACCGTGATATCGATTAAGTGAAAATCCTGATTGTATACCTGCCGCGCGGTTTGCGGATGAGCAAATCCTTCCAGCCAGCACATGGGATACGGCCAGGGCGAGACTTGCCCATGATAAAAAAGCAGCGGGATCACCAATGGCAGTTGCGTATGTCCTTTATCCAGATGCCGCTGCATCGCTGCTATCGCATAACGCATCAGGCGAAATGCCATATGACGGTCCACAGAGCTTTGATGTTCGATAAGCAGATAGATATATCCGTCTCCCGCTTGGGTTTGCAGCGAGTAAAGAATATCGGAATGGCTGGCGCGCAGGTCTTCATCGATAAAACTTCCGGACTCCAACTGCAGCGTTTGCAGATTGCATAATTCTCGCAAATGTTCAGGAAGGTGAATGTCCAGAAAATCCCGCGCCGTCGCCCGATGCGACAGCAGGTGTTTAAACACGGCGTCATGTGGGGAATGGGTGGTCCTTTCCATGGTGGCTCTCCATAAGATAATTTCGCTTAACTTAGCACTCTGTAGAGCCAGCGCCGTATTTCCCTTGCGGTTTGCCGAGGCGCCTCGCAAACTGTTTCCTCGATTCCCGGCCCGACTCACTGCGAAGGAGAAAAATCATGCGTCAAAGGACGATTGTTTGCCCGCTAATCCAAAATGATGGCCATTACCTGTTGTGCAAGATGGCTGCCGACCGCGGGGTTTTTCCCGGACAGTGGGCGCTGTCCGGCGGCGGCGTGGAGCCGGGGGAAAGTATTGAAGAGGCGCTGCGACGTGAAGTCCGCGAGGAGCTTGGCGAAAAACTGCAGTTGACCCGTATCACGCCATGGAGCTTCCGCGATGATACCCGTGTGAAAACCTATGCCGATGGTCGCCAGGAAGAGATCTACATGATCTATTTGATTTTCGATTGCATAAGCGCCAACCGTGACGTGACGATCAACGAGGAATTCGACGATTACGCCTGGGTGAAGGGCGAAGATCTGCAACACTACGATCTTAATGCCGCGACTCGCCTTACCCTCAGCCAGAAAGGGCTACTTTAAGCTACGGTCAGCAGACGCAGCGTCACCTTTAGTCCTCCCAGGCTTTCGCTACGCGACAGCTGAGGCCGGCTACGATGTAGACGCGCGATATCGTTTACCAGCGCCAGGCCCAGCCCGGCGCCGGGTAGGCCGCCGCCATTCTCCAGCCGTCGAAACGGCGTCAGCGCCTGATTAATCAGGTTTTCCTCGATGCCCGGGCCGCTATCCTCCACGCTCAGCGTGACGGCTTCGCCATCGCGATGCAGGCTCAGCGTCACCGTTCCGCATGCCGGGGTGTAGCGAATCGCATTATCGAGCAGGTTGGCGCACAGTTCGCCCAACAAAACGCCATCACCCAAAACGTACACCGGCGACTGTTCGCCCTCATAGCCCAGATCGATGTTTTTACTGCGCGCCTGAGCAATACGCGAAAAACAGCTATGGTGCACGACCTCCTGCAGATCGACCGCGGTAAACGCCTGCTCGCCCTGCTCCCGGCGTTTCACCGTCGCCAGTTGCAACAAACGTTCGGTGAGTAAAATTGTATCATCCAGCGTCGCGCGCATGGCTTGCAAACTCTCGCGCCACAGACGCGGATCGTCGCTGGCCAGCGCCACCGAAGCCTGAGTTTTCAGGACCGCCAGCGGCGTTTTCAACTGATGAGAAGCGTCGGCGCTAAAGCGTTCCTGCCGGGAGATCATCACCCGCAGGCGGTCGATATAGCGGTTAAAAGCCACGATCAGCAGCCGCGTTTCCGACCACGGCAGCAATTCCGGTAACGGCGTCAGCAGGCCGGGTTCGCGGCGCACCATCAGCGCCGAGAGTTGACGCATTGGCCGCAGAACGCGGCGCAGTAACCACCCCGCCAGTACCAACGTCAACAGCACTAATAAGCCTTGTGACACCCAGGATGAAAACAGCAGTTGCCCGGCCAGCCAGCGCCGCGACTGCAGCGTCTCGGCAATATAAATCTCCGCCATTCCGACGATGCCGCCTTCATTGACCGGCTGCAGCAGGCGCGCCACGCGGATTGCCTGACCGCGGTATTCGGTATGATAAAACCATGCCAGCGCCGGATAGAGTTGAGTTCTTGAAGTGGCCGGCGGCATCGCCGGCAGATCGTCAAAGCCGGAAATCACTTTCCCCTGCGGATCGACCACCTTGTAATACAGCCGGTCGTTCATGTTGAGTTCAAAGCTGTCCAGCACCACCCAGGGCACATTGACCTCCAGATGGCCGCCACGCACTACCAGCCGCTCCGCCACGGTACGCGCCGAGGAGAGCAGCGTACGATCGTAGGCCTGCGTCGCCGCCTGCAGCGCGCTCACGTAGCTATTGAATGCCGATAGCCCCCACAACAGCGCCAGCGGCAGGCCAAGAAACAGCAGCAGTTGGGCATACAGCGATTGCGGTTTACCCCAGCTCATGCGGCTCACGCTCCAGCAGATAACCCAGCCCACGTAGCGTAGTAATACGCACGTTGCTTTGCTGGAGCTTCTTGCGCAGGCGGTGAATATAAAGTTCGATGCTTTCCGGACTGACGTCGTCGCTGAGGCTAAACACCTGTTCAAATAGCTGCTGGCGGGAAACCGGACGGGTACGGCGAAACATCAGCACTTTCAACAGCGCCAGCTCGCGCGGCGTCAGGGACAACATCTCACCACGCAGCAGAAAATAGCCTTCATCGCGATATTCCAGATCCCCAAGCTGCTGTACCTCATGCACCTGCCCTTCGCTGCGTCGCAGCAACGCCCGCAGCCGGGCATCGAGCTCCTCCAGCTCAAAAGGTTTAGGTAGGTAATCGTCGGCGCCGACATTCAGCCCTTTCACCCGATCCGCTACCGCGCTGCGCGCGGTCAACAGCAGCACCGGCAGCGTTTGTCCGCGCTTACGCAACCGCTGTACCACCTCGAGGCCATCTAAGCCCGGCATACCGATATCCAGCACCGCCAGCGCATATTTTTCGCTTTGCAGCAGGTGATCCGCCGCCCGGCCATCAAAAACGCAATCCACGGCAAAACCGCCCTGCACCAGCGCTTTTTCCAGCCAGTGAGCCAGCTCACGGTTATCCTCGGCTAATAAGAGACGCATATCACATCCTGTAAAGTTGCTGCCGCATTGAAAGGGAAATGAAAGGTAACTGTTTTAACAATCACGCAACCGAATCGCCACATGTCGGTTCACATAATCAGAAAAACATTCCCTGTACCTACTGAGGAAGCCTATGAAAACGCCATTTTTCCGCCATCTTAGCGCCATCGCGCTGTGCCTCTGTACAACCACCGCTTTCGCGGCGCAAGCCCCGTCCCGCACCGAATGTATCGCGCCCGCCAAACCCGGCGGTGGTTTCGACCTTACCTGTAAGCTAATTCAGGTGAGCCTGATGGAAACCGGCGCGATCGAAAAACCGATGCGCGTCACCTATATGCCCGGCGGCGTCGGCGCGGTGGCCTATAACGCCATCGTCGCCCAGCGCCCGGCAGAAGCCGGAACCGTGGTCGCCTTTTCCGGCGGCTCGCTGCTGAATTTGTCGCAGGGGAAATTCGGCCGCTACGGCGTTGATGACGTGCGCTGGCTGGCCAGCGTCGGTACCGACTACGGCATGATTGCCGTGCGCGCCGATTCGCCATGGAAAGACCTGAAGTCATTCATGAGCGCAATGGAGAAAAATCCCGCCACTATCGTCATTGGCGCCGGGGCCTCCATCGGCAGCCAGGACTGGATGAAAGCGGCGCTGCTGGCGCAAAAAGCCAACGTTGACCCGCACAAGATGCGCTACGTCGCCTTTGAGGGCGGCGGCGAGCCGGTAACCGCCCTGCTCGGCAACCATGTGCAGGCGGTCTCCGGCGATCTGAGTGAAATGGTGCCGTACCTGCAGGGAAATAAGATCCGCGTCCTGGCGGTCTTCTCCAACGAACGTCTGCCGGGCGCGCTGGCTGATGTTCCTACTGCTAAAGAGCAGGGCTATGACCTGGTGTGGCCGATTATTCGCGGCTTCTTTATGGGCCCGAAAGTAAGCGATGCCGACTACCAGTGGTGGGTTGATGAATTCACTAAACTGCAGCAAACCGATGAGTTCAAAAAGCAACGTGAACTGCGCGGCCTGTTTGAATTCAACATGAACGGCAAGGAACTCGATACCTATGTAAAACAGCAGGTCAGCGATTATCGCGAACAGGCGAAAGCCTTTGGCCTGGCTAAATAATCCGCGGAGGCGCTAATGAGCGATCGTATCTTTGCCGGAGTCTGGCTGTTGTTATGCATTGGCGGCCTGTTTATCGCCTGGCAGATCCACAGCGAATACTCGTATGAACCCGTCGGCCCGCGCCCTTTCCCATTGGGCATTATCGGCCTGATGCTGCTGTGTTCGGCGCTGATGCTGCTGCGTCGCCCGGACGCCATCGAGTGGCCGGGACGACATGTACTGCAACGGCTGTTAACCATGGTCGTGGTGCTGGTGGTCTATGCCTGGGGATTTGAATGGCTGGGCTTTCCGCTAGCCACTGCGCTACTGACGGCGGTGATTGGCCTGCTGTTCGGCGCCACGCTACCGGCGGCAGGCATTGCCGGCGTGGTGATGGGCGTCTCGTTATGGTACGCCTTCGATACCTTACTTGATGTGACCCTGCCGCTTGGCGTCTGGTTAAATTAACGGAGAAGCTTATGGATACCTGGATCTATCTGTCGCAGGGTTTCGCCGTCGCCATGACGCCGGAAAATCTGCTTATCGCCCTCATCGGCTGCTTTGTCGGAACCATCGTCGGGCTGCTGCCCGGCCTCGGGCCGATTAACGGCGTCGCCATTCTGCTGCCGCTGGCCTTTGCCCTGCACCTGCCTGCGGAATCGGCGCTGATCCTGTTGGCGACGGTCTATATCGGTTGCGAATATGGCGGGCGTATTTCATCTATCCTGCTGAACGTACCCGGCGATGCCGCCGCCATCATGACGGCGCTTGATGGCTATCCCATGGCGCAGCAAGGGCGCGGCGGCGTCGCGCTGTCGATTTCCGCCGTCAGCTCTTTCTTCGGTTCGCTTATCGCGATCGGCGGCATTATTCTGTTCGCGCCGCTCCTCGCCCAGTGGTCGCTGGCGTTCGGCCCGGCGGAATATTTCGCGCTGATGGTGTTTGCCATCGCCTGCCTCGGCAGCATGATGGCGCAAAACCCGCTGAAGTCGTTCCTCGCGGCGTTAATCGGTTTGGGCCTGGCGACGGTGGGCGTGGATGCCAACACCGGGGTTTACCGCTTTACCTTCGACAGCGTCCATCTCTCCGATGGCGTTCAGTTTATAGTGGTGGTTATCGGCCTGTTCTCCGTTTCCGAGATCCTGTTGATGCTGGAGAGCACCAGCGGCGGGCAAACGCTGGTGCGTAAAACCGGGCGCATGCTGTTTAACACCAAAGAGGCCGCGCAGTGCGTCGGCGCGACCCTACGCTCTTCCGTCGTGGGTTTCTTCGTCGGTATTCTGCCCGGCGCCGGGGCGACCATCGCCAGCGCCATTACCTATATGACGGAGAAAAAAATCAGCGGCAACAGCGATAACTTCGGCAAGGGGGATATTCGCGGCGTGGCGGCGCCGGAAGCCGCTAATAACGCCTCCGCCTGCGGTTCATTTATCCCGATGCTGACGCTCGGCGTACCTGGCTCCGGCACCACCGCAGTCATGATGGGCGCATTGACGCTGTATAACATTACGCCCGGCCCGGCGATGTTCACCGAACAGCCGGATATCGTCTGGGGGCTCATCGCCGCGCTGCTTATCGCCAACGTGATGCTGCTTATTATGAACATTCCGCTGATTGGCCTGTTCACCCGCATGCTGACGATCCCGCTATGGTTCCTGGTACCCGCCATCGCCGCCGTTTCCGCTGTTGGCGTCTATGCGGTGCACAGCACCACCTTTGACCTGTTGCTGATGGTTGGTCTCGGCGTGCTCGGCTACATCATGCGTAAAATGCATTTCCCGATGTCGCCGCTGATCCTCGGTTTTGTGCTGGGCGAGATGCTGGAGCAGAACCTGCGCCGCGCGCTGTCAATCAGCAACGGTAATCTGGCTATTCTCTGGGAAAGCGGCGTTACCAAAACGCTGCTGATGCTGGCTGTCGCCGTCCTGGTGGTGCCGCCGCTGCTGCGTCTGAGACGTAAACAGCGCCAGCGCCGCGCCGAGGCGAATATCGGCTAAACCGGCGAATTGACCCATTCGCGCAGCGCCCGGCGCGAAATCTTAATCCCGCCGTTCTTTAACGTTTCCGGCAGCCGTAGCCACTGTACCGGCTGCTGGAAACGCGCTAACCGTTCAGCGCTCCATGCCGCCAGCGTGGCCATTTCGCAGCCATCCTCGCATTCAACCACCGCCACCGGGCGTTGGCCGTATTCGATATCATCCTGCGGCACAATAAACACCTGCTGAACCTGCGGATGGGCGAGTATCACGCGCTCAACCTCCTCCGGCTGAATGCCTTCGCCGCCGCTAAAAAAGAGATTATCCAGTCGCCCAATAACCGACAGTCGACCGGCACATAACTCCCCGCGATCGCGCGTCGCAAACCAGCCTTCATCGTTAGTTAATGACAACAGTTGACCATTCCGCCAGTAGCCCGCGGCCATGCTCGCCGCCCGCAGCCAGATCTCGCCGGCGACAATTTTTACCTCCCGTCCCGGCAGCGCTTCGCCCACATCCGCCGCTCCGTCGGCCTCTTTGGCGCAAACCGTGGAGGCGAATTCAGTGAGGCCGTAGCCGCAGAAGCTGCGTATCCCCTGCGCTCGCGCCCTTTCGGTCAGCTCGACGGGGATCGCCGCGCCGCCAAGCAGCACCGCCTTGAGTGAAACATCGGCATCGCCATTTAGCAGGCGCCATAGCTGAGTCGGTACCAGTGAAGCATGGGTACAGCCCAGCAGCGCCTGCTCCAGTGGTTGTCTATCGCGCACCGTCAGCCGCGCGCCAGCCAGCAGCCAGCGCCAGATGATCCCCTGCCCGGAGACATGGAACAACGGCAGCGACAGCAGCCAATCGTCTTCCGCGGCAAACGGCATCAGCGCCAGCACGCCAGCGGCACTGGCCAGATGGGCGCTGGCGCTATGTACCGCCGCCTTCGGCAGGCCGGTTGAGCCGGAGGTTAACGTCATCGACACCAGCCGTTCGCCATACCAGCAGACGGCACAGGCGCCTTCTGCCGCCTGCAGAGTTAACGCCGGTAAATTCCCCGGCAGCGAATCACCGTTAAGCACCAGTTGATGCTGTACGGTTAACGCAGGCAGCAGTTCCTGCAGCAAGGCCATAGGCAGCTGCGGATTAAGCGGCAGCACCCGCGCCCCGCACTGCAGCAGCGCCAGCCAGGCGAGTAGCGTCTCCGGCTGGTTGTAGGCCCTAAGCGCCACGCCCTGACCCTCCATGACGCCCTGCGCGGCAAAACCAGATGCCAGCGCGTCAATCCGCGCGCATAGCTCACGCCAGGTCAACGGCTGGTCATTCAGGCGTAGCGCCTGCGACTCGCCGCGTAACTGACGCCAGTGGCGCCACGGCCAATCGGAAAACATCACAGCAGTTGCTCCAGCTCATCAGCATTGAAAATTGGCAGCGTACTCTCCGGCCACGCCCGCACCAGCTGAGCGCCCATCAGCGCCAGCGTGTCGAGTCCGGGGATAGTCTGCGGAGTCAGCCAGGCGGCAACCCGCGCCAGCTGCGTTAACCCCAGGCTGGACTCGATCGACGAGCTAATCACCGCGCTCAGCCCCAGCGCATGCGCCGCGGCGACCTGTTGCTGAACCTTTTGTAAGCTGCCGGTCAGCGTCGGTTTGATCACCACCGCGCGCACGCCAGGCTCGGCGACAAAGCGGAAATCCGCCTCGCGCAGGCTTTCATCCCAGGCGATAGCAATACCGGTCTGCTGGCTGAATTCACGCGAATCGTCGCGGCTTTTGCACGGTTCTTCGAGAAAGGCAATGCGTTGGCGATACGCCGGATTAACGTATTTGGCGAACTGCTGCGCTTTGACCGGCGTCCACGCCCGGTTGGCATCCAGCCGCAGCTGCAGGTCGGGGATCGCTTCCAGCAGCAGATTCACCACCATGCCGTCGCGTACCGCCTCCCACAGCCCTACTTTCACCTTAGCGACTTTCTCGCCGGGCATCGCCGCCAGTTTGGCGAACAGTTCATCCGGGTCGCCGGAACAGAGCGGCGCCGCGCGATAATCCGCCGCCTGCGGTAGCTCGCCGCCAAGCTCCGCCTGCGCGCAACTAATACCAAAAGCGACGGAGGGCTGCATAGGAAGCGGCGCCTCGGCGCCGTCGCGCCAGGCCCGCGCCCACGCCAGCAGCGCCATTTGCGCCTCTTCCAGCGTTTCGTCACTGAATCCCGGCAGGGGAGAAATTTCCCCCCAGCCTTCGCGTTCACCCTCCTGCAGGCGGATGAACAGCCCATCGCGGGTTTTTAACCGCCGTTCGCGCAGAACCACGCCCGCGTCCATCGGTATCTGCCAGCGGTAAACCTGCGAAACGCGCATTATGGATTCCGTTTAAATTTGCTGAAGTCCGGCTGACGTTTCTGGTTGAAGGCGTTACGTCCTTCCTGCCCTTCTTCCGTCATGTAGAACAGCATGGTGGCGTTACCCGCCAGCTCCTGCAGCCCGGCCTGGCCGTCGCAGTCGGCGTTCAGCGCCGCTTTCAGGCAACGCAGCGCCATCGGGCTGTTTTGCAGCATTTCACGACACCAGCGCACGGTCTCTTTTTCCAGATCCGCCAATGGGACCACGGTATTCACCAGCCCCATATCCAGCGCCTGCTGGGCGTCGTACTGACGGCACAGGAACCAGATTTCGCGCGCTTTTTTCTGCCCGACGATACGCGCCATATAGGAAGCGCCCCAGCCGCCATCAAAGGAGCCGACTTTTGGCCCGGTCTGGCCGAAGATGGCATTATCCGCCGCGATGGTCAGGTCGCACATCATGTGCAGTACGTGGCCGCCACCGATAGAGTAACCGGCGACCATCGCCACTACTGGTTTCGGGCAGGTGCGGATCTGGCGCTGGAAGTCGAGCACGTTGAGATGGTGAACCCCGGAGTCGTCCTGATAGCCGCCGTAGTCGCCGCGGACTTTCTGGTCGCCGCCGGCGCAGAAAGCTTTATCGCCTTCACCGGTCAGCACGATGACGCCGATATTGTCGTCATAGCGGGCATCCGCCAGCGCCTGAATCATCTCTTTGACGGTCAGCGGACGGAAGGCGTTGCGCACCTGCGGACGATTGATAGTGATTTTAGCAATCCCGTCAGTCGATTTTTGATAACGAATATCGGTATAGCCTTCTGAGCAATCGTGCCATTCAACGGGGGCGTAGAGCATTGCTTCATCAAGAGAGATCATAGAATGTCCTTCAGTTAACTTGCCAGAATCTGCGCCAGACAGGCAATCACCGCAGCGGGGTTGTCCCGGTGCGCGTTGTGTCCGGCATGGTGAATGATATGGGTATCGGCGGCGAGCGCTTGCGCGATAGCGCGAAACTTGGCGTCGCGTTCGCCGCACAGGTAGTGAAAAGGAAAATCGCGAGCCTGCAGAGACGCGCGCAAATCGGCCTGCTCCGCAAGGGAGGTTGCCTCCAGCATCGCCGCCAGCGTAGCGCCATTATTGCGGCGACGTAGGGCGACCAATGACTCACGCTGCGCCGCATCCAGCGAAGCGAAGACCGGCTGCTGATACCAGTCGGCGAAGACCTGCGCTAACGGCTCGCGGCGGAAACGTTCCGCCCAGGCGCTATCATTGCCGCGCCGCGCCTGCCGCGACGCTTCGTCCTGCAGGCCCGGATGTCCGCCCTCGACGATCAGGCCGCGCAGGCCCGCGCGCGGCTGGCAGGCGAAGTTCATCGCCACCCGGCCGCCCAGGGAGTAGCCAACCAACCAGTAATCCAGGATGTTGTAACTATTTAGCGTAGCCTGCAGTAATTCGCTGACCCCGGTAAAGCCATCGACCGCGATATCCGCCGAGCCACCGTGCCCCGGCAGATCGAGATACAGCCGCGGCCAGGCCGGAAACGCTTCGCCAACCGTACGCCACTCGTCGCGGTCTCCGGAAAAGCCGTGCAGGAACACCAGCCAGGGATAACCCGGCTGGCCGCTTTCAACCGTCGCATTGAGCGTCACAGGCGGCTTACCTGCGCCAGCAGTTGCTGGAGAGTGTGCGTACCGTCGGTCTCGTTAACCGCCAGCTCAATCACCGTCGCCCCGGCGCGGCGCCACGCGCCTGCCAGCGCCTCATCCAGCGACTGCCAGTCATCAGGGCGGTGATAAGCCAGGCCGAACATCGCCGCCGCGTGGCTGAAATCCACGTCCTGCGGCATTAAATAGAACTGGCGCCGCTCGTCCTGCGGCGTCGGCAGCATAGAGAAAATCTGCCCGCCGTTATTATTGACCACGACCAGCACCAGCGGCGCCGACGCCTGGCGCAGCAGGGCCAGCGAGTTGAGATCGTATAACGCCGAAAGATCGCCGACGATCGCAAGCGTAGGCCGGGCGCTCGCGCGCTGCACGCCGGCGGCGGTCGCCAGTAGGCCATCGATGCCGCTGGCGCCGCGATTACTATAGACCGGATAACCCGCCGGCAGTTGCCCCAGCGCGTCTATCAGGCGTACCACTAAACTGTTGCCAACAAACAGCTGTCCCTGATCCGGCAAATAGCGCCGAATGCGCTGCGCCAGCTGCGCTTCGCCAAAAGGCTCGTTGCTGGCGACCGCGGCCTGCCACGCCTGCCCGGCAAGCTGCGGGATCACCGTCGCCCACGGCTGACGTTTCTCCGCCGGATGCAGTTCGAGCCAGCGCTCAACGCTTGAGAGCAGACGGCGACCGCGGTGCTGCGCCGGGTCGAGACGACCGCGCAGATTATCCACCAGCCAGTATTCATCCGGCTCGCAGGTCGCCTGCCACTGAAGCACGCGTTTGCCGGTCAGGCTGCTACCGAGTTGCACGACGATTTGCGCCTGCGCCAGTTCGCTGACCGCTTTACCGTTGCCAAGCCACAGGTCGGCGCACGGTAACGGCTGCCCGGTCTGCGACAGGACATCGCCAATCAGCGGCCAGCCGAGGGTCTGCGCCCATTCGGCCACTTTTTTACCTTCCGCGGCGCTCATCCTGCCCGCGACCACTACGCCGCGTTTTTGCCGCCAGAAGAACCAGTCGCGCTGTTTCTCACTCTCCATCTGCAGCGCCTGACGTAGCCAGGGTTTATCGCTCTGCCACCAGTTGCCGAGCTGCTGTTGCCACTCCAGCCCGGTATCGTCCATATCGCCATATAGCGGCTCAGCGAACGGGCAGTTGATATGCACCCCACCGGCATGCAGCTCGCCCAGCGCCTGATCGATAGTCGAGACTAACCAGCGGGCGGAAATATCCTGCGAAGGACGCGGTAAAGAAACGGTCTGCGCAGGATGAGAAGCAAACATTCCCGGTTGGCGGATGGCCTGATTGGCGCCGCAGTCAATAAGCTCCGGCGGGCGGTCGGCGGTCAGCAGGATCAGTTTTTCACCCGTCAGGCCCGCTTCAATCAGCGCCGGATAGAGATTCGCGGTCGCGGTTCCGGAGGTAACAATCACCGCCACCGGCTGGCGGCTGGCCTTCGCCAGTCCCAGCGCCAGGTGGCCAAGACCACGTTCGTCAAAATGAGTGTGATGAATAAAAGCGCGGTTTTCCGCCGCCGCCAGGGTTAAGGGCGTCGAGCGCGAGCCTGGGGCAATGCAAATGTGCTGCACGCCGTGGCGGGTTAAAGCTTCAAGGATCACCGCCGCCCAGCGTCGGTTAAATGCGCTTACTGACATGAAATTGTCCGGTATCAAATATTGATGCTAAGTATAGATAAGGCAGAGTTGCGCCGTTTTGATATACGTCGTCTCTCTACGTTTCTGAAAGTAATAACGTTCGTAATCCCGCCGCTTTATTTTCTATTTCTTGCCACTCCTGCTGCGGGTCAGATCCGCTGACAATACCGGCCCCGGCATACAGCCGCAGGGTGTCGTTCTCGACTTTTGCCGAGCGCAGCGCCACGCAAAACTCGCTTTGCGCCAGAGAAAGATAACCTGCGGAGCCGGCATACCATTCGCGGGCGAAAGGCTCATGACGGCGGATGAACGCCAGCGCCGCCTGGCGCGGCAGCCCCGCCACCGCGGCGGTAGGCTGCAACTGCAGCAAGCAGCGGCTGTCGTCGGGCTCAGCCAGTTCGCACCAGATACAGCGCCGCAGATGCTGCACCTTGCGCAGGCGTACGACCTGCGGCGGCAGAACGTCAAGCGTCGGCGACTCGCCCTGCAAACGCTGGCAGATATCCTCGACCACCAGCATATTTTCCCGCTGGTTTTTATCGTCTTTCATTAACCAATCGGCCAACTGCTGCGCCCGAACGTCATCAGGATGATTAGCGACGGTACCCGCCAGCGCTTCGGTGCGCAGCAGCGCGCCGCGTCGCCGCCATAGCCGTTCCGGCGTGGAGCCGAGAAACGCCTGCTGCGGGCTAAAAGCCATCAGGAAGTGAAAACAGTTAAGATTGCTGCGCCGACTGGCCGCCATAATGGCAAACGCCTGCAGCGGCGCGCTAAAGCGTAAATCCGTGACCCGCGCCAGCACAACCTTATCCATTTCGCCGGCGCCGATTGCCTGCGTCGCCTGCGTAATCAGCTCGCTCCACTGCGGGTATTCCGGCGCATGCTGCTCGCTTTGCAGCGGCGGCATCGATGCCGCCGTCGCCTGCTCGCTATTTAATGATTGGAGAAACGCCCGCGCGGCGGCCGCGTCGTCTTGCAGCGAGGTCGCACTGTGTACCACCAGCCGCAAAGTCGCTTTGCCGCCCAGGCGGCGCCACTCCAGCCGCGGCAGAAACAGATTGCCCTGCTGCGGGTCGAACGCGTTCAGCCCGCTGATGCGCAGATTTTCCCGCCCCTGCGCGCATAAAAAATCATGCGCCGCGGACAAAGAGGCAAAGGTGGTTACCGCCCCCAGCGCCGCCAGTTCTTCATCGCCGTTACGCTGCTGCCAGTAGAATTGCGGCCAGCACGGCTGATGCGCGCACCACAATAACGGGTCGAAGGCGTCGTTTAACGGGAATGGGATATCAAAAATTCGCGTGCCGGGTGACGGAGGGAAATCTTCAGCCAGGCAGCCCAGCAGGCTTTCCAGCGCGGTGGAAACAGACAGCACGCGAACCTCCACGAAATTAAAAACCCCACATTATAAAGGGTAGCTGCGGTAAATAGCAGTACCCATCATGAGGGAGCGAACCTTAACAGGCCCGGCGAACGCCAGCCACTGGATTCGCTACAGGAGGAAAAGTATAGATAATTGATAGCGATACGCTATTACTATTTAGCTTCTTAATGAGTTGTGATGTCGCGCGCCATACCGATATGGGCAATACCGTCCTCATCGTATACCTCTGTCACCGGCACAAAACCAAAGCTGGCATAAAATTTCTGCAGATGCGCCTGCGCCCCCAGATAAATCGCCTTCTGCGGCCAGTTCTGCCGGCAGCTGGCCAGCGCCTGCTCCATCAACTGGTAGCCCAGCTTCTCGCCGCGCACGGACGGGCTAACGATAACCCGGCCAATCACCACCGGTTCGAACTCCTCTTCGCTTTTGAGGATCCGCGCGTAGGCCACCAGCTCTCCGTCGCGCCAGCCGAGCAGATGACGGTTCTCACCGACTAAATCATCGCCGTCGATATCCTGATAGACGCAGCGTTGTTCGACGACAAACACCGCGCTGCGCAGCTTCAGCAAGGCGTACAGTTGAGCAACGGTGAGCTCGCTGTGATGTAAATCCTGCCAGGTCATCATTTGTGACTCCTTATTGATATACTGATGCTTTACCACTCGCCTGAGGACACTGGACGATGGAATTAACATTTTTGGGGACATCCGCCGGCGTGCCGACCCGTACGCGTAATATGACGTCGATAATACTGAATTTGCAACAACCCACCAGCGCTGAAATGTGGTTGTTTGACTGCGGCGAAGGCACCCAGCATCAGTTTCTCCATACCCCTTACCACCCAGGCAAACTGAATAAAATTTTCATCACTCACCTGCACGGCGATCATCTGTTCGGCCTGCCCGGCCTGTTGTGCAGCCGCTCGATGCAGGGAAACTCGCTGCCGCTGACGGTTTACGGGCCAAAAGGGATTAAAGAATTCATCGAAACCGCGCTGCGCCTGAGCGGCTCATGGACCGATTATCCGCTCACTATCATCGAAGTCGGCCCAGGTCTGGTCTTCGACGAAGACGGCTATCGGGTCAGCGCGTACCCGCTCAGTCATCCGGTGGAGTGCTACGGCTACCGCATCGAACAGCATGACAAGCCCGGAACGCTCGATGCCGCCCAACTGATTGCCGATGGCGTGCGTCCGGGGCCGCTGTTTCATCAGCTCAAGCTCGGCCAGCGCGTTGAGCTGGAAGATGGCCGGGTCATCGACGGCAGCCGCTATCTGGGACCAGCGACCCCGGGTAAAACGCTGGCCATCTTCGGCGATACCGCCCCCTGCCCGCAGGCGCTGGAGATGGCGCGCGGCGCGGATGTGATGGTCCACGAAACCACCCTTGAGCAGGCGATGGCGGTGAAAGCCAATAGCCGTGGCCACTCTTCCAGTCAGCAAACCGCGGCGCTTGCCAAAGAAGCGGGGGTCGGCACGCTAATCGCCACCCACTTTAGCTCGCGCTACGATGCCGAAGGCTGCCTGCGCATGCTGGCGGAATGCCGGGAGATTTTCGCCAATACGCTACTGGCGGAGGATTTTATGGTCTATAGGCTGGCGTAAACCGCGGGCATAAAAAAACCGCCGACAAGTCGGCGGTTTTTTATTTATAGCGCAGATTACATCAGCGGCGTCGCCAGCTGCACGATGCTAATCAGCGGCTGCGGCCACACGCCGAGCACCAGCACCAGCAGCGCGGAGATCAGCACTACGATACCACCGGCGCTGTACTGCCAGTTTGACGGCGCATCGCGGTTCAGCTGCTCCGGGGCGCTCAGGTACAGGCTGACGGCAACGCGCAGGTAGTAGTAGAGACCAATCGCCGAGCCGATCACTACCGCGGCAACCAGCCACCACAGGTGCGCATGCACACCGACGGCCAGCACGTAGAACTTACCGATAAAGCCGAGGGTCATCGGAATACCGGCCAGCGACAGCATCATCACCGTCATTACCGCCGACAGGATCGGACGGTGCCAGAACAGACCGCGGTAGGAGAACAGCGAGTCAGCATCCGGGCCGCGATACGGGCTGGACATCAGGCTGACTACGCCGAACGCGCCGAGGCTGCTGAACAGATAACCGGCCAGGTAGACGCCAACGGCTTCCATCGACATTTCGCCGCTCTGCAGGGCGATTAACGCCACCAGCAGATAGCCGAGGTGTGAGATGGAAGAGTAACCGAGCAGACGCTTAATGTTGGTCTGGCTCAGCGCCATCAGGTTACCGAAGATGATAGAGGCGAAGGCGATCAGGCCCAGCACCACGCGTACCGCTTCGCTGTCGCCCACCGGCATGTACAGGAACAGACGCATCACCACGCCGAAGATGGCAATCTTGCTGGCGGTCGCCAGGAAGGTGGATACCGGCGCAGGCGCGCCCTGGTATACATCAGGCGTCCACAGGTGGAACGGCACCAGCGACAGTTTAAAGCCAAGACCGACGATCATCAGACCGAGGCCCGCCAGCAGCAGCGGCTCATGCAGCGCGTTGTCAGCCAGGCTCTTGCCCAGCGCGAGGAAGGACAGGTTACCGGAATTCGCATACACCAGCGCCATACCGAACAGCAGGAAAGACGAGGCTGCCGCGGAGAGGATGGTGTATTTGATGCTCGCTTCCAGCGAACGTTTCTGGCGGAAGGCGTAACCGACCAGGCCGAACAACGGCAGCGAAATCAATTCGATACCGAGGAACAGCGAGGCCAGGTGATTGGCGCCGGCCAGCAGAATGCCACCCATCGCGGCGATCAGCACCAGCAGGTAGAACTCTTCTTTATTGTCCTTGTAACCCTCAAGCCATGGGTAGGCGAAAGTACAGGTCGCGAGGCTCGCCAACAGCACCAGCCCGGTATAGAGCATCGAGTAACCGTCAACGCGGATCAGCGGGGTGACGTCCATCGCCCCGTTCTGACCAACAAACCAGAGCGAGACCAGCGCGGCGTTAAGTCCGAGAACCGACAACGTGGCATTGAGAAAATGATTGCGTCGCCACGCAATGGAGAGCATCACAACCACCACCGTCAAGCCGACGATCAGCAGCGGTAGCAGTGCGATCAGTTGTTGTGGAGTTATTGTCATGGCGAATTACGGCCTTGTAGTAGAAACAGAATTAACAAACCACTGCTGAATGTTGCTCATCGCAGCATGCGAGGTGTCGAGAATTGGCTGCGGGAAGAAGCCCAACAGCACCAGCAGCACCACCAGCAGCAGGATGATAGACAGTTCACGCAGGGACATCCCCGGCAGCTCTTTCGTCGCGATTTCGCTTTTCGCTTTACCGAAGTAAGCGCGATGCAGCATCGACAGCGAGTAAACGGAAGCGAATACCAGACCAAAGGTCGAGATAACGGTAATCACCGGCACCACTTTATAGCTGCCGAACAGAATCATAAATTCGCCGACAAAGTTACCGGTGCCCGGCATCCCCAGGGTGGCGACAGCGAAGAACATCGACATCGCCGGCAGCCATTTAATTTTGCTCCACAAGCCGCCCATCTGGCGCATATCGCGGGTGTGCAGACGTTCGTACAGCTGGCCGCACAGAATGAACAGACCCGCCGCGGACAGACCGTGGGCAATCATCTGAATCACCGCCCCTTGATAAGCCAGCTGGCTACCGGTGTAGATAGCAATCAGCACGAAGCCCATGTGGGAAACGGAGGTGTAAGCAATCAGACGTTTGATATCGGTCTGGGCGAAGGCCATCCACGCGCCGTAGAAGATACCGATCACGCCCAGCCACATGGCGATTGGCGCAAACTCGGCGGAGGCGTTCGGGAACAGCGGCAGCGCAAAGCGCAGCAGACCGTAGGCCGCGGTTTTCAGCAAGATGCCCGCGAGGTCGACGGAACCGGCAGTCGGCGCCTGGGAGTGGGCGTCCGGTAGCCAGCCGTGCAGCGGCACTACCGGCATTTTCACCGCGAAGGCGATGAAGAAGCCGAGCATCAGCATGTATTCCACGCCGTGCGACATCGGGGTTTTCAGCAGCTCTTCATAGTTGAAGGTCCACACGCCGGTGGCGTTGAAGTGAACGAATGCCAGCGCCAGAATGGCGATCAGCATCACCAGGCCGCTCGCCTGGGTATAGATGAAGAACTTGGTGGCCGCCGTGATACGCGTTTTACCGTCAGAGGCTTTGTGACCCCACAGCGCGATCAGGAAGTACATCGGCACCAACATCATTTCCCAGAAGAAGAAGAACAGGAACATGTCGATGGCGAGGAATACGCCGATGACGCCGCCCAGGATCCACATCAGGTTGAGGTGGAAGAAGCCCTGGTACTTTTCGATTTCGCGCCAGGAACAGAGCACCGCCAACACGCCGAGCAGGCCGGTCAGCACCACCATGAGCAGCGACAGACCGTCAATCGCCAGATGGATGCTAATGCCGAAACGTGGGATCCACGGCAGCACGAATTCCGACTGCCACTGCGGAATACCCGCGGATTGCGTCAGAGAATAGCCGCCCTGCATCCACAGCTGCAGGCCAAGCACCAGCGTCAGTCCCATGGTAATCAGCGCAATCCAGCGCGGCAGTTTCACGCCAAAGCGTTCAGTCTGCCAGCACAGGAAGCCGCCAATAAAGGGGATTAATATTAGCCAGGGTAATAACATGGCGATTTTTATTCCTTGTTAAAGTCCCGTTCAGGACCGATTTTCAACGAATTCGACTACATTCACGTTTGAGGGCGGTTTGTTGTGTCGGGTGGCGTTTCGCTTACCCGACCTACGGTTTCGTAGGCCCGGTAAGCGAAACGCCACCGGGCAAAACCGCGCGCTCAAATCAACGCAGTACCATCAGCAGAGCCAGCACTACCACCGCGCCAATGCTCATTGAAGCCACATACCAGCGCAGATAGCCGTTCTCGCTCACCAGCAGGCCTTTACCTGCGAAGCGGGACAGAATCGCCGGGATATTCATCAACGAGTTCAGCGGATCGCTCTTCAGCAGCCAGGCGATACCGAGGAATGGTTTCACGAACACTTTGTCGTATAACCAGTCGAAGCCCCAGGCATGGAACCACCAGGTACCGAAGAAGCGGCCAGGCGCGCTGTTGGCGATGGAAGTCACCAGCGTACGTTTGCCCAGCCACAGCCATGCGGCGATCAGGATGCCGGCGATAGCGATAATCCCGGAGGTCATTTCCAGCGTCATCACGCTACCGTGGGCGAGCTCGGTGGTCTGCGGCAGTACGCCTTCCAGCGGCGGCACAATCAGCGCGCCAACGAAGGTGGACAGAATCAGCAGCACAATCAGCGGCAGATGGTGGGTAATCCCCTTCCCTGCGTGCGCGTGAATTTGCTCTTTACCGTGGAACACGATGAAAATCATACGGAAGGTATACAGCGAGGTCATAAAGGCGCCGACCAGGCCCGCTACCATCAGATTGATATGGCCATTGGCCATCGCGCCAGCCAGAATCTCATCCTTACTGAAGAAGCCTGCGGTGATAAGCGGCAGAGCGGACAGCGCCGCGCCCCCCACCAGGAAGCAGACATAAACCAGCGGAATGGATTTGCGCAGGCCGCCCATCTTGAAGATGTTCTGTTCGTGATGGCAGGCGAGGATCACCGAACCGGACGACAGGAACAGCAGCGCTTTAAAGAACGCATGCGTCATCAGGTGGAAGATCGCCGCGTCCCAGGCCTGGACGCCCAGCGCGAGGAACATGTAGCCAATCTGGCTCATAGTCGAGTAAGCCAGCACGCGTTTGATGTCGGTCTGCACCAGCGCGGCGAAGCCCGCCAACACCAGCGTGATTGCGCCAACGATACCGACCAGATGCAGCACTTCCGGCGTCATCAGGAACAGGCCGTGGGTACGGGCAATCAGGTACACGCCCGCGGTCACCATGGTAGCGGCGTGGATCAGCGCAGAGACCGGCGTCGGGCCCGCCATCGCATCGGCAAGCCACGTTTGCAGCGGCAGCTGAGCGGATTTACCGACCGCGCCGCCGAGCAGCATCAGCGTCGCCCACTGCAGCGTGGTGCTGCCGTTAGCGAAGTGCTGCGGCGCCAGCTCAACCATTTCGCGGAAGTTCAGGGTGCCCAGTTCGTTATAAAGAATGAACAGCGCGAAGGCGAGGAACACGTCGCCGACGCGGGTGACCACGAACGCTTTCATCGCCGCGGCGTTGTTCTTCGGATCGGTGTAGTAGAAGCCGATCAGCAGGTAAGAACAGAGACCCACGCCTTCCCAACCCAGGTACATCAACAGCAGGTTATCGGCCAGCACCAAAACGACCATGCTGGCGATAAACAGGTTGGTGTAAGCGAAGAAGCGAGAGTAGCCCTCTTCGCCGCGCATGTACCAGGAGGCGAACATGTGGATCAGGAAGCCGACGCCGGTAACCACGGAGAGCATGGTCAGAGACAGGCCATCCAGCACCAGGTTGAAGCCGATGTTGAAATCACCGACCGACATCCAGTTCCACAGCGGTACGCTGACCGCCTGTTTGCCGTTAGCGAAAAAGTCGACGCCGACGTACGCCGTCACCAGCGCCGCCAGGCCTACCGAGCCCATCCCCACGGTAGCGGAAAGATTTTCCGACCAGCGTCCGCGGGAGAAGGCCAGCAGCACAAAGCCAATCAATGGCAGAAGAATGGTTAAGGCAAGCATGTTCATCCACGCAACTCACTTACTGAATCGATGTTCAGGTTCTGGCGGCGACGATGGAGCTGCAGCAGCAGCGCCAGACCGATACTCGCTTCCGCAGCCGCGAGGCTGATGGCGAGGATATACATAATCTGACCATCAGTCTGGCCCCAGTAGCTTCCCGCGACCACGAATGCCAGCGCGGCGGCGTTAATCATGATTTCCAGGCTAATCAGCATAAACAGCAGATTGCGGCGGATCACAAGACCAGTCAGGCCGAGCACAAACAGGATGGCGGCGAGGATCAGTCCATGTGTTAAGGGGATCATGCGTGTTCCTCCGTTTTTCTTTTGTCGCTGTCATTCACGCGGTTGCTCAGCACCTCACCGGCGCGCTCTTCGCGGCCAATGTGGAAGGCGACAACCAGGCCCGCCAGCAGCAGCATGGAGGCCAGCTCCACCGCCAGGACGTACGGCCCAAACAGCGCAATACCCACTTCTTTGGCGTTGATCGCCGCGCCGTCGATACCCTGGTCATTAATGCCCAGGATGGCGTAAACGATTACCACCAGCAGCACCGCGGAAAGGATGGCCGGGCCAATCCAGATCCCCGGCTGCAGCCATTTGCGTTCCTGTTCGATCTCGGTGCCGCCCAGGTTGAGCATCATCACCACGAACACGAACAGCACCATAATGGCCCCGGCGTAAACGATGATTTCCAGCGCACCGGCGAAGTAAGCGCCCAGCGAGAAAAACACCCCGGCAATCGCTAACAGCGAAATGATCAGGTACAGCAGCGCGTGCACCGGATTGGTGTGGGTGACGACCCGCAAGGTTGCGAGGATGGCTATCAGGCCACAGATATAAAAAGCGAATTCCATTGCCCCTCTCCTTACGGTAACAGGCTCTTGACGTCGATTGGCTTAGCTTCGTTTTCCGCTTCGCCCTTATCTTTGCCGTCGATTGCCATACCCGCCATCCGGTAGAAGTTATATTCCGGGTATTTGCCCGGACCGGAAATCAGCAGATCCTCTTTTTCGTACACCAGATCCTGACGTTTGTATTCGCCCAGTTCGAAGTCCGGGGTCAACTGAATCGCCGTGGTCGGGCACGCTTCTTCGCACAGGCCGCAGAAAATGCAGCGTGAGAAGTTGATGCGGAAGAACTCCGGGTACCAGCGGCCGTCTTTGGTCTCTGCTTTCTGCAGAGAGATACAGCCAACCGGGCAGGCTACCGCACACAGGTTACAGGCAACGCAGCGCTCTTCACCGTCCGGATCGCGCGTCAGCACGATACGGCCACGATAGCGCGGCGGCAGATATACCGGCTCTTCCGGGTACATCTGAGTTTCACGTTTGGCGAAGGCGTGCATCCCGATCATGCAAATACTGCGGACCTGGGTGCCGAACCCTACCAATAATTCTTTTAAGGTCATGTTCAATTCACCCCTTATTGCGCCTGCCAGAGAATGACAGCCGCCGTTACCAACAAGTTGACCAGCGTTAACGGCAGGCATACCTTCCAGCCAAAGGACATTACCTGGTCATAACGCGGACGCGGTAATGATGCGCGGATCAAAATGAACATCATCATGAAGAACGCGGTTTTCAGCGCGAACCAGATGAAAGGCGGTAACCACGGGCCATTCCAGCCGCCGAAGAACAGCGTCACGATCAGCGCTGAGACGGTGACGATACCGATGTATTCACCGACGAAGAACAGACCGAATTTCATACCGGAATATTCAATGTGGTAACCATCGGCCAGTTCCTGCTCCGCTTCCGGCTGGTCGAACGGGTGACGGTGACACACCGCCACGCCGGCGATGGCGAAAGTCACGAAGCCGAAGAACTGCGGGATGACGTTCCACAGATGCGCCTGGTTGTTGACGATATCGGTCATGTTGAATGACCCCGCCTGCGCCACCACGCCCATCAGGGAGAGACCGAGGAACACTTCGTAGCTCAACGTTTGTGCGGAAGCACGCATCGCCCCCAGCAGCGAGTATTTGTTGTTGCTCGACCAACCGGCGAACAGGACCGCGTAAACCGCCAGGCCTGCCATCATCAGGAAGAACAGAATACCGATGTTCAGGTCGGCGACCACCCACGACGGGCTAACCGGCACGATAGCAAAAGCCAGCAGCAGCGAAGTAAAGGCGATAACCGGCGCCAGAGTAAAGATCACGCGATCGGAGAAGCGCGGGATCCAGTCCTCTTTGAAGAACATCTTGATCATGTCGGCGACCAGCTGCAGCGAACCGCCCCAGCCCACGCGGTTAGGTCCGTAGCGGTTCTGGAACAGGCCGAGCAGACGACGCTCGCCGAAGCTCATGAACGCGCCGCAGGTGACGACCACCAGCAGAATGACCACGGCCTTCAGGATGCTTAACAAAATGTCGATAAGATCCGGCGTTAACCAACTCATGCTTGCGCCTCCTGCAGTGAATCAATACGCGCCCCGGCCAGTACCGGCGCGATGCCCGGCATGCCCATCGGTAAGCCAACCTGTCCCGCGGCCAGCCCTTCAGAAATAACCAGCGGCAGACTCAGCGTCTGGCCTTCAACGCTGAAGGAAACCATCGCCCCGGCATTGACGCCAAGCTTTGCGGCATCCGCCGGGTTCAGCTTGATGTACGGCTCAGGCATCCGGCTCTGGAACACCGGAGAACGCTGCGACAGCTCATCGCTGCCAAACAGGTGGTAGTAAGGCGCGATACGCCATTTGCCCTCTTCCGCGTGGAAGCTGGCCGGAACCGCCGTGAAGTACTCCAGCCCGCTGGCGGAAGCTTCAATCAGACGCACGCCCGGATCGCCGTGGCGCAGTTTACCGCCCACTTCATCCTGGAATTTGTTCCATGCCTGCGGGGAGTTCCAGCCCGGCGCCCACGCAAACGGAATTTGCGAACGCGGCGCGGACGGCTGGTTGTTCCCTTCCATCGAGAAGGCGAACATGGTGTCTTTATCCTGCGGTTGGCGCGGTTCGTGCACGCTGATGTTGGCGCGCATCGCCGTGCGGCCGCTGTAGCGGTGCGGTTCACGCGCCAGCTTCTGACCGCGAATGCGGAAGGTCGCATCCGGCGCGGCATCTTTAATGCCCGCCAGCTGCGGCAGCGCCGCAATCGCCGCATCGATGACGTGGTCCAGCTGCGTCCAGTCAACCTGACGGTTGTTGACGGTGCTGTGCAGCGAATGCAGCCAGCGCCAGCTTTCCAGCATCACGGTTTTCGCGTCGTAGTAAGCCGGATCGTAAACCTGGAAGAAACGCTGGGCGCGGCCTTCGTTGTTCACCACGGTACCGTCGCTTTCAGCAAAGCTTGCCGCGGAGAGCACCAGGTGAGCATTGTCCATAATCGCGGTGCGCTGATGATCAACCACCATCACCAGCGGCGCTTTCGCCAGCGCAGCGTCGACGCGCGCGGCGGAAGCATGACGGTGCAGGTCGTTTTCCAGCACGATAACCGCATCTGCGGCACCGCTTTCCAGTTCGTCCAGCGCCTCTTCAAGTGAGCCGCCGCCGATCATGCCCAGGCCAACACTGTTCACCGCGCGGGCGACCATGGTCACGCCAACATCGGCGCCGCGGCCTTTCAACGCTTTCGCCACGTTGGCGGCAGCCTGAATGATTTCCATGCTACCGGCGTTAGTGCCGGAGATAATCAGCGGTTTTTTCGCCCCGGCCAGCGCCTGAACGATCACATCAACTTTACCCTGCAGGTCATGGCTCAGGCCATCAACCGCCGGCGCGCTGTTGTCCAGCGCATGGGCGATAGCAAAGCCCAGACGCGCCTGATCTTCCACCGGCGCGCGATAGGTCCACGCCGCGATGTCATCCAGGCGAGTGTCGTCGATATTAGTGACAAATAACGGATGCTTCGCGCGCTGTCCGATGTTGAGAATTGCCGCAATCTGCCAGTCGGCCACTTTCTGCGCCGCCGCCATTTCGCGAGCTTTCCCTTTCACCGCCTGGCGTACCGCCAGGGCAACGCGCGCGCCGGTCTGGGTAATATCTTCGCCCAGCACCAGTACTGCATCGTAGGATTCGATATCGCGCAGCGTCGGGGTATGGATCCCGCCTTCACGCAGCACTTTGAGCATCATCTGCAGGCGCGCTTGTTCGCCTTTAGCGATGCCGGTATAGAAGTTTTCGCTACCGACCAGCTCACGCAGCGCGAAGTTGCTTTCAATGCTGGCGCGCGGAGAACCGATACCAATGACTTTCTTCGACTGGCGCAGGATATCCGCCGCCCCCTGCATCGCCTGTTCGGCGTTGAGCGCGATCAGATCGTCGCCACGGCGCTGAACCGGCTGACGCGGACGATCTTTGAGATTTACGTAGCCATAGCCGAAACGACCGCGGTCGCAGAGGAAGTAGCGGTTAACGGTACCGTTATAGCGGTTTTCGATACGACGCAGCTCGCCATAGCGTTCGCCAGGGCTGATGTTACAGCCAATGGAACACTGCTGGCAGATGCTCGGCGCAAACTGCATGTCCCACTTACGGTTGTAACGCTCAGAGTGCGTTTTATCGGTGAAGACGCCGGTCGGGCAAACTTCAACCAGGTTACCGGAGAACTCGCTTTCCAGCGTGCCATCTTCCGGGCGGCCAAAGTAGACGTTGTCATGAGCGCCATAAACGCCCAGATCGGTGCCATCGGCATAATCTTTATAGTAGCGAACGCAGCGGTAGCAGGCGATGCAGCGGTTCATTTCGTGAGAAATAAATGGCCCCAGATCCTGGTTGCGGTGGGTACGCTTGGTGAAACGATAGCGGCGGAAGCTATGACCGGTCATGACCGTCATATCCTGCAGGTGGCAGTTGCCGCCCTCTTCGCACACCGGGCAGTCGTGCGGGTGGTTGGTCATCAGCCACTCCACCACGCTTTCGCGGAACTGCTTCGCTTCGCCGTCGTCAATAGAAATAAAGGTGCCGTCAGATGCCGGAGTCATACAGGACATCACCAGGCGACCACGCGTGTCTTCCGCGTTCTGATATTGCTTCACCGCACACTGGCGGCAAGCACCGACGCTCCCTAGCGCCGGGTGCCAGCAAAAGTATGGAATATCAAGACCAAGAGAGAGACAAGCCTCTAGCAGGTTGTCCGCTCCGTTGACCTCGTATTCTTTGCCGTCTACATGAATCGTAGCCATTTGCGTGCTTCCAAAAATAAAAAACCTTTAGATTACCAGCGCGTCTTAAGCAGGTTCGGCTGAATACCGTTAATTGCATGGGTATTGCTGAACTGCTGCTTAATGCCAGCCTCGAATTCTTCGCGGAAATATTTGATAGCGCTCTGCAGCGGTTCAACCGCGCCCGGCGCGTGCGCGCAGAAGGTTTTACCCGGCCCGAGGAATCGACACAGTTGCTCAAGGGTTTCGATGTCGCCAGGCTGGCCTTCGCCGCGCTCCAGGGCGCGCAGGATCTTCACGCTCCACGGCAGGCCGTCGCGACAAGGCGTACACCAGCCGCAGGATTCGCGGGCAAAAAATTCTTCGAGGTTGCGCACCAGCGGAACCATGCCGATCTCGTGGTCGACGGCCATCGCCAGCGCGGTGCCCAGACGACTACCGGCTTTACCAATGCTTTCAAACTCCATCGGCAAATCGAGGTGCGCTTCGGTCAGGAAGTCGGTACCGGCGCCGCCCGGCTGCCAGGCTTTAAACTTCAGGCCATCACGCATGCCGCCGGCGTAATCTTCGAGGATCTCGCGCGCGGTGGTGCCGAAAGGCAGTTCCCAGACGCCCGGATTCTTCACGCGCCCGGAGAAGCCCATCAGCTTGGTGCCGGCATCTTTGCTGGTTGAAATATTCTGATACCACTCCACGCCGTTGGCGAGAATGGCAGGCACGTTGCACAGGGTTTCAACGTTGTTGACGCAGGTCGGTTTGCCCCATACGCCCGAGCTCGCCGGGAACGGCGGCTTGGAGCGCGGGTTCGCGCGGCGGCCTTCCAGGGAGTTGATAAGCGCCGTCTCTTCACCGCAAATATAGCGCCCTGCCCCGGTATGCACGAACAGCTCGAAGTCAAAACCGGTACCGAGGATATTTTTCCCCAACAGGCCTGCTTCAGTGGCTTCGGCGATCGCACGACGCAGATGCTGCGCCGCTTCGATATATTCGCCGCGCAGGAAGATGTAACCGCGATAGGCCTTCAGCGCAAAGGCGGAGATCAGCATGCCTTCCACCAGCAGGTGCGGCAGCTGTTCCATCAGCAGACGGTCTTTATAGGTACCCGGTTCCATTTCATCGGCGTTACACAGCAGGTAACGGATGTTCATGGACTCGTCTTTCGGCATCAGGCTCCACTTCAGACCGGTGGAAAAGCCCGCGCCGCCGCGCCCTTTCAGGCCGGCGTCTTTTACCGCATTGACGATTTCATCCGGCGCCATACCGCTTAAGGCCTTGCGCGCCCCTTCATAACCGTTTTTACTGCGATACTCGTCCAGCCACACCGGCTGCTTGTCATCGCGCAGACGCCAGGTTAATGGATGCGTTTCGGCAGTACGAATAATGGTTTTCATTTATACCGCTCCAGGAGGTCAGGAATCGCTTCCGGCGTCAGATAACTGTGCGTGTCGTCATCAATCATCATGGTCGGCCCCTTGTCGCAGTTGCCAAGGCAACAGGTCGGCAGCAGCGTGAAGCGGCCATCAAAGGTGGTTTGACCCGGTTTGATGTCCAGCTTTTTCTCGATAGCGGACTGGATCCCCTGGAAGCCGGTGATATGGCACACCACGCTGTCGCAGTAGCGGATCACGTGACGGCCAACCGGCTGGCGGAAGATCTGGCTGTAGAATGTCGCCACGCCTTCGACGTCGCTTGCCGGGATCCCCAGCACATCGGCGATCGCGTAGATCGCGCCATCCGGCACCCAGCCGCGCTGTTTTTGAACAATTTTCAGCGCTTCGATGGACGCCGCACGCGGGTCTTCGTAGTGGTGCTTTTCGTGCTCAATAGCCTCACGCTCTGCCGCACTCAGCTCAAAAGCCTCGGTTTGTGGTTGTTGATTCTCGTGCATAATTAGCGGTCCACGTCTGACATAACAAAATCAATACTACCCAGATAGACGATAAGGTCGGATACCAGGCTGCCGCGGATCGCCGCCGGGATCTGCTGCAGGTGCGCATAGCTCGGGGTACGAATACGGGTACGGTAGCTCATGGTGCTGCCGTCGCTGGTCAGGTAGTAACTGTTAATCCCCTTCGTCGCTTCAACCATCTGGAAGGATTCGTTGGCCGGCATCACCGGGCCCCAGGAAACCTGCAGGAAGTGCGTAATCAGGGTCTCAATGTGCTGCAGCGTGCGCTCTTTCGGCGGCGGCGTGGTCAGCGGGTGATCCGCTTTGAACGGGCCTTCCGGCATATTATCGAGGCACTGCTGGAGAATGCGCAGGCTCTGGCGCAGCTCTTCCACTTTTAGCATCACGCGGGTGTAGCAGTCGGAAACGCCGCCGCCGGTCGGTATTTCAAAGTCGAAGTTTTCGTAGCCAGAATAAGGACGCCATTTACGCACGTCGAAGCCGATACCGGTCGCGCGCAGGCCTGCGCCGGTGGTACCCCACTCCAGCGCTTCTTTCGCGGTGTAGGCGGCAACGCCTTTGGAGCGGCCAATCAGAATAGTGTTGCGCAGCGCGGCTTTCTCATAGGAATCCAGGCGCTTAGGCATCCACTCAAGGAATTCACGCAGCAGGCGATCCCAGCCGCGCGGCAGGTCGTGGGCGACGCCGCCGATGCGGAACCACGCCGGGTGCATACGGAAACCGGTGATCGCTTCGACCAGATCGTAGATTTTCTGACGGTCGGTAAAGGCGAAGAAGACCGGGGTCATCGCGCCGACGTCCTGAATAAAGGTCGAGATATACAGCAGGTGGCTGTTAATGCGGAACAGTTCGGACAGCATCACGCGGATCACGTTCACGCGATCCGGCACGGTGATCCCGGCCAGTTTTTCCACCGCCAGCACGTACGGCATCTCGTTGACGCAGCCGCCGAGGTATTCGATACGGTCGGTGTACGGGATGTAGCTGTGCCAGGACTGGCGTTCACCCATCTTCTCCGCGCCGCGGTGGTGGTAGCCGATGTCCGGCACGCAGTCGACAATCTCTTCGCCATCCAACTGCAGAATAATACGGAATGCGCCGTGAGCGGACGGGTGGTTCGGGCCGAGGTTGAGGAACATAAAGTCCTCGTTTTCGGTACCGCGCTTCATCCCCCACTCTTCCGGCTTGAAGGTTAACGCTTCCATTTCCAGATCCTGCTTGGCCTTGGTCAGCTCAAACGGATCGAATTCGGTGGCGCGCGCCGGATAGTCTTTACGCAGCGGGTGGCCTTCCCAGGTCGGCGGCATCATGATGCGGCGCAGATTCGGGTGACCGTCGAAGGCCACGCCAAACATTTCCCAGGTTTCACGCTCATACCAGTTGGCGTTAGGGAACAGTTTGGTGAAGGTCGGTAGATGCAGATCGTTTTCAGACAACGCCACCTTGAGCATGATATCGCGGTTGCGGTCTACTGAGATCAGGTGGTAGAAAACGGAAAAATCCGCGGCTGGCAAGCCGTCGCGGTGTGTACGTAAACGTTCGTCCATGCCGTGCAGGTCAAACAGCATCACGTAAGGTTTAGGCAATCTCTTCAGGAAATCACCCACCTCGAGCAGCTGTTCGCGCTTCACCCATACCACCGGAACGCCGGTACGGGTAGGCTGAACGGTAAAGGCATCCGGCCCAAAACGGTTGCGCAGTTCGCCGATCACCGGGTCATCAAGGTGATCGCGGGTTTGCCAGGCTGGTGCGGCGTCATGCGCGGTTAAATCAGTCATATTGTTCACCATTGCAAAAGGTCCGTGGTGACTGCCGGGCGAGGCTTCGCTGCTTTTGTAGATTGATTTGCGAAGTCTGGTTCCCGCCCGCAGGCGCAAGTTAAATCTCGTCCGGAGTCCGCAGATTGGTCACCGCAATTCGTTCGCCGCGTTTACGCTCGCGCTCGGATTGCATGTTGGCGCGATAGACGCCCTGATCGCCAACCACCCAAGAGAGAGGACGGCGCTCTTTACCAATGGATTCCTGCAGCAGCATCAGCGCCTGCATATAAGCTTCCGGACGCGGCGGACAGCCCGGGATGTAAACATCAACCGGAATAAACTTGTCCACGCCCTGGACGACGGAGTAGATATCGTACATCCCGCCGGAGTTAGCGCATGCGCCCATAGAGATAACCCACTTCGGCTCCAGCATCTGATCGTACAGGCGCTGAATAACCGGGGCCATTTTGGTGAAGCAGGTACCGGCGACCACCATCAGGTCGGCCTGACGCGGAGAGGCACGCAGTACTTCCGCGCCAAAACGCGCAACGTCATGCACCGCAGTGAATGACGTCACCATTTCTACATAGCAGCAAGACAGGCCGAAGTTGTACGGCCAAATCGAGTTCTTACGGCCCCAGTTCACCATGTCATGCAGCGCGTGTTCGAGTTTCCCCATATACACGCTTTTATTGACTTCTTGCTCCAGGGGGTCAGTTACGATCTCCTGTTTTTGCAGGGGGTAACGGTCGTTCTCACCGTTAGGATCTATGCGGGTGAGCGTATAATCCATCTTATTGCCTCGCTTTTACTGCATATGACGGTTAGTGGGACTGTCTGTTTCCGGGTTAACCAGCGTGCGACGAGAACGCGCAGGCGTCCAGTCCAGTGCGCCGATGCGAACGAGGTAAACCAGACCAGCCAGTAGCACTAAAATGAAAATTGCGGCTTCCACAAAGCCAACCCAGCCGCTTTCGCGAATGGATGTTGACCATGCGTAGAGATACAGGGCTTCCACGTCGAAGATAACGAAGAACATGGCGACCAGATAAAACTTCGCAGAAAGACGTAAGCGGGCCGAACCAACGGAGTCGATCCCCGATTCAAACGGCGTGTTTTTGCTACGCGCGCGCGCGCGACCGCCAAGGTACCAGCCGCCGACGAGCATCAGGCAGCACAGACCGATAGCGATGATGAGAAATATAGCGAATGCCCAATGATGAGCGATGACTTCAGTGGATGTTGACATACGCATTGCTTAACCAAAAAAGTGTAGCGCCAAAACCCTCTGCTCTTGATGGCAGATGAACGCCACAGCGTTTCACGGGAGGAATAAAAAAATGACCTTGCAAAAAAGCGTCCCTGGTTGATGAGGAAGCCCAAATGCCGTGGCTTTTTACCCCTTTCTTTAACCTTTTGTCAACTTTAACAAAAGTTTTAACTACATTAATTTACATTGGAATCTTTTCATTAACATTAAATGCCCTTTGTTGCGTAATAACCTTGCATATCATTCGGATTTAGTGTTGTTGAATCGTGTCCGTTTTAGACGTAAATCAGTTTCGCCAATCTATTTTGACAGGATTTGGCCGCGATTCCTCCCCCCAAGTAGGGGTATTTTCTTGATCTGTGACACGCTTTTGTTAATTACATCTGGAAAACGGCAACAATCCGTCCGGTTTTTTAACATTAGCAGGAAGTATTGAAACTGCAGCTAAAAACAGGGAAACAATGGTCGCTTTCAATCCAACTCATTGATTCATATATCAATAAATTATTAAACTGCTTAAAATCCTTGTAAAATATAAAAAAAAAGAGCCACTGACCTCATTTTGTCGATCGGCGGCTCTTTTTTACACTTACATTTTGTTACCGGATTATTGTGATCGATATATGATAATTTCGCTTTATGAAACCAGAGATCCGTCTCCCCCTTCCGGGGTATACAGCGTTTCCGTGTTCCACGGATTATGGTCCTGGCTCAGGGACTGAAAAATCGCCTGCGCCAGCTCGTTTTCCCGCTGTGGATTGCAGCTCAGCACATAGTGGGTATCCGGTAGGCTTGGCAAACCATCGCTTTTACCCGGCACGCGCAGTTCCGGACTCATCATTTCTACCGGACGCGCGGTGACGCCAAGCCCCGCTTTCACCGCCGCCTTCACCCCGGCCAGAGAACTGGCGGCATGCGCCAGATGCCAGGGGACCTGCGCGGCATTCAGCGCCGAGATGATATCTTCGCGAAACGGCCCGGACTCTTCGAGCAGCACCAGCGGAACAGATTCACCGTGCGCCAGTACGTAATCCGCGGCGCAATACCACAGCGTCGGCGAGGTACGCAGCGTCAGGACATCAAATTCGCCGGTTTGATGAGTGGTTAACGCCAGGTCAATCTCGCCGCTGCCCAACTTCGCAACGATATCGGCGTAATTCAGGACCTTAATTTCCAGCGTCAGTTTGGGATAGAAGCTGCCGATTCGATTGAGCAGATAAGGCAGGATGGTATCCGCCGTTTCATCGGAGGCGCCGATAGTCAACGTCCCCTGCAAACTGCCAAACATCAGCGACATGCAGGCTTCATCATTAAAACGCAGTATTTTGCGCGCGTAGCTGAGCAGTTGGATCCCCTGCTCGGTCAGTAATTTATTACGCCCATGACGAGCGAAAAGCTCTTTGCCAACCAGTTGCTCCAGTCGCTGCATCTGCTGGCTGACGGCGGACTGGGTACGACATACCGCGGCAGCGGCCGCCGCAAAGGTACTCAGATCGGCGACGGCGACGAAGGTCCGCAGCAGATCGAGATCGAGATTTAGTATCGGACGATTTGCATTTATCATATTTCTTCACTTACAGGCGCTAATGCTGGCCTGCCTTGTTGATGCTGTATCCAGGTTTCCGGCTATTCCATGAGCCTCGTGCCGAGCGGACAATTGCCGCGGATGACAACTGGAAGAACGTCATTGCATGTGAAAGCACTCGTTCGCGACAAATGTGCGAAAAATTTGAGTAATATTTTGTTCGTAGCTCTACGCATTTTTAATTACTGAGACTTACGTTATGTGATGAATCTCAAACAAAGTCTGCAATAACAAATGTCGTTACGACCGGAAGCCCGACACAGATAACAACGTTTGCTGGAACACAAACAAAAAAGTCTGCAATAACAATATATTAATAAAATCACGCCGTTAAACAGAGGTTTATACGTCGATATTAACCGTCATATCCTAACCGAAAACCACAATATTTATAAGCGCTAATCAGTATTATCTAAGGTAATTTTAAACATTTTTGCAGCACTATAATTAAATTAACAAAAGCCGAAATAATCGATGCGATCAAATATACCTGATTCATTAACTGGCATGTTTTATTAAAAAAAATTAACATAGTTGCTACAGTTGTCGTCGCCCTCTTTCTTATTAGCATAGTGTCTTTTAGCGGTTAAAATTCAGGCAAGCCGCTTTTTCCTTCAGCAACAAACCAGATAAACATCCATACAATTGCGCAATATGCGCAACATAAAACCATTCAAAAACCCATATCAGGCACATTATATAAAGAATAACGCCATTACACAGATAAATTCATTACTCTAAAAAAATACTATTCGCAAAATCTTCTCCTGTTAACCCTTCAAAACAGCGGGGATGCGGAGTACATTGTTCCGTGCTGACTTCCACGGCAGGGAGTGGCGATAACAGCTAAAAGGTCAAAGGTTCATGTCCCCTATCGAAAAATCCAGCAAGTTAGAGAATGTCTGTTACGACATCCGCGGTCCGGTTCTAAAAGAAGCAAAACGCCTTGAAGAAGAAGGCAACAAGGTACTCAAGCTGAATATCGGCAACCCGGCGCCGTTCGGCTTTGATGCGCCTGACGAAATCCTCGTCGACGTTATCCGCAATCTGCCGACCGCCCAGGGCTACAGCGACTCAAAAGGTCTCTATTCCGCCCGTAAAGCAATTATGCAGCACTACCAGGCGCGCGGAATGCGCGATGTTACCGTGGAAGATATCTATATCGGTAACGGCGTTTCAGAGCTAATCGTCCAGGCCATGCAGGCGCTGCTCAACAGCGGCGACGAAATGCTCGTTCCGGCCCCGGACTACCCGCTGTGGACCGCGGCTGTCTCGCTTTCCAGCGGCAAAGCGGTGCACTATCTGTGCGACGAATCTTCAGACTGGTTCCCGGACCTCGACGATATCCGCGCCAAAATTACGCCACGCACCCGCGGGATCGTCATCATTAATCCGAATAACCCAACGGGCGCCGTTTATTCCAAAGAGCTGCTGCAGGAGATAGTCGAGATCGCCCGTCAGCACAACCTGATTATTTTCGCCGACGAAATCTACGACAAGATCCTGTATGACGACGCCGAACACCACTCTATCGCCGCGCTGGCGCCGGATATGCTGACCGTCACCTTCAACGGACTGTCGAAGACCTATCGCGTCGCCGGTTTCCGCCAGGGCTGGATGGTGCTGAACGGGCCGAAAAAGCACGCCAAAGGCTATATCGAAGGGCTGGAAATGCTGGCCTCAATGCGTCTGTGCGCGAATGTCCCGGCGCAACACGCTATCCAAACCGCGCTGGGCGGCTACCAGAGCATTAGCGAATTTATCATTCCGGGCGGGCGTTTGTATGAGCAGCGCAACCGCGCCTGGGAGTTAATCAACGAGATCCCGGGCGTCTCCTGCGTCAAGCCGAAAGGCGCGCTGTATATGTTCCCGAAAATCGATGCTAAACGCTTTAATATCCACGATGACCAGAAAATGGTGCTCGATTTCCTGCTACAGGAGAAAGTGCTGCTGGTTCAGGGTACCGCCTTTAACTGGCCGTGGCCGGATCACGTGCGTATCGTCACCCTGCCGCGTGAAGATGACCTGGAAATGGCAATTTCCCGCTTTGGCCGTTTCCTCTCCGGCTATCATCAGCTTTAATCGCGCCGCCGCCGGTATTTGCATCCGGCGGCGATCCCTGCGCACAATGGAACCTGATGTTGTCACCGCTTAAGGGTTCCTATGAGTCAGAGTCATTTCTTTGCCCACCTCTCCCGCCTGAAACTAATTAACCGCTGGCCATTGATGCGCAACGTGCGTACCGAGAACGTCTCCGAGCACAGTTTGCAGGTGGCGATGGTCGCCCACGCGCTGGCGGCGATTAAGAACCGCAAGTTTGGCGGCCAGGTCAGCGCCGAACGTATTGCCCTGCTGGCGATGTATCACGATGCCTCCGAGGTACTCACCGGCGATCTGCCCACGCCGGTGAAATACTTCAATTCGCAGATTGCCCAGGAATATAAGGCGATTGAGAAAATCGCTCAGCAAAAACTGGTCGATATGGTTCCCGATGAGCTGCGCGATATCTTTGAGCCCCTGATTGATGAGCACCATTACAGTGAAGAAGAACAGTCGATTGTGAAGCAGGCCGACGCCCTGTGCGCCTATCTGAAATGTCTTGAAGAGCTTTCCGCCGGCAATAACGAATTCCTGCTGGCTAAAGGTCGGCTGGAAAAAACGCTGGAGTCGCGCCGCAGCCCGGAGATGGATTACTTTATGCAGGTGTTTGTCCCGAGCTTCCAGCTGTCGCTTGATGAAATCAGCCAGGATTCACCGCTTTAATATACGGGCCGGGCATCCCCTGCCCGGCCTGAATGAATTAAAACGGAAAGAGTACCGGGATCAGCAGCACGCAGACCACCATCACCAGTACGGTGAAGGGCACACCGATTTTGACAAAATCACTGAACGAATATTTACCGGGTCCGAGCACCAGCGTGTTAACCGGTGAAGAGACCGGGGTCATGAAGGCCGCCGAAGCCGCCATCGCCACCACCATGGCGAAGGGATACGGCGATACCCCCATCGATTTCGCCGCCGCCAGAGCAATCGGCGCCATCAGCACCGCCGTCGCGGTGTTAGAGATAAACAGACCAATCGCCGCGCACATCACAAACAGACAACCCAGCATCAAATAGGGGCCTTTACTCCCGGCGACGTCCATTAACCCCTGCACCACCAAATCCACGCCGCCGGTTTTCTGCAATGCCAGGGCAAACGGCATCATCCCCACGATCAAAATGATGCTCGGCCAGTGAATCGCCTTGTAGGCGCTCTCGGCGTTGATGCAGCGAAACTTGCCCATCAACAGGCAGGCGATGATTGCGGCAATGGGGTTGGGGATTTCATCGGTAAGCATCAGCGCTACCATCAACACCAGGCAGAATATGGCGTGCGGCGCCTGACTGTGCGCTGGCGAAGCATCGTTGACCTCTACCGGCATATTCAGCACCACAAAATCGCGGCCACGTTTCGCCAGCATGGCTATCTGCCGCCAGTTGCCGACCACCAGCATAATATCGCCTAACTGGAGAGGTTCATCGACTACCGCCCCGTCGAGCGCTTTACCATCGCGCTTCAAACCAACGATATTCAGACCAAAACGGGTACGAAAGGCCATCTCGCGCACCGTTTTACCGATAAGCTCTGAATCAGGGATTAACGAGACTTCAGCCATGCCGACGTCAAGCGCCTGATCGGCAAAGTATTCGCCGCGCAGCACCATCGGTTCGAGCATCTGCTCGCCACAGAACTGTCGCAAATCGACGTCGGAGGCTGACATATCGATCAGCAACACGTCACGGGCGCGAAACTCCGATACCCCGTTAACGTTGACAATCACCCGGCGAAAACGCCGCCAGCGTTCGACGCCGATAACGTTGGCGCAGTAGCGTTCACGCAGCTTTAAATCATCAAGCCGCTGGCCGATCATCGGCGAGCCCGGACGAATCGCCAACCGGCGCGCCCTGCCGGTAAGGCGGTACTCTTTGATTAAATCACGAAAGGTGCTTTTCTTGCGCACATCGCGAGCGGCGCTGTCATCTTCGCTCTTCAGCATAAAGCGCATCACCAGCATATAGACGATACCCAACACCAGCACCACCAGGCCAATCGGGGTCACGCTGAAGAAGCTGAATCCATGCAACCCTTCGCGCAGCAGTTCACTGTTGACCACCAGGTTCGGCGGCGTCGCCACCAGGGTCATCATGCCGCTAATCAGCCCGGCGAAGCTTAGCGGCATCATCAGCCGCGATGGCGAGGTATTCATGCGCAACGAGACGCTGAGCACCACCGGAATAAATATCGCCACGACACCGGTTGAGCTCATAAACGCGCCCAGCCCGGCAACGGTGAGCATCAGATAGACCAGCATTTTGGTTTCGCTATTGCCGGCAACCTTGACCAGCCAGGAGCCCATTTTAGTCGCCACGCCGGTGCGCACCAGGCCATCGCCAATGATAAATAGCGCAGCAATAAGAATAACGTTCGGATCGCTAAAGCCGGAGAAGGCCTCGCTGAGGGTTAACGTACCGCTAAGCACAAACGCAACAATGATCATCAGCGCGATGGCATCCATGCGCACCTTGCCGGTTGCAAACAAGACAACCGCGATGGCCAGTAGCGATAACACCCAAATCAATTCACCGTTCACAACTTATCCTTGTCTGAAGAGGGAGCCGGAATTGTGGCATAAAAAAGCCCCGGCGACGCGGGGCTAAATCATGAGATTATGCTTTAAGATTCACCTGAACATTGCCGTCCGCCTGCCGCTCAATGCGCAAGCTCTCGAGGGTTGTCAGCACCAGATCGGCTTCATCAAGACGCGGCGCATCCGCCGGAACGTTGACGGCGATGGTGCGGCATCCGGCAGCCAGCCCGGAAAGCAGCCCCGCCGGCGCATCTTCAACCACCGCGCACTGTTGCGCCGGTATCCCCAGCAGTTCAGCGCCAAGCAGATAGGCATCCGGCGCCGGTTTCCCCTTCTTCACCTGCTCGGCGGTGACAAACACTTTCGGCATCGGCAGACCTGCCGCGCGGTGGCGGGCGTGAGCGACCGGAATGGAGCCCGAAGTCACGATAGCCCACGGGATCCCCGCTTCATTAAGCGTATTCAGCAAGCTTAACGCGCCCGGCAGTGCGACAATGCCTTCGATATCAGTGGCTTCAATCTGCTCAAGAAAGCGGAACTCGGCCTGAATATCCTCTTCGCTGCGCCCCGGCATAAAATGACGAATCGAAGTGATGGCCTGTTTACCGTGAATGAAACCGAGAATCTCATCGTGCGGAATGCCGAAACGATCGCCCCATTTACACCATGAACGCTCGACTACCGGCAAAGAATCCACCAGCGTCCCGTCGAGATCGAACAGGAAACCTTTACACTGCACGGGCACCTCCATCAGGCATTAATAATTTGGTTAATTTCGTTACTACTCAAGTGATACTGGCGCGGACAGGAGTGCCAGGCGGCCAGCATACGCTGGTATTTTTCCCACATCGGCGTCTGCGAGTTAAAGCCGTGAGTTCCTGCGTCGAAGTGGCTATAGCGCCCTTCTACATTGACCATAAAGCGCACGTAGCCGAGATAGCGGGCTTCTGTGGCGACATCAAAGCCAAGGAAGGTGACCCGGCGTTCATCAATAGCGGAGGCATCCTTCAGGTTGGTCCACGAGACGTGCAGCGCGTGGTACATCTCCATGATATCGATAATAGTCCGGCAGGTTTCTTCCGTCAGTTGGCCAAATTCGCGGTCCAGCTCGCGCATTTGCAGCCCATATCCACGCTCGATGATGGTCTGTAGACGGCGGTAACGTTCGGCGTTGTCCGGGTCGAGCATAGTCATCATCTTGTACTGATTGGACAAAATCAGACGCTGCGCATTGGTCATTTCCATTTTTGACTCCTGTAGCACTTACGGCGTGAAATAAAGAAGGCGCATAAATCATGCGCCTTCTTTTATATGCGTTTTCCGTATGGAATTACAAATCATCAAGGAAAGTTTTATCCAGTTGTTTGAAGGCGCGCTTAAGCGTGTCAGCCAGCGCCTGGTAATCCGGCTTGCCGTCAACCGGCGCTAACGCCTGCCCGGCCTCTTGTAATTTGCCGCGCACTTCATAAAACCAGTTCAATATTGATGGCGGTAATGGCGTCACGGAACGCTTGCCCAACCACCACAGCCCCTGCATCGGCAGGCTTAAGGCAAATAGCGCGGTGGCGACGGCCGGGCCGAGCTGCCCGCCGAGCGCTATCTGCCAGCATAAGGTGAAGACCGCAACCGGCGGCATGATGCGAATCGCGTAGCGAGTGGCGCGAATAATGCGGTTTTCGATAAACACCGGCGCCAGCCGTTTATCGAGGGGCCAGGTCTTCGCATAGTGCTGCCCGCGACGAAACAAGCTAAAAAAGCTAACGGGGCGATTCTCAGGGGTCGACATGGCTATACCTCAACTTTACATATAAAACTTAAAATTTTCGTGCAAAACACCAACTGTGCATGACAACGTTCAAAAGATTTTGGCAATGGGTGCGGCAATCAGGTATCCTGTGCCCACCTGAGAGGGCGGTTAGACCCTTTTACCAGGTTAGTCAAATTATCGCATATTCTGCTGCTGGCGGAAAATTATGCAAAATGACATAAAATCATATGTACTTCCCTCATCGTGCCAGAAAACAGAACAAGGCATGATGTTAATCATAAATGTCGATGTCATCCTGCGCTACGCTTTGTGACACACTGATGTTTTTTTAGCCACGTATCATAAAAGGTACTTCCATGTCGAGTAAGTTAGTACTGGTTCTGAACTGCGGTAGCTCTTCCCTGAAATTTGCTATCCTGGATGCCGTTAACGGTGACGAATATCTCTCCGGTTTAGCCGAATGTTTCCATCTTCCTGAAGCCCGTATCAAATGGAAAATGGACGGCGGCAAACACGAAGCTGAGTTAGGCGCAGGCGCCGCTCACAGTGAAGCGCTGAACTTTATCGTTAACACTATTCTGGCACAAAAACCAGAACTGTCAGCACAGCTGACCGCAATTGGCCATCGTATCGTTCACGGCGGTGAAAAATACACCAGTTCCGTTGTCATCGACGATTCCGTTATTCAGGGCATCAAAGACTCCGCTTCCTTCGCACCGCTGCACAACCCGGCGCACCTGATCGGTATCGCTGAAGCGCTGAAATCCTTCCCGCACCTGAAAGACAAGAACGTTGCCGTGTTCGACACCGCGTTCCATCAGACCATGCCGGAAGAGTCCTACCTGTATGCCCTGCCGTACAGCCTGTACAAAGAGCACGGCGTACGTCGTTACGGCGCGCACGGCACCAGCCACTACTATGTGACTCAGGAAGCCGCTAAGGTTCTGAACAAGCCGGTTGAAGAACTGAACATCATCACCTGCCACCTCGGCAACGGCGGTTCCGTTTCCGCTATCCGTAACGGTAAATGCGTTGATACCTCCATGGGTCTGACCCCGCTGGAAGGTCTGGTGATGGGTACTCGCTCTGGCGATATCGACCCGGCAATCATTTTCCACCTGCACGACGCGCTGGGTATGAGCGTAGATGCTATCAACAAAATGCTGACCAAAGAGTCCGGCCTGCTGGGTCTGACCGAAGTCACCAGCGACTGCCGCTACGTTGAAGACAACTACGCGGATAAAGCTGACGCTAAGCGCGCAATGGACGTTTACTGTCACCGCCTGGCGAAGTACATCGGTTCTTACACTGCGCTGATGGACGGTCGTCTGGACGCGGTTATCTTCACCGGTGGTATCGGTGAAAACGCCGCGATGGTTCGTGAACTGTCCCTGGGTAAACTGGGCGTTCTGGGCTTCGAAGTTGATCACGAGCGTAACCTGGCTGCCCGTTTCGGCAAGTCTGGCTTCATCAACAAAGAAGGCACCCGCCCTGCCGTGGTTATCCCGACCAACGAAGAGCTGGTGATCGCTCAAGACGCACACCGTCTGACCGCTTAATTCCACACCGCCAGCGATAACCCTGACGTCTTCGAGTTGCCACTTGAAGCATGACGGTAAGCTGGCGGTGCTGTTTTGTATCCCGCCTAAAACTGGCGGTAACGAAAGAGGATATATCGTGTCCCGTACTATCATGCTGATCCCTACCGGAACCAGCGTAGGCCTGACCAGCGTCAGCCTCGGTGTTATCCGCGCTATGGAACGCAAAGGCGTTCGCCTGAGCGTCTTTAAACCTATCGCCCAGCCGCGTTCCGGTGGCGATACTCCGGACCAGACTACCACCATCGTTCGCGCCAGCTCTTCAACGACGACTGCCGCTGAGCCGATGAACATGAGCCACGTTGAGTCGCTGCTGTCCAGCAACCAGAAAGACGTGCTGATGGAAGAGATCATCGCCAACTACCATGCCAACACTCAGGATGCTGAAGTGGTGCTGGTTGAAGGCCTGGTCCCGACCCGTAAACACCAGTTCGCTCAGTCTCTGAACTACGAAATCGCAAAAACGCTTAACGCGGAAATCGTCTTCGTGATGTCTCAGGGCACCGATACCCCGGAACAGCTGAACGAGCGTATCGAACTGACTCGCAACAGCTTCGGCGGCGCGAAAAACACCAGCATCACTGGCGTTATCGTTAACAAACTGAATGCTCCGGTTGATGAACAAGGCCGTACACGCCCTGACCTGTCCGAAATCTTCGACGACTCGTCTAAAGCGAAAGTCGTGAAGATCGACCCGGCTCAACTGCAGAATGGCAGCCCGCTGCCGGTGCTGGGCGCGGTGCCATGGAGCTTCGACCTGATCGCCACGCGCGCTATCGACATGGCGCATCACCTGAATGCGACCGTGATCAACGAAGGCGACATCAATACTCGCCGCGTGAAGTCTGTAACCTTCTGCGCGCGCAGCATTCCGCACATGCTGGAACACTTCCGTCCGGGTTCTCTGCTGGTGACTTCCGCAGACCGTCCAGACGTACTGGTCGCTGCCTGCCTGGCGGCGATGAACGGCGTAGAAATCGGCGCTATCCTGCTGACCGGCGGCTATGAAATGGACGCGCGCATCAGCAAGCTGTGCGAACGTGCTTTCGCCACCGGCCTGCCGGTATTCATGGTTAACACCAACACCTGGCAGACCTCTCTGAGCCTGCAGAGCTTCAACCTGGAAGTACCGGTTGACGATCACGAGCGCATCGAGAAAGTACAGGAATACGTTGCCAACTATATCAACGCCGACTGGATCGAATCGCTGACCGCGACCTCCGAGCGCAGCCGTCGTCTGTCTCCGCCAGCCTTCCGCTACCAGCTGACCGAGCTGGCGCGTAAAGCGGGCAAACGCGTCGTTCTGCCGGAAGGCGACGAACCGCGTACCGTTAAAGCGGCGGCCATCTGTGCTGAGCGCGGTATTGCCACCTGCGTGCTGCTGGGCAACCCGGATGAGATCAACCGCGTTGCGGCCTCTCAGGGCGTAGAGCTGGGCGCTGGTATTGAAATCGTCGATCCGGAAGTGGTTCGCGAAAGCTACGTGGCGCGTCTGGTCGAACTGCGTAAGAACAAAGGCATGACCGAAGCGGTTGCGCGCGAACAGCTGGAAGATAACGTGGTTCTCGGCACCCTGATGCTGGAACAAGACGAAGTCGACGGCCTGGTATCCGGCGCGGTTCACACCACCGCCAATACCATCCGTCCGCCGCTGCAGCTTATCAAAACGGCGCCGGGCAGCTCGCTGGTCTCTTCCGTATTCTTCATGCTGCTGCCGGAACAGGTTTACGTTTACGGCGACTGCGCGATCAACCCGGATCCGACTGCTGAACAGCTGGCGGAAATCGCAATTCAGTCCGCTGATTCCGCGATTGCCTTCGGTATCGAACCGCGCGTAGCGATGCTCTCCTACTCCACCGGCACCTCCGGCGCAGGTAGCGATGTAGAAAAAGTACGCGAAGCGACTCGTCTGGCGCAGGAAAAACGTCCTGACCTGATGATCGACGGTCCGCTGCAGTATGATGCCGCGGTAATGGCCGACGTAGCGAAGTCCAAAGCGCCGAACTCTCCGGTAGCTGGCCGCGCAACCGTGTTCATCTTCCCGGATCTGAACACAGGTAACACCACTTACAAAGCCGTACAGCGTTCCGCTGACCTGATCTCCATCGGGCCGATGCTGCAGGGTATGCGTAAGCCGGTAAACGACCTGTCCCGCGGCGCGCTGGTAGACGATATCGTCTACACCATCGCACTGACGGCGATTCAGTCTTCTCAGCAGCAGAACTAATCTTCCGCTGAGACAAGAAAGGCAGCCAAATGGCTGCCTTTTTTTGACGCTAACGCGTAAAGGAAATTACGCTTCGTCTTCTTCCGGCTCGTCGCGTTCGTGGCCGGTATTGCCCGCATTACGGGTCATCCACAGCGCCAGCGCTTTCAGCGAATCGGCGGTGAACTCATCGCAGCGCGCGGTGATCTCTTCCGGCGTCAGCCAGCATACTTCGCTAACCTCTTCTTCCTGCAGGGCGAACGGGCCATGAGAAACACAGCTAAACAGGCTGCCCCAGACGCGGCAGTGTTTATCTTCGTAATAGAATTGGCCATGATCGGCAAAAGGCACGCCCGCAATCCCCAGCTCTTCTTCCGCTTCGCGGCGCGCCGAGTCCAGCAGCTGTTCATCCGCCTGCACCACGCCGCCGGCGGTCGCATCCAGCATACCCGGCATGAAATCTTTGCTCTCGGTACGGCGCTGCACCAGAATTTTGCCCATCCCATCATGAACCACAATATAGGTCGCGCGGTGACGCAGACACTGCGCGCGCATTTGCTCGCGGCTGGACTGTGCTATCACCTCATTGTTTTCATTAACAATATCGACCCATTCTGTGCTTGCCAAATGCTTCTGTTCCGCCATCAGGAAACCTTACTTTTAAGCGCTCTCGCGGCGCGTCTTTACGATTGAGGGGTAAATTACGGGTAAATCGCGGCCTCTGCAATAACCTGATTATCTTTGAGTGCGAAAACCTGCAGCCGATCATCTTCCAGCATGCCGTAGCTGGCGGCAAAGCCGCCTTTCGGGATGCTCACAGAACCAGGATTGAAGAGGAAAATATCGCCGCGTTTCTCGGCAACCGGAATATGAGTATGACCATAAGCCAGTACATCGCCAGCGGCGAGCGGCGGCAAATTATCCGGACTATAGAGATGACCGTGGGTCAGAAACAGGCGGTAGCGTTCGCTAAGCACCTGCTGCCAGGGGGCGGTAATGGGGAAATGCAGCAGCATTTGATCGACTTCGCTATCACAGTTACCGCGGACGGCGATAATCCGCTGCGCGACGCTGTTCAGCCGCTCGGCGACCTGCGCCGGCGCATACCCTTCCGGCAGCGCGTTGCGCGGCCCGTGATTAAGCACATCGCCGAGGATAACCAGCCACTGCGCCCCGCTCTGCGCGAAGCGTTCCAGAACGCGTTCGGTCGCAGGCAGCGAGCCGTGAATATCGGATGCGAACATCAGTTTCATATCAACCCCTTACCAGACAATACGGTCTGTCTATGATAACGGAACTGCCTGCGCTTATCAGCCGCTACGTTTAGCCGACAGTGCGGCATAACGCTGAACAGATGCCCGTTGCCACTGGAAGGTCGCGTAGTCCGCCAGCGCTTCCGGCACCTCGTCGCCGTTCAGCACCAGACGGTTTAGCATCAGCGCAAGATCGGCATCGGCAATACACCATTCGCCAAACAGATTCTGCCCGCCATGCGCCAAAAGCGCGCCGGCGGTCGCAAAGAGTTTAGCCGCGCTGGTTTGCCCCGCCGCGCTAAGCGCGGGCTTCTTCGCGCCGCCAAACACCACGTCGGTAGAACGTTCTTCGCGTATGGGCATCAGATCGCTTCGCAGCCAGGCCTGCACCTGCCGCGCCCGCGCGCGTTTTTGCAGGTCGTGCGGATACAAGCGCTCCCACTCCGGCGGCGCAAAGCGTTCGTCAAGGTATTCGGTAATGGCCGAGGATTCGCTTAGCGAAAAATTATCCACTTCCAGCAGCGGCACGCGCCGTGTCGCGGAGTAGCCCTTCCAGCCCGGCTGCAGATGCTCGCCGCTGTCGAGATTGACGGTTTTAAGGGTGAACGGCAGGCTTTTTTCCTGCAGCGCCACATACACGGACATCACATAGGGGGAGAAAAAATCGGCATCGGACCACAGGGTAATAACAGGCTGATTCATGACATCCTCAATGAAGCCAGGGGGAGATAAATCAACATAGCTGGTCTGCTATAAGATGTCACTGGCAGCCGCATGAGGATTTCGCAATATAATCTTTGCCCCGCGATGGCGCAGGTCGCCTATACTCGAAACGTTTGCGACCTTCGATGGCGGGAGACCTCATGATCGATCTTTACTATGCACCCACCCCCAACGGCCACAAAATCATCCTTTTTCTGGAAGAGGCGCAGCTGGCCTATCGCCTGATACGCGTCGATATCGGCAAAGGTGAACAGTTTCGCCCGCAGTTTCTGGCTATCTCGCCAAATAATAAGATCCCGGCGATCGTTGACCACGTTCCGGTCGACGGCGGCGCGCCGTTAAGCCTGTTTGAGTCCGGAGAGATCCTGCTCTATCTGGCGGAAAAATCGGGAAAATTACTGAGCGGCGAGCTGCGCGAACGGCATACCACCCTGCAATGGCTATTCTGGCAGGTTGCAGGCTTGGGGCCGATGCTTGGGCAAAACCACCACTTTAATCATCACGCGCCTCAGGCTGTCCCCTACGCCATTGAACGCTATCAGGTCGAAAGCCAGCGCCTCTATGGCGTAATGAACCGGCGTCTTGAAGCCAGTCCATGGTTGGGCGGCGAGCACTACAGTATCGCCGATATCGCCTGCTGGCCATGGATTAATGCCCACCAGCGCCAACGAATCGATCTTAGCCAGTTCCCGGCGGTGCATAACTGGTTTGAACGCATCCGCCAGCGCCCGGCAACGCAACAAGCGCTACTCAAAACGCAACATTATTAATCCCCTGCTCGCAGGGCGTGCTTTCATGTATGATTGCGGAAATTACTACACGGAGGAAGCCTGCAATGTCTCAGCCAGACGCCATTATTCGTATTAAGAACCTGCGCCTGCGTACTTTTATTGGAATCAAAGAGGAAGAGATCGCCAACCGTCAGGATGTATTGGTGAATGTGGTGATTCACTATCCGGCCGATAAGGCTCGCGACAGCGAAGACATCAATGATGCCCTGAACTATCGCACCATTACTAAGCGCATCATCAGCCATATCGAGAATAACCGCTTCTCGCTGCTGGAAAAATTAACCCAGGATGTGCTCAATATCGCATGCGAACATCACTGGGTCACTTATGCTGAAGTAGAGATCGATAAACTTCACGCGCTGCGCTATGCCGACTCAGTATCAATGACCATGAGCTGGCGGCGCTAAAACGTTTGTTAGGGAGGCGGTATGAAAATCCTGCTCACTGGCGGTACCGGGCTCATTGGTCGGCATCTTATTACCAGGCTGCTGGAACTTGGGCACCAGCTCACGGTTTCCACCCGCAACCCTGAACGCGCGAAAGCCCGTCTCGATCCCCGCGTCACGCTGTGGCGCGGTTTCGAAGGGCAAAACAACCTCGATGGCTTTGACGCCGTCATTAACCTTGCCGGCGAACCGATCGCCGATAAGCGCTGGACGGCAGAGCAAAAAGAGCGCCTGTGCCACAGCCGCTGGGACATCACCCGGCAACTGGTCGCGTTATTTAAAGCCAGCGAAACACCACCCTCCGTGCTGATTAGCGGTTCCGCTACCGGCTATTACGGCGATCTCGGTGAAGTCGTGGTAACCGAGGAAGAGCCGCCACACAACGAATTTACCCATAAACTTTGCGCCCGCTGGGAGCAAATCGCCTGTGAGGCGCAAAGCGATCGCACGCGCGTGTGCCTGTTGCGCACCGGCGTCGTATTAGCGCCGCGGGGCGGGATCCTGGCTAAAATGACGCCAGCGTTTAAGCTCGGCCTGGGCGGCCCTATCGGCGACGGTCGTCAGTATCTGGCGTGGATCCATATCGATGATATGGTGAACGGGATCTTGTGGCTGCTGGATAACGATCTGCGCGGCCCGTTCAATATGGTCTCACCCTATCCCGTACGTAACGAACAGTTTGCCCACGCGCTCGGCCACGCGCTCAATCGCCCGGCGATTTTCCGCGTTCCCGCCGCCGCCATTCGCCTGCTGATGGGAGAATCTTCAGTACTGGTGCTCGGCGGCCAGCGCGCGCTGCCTAAACGCCTGGAAGCCGCCGGCTTTAGCTTTCGCTGGTACGATCTGGAAGAGGCTCTGAAGGATGTGTTGAGCTAAGTCGATAAACGGGGAGCAACGGCTCCCCGTTCTCTTCCCTTGGGCGGAAGCCGCCTCGCAAATCGTTAATTCCTCGCTCTCCTTGCTACGCTTCTTGTGAAGCGCATTCCAACCGCAAAATTATTCTCCTGCCATAACGTCCTGACGAGGAATATACCCTCAAAAATCGTTGACAACCGTCAACACTCTTTTTATTCTGAGCAGGATTTGACGATGAAGGAACATCCGGACAAACATATCAGGAAGGCGATTGCCACGGCGCTGGCGCGGGGGTGGATATTGCTGCCTGCAGGTAAAAGCGCTCATTGCTTTGGCCGCCTCGTCTGCGGCGTGGCTGAACACCGTGAACATATGATGAGCATTTGGTCGACGCCCGCCGTCCCTGAAAACCACGCCCGGCAAATAATCAGAATGGTCGAACGGTGTCCCATCCCGGCTACCGCGCGCATCATGCATAAGGAACGCTAAACGATGCCGATATTTAATTTTACGCTGACGCTGTCCGGCGTCACCAGTCAAACGCCAGGACTGGAAGATGCGCTCTTTGCCGCAGGCTGTAGCGACGCGCTGGTCTGCTTTTACGGTACCGCGGTCTACCTTGAGTTCGATCGCGAGGGCCAATCGCTGGAGCAGGCGGCGCTATCCGCCATCCGCGATGTAGAAACCGCCGCGCTGCCAAGTATCCGCGTGGAGTCCATCGATTCGACACTGGTCGGGCTGAGCGATATCGCCGAACTTATCGGCGTCTCCCGCCAGGCGATCGCTCTATTAAAAGAGGGCGCTCGCGGCAGCGGGCGCTTTCCCGGCCCCGTACAGCGCGTGAAGGGCAATTCCCCTCTCTGGCGCTGGAAATCGGTCGTTGAATGGTTAGTCGCGGAAAAGCGCATCGCCGCCGATTCGCCGATGGTGGCTAACGCCCAACTGCTGGATAGCCTCAACCTGGCGCTACAGCTTCGCCGTTCACCGGAAAATCACCGCGTGCAGCGCTACCTGCAAAGTCTGAGCGCCACGCCACCCGCAGGCTGATTCGCGAGGGCGAGCATGTTACCCGGCGCAGTATGGTGGTAAAGTAGGCTTTCGTTTTAGCTGATTAACCGCTTTATGACTACGATAACCACGCCCCGCCTGTTGCTTTCCCGCTTCACTCCGGCCGATTGGCCCTTTTTTCTGCGTCTGCGTCAGGATCCTGACGTCATGCGTTACATGGGTGAGGTGTTAAGCGAAACGGCGCTACGCAGCGTGTTTGAATGCCGCTGCGAAGATGCCGGCGTCTTTGTATTGCGCGATTCTGCCGGCACACCGCTGGGAGATATTGGTCTGCGCATCAGTACGAAAAACCCCCACGAGGCAGACGTCGGCTACGCGCTACTGCCGCAAGCGCAGGGTCAGGGCTACGCCAGCGAAGCGCTGCGCGCGATTTGTGATTACGGCTTTACCATCCTTGGCATCAACGCCATTAATGCCTGGGTGCTTGGCAATAATTTGGGATCGTCCCGGCTGCTGGAAAAGCACGGTTTTGTACGCATTCAGGTGCTGGAAAATGCTTACCACCTCAACGGCGTGGATTACGATGATTGGATCTACCGGCTGGAGCGTTAAGTCATTCCCGGCGAGCAAACCCGCCGGGAAGAGGCGATTACTTCAGTGAACCTTTAAGGAACTGCTGCAGGCGCTGGCTTTTCGGGTTGCCGAACAGCTCGTCGGGATGCCCCTCTTCTTCGATTCTTCCCTGATGTAGGAAAATCACGTGTGAAGAGACGTGGCGGGCAAAGCCCATTTCGTGGGTGACGACCACCATGGTTTTCCCCTCTTCCGCCAGTTTTTGCATAATACGCAACACTTCGCCCACCAGCTCCGGATCCAGTGCCGATGTCGGTTCATCAAACAGCAGTACGTCCGGCTCCATCGCCAGCGCCCGCGCGATGGACACGCGCTGCTGCTGACCGCCGGAAAGATGTACCGGATATTTGATCTGCTGGCGTTCATCGATGCCGACTTTCGCCAGATACTTCACCGCCCGCTCGCGCGCTTCCTGTTTGTTAAGGCCGAGCACCTGAATCGGCGCCTCCATGACGTTTTCCAGTACCGTCATGTGGCTCCACAGGTTGAAGTGCTGGAACACCATCGTCAGTCGCGTGCGCAGCAGACGCAGCTGGTTTTTATCCGCTACCTTCAACTGGCCGTCTTTATCGCGCACCAGGCCAATATTCTGCCCGTTGACGATAATCGTTCCTTCGCTTGGCTTCTCAAGAAAGTTAATGCAGCGCAGGAAGGTACTTTTACCAGAACCCGATGAGCCGATAATACTAATCACGTCTCCGGCCTTCGCTTTCAGCGAGACGCCTTTCAGCACCTCGTGCTCGCCGTAACGTTTATGCAGATCGATAACGCTTAATTTATTGTCGGTCATGGCTTTCTCAGTGCGTCGAAGAAGGTTTGATATGCTGCAGCCAGCGCTTTTCTGCCTTGCGGAACAAGCTAATCAGCACATACGAAATAATTAAGTACAGTACCGCGGCGATACCGAAAGCGGTAAACGGCTGATAGGTCGCCGAGTTAATATCGCGCGCGATTTTCAGCAAATCCGGCACCGTGGCGGTAAACGCCAGCGCCGTCGAGTGCAGCATCAGAATGACTTCGTTGCTGTACGCGGGTAACGCAATACGTAGCGCAGAGGGCAAAATAATGCAGCGATACAGCTTAACTGACGAAAAGCCGTAAGCCCGCGCAGCTTCAATCTCGCCCGGCGCCACCGAACGAATCGCCCCGGCAAAAATCTCGGTGGTGTAGGCGCAGGTATTTAAGGTCAATGCCAACACCGTACAGTTCAGGCCGCTGCGGAAAAACGCATTCAATAGATCGCTGCCTTTGACGATTTCCAGCGTATACATCCCGGAGTAAAACACCAGCAGCTGCACGTACAGCGGCGTACCGCGGAAAATATAGGTAAACAGCCAGATCGGAAACTGAATGTATTTATTGCTCGATACGCGCCCGATGGCGAGAAACACCGCGAGGATGCCGCCCATCACCACTGAAGCAATCAACAGCCACAGGGTGATCGCCACGCCGGTAAAACGGTAACCGTCGGTCCACAGCAGGGATTTCCAGTACTCCTGAATAATTTCAATCACAGGTCAGCCCTCTTCACACCCACGGAGTAGCGGCGTTCAAGCAGCAGCAGCACACCATTGGAAATCGTGGTAAACACCAGATAGATCGCCCCGCAGACGATAGCGAAATAGAACGGCTGCCAGGTACTTTTGCCCGCCAGCTGCGTTGCCTTCACCACGTCTTCCAGACCGAGCAGCGACACCAGCGCAGTGGCTTTGAGAATGACCTGCCAGTTGTTGCCGATACCGGGCAGCGCATAGCGCATCATCGCCGGAAACAGGATGCGGCGGAACGTCTGCCAGCCGCTGAAGCCAAATGCCGTCGCCGCTTCAATATGGCCTTTCGGCACCGCCAGAAACGCGCCGCGGAAGGTTTCGGTGAAGTACGCGCCATAGATAAAGCCGAGGGTGATAATACCGGCAATCATCGGGTCAATATCAAATTGCGCCATGCCTAATGCATCGGTAATGCTGTTAAGGGCGATCTGCAGCCCATAGAAAATCAGCAGCATCAGCACCAGATCCGGCACCCCGCGGATCAACGTGGTATAGCCTTCAAACACCAGCGCCATAGGCCGGTTGGCGGATAGTTTCGCCCCCGCGCCCACCAGCCCGATAAGGACCGCCAGCACCACCGAGCTAAGCGCCAGCTCAAGGGTGACCAGCGCGCCCTGAAAAATAACCTGTGAGAACCCGTACAGCATGCTGTCTGCCCTGTCTGTCATCGATCGCCGCACGTGAAAACGCGTGCGGCGAGGTACTAACGATGATTAGTCGCCGTACACGTTAAAGTCGAAATATTTCTTCGCCAGCTTGTCGTAAGTGCCGTCTTTACGCATCTCGGCGAAAGCTTTATTTAGCGCCTCACGCAGCTCGGTGTCGTCTTTACGCAGGCCCATGCCGGTACCGACGCCAAATAACTTCTCATCCTTAATGGACGGGCCGCCAAACTGATAATCTTTGCCAATCGGCTGTTTGAGAAAACCTTCGCTGGCGGCGACCTCATCCTGGAACGCAGCGTCAATACGGCCCGCGGTCAGGTCGGAATAGATATTGTCCTGGCCCTGATAGGAGACAATTTCAATGCCTTTCGGCGCCCAATGCTCGTTGCCGTAGGTTTCCTGAGTGGTGCCCTGCAGTACGCCAATGCGCTTGCCTTTCAGCTTGCTCAGGTCTGGCGTAATATCGCTGCCCTTTTTCACCACCAGACGGGAGTCAGCGGCATAAAGTTTGTCGGTGAAGGCAATTTCCTGCTGGCGCTTTTCGGTAATCGACAGCGAGGACATAATCGCATCGATTTTCTTCGCTTTTAACGAGGGGATCAGCGCATCCAGCGGGTTTTCAACGAAGGTACATTGGGTATTAATACGCTTACACAGCTCTTTCGCCAGATCGATGTCAAAACCGATCAATTGCCCCTGCGCATTCTTCGATTCGAACGGCGCATAAGTAGGATCGGTACCAATACGGATTTTCTGTGGAATGGCTGCGAATACCGTGGAAACGCTGGAAAGGGCCAGCGCCAAAGAAAGAGACAACGCCAGTTTTTTCATAATTATCCTCAACAGACTGTCATTCTAACGGGTTTATTAGAAGCACTTACGCCAGTTATCGTGCCATTATTCGCCCTACCAAGGCAAAGCAAAATGCGCAGGAAAGCAGATTTTTTTGCATCAGAAACGCTTAACTATGCATTTTCTGAACAAAGAAAAACTGCTATCGCCCCATTCTGGTGCAAGCCGTCAACCGCTTGCACCTATCAAGGGCAACAATAACCGCGTCGCAATGGAGCGGCCTGGCATAACCAGACCGCTACAGTCTTAATCGCCGTAGACGTTAAAGTTGAAGTATTTCTTCGCCATTTTGTCGTAGGTGCCGTCTTTACGCATTTCACCCAGCGCTTTGTCGAACGCGGCTTTCAGCTCGCCATCTTCTTTGCGCAGGCCGATACCGGTACCATCGCCGAAGTATTTTTTGTCTTTAACGGAAGGACCGGCAAACGCGTAGTCTTTACCGGCAGGTTGTTTGAGGAAACCTTCACTGGCCGCGACTTCATCCTGCAGCGCCGCGTCAAGGCGCCCTGCGGCGAGGTCGGAATAGATGAGATCCTGGTTAGCATAGGCGACAACATCCACGCCCTGGCTGCGCCAGCGTTCGTTGGCATAGGCCTCCTGAGTAGAGCCCTGCAGTACGCCAACATGCTTGCCTTTCAGCGACTCCAGCGTAGGCTGAATCGGCGAGCCTTTTGCCGCGATCAGACGAGAATCTGCCGCGTACAGTTTGTCAGAGAAAGCAATCTCCTGCTGGCGTTTTTCGGTAATCGACAGCGACGAGATAATCGCGTCGATTTTCTTCGCTTTCAGCGAGGGGATCAGCGCGTCAAAATCGCTGCCCACCCAGGTGCACTTCACCTTGATGCGCGAGCACAGTTCATTGCCCAGATCGATGTCAAAGCCAATAAAGTTGCCCTTCGAATCCTTCGACGAGAAAGGCGCATAGGTGGTATCGGTGCCGATGCGGATACTTTGCGGCAGCGCCGCAGATACGCTGGCGGCGCTGCTGATTCCCATGATTAACGAGAGAGCCAGGATCGTCTTCTTCATAGAAAGCCCTTAAGTGTCGTGATGTTGTTATGTTGTGCGCTGTCTGGTTATGTATGTTGCCGACGGTTCTTGCAGGTTTTATGCCATTTTCCCGGTGCGTGCCGGTAATAGGGTTAAATTTGTTAATATAAAGTTGCAAGATTGTCTTAAGAGGGAAGATACCAGCATTGGCGGATAAACCGCAGCGGCAAAACGCAAAAAAACAAATTAAATGTCGAGGATTTGATCAGGACAACAAAAATGCACCAGCGGAAGGCAAAGGTAAATAAAATGCACCAAACAGGTGCATCAGGCCCCGCCCTGCCAGCGGGTAAACAGGTCCTGCGGCAGCTCAATATCAAACTGATCGACAACCCGATTAACCGTCTGATTAATCACATCGTCCAGCGTCTGCGGACGATGATAGAAGGCCGGCACCGGCGGCATAATCACCGCGCCCATTTCCGCCGCCTGCACCATTAAACGCAGATGCCCCAGGTGGAACGGCGTCTCGCGTACGCAAAGCACCAGCGGGCGGCGCTCTTTTAACACCACGTCCGCCGCGCGGGTCAGCAGACCGTCGGTATAGCTATTGACGATGCCAGAGAGCGTTTTCATCGAGCACGGTAGAATAACCATTCCACTGGTTTTAAACGAGCCGGAGGAGATGCTGGCGGCGATATCGCGCGCGTCGTGTACCACATCGGCTAGCGCCTGCACTTCCCGCAGCGAGTAGTCGGTTTCCAGCGACAGCGTCTGACGTGCAGCCTGGCTCATTATCAGATGGGTCTCGACCCCGGCGACATCACGCAGAACCTGTAGCAAGCGTACGCCGTAAATCGCGCCGCTGGCGCCGGAAATGCCGATAATGAGTCGTTTCACGATGTATTCCTCTTGCGCGTAATGCCGCAGACTTTGCCGGATTATAGTCCCCGACGCAACCTGGCGGGTAAAAATAAAAAGGCCCGCGGTCTTCGAAAGACGGCGGGCCAGCGACAAGGGACCAATTAGCCTTCGTTATGCATCTCTAAGTTTTCAACTTCGGTTTGCAGTTGGACCGCTTTGGCATCGTCGTTACGCAGAGAATCAAGATAATCGAGATACTGTTGGTCAACGTCTTTGGTGACGTACACGCCGTTAAAGACCGAACACTCGAACTGTTGAATGTCCGGGTTCTCAGCGCGTACCGCTTCGATCAGATCGTCCAGATCCTGGAAAATCAGGCCATCAGCGCCGATGATCTGACGGATCTCGTCAACTTCGCGACCGTGGGCGATAAGCTCGTTGGCGGTCGGCATATCGATACCGTAAACGTTCGGGAAGCGAATTTCCGGCGCCGCGGAGGCCAGATACACTTTCTTCGCGCCGGCTTCGCGCGCCATTTCGATAATCTGTTCAGAAGTGGTGCCGCGAACGATAGAGTCATCCACCAGCAGCACGTTCTTATCACGGAATTCGGCGCGGTTGGCGTTCAGCTTACGGCGCACGGATTTACGGCGCAGCTGCTGGCCCGGCATGATAAAGGTACGGCCAACATAGCGGTTTTTGACAAAGCCCTGACGATAGGGTTTATCGAGGATACGAGCAATCTCCAGGGCGATATCGCAGGAGGTTTCCGGGATCGGAATAACGACATCGATATCCAGATCTTCCCACTCACGGGCAATTTTCTCGCCAAGCTTCGTACCCATGTTCACACGGGCGCTATAGACGGAAATCTTGTCGATAAAGGAGTCCGGACGCGCGAAATAGACGTATTCGAACAGGCATGGGTTGCTGACCGGGTTTTCCGCGCACTGGCGGGTAAACAGCTGGCCTTTCTCGGTGATGTAGACCGCTTCTCCCGGCGCGACGTCACGCAGAAATTCAAAGCCCAGTGTATCCAGCGCCACGCTTTCGGAGGCGACCATGTACTCGGTGCGGCCATCGCCGATATCGCGCTTGCCGAGCACCAGCGGACGGATACCGTTCGGGTCGCGGAAGGCGACCATACCGTGGCCGATAATCATCGCCACGCAGGCGTACGCGCCGCGAATCTGGCGGTTCGTCGCGGCAATCGCGGCGAAAATGTTATCGGCTTCCAGCGGGTAATGACGGAAATTATCCAGCTCGCTGGCGAAGATATTGAGCAGAATTTCGGAATCGGAGGTGGTGTTGATGTGGCGGCGTTTTTCTTCAAACAGCTTTTGACGCAGCTCGTGGGCATTGGTCAGGTTGCCATTATGGGCCAACGTAATGCCGTAGGGCGAGTTAACGTAAAAAGGCTGCGCTTCAGAAGCGCTGGAACTGCCTGCCGTTGGGTAACGGACGTGGCCAATCCCCATATTTCCCTGCATACGCTGCATGTGGCGCGCTTCGAACACATCGCTCACCAGTCCGTTGGCTTTACGCAAACGGAAGCAGTTATTTGCATCAATGGTGATGATGCCCGCGGCATCCTGCCCACGATGCTGAAGCACCGTTAACGCGTCATAAATCGACTGGTTTACCGGCATAACACCGGCGATACCGACAATACCGCACATACGTCTTTTCCTCGTTAAGCTACATCCCAACGCTTATGCTTTGGGCAAGAAACTTGACGAGCTCTGCAGATAGTCAAAGAACCATCTGATAACGAAACTGAACTGCGGGATAAGCTCAGACTTTTGCCAGTCTTCACTTTTTGCCATACCGGTGAAGCTATCGAGAAAGAACAGAATAGCGGAGACGATAAGCACGCCGCGCAGGGCGCCAAAACAGATCCCCAACACCCTGTCTGTTCCTGACAGACCGGTTTTCTCTACCAGAGCGCCTATCACATAGTTAACGATAGCGCCGACGATAAGCGTTGCGATAAACAATATCGCGATAGCAATCCCATTTCGGACCAGTTCGTCTTCAAAGCCCGTGAACCAGACAGCCAGGTAAGTGTAGTAATGACTGGCGACAAAGAAGGCACATCCCCATGTCACCAGCGATAACGCTTCACGAACAAAGCCGCGGATAAGGCTAACCAAACAGGAAAAACCAATTACCGCAATAATGGCGTAATCAATCCAGACCATATACATCCCACGATTTTACGCCCTGTCGTCCAGTTCGGGGCGCATTCTAACAGAAAAAGAAAACGTTTGCGTAGGGATTTCCGTGCCCTACAGAAATAAAAATGGCGCTGAAAAAACATTCAACGCCATACTGCCTGACGCCTCTTCAGGGCGTATCCGGCAAGGGTTTCAGCAGGTTAACCCGCCTGCCAGCTCGCCCAATCAGAGCGGATGTCATTTTTTAATTCGGGCTATACCCCATGACCACGCCGCTCAGGCCAGAAATCTGCTGCAGCTCGCCGAGTTGCCCCTTCAGCTTGTCTTTCGACGCATCCGGCCCCACCAGAATACGGGTAATTTTACCCTGAACCGGCGTGGATGGCGATGTCCAGGCTTTAAAGCCCGAGGAACGCAGCTTACCTACGATTTCGTTAACCTTATCGGCATTCTTCAACGCCCCTAACTGCACCACATAGGCTTTTCCGGTCGGCGCCGGAATAGCGGCCTGCTGCTGTTGCGGCTGTGGTTGCGGCTGCGGTTTCGCCGGCGGCGGGGTCTGCGCGACCTGCTGCGGCTGCGGTTTCTCAACCGGCTTCGGCTGTGGTTTCGGCTGCGGCTTGGCGGCCACCACCGGCTCCTGAACTTCATCGAAGCTATTGTTGTTCACCGGGATGCGCGACGGATCCAGCGATGGCGCCGCGGCGTCTCCCGCTCTCACCTCTTCCGCGGCGCCTTCCGGCGGCTGCGAAGGCAGCGCCTGGGTAGCCGCCGGCAGCATATCCGGCTCATCGCGATCGCCCGGCTTCGGCACCAACGGGATCGCCGCAAACTCATCCTGATAATGTTTTTTCTGACCGTCGAGCAGACCCGGGAGAATAATTACCCCCAGCGCTACCAGTACAATCGTCCCGACTAAACGGTTCTGAAACTTACTCGCCACCGATTCTCCCCGCGTCTATCTCTTCCATTACATGCGCTACCGTGTGGAAGGAACCACACACCAGCACCGTATCTTCGGCTTTGGCATCCGCCATAGCGGCATGCCACGCCTGCGCTACGCTGTCATAACGTTGGCCCGCACGCAGATGCGTAATCAGCTGGTCCGCCGTGGCGCCGCGCGGCCCTTCCAGCGGCGCGCAGTACCACGCATCTACTTCAGGCGCCAGATTCGCCAGGGTTCCGGCGATATCTTTATCATGCAGCATACCAATAACCGCCAGTACGCGCCCCGTTTTCGCTAAGGTTTTGAGACGCCCGGCGAGATAAGCCGCCGCATGCGGGTTATGCGCGACATCGAGGATCACCCGCGGCGCGTCGCTGATAATCTGAAAGCGGCCCGGGAGCATGGCGTGATGAATGCCGTCGCGCAGCGCCTGTTCATCGACGTTAAGCCCGCTGGCGCGCAGCGCCGCCAGCGCCGTCGCGGCGTTGGGCAATGGAACCTGCGGCAACGGTAGCCCTGCCAACTCGCCCTGACCATCGGAAAAGTTCCATGACTGGTCCGTCACGCTATAGCGCCAGTCATGGTCGCGGCGCAGCAGCGTCGCGCCCTTTTCATTCGCCACGTCGGCAATCGTCTGCGGCATATCGGGTTCGCCCACCACCGCCGGTTTACCGGCGCGGAAGATACCCGCTTTTTCACGGCCAATGCTTTCACGATCCGGCCCCAGCCAGTCGGTATGATCCAGCGCGATGCTGGTGACCACCGCCACGTCGGCATCGACGATATTCGTGGCGTCCAGGCGCCCACCGAGGCCCACCTCCAGGATAACCACATCCAGCTGCGCCTGCTTAAACAGCCATAGCGCGGACAGCGTGCCAAATTCAAAATAGCTCAGCGAGATATCGCCGCGCGCCGCTTCGATTTCGGCAAATGAGGCGGTATGCGCCGCTTCCGGCAGCTCGGCGCCCTGGATACGCACGCGTTCGGTATAGCGCACCAGATGCGGCGAACTATACACGCCAACTTTATAGCCCGCCGCCATCAGCACGGATTCCAGCGTCCGGCAGGTGGTGCCTTTGCCATTGGTACCCGCCACGGTAAAGACAAACGGCGCCGGTTTTAGTATCGCCATCCGTCCGGCGACTTCGCTCACCCGCGAAAGCCCCAGGTCGATGGCTTTACTGTGCAGATGCTCCAGATAAGAAAGCCACGTAGCCAGGGGCGACGTGGCCTGAGGAATAGGATCTTTTTCCATGATGTCCGCGAGAGTTAACGGTAAAAAAAAGGGCAGCGCCTGTCGGCCCTGCCCTCTGCATTATCAGGCCTCTGGTTCCTGATCCGGTACCGGTGGTACCACCTCGCCTTCGTGAGGCGCATCGGCCTGCGGCGAAGGAAGATTCATCAGTTTCGCCAGGATGCTGGCTAATTTCAGACGCATTTCAGGACGACGGATAATCATGTCGATCGCCCCTTTTTCAATCAGGAACTCACTGCGCTGGAACCCCGGCGGCAGCTTCTCACGCACGGTCTGCTCGATAACGCGAGGACCGGCGAAGCCGATCAGCGCTTTCGGCTCGGCGATATTAAGATCGCCCAGCATCGCGAAACTCGCGGAGACGCCGCCCATGGTCGGGTCGGTCAGTACGGAGATGTACGGTAAACCGCGCTCCTGCATTTTCGCCAGCGCCGCGGAGGTCTTCGCCATCTGCATCAGCGACATCAGCGCTTCCTGCATACGGGCGCCACCAGAGGCGGAGAAGCAGATCAGCGGGCAGTTATCTTCCAGCGCCTGCTCAACCGCGCGGACGAAACGCGCGCCGACAACGGAACCCATCGAACCGCCCATAAAGGCGAATTCAAACGCCGCCGCCACGACAGGCATGCCGTGCAGGGTGCCTTTCATCACCACCAGCGCGTCTTTCTCGCCGGTCTCTTTCTGTGCAGAGGCCAGACGGTCTTTATACTTTTTCGAATCGCGGAACTTCAGCACATCCTTTGGCTCGAGCTCGCTACCCAGCTCCACGAGAGAACCTTCGTCCAGCAGGCTATGCAGGCGGTTGCGCGCCGACATACGCATGTGGTGATCGCACTTAGGGCAAACCTCCAGGTTGCGCTCCAGCTCTGCGCGGTACAGTACCTGACCGCAGCTGTCGCACTTGGTCCATACACCTTCAGGAATACTTGCCTTACGGGTGGGGGTTATATTGCTTTTAATTCGTTCAATCCAGCTCATTGATAACCTTTCTACCTGAACCTGGTCGATGCCAGTTTTGTCGCAAGGGGCGCATAATGCCACTTTTGCCCCTCACAGACCATGAATGTTGCACATTAAATCATAACATCCCGTAACATGGGATAAAAAAGTGGTCGAACCGCTCACACTTTGCGCGCCGGACGTCATAGCAACGCCCGGCGAAAATGCCGCTAAGGGCCTATTTAGCCTGCTTTGCCGCCGCCCGGCGATGGCGAATCACTTCGATAACGCCAGGCAGTACCGACAGGACGATAATGGCCACGATCAGCAGCTTCAGATTTTCCTGCACGATCGGCAAATCACCGAACAGGTAGCCGGCGTAGGTGAACAGTAGTACCCACAGCAGCGCGCCTACCACGTTGTACGCCGCAAAATGACGATAGGACATGTGGCCCATTCCCGCCACAAACGGCGCAAAGGTTCTGACGATCGGCACAAAACGCGCGAGGATGATGGTTTTGCCGCCGTGGCGTTCATAGAAGGTATGGGTTTTATCGAGATAGCTGCGACGGAAAATCTTTGAGTTCGGATTGCTGAACAGCTTTTCGCCGAACAATCTACCGATGGTGTAGTTCAGGGCATCGCCAATAACGGCGGCAATGACCATCAGCGCAACCATCAGGTGTACGTTGAGATCGTTCGTTGGCAGCGCGGAGAGCGCGCCGGCGACGAACAGCAGAGAATCTCCGGGCAGGAACGGCGTCACCACCAGGCCGGTTTCGCAGAACAGAATCAAGAACAGGATGGCGTAAACCCAGACGCCATACTGCGCGACCAGCTCCGCAAGGTGCACATCAATATGCAGGATGAAATCAATCAAAAAATGAATCAGGTCCATATTTGTCTTAGCCTTTAGTGACAACCGCCCCCTGTTACAGGGGCGCTGATATTAGTCCGCCAAAAACAGCGGGCCCATCGGCATCACCGGCAGGTCGAAATGGGCCGGATAATCCACCGACACCAGATACAGTCCTTCCGCTTTCGCCGTCGCGGCAGCCAGAGTCCGGTCCTTCGCCGCCAGCAGTTCTGCAATCCAGCTCTCTGGCTGGTTTCCGGCGCCTACTTCCATCAGGCTGCCGACGATGTTCCTTACCATATGATGAACAAAAGCGTTCGCTTTGATATCTACCACCACATAAGCGCCATGACGGGTCACGTTGATATGCATCACGTTACGCCACGGCGTGCGCGACTGACATTGCACCGCGCGAAACGAGGTGAAGTCATTCTCGCCAATCAAACACTGCGCGGCGCGATGCATCCGCCCGGCATCCAGAGGGTGGTAATAATGCGTCACCCCCTGGCTCAACACCGCCGGACGCAGGCGGTGATTATAGATGACGTAGCGGTAACGACGGGCCGTCGCGCTGAAGCGGGCGTGAAAATCGTCCGCAACATGCTTCACCCAACGCACGGCGATGTCACCAGGTAAATTCGCATTTACGCCCAGCGTCCAGGCGGCGTCTTTACGCTGGGCGCGGGTTTCAAAGTGCACTACCTGGCCGGTACCGTGAACGCCGGCGTCGGTACGCCCGGCGCAGAATACGTGTACCGGTTCGGCCGCTACCTGCGACAGCGCCTTTTCCAGCTTTTCCTGCACGCTGCGCACTTCGTTTTGCCGCTGCCAGCCGTAGTATTTGCTGCCGTCGTACTCGATGCCCAGCGCGATTTTATACACCGGCTGCTGCTGTGGTTCAGACATCAGTACAAATACTCCTGAACCAGTTTCTCGGCGATTTTCACCGCCATCAGCGCGCCGCCAAAGCGGACGTTATCGGCCACCGACCAGAACTGAATCTGCTCGGGCATGCCGTAATCGTTATGCACGCAGCCGATGGACAGACGCGCGTTTCCGGAAGCATCGCCGACCTGCGTCGGGAATTCGCCCTCTTCGGAAAGCTCAATATCCTCGCCGCGGGTAAAGGCGTCGCGCGCCTCCTCGGCCGCCAGCGGACGCAGCGCTTCAAAATTCACCATCTGCGCATGGCCATAGAAGACCGGCGATTGCACGACGCTTGCGGAAATCATCAGGCCGTCATCCTGCAGAATTTTGCGCGCTTCATCGACGATACGTCGTTCTTCGCGCACGCTACCTTCGCGATCCGGCAGAATCGGCAGCATGTTGAAAGCCAGCTGGCGACCAAAGAAATCGTCTTCATCAATCGGAATACCGTTCAGCAGTTTCGCGCTCTGCCCCGCCAGCGCATCGACCGCTTTTTTCCCCTGCGCCGAGGCAGACAGCAGGTTGGTAACGGTAATACGCGACAGGCCGCCATCATCGATAAGCGGTTTCAGCGCCGTCAGCAGCTGGCTGGTCAGGCTGTTTGGTACCGCAATCACGTTACGGTTGCGGTAGTCGCCGAGCACGAACGGGTTGACGTCCGGCACCACCAGCGGCACGTCCGGCTCCAGCGCAAACAGGCCGCTAAGATCGATAACCAGACAACCGGCGTTGGTGGCTTCTTCGACATACGCCGCGCTGGCTTCGACGCCCGCGGCGAAGAAGGCCAACTGGGCCTGGGTCCAGTCAAATTCGGCGGCGTCCTGCACGATGACCGATTTGCCACCATAACGCAGATGTTCGCCCGCGCTTTCATTGCGCGCCAGCGCATAAATTTCGCCTACCGGAAACTGGCGTTCAGCAAGGGTTTCAAGCAGGGCTTCGCCTACGGCGCCGGTTGCGCCCAGTACGGCAATATTCCAGCCTTCAGACATGGTGGTGTACTCCAGAAAATAGCGACCCTGCCGGATTATCCAACAGGGGCATTAAGAAGATATTAACGAACAGGATGATGTACGGCATTAAAACCGAGCTGACGCAGCAGCGTCGCTGCTTTTTCATCGCTGCACTGTACGTACAGGGACGACCATTCGCGGCGTTCCTGATAATTTTTGCGCAGCTTGTCGAATTCGCCGGCAATGCCTGCCACTTTACGCAACGGCGCATCATCGCGGCGCACATCATACACCAAATGAACCAGCCTTTTCAGCGTCGCCTGATCGAGCGGGCCGTGCAGAGTGATGCGGCCAAATTCCGGCGCCGGCAGTAGCGTATCCAGCGCCACCTGCTGCGGATGACCAATGAACGCGCTATAGGCTTCAAACACCTGAGTGGTGCCGCGCGCTTTGCCTTCAAGGGTATAACCGGCGATATGCGAGGTACCGATATCGACACGCGCCAGCAACTCGGTATTCAGATCCGGTTCGGGTTCCCAGACGTCGAGCACCACGCTCAGCTGCTGCCCGGCCTGCAAGCGCTTGAGCAGCGCCGCATTATCCACCACCGGCCCGCGGCAGGCGTTAATCAGGATAGCCCCCGGCTGCAGGCGGCTAATCAGCGCTTCATCGGCCAGATGCTGCGTTTTATACTGCCCGTCTTTAAACAACGGCGTGTGGAAAGTCAGGATATCCGCCTGTTGCACTAGCTCGTCCAGGGTGCGGAAGTCGCCTTCATCGCCACGATCGGCGCGCGGCGGATCGCAGAGTAATGTTTTAATTCCCAGCGCTTCCAGACGTTTTTGCAAACGCCCGCCAACGTTGCCGACGCCGACGATACCGACGGTACGGTCAGCCAGCGCGAATCCGTCGCGCTCGGCGAGCATCAGCAGCGCCGAGAAAACATACTCCACCACCGCGATCGCATTGCAGCCCGGCGCGGCGGAAAAGCCAATCCCCGCCTGCTGCAGCCACGCTTGATCGACATGATCGGTACCTGCGGTGGCGGTGCCGACAAACTTAATCGCCTTACCGGAGAGCAGCGCTTCATTCACCTTAGTGACGGAACGCACCATCAGCGCGTCGGCGTCGGTTAACGCTTCCTGCGGAATGGGACGACCGGGAACGGCCTGTACGTCTCCCAAACGGCTAAAAAGCTCACGCGCATAGGGCATATTTTCATCAACGAGGATTTTCACGGTTCAGTACCTGTCTGAGAACGAGAGTAAACCGGGGAAGTGTGCCATAATCTGGCCGCCAGGAACATCATCACCCGGCTTAAGTACAGTACTACGGTAAGGATTCATCATGACACCACCCGTTTCAGGTATGTCCGATCGCCCTCCGGGGACTGGCCCATCCGGCGCATCCGCCGTGGGCCCAAACGCGCTCACCATGCAGCAACGCACCGTTCTGGAGCGGCTGATAACGCGTCTGGTGACGTTGACATCGCAGCAAAACGCCGAAGTGTGGGCCTGCGTGAAGCACGATCTGGGTCTGAAAGGCGATACGCCGCTGCTGGCGAGCCATTTCAGCGCGGCTGAGAGCAACCTGAATCAGCGCTTAAGTATCGCTCAGCAAAACCACCACCACCGGCAAATTCTCGCTCAGCTTAGCGAACTGCTGACCCAGGGGAATAACCGTCAGGCGGTGAGCGATTATATCCGCCAGAATTACGGCCAAACCGTGCTGCACGCGCTGACGCAGGCGCAACTGGAGAACGTGCTGCATCTGCTGCAAAACGGCCAGTTGGCGATCCCGCAACCGCAGCAGCGAACGCCAACGCTGCGTCCTTTGCTGCCGGCGGAACATAACACCCTGAACCAGTTAGTGACCAAACTGGCCGCCGCAACCGGCGAATCGAGCAAGCTTATCTGGCAATCAATGCTTGAGCTGTGCGGCGTGAAATCCGGCGAGCTGATCCCCGCCACCCACTTCACCCCGCTCTCATACTGGCTGCAGGCGCGACAAACGCTGAGCGCGCAAACCGCGCCGACGATGAATTCACTGCAGGCAGCGCTTAAGCAACCGCTGGAGGCGCAGGAGTGGCAGAAAATCGCCGATTTCGCGCAAAGCAACTGGCAGGTGACGCCCACGACGACCTTAACCAGCCCGCAGGTGTTAACGCTATTAAATAAAGTCTTTGCGCTACGCGTAGCTCGCGCCCAGGCGACAATGGCAATTACCCCGGTCGAGCCGCTGCCTTCGCCCCATGCGGTGTATAGCAAAAAAGCGTGGACGGTGGCGATTGCGCTGCTGGTAGTGATTATTCTGCTGTGGCTGGTGCTGTAAGCCTAAAGCAATAACGGCGGCCTGATAGCCGCCGTTATGTATTTATTTACGTAGCGTCAACAGAGTGACCACAATCCCCAATACCGCGCAAATCGCCCCGGCCAGGAACACGGAAGCATAGCCCAGCGAGGTCGCGAGCAGGCCAGCCAGAGGGCCGGTGACGCCGTAAGAGATATCCTGAAACGCGGCATAGCCGCCCAGCGCGGTGCCACGAACCTGAGCCGGAACCCGTTTGACTACCTCAACGCCCAATGCCGGGAAGATGAGCGAGCAACCGCAACCGGTCAAAGCCGCGCCCGCCAGCGCCACCCAGGCGCCCGGCGCTTGCCACAGTAGCGTCAGGCCGATAGCTTCAATCAGCAGTGAAACTATCGCCACCTTAATGCCGCCGAAGCGATCCGGCATCCAGCCGAACAGAATACGCATCAGGACAAAAGCGCCGCCAAACGCGGTCAACGTGAAGCCGGCCATCGCCCAGCCGTGGCTGGCGAAATAGAGCGAAACAAAGGTGCCGATCACCGCAAATCCGACGCCCTGCAGACCGAGGCCAACCCCCGGACGCCAGATCATACCGATGACGCTCCATAGCGAAGGACGTTCGCCGCCGTGGGCGGGAACTTTACGGACCGTGCCGTTAATCGCCCACGCCAGCAGCGGCAGCGCCATCGTAACGCAGGCCAGCGTCGCCACGCCGAAGCGGCTGTAAATCAGCAGCCCCAGCGGCGCACCCACCGCCAGCGCCCCGTACATCGCCATGCCGTTCCACGACATCACTTTACCGGAACGCCGCGGGCCAACCAGCCCTAGTCCCCAGCTTAAGTTGCCGGTCAGCAGTTGGCTTTCACCAAAACCGAGAATCAAACGTCCCAGCACCAGCAGGCCAAATTTGGCCATCACCGGCACCGGCAGCAGCGCCGCCGCCAGCCAGGCACAGCCGGCCAGAGCACAAGCCAACATTCCTTGCAGCACCGAGCGTTTCGCGCCGTACTGATCGGCCAGTCTCCCGGCATAACCGCGGGTTAAGACCGTGGCGAGAAACTGGATGCCGACGGCCACGCCGACGAGTGTGTTGCCAAAGCCGAGATCGTGGTGCACAAATAGCGGGATAACCGGTAACGGCAACCCCACGGTCATATAGGTCAGAAAAACCGCAAAGGTAATGCGAAATAGCGAAAGATTCTCTGAAGCGTTGTTTATCGTTTTTGTCGCTGCGGACATGCGTTACCCCAGTTTTGCAGAGCAAGGCGAGAAGATGGAATGAGAATGATGGCGAGCAATTTGCCTGCTCTTGCCGGGCGCTGTCAAGACGTCAAAAAAAGGGGAGCCTCGGGCTCCCCTTTTGCTGACTCTTACCAATTAGGCGTTGTATTTACGCATAACCAGGGTCGCGTTGGTGCCGCCGAAGCCGAAGCTGTTGGACATCACGGTGGTCAGCTGAGCATCGGTCGGTTTGGTGACGATGTTAAGGCCGGCAGCCTGCTCGTCCATCTCTTCGATGTTGATGCTTGGCGCGATAAAACCGTGCTCCAGCATCAGCAGAGAGTAGATGGCTTCCTGTACGCCTGCGGCGCCCAGAGAGTGGCCGGTCATCGCCTTGGTGGCGGAGATAGCCGGGCTGTTGTCGCCGAAGACTTCGCGGATAGCGCCCAGCTCTTTCACGTCGCCTACCGGAGTAGAAGTGCCGTGGGAGTTCAGGTAGTCGATCGGAGTATCAACGCCGTGCATCGCCATCTGCATGCAGCGCACTGCGCCTTCGCCAGATGGAGCAACCATGTCCGCGCCATCGGAAGTCGCGCCGTAACCGACGATTTCCGCATAAATATGCGCCCCGCGCGCCAGCGCGTGTTCCAGCTCTTCAACCACGACCATGCCGCCGCCGCCCGCGATAACGAAACCGTCGCGGTTCGCATCATAGGTACGGGACGCTTTGTCCGGAGAATCGTTGTATTTAGTGGACAGCGCGCCCATGGCGTCGAATTCGCAAGCCATTTCCCAGCACAGCTCTTCGCCGCCGCCGGCAAAGACGATGTCCTGTTTGCCCAGCTGAATCTGTTCTACCGCGTTACCGATGCAGTGTGCGGAAGTGGCGCAAGCGGAGCTGATAGAGTAGTTGACGCCGTGGATTTTAAACGGCGTGGCGAGGCAGGCGGATACGCCGGAAGCCATCGCTTTAGTCACAACGTATGGGCCCACGGCTTTCAGACCACGCGGGCTACGCATGGCATCGGCGCCGAAGACCTGGAATTTCGGGGAACCGCCGCCGGAACCTGCAATCAGGCCGACACGCGGGTTGTTCTGGTATGCTTCCGGCGCCAGACCGGCGTCGGCTACCGCCTGCTCCATGGACAGATAAGCATAAATGGATGCGTCGCTCATAAAGCGCACTACTTTGCGGTCAATGAGGCCCGTGGTATCCAGTTTGACGTTGCCCCATACGTGGCTACGCATTCCTGAATCCTTCAGCTCCTGAGAGAAAGTGATCCCTGAACGTCCTTCACGCAGAGATGCCAGGACTTCCTGCTGGTTATTACCGATGCTGGAAACGATGCCCAAGCCAGTAATCACTGCACGTTTCATTCAATACCTCTGTAAGTCGCACTATTTTAAGTTTCGAGTCGCACAATAGCGTACACTTGTACGCCGAACAAGTCCGATCAGCCATTTTGTGTATAAATTTGCGCCTTCTGGCACACATCGTTAAGATCGCGCTACGCCTTGTGATTCGAGTAACTTACGTGAAACAAAACGCCATACAACCCGCCAACCTGGAATTCAACGCTGAGGGTACACCTGTTTCCCGAGATTTTGACGACGTTTATTTTTCTAATGACAACGGTCTGGAAGAGACGCGCTACGTTTTTCTCAACGGCAACCAGCTTGATAGCCGTTTTTCAACCCACCCGCGCCCGCTGTTTATCGTCGCGGAGAGCGGCTTCGGCACCGGGCTCAATTTCCTGACGCTGTGGCAGGCGTTTGCTGTTTTTCGTCGCGATAATCCGCAGGCTACGCTGCAAAGATTACATTTCATCAGTTTTGAAAAATTTCCCCTGAAGGCCGACGACCTGCGCCTGGCGCACCAGCACTGGCCGGAACTGGCGCCATGGGCTGAACAGCTACAGGCGCAGTGGCCATTGCCAATCGCGGGCTGCCACCGCCTGCTGCTCGACGATGGCCGCGTCACGCTGGATTTATGGTTTGGCGATATCAACGCGCTCACCGACCAGCTTGACGATTCACTCAACCGCCAGGTCGACGCCTGGTTCCTCGACGGCTTCGCGCCGGCGAAAAACCCGGATATGTGGACGCCGGGTCTGTTTTCCGCCATGGCGCGTCTGGCCCGCCCCGGCGGCACGCTGGCGACCTTCACCTCCGCTGGCTTCGTTCGCCGCGGGCTGCAGGAGGCCGGCTTTAGCATGCAAAAACGCAAAGGCTTTGGTCGCAAGCGCGAAATGCTAATCGGTGAATTGACCGCCGACGTTCCGACATTCGCGCGGACGCCATGGTTTGCCCGCAGCGGTAGTCAATCGCGCGAAGCGGCGGTGATCGGCGGCGGTATCGCCAGCGCCCTGCTCTCGCTGGCGCTGCTGCGCCGCGGCTGGCAGGTGACGTTGTACTGCGCTGACGATGCGCCCGCCAGCGGCGCATCCGGCAATCGTCAGGGCGCGCTGTATCCGCTATTAAGCCAGCACGACCCTTCGCTGGCGCGCTTTTTCCCGGCGGCGTTTACTTTCGCGCGCCGCCTCTACGACGCCCTGCCAGTGGAATTTGATCATCAATGGTGCGGCGTAACCCAACTCGCCTGGGATGAAAAAAGCACGCAGAAAATCGCCCAAATGCTGGCTTCAGATTTACCGGCGGAGATCGCCTGCGCGGTGACGGCGGAGCAGGTTGCTGAACTGACCGGCGTTGATACCGGCTGCGGCGGTATCACCTATGCGGCCGGCGGCTGGCTGTGCCCGCAGCAGTTGACGGCAGAATTGCTGTCGCTCGCGGCGACGCAGGGACTACGCAGCCACTACGGTTATCCCGTCGAAACGCTCAGCGCGGAGGGCGACGGCTGGTTGCTCAATCAGCAGCATCGTCATCAGGCGGTAGTACTGGCGAACGGACATCGCCTGACTGATTTTGCCCAGACCGGGCAGTTGCCGGCTTATCCGGTCGGTGGCCAGGTTAGCCATATCCCCACCACGCCGGGGCTTTCCGCCCTGCGCCAGGTGTTATGCTATGACGGCTATCTGACGCCGCAGAATCCCGCGAATCAGCAACATTGTATTGGCGCCAGCTATCATCGCGGCAAGACGGATACCGATTTCAGCGCCGAAGATCAGTGGCAAAATCGCCAGCGTCTGATTGATTGTTTCCCGCAGGCGTCATGGGCAAAAGAGGTGGATGTTAGCGGCAACGACGCCCGCTGCGGCGTACGCTGCGCCACCCGCGATCACCTGCCGATGGTGGGCAACGTTCCGGATTATGAGAAAACGTTGACGCAGTACGCCACGCTTCACGAACAGCAGGAAAATGTCGACAGCGCGCCGGTTTATCACAATCTGTTTATGCTCGCGGCATTGGGATCTCGTGGGCTGTGCACCGCGCCATTGAGCGCCGAACTGCTGGCCGCGCAGATGAGTGAAGAACCGCTGCCGCTGGATAGCGAAACGCTGGCGGCGCTGAATCCGAATCGGCTATGGGTGAGAAAACTGCTGAAGGGAAAAGCGGTAAAATAACGCCGGCTTGCGCTTTATCCCGGCTAGAGTTTAGTCGCCCCGGTAAGCGCAGCGCCACCGGGGAGAGTTTCCGGATGTCGGCTAACGCCTCATCCGGATGACATCATTTATCAGGCCTGATTTTTCGCCTGCTGGTACAGGTTATTCCACATCCCTTGCACCAGAATCTGATCCGGCGGCGACAGTTCGCCTGCGCTGATGGCCTTTTCCAGGCTGCTGGCGACTTTGTCGTTAATCGCCTGTGCCGAGTGCTCCCCTTCCCCTTCCAGCTCAGCCACCGCCAGCGTCAGGTGGCCGCGCAGATAACCGCCAGCAAACAGTTCGTCATCACTGGCGTGGTCTACCATATCGTCAATTAACGCCAGAATGCGTGATTCAAACTCCGCGATCATCGTCTTTCCTCTTTCATTTGTAGAACGTGGCTTTAGTGCAGGTCTTCCGGCCACGGAAATTGTTCTGCCGTCAGCGGCGGCGTTTGATAATACTGTTGCAGCGCGCGAATAAAGCGTGCCGGACGCTCAGGGATCCCCTCTTGCAGATAGGTCATCACCTGAGCATGCACTCGCCGTTGAAAGGCGATGCGGTCAGGCTCAAAGTCGCCTTCGAGGTTGTCGCAGCTGACGTTAAACGGAAATCCCGCCGCCGTGCAGAACAACCAGTCAAAAGCCTGTGGCTTGACCTCGACGTCTTCGAACTTGCTTTGCGTCATCGCATCGCGGCCGTCCGGGCAGTACCAGTAACCAAAATCCACCTGCTCGCGCCGCGCCTTGCCGGCGATACACCAGTGGGATATTTCGTGCAGCGCGCTGGCGTAAAAGCCGTGAGCAAACACGATCCGGTTGTATGGCACTTCGCTATCTGCAGGAAGATAGATCGGTTCGTCGTCGCCTTTAATCAGACGGGTATTAAAATCATCGGCGAAGCAGCCGTCGAAGATCTCGACCAACTGCTGATAATGGTGTTGCTGTTGCATTAGTGAATTCCCAACCACTGCAAAATCTCAGCCCCGTGGCTGTCGTAAAGAAGTTTAGCGCTCATCACCGCGGAGACGATGACGATCATCGGCCGAATCAGCGACTGTCCTTTACTCAGCACCAGCCGCGAACCGGCGCGAGCGCCGATAAACTGTCCGGCCATCATCACAAAACCGGTGGCCCAAATCACTTTGCCGCCAATAATAAACAGCAGCAGGCCGCCAACATTAGAGGTGGCGTTTAGCAGTTTGGCGTGAGCGGTTGATTTCGCGAGATTAAACCCGGCGAGCGTCACAAAGGCCAGCGCATAAAACGAACCGGCGCCGGGGCCAAAAAAACCGTCGTAGAAACCCACGCTGCCGCCAGCGACCAGCGCGAACGGCAAGCCATACAGGCGACGCTGACGATCGGACTCCCCGAGCTTAGGCATCAGCAAAAAGTACAGCCCGATGCCAATCACCAGCAGCGGCAGGATTTGCTTCAAAATATCGGACTGCACGTGCTGCACCAGCAGCGCGCCCGCCGTCGAGCCGATAAAAGTCATCAGAATATTGAGTTTCTGATCGGCGAGATTCACTACCTTACGACGGATAAAATAGAGCGTCGCGGAAATGGAACCGCCGCAGGCCTGTAACTTGTTGGTCGCCAACGCCTGAGCGGGCGGCATACCCGCCGCCATCAGCGCCGGGACGGTTAACAACCCGCCGCCGCCGGCTAAGGAATCAATAAATCCGGCAAGAATCGCGACAAAAAAGAGTGCCACCAGCACCATTGGCGACACCATAAACAGCTCGGCAAAACTATCCATTAGAGAAGATGCTCATCCAGTAGCGCCTGGCAGGAAGGCGGCAGCGGAGGCGGCGTCTTCTTCACAGGTGGGGTTGACCCAGGTTTAGGCGGTTCAAACCAGCTTTGCAGCTCGGCGCCGCAGCCATCGCCAGCCGGCGGCGGCGCTTGATCTTCGCACTCGAGGCTGCCCGCCGGGCAGCGCAGGCGCACGTGCATATGGGCGCGATGCTGGAACCACGGGCGGACTTTGCGTAGCCATTGGCGATCGTTACCGGCATCAAGGCACAATTGCTGTTTGATAGCCGGATTGACGAAAATACGCGTCACATCGTTATCTTCCGCCGCCATTTTAATCAGGTTGCTGATTTGCGGGCTCCACAGTGAGGGTACCACCCGCTTGCCATCGCGGGCGACTAAGTCCAGCGCCTGTGGTTTCAGCAGTTGCGCGGAGGTCCAGCGGGTCTGCGGCAGTTGCAGGAAAATATCAACATCCAGGCCCGACTGATGGCTGGCGTGGCCGCCGTTAAAGCGCCCGCCGGCAGGCATGCCCATATCGCCAATCAGCACCGTCCCCATACCTTTATTGTGCGCCTGCAAACTCAGTCGCTGAATAAACTGCACGAGATCCGGGTGGCCGAAGTAGCGACGCTGATCGGTACGCATCACCTGGTAATCAGGGGAGTTCAGCGGTAGCGGCTGGGCGCCGACGATGCAGCCATTGGCAAACGCGCCAATAGACTGGGCGCTGCCGCTAATCGGCTGGGATATTTTCTGCCACGGCGTCGCCGCCAGGCTGGCGGTGCTGGCCAAAAGCGCCAGCAGTGCGATAACGGTATTTTTCATCGGTTACCAGCGTGGAATTGATGTCGTCACGTCGCCATTCTGCGCGCGTTGACGCATAAAGTGATCCATTAACACGATAGCCAGCATGGCCTCGGCGATAGGAACCGCGCGAATGCCGACGCACGGATCGTGACGCCCTTTGGTGATCATCTCGACTTCTTCGCCGAAGCGGTTAATCGTATGACCGGGAACGGTAATACTGGAGGTCGGCTTCAGCGCGATGTTAGCAACGATTTGCTGGCCGCTGCTGATACCGCCAAGAATGCCGCCGGCGTGGTTACTCTGGAAGCCGGATTTGGTGATTTCGTCGCGGTTTTCGCTGCCGCGCAGTTTAACCACCTCAAAACCATCGCCGATTTCTACCCCTTTCACCGCGTTGATGCTCATCAGCGCGTGGGCGATATCGGCATCCAGGCGGTCGAATACCGGCTCGCCGAGACCCGGCGGTACGCCGTCAGCCACGACCGTCACCTTCGCGCCGATAGAGTCGCCCTCTTTTTTCAGGCCGCGCATCAGTTCATCCAGCGCGTCGATTTTATCCGGATCCGGGCAGAAGAATGGGTTCTGCTCAACCTGATCCCAGTCTTTGATAGCCAGCGGAATATCGCCCATCTGCGTCAGGCAGCCGCGGATCACAATACCGAATTTGGCCGCGAGGAATTTTTTGGCAATCGCCCCGGCCGCCACGCGCATCGCGGTTTCACGCGCAGACGAACGCCCGCCGCCGCGATAGTCGCGCAGGCCATATTTCTGCTCGTAGGTGTAATCCGCATGTCCCGGACGGAACACATCTTTGATAGCGCCGTAGTCCTGGGAACGCTGATCGGTGTTCTCAATCAGCAGGCCAATGCTGGTGCCGGTGGTCACGCCTTCGAAGACGCCGGAGAGGATTTTCACCTGGTCCGGTTCGCGGCGCTGGGTGGTGTAGCGCGATGTCCCAGGGCGACGGCGATCCAGGTCGTGCTGCAGGTCGGCTTCGGTCAGCGGAATGCCTGGCGGCACCCCGTCGACGATGCAGCCCAGCGCCAGGCCGTGCGATTCGCCGAAGGTGGTGACGCGAAAGAGTTGTCCAATTGTATTTCCTGCCATCACGGCTCCGTTCTTTTCGTTATGTTTGCGTGTTGTTTTTTTAGTCTTTATAAATGCCGAAATGCGCGCGCGCGTCAATGAGCTGCTGTTTAGTCAGCATAAAGACGCCATCACCACCGTTATCAAACTCAAGCCAGGTGAACGGCACGTCCGGGTACTGCTCCATCAGATGTACCATGCTGTTACCGACTTCACAAATCAGAATACCGTCATCGTTGAGGTAATCCGGCGCGCAGCCAAGAATACGGCGCGTCAGCTTCAGGCCATCGCTACCGGAAGCCAGACCCAGAACCGGCTCGTGCTCATATTCATCGGGCAGATCGGCCATATCTTCTTCATCAACGTACGGCGGGTTGGTCACGATCAGATCGTACTGCAGCTTTGGCAGATCGCGGAACAGATCGGAGCGGATCGGCGTAACCTGGTTAATCAGGCCATGTTCTTCAACGTTATGTTCCGCAACGGCCAGCGCGTCCGGGGAGATATCGACAGCGTCGACTTCGGCTTCCGGGAAGGCATAGGCGCAGGCGATGGCAATGCAGGCGCTCCCGGTACACATATCGAGAATATGCTGCGGTTTATGGTTTATCAGCCCGGCGAACTGGTTATTGATCAGTTCGCCAATCGGCGAGCGCGGTACCAGCACGCGCTCATCGACATAGAATTCATGTCCGCAGAACCACGCTTTGTTGGTCAGGTAAGCGACGGGAATACGTTCGTTGACGCGGCGAATCACGCGCTCGACGATACGATGTTTTTCGCTGGAAGTCAGGCGCGCGGTGTGCATATCTTCCGGTATATCTAACGGCAGGTACAGCGAGGGTAATACCAGCTGTACGGCCTCATCCCACGGGTTATCGGTACCATGACCGTACCAGATGTTGGCGGCGCTAAAACGACTTACCGCCCAACGCAGCATGTCCTGAATGGTCTGCAACTCATTGACCGCTTCATCAACAAAAATTTTATCCACGCAATCCTCCAGGGCACGCTCTGCTATAAATTCGGCGGCTAGTTTGCCACGACGGCGGCGATAAATCAGCATTCTTGCGCAGCCGGAGTGGGGAAAAATAGGTTTTCCTTGCCTGAAGCGCGGGCGAGTCGGGTAAACTAGCGAAAAGAAATAGTGAGATTGGGCAATGAAAAAGAAAACACCGCTAAGCGCGGAGGATCAGGCGCTGTTCCGCCAGCTAATGACCGGCACCCGGCAAATTAAACAGGACACTATCGTACACCGCCCGCAGCGCAAGAAGCTCAGCGAGGTTCCGCCTAAGCGATTGCTGCAGGAACAGGTGGATAACAGCCACTATTTTTCCGACGAATTTCAGCCGTTGCTCAATACGGAAGGCGCGATGAAGTACGTGCGCGCGGATGTCAGCCATTTTGAGCTGAAAAAGCTGCGCCGCGGCGACTATTCGCCGGAGCTGTTTCTCGATCTGCACGGTTTAACCCAGCAGCAGGCGAAACAAGAATTAGGCGCGCTGATTGCCGCCTGCCGCCGCGAACATATCTTCTGCGCCTGCGTGATGCACGGACACGGCAAACATATCCTCAAGCAGCAAACGCCGCTGTGGCTGGCGCAACATCCGCATATTATGGCGTTCCATCAGGCACCAAAAGAGTACGGAGGCGATGCCGCGCTATTAGTACTGATTGAAGTTGAAGAGTGGTTGCCGCCGGAGCTCCCGTAAGCGGAAGCTCCGAGGGGGGAAAGCCTTAGATGGCTTTCGCCATTCTCAAATTGCAGGGGCTCATCTGCCAGGTGAATTCGCCCTTGCCGTCGGCGTCGAGGGTGACGCAGGCAATCGCTGAAGTAGTAAACATCGGGGGCGTTTCCCCCGGGCACAGCTCTGAGACGAGGTACCCCACCAACGGCAGGTGTGAAACGACCAGCGCCGTTTTCACGCCTTCATTCGCCAGCGCCTGAAGGTAAGCGCTAACCATCCCAACATCGCCGCATGGCGTGAGTTCCGGCATCACGTCGACATCTTTCGGCAGGTTCATGCACTCCCCTACTATGTCCAGAGTTTGCTCTGCACGCAGGTAAGGGCTGACAAGCACCCGCTCAATATCCACTTTTTGACCTTTCAGCCAGGTTGCCATCTGACGAGATTCGTCACAACCGCAAACGGTTAAGGGACGAACGGAGTCACTGGCTGCATCGAGGGCAGCGTCGCCGTGACGCATGATAAAAACTTGCATATTGCACCGCTTTTGTTAACCAGAATCACCGCAACTCGCTCTGCGTAAACAATACGCAGGCGACCCGGTGGCCGGGCATTGTGCCTGATCCATCCAACGAATGAAACGCTGTTTTTTACCTCAATGGCGTAAGTATAGTCAATATTTGTTTACAAAACCGCCAATCAACAGCGCCAGCCAACGTTGGATTTACCTTCTTTTGACCATAACTTAGGTCGTCCGTTCACTAGTGGGCCAAAAGGTCGCCCCCTGCTCGGCCATGCGCAATAAGGTGTCGCACGGAGAAAAACGAGGGCCGTACTGTGCGGCCAGACGCTGCAAGATTGCGGCGACTTCACCCGCGCCGAGGCTATCCATATAGCGGAACGGGCCGCCGAGAAACGGCGGAAAACCTATACCAAAAACGGCGCCAATATCGCCATCACGCGCGCTGCGCACGATCTGTTCATCAAAACAGCGCGCCGCCTCGTTGAGCATCATCATCACGCAGCGTTCAGCGACCTGCTGAGCAGACAAACGCGCCTGCGGACTTGCTACTGCCAATAATGGGTAAATAGCCGGGTCAGCCCGTTTTTTGCTTTTACGCCTTTTTGTCTCATAAAGATAGAAACCGCGATTATTTTTTCTCCCTTTGCGATCGTCCTTCAAAATCGCGTCAATGATGTTTGCAGGCGGGCTAAAACGTTCACCAAAAGCGCTCTCCAGTACCGGGATAATCTTAGTGCCGGTATCAATGCCGACTTCATCCAGCAACTGAATAGGTCCAACCGGGAAACCAAATTTTACCAATGCATTATCAATATGTTCGACCGGCTCACCTTCCAGCAGCAGGCGCATGGCTTCATTGATATAGGGCGCCAGAATACGGTTAACATAAAAACCGGCATGGTCGGCAACCACGATCGGCGTTTTCCCCTGCAACTTCGCCAGCTTCACCACCGTGGCGATGGTTTGCTCATCGGTCGTTGCGTGCGGGATAACCTCAACCAGCGGCATTTTTTCGACCGGGCTGAAAAAGTGCAGACCAATTACCTTCTCTGGCCGGGCGGCCTGAGCCGCGATCTCGCCGATCGGTAGCGATGAGGTATTTGAGGCAAAGATCGTCTGCGGCCCGCAGCATTGTTCGATCTCGCCCACCATCCGCTGCTTGAGCGCCAGATCCTCAAACACCGCTTCGATGACCACATCGCGATGGGCAAAGCCATGATAATCCGTAGCGCCGGAAATCAGCGCCAGCTGACGATCGCGTTCACTGGCGCGCAGATAGCGGCGACGCACCTGCTTATCCAGCAGATCCCAGCTGTACTTAAGCGCATGATTGATGCCTTTCGCCTGAATGTCTTTTATGCGTACCGGCAGCCCGCCTTTACAGGCGGTGACGTAAGCAATACCGCCCCCCATTAAACCGCCGCCTAGCACACCGATGCTATTCAGCGCAGCGGGGTCAGCCTCGGCGCCACGATCCTTTTTCAGATCGGTACTGGCAAAGAAAATAGAACGTAACGCTTGCGATTGCGGCGTCATCGCCAGTTCGCCAAACGCTCGCGCCTCTTCGGCGTAACCGCTGCTGCAGCCATGCGCCAGCCCGTTTTCTATCACCTGTAAAATACGTTCTGCCGCCGGGTAATTACCCTGCGTTTTTTGCCGGGTCTTTTTCGCCACCATGCGGAACAGCAGCTGACGCCCCAGAGGCCCGGCAAGTACCCGTTCGCGCACCGGTACAGTTCGGCTCGCCGGCCGGCCCTGTAGCGCCAGCTCAACCGCGGTCCGCAGCAATATCGATTGCGGGACAACATCGTCCACCAGCCCGGCTTTCAACGCCTGACGCGGACGCAATTGTTTACCGGTGAGGATCATTTCGAGTGCCGTACTGACGCCAATCAGCCGCGGCAGGCGTTGAGTGCCGCCGGAGCCCGGTAGCAACCCCAGTTGTACTTCCGGCAATCCCAAGCGCGTTTTATCATCATCGCTACAGACTCGCCCATGACAGGCCAGCGCCAGCTCCAGGCCGCCGCCAAGGCAGGCGCCGTGAATGGCGGCAATCACCGGGATAGAAAGCGCGTTGATCTCGGCCATGATCTGCTGGCCCTGGCGCGCCAGCGCTTCGGCTTCTGAGGCGCTGGTACAACGAGCAATCATGTTGATATCCGCGCCGGCGATAAAGTTGTCGGGTTTAGCGGAGATAAATACGGCGCCGCGCAGCGCTTTGTTCTCACGGAGCTGACGGATAATCGTCCGCACTTCGCCGCCGAACTCGGCTTTCAGGGTATTCATCTTTTCGCCGGGCGCGTCGATGGTGATAACGGCGATATTATCCGGGCGAATTTCAAGCGTAAAAGCTGTTGCCGCTTCCATTATTCGGCCTCCAGAACCATAGCGGAACCTAAACCACCCGCCGCGCAGGCGGTAACCAGACCAAATCCGCCGCCGCGGCGCCGGAGTTCATGCAGCGTCTGGGTGATCATGCGCGCACCGGTCGCCGCGAAGGGGTGTCCGTAGGCGATGGAACCACCCAGCACGTTGAACTTGCTGGCATCGACTTCCCCGGTCGCCTGTGGGCGCCCCAGAACCTCCCGGGCGAAACGATTGCTGGCTAAACATTGTAGATTCGCCAGCGTCTGCGCGGCGAAAGCTTCATGCATATCAATTAGCGTAAGGTCTGCAAGGGTAATTCCCGCCCTATCCAACGCCAGCGGAGTCGCCCACGCAGGGCCCAGCAGCATATCCTGCCAGACATCAATAGCGGTGAAAGCATAGCTACGCAGATAGCCCAGCGGCGTTAACCCCAGCTCTTTGGCCCGGGATTCGGTCATCATGATCACCGCGGCGGCGCCGTCGGTAAGCGGCGTACTGTTTGCTGCCGTCACGCTGCCGTGTTTACGATCGAACGCCGGACGTAACTTCTGGTAATCCGCCAGGGTTGAATTTTTACGAATATTGTTGTCCTGTTCCAGCGGCTCGCGATAAGGCGGCACATAGGCCGTCATCACCTCGGCGGCCAGTTTTCCCTCTTCCCAGGCGCGGGCGGCAAGCTGATGCGAACGCAGCGCCAGCGCGTCCTGATCTTCACGGCTGATGCCCCAGGTTTTCGCCATCTGCTCGGCGGTGTCGCCCATCCGCAGACCGGTTGAATATTCCGCAACCGCAGGCGGCACCGGTAAAAGATCGCGCAAACGCAGGCGGGAAAAGAGTTTTAGCCGCTGACCAAGCGTGCGCGCTTTATTGGCATCCACCAGGGTGCGGGCCAGTTTTTTACTCACGCCAATAGGGAGAACGGAGGAGGAATCAGCGCCGCCGGCAATGCCCGCGCGGATAGTGCCGGCCATCAGGCTTTCGGCAATATTGGCTACCGCCTGGAAACTGGTGGCGCAAGCGCGGCTGACGCTATAGGCGTCGGTATGCACATTCATTCCGGTGCCAAGGACAATTTCTCGAGCAATATTCGGCGCTTCCGGCATCTGCACGACCTGGCCAAAAACCAGCTGTTCAATCACTTCCGGGGGAACTTCACTGCGCGCCAGCATTTCGCCGACGACCATTTTTCCCAGATCAACGGCCGGAACGCCGTGATACGCCGTCGCTTGACGGGCAAATGGGGTACGTAAACCGCTGACAATGGCAATGCGATCGCCCTGACGGGTGATAAGCGGTAATGCCTGACTCATAACTCTCCCCTGTTAACCGATAAAACCAAGTGGTCTGACCTGATAACTAGTCTTAACTAATTTTTTACATTAAGCCAATCGGGGAAGAGAAAAAGTGGGAGCCAAAACACATTGAATAGAAAAGATAACGCCTCTGGAAAGAGGCGTTACGAGAGAGGATTAACGTAAACCCAGCTGGAAGATCAGCGATTCCGCTTCGCAGCTAAAAACAAAATCGATATTCAGCTGCACGCCGCCGTCAACGTCGGTGAACGTCGAGTTAATTTTGCACGGTTCAGACTCCACATTGCGGGCTTTTTCGCTCAGCGCGGCGAGCGTCGCTTCCGCTTCAGCGCGGTTAGCAAACACGCGGCTGTATGAGGCGGTGCAGTCGGTGTTGTCCACAATGGTGCCAACATCCATACAGCAGCAAACCGGGGTTTCATCAGCGCTACATTTACTCATCGTAGATTTCCTCTGTATATGCACCTTCGGTGCAAGACAAATGATGCGCGTATTTTACGCCCGCCCTCGTTCGCCCTCCAGTTGTTAATGGCAGGAAAACGTTTAAGTGACAGAAATCACACTTAAAAATGATCCAAAACAAAAATGCCCCAAATTGGATATGACGCACCGGGGCAATTTTGCCAGCTGGATCGCGTTTCTGTTATCACAATTGAAAAATCTTATAAACAAACTTGCAACAACTCATCTGGTCAGACCTATACTCAGGCCACTGGTCTGATTTCTCTGTCGTAAAGCAGACCCTACACTTCGCGCTTCTGTTACGGCATGTAACATAGTTTAAATAAAAATAACTCAATGAGGTTATGGGCATGAGCCAGAAAACCCGCTTTACCCAATCTGCCCTTGCAGTGGCTGTAGCACTTGTTTCAACCCAAGCCTGGTCCGCAGGATTCCAGTTAAATGAATTCTCTGCATCCGGCCTTGGTCGTGCCTATTCCGGTGAAGGGGCAATCGCTGACGATGCGGGCAACGCCAGCCGTAACCCCGCGTTAATCATGATGTTTGACCGCCCGATGATGTCGGCAGGCGCCGTCTTCGTCGACCCGGACGTTAATGTTTCTGGTACCTCGCCGACCGGTAAAAGTCTGAATGCAGACAATATTGCCCCAACGGCATGGGTACCAAACTTCCACTTTGTTTCGCCAATTAACGATCAGTTTGGTTGGGGCGCATCTATTACCTCTAACTATGGTCTCGCGACTGAATTCGCTGATGACTATGCTGCCGGCAGTATGGGTGGTAAAACCGATCTCACCACCGTTAACCTCAATTTAAGCGGCGCCTATCGCCTGAACAGCAACTGGAGCTTTGGTTTAGGGTTTGATGCGGTGTATGCGAAAGCGAAAATCGAACGCTACGCCGGTGATTTAGGACAGATCGTTGCCGGTTCCGGCAAGCTGCCGCCAGCGCTGGCGGGCCGGGTCTCGCAGATCCCTGCCGACACTCAGATTGCGCATTTGAACGGCAACGAATGGGGCTTCGGCTGGAACGCCGGTATCCTGTATGAGCTGGACAAAAACAACCGCTACGGTTTCACCTACCGCTCTGAAGTTAAAATCGACTTTGACGGCAACTATAAGAGCGATCTGCCGTCCGCGTATAACCAGATCCTCGGCAACTTCGGTCTACCGGCCGGTACCGATGGCCGTACCACTAACGGCGCGCTGACCCTCAATCTGCCGGAGATGTGGGAGCTGTCGGGTTATAACCGCGTCGCGCCGCAGTGGGCGGTTCACTATAGCCTGACCTACACCAGCTGGAGCCAGTTCCAGGAGCTGAAGGCCACCGGCAGCAATGGCCAGACGCTGTTCTATAAAGATGAAGGCTTTAAAGATGCTTACCGCATCGCGCTGGGTACCACCTATTATTATGACGATAACTGGACCTTCCGTACCGGTATCGCCTTCGATGATAGCCCGATCCCGGCTGGCACCCGCTCCATCTCTATCCCGGATCAGGATCGCCTGTGGCTGAGCGCCGGTACCACCTACGCGTTCAATAAAGATGCTTCAGTGGATGTTGGTGTCTCTTACATGCACGGTCAGCACGTAGAAATTAAAGAAGGTCCTTACACCTTCCGTTCTGAAGGTACCGCCTGGCTGTACGGCGCGAACTTCAACTACCGCTTCTGATAAGCAAACGATATAAAAAAAGGGTGAACATCATGTTCACCCTTTTTCTTTTCTGACCCGCGTGGATTACTGCGAATCGATATCTTTCAGCTCATCCTGAATCGCCTGCGCGTTCGGGTTATCTGCCGGTGTCAGCTTACCGCCGTTGGCGATAAAGTCGTGCCGCTGGAAATAGGCTTCACGCATCAGGATGTACGGATCGGAAGACTGGCGCAGCAGGCCGTCGGAATCCAGCAGCTGAGCGCGGGTTTCAATCCCTTCTACCGCCCATTTACCGATGGACATCGGCCAGGTCAGCCAGGAGAGTACCGGATACAGACCATCGGCCATGTCGCCGCCCTCATCACGCAGGGTGAAACTGCCGTAGAACGGTAACTGTACGTACGGGCCGTAGCCCACGCCGTAGTGGCCCAGCGTGCTACCGAAACGATGCGGTTCAACGCGCTGCAGCTGCGGGTTCGCCATACCGGCCACGTCGATCAAGCCGCCCATCCCAAGAATGGTGTTAAGGAAGAAGCGAGTGAAATGCACCATGCCTTTATAGGGATCGCCCTGCAGGAAGGAGTTGACCATTACCGCCGGTTCTTCAAGGTTGCTGGTGAAGTTGCTTAAACCATTACGCGCCGGTTGCGGCACATAATCACGCCAGGCGACGGCAACGGGGCGCAGTACATAAGGATCAACGACATTAAAGTTGAAGTTGAACATGGTACGGTTAAACCCTTCAAGCGGATCTGAACGCCCCTGCGACCGATCGTCAGTGCTGGAACTGGCGCATCCCACCAGCAATGTGGCGCCAAGCGCAAGCGCCGACAGGCGATAATTCATAGGTTTCTCCCTGTTAATTCTGGCTATCGCTGGAGGCATCCGGGACGGCGCCCCCATTAGCATTTTATCGTTGGGTAGCTGCTTTCAGCATAGCCTTCTTTGGCATCAATGTAGCTTCCCGATTCTATACATATTTTGCAATATTCGTATTGCTATTCTTGCCATTGCGCTGAATTTAGGAGCATATCCTGTGCCGCCGCGCTGATTTCTCTCTACGCTTAGTAACAAATACAAAGGGAGAGCAGCCATGACCCGACAAAATACCGCCACCGGCACACATGATAGCGATGAACGAGAAGTTGAAAGCGAAGAGAAGCAACATGGCGAGAAAATAGAAGTGGATGAAGAGCGTCTGCCTTCACAGGCAATGGCTACACATGAGGTGATTCGCCAGGAGGGTGAAAAGGAGCTCGAGCGCGATGCTATGGCGCTACTGTGGTCAGCGATTGCCGCCGGCTTATCGATAAGCGCCTCGCTGGTCGCCAAAGGAATTTTTCACGTTCACCTCAGCGCCCTGCCCGGTGGTTATCTGTTGGAGAATTTGGGATACACCTTTGGCTTTATTATTGTCATTCTCGCCCGCCAGCAGCTTTTTACGGAGAATACCGTCACCGCCGTACTGCCGATTATGCATAAACCCAGCGCCGGTAATATTGCGCTATTGCTGCGCCTGTGGGGCGTGGTGTTATTAGGTAATTTACTGGGTGGGGCTATCGCCGCCTGGGCGTTTAATATCATGCCGATTTTCGATGACGCCACTCGTGAGGCGTTTCACAGCATCAGCCAGAAAGTCATGGAAAACACGCCAACCGAAATGTTTGCCAACGCGATTATTTCCGGCTGGCTGGTGGCGACAATGGTCTGGATGTTCCCGGCAGCCGGCTCGGCGAAAGTCATCGTCATCATCCTGATGACCTGGCTGATTGCGCTTGCGGATACCACGCATATCGTCGTCGGCAGTGTGGAAATTTTCTATCTGATTTTCAGCGGCGCCCTGCCCTGGCAGGAGTTCTTCTGGCCGTTCGCGCTGCCGACGCTCGCCGGCAACATTTGCGGCGGCACCTTTATCTTCGCCCTGCTAAGCCACGCCCAGATTCGCAACGACATGACCCAGGAACAGAAAGCCAAAGCGAAGGCCGAAGCAGATAAAAAGGGCTAAACGGCTGCAAATTAAGCAATTAATCGCAATGCGCTTAACGGGCGGCGGAAAAAACGCTATAATCCCGCCGCCTTGTCCCCTTAGTTAAATGGATATAACGAGCCCCTCCTAAGGGCTAGTTGCAGGTTCGATTCCTGCAGGGGACAATCCTAACGATTCCCCCTCTGCCAGTTCCCCCCTCAAAACCCACGTCACATAAGACTTAACGCCAAACTCCATGCATACGCATTTCTACGGAACGGCATCTTAAACACACATAAAAGTGTCCCTGATTGTTACCCTTTACCTGTTAAAACTTCAGGAGGGACACTTATGCCCTTAACCATCTTAGAGATAAAAAACCGCGTTACCACGGAAGAAGGAATACATCATTTATTCCCCGTTTTTTATGCCACACACCTTCGCCAACAAGAAAAGAATAATGATTGAGATGAGATAAAATTAAGCAACACCACTGCAAAAATAAGAAATCACTTAAATATATTCATCAATATGAAATTGATGAATCACCCTATGCTAATGGCGCTGAATGTGCATAATCAGGCAACCGGGAGAGGAATCTGCGCTGTTTCGCGCAAAACTCCCGATACCTGAGTCGTGCCAACGGGCGTAAGCCTTTGTTATCAGTTTTAGCAGGCGGTATATATGAAACAAATCACCATCAGTGATATGCAGCAGCAGAGCGCAGCAGCAGCCGCGGCTCCCCGTCTACGGGCGCATCGGAATTTTCATCCAGAATTAAGCGATCCGGTACAGCGTCTGGCCATTGCCATGGAGCCGGGAACCTACATTCGCCCACACCGTCATCCTCATACTTTTGAGCTGCTACTGCCGTTAAGCGGCCGTTTTGTGGTGCTGAACTTCGATGAACAAGGCACCGTGACCCAGCGTGTAGTATTAGGTGAAGAGTGCACGGCGCTGGAAATGGCGGCCGGCACCTGGCATGCGGTATTGTCGCTCGATCGCGGCGGTATCATCTTTGAAGTCAAGCACGGAGGCTATCAGCCGGTAGCCGAACAAGATTCCGCGCCATGGGCGCCAGCTGAAGGCGCACCGGGTACCGAGGAATTAATGGCGTGGTATGCCACGGCCCAGGTGGGGGATGGCGGTTTTACTCTTCAGAAGAGCGCCCGCTAATTTGAGCCTGCGATGATTATTATAAAAAGGCGCTGCGGCGTCTTTTTTTATCAATACAATCATTAACATCTAACGCATTCAGTTTTAGAGTAATTTATTATGGTTTACATTGTCTTTATCGTTAATTAAGCATTACTCTATTTGTTATTTATAAAATAGTGATTATAATCATCCGCAGAGGGTATTTTAACCACCACCCTCCGTCGTATAAATGTTCCAAACCGTGAACATACATTCCCCTGATGAATAGTTTCTGATGAAAAGGGTTGTGTAGCAAAATAACAACGCTCGCGTTATGTTAATCAGAAACGCAGACCATTAAAAACATTTATATTAAATTAATGCCATGAATAAGATAGAAAGAAACATTTGGAAGTTGAACAATCTCCCACCGCTGGAGTATTGCTCTATCGCTCGTGCGCAAAAACTCCTGCAGTGCGAACTGGAAGATTTACTTCACTGGCACGATATCGGCGCTATCAGCCTGTGCCTGAAACTGAAAAAGAATCGCGGCACGCTCAATAGCGCCCTGACCCGGAATCAGGGGGTTGGCGACTCGTCATATGGCTACGGCGGTTTTGATGATATTACCAAAGCTAATAAGCCCTGGTCTCAGCACTCTAAAATAAACAATATCATCACCCTGAATGAAAATGTGTCGGTCATTGATGCCGATCACGACAGCGCCATTGCCAAAATTAAGCTCAACGTTTCCGTTTCTGGTTTATGGCACACTCACTCAAGAAATTTAATGGATGTGCTGGAGAATCCGGATAACATTCAGCAAGAAGAAACGCTTAGCATTATCTCCCCGGCTAAAAACGTCATCTACTGCAATTTCATTCCTGATAATGATGATAAGCCAACGATTGAGCTCAGCAAGCTGTACATTACCAGCAAAGAAATTGAAAAAATTTACGAGCACACCATCAGCAGTCGTCCGCTTGAGTATTCTGAAGCTGCGATGAATTCATATAATGAAAAAACCATTAATGAGCCATCAACGCCGCCACAGAATAAACTGCTGCTCGAATTCATTAATTATATCATTCAATCGAATCCCGCCTTTAACCGCGACCTGCTTAACGCGACAGAAAGCAGTAAACAGCTCGCCTTTAAATCCATTATGGAAAAATTAAAAAAAGAAGGCATCGTCACCAACGAAAATCATTCGATGGCTTCACTCTCTGAACTGATTCTTAATTCATAACATTCATTTTTTGTGCGGATTATTCACGCGAATAATCCGCCATTATGGATAGTGTCGATACTGGCTCACTCTGCTTTCCCCCCAAAAGCAAAACAGAAAAAGTACGATAAAAAACAAAAAATCTCCCCCTACCGCATTCGCTATCGTCTATTGTTTATCATGCTCGATTCACATCGACTTCATCATCCCGTACCAACTATGAGCCCATGCTGAAACTATCCCGATATCCCATAGCCATTCTCGGTTCGCTTGCTTTGTATTGTGGTGCCACTCGCGCTGAGGTCGACCTCGGCTCGATCGACATTTTTTCCGCCGATAAGCCAAATAGCCCAGTGCCTAAAGGATGGGTTCTCGGCGGCGCCGCGATTAGCGGTACCGCTCGCTACCAAAAGCAGGACAACGAAACCCACTTTATTCCCGGAGGATTGTATTTTGGCGACCAGTTAATGTATCTGGGCGATCGCGCCCGCTACTATTTTCATCTTGATGACAATATCGCGCTTTATGGCTACGGGCGCTGGCGTTTCGGTAATTTAGATCCCAGCGACGATGCGGCATTCAAGGGAATGGACGAGCGTAAAGGCGAGCTGGAGGGCGGTATTGGCGCTACCTGGATCACGCCATACGCGCTGATAAGCGCGCGCATCAGTTCCGATATTAGCGGTCGCAGCAACGGCCAGGAGCTGCTGTTATGGGCCGATTTCCCGATCGTTAAAGACAATCTGCTGGTGATGCCCGGTATGGGGCTGATGGTGCGTAGTCATAACATGGCGAACTACTATTTTGGCGGCGTCTCTGCGGGCGAGGCAACGCCCGAGCGCCCGCAGTGGGATACCGGCACGACGGTATCGCCGATGGTCGCCATCATAACCAGCTACCGCTTTAGCCCGCATTGGGTCGGTATGGTGGCGGCAAACTACGAACGCTATGATGACGATATCGCCGATAGTCCCATTGTCCAGCACAGCGGCGAGCTGTATGGCATCCTCGGCGTCGGATATACCTGGTAGAACACCCGGGTATTTCTCAACCCATAAGTTAATCTGATTAACTCAATTATAAATAAGTCTTTTAGCTTATGGCATCAGCTCGCTACCCTGTAGCAGAATTCAATCTCCAGCCTGCCGCCGATTGAGTTCTTCTACCCGACCTCTACAGGAGCCGCTCATGTCTACTCATGCTAACCATCTTCAGCGCGCCATTACGCTTGCTGCCAAAAATGTTGAAAACGGTGGCCGCCCATTCGGCGCCGTCGTTGTGCGCCACGGTGAAGTCATTGCCGAAGCGGTGAATACCTTGCACCAGAGCGGCGATCCTACCGCGCACGCTGAACTCAATGCCATCCGCGACGTTTCCTTACGTCTGGGCAATCAGGTATTGCGCGAATGCGTGGTTTACGCCAGCGGACAACCCTGCCCGATGTGTCTGAGCGCGATGTATTTAACCGGCGTGCGCGAAGTCTATTTTGCCAACAGCAATGAGGATGGCGAGCGCTTCAATCTCTCTACCGCCGCTATCTATCAGCAATTGCAGCAGCCGTTAGACAACCAATCACTCCCCATACACCATTGCCCGCAACCCGAAGGGTTGGCCCTGTATCAGCGCTGGGCGAGTAAAGCGTAATGAGCCAGACGCAACGCAATATGCTGACGTTATTTGTGCTGGTGCTGATCGGCATTAATATGCGCCCGCTACTGACCTCGATAGGTCCATTACTGCCGCAACTGCAGCGAGCAACCGGCATGAGCTTTACCCTGGTTTCACTGTTGACCGCGCTTCCGGTCGTCGCGATGGGCCTGCTGGCGCTCGCTGGTGGATGGATTAATCGCCACGTTAGTGAAAACCTCAGTATCGCGTTAAGTCTGCTGGCGATAGGTATTGGCGCAATCCTGCGCGAGCTGGCGCCGCAAAGCGGCCTGCTGCTTAGCAGCGCGCTGCTCGGCGGGATTGGCATCGGCGTGATTCAGGCGATTATACCCAGCGTCATTAAACGTCTTTTTCATCGCCGCACGCCGCAGGTGATGGGATTGTGGTCGGCGGCGCTGATGGGCGGGGGCGGGCTTGGCGCCGCGATCACTCCCTGGCTTGCGCAGCATAGCGCGCTCTGGCACCACGCGCTGGCGTGGTGGGCGCTACCGGCTCTGGCCGCGGTCATTGGCTGGTTGCCGCTCTGCAAAATGCTGCCCGCCGCGCCGGTTGCCGCATCGGCGCAAGCCGCGCCGTCGGTTTTTCGTCACCACCGGACCTGGACGCTTGGCCTTTATTTCGGGCTGATCAATGGCGGCTACGCCAGCCTGATTGCCTGGTTACCACCCTATTATATGCAGCTTGGCCACAGCGCTCAGTTTAGCGGCACGCATCTGGCGTTGATGACCGTCGGCCAGACCGCCGGCGCGCTGGTACTACCGATGCTCGCTCGCCATGAAGATCGCCGTAAGCTGCTGATGCTGGCGCTTGCGCTACAACTGTTCGGGTTCTGCGGTTTCATCTGGTGGCCACAACAATTGCCGCTGTTGTGGGCCGTGAGCTGCGGCGTAGGACTGGGCGGCGCCTTCCCGCTATGTCTGGTGCTGGCGCTGGACCATTCGCCGCAGCCTGCCGTCGCCGGTAGACTGGTGGCGTTTATGCAGGGCATCGGTTTTATTATCGCCGGGTTATCGCCGTGGCTTTCAGGGCTGCTACGCAGCCTGAGCGGAAACTACCAGCTAGACTGGGAATTCCATGCCATCTGCGTTTTCCTCTTAATGGCGCTTACCTTGCGTTTTGTTCCCGCACGTTATCCGCATCAATGGCGCGCGCCGACGACCGCCCGCTAACCTCATCGTTTAGGGTGCAGAAAGTGATTTCTGCACCTCTTCGCCAATAGAAAAAATCCCAAAATCAAATAACTACAGAATGTCAGGGTATTACTAAAAATCTTCGTCGCCGTAATTGAATTTATTACCGAATGAAATTAATGTGTCGCCTATTCACGACAGTCGTAAGTAACTAAAAATTAATAAAAAAATGGATCTTGTTTCCACCATTTTTTAAGCGTACATTAGCGCCATCTGGAGCAGTTGACGCACAGAATTTCGGGCTGCCGCAGTCGCCAGAATAGTCTGGTTTTATCTGCGACAATCCTGCGAGGGTTAAAGTTAAATTCATTTAGGCGTTTCGCCAAAATGCGGAGTGACATGTCGTGAAATACTTTTTGATGGGAATTTCTTTTATGGTCATCGTTTGGGCCGGTACCTTCGCCCTGATGATTTAACCTGCTATGCAGTAAAGAGATGGGAGCCAGACGGCTCCCATTTTTTATTCGTGATGTTCAGCTACCGTTTTACTGGCTGCCGGTAGCAGTCCATCGGCGCGGAACATGGATTTGATGCCGCGAATAGCCTGCCGGATACGATCGCGATTTTCGATCAATGCGAAACGCACATGAGTATCGCCATAGTCGCCAAAGCCGATTCCCGGCGAGACGCACACTTTGGCCTCCTGCAGTAGCTTTTTGGCGAACTCCAGCGAGCCCATCGCCGCATATTGCTGCGGAATTTTGGCCCACACGTACATTGACGCTTTCGGGCATTCAACCATCCAGCCGGCTTCATGCAGCCCTTTCACCAGCACATCACGGCGACGTTTATATTGTTCCGCAATATCACGCACGCACTGCTGATCGCCTTCCAGCGCGGCAATCGCCGCCACCTGCAACGGCGTGAAGGTACCGTAGTCATGGTAACTTTTAATGCGGGCCAGCGCGTTAACCAGCGTTTTATTCCCCACCATAAAGCCGATACGCCAGCCAGCCATGTTGTAGCTTTTTGACAGGGTGAAGAATTCGACCGCCACATCGCGCGCCCCGGGCACCTGCATAATCGACGGCGCTTTCCAGCCATCGTAGACGATATCGGCGTAGGCCAGATCGTGCACCACCAGCACGTCATAGCGTTTCGCCAGCGCCACCACCTTCTCGAAGAAATCGAGCTCGACGCACTGCGCGGTTGGGTTAGACGGGAAGCCCAGAATCATCATTTTTGGCTTCGGATAACTCTCGCGGATCGCGCGTTCCAGTTCATTGAAGAAATCCACGCCTTCCACTAGCGGGACGGAACGGACCTGCGCCCCGGCGATAACCGCGCCGTAAATATGAATCGGATAGCTGGGGTTTGGCACCAGCACCGTATCACCGTGATCGAGCGTCGCCAGCATCAAATGCGCCAGCCCCTCTTTCGAACCAATCGTCACGATGGCTTCTGATTCCGGGTCGATATCCACGTCATAGCGCTCCTGGTACCAGCGCGAAATCGCGCGGCGCAGACGAGGAATACCGCGAGAAGTAGAGTAACCGTGGGTATCCGGACGCTGGGCGACGGTACACAGTTTTTCAACAATATGCGGCGGCGTGGCGCCATCCGGGTTGCCCATACTGAAATCGATAATATCTTCGCCGCGCCGACGCGCAGCCATTTTCAGTTCGGCAGTGATGTTAAAAACATACGGAGGGAGACGATCGATACGCGTAAAACGGCGTTCAGGACTGAATTCAGCCATAGATTCCTCAGATTAACGTTAGCGCCCGGACCGTCCGAGCGACGCGGCCACCGATGTGGCTCGCTTAGAAAATAACCTGAAAAAAAACACGCTGTCGAGAGGGTTGATAAAAAATAATCGCCCACGCATAAAACGGGTCATCCCGCATCGGTGTGCGGCAGAACGTTTTCCCAATACGAGCGCGGCTTAAATAAACAATCAACATATTGATATCATTTATAATACTCAAATGTATCATCGTTACTCATCAACACCCTGATAGCAGGAGTGAGCGACTTATCCCCTTTAATTTTTATGCTTGTTCCTCATTTATCTCTGCTGCTAGCCTTCTGGCGTGAGGTTTTCTATCATATTGCTTTCCCGCGAATCCTGGGCGCATCCATGCACGATATATTTAATATGCTGCTGGCGGTTTTTGACCGCGCGGCATTAATGCTCATTTGCCTCTTTTTTCTTATCCGCTTACGCCTGTTCCGCGAACTGCTGCATAAATCGGCACATACGCCTCGCGAGTTGCTGGCGGTCACCGCCATTTTCTCCATGTTTGCGCTATTTAGCACCTGGTCCGGCGTTCCGGTAGAAGGTTCGCTGGTCAACGTACGTATTATCGCGGTGATGTCCGGCGGGATCCTGTTTGGCCCGTGGGTGGGGGCGATTGTCGGCGTGATTGCCGGGGTACACCGCTATCTCATTGATATTGACGGTGTGACCGCCATCCCCTGCTTTATCACCAGTATTGTCGCCGGGTTACTTTCCGGGCTTATCAACCGCAAAATCCCGAAAGCCCAGCGCTGGAAGGTGGGGATTCTGGCCGGGATGCTGTGCGAAACGCTAACCATGATCCTCGTGGTGCTGTGGGCGCCGACGCTGGCGTTGGGGATCGATATTGTCTCCAAAATCGGTATTCCGATGATCCTTGGCAGCATCTGCATCGGTTTTATTGTTCTACTGGTCCAAAGCGTGGAAGGCGAGAAAGAAGCCAGCGCGGCGCGCCAGGCAAAACTGGCGTTGGATATCGCCAACAAAACGCTGCCGCTGTTCCGCCACGTCAACAGCGAATCGCTGCGCCAGGTTTGCGATATCATTCGCCGGGACATCAATGCCGACGCGGTCGCGATTACCACCACTGACCGGGTGCTGGCCTACGTTGGCTACGGGGAAAATAACTATAACGATCGCAACAACGATATCAGCCCAACCACCCGCAAAGCCATTGAAAGCGACACCATCATCATTAAAAACAACGATGAAGCCTACAGAACGCCGGAGATCCACTCCATGCTGGTGATTCCGCTACGCGAGAAAGGCGTAGTGACCGGCACGCTGAAAATTTACTACTGCCACGCGCATCGTATAACCTCTTCGCTGCAGGAGATGGCGATCGGCCTGTCGCAAATTATCTCCACCCAGCTTGAGGTCTCGCGGGCCGAACAGCTGCGTGAAATGGCCAATAAAGCGGAACTACGCGCCCTGCAAAGTAAAATTAATCCCCATTTTCTGTTTAATGCGCTTAACGCCATCTCCTCTTCCATCCGCATGAATCCGGATACCGCGCGGCAGTTGATTTTCAATTTGTCGCGTTATCTACGCTATAACATTGAGTTAAAAGATGACGAGCAGATCGACATCAAGCGCGAGCTGTATCAAATTAAGGATTATATCGCGATCGAGCAGGCCCGCTTCGGCGACAAGCTGACGGTGATTTATGATATTGACGAAGAGGTCAGCTGCGTCATCCCCAGCCTGCTGATTCAGCCTCTGGTAGAAAACGCCATTGTCCACGGCATTCAACCCTGTCGGGGCAAGGGCGTGGTGACCATCGCCATCAACGAATGCGGAAACCGGGTGCGCATTAGCGTACGGGATACCGGTAACGGCATTGACCCGGCGGTGGTGGCCCGCGTCGAAGCCGACGAGATGCCGGGCAATAAAATTGGCCTGCTGAATGTTCATCATCGGGTGAAACTGCTCTACGGCGAAGGGCTGCATATCCGCCGCTTAACGCCGGGAACGGAGATTGCGTTCTACGTCCCCAACCAGCACGCCCCGGCGACTGAACCGGTATCGCTGTTGCCATGAGCGGAGAAAACATGAAAGTCATTATTGTTGAGGATGAGTTCCCGGCGCAGCAGGAACTCACCTGGTTGATTAATACTCACAGCCAGATGGAGATTGTCGGTACCTTTGATGACGGTCTCGATGTGCTGAAATTCCTGCAGCACAATAAAGTCGATGCCATCTTTCTCGACATCAATATTCCCTCTCTGGATGGCGTGCTGCTGGCGCAAAATATTAGCCAGTTCGCGCATAAGCCGTTCATCGTTTTTATCACCGCGTGGAAAGAACATGCGGTGGAAGCCTTTGAACTGGAAGCGTTTGACTACATCCTCAAGCCTTATCAGGAATCGCGGATTATTAATATGTTGCAGAAACTGTCCAGCGCCTGGCAGCAACAGCAGCAGGTGGCGGTAAGCGGAACGCCCGTGCACAATCCAACCCGCGAAAACGACACCATTAATCTGATTAAAGACGAGCGGATCATCGTCACCAGCATTCACGATATTTATTACGCGGAAGCGCATGAAAAAATGACCTTCGTTTATACGCGCCGTGAATCATTCGTCATGCCGATGAACATCACTGAATTCTGCAGCAAGCTGCCGGCTGCGCACTTCTTTCGCTGCCACCGCTCGTACTGCGTCAATCTGAATAAAATTCGCGAAATAGAGCCATGGTTCAACAACACCTACGTCCTACGGCTACGCGACCTTGAATTTCAGGTACCGGTTAGCCGCAGTAAGGTGAAAGAGTTTCGCCAGTTGATGAATCTGTAATGAGATGGGCGACGGCAGACACCGCCGCCCGGCTGAGAGTGGTTTAGAGGATATGCCCCAGCGTCTGGCGCAGATGCGCGCCGGAGCCCAGTAGGCCTGGGTTATCATGGACGATGAGATAAACCGGAATATCCTGCACGTAGGCTTTAAAGCGCCCTTTATCTTCAAACCCGCCGCGGAAACCCGATGCCTTAAAGAACTCAAGGAAACGCGGGACAATACCGCCTGCGATGTACACGCCGCCGAATGTGCCGAGGGTCAGCGCCAGGTTACCGCCAAAGCGCCCCATAATGACGCAGAATAGCGACAGCGCGCGGCGACAATCAATGCAGGTATCCGCCAGCGCGCGCTCGGTAACGTCCTTCGGCTGTAGGTTTTCCGGCAAACGGCCATCGGATTTAACAATCGCCCGATACAGATTAACCAACCCAGGGCCGGACAAAACGCGTTCGGCGGACACGTGGCCCAACTCGCTGCGTAGCTCTTCGAGAATAATGCCCTCTTCTTCACTGTTCGGCGCGAAATCAACGTGGCCGCCCTCGCCCGGCAGGCTCACCCAGCGTTTATCAACGTGTACCAGGTGCGCTACGCCAAGACCGGTGCCTGCGCCGTAGACTGCGATCGGTTTACCTTCCGCCGGTTGCGCGCCGCCGAACTGGATCAGATGCTCGGCTTTGAGCATCGGGATCGCCATCGACACCGCGGTAAAATCATTAATGATTTCCAGATGCGCGAATCCGAGGTTCTTTTTCATCTCGGCAATAGAAAAAGCCCAGGTATGGTTGGTCATCGCCACCCAGTCGCCGGTGATGGGGCAAGCAATGGCGATGCAACCATCATCAACCTTCACGGCTTGTTCGTCGAGATAGACGCGTACAACGGCCTCAAGGCTTGGGTAATCGAGCCCGGAATAAGTTTTAGCGCGGGAAATCTCCCCGCTTGCGATATCACATAACGCCAGACGGGCGTTAGTTCCACCGACGTCTCCTACTAAAGCAAATTTTGTCATTCCGTTACGGCTCCGCTAAAGTCAAAATAATTCTTTTCGCACACTGTAAATTCATGGCGACATAACAACAACGACCAACGTACAGCCGCCGGTAGTTTAGCGACATTGGTCACAATTAGACTGTAATCTATGTAACACGGCATCTTATTTCATACACGCAACGTCAGGTTTGGCCTTAAGTTTATCGTTTCAGCACCATTTGCGCCGAAGCTCTTTACAGAGACAGGCAAAGTAGCGCTTCAGGACATTTAAAAGGAACCCTTCATGCTGCACCCGCGCGCCAGAACGATGCTGTTGTTATCAATACCGGCCATTATTATTGGCATCGCTTCCAGCCTGGTATTGATTGTGGCGATGAAGATCGCCGCAATTCTGCAGAGCATCTTGTGGAGCGACCTGCCGGCACATGTCGGCATTGCCGCCGATAGTCCGCTATGGATAATAGCCATCCTCACTCTCACCGGGATTGTCGTGGGGCTGGTGGTCCGTTTCAGTCCTGGACATGGTGGGCCAGATCCGGCAACCGAATCCTTAATCGGCGCGCCCATCGCCACCAGCGCGCTACCGGGGTTACTGGCGGCGTTGATTCTCGGCCTCGCCGGCGGCGTTAGCCTCGGGCCGGAACATCCGATCATGGTCGTCAATATCGCGCTTGCCGTCGCCCTTGGCTCGCGTCTGTTTCCGCGGGTAAGTTCGCTGGACTGGACAATTCTTGCCGCGTCGGGAACCATCGGCGCGCTGTTCGGTACACCGGTTGCCGCGGCGCTTATTTTTTCGCAAACGCTCAATAGCAGCAGCGACGTTCCGTTATGGGACCGGCTGTTCGCGCCGTTGCTGGCGGCGGCGGCAGGCGCATTGACGACCGGTATTTTTTTCCATCCCAATTTCACCCTGCCGATCCCGCACTATCCGCACCTGCGCATCGTCGATATCATCAGCGGCGCGATCGTCACGCTTATCGCCATCGCCGTCGGCATGGTCGCCGTGTGGTGTCTGCCGCGTCTGCACGCGCTCGTCCACCGCTTGAAAAATCCGGTGTTAATGCTCGGCATCGGGGGTTTTTTACTGGGGATCCTGGGCGTTATTGGCGGCCATATTACGCTGTTTAAAGGCCTGGACGAAATGCAGCAACTGGCTTCCAGCCAGACGCTTGGCGCCGGTGATTTTCTGCTCATTGCCGTGGTGAAATTGGCGGCGCTGGTGCTGGCGGCCGCCTGTGGCTTTCGCGGCGGGCGTATTTTCCCGGCGGTGTTTGTCGGCGTCTCGCTGGGGCTAATGCTGCATGCGCACGTTGAAGCGGTACCGGCCGCCATTACCATCTCCTGCGCGATCCTCGGTCTGGTGCTGGTCGTCACCCGCGATGGCTGGCTGAGCCTGTTTATGGCGGCAGTGGTGGTACCGGACACCACCTTGCTGCCGCTGCTGTGTATCGTGATGCTTCCGGCCTGGCTACTGCTGGCCGGGAAGCCGTTGATGATTGCCAGGCGCCGCGGCGATTAGCTGCGGTTGTTGCGATTTTCCAGCGCCTGAGTGACAGCGCGTAAGAAATCAGGAATATCCATTTTTGGCAGCATGACTTCGACCATCGTTAGCTTATCGGAGTTAACGCTATCGGCCATCGCCTCCGCCAGCTCGCCGGTTTGCGATACCCGCCAACAGCGGGAAGGCGTATCCGGCGCAAAAGCATCAGGGAAGCGGCTCCAGTCCCACAACGCGATATCGTTGTAGCGCTGTTCCGGCCCGTGAATCGCGCGCTCGACGGTGTAGCCCTCATTATTCAACAGCAAAATTAACAGTTTTTGCTTATCGCGCAGCATCGAGCTCATCTCCTGGATAGTGAGCTGCGCGGCGCCATCGCCAATGATTAATACCACCCTTCTGTCCGCGGCGGCTGTCTGCGCGCCGTAAGCGGCAGGTAGCGTAAAACCGATAGAGCCCCATAGCGGCTGCACCAGCAGCGTCGCCTGCGAGGGAAGTTTTAATGAGGCGATGCCGAATGCCGAGGTTCCCTGATCGGCAAGAATAATATCGCCCGGCCGCAGCTGTTTCTCGACCGTACTCCAGAAGCTTTTCTGCGTCAGATTGCCCTGCGGCGCGCCGGAAGCGTCGGGCGCGATGATATCTGGCGCGCTCCATTCCGCGGACAGCTTGCCAGAAACATCAATGAGGGCCGCCAGCGCCTGATCCATCGGGATCCGGCTGAACCAATGATCGCCAACCCGTGCGGCAAACGGCTGGATTTCGATGGTTTTCTCCGTTGGCAAATGATGGGTAAAGCCGGCGGTAATCGTATCGGTAAAGCGCGTACCCACGCAGATGATGGCATCGGCGCTTTCCATCGCCTCGCGAGTCTGCGGCGCGCTGGCGATCCCGCTATAGGTCCCGGCAAAACCTGAGCCTTGTTCGTCAAACAGCCCTTTTCCCATCAGCATGGTGGCGTGGGTAATCGGCGCGGACTTAACCCATTGCTGTAGTGTGTTTTGCAGGCCGTAACGCTGGGCGAGAAAATCCGCCAGCAGCGACACGCGGCGACTGCTGCGTAACAGTTTGGCCGCGTGCTCACGGAAGCCGGCAAGCTGGTTTTCATCGGCCGCCGGGCCCTTAATCACCAGCGCGCGGGCCGGCGGCACCGCGCGGGCTTTCGCCACGTCGGCAGGCAGCATCAGATACCCAGGGCGGTGGTGGGTCAGCATGTCGCTTAATACCCTGTCAATTTCGTGACAGGCGTTGCCAGCCGTTAGCGTCGCCTGAGTACAGGTAATGTGTTCGCTCATCCGCGAGAAATGGGTGAAATCGCCATCGCCGAGCGTATGGTGCAGGAGTTCGCCGCGCTGCTGCGCGCCGGTAGAAGGCGCGCCCACAATATGCAGTACAGGGATATGTTCTGCATAACTACCGGCCACCCCATTCAACGCGCTTAACTCCCCTACGCCGTAGGTGGTTAGCAGCGCGCCGGCGCCTTTTATGCGCGCATAGCCGTCAGCGGCGTAGGCCGCGTTCAGTTCGTTAGCACAGCCGACCCATCCCAAATTTTGATGGGCTATCACGTGATCGAGAAACTGTAAGTTGTAATCACCAGGCACGCCGAACAGGCGATCGATACCACAATCTACGAGACGATCCAGCAGATAATCGCCAATGGTGTAAGTCGGTTGCATATCCATAATCCTTGTTATTGTGCAGGTAATCTGAGTATTAGATATGCGCTTTACCTGTCCAGATTGTGAGCAATAAAGAGGGTGGAAAGCAAAATTTACGCGTTTTCCCCATATACTCCGCGTACAACATTGATTAGTGTAAACGTATACACACCCTGTTTTGATGCGGAGGAAGTATGGTTTACCAGGCAAGCGACACGCGTTATCAGACCATGGAGTACCGCCGATGCGGGCGCAGCGGCCTGAAGCTACCGGCGATATCTCTCGGCCTGTGGCATAACTTTGGCGATGAAACACAGGTAGAGGTCAGCCGCCAGTTGCTGCGTCACGCCTTCGACCTTGGTATTACCCACTTCGACCTGGCGAACAATTACGGTCCACCGCCCGGATCGGCAGAGAGCAACTTTGGGCGGATCCTGAAAGAAGATTTTCTGCCCTACCGCGACGAACTTATCATCTCCAGTAAAGCCGGCTATACCATGTGGGATGGTCCTTATGGCGACTGGGGATCGCGCAAGTATCTGGTCGCCAGTCTCGACCAGAGCCTGAAGCGGATGGGTCTTGAGTACGTCGATATCTTTTATCACCACCGCCCGGACCCGGAGACGCCGCTGCAAGAGACCATGCGCGCGCTGGATCATCTGGTTCGCCAGGGAAAAGCGCTCTACGTTGGTTTATCGAACTACCCGCTCGAGCTGGCGCGTCAGGCTATCGCTATCCTCAACGATCTCGGCACGCCTTGCCTGATTCACCAACCCAAATATTCGATGTTTGAACGCTGGGTGGAAGAAGGATTATTAGCGATGCTGCAGGCCGAAGGCGTGGGAAGTATAGCGTTTTCACCGCTGGCTGGCGGCCAGCTGACCAACCGCTACCTCAACGGTATTCCGCCAGACTCGCGCGCAGCCAGCAATAGCCGTTTTTTACAGCCGGAACAGCTCACCGCCGAGCGGCTGGAAAAAATCCGCCAGCTTGACGCCCTTGCCGGGCGCCGCGGACAGAAGCTTTCACAGATGGCGTTAGCCTGGGTACTGCGTGAAGATAAGGTGACGTCAGTGCTGATCGGCGCCAGTAAGACAGCGCAACTGGACGATGCCGTGGGCATGTTAAGCAACCGCCAGTTCAGCGCTGAAGAGTGCGCCGCCATTGACGCGATCCTTGCGGTGTAAACTCATTTTTACTTTGGCAAAAAATGCTATTTCTTGCGATTTAAGAGTTCCCTGATGCTACGTCTCTTTACCGGCTCGTAATATCTGGTTAACAGGTCATTTAAGACCCGATCGTGAGGAGAAGAGTATGTTCAGGTCACTGATTCTGGCTGCGGTACTGCTGGCGTGCGCGCCGGTTATCGCCAATGCTGGTGAAATCACCCTGCTGCCATCGGTAAAATTACAAATTGGCGATCGTGACGGTTACGGTAACTACTGGGACGGTGGCGGCTGGCGCGACCGTGACTACTGGCGTCGTCATTATGAATGGCGCGATCACCGCTGGCATCGCCATGATAACGGCTGGCATCGCGGTTGGGATAAACGCGGCTGGGATCGCGGTCGTGCTTACGAGCGCGGTTATCGCGAAGGCTGGAACGATCGCCGTGGCGATTGGGGCGGTCGTCACGGTGGCTGGGGCGGTGGTCGAGGACATGGCCACGGGCACCACTAATTGATAAAGGGAGCGAAAGCTCCCTTTTTTGTTGTCCGCCTTAATCTAATGCGGAACCAATAATCAGCCAGCCGTTCAGCGCCACCACAATCACCACAATCAGCCAACCGATGCGTTTTACCCACCGACTGTTTACCAGATCGCCCATTAACCGCGCATCGCTGGTAAAAATCAGCAGCGGCACCAGCGCCAGCGCAATCCCGAAGCTCAGCAACACCTGACTCATTACCAGGATACGCGTCGGGTCCAGCCCCATCAAAATCACGATAAACGATGGCAGCATGGTAATTGTCCGGCGAAACCACAGCGGAATATGGAAGCGGATAAACCCCTGCATCACGACCTGCCCGGCAAGCGTTCCGACTACAGTCGACGAGAGACCGGCGGCAACCAGACTGAGACCAAAAATCGTCGCGGCGGCATGGCTAAGCAGCGGCTCGAGAGTTAAATAAGCCTGGTCGAGATCGGCCACTCCGGTGTGACCGTTGAAGTGAAACGCAGCGGCAGCGGTCGCCATCATCGCCAGGTTAACGAAGCCGGCAATGGTCATCGCAATCGCCACGTCCCAACGCGTGGCGTTATAGCGTTCTTTGCGCGAGCCGTCGTGCAGGTTTTGCGTCAGCGACGAGTGCAGATAAATAACGTGCGGCATAATCGTCGCCCCGAGAACCCCGGCGGCAAGGAATACCGCTTCGCCATTCGGCAGGCTCGGAATAATCATACCTTTGGCCAGCGGCGCTATCGCCGGCTGCGAGAAGATAAGCTCGACCACATAGGCCACCGCCACAAACAGCAGCAGCCCGCCGATGACTTTTTCCAGCGGTTTCTGCCCACGACGCTGCAACATCAGGATCAGGAAGGTGGCGACGCCGGTCAGCACCGCCCCCTGTAATAAGGAAACGCCGAGCAGCAGCTTAAAGCCGATGGCCGCACCGATAAATTCAGCCAGATCGGTCGCCATGGCGATAATTTCCGCCTGTACCCAGTAAAACCACACCACCGGGCGCGGGTAATGGTCGCGGATCTGTTCCGCGAGGTTTTTACCGGTGGCGATACCGAGCTTGGCCGATAACACCTGAATCAGCATCGCCATCAGGTTCGCCCATACCACTACCCATAACAATTGATAGCCAAAGCTGGCGCCAGCCTGGATATTCGTGGCGAAGTTACCCGGATCGATGTAGCCGATGGCAGCAATGAATGCGGGCCCCATCAGTGCGAGCCTCATCTTGCGCGCTGCGCGACCGCTGCTATTCTCAACGCGACTGCTAGTCATTTTCTGCCCCTGGAAATATAGCCTTTGCTATGTTTAATGCTATCAAAATGCGAATGATTATCAAGTTCATTTAGAAAGGTGATAATGATTGCTTTGATAGGAGGGAACGATAGTAGGCCAAACAACAAAACGGGCGTGAAGATGTGGACAACGCGCCTTTCATCAGATTAGTACATTAATGCAACTTTTAATACCTTTGCATAACATAACAAAAATGTACGATTGATCACTATTTTTGTTATTGGTCACATATCCTTGTAATAGTGTGGATTCGATCTCGTTTTATTTAGGCTTGTTGCATAGAATGTGCACGGAAATTTAACCTGCCTCATATTTGGAGCAAATATGGACCGCGTCTTGCATTTTGTCCTCGCGATCGTTGTGGTGGCTATACTGGCCTTGCTGGTCAGTCACAACCGTAAGCAGATCCGCATTCGTTATGTTATTCAATTACTTGTTATTGAAGTTTTGCTGGCCTGGTTCTTCCTGAACTCCGATGTCGGTCTGGGTTTCGTGAAAGGCTTTTCTGAGATGTTCGAGAAACTTCTCGGTTTCGCCAACGAAGGCACCAACTTCGTATTCGGTAACATGAACGATAAAGGTCTGGCCTTCTTCTTCCTGAAGGTTTTGTGCCCAATCGTCTTTATTTCCGCGCTGATTGGTATTTTACAGCATATTCGCATTCTGCCGATTGTCATCCGCGCTATCGGTACCGTGCTGTCGAAAGTTAACGGCATGGGCAAACTGGAATCCTTCAACGCCGTCAGCTCGCTGATCCTCGGCCAGTCGGAAAACTTCATCGCCTATAAAGATATTCTCGGCAAAATGTCGCGCAACCGTATGTACACCATGGCGGCAACCGCGATGTCTACCGTTTCGATGTCCATCGTCGGCGCCTATATGACTATGCTGCAGCCGAAGTATGTGGTTGCCGCGCTGGTGCTTAACATGTTCAGCACCTTTATCGTCCTGTCGCTGATTAACCCGTATCGCGTTGAGCAGAGCGAAGAAAACCTGCAGATGTCCAATCTGCACGAAGGTCAGAGCTTCTTCGAAATGTTGGGCGAATACATTCTGGCAGGCTTTAAAGTAGCGATTATCGTTGCGGCGATGCTGATCGGCTTTATCGCGCTGATCTCCGCACTTAACGCCCTGTTCGCCACCGTTACCGGCTGGTTTGGTTACAGCATCTCCTTCCAGGGGATCCTTGGCTACATCTTCTACCCGGTTGCGTGGGTAATGGGCGTGCCGGCGAGCGAAGCGCTGCAGGTCGGCAGTATTATGGCGACCAAACTGGTATCTAACGAATTCGTGGCGATGATGGATCTGCAGAAAGTGGCAGCGACGCTCTCCCCGCGTGCGGAAGGTATCATCTCCATCTTCCTGGTCTCCTTCGCCAACTTCTCTTCTATCGGCATCATCGCCGGGGCGATTAAAGGCCTGAATGAAGAGCAAGGTAACGTGGTTTCTCGCTTTGGTCTGAAACTGGTTTACGGTTCCACGCTGGTCAGCGTGTTGTCAGCCTCTATCGCTGCGCTGGTACTGTAATCTCAAACAGACGTTAATAAAATAACAAGCCGGGCTGTAGCATCGCCCGGCTTTTTTACGCCTTCAATTCGCTTAACGGCTGTGGTTTGCCAATCAAGTAGCCCTGCAAATAATCGACGCCCAGCGCCAGTAACATCGCCTTCTGCGCCTGGGTCTCTACGTACTCTGCGACGACCGTTAACTGTTTCGCCCTCGCGATTTCGATAATGGATTTCACGATAATCGCATCAAGCTGGTCGCTCTCGATTTCGTGCACGAAGCAGCCGTCAATTTTTACGATATCCGCCTGCAGGCTTTTCAGACGCTCATAGTTAGCGTAACCGGTACCGAAGTCATCAATAGCGATAGCGCAACCGAACTCGCTCAGCAGCTGAATATTATGCATGCTGGTATCCGCATTCGAGAACGCCTGTTCTTCGGTTATCTCAATCGTGATATAAGCAGGCGAAACGCGATAACGCTTAAACAGCGCGATAATCTGTGCGGCGCTATCTTTTTGCATCAGCGTATACGGCAGCAAATTAACGGAGAAACGTCGGCCAGGATGGTGATCAAGCTGGCTGAACAGCGTTTCCAGCACCAGCATATCGAAGCGCTGACTGAGGTTGAACTGTGCAATAAGCGGAATAAAACGATCGGGGGTGATAATCGTCTCGCCGCAGCGCATACGGGTGAGGATTTCGTAATAGCCTTCCCCTTCTGCATTCTGAATCGGCTGCGCATATAACAGAAGATTACGCTCGTTCAGCGCTTGTTTAATTTTCGTCAGCATCCGCACCTGTTCGGTCGTTTGATCGGAAACCTCTTCCTGCGCGGTATCTAACGCCAGCACCCGTTGCACGGCGCCAGCCTGCTCCGATAACCAACTAAGCTGGCCGAGCATGGGATGTAATTCCGTCTCAATGCCGCTGTAGCTGCCCCACGCCGCGCCAAACTCTAAATCGAGAGCGTGGTTATGCCAGTTAAATTTTGCGTGGTTAAGCATCGCGACAATGTGATTTAGCCGCGCAGCCGGATCCGGCCCTTCTATCACCAACAATAACTCGCTACCCGGGAGCTGATAAATTTTATCGCGGTGATCCAGGAGCGGCTGCAGACGGCGGGCTATTTGCCGTTTGCACTCTACGCGCATCATCATGCCGTAATGGCGGCTAAGGAAGTCCAGGTTTTCGATGCGCAGACTGCTAATAACCACCCGCGGCGACTGGCGCAAATGTCCCTCCAGAGCCCGCAGATTGGGTAACCCGGTTAACGGATCCTCTTCAGCCCGATCGCGCCAGCGTTGTTTAATTCTGTCGCTACGCGAATAAATATCCGTCATGTAAAACAAACAAATCGTGAATGAAATTAGCACCGACAGGACAAATGACAAGGAGTACCCCGATTGAACACCCTGCAGAAAGTTTTTGTTATAGGCCACTAAAAAGAATGCCGAAATAGCCCACGTAATGCGAATTAACTCATGCCCCAGCCGCCCAATACCAACGAAGTAGAGAATGAAAATAATTGGCACCAGATATCCGGCAATTAAATCGGAATCAAAAGGCGCGCAAAGCACCAGCATGATTGCGATTAATGCTATAAACCAATACACGGTAAAGGTTCTTTTTTCTTTCACCAGCCACGGTTGACAATGACGGGCCCAAAACACCCGCCGATAACGTGGGCTAACTATCATTCTCATCGGATAATAGAAAGCGGTCGTAAAGATTAAGGCGGCACATATCAACGCCTGGATATCAATAACGGAATAGATGATCGAGGCGGTACTAAAGTAGCTGGAAACGGCAAGCGGGAAAGCGAAGAAGCGCCCCGCCAGATACATCGTCAGCTTAAGCAGGATGGGGGCAAAGAAGCCGCCCCAGAAGATACGGCGACCAATATGGCGCTTGGCCGGCCTTCCGCTACGCCATTTTTTCCCCGACAACGAGCGCATGATTGCGAAGGTGAAAAAGACGGAAAATAACTGACAGAATAACAGGATAGCGGCCTGCGTATAAGTTAGATCTATTATAAATGTATTAGTAATTGCAAACGCAACAATCAAAGGAGCAACGGCGTAACGACCGAAAATACAAATGGTTGCGTACATGACGCTTAATGGTAGCCATGCCAGATAAATTTGTTTTCCGTCGATAAGGGTTTGCGGAGAAATTAATCGAGAAAGCGGAATAAAAATCAAACAAACAATTAACGCCAGCAGAGTTTTTTTAACTTTGATGTTAAATATGTCAGTCATTATTGTTAATCAACACCTCTGCGGCTAAAAAATTATAAGCAATCAGAAAATAGTATGTTGGTTAATAATGGCAGGCAAGAAAATAAACCGAGAAAAATTCCTAAATTACGTTGGTTTTTATTTGCTCGATACACGCTGACGTAAGCTTAACGTCATTTACATTGACGGCGCCAAAAGCAAAAACCCCCGCCGTAGCGAGGGTTCGAATTTTGGTGGAGCTAAGCGGGATCGAACCGCTGACCTCTTGCATGCCATGCAAGCGCTCTCCCAGCTGAGCTATAGCCCCACAGGACCTCTTTACGAACCAAATCCGCTGGGTGCAGAATTTGGTGGAGCTAAGCGGGATCGAACCGCTGACCTCTTGCATGCCATGCAAGCGCTCTCCCAGCTGAGCTATAGCCCCGTAACGTAAAGCGTGTCGTGTTGACGGGCGGCATAATATGAATTCCTTCGCCAGGTGTCAACGGCAAAATTACCCCTCCTGATTCAATCGCTGAAAAAGCAGACAAATAGCTGACAATGCGAGCCTTATCGCAGGCAGGCGTTAAACATGTCACTATTTCCTGTAAAAGGATGCTATAACATGAAGCACTAATTCCCACATATTTACTCAGGAAATAGTATGCTCAAGGAACGAATGACTCCGGAAGAAATTGCGCATCTAACTGGCTTTAGCCGACAGACGATTAATAAATGGGTTCGTAAAGAGGGGTGGCAAACTTCTCCGCGGCCTGGCGTACAGGGAGGCAAAGCGCGTCTCGTACACGTTAACGAGCAGGTACGGGAGTTTATCCGCAATGCCCAGCGCGTAGCGGAAACGCCCTCGCCCTATTCGGTCGCTGAGACCGATCTCGAACCCTTATTGCTTACGCTCTGCAAAGAGATGACTCATCGCGAACAGAAGCAGCTAATGTCGCTGCTGCTACGCGAAGGCATTACCGGGTTGTTAAACCGTCTTGGAATACGCGGCCAGTAAAATAAGAATGATGAAACTAAAAGAAAAAATGACGCCTGCGGAGCTTGCCGAAGTTCTGGGTCTGGCCAGACAAACGGTCAACCGTTGGGCGCGAGAACAAAAGTGGCGAACCGAGGCGATTCCCGGCGTCAAAGGCGGGCGTGCGCGTTTGATTGTCATCGACCGGCCAGTGATTGATTTTCTGACCAATATTCCGGCATTTCGTCATCTGAATGAAGAGTATCAGCTCGCCGAACAGCCCGGCGGCTACTTTATCAATGAAGCGGATGCGGTATGGCGGCAAATCGCCGATACGCTGCAGTTAATGACCGCCGCAGAACAAACTCACCTTCGGGATCTACTTGCCCGCGATGGCATTAGTGGCTTCCTGGCGCGGTTAGGTATTAGCCCCGCGATAAAATAGCGGCGAAAAAAAACGGCAGGATTAACCTGCCGCTTGCTTTAGCTTACGCTCGGCCTCAGGACTGCTGGCTTTCGCGCTCGGCGATAAACGCCAGCGCTTTGTTGATACGTTCAACGCTACGGGATTTACCGATCGCGTGAACGGTGACGTCCAGCGCCGGAGACTGACCCGCGCCGGTCACGGCCACACGCAGCGGCATGCCCACTTTCCCCATCCCCACTTCCAGCTCATCGGCGGTCGCCTGAATCGCATGGTGGACATTTTCCGCCGACCAGTCGCTAATGGCCGCCAGCTTATCGCGAACCACTTCCAGCGGCTGACGCGCCACCGGGCGCAGGTGTTTCTTCGCCGCATCGGCGTCGAACTCGGCGAACTCTTCATAGAAGTAGCGGCAGCTCTGGGCAATCTCTTTCAGCGTTTTGCAACGCTCGCCCAGCAGCTTAACCAGCTCGGACAACTGCGGGCCGTTACGGGTATCGATATTTTCCTGCTCAATGTGCCACTGCAGATGCGTCGCCACATATTCCGCCGGCAGCGTGTTGATATAGTGATGGTTTAACCACAGCAGTTTATCGGTGTTGAACGCACTGGCAGACTTGCTCACCGCGCCCAGCGAGAAGAACTCGATCATCTCTTCGCGAGTGAAGATCTCCTGATCGCCATGAGACCAGCCCAGGCGCACCAGATAGTTCAGCAGCGCTTCCGGCAGGTAGCCGTCGTCACGGTACTGCATCACGCTCACCGCGCCGTGGCGCTTGGAAAGTTTTTTACCGTCATCGCCGTTGATCATCGATACGTGCGCATACACCGGCACCGGCGCATTCAGCGCTTTAAGAATGTTGATCTGGCGCGGGGTATTGTTGATGTGGTCTTCGCCGCGGATCACGTGGGTGATCGCCATATCCCAGTCATCCACCACGACGCAGAAGTTGTAGGTCGGGGAGCCGTCGGTACGGCGAATGATCAGATCGTCCAGCTCCTGGTTGCTGAATTCGATCGGCCCGCGGATCTGGTCGTCAAAGATAACCGAACCTTCCTGCGGGTTGGCAAAACGCACGACGCACGGCTCGTCGGCGGCGTGATGCTGATGATCATGGCGGCAGCGACCGTCGTAGCGCGGCTTTTCACCGTTAGCCATCTGTTCTTCACGCAGCGCGTCGAGACGTTCTTTCGAGCAGTAGCATTTATATGCTGTGCCTGCTTCCAGCATTTCATCAATAACCGCGTTATAGCGATCGAAACGTTTAGTCTGGAAATACGGGCCTTCGTCCCATTCCAGATTCAGCCAGTTCATCCCATCCATGATGGCTTCAATTGCTTCCGGGGTGGAGCGTTCGAGATCGGTGTCTTCAATACGCAGCACAAACTCACCGCCGTGGTTACGTGCAAAAAGCCAGGAATAGAGAGCAGTACGCGCACCGCCAACGTGCAGATAGCCTGTTGGGCTTGGCGCGAAGCGAGTTTTGATTTTCATGAATTGGCCTTACGTTTAATAAAGATGCCGATAGCCGGCAGTGTTCTTGGAATTGATAGGGGAATATTCTAACACCACAGGCTGATTCCTCAATGTAGATCCCGCCTCAACATCACGCTTTACCATTTTTGTTTATAAATCATACACAGAAGCTGATTTTGCGATCGCTTTGTTTAATTTTACGACGAACAAACAAATTATTTAGAAAAGGCGTTGACTCAATTTCAACTCTCCCTATAATGCGACTCCACACAGCGGGGGTGATTAGCTCAGCTGGGAGAGCACCTCCCTTACAAGGAGGGGGTCGGCGGTTCGATCCCGTCATCACCCACCAACTACTTAAAGTAGTCTCCGCCGTGTAGAACAGAAAATTGAGAAGTGGGTGATTAGCTCAGCTGGGAGAGCACCTCCCTTACAAGGAGGGGGTCGGCGGTTCGATCCCGTCATCACCCACCACTTTCTCGCCAGCTGGATTTTCTGTCAAAATGTGAAGTACCGAAGTGGGTGATTAGCTCAGCTGGGAGAGCACCTCCCTTACAAGGAGGGGGTCGGCGGTTCGATCCCGTCATCACCCACCACTTCGGGTCGTTAGCTCAGTTGGTAGAGCAGTTGACTTTTAATCAATTGGTCGCAGGTTCGAATCCTGCACGACCCACCAATGTAAAAAGGCGCCCTAAAGGCGCCTTTTTGCTATGCGCAGAACTTTAAGATTCGAACCTGCAGCAGGTTCGGGTCGAACGCAGTGAGACAACGGCGCCGCTTGCGGCGATGGCCCGTAGGGCGAGGCGAAGCCGAGTCATCCTGCACGACCCACCAATGTAAAAAGGCGCCCTAAAGGCGCCTTTTTGCTATGCGCAGAGCTCAGCGCCCAGGCAAAAAACTTCAGCGCTGATACAGCGGGTCCTCAATTCTGGCTGATGTCAGGTTTGCGCCCTCTTCTCGCACGATTTCCCACAGCGCCTGCGCCGCGGTCGACAGCGAACGGTTTTTTCGCTGCGCCAGCATCAATTGGCGTTCCACAACCGGGGTTAATCTTTTTACCTGCAAACGGCTGCCCTGCGGCAAGGGTAAAGCCAGCGCCGGCAGTACGCTAATACCAATCCCCGATTCCACCATCGGGAATAGCGTCGCCGGATGACCAATCTCCTGCACGATATCGGCTTTGATGGCGAAACGCGCCAGCGCGGCATCAATCAGCGGCCGACTGCCGGAAGCATAGTCCTGCAATACCAGCCTCTCCCCTTGCAACTCCTGCCAGTTGACCGATGACTGCAGGGAAAAGCGGTGATCCTCACGACATAACAACAGAAAAGGTTCCGCCAATACGGACTCGCACTGCAAGTCTGCCGCCGTCCCCGGATCGATAACGATACCAAAATCAACCTCTCCCTGACGGATACTTTCCAGCACCCACTGCTGCGGCCTGTCATGCAGTACGAAATCAATATCCGGATAGCGGCGATTGCTATGAGCGATGCATTGCGGGATCAGATGCGCCGAGATGGTCTGGCTGGCGGCGACGCGCACGGTCCCCGTCAGCTGCTGCCCTACCCGCCCCGCTTCGCGCAGGGTCACATGGAGTTCATCAAGCAAACGCTCAAGCTTGCCCGCCAGCTGATGGCCTGCTTCGGTGAGCACCACTTCACGCGTCGTTCTGTCGAGCAAACGTACGCCGGTCTGGTGCTCCAGTTCCTTAACGCTATGGCTCACTGCCGACTGGCTAAGACCAATAATTTCCCCGGCACGGCTAAAACTGCGCGCCCTGGCGACGGTGACAAAGACCTTTAACTGACGTAACGAATAATTCATCTGTTTTATTCATGAATAGATGCAATAAATCAATTTTATTTCTCAAAACAAAGAAAGCACAATAGCGGCATCGAATTTCAGGAGCGTTTATGAAACTTTTCCGCATTCTTGATCCATTTACACTGACATTGATCACCGTGGTTCTGCTGGCCTCGTTCTTCCCGGCGCGCGGCGAATTCGTCCCTTTCGTCGAGCATCTCACCACCGCCGCCATCGCGCTGTTATTCTTTATGCACGGCGCCAAGCTGTCGCGTGAAGCCATTATCGCCGGCGGCAGCCACTGGCGTTTACACCTGTGGGTGATGTGCAGCACCTTTATTGTTTTTCCGGTTCTGGGGGTTCTGTTTGCGTGGTGGGCGCCGATTAAGGTCGACCCGATGCTCTATAGCGGTTTTATTTACCTTTGTATCTTACCGGCGACCGTACAGTCAGCTATTGCTTTTACTTCGCTCGCCGGCGGTAACGTCGCCGCGGCGGTCTGTTCCGCTTCAGCGTCAAGTCTGCTCGGTATTTTTGTCTCGCCATTGCTGGTAGGACTGTTGATGCATTTGCATGGCGCTGGCGGCGATCTGGAACAGGTCGGTAAGATCATGCTGCAGTTGCTGCTGCCGTTTGTTCTTGGACACTTGTCGCGCCCGTGGATCGGTAGCTGGGTGGCGAAACATAAAAAATGGATTGGCAAAACCGACCAGACCTCAATCCTGCTGGTGGTCTACTCCGCCTTTAGCGAAGCCGTCGTCAATGGAATCTGGCATAAAGTGGGCGTAGGGTCGCTGTTGTTTATCGTCGTTGTCAGCCTGGTGCTATTGGCCATTGTCATCGCGATCAACGTTTTTGTTGCCCGCCGCTGCGGCTTTAGCAAGCCGGATGAAATTACCATCGTCTTCTGCGGCTCGAAAAAGAGCCTGGCGAACGGGATACCGATGGCGAATATCCTGTTCCCGGCATCGATTCTGGGGATAATGGTGCTGCCGCTAATGATATTCCATCAGATCCAACTGATGGTCTGCGCCGTGCTGGCTCGTCGCTATAAAGCGCAAACAGACGCCCAACAGGCGCAGGAGAAATCCCGCGCTACGGCAGGTTAACGCGGTTGCTTCAGGGGCTGCACCAGTTGCGTCAGCCCCTCGGTCTTGATTAGTAAGGTCAACGCCATCAGCTCGCCGAGATGCCCGGCAGGGAATTGATCCTTACGGGCAAACCACAGCAAATACTCTTCCGGGACGTCGATCAAACGGCGCCCCTTATATTTGCCAAATGGCATCTCGGTATTAGCAATCTCGATGAGCTGCGCTTTATCCACGTTATTCTCCCAGCAGGCGCATCATTTCGGCTTCGTCGATAACCTCAATGCCTAACTCCTGCGCCTTCGCAAGCTTAGAGCCCGCCGCTTCGCCGGCAATCACCAGATCGGTTTTCTTCGACACGCTGCCGGCGACTTTCGCCCCCATCGCGACCAGCCGCGCTTTGGCTTCATCGCGCGACAGCTGGCTCAGGCTACCGGTTAATACCACGGTTTTACCAGCAAACGGACTGTCAATTTCTTCCGCCTTCACCACCACCGGCGCCGGCCAGCGGACGCCTTCAGCGCGCAGTTGCGCGATGACCTCGCGGTTGCTCTCTTCGGCGAAGAAGTTAAAAGTATGCGTGGCGACGACAATCCCGACGTCAGGCACCTTCTGCAGTTCCTCAATTGAAGCCTGTTCCAGCGCTTCAATTGTGCCAAAATGCGCCGCCAGTCCCGCTGCTGTCGCTTCGCCAACTTCCCGGATACCGAGCGCGTAAAGGAAGCGGGCAAAAGTCGTCTCTTTCGCTTTCTCCAGCGCGTTGACCACATTTTGCGCCGATTTAGGCCCCATGCGATCCAGCCCGGTTAGTTTGCCCGCGCTGAGACGGAACAGATCGGCTGGCGTATGGACGTACTCTTTCTCAACCAACTGATCGATGATTTTATCGCCCATACCGTCGACATCCAGCGCCCGTCGGGAGACAAAGTGCTTCAGCGCTTCTTTACGCTGTGCGCCGCAGATAAGCCCACCGGTACAGCGCGCCACCGCTTCCCCTTCCACGCGTTCAACATCGGAATGACATACCGGGCAATGGGTTGGGAAGATGATTTCACGCGTATGTTCCGGGCGTTCAGAAAGCACTACGTTGACGACCTGCGGGATCACGTCCCCCGCGCGGCGAATCACCACTTTGTCGCCAATACGCAGACCTAAACGTTCGATTTCGTCGGCGTTATGCAGCGTGGCGTTACTGACCAGTACCCCGGCCACGTGCACCGGTTCAAGGCGCGCTACCGGCGTAATCGCCCCGGTACGGCCAACCTGGAATTCCACATCGTTGACAAAAGTCATCTGCTCTTGGGCCGGGAATTTAAAGGCTACCGCCCAGCGCGGGGCACGGGCGACGAAACCAAGCTGCTCCTGCAGCGCCAGCGAATCGACTTTAATTACCACGCCGTCAATATCAAAACCAAGTTTCGGACGATCTTCTTCAACCTGGCGATAGTAAGTGAGCACTTCCTCTGGAGAATGACACAGCATCACGCGGTCGCTCACCGGTAGCCCCCACTGCTTAAACTGCTGTAAACGGGCAGAGTGGCTGGCCGGCAGTTCGCCGCCTTCCAGCACGCCAACGCCGTAGCAGAAGAAAGTAAGCGGTCGCTTCGCGGTAATACGCGGGTCCAACTGGCGCAACGAGCCCGCAGCGGCATTGCGCGGGTTAGCAAACACTTTACCGCCGGTGCGGCGGGCTTCTTCATTAATTTTTTCAAATCCAGCCTGCGGCAGGAACACTTCTCCGCGCACTTCCAGACGCGCCGGGATATTGTCGCCGCGTAGCTTCAACGGAATAGCGCGAATGGTGCGCACGTTGGAGGTAATATCCTCGCCGGTGGTGCCATCGCCACGGGTCGCCGCCTGCATCAGCACGCCGTTTTCATAGAGGATGCTGACCGCCAGGCCATCGAGCTTGAGCTCGCAGCACCAGGTCAGATCCGTCGTATCGCTTAAACGGTCCTGCACGCGTTTGTTAAAGGCGAGGAAACTCTCTTCATCAAAGACGTTATCCAGCGATAGCATTGGCACTTCATGGCGAATCTGGCTAAAAGAGGCCAATGGCGCCGCGCCAACGCGCTGGGTTGGCGAGTCAGGGGTAATCAGTTCAGGATGTTGCGCTTCGAGTTCGCGCAGTTCGCGCATCAGCCGGTCATATTCCGCATCGGGAATCTCCGGGGTGTCCATAACATGATACAGATATTCATGATGGCGAAGGGTGGTTCGCAGTTCAGTCAGTTTTTGTTCGATTGGTTCCATATCGCACCATCAATGATAAAAAACCCCCGACGGGCGGGGGTTCAGATTAAGCAGACGACACGCTAGCGCGTAGAAATCAGGCGTTAGCCTCTTTTACTTCGCGAATACGATCCTGGTACTCACGCAGTTTCTGCGGCGTCATCATCCGACGCTGGTCGTCAAGCACCACGCCGCCAACTTCATCGGCGATGTACTGCGCCGACTGCAGCATCAGTTTAAAGTTTTGCAGCTCGTCGCCAAACGACGGCACCTGCATAAAGATAGTCACGCCCGGCGTGGTCATATCCACCATCGCATCCGGATTAAAGGTGCCAGGTTTAACCATGTTCGCCAGGCTGAACAATACCTGTCCGCTACCGTCCGGGCTTAAATGACGATGGAAAATATTCATATCGCCAAACTTAAAGCCGGCCTGCTGGATGCTGTTGATCAGCAATTCACCATTAAGCTGCGAACCGTGATGCGCGGCGACGTTCATCACGATGACCGTCTCTTTGCGCTCTTTTGGCTGCGGCGCGGCGGCGGGCTGCTGAGGTTCAGCGGCTGGCGCAACAGGCGCCTGTTGCGGCTGTGGCGCGGCTGGCTGTTGAACCGGCGCAGGTTGTTGAGCAACAGGTTGTTGGACTGGCGCCGGCTGTTGCGCTACAGGCTGCTGCGGCGCAGGCTGCACCGGCTGCTGATATTGCGGCGGTACCGGCTGCGGCTGATGAACCGGCTGCGCTGGATGTACCGGCTGAGCAGGGGCAACATGATGCGGCGGCTGGGCCTGCGGCTGCGGAGCAACAGGCTGCTGCGGGCGCGGCGCGTGCGGCGGCGCCTGATGCACCGGCTCGTCCTGACGCACAGGTTGCTGCACCTGACGCTCGTACGGAGGCTGATACTGGTGTTGCGGCGCCTGACGAGGTGCTTCTTGCTCCCCATATGCGCCGTTCGGGGCGTGATTAACCCGGTGAACGCGAACTTCACCTACGCCTTCAACATCGTCATCAAAGTCATCGCCTTCCGATGTTTCATCGTCGCGAGACTTCATACGTTTCAGTGGGCGATCGCGGAACATCGAGGAACGCTCTTTACGGCTGGTCCAGAAACCATGTACCAGTAAAGCGATTATGGCGATCGCGCCAACAATGATTAATATCAGACGCAAATCCTGCATCATTATATTCTCTGTTGTTCTAACACCTTGCCACCACGGCAAACATTTACTCACTAAGAGTATTTGCCGATTACATCAAGTGCAAGTGCGTCTGCCCCTTTCACCCCATAAAGATGAACTAAATCGTGCTTTTTGCTGTTTTTTCGAACATTTCCTAACTGGTTATTGTCTGGCAACCCGATAAAATAAGCGGGCATTCACACTGAATGTTAAAAAAGGAGCATCGCCTGACTATGGTTTCATCATCCGCAACTACCCCACGTAGCGGCGTCTACTATTTTTCACAAGGCTGGAAACTCATCAGGCTGCCAGGGATCCGACGTTTCGTGTTCCTGCCTTTATTAGTTAACGTGATTCTGATGGGCGGCGCGTTCTGGTGGCTGTTTACCCGTCTCGATAGCTGGATCCCTTCATTAATGAGCCATGTGCCTGAATGGCTTCAGTGGTTAAACTACCTGCTGTGGCCGGTGGCGGTTATCTCTATTTTGTTGGTATTTGGTTACTTCTTTTCGACCATCGCCAACTGGATTGCCGCGCCGTTTAGCGGCCTGCTGGCGGAACAGCTCGAAGCGCGGCTGACCGGCGCGACGCCGCCGGACGTTGGCGTATTCGGCATTATGAAAGATGTCCCGCGCATTATGAAACGCGAATGGCAAAAGTTTGCCTGGTACCTGCCGCGCGCCATCGTTCTGTTGCTGCTGTACTTTATCCCCGGCATTGGTCAAACCGTCGCGCCGGTACTGTGGTTCCTGTTTAGCGCCTGGATGCTGGCCATTCAGTACTGCGACTATCCGTTCGATAACCATAAAGTGCCGTTTAAAACCATGCGCGAGGCGCTGCGCTCGCGGAAGGTCATTAACATGCAGTTTGGCGCGCTGACCAGCCTGTTCACCATGATCCCGGTTCTCAACCTGGTGATTTTGCCAGTCGCTATCTGCGGCGCGACGGCGATGTGGGTGGATTGCTACCGCGATAAGCACGCGATGTGGAAATAGCGCGCTTAGCTGTCTCTTTCGGGGCGGTTCACGCCGCCCCTTATTTCCGTCTTATTCCTTCTTGCTCATCATTATTTCCCTTCAGCATATAGATATGCTAAATCCTTACTTCCGGATATTGTTTAAGCGGGTATGCTGAAGCCGTACCCCCAAATTTCATACAGTTAAGGACGGGCCATGAGTAAGATTTTTGAAGACAACTCCCTGACTATCGGTCATACGCCGCTGGTACGACTGAACCGCATCGGTAATGGCCGAATCCTGGCCAAGGTAGAATCTCGTAACCCGAGCTTTAGCGTTAAATGCCGTATCGGCGCCAATATGATTTGGGATGCTGAAAAGCGCGGCGTACTGAAACCGGGTGTGGAACTGGTTGAACCAACCAGCGGCAACACCGGTATTGCCCTTGCCTACGTCGCCGCCGCTCGCGGCTACAAACTGACGCTGACCATGCCGGAAACCATGAGCGTGGAACGCCGCAAGCTGCTGAAAGCGCTGGGCGCTAACCTGGTGCTGACCGAAGGCGCGAAAGGCATGAAAGGCGCCATCCAGAAGGCGGAAGAGATTGTCGCCAGCGACCCGGAAAAGTATCTGCTGCTGCAGCAGTTCAGTAACCCGGCGAACCCGGAAATTCACGAAAAAACCACCGGCCCGGAAATCTGGGAAGACACCGATGGCCAGGTTGACGTCTTTATTTCCGGCGTCGGTACCGGCGGTACTCTGACCGGTGTTTCTCGTTATATTAAAGGCACGAAAGGCAAAAAAGATCTGATTACCGTCGCCGTTGAGCCGACCGACTCGCCGGTTATCACTCAGGCGCTGGCTGGCGAAGAGCTGAAACCTGGCCCGCACAAAATTCAGGGCATCGGCGCCGGCTTTATCCCGGGCAACCTCGACCTGAAACTGGTCGATAAAGTGGTCGCTATTACCAATGAAGAGGCTATCTCCACCGCCCGTCGCCTGATGGAAGAAGAAGGCATTCTGGCCGGTATCTCTTCCGGCGCGGCTGTCGCCGCGGCGTTAAAGCTGCAGGAAGATGAAGCCTTTACCAATAAGAATATTGTGGTTATCCTACCGTCTTCCGGTGAGCGTTATTTAAGCACGGCGCTGTTCGCAGATCTCTTCACCGAGAAAGAATTGCAACAGTAGTGCCAGTTTGTAAAAACCGTGTAAAAAAGCACCTTTTCGGGTGCTTTTTTGTGGCATACGTCAAAGTTTTACCCCTCCTGGCATTGATTCACCTCGTAGGGTCTGGTATTTAACCAGCACATTTATTTTGAAGCGCGAAATTATTCAGATTTGGATTTCCGCACGCTGAATCGATTTTATGATTTGGTTCAAGTCTTCCTTTCGCGGCATAATGTTTAATGAAGTGCTAGACGTCAACGGACTTAAGGTCCTCTCAGCGGTTTCGCTGCTGACGCCTTAGCCACACACGTAACGCCGGCGCTAACAATACAGGCTAAAGTTTGGTCGTTAGGCTAGACTTTAGGTCCACAACACTAAACCTATAAGTTGGGGAAATATAATGTTCCAGCAAGAAGTTACCATTACCGCTCCGAACGGTCTGCACACCCGCCCTGCTGCTCAGTTTGTTAAAGAAGCGAAAGGCTTCACTTCTGAGATCACTGTAACCTCCAACGGCAAAAGCGCCAGCGCAAAAAGCCTGTTCAAACTGCAAACTCTGGGCCTGACTCAGGGTACCGTTGTGACCATCTCCGCTGAAGGCGAAGATGAGCAAAAAGCAGTTGAGCATCTGGTTAAACTGATGGCTGAACTCGAGTAAGTTCACGGGTTCTTTTTAATATCAGTCACAAGTAAGGTAGGGTTATGATTTCAGGCATTTTAGCATCCCCGGGTATCGCTTTCGGCAAGGCTCTCCTGCTGAAAGAAGATGAAATTGTCATCGACCGGAAGAAAATTTCTGCCGATAAGGTTGATCAGGAAGTTGAACGTTTCCTGAACGGCCGCACCAAGGCCTCCGCCCAGCTGGAGGTCATCAAAACCAAAGCTGGTGAAACTTTCGGTGAAGAAAAAGAAGCCATCTTCGAAGGGCATATTATGCTGCTGGAAGATGAGGAGCTTGAGCAGGAAATCATAGCCCTGATTAAAGATAAGCACATGACTGCCGATGCGGCAGCCAATGAAGTTATCGAAGGTCAGGCAACTGCACTGGAAGAGCTGGATGATGAATACCTGAAAGAGCGTGCCGCTGACGTACGCGACATCGGTAAACGTCTGCTGCGCAACATTCTGGGCCTGGCAATCATCGATCTGAGCGCTATCGCGGATGAAGTCATCCTCGTTGCCGCCGATCTGACCCCGTCGGAAACCGCACAGCTGAACCTGAATAAGGTGCTGGGTTTCATCACCGACGCGGGCGGCCGTACTTCCCACACCTCTATCATGGCGCGCTCCCTTGAGCTGCCGGCAATCGTCGGTACCGGAAGCGTCACCTCTCAGGTGAAAAACGGCGACTATCTGATTCTTGATGCGGTTAACAACCAGGTTCTGGTTAACCCAAGCAACGAAAAAATCGAAGAGCTGCGTGCGCTGCAGGCGCAGGTTGCTGAAGAAAAAGCAGAACTGGCGAAACTGAAAGATCTGCCGGCCATCACTCTCGACGGTCATCAGGTTGAAGTTTGCGCTAACATCGGTACCGTTCGCGACGTAGACGGCGCTGAGCGCAACGGCGCGGAAGGCGTAGGCCTGTACCGTACTGAATTCCTGTTCATGGACCGCGATTCTCTGCCGACTGAAGAAGAACAGTTCGCAGCCTATAAAGCGGTGGCTGAAGCGTGCGGCTCACAGGCCGTTATCGTTCGCACCATGGACATCGGCGGCGATAAAGAGCTGCCGTACATGAACTTCCCGAAAGAAGAGAACCCGTTCCTCGGTTGGCGCGCCGTGCGTATCGCGATGGATCGTAAAGAGATCCTCCGCGACCAGGTTCGCGCTATCCTGCGTGCCTCCGCTTTCGGTAAACTGCGCATCATGTTCCCGATGATCATCTCTGTTGAAGAAGTGCGCGCACTGAAGAAAGAGATTGAGATCTACAAACAGGAACTGCGTGACGAAGGTAAAGCTTTTGACGAATCAATTGAGATCGGCGTGATGGTGGAAACCCCGGCGGCCGCGACCATTGCTCGTCATTTAGCCAAAGAAGTTGATTTCTTTAGTATCGGAACCAATGATTTAACGCAATATACTCTGGCAGTTGACCGTGGTAATGATATGATCTCGCATCTTTACCAGCCGATGTCACCGTCTGTGCTGACTCTGATCAAGCAAGTTATTGATGCTTCTCATGCAGAAGGCAAATGGACTGGTATGTGTGGTGAGCTTGCGGGCGATGAACGTGCTACACTTCTGTTGCTGGGTATGGGGCTGGACGAATTCTCTATGAGCGCCATTTCCATCCCGCGCATCAAGAAGATTATTCGTAACACGAACTTCGAAGATGCGAAAGTATTAGCAGAGCAGGCTCTTGCTCAACCGACGACGGACGAGTTAATGACGCTGGTTAACAAGTTCATTGAAGAAAAAACAATCTGCTAATCCACGAGATGCGCGGCCCAAATTACTGCTTAGGAGAAGATCATGGGTTTGTTCGATAAACTGAAATCTCTGGTTTCTGATGACAAAAAAGACACCGGAACTATTGAGATTGTTGCTCCGCTCTCTGGCGAGATCGTCAACATCGAAGACGTGCCGGATGTGGTTTTTGCGGAGAAAATTGTGGGTGATGGCATTGCCATCAAACCTACTGGCAACAAAATGGTTGCGCCGGTAGAAGGTACCATCGGTAAAATTTTTGAAACCAACCATGCTTTCTCTATTGAATCCGATAGCGGCATTGAGCTGTTTGTTCACTTCGGTATCGATACCGTTGAACTGAAAGGCGAAGGCTTCAAGCGCATCGCTGAAGAAGGTCAGCGCGTGAAAGTCGGCGACCCGGTTATCGAATTCGATCTGCCGCTGCTGGAAGAAAAAGCCAAGTCTACCCTGACTCCGGTTGTTATCTCCAACATGGACGAGATCAAAGAGCTGATCAAACTGTCCGGTAGCGTCACCGTTGGTGAAACTCCGGTTATCCGCATCAAGAAGTAATTCTTGCTTGCCGAGAAAATGGCGCCTGAAGGCGCCATTTTTTTATGCCGGCCGGTAGCACTTTTCACTCGCCAGGATCTTCATCCCCTGCGGGCTACTTTCCAGAATACGCCGTTCGCTATCCGCGACCCATAGCTCGCACTGGTAGCCAGGATCGCTTTCAAACAACGACCTCGCCCTACAGGCATCTTCCAGCGCGTTCATTCCCGTCGTCTCATAATGGCCGACGGTTCTTCCCTCCCTGCGTACCACTAACCAATAGTTATGCATCGTTATTGCGCTCCAGACGGCGGTAAAATGAGTTCATCGCAGCCCTGACTCTCGGTCCAGGTCATTACCGCCAGCACGCGCTGAGCGGCGGCGCGCGTAGCGTCGCCCAACGGCATGTCGCGCACCAGGTTGCTGATGAGCTCGGCGCAGAACAGATCACCGGTGCCTTTGAGGTCAGTTTCGACGCGAGGATGGACGACCACTTCGACTGCGTCGTCGGTGACCACCAGCACGTTAATAGTCGAAGTATCCGGTCCAGGCGCGCTGGTAATCACCACCCACTTTAGCGTATCGGAAAGCAGACTTCGCGCGGCGACCACCGCTTCCTGCTGGTTGTGGCACGGCATGCCGCTGAGGGTTTCGAGCTCGAACAGATTTGGCGTGATACCACGCGCCAGCGGCAACAGGTGGCGGCGATAAGCCTCGGGGATCTCTGCTTTTACGTAGATGCCGCTATCCACATCGCCAATCACCGGGTCAACCAGAATACAGAGGTCGGGATGGTGCACGCGGATCCGCTGCAGCCACTGCGCCAGCAGCGCAATTTGCCCGGCGCTGCCCATATAGCCGGTGGTTACCGCCCGCAGTTCGCGAAGCGCATCACGCTCCTCCAGCGCCCGCAGATAGCCGCTAAACCACTCTTCCGGGATCACTCCACCGTAGAAAGTATCGTAATGTGGAGTATTGCTGAATAACACCGTCGGCACCGCCATCACCCGTAATTCATGCTGCTTGATTGCCGGTACCGCGATACTGTTGCCAACGCTGCCGTATACCACCTGCGATTGCACCGCCACAATATCAACCTCCAGCGCCCGGCTGTGGTCGTTAAAGAGCACGGACTGTATTTCGTCTTGCTGACTCATCCTTTCTCCCCCCGCTGGACAGCGGGTCATACTCTGATTATCATTCGTCCTATGCTAAAATTCATTTTGTCATAGGTCAATAATGTTCACCGGAAAAACCGCAAGCGAGATTTTCGATAACATCCGACATCTGGTGCAGAGCGGCGCGTTGCAACCCGGCGAGGCGCTGCCGCCGGTGCGCGAACTGGCAGGCGAACTGGCAGTCAACCGCAATACGGTGGCGGCGGCCTACAAGCGGCTGGTGACTTCAGGGCTCGCCGTCAGTCAGGGGCGCAACGGCACGGCCATTAAGGCGCGCAATACGCTTAATGCGGTCGAGGGCGGCGATCCAACGACATCGCTGATTGATATTTCCGGCGGCAATCCGGATCCACGATGTCTGCCGGATATTGGCCGTTTTCTTCCGCAGCTGGCGCAGACCCCGCACTTATATGGCGATGCCGCCGTTGAGCCACGGCTGGCTGTCTGGGCCCGGGAGTGGGTCAGTCGCGATATCGGCCACGAATTTGACATCAACTTGACCAGCGGCGCGATTGACGCCCTGGAACGCCTGCTCTGCGCGCTGCTGCTACCCGGCGACAGCGTCGCGGTAGAAGACCCCTGCTTTCTGAGCAGCATCAATATGCTGCGTTACGCCGGTTTCCAGCCCAGCCCTGTCGCCGTGGACGGTGAAGGCATGAGTCCTGAGCGGCTTGAAGAAGCCCTGCGCAACGGCGCACGCGCGGTAATACTGACTCCACGCGCTCACAACCCGACTGGCTGCAGTTTGACGCCGGAGCGCGCAGAAGCGATTCGCACCGTGCTCGCCCGCTATCCGCAGACGCTGGCGATTGTTGACGATCACTTCGCCCTGCTCTCAGCGACACGCTGGCACAATCCGCTACCCGAAGGCATTCAGCGTTGGGCGCTGGTGCGCTCAATGTCTAAAACCCTGGGCCCGGATTTGCGGCTGGCGATAGTCGCCAGCGACCCGACAACCTCGGCGGCGCTGCGCCTGCGCCTGAACGCCGGTAGCCAGTGGGTCAGCCATTTACTGCAAGAGCTGGCGTTCGCCTGCCTGAATGATAGCGCTTTTGCCGCTTCTCTGACTGCGAGCCAGCGCCATTATCAGCAGCAAAATCAGCGGCTCACCGTCGCGTTGGCCCACCACGGCGTTGGTGATTATCCGCCTGGCGATGGTCTTAATTTCTGGCTGCCGCTATCAACCGCCAGCCAGCCGTTGGCGCTGCGTCTGGCGCGGGCCGGTTGGCTGGTGCGTGAAGGTGAGGCCTTTGGCGTGAAAACACCGTCGCACGGTCTGCGCCTGTCGCTGGGCGCCTTAACCGAGGCGCAAATTGAACAACTTGCACACGATTTATCGCTGGTCTTACCTTGTTAAACACGGGAGTTGTTATGCGGATCCACTTTATCGTTCATGAAGTTTTTGAAGCGCCTGGCGCCTATCTGCGCTGGGTTAACGCGCGCGGCTATCAGGCCAGCTGGTCGCGGGTTTATGCAGGGGATCCGCTGCCGGCGAATGCTGAAGGTTTTGATATGCTGGTGGTACTTGGCGGCCCGCAATCACCACGCACCACGCTTGCCGAGTGCCCATGGTTTGATGCCCATGCCGAGAAAAACCTGATTGCCCAGGCGATTGCCGCCGGGCACATCGTGGTCGGGATTTGTCTCGGATCGCAGCTCATCGGCGAAGCGCTGGGGGCGCCGGTAATGCAAAGTCCGGAAAAAGAGATCGGCCACTATCCTATCATCATGACCACCGCCGGACTGCAAGATGACAACATCGCCCATTTCGGACCATCGGTGGTAGTCGGTCACTGGCACAACGATATGCCGGGCCTGACGCCTGCGGCGGAAGTCCTGGCTTCCAGCGAAGGGTGCCCGCGGCAAATCGTCAAATATAGCGATCGGGTCTACGGTTTTCAGTGCCATATGGAGTTTGACGCGGAGGTCATCGAGTTATTAATTACCCACTCGCAACATGAACTTGCCGCCGCAAAAGGCAGGCGCTTTATTCGCAGCGAAGATGAAATGAGGCAATGGGATTATCGCGAGATGAATCAAAAGCTATGGGCGTTTCTGGATAAGCTGGTAGCGAAACACGCACTTTAGTTAACCGGCCCCCATGCCTGGCATCGGGGCCGTGGTAGCGCGTTTAGATACCCGCTCCCTGGCTGAAGTGTTCTTCGCCGAACACGCCGGTTGAGAGATAGCGATCGCCGCGATCGCAGATGATCGCCACCACCACCGCGCCCGGATTGGCGCGAGCAATACGCAGCGCCCCGGCAACCGCGCCGCCGGAACTGACGCCACAGAAGATCCCTTCCTGTACGGCCAACTGGCGCATCGTGTTTTCCGCATCCTGCTGGTGGATATCCAGCACCTCATCCACCAACGAGGCATTAAAAATGCCCGGCATATATTCCTGCGGCCAGCGGCGGATCCCCGGAATGCTGCTGCCCTCTTCCGGCTGCAGCCCAATGATGCTTACCGGCTTCGCCTGTTCGCGCAGAAAACGCGATACGCCGGTAATGGTACCGGTGGTGCCCATGCTGGAAACAAAGTGGGTGATACGCCCGTCCGTCTGGCGCCAGATCTCCGGGCCGGTGGTGGTGTAATGGGCGTAAGGGTTATCCGGATTATTGAACTGATCCAATAGCTTACCCTCGCCACGCTCGGCCATCGCGGCGGCCAGATCGCGAGCGCCCTCCATCCCCTGCTCTTTGGTGACCAGGATGAGTTCAGCGCCGTAGGCGCGCATCGCGGCACGGCGCTCCTGGCTCATGTTGTCCGGCATCAGCAGTTTCATCTGATAGCCTTTTAACGCCGCAATCATCGCCAGCGCGATACCGGTATTACCGCTGGTCGCCTCGATCAATACATCGCCGGGTTTAATTTCACCGCGCTTTTCCGCTTCGACAATCATCGATAGCGCAGCGCGATCTTTTACCGAGCCCGCCGGGTTGTTGCCCTCAAGCTTAAGCCAAATTTCGCTGCCGTTGTCCGGCCCCAGACGTTGTAATTTCACCAGCGGCGTGTTGCCGATTGTTTGTTCTAATGTGTTCACTTCAGCTGTCCAATAAAAAGCCCGGCCGCGTCATGCGCTCCGGGCTGTCAGCCGGGGCAGCGCTGCGCCGCCCGGCAAAAGCACGTGGATTTAAGCTATCAGGCCGACTCTGCCAGAGCAAGTTCGCCGCGCGGTTCGATGCGCTCGGTTCCGTTATACAGGCGCGCATTCTGCAAGCCGACAAACAGGCGTTCGCCGCGGGACGGGGCCTCATCGCCCGCCAGCACCACGCTCAGCGGTTCGTCATACCACCCCAGAGGCTGGACAACTAATTGGGTGTAGTGCCCCTTCGGACTGGCTTCCAGCACCTGCACCGGCAACGGCGAATCCAGGCTGGTACGGCGGCTGATATCTACTTCCCACGGTCGCAGGAACAGATCGACCGGCCCCTGATATGCAGGGGTATAGCCTAAAGGCCAGCGGTGGGCGCCGACGTGGAACTGGCCGCCGCGAATGGTGCCCTGCAGGCGGTTAACTTCGCCCATAAACTCGAGCACAAAACGGGTCGAAGGTTCGCGCCAGACGCGTTCAGGCGCATCGGCCTGTTCGATGTTGCCCTGGCTCATTACCACTACCCGATCGGCGACTTCCATCGCCTCTTCCTGGTCGTGGGTAACAAACACGCTGGTGAATTTTAATTCTTCATGTAGCTGGCGCAGCCAGCGGCGCAGTTCTTTACGCACCTGCGCATCCAGCGCGCCAAAGGGTTCATCCAGCAGCAGAATTTGCGGCTCGACCGCCAGCGCGCGCGCTAACGCCACGCGTTGCTTCTGGCCGCCGGAAAGCTGCGCCGGATAACGGTCGGCAAGATGGGCCAGTTGCACCATCTCCAGCAGTTTGGTCACTTTGGCTTTAATCGCCGCCGCATTGGGACGCTCACGGCGCGGCAGCACGGTCAGGCCAAAGGCGATATTATCGAATACCGTCATATGCCGAAACAGCGCATAGTGCTGGAAAACAAAGCCCACTTTACGATCGCGGGCGTGCATCCGGCTCACGTCGGTACCGTGAAAACGGATATGGCCGCTGGATTGATGCTCCAGCCCGGCGATAATCCGCAATAAGGTGGTTTTACCGGAGCCGGACGGCCCCAACAGCGCAACCATTTGCCCGGAAGGGATATCCAGCGAGATATCATTCAGCACCTGGGTGCGACCAAACGATTTCTTAATATTGGCAATCTCAATGCTCATGATTTCCCTCCTGTTGCGCGCGTTTTTCCTGATTGGCCAGACGCCATTGCAACATACTCTTTAAAAACAGGGTCAAAATAGCCATTAACGTCAGCAGGGCCGCGGCGGTAAACGAACCGACGGTGTTATAGTCCTGCTGCAGTAATTCAATTTGCAGCGGCAGCGACAACGTTTCGCCGCGGATCGAGCCGGAAACGACCGACACCGCGCCAAATTCGCCAATCGCGCGGGCATTGGTCAACACCACGCCGTACAGCAGCGCCCAGCGAATATTGGGTAGCGTCACCCGGCGGAACATCTGCCAACCGGAAGCGCCAAGCAGGATCGCCGCTTCATCTTCGTTGCTCCCCTGACTCATCATCACCGGTACCAGCTCGCGGACCACAAACGGACAGGTGACGAAGATAGTCGCCAGCACCATGCCCGGCCAGGCGAACATGATCTGCAGGTTGTGCTCATCAAGCCAGCCGCCGAGTGGGCCGTTGGAGCCGTAAAACAGTAAATAAACCAGACCTGCCACCACCGGCGAGACGGCGAACGGGATATCTAGCATCGTCAGCAGCAGCTGGCGGCCAGGGAAGGTAAAGCGCGTCACCAGCCAGGCCAGCAGCGTACCGAACACCAGATTCACCGGCACGGTAATCAACGCGATCATCACCGTCAGCCAGATGGCATGCAGCATGTCCGGATTGGCCAGGTTTTCCAGCACCGGCATTAACCCTTTACTGAAAGCCTGGACAAAAATATAAATCATCGGCACCACGAGGATGAAGGCGGATACCAGCATCCCGACGCCGATCAGAAACCATTTTCCCCAGTTGATCCGGGGCGCGTCATAGCGCTTCAATTGAGTAACTTCCGCCATTAGTGACCTACCACGCGTCGACCAAAGCGACTCTGCAGGGTGTTGATAGAGAACAGCAGCAGCAGCGAAGCCGCGAGGATCACCGAGGCAATCGCGCTCGCCGCCGGGTAATCAAACTCCTGCAAACGAATGAAAATCATCAGCGAAGTCACTTCCGTTTTCCATGCGATGTTGCCGGCGATAAAGATCACCGCGCCGAACTCGCCAAGGCTGCGGGTAAACGACAGCGCAATCCCCGCCAGCAGAGCTGGCGACAGTTCAGGCAGCACCACTTTGCGGAAACTCTGTAAGCGCGTCGCGCCGAGGGTTTCCGCCGCTTCTTCATATTCCGGCCCTAATTCTTCCAGCACCGGCTGCACGGTACGCACCACAAACGGAATACTGGTAAAGGCCATCGCCACCGCGATGCCAAGCCAGGTATAGGTCACTTTGATATCAAACTTCGCCAGCCACTCGCCGTACAAGCCATTAACCGAAAACAGCGAGGCCAGCGTCAGGCCCGCCACTGCCGTTGGCAGCGCGAACGGCAGGTCCATTAGGGCATCGAGCAGCGTACGGCCCGGGAAACGATAGCGGGTAAGGATCCACGCCATCAGCAGGCCGAACACGCCGTTAAAAATCGACGCCACAAAAGCAGACAGCAGCGTGACTTTATAGGCGGCGACCACCTGCGGGTTGGTAATCACCTCCCAATACTGCGCCCAGCTCATCTGCGCCAGCTGCATCACCAGCGCGCTGAGCGGCAACAGTAAAATCAGGCACACAAACAGCAGGCTGGTGCCAAGGCTCAGGGTAAAGCCCGGCAGCACGCGCTTGGACGACACAGCCAACATTACTGACGCCCCGCTGCCAGCAGTTTGTCCAGCTCACCGCCGCTGACGAAGTGGGTTTTCATCACTTCAGGCCAGCTGCCGAACTGGTCTTCCACGCGGAACAGTTCGGTCTGCGGGAATTTATCTTTCAGCGACGCCATCACTTTCGGGTCGTTCACGCGATAGTAGTAATCGGTGATGATGGTCTGCGCCTGCGGACTATAGAGATAGTTCAGGTAGGCTTTCGCCGCTTTTTCAGTACCGTTGGCCTTAACGTTTTTGTCTACCCACGCTACCGGGAATTCGGCGAGGATATTGACCTTCGGCACAACGACTTCGAACCCCTGCGCTTCATACTGTTTACGGATGTTGTTAACTTCCGATTCAAAAGTAATCAGCACATCGCCTAGCCCGCGCTCGACGAAGGTGGTGGTCGCGCCGCGACCGCCGGTATCGAATACCTCGACGTTCTTCAGGAACTGGGTCATGAACTGTTCGGTTTTGGCTTTATCGCCGCCATCGGCTTTGTCCGCCGCTCCCCAGGCCGCAAGATAGGTATAACGCGCGTTGCCTGAAGTTTTAGGATTCGGGAAGATCAGCTTCACGTCAGAACGCACCAGATCGTTCCAGTCATGAATATTTTTGGGGTTGCCCTTACGCACCAGGAAAGCCATGGTCGAATAGAACGGTGAGCTGTTATTCGGCAGACGGCTCTGCCAGTCTGCCGGGATCAGGTTGCCTTTATCATGCAGAATCTGGACGTCCGTCACCTGGTTATAGGTCACGACGTCAGCCTTCAGACCTTGCAGAATCGCCAACGCCTGCTTGGAAGAGCCCGCATGGGACTGCTTGATGGTCAGCTTATCCCCGCCGTTTTCTTTTGCCCACTGCTGCTCAAAAGGCGGATTAAGGGCGGCGAACAGCTCGCGGGAAACATCATAGGAACTGTTCAGCAGTTCAGTCGCCTGCGCCTGCGCCACCAGCAGCATGGAAGCCGCCAGCGCCAGATATCCTTTTTTCAGTGATTTAACGGCCATTGCGCACCCTTATCAAAAATGATCATTTACTGATGATCATCATATTTATAACGAGTACGAAAGGAGTAACGGTTTTATATACCGTTTGGCGATTTGGAAGTAGAAAAGAGAATAAGCAACTGGCAAAGCTTTGCTGAAAGCGGCTCGCAGATTCGACGTGTCATTGTGACAAACGGCAGCCAGGCGTGCACTGTGTTTATATGAAAAATACACAGATATTTGCTCGTCAGCTCAGACGTAGCTTAACGCCAACAGAACGTCGACTATGGTACTTACTGCGCAACCGCCGTTTTGCTTGCTATAAGTTTCGCCGCCAGCATCCCGTTGGTCCCTACATTCTCGATTTTGCCTGCTGCGCAACACGGCTGGCGATCGAACTGGACGGCGGTCAGCACGATGAGAGGCGCGTCTACGATGTTCGCCGCACCCGCTGGCTACAGAGCCAGGGATGGCGGGTTTTACGCTTCTGGAATAATGAGTTTGAAGAGTATGAAGATGCGGTGATGGAGAGAATACTTGAAGCGCTTGAGTCGCCGATGCCCTCACCCCGCCCCTCTCCCTGAGGGAGAGGGAGAAAGAGAGTCCACCGTGCCGTCCCCTCTCCCCATTGGGGAGAGGGTTAGGGTTCGGGGGAAAAATTACAGCGCCTGGATACGCTCCAGCGACGGCGCGAAGTAATAACCGCCGGTCACCGGTTTTGTAAAGCGCAGCATCGCATCACGCTTACCGTCGGTATCGCCGAACATGCTCAGCAGCTGTTGCTCAATGTTATACAGGCGCGCGCAGTAGGCGCAGAAGTACAGGCCGTTAGTGCCGCTGGCGGTACCGTACGGCAGGCTCTGGCGGACGATTTTCAGGCCTTTGCCATCTTCTTTTAAGTCCACGCGGCTCAGGTGCGAAGTAATCGGGCGCTCGTCGCCGTCGATCTCTTCGTTGGCGTCTTTGGTACGGCCAATCATCATCTCCTGATCCGGCACGCTCATGCGGTTCAGTTGCTTAAGATTGTGCTCCCAGCGCTGCACGAATACGTAGCTGCCGCCCGCGTCAACGCCGTCTTTAATCACCGCGACTTCACGGCGGGTTTCTTCGCCTGCCGGGTTTTCGGTGCCGTCGACAAAGCCGCTCAGATCGCGTTCTTCCACCCAGCGGAAACCGTGAATTTCTTCTTTCACTTCAATGGCGTCGCCGAAAGCGGCCACCGCCGCCTGGGCGACGGAAAAGTTCACTTCATGACGGGCGGATAAAATATGAATCAACACGTCATACTGCGTGGATGGCGCCAGCCCTTTACCGTAAACCGGAAAATCTTTTAACTCTTCCGCGCCTTCACCGCCGCTCAGCTGACGCCAGACGGTATTGCCGAAAGCGACCACCGCGCCGAGTTTGGCGTCAGGGAATTTAGCCTGGAAGGTGGCCACGTTATCGACAAAAATTTTGCTCGCTTCGCGCAGGGCGTTAACGTCCCCTTTGACATTGGCTTCAATCCAAATCGCCGCGCGGCAATGTTCCGGCAAAATGCCGCTCTGAACCTGAGACATCGCTCCTCCTGAAATGATGCAACCACAACGCTATCGCGTTGCTAACGCGCCATTGTAACCGTTTTTATCCGCCCACGTGTCTCTTCAGATCAAATTAGCGACGCCAGATAATTTTGCTGACTTTCCAGTTCTTCAGGGTATCGTCGGACGGCATCAGCTCGTCCGGACCGCTCCAGTGGCCGGTAAAGGCATAGCTGATGTGCTGGCTCCCTGCGGCTTTACATTCCACCACCGCGCCGTTGTCGGGAACGCCTTTCTCGCAGTTGCCAAACGCTTTGCTGTACAGTTCGCTAAACGGGGTACCGATTTTCACGCCGCTGGCGGCGGGAATTGCGCTATCGCGCACGTCAATGCGGCTCACCGTACCGCCATCGCCGTTGATGGTCAGCGCTAGCTTGTCATCCTTTAGCGCTTCAAAATAGTGAACGATTTTGCCATCCGTGGTTTTCATTCCGCTGCGCAGACGGTAGCTGCCGCCGAGGGCGTCGCTAATCGCCTGTTCATTCAACGGCGTCGACGCCGTCAGTTTACCCACGCCCTGCTCGGTGACCTCGTTAGAGGAACCAAACCAGTTCCACGGATAGGCAGCCGACCAGTTCACCGCGCTCATCGTTGAGCAGCCGGTTAGCGCTAGCGGAAGCGCGCAGAGCATTAGACGTAGCGATTTCATAACTCAATCCTTTCTGATTAATTCAACGCATGTTGGAGTACGCGATCGGCAAAAAGTGCCATTAAAGCGCTTCAAGGCGAAAACAGGCATGCAACCTGCGGCTGGTTATCAGCCACCATAGCGCATAAATATCGGCCGCCAGCAGGGCGATGGTCAGCGCGGAAGGCGCCTCGCCGGTTAGCCACAGCCACGGCTGCCAGGCCAGCAATAGCGCCTGCGAGGCAATCAGCAGCCAACGCATCAGCGGCCAGAGCCGCGGGAAACGCTGACGCTGACCGCTCAACAAAAATGCCGCTACCGCCGGTACGCCGGGCAGTAACCCCAGCCAGAAGTTATCGTGATCGGGATAGAACAGGCTCAGCAGCGCATCTCCCTGCTGGCGGGAGGCGCCGGCCATAACGAACAGTACCCAGGTGCGCGCCTGCAGCAACAGAACGCCCCAAAACAACAGCGGCAGCCGTAAACGGCCCTGGGTATCATAATCGGCAGGAATAAATTCAGTATTCTTCATCTTCAATCAGGCGTTTACCGAGGGTGAGTACATCCGAGTGCTCGTAACCGAGACGCTCATACATCCCCTGCACCACTTCGTTATCGTCACGCACCATAATTGAAATTTTCGGGCAGCCGCGGGCGATCAGCTTCTTTTCTAGCCGATTGAGCAGCGCATTAGCGATACCGCGGCCGCGGTATTCCGGATGTACGCCAAGATAGTAAGCGGAACCGCGGTGTCCGTCGTAACCGCCCATTACCGTCCCTACCACTTCACCGTTCACTTCAGCGACCAGAAACAAGCTCACGTCGTGGTTGAGCTTACGCTCGATATCCATTTCCGGATCGTTCCATGGGCGCAGAAGATCGCAGCGCTCCCAAAGGGTGATCACTTCTTCGAAATCCTGCTGGCGAAAAACGCGAATCTCCATGGTATTCCCCACCATTTACGGTTAAAAACAGTGATTATGGCGCGAATATGACTGATAGCCAATATCAGGCGAAATCATCGGCAAAAAATGGCATAATATGGCTTTGTCATGTATTGAAATGAAAAGTAAAACAATTCTTATTTTGAGTGGTCGTAACGGGAAACGCGATACGATATAACATTGGACATCACTTGTTTACAATTCAGGCCGAATGAGCACTTTTAAACCATTAAAAATACTTGCTTCGCGCCGTCAGGTGCTGAAGGCAGGACTGGCTGCGATGACGCTAACCGGCGTTGCTTCCCAAGCCAAAGCCAAAGAACAGCCGCTAAAAACTTCCAATGGACACAGCAAACCCGTCGCAAAGAAAGCAGGCAGCAAGCGCCTGGTGATGCTTGACCCCGGTCATGGCGGCATCGATACGGGGGCAATTGGCCACAACGGTTCGAAAGAAAAACACGTCGTGCTGGCCATTGCCAAAAATGTGCGCAGCATTTTACGCAGCAACGGCATCGATGCCCGTCTGACGCGTAGCGGCGATACCTTTATTCCGCTGTACGATCGCGTTGAGATTGCCCACCAGCACGGCGCCGATCTGTTTATGTCGATTCACGCCGACGGCTTTACCAACCCGAGTGCGGCCGGCGCCTCCGTCTTTGCGCTCTCCAACCGCGGCGCCAGTAGCGCCATGGCGAAATATCTCTCCGAGCGCGAAAACCGCGCCGACGAGGTTGCCGGTAAAAAAGCGACGGATAAGGACCATCTGCTGCAGCAGGTATTGTTCGATTTGGTGCAAACCGACACCATTAAGAACAGCCTGACGCTTGGCTCGCATATTCTGAAAAAGATTAAGCCGGTGCATAAGCTGCACAGCCGCAATACAGAGCAGGCGGCCTTTGTGGTGCTGAAGTCCCCTTCTATTCCCTCGGTGCTGGTCGAAACGTCGTTCATTACCAACCCAAATGAAGAGAAGCTACTTGGCACAACCGCGTTTCGCCAGAAGATTGCTAACGCTATTGCTTCCGGCATTATTAGTTATTTCCACTGGTTCGATAACCAGAAAGCGCATTCGAAGAGACGTTAATGAAACCCGATGTACAGCAGGTCAAAGCCTTCCTTCTTCAGCTGCAGGATGCCATTTGCGCCAAACTCTCCGCCGTTGACGGCAAGGATTTTGTTGAAGATAGCTGGCAGCGTGAAGGCGGCGGCGGCGGACGCAGCCGGGTTTTACGTGACGGCGGCATCTTTGAGCAGGCCGGAGTTAATTTTTCTCACGTCCACGGCGATGCGATGCCCGCCTCTGCCACCGCCCACCGCCCGGAACTGGCCGGGCGCAGCTTTGAAGCAATGGGTGTTTCGCTGGTGGTGCATCCGCGCAACCCCTATGTGCCGACCAGCCACGCTAACGTTCGCTTTTTTATTGCCGAGAAGCCCGGCGCCGATCCGGTGTGGTGGTTCGGCGGCGGTTTTGATTTAACGCCTTATTACGGATTTGAAGAAGACGCCATCCACTGGCATCGTACCGCCCGCGATTTGTGCCTGCCGTACGGCGACGAGGTCTATCCGCGCTATAAAAAGTGGTGCGATGATTACTTCTTCCTTAAGCACCGCAATGAGCAGCGCGGCATTGGCGGCCTGTTCTTTGATGATTTAAATACGCCGGATTTCGACCACTGCTTCGCCTTTATGCAGGCGGTGGGCAACGGCTTTACCGACGCTTACCTGCCGATCGTTGAGCGCCGAAAAACCACGCCTTATGGCGAACGCGAACGCGATTTCCAGCTTTATCGCCGCGGGCGTTATGTGGAATTCAATCTGGTGTGGGATCGCGGCACGCTGTTCGGCCTGCAGACCGGCGGGCGTACGGAGTCTATTCTGATGTCGATGCCGCCGCTGGTGCGCTGGGAGTATGACTACCACCCGCAAGAAGGCAGCCCGGAAGCCGCATTGAGCGAGTTTATTAAAGTCAAAGAGTGGATCTAATTTAGGTCTTCTGAGACAAAAAAGCCCCGGCATACCGGGGCTTACTTTTTTATTGTGCTTATAGCGGCTGAGTCTGCGCTTCCACGACCGCCAGCGCCACCATATTGACGATACGGCGCACGGAGGCAATAGGCGTCAGAATATGCACCGGCTTAGCGATACCCATCAGTACCGGTCCGACGGTGACCCCTTCCGAACTGGAGACGCGCAGCAGGTTGTAGCTGATACGCGCGGCTTCCATATTCGGCATCACCAGAATATTAGCCGCCCCTTTCAGCGGGCTATCCGGCATACGATCGTTGCGGATGCTCTCCACCAGCGCGGCGTCGCCGTGCATTTCGCCGTCAATCATCAGATCCGGCGCGCTCGCTTTCACCAATTCCAGCGTTTTGCGCATTTTGCTGGCGGACGGGCAATCAGCTGAACCGAAGTTAGAGTGCGACAGCAGCGCCACGCGCGGTTCGATACCAAAACGACGCACGCTTTCCGCCGCCATCAGGGTGATCTCCGCCAGCTCTTCCGGCGATGGATCGTGATTGACGTAGGTGTCGGCGATAAAGGTGTTGCCGCTTGGCAGCAGCAGCGCGTTCATCGCCCCGGCGGTGCTGACGCCGTCGCGGAAGCCAAACAGCGGCTGAACCACGCGATAGTGCTCATGATAATCGCCGATGGTTCCGCAGATCATCGCATCCGCCTCACCGCGATGAACCATAATCGCGCCAATGACCGAAGTGTTGCTAATGACCGCCCGCTGCGCCTGCTCCTGGGTAATGCCGCGGCGCTTCATCAGCTGATAGTACTCGCTCCAGTACTCTTTAAAGCGCGGATCGGATTCATTATTGACGATTTCAAAGTCCACGCCCGGTTTGATCTGCAGACCCAGTTTCTGGATGCGCATTTCAATCACGCTCGGACGACCGATGAGGATTGGCTTCGCCAGCCCCAGAGATACCAGCTCCTGCGTAGCGTGCAGCACGCGGGTCTCCTCACCTTCCGCCAGCACCACGCGCTTCGGCTCTTTGCGCGCCTGGGAAAAGATCGGCTTCATAAACAGGTTGGTTTTATAAACGAACTCGCTCAGCTTCTCGATGTAGGCATCGAAGTCGGCAATCGGCCGCGTCGCCACGCCGGATTCCATCGCCGCTTTAGCGACCGCTGGGGCGATCTTGACGATCAGACGCGGATCGAACGGTTTCGGAATAATGTACTCCGGGCCAAAGCTGAGGTCCTGGTCGCCATAGGCGGAAGCCACGACTTCGCTCTGTTCGGCATGCGCCAGCTCGGCGATAGCATGAACCGCCGCCAGCTTCATCTCTTCGTTTATCGCCGTCGCGCCGACATCCAGCGCGCCGCGGAAGATGAACGGGAAGCACAGCACGTTGTTGACCTGGTTTGGATAGTCGGAACGGCCGGTACAAATAATCACGTCGTCGCGCACTTCCTTCGCCAGCGGCGGCAGGATTTCCGGCTCCGGATTCGCCAGCGCGAGGATCAGCGGTGAGCGCGCCATCTTCTTGACCATCTCCGGAGTCAGAACTTTCGGCCCGGAGCAGCCAAGGAAAATGTCCGCGCCATCGATGACATCGTCGAGGGTACGTTTCCCGTCGTCTTCCACCGCGTAGGCCGCTTTGGTTTCCGCCATGTTGGCTTCGCGGTCTTTATAGATAACGCCTTTCGAGTCGCAGACCACGATATTGTGTTTCTGCATTCCCAGCGCCACCAGCAGGTTCATACAGGCGATAGCCGCCGCTCCCGCGCCGGAGACCACCATCCGCACATCAGAGAGATTCTTCTCAACCACCCGCAGACCGTTGAGAATTGCCGCGGTACTGATAATCGCCGTGCCGTGCTGATCGTCGTGGAACACCGGAATATTCATGCGCTCACGCAGTTTCTGCTCAATATAGAAACATTCCGGCGCTTTAATATCTTCGAGGTTGATGCCGCCAAATGTCGGCTCCAGGGCGGCAACGACATTAATGAATTTGTCAGGATCCAGCTCATCGACTTCAATATCAAACACATCAATGCCGGCGAATTTCTTAAACAGAACGCCCTTTCCTTCCATTACCGGTTTTCCGGCCAGCGCGCCGATATTGCCTAAACCGAGGACGGCGGTACCGTTAGAGACCACCGCCACGAGGTTGCCGCGAGCGGTATATTTGTAAGCGGCCAAAGGATCCTTCTCAATTTCCAGGCACGGCGCGGCAACGCCCGGCGAATATGCCAGCGCCAGATCGCGTTGGGTCGCCAGAGGTTTAGTCGGCGACACCTGAATTTTCCCGGGCACCGGGAACTCGTGGAAATCGAGGGCGCTTTGTTTCAACTGCTCATCCATTTTATGGTTCCTTTCACGTATCGAATCGTAGGGGGTGAAGCGTGATGGCGAGCCGTCGGCCCGCCTTAAGGCGAGGCTTAGTATCGCGCCTGACGGCGGTTTAAACTTTGAAGGCCGCCATACTCTTGCCATCACAAAGGTCTGGTTGTTATCAATTTATAATATTTATGTAACCTAGTTTCACGGTCAATGATAGCCCCGTCTGCTATGCTTTTTAGTTATGTACCTCATCACCCTCTCTACCGCATAACGACAAGAACTCATGCAACTTATTGTTCCAGGAGTACTTTTTAATGAATCAGCTAGACAGTATCAAACAGTTCACCACCGTGGTCGCCGACAGCGGCGACATTGAATCTATCCGCCACTATCAGCCGGAAGATGCCACCACCAATCCTTCGCTGCTCTTAAAGGCTGCCGGACTGGAAAACTACGCCGGGCTTATCGATGATGCCCTGGCCTGGGCCGCAAAACAGGGCGGCAACCGCGAGACGCAGGTCGCCAATGCCTGCGATAAACTGGCGGTCAATTTTGGTGCGGAAATACTCAAAAGCATCCCAGGGCGCGTCTCCACCGAAGTCGATGCCCGTCTCTCCTTCAATCGTGAAAAAAGTATCGAGAAAGCGCGCCATCTGGTCGCTCTCTATCAGGAAATGGGGATCGATAAGTCGCGGATCCTGATCAAACTAGCCTCCACCTGGGAAGGGATCCGCGCCGCGGAGGTGTTGGAAAAAGAAGGGATTCACTGCAACCTGACGCTGCTGTTCTCTTTCGCCCAGGCTCGCGCTTGCGCTGAAGCCGGCGTGTTTCTGATTTCGCCCTTCGTCGGGCGTATTTACGATTGGTATCAGGCACGTCAGCCGTTAGATCCCTACGTGGTTGATGAAGACCCTGGGGTGAAATCAGTGCGTAATATTTACGACTATTTCAAACTCCATAAGTACAACACCATCGTGATGGGCGCCAGCTTCCGCCGCACCGAACAAATCCTCGCGCTGGTCGGCTGCGACCGCCTGACCATCTCCCCGGCCTTGTTACAAGAGCTGCAGGCCAGCGACGCGCCGGTAATACGCAAACTCATCCCCGCTCATCAGATACTTCCGCGCCCGGTTCCGCTAAGCGAAGCGGAATTCCGCTGGGAGCATAACCAGGATCCGATGGCGGTAGAAAAGTTGGCGGAAGGTATTCGCCAGTTCGCCGTCGATCAACGCAAACTGGAAGATCTGCTAGCAGCAAAACTGTCATCCTTTGTCACGGAGTAAACGACTATGTCCCGAAGAGAGCTTGCTAACGCCATTCGCGCCCTGAGCATGGACGCCGTCCAGAAAGCCAATTCCGGCCACCCCGGCGCTCCGATGGGGATGGCGGATATCGCCGAAGTGCTGTGGAACGATTTTCTCAAGCACAACCCGACAAATCCGCACTGGTACGATCGCGATCGTTTCATTTTGTCTAACGGCCATGCTTCGATGCTGCTGTATAGCCTGCTGCATTTGACCGGCTACGATCTGCCGATGAATGAGCTGAAAAACTTCCGCCAGCTGCTTTCGAAAACGCCGGGCCATCCGGAACATGGCTATACCCCCGGCGTGGAAACCACCACCGGGCCGCTCGGCCAGGGGCTGGCTAACGCCGTCGGGATGGCTATCGCCGAACGCACGCTGGCGGCGCAGTTTAACCGTCCCGGCCACGACATCGTCGATCACTACACCTGGGTGTTTATGGGCGATGGCTGTCTGATGGAGGGGATTTCTCACGAGGCCAGTTCGCTGGCGGGCACCCTGGGATTAGGCAAGCTGATCGGGTTCTACGATCACAACGGTATCTCTATTGACGGCCACGTTGAAGGCTGGTTCACCGACGATACCGCCGAGCGCTTTCGCGCCTACCACTGGCACGTGATTGGCGATATCGACGGTCACGATCCGCAGGCGGTGAAGCAGGCAATCCAGGAGGCGCAGGCGGTAACAGACAAACCCTCGCTGATTATTTGCCGCACCATAATCGGCTTTGGTTCACCAAATAAAGCCGGTTCCGAAGAGTCGCACGGCGCGGCCTTGGGGGAAAAGGAGGTCGCGCTGGCCCGCGAACAGCTGGGCTGGAAATACCCGCCGTTTGAAATCCCGAAAGAAATTTATCAGGGCTGGGATGCGCGGCCGCGCGGCGAGAAAGCAGAACATGCGTGGAATGAAAAATTCGCCGCTTACCAGCAGCAGTATCCAGAACTGGCGGCTGAACTGAAACGCCGCATGGAAGGTGAGCTCCCGGCTGACTGGCAAAAAACGGCCCACGATTATGTGGCGAAGCTACAGTCGGAACCGGCGAAAATCGCCAGCCGTAAGGCTTCGCAAAATGCGCTTAACGCCTACGGCCCGGATTTGCCTGAGCTGCTCGGTGGTTCCGCCGACCTGGCGCCCAGTAACCTGACGATCTGGTCCGGCTCTAAGTCGATCAAAGAGGATCAGGCGGGTAATTATATCCACTACGGCGTACGCGAATTCGGTATGACCGCGGTAGCTAACGGCATCGCCCTGCACGGCGGTTTTATTCCCTATACCTCGACTTTCCTGATGTTCGTCGAATACGCGCGCAACGCCGCGCGCATGGCGGCGCTGATGAAAGCGCACCAGATTATGGTCTACACCCATGATTCAATCGGCCTTGGCGAAGACGGCCCAACGCATCAGGCGGTGGAGCAACTGGCAAGCCTGCGCCTGACGCCCAATTTTAGTACCTGGCGGCCGTGCGATCAGGTGGAAACCGCCGTCGCCTGGCAGGCGGCCATCGAGCGCAATGACGGCCCTACCGCGTTAATCCTTTCGCGACAGAATCTGGCGCAAATGGCCCGTACGCCAGAACAGGTGCAGGAAATTGCGCGCGGCGGTTACGTTCTGAAAGATGCGGGCGGCAAGCCGGATCTCATCCTTATCGCCACCGGTTCGGAAGTCGAGATTACCGTTCAGGCGGCGGAGACGCTGCTGGCCAGCGGCGTAAACGTGCGGGTGGTGTCGCTGCCTTCCACCGACGTTTTCGATGCTCAGGATGAGGCCTGGCGCGAGTCGGTGCTGCCTTCCGATGTTAGCGCCCGCGTCGCTATCGAAGCCGGTATTGCCGACTACTGGTATAAATATGTCGGCCTGAAAGGCGCAATTGTTGGTATGACCCGCTACGGGGAATCGGCGCCTGCCGACAAGCTGTTCCCGTTCTTCGGCTTTACCGCTGAACATATTGTCGAAGTCAGCCGCAAAGTGCTTAACGGGTGATCCATAGTGTGGGCCAGGCATCTGGCCCCTGCCAGTTATCGCACTGCGGTTGCTGAGCGTAGCGGGTCAAATTAAACCGCTGGCCGTCATAACGCCAGCGGGTTTGGATTCCGCAATCGCCCGGCGCGCGGCCTTTATCGAAGGTCACCAGTTCACGACGCTGCTCATCGAAGCTGGCGTTAATCAGCTCTATATCCCGCGGCGCATTCCCCGGAGGCTGGAAAGGCAGCGCCAGGCGCACCTGGCGGGAGAGATGCGGCGTTTTGCGCGACACCAGCCACGCCAGCCAGACGGTGTTGTAGGCGCCCGCTTCGCAACTAGTCATCAGCAGAACTTTCTCATCGGTCAGCGCGGTGACGCGGATTTCCCGGCGGAAAGGATCCAGCGAACAGGGACTGGCATTCATCCGCTCATTGCCATAATCGATAAGCTCATTAAGTTCGTCGCGGCTAAGCGGCGATTGCGCCACTTCCGCCTGGCCGACGGTTCGCAATGCCGGCGCTGGCGGTACGCTGAGCGGTGGTTCTTCACCTTTGCCGACCCACGCGGTTTCGCTGCCGACCCGCTTTTGCCGATTATCAATAAATAGCAGCGCGGCCTTGAGGCCCTTTAATGAAATACTTTGCAGACCGTTTTGCAGGGTAATTTCTTTCCCCTCCTGGGCCTGCTGCAGGAAAGCGTCGATGCTGACGCTATCGCTGGTTTTAATTAGCTTATCGGCAATCTGCCAATGTTTACCGTCAAAATGCAGCGGTTTTTCATCTAGCTGCAGCCGCGGGCCGATGGCCGCCAGCGCGGCAACCGGATTACCAACGCCGCCAAGTTCGATGCGCAAAGCGGCATCAGTGGCCGCTCCCGCGCTGCGGCTTAGCGTCATCACCAATCCATGATGCAGCCCGACATTACGCGTGACGCAATAATTTTGATTGTTGCAGGTGACAAGCCAGTCTCCAAACAGCTGCTGGGCTGGCGCCGCCCACGCCAACGATGTCGGCAGAAAACCGAAAAAAAGCAGTATTAAAACCCGATAAAGCATGAGCGGCACAATCCCGAAGTATGACTGACAGAGTGATTTCTAATTCATCATTATCATCAGCACTGGCGGGGTTTTGCTCAATCAGATTTATCAGAGATCCCGCGACATCAGGCCGGAATTTTGTAGGTATTGCAGCAGGATCACCGCTTTGCCATCCTGGATTTCACCGCTGGCGACCATCTCCAGCGCCCGGACGAACGGCAGTTCCAGTACCTCAATATCTTCATCATCCACGCCGCCGCCCCGGTTAGCGCGCTGCGCTTCGCTGTATTCGGCGATAAAAAAGTGAATCAGCTCGGTCACGCCGCCGGGGGACATATAAAGTTCGAAGACCTTGCGCGCCTCGCCGACCTGATAGCCGGTCTCCTCGATCGCCTCCTTGCGGATACATACCTCTGGCGCGTCGTTATCCAGCAGTCCGGCGCAGGTTTCAATCAGCATGCCATCCGGGTTGCCGTTAACCCAGGTGGCGACGCGGAACTGGCGCACCAGTACCACGCTTTGCTTGCTGGGGTTGTAAAGCAGAACCGTGGCGCCGTTGCCGCGATCGTACACTTCGCGTTTGTGACGCACGACGCTGCCGTCGCGGCGCGTCAACTCATAGGTCATGTTGCGCAGCAGAAAATAGTTTTCGGAGAGAATTCTATCTTTAATGACGTGGATATTAAGTGACATGCAAACTCCGCAGCGTGAAATAACCCGGTCATACTACGCCGCGGAGCCTGCTTTGTCGTTAGTGCGTCAGTGCGGAAGCGACGCCCAGGTAGTCCATGATCCCCTGCGCGGCATGCCGCCCTTCCGCCATCGCCGTCACCACCAAATCCGCGCCGCGTACCGCGTCGCCGCCGGCGAAGACCTTCTGATTACTGGTCTGATAACGATAGCGGCTCTCCACGCTCGCCTTGATCCGCCCGCGGCTATCCAGCTGTACCCCTGCGGCTTCCAGCCACGGCATCGAATGCGGGTGGAAACCAAACGCCATAATGACCGCGTCGGCAGGCATGACAAATTCGCTGCCGGGGACAGGCGACGGGCTGCGGCGGCCCTGTGCGTCAGGTTCGCCAAGCTGGGTGCGCAGAAAACGCACGCCGCAGACTCGGCCGTCCTCGCCGAGCTCAAGGGTGATCGGCTGAACATTGAATTCAAAGCTCGCCCCCTCTTCCCGGGCATTTTTGACCTCTTTTTTCGACCCCGGCATATTGGCTTCATCACGACGATAGGCGCAGGTGACCTGTTGCGCGCCGTGGCGCAGCGCGGTACGCACGCAGTCCATCGCCGTATCGCCGCCCCCCAGCACGACAACCTTCAGCCCGGCGGTATCGATATAAGGCTCATCGGCCAGCGCCTCCAGCCCCATCACCTGTTTGGTGTTGGCAATAAGGAACGGCAGCGCCTCATACACGCCCGGCGCCTCCTCGTTGGGCAGATCGGCTTTCATCGAGCGATAGGTACCGGCGCCGACGAAAACCGCGTCATAATCTGCAAGCAGTTGAGCGAGTTTGATGTCTTTTCCCACCTCGCAGTTCAGTTCAAAGCGGATGCCCATCTGGCTGAAAATCTCGCGCCGACGCGCCAGCAATGATTTATCCAGTTTGAAAGGCGGAATGCCGAAAGTCAGCAGGCCGCCGATTTCCGGGTGGCGATCGAACACCACCGCCGCCACGCCGCTACGCGCCAGAAGGTCGGCGCAGGCCAGGCCCGCAGGCCCGGCGCCGATGATGGCAACCTTCTTGCCGCTGGCTTTTACTGCCGAAAGGTCTGGGCGCCAGCCGCCGGCCAGCGCCTGGTCGGAGATATAGCGTTCGATGTTGCCGATAGTCACCGAGCCGCTCTCGTCGCGCAGCGTGCAGGCGCCTTCGCACAGGCGATCCTGCGGGCAGACGCGGCCGGTAATTTCCGGCAGGCAGTTGGTTTGATGGGAAAGCTCAACGGCGCTGGCGATGTCGCCGGCTTTTACCCGCTCGATCCACTGCGGAATATGGTTATGTAGCGGACAGGTCCACTCGCAGATGCTGCGATCGCCGCATTTCAGACAGCGTTGCGTTTCCCGCTGCGCCTGCGCGGCGCTGAACGGCAAATAGATTTCGCCAAAGTGCTGTTTACGCGCGTCAGCCGCCAGTTTATCCGCCTCGCCGCGGGCGGGCGTGGCCGCCATCTGGCTGGCTTTATCGCCGGTAGTCGGCGCTAAGGCGGTCAAAGTCCGATGTTGCCATGACGCCGCATCCGCACGCGCCGCCCGCAGCCGCCGCGCTTTCGCCATCTCGCTTAACGCGGAATCGTTCGCCAGCTGTAACGCCTGCGCCGGACAATTTTGCACGCAGGCTGGCCCGGCGTCGCGCTCATGGCATAAGTCGCATTTATGCGCGGTTGCTCTGCCGTCTGACGTGACGACGATTTGCATCACGCCAAAGGGGCAAGCCACCACGCAGGATTTACAGCCAATACATTTTTCTCCATGTACTAATACGCTGTCATCCTGCTGGCTAATGGCGCCGTTAGGGCAGCTACGCACGCAGGGCGCGCCTTCACAGTGACGACAGGTTACCGCGTTACGCTGGCTCTGGTTTTTAATAACGCTAATGCGCGGCAAAAAGCGCTGTGGGGTCAAGACATGTTGTTCGCCATTATGCGCCAGCACGCAGGCCACTTCGCAGCCCCTGCATCCGATGCATTTGCGACTATCGCTCATAATAAAGTGGTTCATACATCCTTCCGGCTTATCGCTAATAACCCCTCATTTAGTATGACTGTTTATTACCTGACATCATGACCGTGGGACAATGGTCGTTTGCCCAGAAATCGGCTTTTCTCACCAGAATCCGGTTTAGATCAAAAATATTGACCTGAATGAAATTTTGTTTCATTTAGCTGAGCAATAATAAGCGGCTTTGACGGAATGACAGAAAAGACGTGATAAGCGCATATAAATTCAGAGAGGAGCGACAGACGTTTCTTTACGCTCTCATAAAAGACACATGATAAATTACACTATCTCCTTAATTTCTCCACGATTGCCTGCGGGGTTATCTATAAAGTATCACAGGCTGCGCAATAACAAAAAATGTACACAATGAGGTCCTGATTCCGATGGCGAATTTCTTTATCGATCGCCCCATCTTTGCCTGGGTTTTGGCTATTTTATTAGTCCTGACCGGCACGCTGGCAATTTTGTCGCTCCCCGTAGAACAATATCCGGATTTGGCGCCGCCTAACGTCCGAGTCACGGCGAATTATCCCGGCGCCTCGGCGCAAACGCTGGAGAATACCGTCACCCAGGTTATCGAACAAAACATGACCGGCCTTGATAACCTCATGTATATGTCATCGCAGAGTAGCGCCACCGGTCAGGCAACGGTTACCCTGAGCTTTACCGCCGGTACCGATCCGGATGAAGCCGTGCAGCAGGTACAAAACCAGCTGCAATCGGCAATGCGAAAACTGCCGCAGGCGGTACAGAATCAGGGGGTCACGGTGCGCAAAACCGGCGACACCAACATTCTGACTCTTGCGTTTGTCTCTACCGACGGCAGCATGGATAAGCAGGATATTGCTGACTACGTCGCCAGTAACGTGCAGGATCCTCTAAGCCGCGTCAACGGCGTCGGCGATATCGACGCCTACGGTTCGCAGTACTCAATGCGTATCTGGCTCGATCCGGCGAAACTCAACAGCTATCAGATGACGGCGAAAGATGTGACTGACGCCATCGAATCGCAGAACGCGCAGATTGCCGTCGGCCAGTTGGGCGGTACGCCGTCGGTTGATAAGCAGGCGCTGAACGCCACCATCAACTCGCAATCGCTGCTGCAAACGCCGCAGCAGTTCCGCGATATTACCCTGCGCGTTAATCAGGATGGTTCGGAAGTCACGCTGGGCGACGTCGCCAGCGTCGAAATGGGCGCAGAAAAATATGATTATCTGAGCCGCTATAATCGTCAGGCCGCTTCGGGGCTGGGGATTAAGCTCGCCTCCGGCGCCAACGAAATGGCCACCGCCGAGCGCGTTATCGCCCGTCTTGATGAACTGTCGCAATATTTTCCGCACGGGCTGCAGTATAAAGTCGCCTACGAGACCACCTCTTTTGTAAAAGCCTCGATTACCGATGTAGTGAAAACGCTGCTGGAGGCGATTCTGCTGGTGTTCCTGGTCATGTATTTGTTCTTGCAGAACTTCCGCGCGACCCTGATCCCGACCATCGCCGTGCCGGTAGTATTGATGGGCACCTTCGCGGTGCTCTACGCCTGCGGTTACAGTATTAACACCCTGACGATGTTCGCGACGGTGCTGGCTATCGGACTGCTGGTCGATGATGCCATCGTCGTGGTTGAAAACGTCGAGCGCATTATGAGCGAAGAAGGTCTTTCGCCGCGTGAAGCGACGCGAAAATCGATGAAACAGATCCAGGGGGCGCTGGTCGGTATCGCTATGGTGCTATCGGCGGTATTCGTCCCCATGGCCTTCTTCGGCGGCACCACCGGCGCCATTTACCGCCAGTTCTCCATTACCATCGTTTCAGCAATGGTGCTGTCGGTGCTGGTAGCGATGATCCTCACCCCGGCGCTGTGCGCCACGCTGTTAAAACCGATTCATAAAGGCGAGGTGCATGGTCAAAAAGGGTTCTTCGGCTGGTTTAACCGCACCTTCAACCGCAGCGCCAGCCGCTATGAAACTTTCGTGGGCAAAATTCTCCACCGCTCGCTGCGCTGGATTTTGATTTATGTCCTGCTGCTCGGCGGCATGGTGCTGCTGTTCCTGCATCTGCCGACCTCATTCCTGCCTCTGGAAGACCGCGGTATGTTCACCACCTCGATACAGCTTCCGAGCGGTTCCACCCAACAGCAGACGCTGAAGGTGGTGCAGAAAGCGGAAGATTATTTCCTCAATAACGAGAAGAGTAACGTCGAGTCGGTATTTGCAACCGTCGGCTCCGGCCCCGGCGGAAACGGCCAGAACGTTGCTCGTATGTTTGTGCGCCTGAAAGACTGGGACCAACGCGACCCAACCACTGGCTCCTCATTCGCTATCATTGAGCGCGCGACCAAGGCTTTCAACAAAATTAAAGAAGCGCGCGTCTTTGCCAGTAGCCCGCCGGCCATCAGCGGTCTCGGCAGCTCCGCCGGCTTCGATATGGAGCTTGAAGACCACGCTGGTAACGGCCACGAGGCGTTGATGTCAGCGCGCGATAAGCTGCTGGAGCTGGCGGCGAACAACGACCAGCTCACCCGCGTGCGCCACAACGGCCTGGACGACAGCCCGCAGCTACAGGTTGATATCGACCAGCGTAAAGCCCAGGCGCTGGGAGTCTCCATTGATGATATTAACGATACGCTACAGACCGCCTGGGGTTCGAGCTACGTAAACGACTTTATGGATCGCGGACGCGTGAAGAAGGTCTACGTCCAGGCGGCGGCGAAATATCGCATGCTGCCGGACGATATCAATTTGTGGTATGTGCGTAACAACAGCGGCACCATGGTACCGTTCTCCGCCTTCGCCACCTCGCGTTGGGAAACAGGTTCGCCGCGCCTCGAACGTTACAATGGCTACTCAGCGGTCGAGATCGTCGGCGAAGCCGCGCCTGGCGTCAGCACCGGAACCGCCATGACCATTATGGAAGAGTTAGCCAAACAGCTCCCGAACGGTTTCGGCCTGGAATGGACAGCGATGTCCTATCAGGAGCGTTTGTCTGGCGCTCAGGCGCCTGCCCTGTATGCCATTTCTCTGCTGGTGGTCTTCCTGTGTCTGGCGGCGCTATATGAAAGCTGGTCGGTACCGTTCTCGGTGATGCTGGTGGTGCCGCTGGGGGTTATCGGCGCGCTGCTGGCGACCTGGATGCGCGGCCTGGAAAACGATGTCTACTTCCAGGTAGGTCTGTTGACGGTCATCGGCCTGTCGGCCAAGAACGCCATCCTGATTGTTGAGTTCGCCAACGAACTCAACCAGAAAGGTGAAGATCTGCTGACCGCCACGCTATCGGCCTGCCGCCAGCGTCTACGCCCGATACTGATGACCTCACTGGCGTTTATCTTTGGCGTGCTACCAATGGCCACCAGTACCGGCGCGGGCTCCGGCAGCCAGCACGCTGTTGGTACCGGCGTCATGGGCGGCATGATCTCCGCCACCGTGCTGGCCATCTTCTTTGTACCGCTGTTCTTCGTGTTGGTACGCCGCCGCTTCCCGCTGAAAGAGAGGCCGGAATAAACCTGCAAATAACAGAAAAGGCGACTGTCACAGTCGCCTTTTTCATGGGTCAAACATTGTCTTCAGTACCGACAAAGCCAGATTTTATTTACGCAGCATATCTTCGATAAAATCTTTCCAGTTCCCCAGTTCATGTTCAATCATAATAGCCTCTCTTATTATTATGGCGATTTTAGATAATTTCCCCGCTCAGGAGAAGTTCGTCCGATCTATCGCTCTAATCGCTTTTCTTGTCGCCACAAGCCTTGAATACTCTGGCTTGCGGCTACCATAAGCCGGTTCATGTAAATTTAATGTGACATGGAGCAACATTACGCAACATTTTGTTAATATCAGAATTCCTGTAATTCATTATCTTAGTCTGCCGAGAAAAAGAACAAATTTTAATCAGACAAGGCTGAAAAGTTATATTTATCCAGCCGATTCACGTATTATTTAACAAAGCTTATATATTCGGAAAAAACTGAGAAACATATTCTTTTAACGTGAAGGTTTAATTATGTTGACCATGTACGGCATCAAAAACTGCGACACCATTAAAAAGGCCCGCCGCTGGCTGGAAGCCCATCAGATAGACTATCGCTTCCACGATTATCGTGTTGACGGACTGGACCGCGAATTGCTGAATACCTTTATTGCCGAATTAGGCTGGGAAGCGCTGCTTAACACCCGCGGCACCACCTGGCGCAAACTCGATGAATCGGTCCGCACTGGGATCGATAATGCCGATGCGGCGGCGGCGTTGATGCTGGAAATGCCGGCAATTATCAAACGCCCATTGCTCTGCGCGCCCGGTCAGCCTATGCTGCTGGGCTTTAGCGAAGCAAACTACGAAAAATTTATTAACGAGGTGTAGTCTATGTCTTGCCCGGTCATTGAGCTGGCTCAGCAGCTTATTCGCCGCCCTTCCCTTAGCCCCAATGATGCGGGATGCCAGGCGTTAATGATTGAACGCCTGCGGGTGATCGGCTTTACCGTTGAAGCGATGGACTTCGGCGATACGCAAAATTTCTGGGCCTGGCGTGGACAGGGTGAAACGCTGGCCTTTGCCGGCCATACCGATGTGGTGCCGGCAGGCGACGCCGACCGCTGGATCAATCCGCCGTTTGAACCGACTATCCGCGATGGCATGCTGTTTGGCCGCGGCGCGGCGGATATGAAAGGGTCGCTGGCGGCGATGGTTGTCGCCGCCGAGCGTTTTGTCGCGCAGTACCCGAATCACAAAGGCCGCCTGGCGTTTCTCATCACCTCTGATGAAGAGGCCAGCGCCACCCACGGCACGGTAAAAGTGGTCGAAGCGCTGATGGCGCGTAACGAGCGTCTTGATTACTGCCTGGTCGGCGAACCCTCGAGTACCGAAGTGGTTGGCGATGTCGTGAAAAACGGCCGTCGCGGTTCACTCACCTGTAACCTGACGATTCATGGCGTCCAGGGCCACGTCGCTTATCCGCATCTCGCCGATAACCCGGTACACCGCGCGGCGCCGATGCTGGCGGAGCTGGTGGCTATCGAATGGGATAAAGGCAACGAATACTTCCCGCCAACCAGCATGCAAATCGCCAACGTGCAGTCCGGCACCGGCAGTAACAACGTCATCCCTGGCGATATGTTCGTTCAGTTCAACTTCCGTTTCAGCACCGAGCTGACCGACGAGATGATCAAGGCGCGCATCATCGCGCTGCTGGAAAAATATCAGCTGCGCTATACCGTCGAATGGTGGCTTTCCGGCCAGCCATTCCTGACCGGTCGCGGCAATCTTGTCGATGCGGTCGTGAACGCCATTGAGCACTATAATGAAGTAAAACCGCAGTTGCTAACCACCGGCGGTACCTCTGACGGACGCTTTATCGCCCGCATGGGCGCGCAGGTAGTTGAACTGGGCCCGGTGAATGCGACCATTCATAAAATTAATGAATGTGTCAACGCCGCCGACCTGCAGCTGCTGGCGCGGATGTATCAACGCATCATGGAACAACTGGTCGCCTGACGACAATAACGATTACCCCGCAGCGCCGCTGCGGGGTAAAAAGAGGACACAGCATGGAATGGCTTATCAACCACTGGTGGATTCTGGTGTTAGTATTTTTAGTCGGGGTAATGATCAACGTGATTAAAGATCTTAATCGCGTCGACCCGAAAAAGTATCTCGACAACAAACCGGATCTGCCGCCGCATCGCGACTTCAATAGCAAGTGGGATGACGACGACGACTGGCCGAACAAAGACCAGCCGAAGAAGTAAACCTGCGCTCCCCGTCATCGCGCAGGCTGGATGCATTCCCGGGTAGCGGCTGACGCCTTACCCGGGCTACCTAAACCAGCCGACGTTGTACCGCGGGGCCATTACAGCATTTCGATTATATCGTCATCTTTCGGCGTACCGCCGCTTAACGCTTCATCAAAATAGTGCTTCGGTACGGTATACCGCAGACGGTCGAGGGCAAACTGCATGCTGCGATCATCAATGGCATGTCCGAGATCTTCAACGATATCCAGCGTAACATCTCCCCCCAGCTCCTGCAGCCGCTCCTGCGCGGAAACCGCCCACGCCAGATCGATCACCCGATCCTCGCCGCCGTGGATCAGATGCACGGTGGTTTGCGTAGTCGCCGTTTGCGGCAACGTCGCGTAACGCCCGTTAAAGGCAATCACCCGTGACGCCAGCCCTGGCTCGGCTTTAATACTCTCAAGCGACATAATCGCACCCTGCGAAAAACCGATCAGCGCCGTTGCCTGCGGGCCTAAACCGCTCTGTTTTTGCCAGTAGCGCACCGTTTCAATAAAGGTCGGCATAATGGCATCAATGCGTTGCTGACGATTCTCTTCCGTCACGCCTTGCACCGAAAACCACTGCCGCGCCGGCGCCGGGCCGCAGGGTTCTGCGCCACCGATACTGACAATGAGCGCATTGGGAAATTGCGGCGCAAACCAGCTACCAATTTGCCCCATCGAAACCGGATTATCGCCCACGCCATGAAACAGCAGCAGCAACTGTTGCGCAGGCGTCGCCGGGCTCTGAACAATAAAGTGATCGTGTTTCATGGTTGTCTCCTGATGTCTCAGATAAACAGGAATCTGGCTCCTGGTTGATGCAAGGCAGTTTACGCCGCGCAGGGAATATGACCATGCCATTTAACTGAATGAGTTAGTTAAAAAAATTGCAGCTTCCTGACCCACTCTTCCAGCTGTTGCGCGCGGGCAGGATCGAGTCCCGCCATGGCCGCCGCCGCCTCTTCCCGCAGTCGCGCCAGTAGCGCCTTTCGGCCGGATAAACCAAGGTTTGCGCACAGCGTTGCCTCATCCTGCTGCGCTAATCGCGCACGAAGCGCCACTAACGGCAGCGGCGTCGCCTGTAAGAGCCGGTTCAGACTCCCGACCGCCGTCAACAGCGGACGATGCGCAAAGGCGAAACCGGCGACCTCCAGCCAGTCCTCCTCAGTAAGCATAGTTGTTTCATCCGCCGTCACCGGAGCGCGTTCATCACGCCACTGACTTAGCCAGCGCTCATCCCGCGCCAGCCGTTGATGTTCACGCCTGGCCAGCTGCCGCCCCTCTTCGCTGAGCGGATAAAGCGCCATCGCCGTATAACAGCCGCTGCTCGCCTCGCGATGCGTTCCCATGCGCACCAGCAGAAACCCGCAGCGCTGCCAGAAGCGCCATAGTTCAGGGGTAAAACCAAAGCTGACGGAGAGATAGTCACACCCATGCGTCTGCTTGACGGCATGGGCGATTAAACGCTGCCCCTGTCCTTCGCGCTGGCGCGCTGGATGTACGGCAATACGGCTGACGCGTCTGCCGGTCAGCGTCGCCGCCAACGGGCTACCGCCGTGAGCGGCCAATGACTGGGCCACAAGATTGCCGCGCGGGCGGCGATATCCGGCCCAGACGGCGCGGCTAAGCTCAGGTTCGAGACCGCCCTCTTCCACCAGCCACACCGCGCCAGCGACCCCATCCTCGCAGCGAGCCACGGTAAAGTGCTGGCCCGGCGCATCCATCATCCTGCGCAAATCCAGCGGCGAAGTGCGGTAATGCGCGCCGGAAAGCAGTTGATAAGCCTCTGATGGGCGCGAGGGCTGTTCGCGCCAGGCACGCTGGCTTAACGTCTCCAGCTGCGGTTCCCCGTGCGGCGCCTGGAGAAACGCCTCATCGTTAAACAACAATAGCCGATCGATAACCGACTCCAGCGGGCAACCCGGCGCCCAGCGAATCGGCGACGACAGATGATACCGCCGTAGCGTTGGGAAACTGGCGCAGAACTTCAACAAGAAGCCACGACCGGTCCCCTCATAGCCCTGAACCGTCGTCGTCAACAGCGTATGGGGAAAACGCGCCGTCAGCTGGCGTAGCGTCGGCGCCGGGATAGCGGCGGCCTCATCGACCACCAGCCAGTCGGCTTTTGCGTCGCTTGCCAGCAGCGCATCAGGCGCCATAAAGCGCATCTTCTGTCCCGCAAAAGCGGCGATGACCTCTGTCGCGTCGCGCGTCGGCGCGGTGACGATGGCGGAACCAGCTAGCTGATGAATCAACATTCCCGCCAGCGCAGATTTACCGCGCCCGCGCCCGGCGGTGACGGCGGCAATGTGTGGGGGCGACGACGTCAGCGAAGTGAGAATAGCGGCCTGTTCGGCCTGCGGGTAACCATCGGCAGCATGCCAGTACCTGCGCGGCACCGCCTCCGGCAACCGTAAGCCGTAGCCCTGTCGCCACAGGGCGACCTCAGGATCCGCGTTAAAGAGTTGAAGACAACGGTGGACAAAGTTAGGGGTGGCGATCGGTTCAGACGTATCGCTCCAGCGCAGCGAATCGCCATCCGCCTGCTCAGGCCAGCGGGCAAAATCCGGCGCCAGGAGCACTAACCAGCTGCCGGCGCGCAGCGTGCCGGCAAGCGCGGCAAAAGCCGCCACGTCAAAACCGTGGCGAGCGTCGAAAAAGGCATGCTGAAATTCGCGCCCGAGCAGCGTTTTCAGCGCGCCCGGCGCCACGCAGGGTTCCTGCTGCGGCAACGCGACTACCCATAGACTATCGCCGCCCAGCCGCTCTCGCAGCTCAACGGCCTGCGCCAGACACCAATGTTCGTCACCGCTGAGCACCAGCAGGCGACGAATACCCTCGCGCGCCATCTGCGCGGTCAGGTCAAGCAGCGTTTCCATCGGCAAACGTTAGCGAAGCGCGCTGCCGAAGGTATTACACTGCGCAGGGTCGCCGCTATCGAAACCGCGTTTGAACCACGTATAGCGCTGCTGGGAAGTCCCATGGGTGAAGCTATCCGGCACCACACGGCCCTGGCTCTGCTCCTGCAGACGATCGTCGCCGATGGCCTCAGCGGCATTGAGCGCCTCCTGCAGATCGCCGGTTTCCATCACATCCTGTTTCTGCATGTTATTGCCCCAGACGCCCGCAAAGCAGTCTGCCTGCAGCTCCATTTTCACCGACAGGCGGTTCACTTCGGTCTGCGAAGCCTGCTGCTGCATCTGACGGACCTTAGGTTCAATGCCGAGCAGCTTCTGCACATGGTGGCCGACTTCGTGCGCAATCACGTAGCCCTGCGCGAAGTCGCCGTCAGCGCCGAGTTTGTTTTTCATCTCGTCATAGAATGACAGGTCGATATAGACCGTGCTGTCCGCCGGGCAGTAGAACGGCCCCATCACCGATTGGCCGGTGCCGCAACCGGTACGGGTCGCGCCGCGATACATCACCAGCTTCGGCTGAACATATTGCCGCCCCATCTTTTCGAAAATAGGCCCCCAGGTGTCTTCGGTGGTGGCCAGAATAACGGAGGTGAACTTCGCCGCTTCGTCATCCTTCGGGCTGATGGAACGCTGGGTTGAGGTTTGCTGCTGCGGCATCGGTTCGCCGGTCAGCATGCCGGTTAAATCCACGCCATAATAACCCGCCACCAGAACGATAATCAGCAGGACGATGCCGCCTTTACCGCTTGGGATGCGGAAACCGCCACCGCCGCCGCCCAGCGGCGAACCTGAATCACTACGTCTGTCTTCCACATTGTCGCTTTCACGACGCCCTTGCCAGCGCATAAGCACCTCTATTCCATCATGTTACGAATATGAGAGATCGTAGGCGGTTCAGCGGAGGATTACCACAGGAAACAACGAATAAGAGCGCCAGAAGAATGATTTCTTCCGGCGCGGAGGGGATTAGTCGAGCTTGACGCCCAGACGGTGGGCCACTTCTTCGTAAGCTTCGATCAGGCCACCGAGGCTCTGGCGGAAGCGGTCTTTGTCCATTTTATCGAGGGTGTTTTTATCCCACAGACGGCTGCCGTCAGGAGAGAATTCATCGCCAAGCACCACTTCACCTTTGAACAGACCAAACTCCAGCTTGAAGTCGACCAGAATCAGACCGGCATCATCAAACAGCTTGCTGAGTACGTCGTTCGCTTTGTAGCTGAGCTCCTTCATGCGCGCCAGGTTTTCTTTATTCACCCAGCCGAACGTCTCACAGTAGGATTCGTTGACCATCGGGTCGTGCATGGCGTCGTTTTTCAGGAACAAATCGAACAACGGCGGAGTCAGTTCGATACCTTCTTCAATACCCAGGCGTTTCACCAGCGAACCCGCCGCGCGGTTACGAATCACGCATTCAACCGGCACCATATCCAGCTTTTTCACCAGGCATTCAGTATCGGAAAGCAGCGCTTCCATTTGGGTCGGGATACCGGCTTCTTCCAGCTTGCTCATAATGAAATGGTTGAATTTGTTATTCACCATGCCTTTACGATCGAACTGCTCGATGCGGGCGCCATCCCCTGCTGACGTATCGTTACGGAATTCAAGTACCAGCAGATCCGGGTTTTCGGTGCTGTATACCGTTTTCGCTTTGCCACGATACAACTCAGCTTGCTTTTTCATCTTTCACCACTCCAGTGATATTAAGCCAAAAAATTACCTTTCCGCCCGTAGGCAAAATCAGGCAAATTACCGGACTTTGCGGCTACGCACACGTTTGCGTCACTATACATTAAAAAGGGCCGGATTGCTCCAGCCCTTTTTATTACTTGTTAAATGCGGCCTGGAATACGGCTACCAGGGCGTCATTTTGCGACTGCGTCAGGGTATGGCCTTTCGGGTCGATGAACTGCAGACTACTGCGGTTATCGAGATCGCCGACCTGCAGTTTATAGTCGCCAGAGACCAACTGCGGATCGCTTGCGCCCAGTTCCTGCCAGCTGCTGTCAGACAGCGGCTTGTAAGTTACCGCCATGCTGCCCTGGGAGCGAGTGCTGTCGGTCACCTTCATGCCCACTTTTTCAAGCGTGGCCGGCAGTTTCTGCCATACCATGTTGAATGGCGCGCGCACCACCAGCATCGGCAAGCCGGTGTCATCCGCCGCGCTCTGCACGTCAAAGGTCGCGCCAGCGCTTCTCTGCGCCGCATTCTGCGCATTGGTGGCGTTGGAATCAAGACCGGAGGAGATAACGTTCAGCATCGAGGTGCTGTAGCGCTGCAGAGAAGCCGGGTCAGACACGGGCTTGCCCGCCTGCTCCAGGTTCACGAGCTTCACCACCACCGCCTGCTGATAGCCCTGCGGCTTAACGGAGATTTGATAACGGCCACGGTACTGCTGGTCTTCATCAAGGCGGTTCCACTCTACCCAATCGGTACTCAGCGTCTGGCCTGCATCGTCACGCTTGGTGATGGTGTAGTTTTTCGCCTGTACGATGCTGACAACCTGCGCCCATAAAGAACCGCTACGGCTATTTTCAACCATCAGGGTGGAAGTGTCGCCGTTAAACTGGGTACGCGCGCCGCTGACCAGGGCTAACGCCTGAGCCGGAGGACGAATGTCCAGCGCTTTACCTACCGCACCGGTGCTGGCGGCAACCGGAATGTTGTAGTCGCCAGTCTGCAGCGGCAGGATCATCCCCGCCGGGGCGTGAAGTTCACTGAGCGGCGCGGCATCTAAATAAGCCTCGTCGCCGCTAACCTGACGCTTATAGCGCGAGTCAGAACTACAGGCCGCGAGGAGTAAAACCAGCGAAACACCCGCAACCTTCGCCAGGCGCGACTTCTGTACTGAGTAAGCCATCAAATCTCCCTAAACTCTACAGCAAACCGGCATGCTTCAGCGCTGCGGTAACCGCTTTCGTACCCGCTTCGGTAATCGGCGTCATCGGCAGGCGCAGCGTGTCGGTCGCTACAAGTCCCAACGCCTTACAAGCCCATTTGACTGGGATCGGGTTGGGTTCGACAAATAATTTTGTATGCAGCGGCATCAGACGCTGGTTAATCGCGCGAGCTTCCGCGAATTGACCCGCCATCGCCAGTCGGCACATGTCCGCCATTTCACGGGCGGCGACGTTCGCCGTGACGGAAATGACGCCGACGCCGCCGAGCTGGATAAAGTCCATGCCGGTCGCGTCATCGCCGCTCAGCAGAATAAAGTCGTCTGAAACCAGCTCTTTGATCTGGTGAACGCGACTTAAGTTCCCTGTTGCTTCCTTAATACCGACAATATTTTTAATTTCCGCCAGGCGACCAACGGTTTCCGGCAGCATATCGCAACCGGTACGGGACGGCACATTATACAGAATTTGCGGCAGGTCAGTATGCTCAGCGATAGCTTTAAAGTGTTGGAACAGGCCTTCCTGAGTCGGACGGTTATAATAAGGAGTGACCGTCAGGCAGCCGACAACGCCGCTATCGTTGAAACGTTTGGTCAGGCTAATCGCCTCTGCGGTTGCATTTGCACCGGTACCAGCAATGACCGGGATGCGGCCATCGGCCAGTTCAAGGGTCATCATCACGACGTCGCCATGCTCTTCATGGCTTAACGTTGCGGATTCGCCGGTAGTCCCTACCGAAACAATCGCCGAGGTTCCGTTGGCGACATGGTAATCAATCAGTTTTTTCAGGCTTGACCGGCAGACATTACCGTTATCATCCATCGGCGTGACAAGCGCTACAATACTTCCCGTGAACATGGGCCATCCTCAGAGCAGAAGTGGGACAAGATTCTCAATGTTACGTTTGGTGCCGCAATAAAAGCAAGAGACCCAACGCCATCTGGGATGTTGTACGCCGGTTTTTTTTATGCTTTCCTAATGTTACCTCACCTTTTTAAAGGAAGAACAGGTTTGACAGCCTCATTACAACACTATCTGGTGATTACCGCTCTGGGCGCAGACCGCCCCGGCATCGTAAACACAATCACTCGCCACGTCAGCAGCTGCGGCTGCAACATTGAAGACAGCCGGTTGGCCATGCTCGGCGACGAGTTCACGTTTATAATGCTGCTTTCCGGCTCGTGGAACGCGATTAACCTGATCGAATCAACGCTGCCGTTAAAAGGAGCCGAGCTGGATTTGCTGATCGTAATGAAGCGCACCTCCGCCCGGCCGCCGCAGGCGATGCCGAATACGGTTTGGATCCAGGTAGAGGTGCCGGACTCGCCGCATATCATTGAGCGCTTTACCGCGCTGTGCGACACGTGGAATATGAATATCGCCGAACTGGTCTCCCGTACTCAACCGGGCGAAGATAAAGACGCCGCTCAGCTATTTATTCAAATCACCGCACACAGTCCTGCCTCGCAAAACACGACAAATATCGAGCAAGCGTTCAAAGCCCTATGTACAGAACTGAGCGCACAAGGCAGTATTAACATCGTTAATTATTCACAGCATGATGAACAGGATGGAGTTTAACCAATGACCCCACTGAAAGCCGGTGATATCGCACCGAAATTTAGCTTACCGGACCAGGACGGCGAGGAAGTAAATTTAACCGACTTCCAGGGACAGCGTGTTCTGGTTTATTTTTACCCGAAAGCCATGACCCCGGGCTGCACCGTACAAGCGTGCGGTTTACGCGATAACATGGACGACCTGAAAAAAGCGGGCGTCGAAGTTCTGGGTATCAGCACTGATAAACCAGAAAAGCTGTCCCGTTTTGCCGAAAAAGAGCTGCTGAACTTTACGCTGCTGTCTGATGAAGATCATCAGGTCTGCGAACAGTTCGGCGTCTGGGGCGAAAAATCATTTATGGGGAAAACCTACGACGGTATTCACCGTATTAGCTTCCTCATTGATGCTGACGGCAAGATTGAACATGTGTTTGATAACTTCAAAACCAGCAATCACCACGATGTCGTGCTGAACTGGCTGAAAGAAAACGCATAACGTCTAAATGAAAACGCCGGGGATAATAAATCGCCCGGCGTTTTTTTGCGTCAATCAGCGCGTCACTCGTCTTCAATAACCATTCCATCAGGCCAGGCGTGAACCACCGCTTTGATTAACGTCGCCAGCGGAATCGCGAAGAATACCCCCCAGAAACCCCACAGCCCGCCGAAAATCACTACCGACAGAATAATCACCAGCGGATGTAAATTCACCGCCTCCGAGAACAGCACCGGCACCAGCAGGTTGCCATCCAGCCCCTGAATAATCAGGTATACGGCAAACAGGCTCCAGAACTCAGTGCCCGCGCCGAACTGGAACAACGCCACGCCGATCACCGGAATGGTGACCACAAAAGCGCCGATATACGGGATTAACACCGAGAATCCTACCAGTACGGCCAGCAGCAGCGAGTAGTTGAGACCAAAGAGAATAAAGCCTATCCAGGTGGCGACGCCGACGACAATCATCTCCAGCACCTTGCCGCGGATATAGTTGGTAATCTGCTGGTTCATCTCCTTCCACACCTGCCCCGCCAGGCCGCGATTACGCGGCAATACGCGGCGTACGGCATTCAGCATCTGCTGTTTGTCTTTCAGCAGGAAGAAGACCATCAGCGGAACCAGGACCAGATAAACCGCCAGCGTCAGCAGGCCCACCAGCGAGGCGAGCGAATACTTCACCACCGAATCCCCTACGGTCAACATGCGAGTGCGCACATTTTCCGCCATCGCATCGATGATGCCGGCATCCACCAATGCCGGATAACGCCGCGGCAGCGTGGCGGCGAAATCGGAAAGCTTATTCAGCATGCCTGGCATATCGCGGATGAGATAAATACCCTGTTGCCAGGCCACCGGCATCACCACAAAGGCCATCAACAGCAAGATACCGACAAAAAGCACCAGCACCAACGACGTGGCCCAGGTTCGCGACAAACCGATACGCTCCAGGCGAACGGTCGGCCATTCCAGCAGATAGGCCAGCACGATGGCGACCAGCAGCGGCGCCAGCAGCCCGCTGAAAAAGAACATAATGCCGAAGCCGGCCAGCAGAATAACCAGCAGCGCTATCGCTTCCGGATCGCTGAAACGACGACGATACCACTGCATTAACATCTCAAGCATAAACCCTTCCCTGAAGCGCAAATCGCCACAATCCGGGGAATTGTATCTAAGTGTCACAAAAAAGACTTCGCTTTTTATTGGCTATGACACAAACCTGCACAACTGTGCGAATATCATATTTTCAACGCCATCAACCACAGCTAAACTCGCAGAATCTGCGGCACGGGAACATTGGGCCGCGCAACCGGTCAAACTGGCACACCCACATTACAGGACAGAGGTTATGTTCAGGCAGTTAAAGAAAACGCTGGTGGCCGCCGCCGTCGCGTCGTTGACGCTGGGGACGATATTACCTGCCGCCGCTGACTCGGCGGATACGCTGCCGGATATGGGCACCTCGGCAGGAAGCACGCTTTCCATCGGGCAGGAAATGCAGATGGGCGATTACTACGTGCGCCAGCTGCGCGGTAGCGCGCCGCTGATAAACGACCCGCTACTGGTGCAATACATTAACGGGCTGGGCATGCGCCTGGTCGCCCACGCTAACTCCGTGCGTACGCCGTTCCACTTTTATCTGATTAATAACGATCAGATTAACGCCTTTGCTTTCTTCGGCGGCAACGTAGTGCTGCACTCGGCGCTGTTCCGCTACGCGGATAACGAAAGCCAGCTTGCCTCGGTAATGGCGCACGAAATCTCCCACGTCACCCAGCGCCATCTGGCGCGCGCGATGGAAGATCAAAAACGTAGCGCGCCGCTAACCTGGGTCGGCGCGCTGGGCTCTATTCTGCTGGCGATGGCCAGCCCGCAGGCGGGGATGGCGGCATTAACCGGCACCCTGGCCGGCACCCAGCAGGGAATGATTAGTTTCACCCGTCAGAATGAAGAAGAAGCCGACCGCATCGGTATTCAGGTACTGCAGCGCTCCGGGTTCGATCCGCAGGCGATGCCGGCTTTTATGGGTAAATTACTCGACGAATCCCGCTATTCCAGCCGCCCGCCGGAAATGCTGCTCACTCACCCACTGCCGGAAAGCCGTCTGGCCGATGCCCGTAACCGCGCCAATCAGATGCGCCCGGTAGTAGTCCAATCCTCGGCGGATTTCTATCTCGCTAAGGCCCGTACCCTCGGTATGTACAACTCCGGGGAAAATAAGCTCGGCAGCGATCTGCTTGACGCCTGGTCAAAAGGGAATATCCGCGAACAGCACGCCGCGCAGTATGGCCGCGCGCTACTGGCTATGGAGAGCAATAACTACGATCAGGCGCGCAAAGCGCTCCAGCCGCTGCTCGGCGCCGACCCACAAAATCCCTGGTATCTGGATCTCGCCACCGATATCGATCTTGGGCAGAAAAAGACTACCGACGCGATTAACCGTCTGAAAAACGCCAAAGAGATCCGCACCGATCCGGTCCTGCAGCTGAACCTGGCCAATGCCTATCTGCAGGGCGGACAACCGGCGGAAGCCGCGACCATTCTCAACCGCTACACCTTTAATAACAAGGATGACGGCAACGGTTGGGACCTGTTGGCGCAGGCGGAAGGCGCATTGGGTCATCGCGACCAGGAGCTGGCGGCGCGGGCCGAAGGCATGGCGCTGGCCGGTAGGCTTGACCAGGCCATCTCGCTGCTAAGCAGCGCCAGTTCGCAAGTGAAATTGGGCAGTTTGCAGCAGGCGCGCTACGACGCTCGCATCGACCAGCTGCGCCAGCTGCAGGAAAGATTCCGCCCCTATCAGAAAATGTAAGGAGACCACATGTCTGACGCGGTAAAAATTTACCACAACCCGCGCTGCTCGAAGAGCCGCGACACGCTCAGCCTGCTGAAAGCCAACGGCATCGACCCTGAAGTGGTGCTGTATCTGGAGACGCCGCCGGATGCCGCGACGCTGCGCCAGCTGTTGAAAATGCTGAATATGAGCAGCGCCCGCGAACTGATGCGCCAGAAAGAAGATCTGTATAAGTCGCTCAATCTCGCCGATCCACAGCTCAGCGAAGAGGCGTTGATTAAGGCCATGGTCGAGAACCCGAAACTCATCGAACGGCCCATCGTGGTCAGCCACGGCCAGGCGCGTATCGGCCGCCCGCCGGAACAGGTACTGGAAATCGTCAGCTAACCCCTACGCGCCGCCGGTCTTGCCCGCGGCGCGATTTTTTTCGTGGCCGCTTCCAGAAAAAACAGGCCAATCCCCTCGCCTCGCGCAGTAGTGCTACTGTCCGTCCATCACCTGAATCCACTGGACGGATTGCCAATGAAAAAAGCTATTTCCACGCCGCATGACGCAGTATTTAAAACCTACCTTTCCCATTCGGATACCGCGCGCGATTTTCTCCAGTTGTATCTTCCTGAAGCGCTTAAGAAGATCTGCGATCTGCGTACGCTACATTTAGAATCGGGTAATTTTGTCGAAGAAGATCTCAGAGCTTACTATTCCGATATTCTCTACTCGCTGCAAACCACCGCGGGCGACGGCTATATTTACGCGCTGATCGAACATCAAAGTAGCCCCGACCGACATATGGCCTTTCGCCTGATGCGCTATGCCGTCGCCGTCATGCAGCGCCACCTTGATGCCGGACACGAAAAACTCCCTCTGGTGATCCCGGTGCTTTTCTATCACGGCCTGGTGACGCCCTATCCGTTTTCAATGCGCTGGCTGGATGAGTTTGCCGCGCCGGAGCTGGCGACCACACTCTACCACGGCGAATTTCCACTGGCGGATATCACCGTCATACCGGATGATGAAATCGCCACTCATCAACGTATGGCAACGCTGGAATTACTGCAAAAACATATTCGACAACGCGATCTGGCGCAGTTACTCGACAAGCTGGGCGAATTATTATTGACTGGATTAGCCACGCAAACACAGGTGCAGGCGCTAATGCACTACCTGGTGCTCGCGGGAAATAGCCGCGAACCGATAAAGTTTATTCGTGAGCTGGCGCGCCGGACGCCGCAACATAAGGAGACGCTGATGACTATTGCAGAATATCTCGAGCAGCAAGGGCTGGAGCGCGGTTTGCTTCAGGGACGGCAAGAGGGCCGGCAAGAAGGCCGGCAAGAAGGCCGGAAAGAAGAAGCACAGCGTATCGCCGCCGCGATGTTACGTAGCGGTCTCGCCCCCGCGCTGGTGGCGCAACTAACCGGGCTGACAGAGCAGGAACTGGCGTCGCTTTCGGCCTAAAGCTTCAGGATCTCTTTAACAAATGGGATCGTCAGTTTTCGTTGGGCGGTAATTGACGCGTGATCGAGCTGATCGAGCGTCATAAACAGCGAGCGCATTTCTCTATCCAGACGCTTGAGCAGGAAACGGCAGACATCTTCCGGCATCTCGAAACCGCGCAGTCTGGCGCGTAGCTGCAGCGCCTGCAGCTTATCTTCATCCGACAGCGGCTGTAGCTTATAGATTTGCCCCCAGTCAAGGCGCGAGGCGAGATCCGGCAAGCCAAGATGCAGCTGTCGCGGCGGGCAATCGCCGGTGATCAGCAGGCGAGTTTTACCTGATTCGAGAATACGGTTATAGAGGTTGAAAATAGCCATTTCCCAGGGCTCATCCCCGGCCACGCACTCGATGTTATCGATGCACACCAGCGCCAGTTGCTCCATGCCGTCCAGCACTTCCGGCACGAACCACGTGCGCTTATCCAACGGCACGTAGCCGACGGCATCACCACGCTGGGATAGCTCAGCGCAGGCGGCATGCAAAAGATGGCTACGCCCCGCGCCTTCGCGTGACCAGATATAGATGTATCCGCTGTGTTCCTGCCGCAACACGTTCTGCAGAGCGGCAAGTAGGGAAGGATTATCACCCGGCCAGAAACTCGCGAACGTTTCGTCGTCAGGAAGATACAGTGGCAAAGAGAGCTGTGCCGGAGCGTTCAGATGGACCTCAACATAGGCTTACAGAAAAACGCGAAGAGTTTAACACAGTTTTAGGTCAGGAGAGAACCGGGCAGGATCGCTGCCCGGTATGAGGATCGTTATTTCGCTTCTTCGCTATCCGCGGCGTCCAGCACCACTTCTTCCGGACGCAGAACGCTGATCAGTTTAAAGATCAGGCTCAGGCAAATACCGACGATCGTCGCCAGCGCCATGCCTTTCAGCTCCGCCGCGCCAATATGCACCTTCGCGCCGCTCACGCCGATGATCAGAATGACTGAGGTCAGAATCAGGTTCTGCGCTTTGCTGTAATCGACTTTTGATTCGATCAGCACGCGGATACCGGATGCGCCGATCACCCCGTACAGCAGCAGAGAAACGCCGCCCATCACCGGTACCGGGATAATCTGGATCGCCGCAGCCAGCTTGCCGACGCAGGAGAGCAGAATCGCGATAATCGCCGCGCCGCCAATAACCCAGGTACTGTATACGCGGGTAATCGCCATCACGCCGATATTTTCCCCGTAGGTGGTGTTTGGCGTTGAGCCAAAGAAACCGGAGACAATCGTCGACAGCCCGTTGGCGAACATCGAGCGGTGCAGACCCGGATCGCGGATCAGGTCGCGCTTAACGATATTGGCGGTCACCACCAGGTGCCCCACGTGCTCGGCGATCACCACCAGCGCGGCAGGCAAAATGGTGAAAATGGCAAACCACTCAAAGCGCGGGGTGTAGAAGGTCGGCAGTGCAAACCAGTGCGCTTCGGCGATAGGCGTCGTATCGACCACCCCCATCACAAAGGAGAGCGCATAGCCCACCAGCACGCCGATAAGAATCGGTATAATCGCCAGGAAGCCGCGGAACAGTACGGAACCAAAAACCGTCACCGCCAGCGTCACCATCGAAATAATAATAGTTTTGCTGTCAGGCGATTGACCGTCAGCCGGCAGCAGCCCGGCCATGTTCGCCGCCACGCCCGCCAGTTCCAGGCCGATAACCGCCACGATGGCGCCCATTGCCGCCGGCGGGAACATCACATCCAGCCAGCCGGTACCGGCTTTTTTGACAATAAAGGAGACGATGCAAAACAGGACACCGCACATAATGAAACCGCCGAGCGCCACTTCATAACCCAGCGGCAACAACAGCAGCACCGGGGAGATAAAGGCGAAGCTCGACCCCAGATAGGCCGGAATTTTGCCTTTACAGATAAAGAGGTACAACAGCGTACCGATGCCGTTAAACAGCAGTACGGTAGCCGGGTTAATGTGGAACAGGATAGGCACCAGAACCGTTGCGCCAAACATGGCGAACAGATGTTGCAAACTAAGCGGGATTGTCTGTAAAAGCGGCGGTCTTTCACTCACCCCGATTGCACGGCGCGTCATAATATTATCCTCTGAGAGTCGTTTGTTATTTGTTGTGGGCGTGATTTATTCAAAAAAAAGCCGACTCTCAAAGTCGGCTTTTTATCACTTCATCATTTATTTGGTACCGAAAATCTTATCGCCGGCATCGCCGAGGCCCGGAATAATGTATCCGTGCTCGTTGAGGCCCTGGTCGACGGAGGCGGTGTACAGTTCGACGTCAGGATGCGCTTTCTCCAGCGCGGCAATGCCTTCCGGCGCCGCCACCAGCACCAGCACCTTAATGCTCGAGCAGCCCGCTTTTTTCAGCAGGTCGATGGTCGCGATCATCGAACCACCGGTTGCCAGCATCGGGTCAACCACCAGCGCCATACGCTCATCAATGTTTGAAACCAGCTTCTGGAAGTAAGGAACCGGCTCCAGCGTTTCTTCATCACGGTAGATACCAACAACGCTGATACGCGCGCTCGGCACGTGCTCCAGCACGCCTTCCATCATACCCAGACCGGCACGCAGGATAGGCACCACGGTAATTTTCTTACCTTTGATCTGCTCAACTTCGACCGGACCGTTCCAGCCTTCGATAGTGACACGCTCGGTAGCGAGATCGGCGGTTGCTTCGTAGGTCAGTAAGCTACCAACCTCTGAGGCGAGTTCACGGAAGCGTTTAGTACTGATGTCATGCTCACGCATCAGGCCCAGCTTGTGTTTGACGAGTGGATGTTTCACTTCCACGATCTTCATTCTCTTTCTCCTCTGAGGGGCAGCCACAAAAAAAATCGCGGGATTATACCGCTTTTTGCGGATTGCGCCATACCCATCTTGCTTGACGTATATCAAACAAAGTGATTTATGGATTGTTACACATTATAAAACAAACAAAAAAAGCCGGAGGTTCCCCTTCGGCTTTTATCTCTGACAAGGCTATGCTTGTTGGCGATTACAGGTTTTCGCCGTTACTGGCAATAACCTGCTGATACCAGGCAAAGGATTTTTTACGGCTACGGGCCAACGTGCCGCGACCGTCGTTATCTTTATCGACAAAGATAAATCCATAGCGTTTTTTCATCTCGCCGGTACCGGCGGAGACCAGATCGATACAGCCCCACGGGGTATACCCCATCAGATCGACGCCATCTTCCACCACCGCTTTTTTCATTTCGGCAATATGGGCACTGAGATACTCGATACGATACTGGTCATCCACGCTGCCGTCAGCTTCACGCACGTCAATGGCGCCAAAGCCGTTTTCAACGATAAATAGCGGCAGCTGATAGTGATCCCAGAACCAGTTGAGCGAGTAGCGCAGGCCAACCGGGTCAATCTGCCAGCCCCAATCCGATTTCTTGACGTAGGGATTGGAGACCAGGCTGGTGCTTTCGTCGTAATCCAGATGCGGATTATCGTCAGTCGCTTTGGTGGCGAAGGACATATAGTAGCTAAAGCCAATATAGTCGACGCAGCCCTCTTTTAACGCCAGGCGATCGGCATCGGTGATATCCAGCGTAAAACCACGGCGCGCGAAGTAGTTGAGCAGATGCTGCGGATAGCGGCCACGCACGTGCACATCGGTAAACCAGTAACGACGATGCATAGCGTTCATCGCCATCATGATGTCGTCCGGCGCGCAGGTGAGCGGATAGATAGGACACATCGCGATCATACAGCCAATCTGCAGGTCCGAATTAATCTCGCGTGCCGCCTTCACCGCCAGCGCGCTGGCCACCAGTTCATAATGGGCGGCCTGAAACATCACCGGCTCACGGTCTTCTCCGGGCTGATACTTCAGGCCGGAGTTGGTAAAGGGGGCGAAATCTTCATGGAAGTTGGCCTGGTTGTTGATCTCGTTAAAGGTCATCCAGTACTTCACTTTGTGCTGATAATGGGTAAACACCACCTTCGCAAAGCGGACGAAGAAATCAATGAGTTTACGGTTGCGCCAGCCGCCATATTCAGTCACCAGGTGGTAAGGCATCTCAAAATGGGAGAGCGTGATCACCGGTTCAATACCATATTTCAGGCACTCGTCGAACAGATCGTCATAGAATTGCAGGCCCGCCTCATTGGGCTCCAGCTCATCGCCCAGCGGAAAAATGCGCGTCCAGGCAATTGAAGTACGGAAACACTTAAATCCCAGTTCGGCAAACAGCGCCACGTCTTCTTTATAACGATGATAAAAATCAATCGCCTCATGGTTGGGATAGTTATGGCCGGGCAGTACGCCGTCGGTGATCGTTCGCGGCACCCCATGGGCGCCTGCGGTCATCACGTCAGCGACGCTAATCCCCTTCCCTCCTTCTTGCCAGCCGCCCTCAAGCTGATGCGCCGCAACCGCGCCGCCCCACAGAAAACCTTCTTTGAATCCGGACATATACTCTCCCTATAGACGATCGTTATGCGCTTTTCACCAAACAGAAACCGGTTTCATTGGCATAATGATCATTCATTAAAGGCGAGGCAAGCAGAAGACTGTACCCGGTTTCATTTTCGTGAACAGTATCAAATTTGCTCATCTGTTAGCCGTTTTAAATCGAGTGTAAAGCAGACTCGCAAACGTTTGCTTTCCCTGTTAGAATTGCGCCGATTTTTCTTGCTACCGCAAACGCGTGGAGACTTCGCAGTGACCGATAAAACCTCTCTCAGCTATAAAGATGCCGGCGTGGATATTGATGCAGGCAACGCTCTCGTCGACCGTATTAAGGGCGTGGTGAAGAAAACCCGTCGCCCGGAAGTGATGGGCGGACTGGGCGGATTCGGCGCGCTGTGCGCTCTGCCGCAGAAATACCGCGAACCGGTACTGGTCTCCGGTACCGACGGCGTCGGCACCAAGCTGCGTCTGGCGATGGACCTTAAACGTCACGACACCATCGGTATCGATCTGGTCGCCATGTGCGTCAATGACCTCGTAGTTCAGGGCGCAGAGCCGCTGTTTTTCCTCGACTACTACGCGACCGGTAAACTGGACGTAGACACCGCGGCAAGCGTCATCAACGGCATCGCCGAAGGCTGCTTACAGTCCGGCTGCGCGCTGGTTGGCGGCGAAACGGCAGAGATGCCGGGTATGTACCATGGTGAAGATTATGACGTGGCCGGTTTCTGCGTCGGCGTGGTAGAAAAATCAGAAATCATCGACGGCAGCAAAGTGGCTGACGGCGACGTCCTGGTCGCGCTTGCCTCCAGCGGCCCGCACTCTAACGGCTACTCGCTGGTGCGTAAGATTATCGAAGTCAGCGGCGTTGATCCGCAGACCACCGACCTCAACGGCAAACCGCTGGCCGACCACCTGCTGGCGCCGACCCGCATCTATGTCAAATCGATTCTGAATCTGATTGCCAACGTCGACGTTCACGCCATCGCCCACCTGACCGGCGGCGGCTTCTGGGAAAATATTCCGCGCGTACTGCCGGACAACACCCAGGCGGTAATCGACGAGTCCTCCTGGCAGTGGCCGGAAGTTTTCAACTGGCTGCAAACCGCCGGTAATGTCAGCAGCCACGAAATGTACCGCACCTTTAACTGCGGCGTCGGCATGCTGGTCGCGCTGCCGGCAGCCGAGGCGGATAAAGCCATCGCCCTGCTGAACGAGCAGGGTGAAAACGCCTGGAAAATCGGTTACATCAAGGCATCCGATGCCGAACAACGCGTGGTCATTGAATGAAAAACATTGTGGTGCTGATTTCCGGTAACGGCAGTAATTTACAGGCGATTATTGATGCCTGCGCCCGGAAGCAAATCAACGGCACCCTGCGTGCGGTATTCAGCAATAAGGCCGAAGCATTCGGCCTTGAGCGCGCCCGTGAGGCCGGTATTCCGGCCTTTGCGCTCTCGCCGAAAGCGTTTGATAGCCGCGAAGCCTTCGACCGCGAGCTGATGCAGCAAATCGATGTCTTCCAACCCGATCTGGTGGTGCTGGCGGGCTACATGCGTATCCTTAGCCCAGCGTTTGTTGGCCACTATCAGGGGCGCTTGCTGAATATCCATCCTTCTCTGCTGCCGAAATATCCAGGGCTGCATACTCATCGCCAGGCGCTGGAAAATGGTGATGAGGAACATGGCACCTCGGTGCATTTCGTCACCGACGAACTCGACGGCGGGCCGGTGATCTTACAGGCTCGGGTGCCGGTATTTCCGGAAGACAGCGAAGATGACGTTACCGCCCGCGTTCAGGCGCAGGAGCACGACATCTACCCGCTGGTGGTGAGCTGGTTTGTTGATGGCCGCCTGCGTATGGAAGCTAACTCTGCGTGGCTGGATAATCGCAAGCTGCCGCCGCAGGGCTATGCCGCCGAAGAATAAGTTCGACCTGCCCCGGAGCATTCGCCGGGGCAACTTCCTCTCTTATTTCCTCGCTAATTATCGCCGTTTTCCAGACACAGCGCGTTGGGGTTCCAGGCTGCCGGTAACGGTATCGGGCGCTGATAATCAAACTCGCGCAGTGTCAGGCCCGCAACGCCGTTAGCATACAGTATCGGCAAACCGCCGGGATAAGGCTCAACACCCCAAACGCGGCCGCTTTGCGGATTCAAACACCAGGCGTTATCAATCCCCATCCCGGTCGGCGACATCGGATTGCACGGCGGGCGGATATCATAAAGCCCCTGCTCCGCTGCCAGGTTCAGCTTCTGGGTTAGCTGCACGCCGTCAAACAGAATACGCCGGATCTGGCCTGGCGTTTCACTATGTAGGTTTATCGCGCCTTCGCACTCGCCAACCAGCCCGCGGAACTGGATCTGTGAGATTTCGCCGGGTTCAATCGCCGGATCGCGGCGGCGCGCGGAAAGGAAAACAGGATCCGCCTCGCCCCAGTGACAGGCCGGCGCGCTCACGCAATCAAAAGCAATGCTGCTAAAAATCATCCGCCGTAGCCGCCCGCCGTCGCGGGATATCAGGCCGATGCCGCGATTGGAGTCAAAGATAGTGCAGTTACTCACCAGCACATCCTCAATATCCTGCCAGGTTTCAGTACCGATTTTAAAGGCGCAGCTTTTCGAGCGCAGCGTGCAGTTAACAATGGTTACCTGACGCAACGGTCGCTGGATGCGCTCAGGTTTATCGGTGGTCTTCAGACAGATGGCATCATCCGCCGCGCTGAAATAGCTATTGGCGATATGTACCTGCTGGCAGCTGTCGATATCCAGCGCATCGGTATTAGCCATCGTCAAATCATTGTCAACGGTGACACCGTCAACCACCACGCCCGTGCAGGAGACCAGATGAATTGTCCACATCGGGGCATGTCGTACGGTGATGTTTTCCAGCCGGACGCGAAGGCAATTTTCCAGCAAAATGATCCTCGGGCGCGCCGTGGCTGGCGTGCGGTAACCCATGGCATCAACGCGACGGGAAAACCAGCCGTCAGCGCTGCCGTAAATCTCACCGCCGCCGCAGATGGTAATATTCTGCGCATCCACAGCATACAGAAAGGCCCGATCTGACGATTCCGCCCGGCTCAGCGCCGTCGCCTGGGCAAAGTCATCATAGTTTTCGCTAACGATAAGCTCGGCGCCCGGCGATAGCCACAGACAGGTGTTCGAGCCTATCCGTAAACCGCCGAGCGCGTACCTGCCGCAATCAACCACCAACCGGCCGCCGCCCGCCTGCGCCAGTTCGTCCAGCGCCTGTTGAAAGAGTTCGGTATCAGGCGTCACGCCATCCGCATGGGGATGGCGCTGCGAAAGATAAATGTTCATAGCATGTCCTGGAAAATCAACGTGGAGGCTATCTCACCATCTCTCTCACCCTCAGCGTAGGGTCGAAAGCGATATCGCGGAAATATCTGCGTACCCTTTCACAATCGCCGTCACGACCAGGGGCAAAACGTGATAACACCCGCAAACTTTACCCCTGACAAAAATGAAAAAAGGGTCCGCATCACATTTAAGGCCTGATTCAACCACAGAAAACGTGAGGCGCATCGCGGGGTTTATTTCATTTTGTCGCCATTTGGCATGCTGCTCGCAGAACGGTACGAAAAACCGTCTATCGGGATTTTCGCCCCCATCTCCCTCTTTTACTGTGCAACCTCTCATCCCTGATAAAAGAGATACGCGCATGACGAGGACAGTAACCCCGCAACGAGAAGTCAAAACCCGCAATATCCTCTGCTGGGGGATGGGCGATATTTTCGGCAGCGGCGCGATGACCATCACCGGCCTGTGGCTGCTCTACTTTTATATTGAAGTCGCCGGGCTCTCGCCCGCCGCCGCGGCCTCTATTTTCGCCATCGCCAAGATTTGGGACGGCATCACCGACCCGGTAATGGGCTACATTACCGACAACATTCGCACCCGTTGGGGACGGCGACGGATCTTCTTTATTGTCGGCGCGCCGCTATCGCTCTGTTTCGCTCTGATGTGGATAAGTGGTTTTGGTTATGCCTGGTACCTTGGTACCTATCTACTATTCAGCACCGTCTTCACCCTCCTGATGGTGCCTTACGATACCCTGCCTGCAGAGATGACCGCGCGCTATGATTTGCGCTCGAAAATGTCCGGGGCACGAATGCTATTCGCTCAGGCGACAGCCTTTCTCGCGGCGCTAATCCCCGGACAAATCATGGCCCACGTCGCCGATAAATCGCAGGCGTTTCTCTATATCGGCATTATCTTTGCCCTGCTTTTTGCCTTGCCGTGGATCTTCGTCTGGCGCGGTACCTGGGAATGTGAGCATCTCCCACCACCGCAGACGCAGCAAGGTTTAGGTAAAACGCTGCGCTCGCTGTATCGGGAAATGGCCTCTACCTTCCGTCTGCGGACCTTCCGTATCCATATCATGATGTACGTCGGCGGCGCGGTGGCGCTGGATATTTTCGGCTCGCTGTTTATGCACTACATGACCTACGTGCTACGTGTCGGCACCTCGCTGGCTTCGCAGGCCATGAGTCTGATGACGCTGTTTCAATTCTTCGCGATCCCTTTATTTACCTGGCTTTGCATCCGCGTCGGCAACGGCAACGCCTATAAGGTCGCCATCGCGCTGATCCTCTGCGCGCTACTGTGGTTCAGCCAACTAACCGCTTCTTTCAGCCATCTTTCCTGGCTGCTGCTCGGCGGCGCAATCGTGATGGGCATCGCCCGCGGCGGCACCTATCTCATCCCATGGAATGTCTACAATTTCCTGCCCGATATCGATGAAGCCTACACCGGCGTGCGCCGCGAAGGGATCTACGCGGGGGTGATGATGCTGACGCGCAAATTCTCCCAGGCGCTGGCGCTGTTTATCGTCGGCCTGGCGCTGGAAACCTTTGGATTCACCAAAGGCGCCGAAACGCAGAATACCGCCGCGCTGAATGGTATCTGGTGGGTATTCCTCGTTGGCCCCGGCCTGCTGGCCTTACTGGCGATGTATGGCGCTTTTCGTTTTCGCTTGAGCCAGCCGCGACATCAAATCCTGATTAGCGAACTGGAGCGTCTGCGCGCCGGTGGTCATCCACAGGATGCCAGCCCGCTGGCACGCGAAACCATCGAGCTATTGACCGGCCATCCACATCACAACGATCGCTGGCAACACGCCGCTGTTTCTACTCAAGGAAATCACTATGTCGCAGAAAAACAACCGTCCTGAATTACAGTCACTCATCGAAGCGCTAATCGGCAACTTAACCGCGATTACCGATGATAGCGGCGAGTATTTGCAGCGGCTGGCGGATGGCCGGGTGGTTGATACCAAAGGTTGGGACGGCTGGGAGTGGACGCATGGCATCGCCCTGTTTGGCCTGTTTCGCTACCAGCACCTGACAGGATCGCTTCGGGCTGGTGAACTTATCGACGGCTGGTTTAGCGCCCGTTTCGACGAGGGCACGCCGGAGAAAAACATCAATACCGCTTGCCCGTTTTTAACCCTGGCGCTGCGCTATCAACAGACGCCTCGCAGCGACTGGCGCGCCTATCTGGAAAGCTGGGGAGACGCTATATATCGCCAGATGCCGCGTACCGATGAAGGCTGCCTGCAGCACGTCACCTATGAGGCTCCCCATCATCAACAAATCTGGGACGATACGCTAATGATGGCGGTGCTGCCGCTGGCGATGCTCGGCAAAATGTTTGCTAAATCGCGCTGGGTAGAAGAGGCGAAATTTCAGTTTTTGCAGCACCTGCACTATTTAAGCGACCGCCAAAGCGGCCTGTGGTTTCACGGCTGGCATTTCAACGGCAGACACCATTTCGCCGGCGCGCTGTGGGCTCGCGGCAATAGCTGGATAACGCTGGCGATACCTGAGCTACTGGAGATGCTCGCGCTCGACGAGCACGATGCCTTTTACCGCCAGTTGCAAAATACTCTGCAGATTCAGGTCAGCGCCCTTGCCCGCTGCCAGGCCGAAAACGGCCTATGGCCGACGCTGCTCAACGACCCCGATAGTTATCTGGAAGCCTCTGCGACGGCGGGGTTTGCCGCGGGTATTTTTAAGGCGGTGCGCCTCGGCTACCTCGACGACGCGTTTCTGCCGGTCGCCGAGCGGGCCTGCCGGGGTATAATCGAACATATCTCACCGCAAGGAGAGCTAACGCAGGTGTCGTTTGGCACAGCGATGGGCCGCGACCTCGACCACTATCGTAACATCCCCCTGACCGCCATGCCCTACGGCCAGGCAATGGCGATACTGTGCCTGGTTGAAGCGCTACACCGCACGCTTTAATACGGCTATCTGAGCGCCGTCAGTTCGGTGCTCAGGCTATCCGCCAGATGACGTGCTCGTACGGGATCGAACATCACGTAAAACGCCGGCGAGGCCTCTCCTGTCTGCTGACAAAGCGTTTCCATTTCCGATGCGCAGCGATACAGCGCCTGCACGTTGATATGACAAATTTCCCGCATGCTCCAGCTGTTTTCCACCTCTCGGGCGAAGTGCAGGGTAAAGAAGGCCTTTTGCGCGTGGGTAAATGTCTGGCAATAGAGCGCCAGTCCCTGCCACTCTTCACGCCACCGAAGCGCCAGCGCGGCGGGAAAATCCGCCGTGAGAGCGAACGCTTGCGCCGCTTTCCCCAGATGCTGCGCGCTGGCTGCGACGTCATCTTTTTCTTGCGCGATTTGCGTGAGATTCGCCATCGATTTCTGCGGATCGTCACGGTTGAAGTGGATATCGTGCGCCGAACCGGGTAACCAGTGACTGCGCGCCAGTTGTCCGTAAAGGCTCCACACCGCCTGGCCGTAGCTTTCAGGCAATTGGCTATGGCGATGGAACACATGGTCTCGCACATATATTGACTGATAGAGCGTCTGCGTCGCCTGCTCAAGCAGCGACTGGAACTGCTGTGCGACATCGGCTGGCGGACACCAGCCGTAACGCTGCGCCAGCCATTGCACCAGTAACTGCTGCTGATTTTTTGCCGCCCCTTCGCCCAGCAATTGGCTGCAGGCGAAGAGGTTACATTCGCTTAACGTCGCAGGGATCCAGTGATTATCGATACTTTCCCAACTGGTTTTACAGATAGCGCCGGTAATGCGCGGATTGCGGCTCTGGCACCACAACAGTCGCCCCTGTAGCTCATCAATACGTAAAAACGGCATGACTCCCCATCCCACTTCCTCGCCGGCAAGATCGATATCGATCCATACATCTCGCGTCTGCACCGCCAGCAGCGCCGGATTATTAGGGAATGCAGGCCAGAAACGTTCCGGCGTGAGTTTTATCGATACCGAAACCGCAGGCGGCAGCGGTTCAATCGCATCCAGCACGGCGCTGAGATCGTCATTACTGGCCGGGAAAACGCGCAGTACCAGATGTTTATTTTGCGCGGCTACCGCCTGACTCAGGGCATTAAAGCAGCGGCGATACAGCATCAAGCTTTGCGCGGGCTGGCGGGGATCGTCGTGTTGTCTGGCCCACTGCGGGTGAGAGATTGGTAATAAGCCGTCGGTACTGGAGAGCGCGATAATCAAACCGGTGAGCGCCGGCACGCTTTGGCACACGGCGCGGATTTTGTCAGTTAACCAGCGGCTCCAGAAATCGACATCGAAACGCACCCCGCGCGGGGTATCCAGCAGTTCCGGATGCGCTAATAACAGTTCGGTTGGAAAGCTAAGTTCTTTCGCCTGCAGATAAAATCGCAACCCCTGTTCACGGCAGCGTAACGCCAGGCGATTGAGATAGATACAGCGCGCTCGTTGTTGGCTCGACAACCGGTCGTTATAGTCAAAAGGCATATACCCCTGTGGCGAAACCAGCTTGCCAAATAGCTCGGCCTGCCCCACCACCACGGTATTAAAATCATGCTCAAGTGCGTATTCAATCAACCGGCAGGCCGACGGCCAGTGCCAGATATCCTGGTTGTTAAGCTCTAGCGCCCGCGTTTCCCACATCGTTTCGCCCTCCATTTCGCCCCTGACTGAACATAACGTAAGCAAACAAACGCGTCCGCTTTTTCCTGACATCTGATTGAAAGAAAACTGTCATATTGCTTTGACATAGTTGGACATTCAATGGCAAAGCTCGCCATAATGAAAAAGCGACGTCAATGATCCGGAGTGTGAGTTGTAATGGGCCAGGAAAAGCTATACATCGAAAAAGAACTCAGCTGGTTGTCCTTTAACGAGCGCGTACTTCAGGAAGCGGCGGACAAGAGCAACCCGCTTATCGAGCGCATGCGCTTCTTAGGAATTTACTCCAACAACCTTGATGAGTTTTACAAAGTGCGCTTCGCCGAACTTAAGCGACGCATTCTTATCAGTGAAGAACAAGGTAGTACCGCCCATTCACGTCATCTGTTAGGTAAAATCCAGGCCCGCGTGCTAAAGGCCGATCAGGAATTTGATGGTCTTTACAATGAACTGCTGCTGGAAATGGCGCGTAATCAGATCTTCCTGATTAACGAACGCCAGCTGTCCGTTAACCAGCAGTCCTGGCTGCGCAACTACTTCAAACAGTATCTTCGCCAGCATATTTCGCCGATTCTGATCAACCGCGAGACGGACCTGGTTCAATTCCTGAAAGATGATTACACCTATCTGGCGGTGGAGATTATCCGCGGCGACACCATTAATTATGCGCTGCTGGAGATTCCATCCGATAAGGTGCCGCGCTTTGTGAACCTGCCGCCGGAAACGCCGCGACGCCGCAAGCCAATGATTCTGCTGGATAACATTCTGCGTTACTGCCTGGATGATATCTTTAAGGGCTTCTTTGACTACGATGCCCTGAATGCATACTCGATGAAAATGACCCGCGATGCCGAGTACGATCTGGTACACGAAATGGAATCGAGCCTGATGGAGCTGATGTCCTCCAGCCTGAAGCAGCGCTTAACCGCCGAGCCGGTACGTTTTGTCTACCAGCGCGATATGCCGGACGCGATGGTTGAAATGCTGCGCGATAAGCTCTCCATCTCCAACTACGATTCAATGCTGCCGGGCGGGCGTTATCACAACTTTAAAGACTTTATCGGTTTCCCGAATGTTGGCAAGGCCAATCTGGTCAACAAACCGATGCCGCGCCTGCGCCATCTGTGGTTCGATAAATTCCGCAACGGCTTTGACGCCATTCGCGAACGCGACGTACTGCTCTACTACCCATACCATACCTTCGAGCACGTGCTTGAACTGCTGCGTCAGGCCTCGTTCGACCCGAGCGTGTTGGCGATCAAAATCAATATCTACCGCGTCGCTAAGGATTCACGGATTATCGATTCGATGATCCACGCCGCCCACAATGGTAAAAAAGTGACCGTAGTGGTTGAACTCCAGGCTCGCTTCGACGAAGAGGCCAATATTCACTGGGCCAAACGTCTGACAGAAGCCGGCGTACACGTTATCTTCTCGGCGCCGGGGCTGAAGATCCACGCCAAGCTATTCCTCATTTCGCGCAAAGAAGGCGATGAGGTAATACGCTACGCGCATATCGGCACCGGCAACTTCAACGAGAAAACCGCTCGTATCTACACCGACTATTCACTTCTCACCGCCGACGCGCGCATCACCAATGAAGTTCGTCGCGTATTTAACTTTATCGAAAACCCTTACCGGCCAGTTAGCTTCGACTACCTGCTGGTGTCGCCGCAGAACTCGCGTCGTCTGCTGTATGAAATGATCGACCGCGAAATCGCCAATGCGCAGAATGGGCAACCGTCCGGAATTACGCTTAAATTAAATAACCTGGTCGATAAAGGGCTGGTGGACAGACTCTACGCCGCCTCCAGCACCGGCGTGCCGGTGAACCTGCTTATCCGCGGCATGTGCTCGCTGATCCCCGGTCTTGAGGGAATAAGCGAAAATATTCGCGTTATTAGTATCGTTGACCGTTTCCTTGAGCACGACAGGGTCTATTGTTTTGAAAACGGCGGTGATAAACAGGTGTGGTTATCCTCCGCCGACTGGATGACGCGCAATATCGACTATCGTATCGAAGTCGCCGTACCGCTGCTGGACCCGCGTCTGAAGCAACGCGTACTGGATATTCTCGATATCCTGTTCAACGATACCGTAAAAGCGCGCTATCTTGATAAAGAACTGAGTAATCGCTACGTGCCGCGCGGCAATCGTCGCAAAGTACGCGCACAGATGGCGATTTACGATTATCTCAAATCACTCGAACAACCCGATTAACCTATGCCAATAAACGAAAAAACCCCTCGGCCGCAGGAGTTCGCTGCGGTCGACCTTGGTTCGAACAGTTTTCATATGGTGATCGCCCGTGTCGTCGACGGGGCAATGCAGATCATCGGTCGCCTGAAGCAACGCGTCCACCTGGCCGATGGCCTGGATGAAAACTCGGTGTTGAGCGAAGAAGCGATTACTCGCGGACTGAACTGCCTGTCGCTGTTTGCTGAACGTCTGCAAGGGTTCTCCCCTTCCAGCGTTTGTATCGTCGGGACGCATACCCTGCGCCAGGCGGCCAACGCGGCGGACTTTCTCAAACGAGCGGAAAAAGTTATTCCTTATCCCATCGAGATAATCTCCGGTAACGAAGAAGCGCGTCTGATTTTTATGGGCGTTGAGCATACGCAACCGGAGCGCGGTCGTAAGCTGGTTATCGACATCGGCGGCGGCTCGACTGAGCTCGTGATCGGCGAAGATTTCGAACCCCGCCTGGTGGAAAGCCGACGTATGGGCTGCGTAAGCTTCTCCCAGGCCTATTTCCCCGGCGGCGTTATCAATAAAGAAAACTTCCAGCGCGCGCGCCTGGCGGCGGTGCAGAAGCTGGAAACGCTGGCATGGCAGTTCCGTATTCAGGGATGGAACGTGGCGCTGGGCGCCTCTGGCTCCATCAAAGCCGCGCATGAAGTGCTGATCGCCATGGGGGAAAAAGACGGATTTATTACGCCTGATCGCCTGGAAATGCTGGTTAGTGAGCTGCTGAAGAATAAAAACTTCGATTCATTAAGCCTGCCGGGATTGTCGGAAGACCGCAAAGCGGTATTCGCTCCGGGCCTGGCGATTTTGTGCGGGGTATTCGACGCGCTGGCGATCAAAGAGCTGCGCCTGTCCGACGGCGCCCTGCGCGAAGGCGTGTTGTACGAGATGGAAGGCCGCTTCCGCCACCAGGATATTCGCAGCCGAACGGCCCAAAGCCTGGCGAACCAGTACAATATCGATCGCGAACAGGCGCGCCGTGTACTGGAGACCACCACTCAGATGCTGGAACAGTGGCAGGAACAAAACCCGAAACTGGCGAATCCGCATCTGTCTGCCCTGCTGAAGTGGGCGGTAATGCTACATGAAGTGGGGCTGAACATTAACCACAGCGGCATGCATCGCCACTCCGCCTATATCCTGCAAAATAGCGACTTGCCGGGCTTTAATCAGGAGCAGCAGATGCTGATGGCCACGCTGGTGCGCTATCATCGCAAGGCTATCAAGCTGGATGATTTGCCGCGTTTTACCTTGTTCAAGAAAAAACAGTTCCTGCCGCTTATCCAACTGCTGCGTCTGGGCGTGTTACTGAACAATCAGCGTCAGGCGACGACGACGCCGCCAAAACTGACATTGAAGACGGAAGCCAACCACTGGACCTTAATTTTCCCGCACGACTGGTTTAGCCAGAACGCGTTGGTACTGCTGGATCTGGAAAAAGAGCAACAGTATTGGGAAGGCGTGCCGGAATGGCTGCTGAAAATTACTGAAGAAGAAGCGTAAAGCTGACATCTTTGACTAAAACGGCCGGGTCATACGCCCGGCCGTTTTTTATGCGACTTCAGCCGCACAGGCCAACTGTTCTATCGGAACCGGCATACCAATGTCATAGCCCTGCATATAATCAATCCCCAGAGAAATCACCGCCTGGCGGATCTCCGGCGATTCCACATACTCCGCCACTACCTGCATATTTTTGATTTGCGCCAACCGGCAAATCGACGCCACAACCTGATAATCCAGGCTACTGGTCACCAGATTACGGATAAAGCTCCCATCAATTTTCAGCATGTCGACGTTGAGCGTTTTCAGCCGCGCATAGCTGGCATAGCCGGTCCCGAAATCATCAATCGCCACCCGGCATCCCAACTCCTGCAACCGCGCGAGCGTTTGTTGCGCCTGCTCCGGATTACTGAGCGAGTGATTTTCCGTCAGTTCAAAAATAAGCTGCCACGGCTCGATATTATAATGATGCAACATTTCCTCGACTTCGTCCGGGAACCGGCTGCGGCTGACCGAGACTGGCGACAGATTGATGGCCAGACGCATGCCTGGCAGCGTATGTCGATTATCGTTCATAAAAGCCAGCGTATTGTCGATAACCCAGCTGTCGATGCGCGAAGCCAGGCCAAATTCGTGCGCCGCGGGCAAAAAATTATCCGGCGCAACCAGTTCGCCCTGCTCGCCCACCATACGCAACAGGACTTCATGATAGCTATCGCCACGCATGCCGATAATGGGCTGCGCCATCAGCCGAAAGCGATTCTGCTCCAGCGCCTGCAGGATCTGGTTCATCATGGACACGCGTTCTTTTAATCCCTGCTGGACGTGAACGGCGCCGCGGCGCTGCACGTTTTCCGGGTGGCCGCTGGTTAACGACATATCGGCAATATTATTCAGTTCGCCGAGCAGTAAATACAGATGCTTGACCGGAGAGCGCACGTTGCAATAGCTGATCCCGACGGGCGGCTGCAGCGGAATACCATCCCAGATGAAACGGAACTGCTTAATCCGCTCATCCAGCATCACGATGCGTTTTTGATGATCGTCGCTATTCAGGCGTACCACCAGATCATGGCCCGAAAGGTGATAGACCATTTCATTCGGCTGCAGCATGTGACTTAAGTATTCCGACAGCTGCTGCTTATACTGAATGCGTAGCATCACGCCATAGTGCCGACCAAGCAACTCCAGCTCCGGCATGCGTAAAAAGCATAGTACCGACCAGGTCGAGTGGTTTAGCGCTCGGCTCAGGGCCCGTAAATTTGGCATATGAACGACCGGGTCGAGAAAGGCCATCCTACGAACCCGACGGTGGATCATCCGCTGCTGCGTCGCCAGCATCGCCATATAAGCGATAATAAAGGAGAAAACCAGGTAGCTGGAGGAGGTAATCGCCAGCTGGTTATTGTAGATCGGGGAAAATGGCAGATAGCTGTAATGAAAATGGATAACCAGAATTAATATCGGCGGCCACACCAGGGAAATAAAACGATAACCGAAACGCATCGCTCCCCATAGCATGACCGGCATAAGTAATGAAAGTGTATAATTTGTGCTAAATATCGTGCTATTGGCATTTAACGGCATGAATAATAAAGCCAGTATTATTAACAATACTATTGCCCAGACAATAATTTCCAGCGGTTTTATTTTTTGGTCGATTTGTAAACGCACCTGGGATATAAAGCCGCGTAAGTGTAGCGGATTACGAATAACGCGAAGCAAAAAATAGCACAGCGGCACGCCGGTCAGACAACCGACCATCAGCGCCTGAAAAGTGATTAACGATCGTAAACTAAATGGCGTCGTCCCAACCAGTTCCGCCGCACGCGGATGCAGGCCAAGATACTCAGCAAGTTGAGAAATAATGAGAAAAATCACCGAAGGCAGCAGCATTTGCCAGAACAACCGATGCGGCATCAGGGCAACATTGCCGTGGGAAATCTGCTGACGGCGCGGAACGAAAATACGATATCCGCCCCAGCACAGCACCGCGGGGATCAAAAAATGAAATAACACGCCGATGGCCTGCTCAAAGGTCATGCCGCGCGTAATGGTCAGCAGTAAACCGATAACAATGCCAGGCAATGCCGCCCAGCCAAAAAACAGCATCAGGCTTAATACTAGCGCCAGCGGAAGGTAATACAGGAAGACGGTATGACCGTTAAGATTTGCAAATGTATTCGCAGCGCGCGCTAATGGCAACAGCAACGTAGGCAAGACGAGCGGTAGCGCCCACCATTTATCCTGATATCGTTTGTATAGTTTAATAATACTCATAGATGCTCGACAGATTACCCCAACTCCTGCGGAGTATATTCAGACAGGCATCCAACCCGACCAGGCTAACCGCGAAAGTAATAACGATGCGGAACAGATGGACGATTTTAGTGAGCAACAGAATCAAGCAATTGACGCAAATCAATAAACTATTTAGCTAATATTAATAAAACTTATTTTTTTGCGACCTCGTGCAACAACCAAAATCTGTGTAAATACGATATTCATCTTATATAACATTAAGTAATGTTTTAGCACTACGATTTTTACACCGCCGACAATTGACCCCACCGCTATACTATGACTTAATACCCCCATCGCCCGTCTTCGGGTATACTTCAAGGAACCTTTTGTGAGTCAGGCACCCAGTATGCGTAAACGACATCGATTTAACCGTCGCATGACCCGTATCGTACTACTTATCAGTTTTCTCTTCTTCTTTGGACGCTTTGTCTACTCCTCTATCGGTGCCTGGTACCATCATCAGGACAAACAAGAGTCGCAGCAATCGACCATCACCATTGACGCTCCGGCGACGCCAACGACTCCAGCCCAGGAATAACGCCTACGGCAAAATTTTTAGTTGTTGCAGCAGACGCAGCATCTCCGCTATCCCTTTGTTGATAACTTTATCCTGACGCATCACCACGCCCAGTTGGCGATAGAGCCGCGGCGATAGCGACTGTATACGTATTCCGGTGCGGTCATCTTCATCCGCCACCGCCATCTTCGGTACGATACTGTATCCCAGACCGGCACGCACCATACGCTTGATAGCCTCAATGCTACCGAGTTGCATCACCGGCGCCGAGTTTACCCCGGCAGCGCGAAACCAGCCATCGATTAGCTCACGGGTCCCGCTGCCTGCTTCAAATGCTATTAGCGAAAGTGCCTGTAGCAGTGAAGGCGTCACTTGCCCCACTAGCGGTTCATCATCGTTGGCAGTAATAAATACAAACTCTTCCTCCAGCACTGGCGTTACCGCCAGGCTGCGGCCGCTGGCAGGTAAGGTCACCAATCCCAGATCAAGCCGGCTCTCTTCCACCGCACGTACAATGTCAAGCGTATTACCGGTCGTGACGCCAACCGTTAACAGCGGATGCTTCTCGCGTAGATGGCGCAATAGCGGCGGCAGCAAATGAATACAGGCCGTCGCCCCGGTACCGAAGCTCATCGTGCCGTGCACTTCATGGTTAAACTCAGCCACCGACTGCACCGCCGTATTCACCGCCTGCTCAATAATTTCACTATGGGCCAGTAGCGCCAATCCGGCGGCAGTGGCTTTGACCCCTCGGCCGGTACGCTCAACCAACCGCGTCTTCAGGAACTGCTCAAGCTGGCGAACCTGCTGGCTTACCGCCGGCTGCGATATTCCCAGTACATCAGCGGCGGCGGAAAAACTGCCGCGCTGCGCCACCAGCCGAAAGGTCGTCAGATTTACCAAATTCAGCATCGTCATCACAAAGTTTCTCTTATGCAGGCTATAAGCCCCAGGGACTGCCTGCACAATAGCGCGCGCGATATGCTGCCGACAACTGCATAACGCTTTGGAATTCAATGAAAACGTCAACCTTGCCTGCCACCGCGCCTCTTTCCCTTACTCTCGCAGCCGGCGGCAACCAGCTCATCAACTGGGGGATCGTTTTTTATATGCCCGGTACCTTTGCCGGCGCTATTGCTAGTGATACTGGCTGGGGCGGAACGGAGATCTATCTCGGTTTGACCTTCGCCATGCTGATGATGGCGGCGATCTCGCCTTTTATCGCCCGCCTGTTGGCCTGGTTTGGCGGTCAGCGGGTGGTGTTCATCGGTTCATTAACCATCGCGGCAAGCTGCCTGGCTATGTCGCAGGCAGACAGCCTGATCTTCTGGTACGTCGCATGGCTACTGGCCGGTGTCGGTATGCGGCTGGCGCTATACGATGCGCTGTTCGCCGCGCTGGTTAACCTGTATGGTCAACGCGCGAGAATGACTATTTCACGGGTGACCCTGGCTGGAGGACTGGCCTCAGCGATATTCTGGCCGCTGGGCACCGCGCTGCTCGCGCTATTGGGATGGCGTGGAGCGCTGGTAATCTACAGCCTGTTTGGCTTGTTTAGCGCACTTCTGCTGTGGCGGATGCCTAATCAACGCTTGCCCGACCGGAGCGCTCATCAGGAGAAAGTGCCGCTTTCCCGCCGCGACCAGCGCACAGGCCTGCTGTACGCCTCGCTTATCGCTTTGGTCACCTTTATTTCTAACGGCACATCCACCCATCTGCCTGAGTTTATCGCCAGCTACGGTCTGCCGGTAACGATAGGCGTACTATGGGGCATCGGACAGACCGGCGCCCGCTTTCTGGAGGTGATTTCAGGAGCGCGACTCACCCCACTCCGGCTAACGCTGTTGACCACAGCGCTATTGCCGCTCTGCTTTTTACTGGGCCTCAACGCCACCTCGCTAAGCTGGACCGTTGGCGGTTTTGTTTTCGCCTACGGGGCAATTAACGGCCTGACAACGGTATTTAAGGCAACATTACCGTTGCAGCTATTCGCAGCGGAAGATTACGCGCGGCGTACCGGACGGCTGCTGATCCCAGCGCAACTGCTGGCCGCCGTCTCGCCATTTGCCTATGCCTGGCTAAATCAACATCTGGGGATAGAAAGGAGCCTTGCTATTTCGGGTCTCTTATCGCTGGTCGTACTGGGGCTGGCGCTGAGAATCGGCTGGCTGCAGCGACGGCAGGTTGTGCGGATAAATCAGGGACAAAATGAAGAGAGGGTATGAAAAACCCTCTGTAAAACACACACATTTAGGGCTATCAGGCCATGATCAGACGATTAAACAGCAGCTGCTGGACGTCCTGACGATGTGCCAGGATCGCATGCGCGGTCACTAACGTTCCGTCTACGGAATACAAAACCCGGTAGCCTTCAGCGTGATTAAACTCCCGGTATTTGGCGCAGCCAATTTTCAGCAATTCGGGGCAAATCTGGCAGCCCAAGGGGAACTGGCCTACGGTACTATCAAACTGTGTGAGAATATCTGCGATAACCGGACGCGGCTCAATATCAACACGCTTCAGAAAACCCGCTATTGTGTCGATGCAGTGCTTTACTGTAAGCGTATACTCAAAGGTCACCTGCTGTTCCATGGAAATCCCTTAACGTTGAGCGCGCTGCGTTTAATCCGCAAGGCCATCCAGCAACTGGTCTTTCGAGAATACGCGCCCTTCCGCTTTATCTTTCTCTGACAGAGTAAGCAATTTCAGCAAAGCAATGGCGTTTTCCCGTTCCTGCTGCTGATCATAGGACTCTATAACGTAAGCAGGCACACCGTTTTGTGTGACCAGGATAGGTTCTGACAGATCAAGCGTTGCGGCGTTCTTTTTAACGTAGCTGATAGTCTCTACTTTCATGTTGGTCCGCCTAATGGTCATGTCTCAGTTTTAATATAGACTATATTTAGACTACGCTCAATAATCGTCACTCAGCGTCATTTACAGGACATAAAAAAACCCTCTGTAAACAGAGGGTTTGGTTCAGCTAGCGGAGGGGGTTATTCCCACTCAATAGTCGCTGGCGGCTTACCGCTGATGTCGTACACCACGCGGGAAATACCGTTAACTTCGTTGATGATGCGGTTGGAAACACGGCCGAGGAAATCATACGGCAGGTGCGCCCAGTGCGCGGTCATAAAGTCGATGGTTTCTACCGCACGCAGGGAGACGACCCAGTCGTATTTACGGCCATCGCCCATCACGCCGACGGAGCGAACCGGCAGGAACACGGTAAATGCCTGGCTCACTTTGTCATACAGGTCGGCTTTGCGCAGTTCTTCAATGAAGATAGCGTCCGCGCGACGCAGCAGGTCGCAGTACTCTTTCTTCACTTCGCCGAGTACGCGAACGCCAAGGCCCGGCCCCGGGAACGGGTGACGGAACAGCATGTCGTACGGCAGGCCCAGCTCCAGACCAATCTTACGCACTTCGTCTTTGAACAGCTCTTTCAGCGGTTCAACGAGGCCCATCTTCATCTCTTTCGGCAGACCGCCCACGTTGTGGTGAGACTTGATGACGTGCGCTTTACCGGTCGCGGAAGCGGCGGATTCGATCACGTCAGGGTAGATAGTGCCCTGCGCCAGCCATTTCACGTCTTCCAGCTTCAGCGCTTCTTCGTCGAACACTTCAACGAAGACGCGGCCAATGATTTTACGCTTCGCTTCCGGATCGTTTTCGCCCTTCAGCGCGGTCAGGAAGCGGTCTTCCGCCGCAACGTGCACGATGTTCAGGCCGAAACGGTCGCCGAACATATCCATAACCTGCTCGGCTTCGTTCAGGCGCAGCAGGCCGTTATCCACGAATACGCAGGTCAGGTTTTTGCCGATGGCGCGGTGCAGCAGCATCGCGGTAACGGAAGAGTCAACGCCGCCGGACAGGCCGAGGATGACTTTATCTTCACCCACCTGCTGACGAATACGCTCAACCGCGTCGTCGATGATCTTCGCCGGCGTCCACAGCGCTTCACACTGGCAGATATCGCGCACGAAGCGCTCCAGCATACGCAGCCCCTGACGGGTGTGGGTGACTTCCGGGTGGAACTGTACGCCGTAGAAGCGTTTTTCTTCATTAGCCATGATGGCGAACGGGCAGCTTTCAGTGCTGGCGACGGTCACAAAGTCGGAAGGGATCGCGGTGACTTTATCACCATGGCTCATCCACACGTCCAGCAGCGGCTTACCGTCAGCGCTCAGCGCATCCTCGATGCCCTTGATCAGCGCGCTATCGGTCTGCACTTCCACCTGCGCGTAACCGAACTCACGCTCGTTGGAAGCTTCAACGTGGCCGCCCAGCTGCATGGCCATGGTCTGCATGCCGTAGCATACGCCGAATACCGGTACGCCGGCTTCGAAGACGTACTGCGGCGCGCGCGGGCTGTTGTCTTCGGTGGTGCTTTCCGGGCCGCCGGAAAGAATAATGCCGTTCGGGTTGAACTCGCGGATTTGAGCTTCGGTCACGTCCCAAGCCCAGAGCTCGCAATAGACCCCTAATTCACGTACGCGACGCGCAACCAGCTGGGTGTACTGAGAACCGAAGTCCAGGATAAGAATGCGATGTTTATGAATGTTATCCGTCATTGACGTTAATTCCAGAGAAGTAGCGATGATTGAATAAAAATCGCCCGGCGCGTAGCCGGGCGATGAAAATCAGGAGCCCATGCGGTAGTTCGGGGATTCCTTGGTGATCGTCACGTCGTGAACGTGGCTCTCCTGGATGCCCGCGCCGCTGATGCGCACGAACTCTGCTTTGGTACGCAGTGCGTCAATAGTACCACAACCGGTCAGACCCATACAGGAGCGCAGGCCGCCCATCTGCTGGTGAATGATCTCTTTCAGGCGGCCTTTATAGGCAACGCGGCCTTCGATACCTTCCGGTACCAGTTTGTCAGCGGCGTTATCGCTCTGGAAGTAACGGTCGGAGGAACCTTTGGACATCGCGCCCAGGGAACCCATACCGCGGTAGGATTTGTAAGAACGACCCTGATAGAGCTCGATTTCACCCGGGGATTCTTCGGTACCGGCCAGCATGGAGCCAACCATCACCGCGGCGGCGCCTGCAGCAATCGCTTTTGCGATATCGCCGGAGAAACGGATACCGCCATCGGCGATAACCGGAATACCGGTGCCTTCCAGCGCTTCAACCGCGTCGGAAACGGCGGTGATCTGCGGAACGCCTACGCCGGTAACAATACGGGTAGTACAGATGGAGCCTGGGCCGATACCCACTTTCACCGCGCTGACGCCAGCTTCCGCCAGGGCACGAGCGCCCGCGCCGGTCGCCACGTTACCGCCGATGATTTGCAGGTCAGGATATTTAGCGCGCGTTTCGCGAATACGCTGCAGAACGCCTTCGGAGTGACCGTGAGAGGAGTCGATCAGCAGAACGTCAACGCCTGCGGCAACCAGCGCGTCAACGCGCTCTTCGTTACCGGCGCCAGCGCCAACGGCCGCGCCAACGCGCAGACGACCGTGCTCGTCTTTACACGCATTCGGTTTACGTTCCGCTTTCTGGAAATCTTTTACGGTGATCATGCCGCGCAGATGGAAGCTATCATCCACTACCAGCGCTTTTTCTACGCGTTTTTCGTGCATTTTCGCGAAGACCACTTCACGGCTTTCGCCTTCACGCACGGTGACCAGGCGCTCTTTCGGCGTCATATAAACGCTGACCGGCTGATTCAGGTCGGTAACAAAACGCACGTCGCGGCCGGTGATAATGCCGACCAGTTCGTTGTCTTCGGTCACTACAGGATAACCGGCAAAACCGTTACGTTCGGTCAGTTCTTTCACTTCGCGCAGGGTGGTAGTCGGCAGAACGGTCTGTGGATCGCTTACCACGCCGGATTCATGTTTCTTCACGCGACGGACTTCTTCCGCCTGGCGCTCGATGGACATGTTTTTATGAATAAAGCCGATGCCGCCTTCCTGGGCCAGGGCAATTGCCAGGCGCGCTTCAGTTACGGTATCCATCGCCGCGGAGAGCATAGGAATATTCAGACGAATAGTTTTCGTCAGCTGCGTGCTGAGATCGGCGGTATTCGGCAGAACGGTAGAATGAGCGGGAACAAGGAGGACGTCGTCAAACGTCAGGGCTTCTTTAGCGATACGTAGCATGGGCAATATCTCGACCAGGGTGGATAAATATTGCCGTGGCATTATACAGAGCGTAACCGATTGCATCCACCCTTTTTTGCAAATAATACTTGCGATCCCCTCTCAGCGCGTTACTATCGACTGAATAACCTGCTGATTTAGAATTTGATCTTGCTCACATGTTGCCATCTCAATCCCCTGCAATATTTACGGTCAGCCGCCTGAATCAGACGGTTCGCTTACTGCTGGAACGCGAAATGGGCCAGGTCTGGATAAGCGGCGAAATCTCTAACTTCAGCCAGCCCTCTTCCGGCCACTGGTACTTCACCTTAAAAGACGATAACGCACAAGTGCGCTGCGCGATGTTTCGCAACAGCAACCGCCGCGTCACGTTTCGCCCGCAGCATGGCCAGCAGGTGCTGGTTCGCGCCAACATTACCCTTTACGAGCCGCGCGGCGACTACCAGATCATCGTCGAAAGCATGCAACCCGCCGGTGAAGGCCTGCTGCAGCAGAAATATGAGCAGCTCAAGGCGCTCCTGACGGCGGAAGGGTTATTCGATCAAAGCCACAAGCAGGCGCTCCCCTCTCCCGCGCACTGCGTCGGCGTCATCACCTCCAAAACCGGCGCCGCGCTGCATGATATTTTACATGTTTTGAAACGCCGCGACCCCTCGCTGCCGGTGATCATTTATCCAACGGCGGTGCAAGGCGATGATGCGCCGGGGCAAATCGTGCGCGCGATAGCCGTAGCCAACCTGCGCCAGGAGTGCGACGTGCTGATCGTCGGGCGCGGCGGCGGTTCGCTGGAAGATTTATGGAGCTTTAACGACGAACGGGTGGCGCGGGCAATATTCGCCAGCCGCATTCCGGTAGTAAGCGCCGTTGGCCATGAAACCGACGTCACCATCGCCGACTTCGTCGCCGACCTGCGGGCGCCGACGCCCTCTGCGGCGGCAGAGATCGTCAGCCGCAATCAGCAGGAGCTTCTGCGTCAGCTACAGTCAGGCCAGCAGCGCCTGGAGATGGCGATGGATTATTTCCTCGCCAACCGCCAGCGCCGCTTTACGCAGTTGTTTCACCGCTTACAGCAGCAACATCCTCAGCTGCGCTTAGCGCGTCAGCAAACCGAGCTGGAACGCCTGCGACAGCGGATGCGCTTTGCGCTGGAAAGCCAGCTCAAACGTGCCGACCAGCGTCAGCAGCGCGCCGCGCAGAGGTTGAATCAGCAAAACCCGCAGCCGCGCATCCATCGCGCGCAGTCGCGTATTCAGCAACTGGAGTATCGTCTGGCGGAAAATATTCGCGCCCGACTGAGCGAGCAGCGCGAGCGTTTCGGCAATACCGTGACGCATCTGGAAGCCGTCAGTCCGCTGGCGACGCTGGCTCGCGGCTATAGCGTCACCTCAGCCGGTGACGGCAAAGTGCTGAAAAAAATCAAACAGGTGCAGGCTGGCGATGTCGTGACTACCCGGCTGGAAGATGGTTGGGTCGAAAGCGAAGTGACAACCATTACTCCGGTGAAGAAAACGCGCGCCCGCAAAAAAGTCTGATTATCCCCCCGTATCATGCGGGGATAACTATACTGCTGTCATGCCCTTTTAAAACCGTTCATCCGGCCAGGGAGCGTGATATGCCAGATACTTGTCCTCGTTTCGTGATTCCACCCTACATTTTACGCCGCATTGTCGATCATGGTTCCGTTCAGCAGCAGCGCTGCGCGCAGCAAACGCTGAGCCATGTACAAACCCTGATGACGCACGTGCCGGGCCGCCCCGCCGCCGCCCATGTCGCCACGCCAGGCCAGCTTGAGCGCGACATTTACGATGCCAGGCAGACTCAGGAACTTCCAGGATTCCAGGTGCGCTTTGAAGGACAGCCTTCCAACGGCGATGTCGCCGTGGATGAGGCCTACGACTATCTCGGCATCACCCATGAGTTTTTCTGGACAAGCTATCATCGTGATTCGCTGGACAACCGCGGATTGAAGCTGACCGGCAGCGTCCACTATGGTCACGAATATCAAAACGCTTTCTGGAACGGGCAGCAAATGGTGTTTGGCGACGGTGATGGTGAAATCTTTAATCGCTTTACTATTGCGATTGATGTGGTGGCGCACGAGTTAAGCCATGGCGTTACGGAGAGCGAAGCCGGGCTTATCTATTTCGAACAATCCGGCGCGCTCAATGAATCGCTTTCCGATGTTTTTGGCTCACTGGTCAAGCAATATCAACGCCAGCAAACGGCAGATAAAGCAGACTGGATAATTGGCGAGGGGCTCCTCGCGAAAGGTATTCACGGCCAAGGACTGCGATCGATGTCGCATCCCGGAACCGCCTATGATGACCCCATTCTTGGTAAAGACCCGCAACCCGCCCATATGAAAGATTTTGTGCATACCCAGCAGGATAACGGCGGCGTGCATATTAACTCCGGCATTCCTAATCATGCTTTCTATCTCGCCGCCAGTGCGCTGGGTGGTTTTGCATGGGAAAAAGCGGGATATGCCTGGTACGACGCGGTTTGTGATAAGTCACTGGCCAAAGACGCCGATTTTTCAGCCTTTGCCAGACTGACGATTCAACATGGCGAAAAACGCTTTGATAAAGCGGTCGCCGAGGCGATTCGCCAGGCCTGGGAGGGCGTTGGAGTCACATCATGAACGAGGCCGACCTCAGCGATGACGCAATTATTGAACTGGCGCGCGAGGGCGGCGTCGCCTGGATCCCGACGCTCAGCGGCATGCGTAAGATTGTCGTGGCGCAGCTTAACGAGCAACAAAAACAGCGCATCGCCGCGATACTGCAGCAGTCGTTGCCGCTGGGCAAGCCGCCGGGGCAGCCGGATTCTCCGGGTAGCGGCGACCAGCGTTTTTTTCGCATTCAGATAATCAGCGCCCAGCACTATCACAGCCTGATCATTCTCATCCCGGAAGAGCGCGCGCCGCAGGCGCTGGTTGAACTCTGGCGTAATGGTGAAGGCTGCGTTAGCGATTAGACAGGCACAAATTCGACGCGCTTTTTCGAGATCAGCCCGTGGCCGTGCTGGCAGAAATAGTCCACCGCGCCGCACGCCTTCAGCACTTCCAGCGGCTGATGGCAGTCCGGGCAGCGCGCCTCTAAAGCAAAATCTTTCTCACAGTGCGCGCAATGCGCGCTGTTGCCTTGTGCTTCCAACCGGGCATGGCAAATGGGGCAATTGAGTTCCATGGCGTCTCCTTCTCATAATGAATAGCATGAGTTTATCACGTCATACGTCAGCGTTGCTGACCCGGCGAAGCGTTGAATAGGGTAGATAAAAAAACCCGCCGGCGGCGGGTTTCTGCATTATTTGCTTTTCTTGATATGCTTAATCAAGCGTTTACGCTTACGCATCTGGTTCGGCGTCAGGGTATTACGTTTATTGGCAAACGGGTTCTCCCCTTCCTTGAACTGAATGCGGATCGGCGTTCCCATGACATCCAGGGATTTACGGAAGTAGTTCATCAGGTAACGCTTGTAGGAATCCGGCAGGTCTTTCACCTGGTTGCCGTGAATCACCACGATCGGCGGGTTATAACCACCGGCGTGCGCATACTTCAGCTTCACGCGGCGACCGCGTACCAGCGGCGGCTGATGGTCTTCTGCCGCCATGGTCATAATGCGGGTCAGCATGGCGGTACCCACGCGACGGGTGGCGCTGTCGTAAGCTTCGCGCACCGATTCGAACAGGTTGCCAACGCCGCTGCCGTGCAGAGCGGAGATAAAGTGCACGCGGGCGAAGTCGATGAAGCCCAGACGGAAGTCGAGGGTCTCTTTCACCTGCTCTCTCACTTCCTGGCTCAGGCCATCCCATTTGTTAACCACGATAACCAGGGAACGACCGCTGTTAAGAATAAAGCCCAGCAGCGACAGATCCTGATCGGAGATGCCTTCACGGGCATCAATGACCAGCATCACCACGTTGGCGTCTTCAATCGCCTGCAGCGTCTTGATGACCGAGAATTTCTCCACGACGTCGGTAATTTTGCCGCGCTTACGCACGCCGGCGGTATCGATAAGCACATATTCGCGTTCATCGCGCTGCATCGGGATGTAGATACTGTCGCGGGTTGTACCCGGCATATCGTAAACCACCACGCGATCTTCGCCGAGAATACGGTTAGTCAGCGTTGACTTACCGACATTTGGACGACCGACGATCGCAAGCTTAATAGGGAGATCTTGCGGGTTGAAGTCGTCTTCCGGCTCTTCAACTTCTTCGCCGTTTTGCTCGGCTTCAAACTGCGCCCAGTAGGCGGCGTCTTCATCCACTTCTTCCTGCGGATTAACCTCATCTACCCACGGCAGCAGCACGTGTTCCAGCAGGCTGGTGACGCCGCGGCCATGCGAAGCGGCAATCGGATAAATATCGCCCAGCCCCAGCGACCAGAAGTCGGCCATCGCCTGATCGACGTCGATGCCGTCAGTTTTGTTCGCCACCAGGAAGGTCGGTTTTTCGCGAGAACGCAGATGTTTGGCGATCGCGGAATCCGCCGGCATCAGGCCCGCGCGCGCATCAACCATAAACAGCACCACGTCGGCCTCTTCAATCGCCAGCAGAGACTGTTCCGCCATCCGGGTTTCCACGCCTTCTTCCGTACCGTCGATACCACCAGTATCGATACAGATGAATTCGCGGCCTTCCACTTCAGCACGACCGTACTTACGGTCGCGAGTCAGCCCCGGGAAATCCGCGACCAACGCGTCACGAGTGCGCGTTAAGCGGTTGAAGAGCGTGGATTTTCCAACGTTAGGGCGCCCGACAAGCGCGACCACAGGTATCATGTTAAATGCCTCATACAAATTGCAATACAACCTCATTTTACGAGGTTTTTTAAAAAATCAAAACGGCCCCTGTCTGCCAGGAGCCGTTTATTAAAGCGATACTACCGCGCGAGTTAACGCGTGATCGAATACAGCGTACCGTCTTTGGCCTGGATAAGCAGGCGACCATCGGCGATAACCGGGTCGGTCAGGAAGCCGGAACTATCGACTTTCTGCTGCGCCACAAAGTGGCCGTCTTCCGGATTAATCCAGTGCATATAGCCTTCGCTGTCGCCTACCACCAGGCTGCCGTTATACAGCGCCGGAGCGGTCAGCAAACGGTGCAACAGGTCGCTCTGGGTCCACAGCGTTACGCCGCCATCGGTGGTCAGCGCCAGCAGGCGGTCATTCTGATCGACCAGATAGATACGGTTGCCGTCAACGATGAAATCGTTCACTGAACCCAGTTCGCGTTTCCAGATAATCTGGCCGCTGCGCAGATCCAGCGCGGTCAGGTTGCCATTATAAGCCAACGTATAAACAACGCCATTAACGATAACCGGCGTGGTGTCAACATCGTTCAGACGGTCGATTTCAGTCGGGCCGGTGGCCGTAGAAATACGCTGCTGCCAAATCATCTGCCCCTGTTGCATCAGCACGGCGCTGACGCGACCGTTGTCGCCGCCGACAATCGCCGCGCCATAGGCGGTAGCCGGAGCGGATTCACCGCGCAGGGAGAGCGCAGGCATGTCCAGGTTCACGGTCCATTTCACCGCGCCGTCGGTTTCGTTCAGCGCCTGCAGCTGACCGTTACTGGTATGCACCAGTACCATGCCATCGCTAACGACCGGACGAGAAATCGCTTCACCCGCAACACGGCTCTGCCACGCGACGGTACCGTCACTGGTATTCAGCGCGAACAGCTGCGCCTTTTCAGTACCAACATAAACGTGGCCGCCGGAAACGGTCAGCCCGCCGGAGAGCAGCGCCGGAGCGCGCGAGAACCAGCCGTCTTTTTCCGCCAGGTTCACTGACCAGACTTCTTTACCGTCTTCAGCGTGCAGCGCTTTCACGGTGCCTTTACGGTCAGCCGCATACACAACGCCGTCGGCAAACGCCGGGTGCAGGTTGGAATAGAAATCACCGATACCATCGCCAACTGAAGTGCTCCAGGACGTGGACGGCGTAAACTGATTTTCCACCGTCGGCAGCGGTGACATTTTCACCACATCTTCTTCGCTGTTAAACAGCGAGCAACCGCTCAGTAAGGTGACGGAAAGCAGCCCTGGCAAAAGTAATTTACGCAATTGCATCGAGTCCCTCTCAGATGGACAAATTATTTATTTTCATACGCATCATTTCGCTGAGCGCTGGCGATGCATCGCTTTTCACGCCTGCTTCCCAGGCCGCGCGGGCGCCCTGCTTGTCGCCTTTGCTCAGCAGAATTTCACCACGCAAATCGGCGACGATAGCGGTCCAGCCTTCGCCTTTAATGCCTTCCAGGGTTTTCAGCGCCGCATCCGGCTGCTTGAGCTGCAGCTGTACGCGCGCCAGACGCATATTGATAACTGATTTCAGGTTATCATCAGAGGCGGCAGCCAGCCCTTGTTGCAGCTGCTTCTCCGCGCCCTGCAGATCGTTTTTATCGACCAGACGCTGCGCGAGCTCCAGCGATGCGAACGCGCCATAGGTGTTTTTACTGTCGGCGGCGAATTTCTCCGCCGCGGTCAGCGTTTCAGGCGAACCTGACTTCAGCGCGGAAATGGCATTCTCATAGGCCAAAGAAGAATCCCGGGCCGAATCCAGCTGATGGGAAGTCCAGTAGCGCCAGCCAACCAGCGCGCCGATCCCTAAAATCACCCCGACGGCCAGCGCTTTACCGTTCTCGGCAAAGAAACGCTTGAGGGCGTCGACCTGCTCGTTTTCGTTGTTGAAAGTTTCCACGCAGTCCTTCTCCTGACTAATAGTTTCCGGGAAATTAACCCAGAAGTGTGCGCAAATGCGCGGCAACGCTATCCTGCGTTACGGTAGTTTGCTCACCTGAGCGTAAATCCTTCACTACCACGTTTCCGTCAGCAATTTCTGACTCACCGACCACCAGCGCGACGCGCGCGCCCCACTTGTCAGCGCGGGCGAACTGCTTCTTAAAGTTACCGCCGCCGTGGTTAGTCATCAGCTTAACGCCGGGCAGCGCATCGCGAACCTGCTCAGCCAGACGCATTGCTGCGGACTGAGTATCGGTACCGGAGGCTACCAGGTATATATCGACAACAGGATCGGCTTTAAATTCCGGATTGACTGCCTGAACCAGTAAAACAAGACGTTCCAGGCCCATCGCAAAGCCAACGCCAGGCGTTGCGCGACCGCCAAGCTGCTCAACCAGACCGTCGTAACGGCCGCCGGCGCAGACGGTGCCCTGCGAACCGAGGCTGGTGGTGACCCACTCAAATACGGTGCGATTGTAATAGTCAAGCCCGCGCACCAGACGCTGGTTGACGGTATAGCGAATTCCGGCCGCGTCGAGCAGCGCGCACAGACCGGCGAAGTGTTCTTTGGACTCGTCGTCCAGATAATCGCCCAGCGCCGGCGCATCGTTCAGCAGCGCCTGCACTTCCGGATTTTTGGAGTCCAACACGCGCAGCGGGTTGGTATACATGCGGCGTTTGCAGTCTTCATCCAGCTTATCTTTGAATTGTTCCAGATAGGCCACCAGCGCGTCGCGATAGGCGGCACGCGCCTCCAGCGAACCGATGGAGTTCAGCTCAAGGCTGACGTGATCGGAAATGCCCAGCTCGCGCCACCAGCGCGCGGTCAACATGATAAGCTCGGCGTCGATGTCCGGGCCCTGCAGGCCAAAGACTTCCGCGCCAATCTGATGGAACTGACGGTAGCGCCCTTTCTGCGGACGCTCGTGGCGGAACATCGGCCCCACGTACCACAGACGCTGTTCTTGATTGTACAGCAGACCATGTTCGATGCCGGCACGTACGCAGCCCGCCGTTCCTTCCGGACGCAGCGTCAAGCTATCGCCATTGCGGTCTTCGAAGGTATACATCTCTTTTTCAACCACGTCGGTCACTTCGCCGATCGCGCGTTTGAATAACGGGGTCTGCTCTACAATCGGCAAACGAATTTCGCTGTAACCGTAGCTACCGAGCACCTGCTTCAGTGAGCCTTCAATGCGCTGCCAGAGAGCGGTTTCGCCCGGCAGATAATCGTTCATGCCACGGATGGCTTGAATGTTCTTTGCCACGTTTATTCTCTTTATATATAAAAATGAACCCCGGCGCCTTGCGCCCGCAGGTTCAATCATACACGGGAAGCGTATTGCTTCCCAACACGTTATTTTGCTTCAACCTGCTGAACTTCAATACGACGCGCTTCATCCAGCATGGTAGCTTTCGCGCGGATACGCGCTTCCAACTGGTCGATCATATCGTTATTGTCCAGTCGGTCTTTGCGCACGCCGTCTTCGTACAGGCCGCTTTTCTTGTTGCCGCCGGTGACGCCAAGGGTGGAAACCAGCGCTTCGCCAGGGCCGTTAACCACGCAACCGATGATCGAAACATCCATCGGAGTGATGATATCTTCCAGACGCTGCTCCAGCGCGTTCACCGTACCAATGACGTCAAATTCCTGACGCGAGCAGGTCGGGCAAGCGATGAAGTTAATACCGCGAGAGCGGATGCGTAGTGACTTGAGGATATCGAAACCGACTTTGATCTCTTCCACCGGGTCGGCGGCCAGCGACACGCGCAGGGTATCGCCGATCCCTTCAGACAGCAGCAAACCTAAACCGATCGCGGATTTCACCGCGCCGCTACGCGCGCCGCCGGCTTCGGTGATCCCGAGATGCAGCGGCTGATCGATCTGCTTCGCCAACAGGCGATAGGATTCAACGGCGAGGAAGACATCAGAAGCTTTTACGCTAACTTTGAACCGATCGAAGTTCAAACGATCGAGATGATCGACGTGACGCATGGCGGACTCTAACAGCGCCTGCGGCGTCGGCTCGCCGTATTTTTCCTGCAGATCTTTTTCCAGCGAACCGGCGTTGACGCCGATGCGGATAGGAATGTTTTTGTCGCGCGCGCAGTCCACGACCATGCGGATACGCTCTTCGTTACCGATGTTGCCTGGATTGATGCGCAGGCAATCAACGCCATATTCCGCGACTTTCAGCGCAATACGGTAGTCAAAGTGGATATCGGCGACCAGCGGCACGTTGACCTGCTGTTTGATGAGCTTGAAAGCTTCCGCCGCGTCCATCGTCGGGACGGAAACGCGGACGATGTCCGCGCCCACGCGCTCCAGCGCTTTAATTTGATTTACCGTCGCGGCCACATCGGTGGTGCGAGTATTGGTCATCGACTGTACGGCGATGGGAGCCCCATCGCCAATCGGCACATTACCAACGTAAATGCGTTTGGACTTTCTACGTTGAATCGGAGCCTGGTTATGCATGAAAAATCTCCCGCGTTACCCGTCTGTTACTGCGCCGGTGATTGTTCGGCATTTAGGGTCAGACGCGCAACCTGGTTAGTTCTGATAAAACGACTCAAATCGACTGGTTTGCCCAGATACTGGATTTGTACCGCAGCCGGGGCGCCGATTTTCAGCTTATATGGCGCCTGACCGCTCAGGTTCAGGTTCCCGCCTTTACGCTGCAGGCCGCTGAACAGTTTTTTACCGGTCGCATCGCTCACTTCCAGCCAGCAATCGGCGCTAAAATTCATTACCAGATCCTGAGCGGAAGCCGCCGCTGCGGCATTCGCCTGATCGGTCGGCAACGCGGAGGTCGGGGCTGGCGAAGCCGGCGCGGCGGCGGCGGTATCGACGTTAGCCTGCGAAGGGGCGACCACGGCGTTGTTATCCACCGGCGCGGAGGTAGCCGCTGGTGCGCTTGGCGCAGGTGCGGTGGAGGTATCGACCGGCGCGCTATTGGTATTGGCTGCCGTCGTATCCGGCGCATTATTCGCCGAGCTGGTATCCAGCGGAATTGACTGACTGCCGTTCAGGTCGCTGGTGGATTGATCGGCCATGCTGGTGATCTCTTCCTGCTGCGCTTTGTGGTCTTGCCACCACCATGCGCCGCTCAGGCCGATAACCACAAACAAAATCAGCCAGGTAAAGCTCATCAGCCAACCGTCGCGTTTTTTACGACGTTTACCCAGCGAGAAGCTCTGCATCGGCGCCACTTTGGCGGCGCGAATTGGCGCTTGCTTCGCCATCATCGGCAGCAGTTCTTCTTCCGGGATATGTACGAGGCGAGCGTAGGAACGGATATAGCCGCGCAGGAAGGTCGAAGCGAGATCGGCTGGCGCCTTATCTTCTTCAATATCACGAACCGTGGAAACCTTCAGGCATAAGCGTTCAGCCACCGCTTGCTGGCTGAGTCCGAGTTGTTCGCGGGCGTTACGCAGGCGCGCGCCCGTAGAGTTTGCTTCTTGATGGTCTTGAGTGGCTTCAGTATTCATTCGCTACAACTACTGGTACGTGAAATTTAAAGTTCAGCGCGGGAAAGAGCCTGCGCCGCGAGACACTGCTCAACGTCAACCGACAGTATAAGGCTGTCCGGGCGACTATCACAGAGACTTATCAATATTGAATGCTAAGCGGTTGTTGTACCGCTACATACTGCCTCAAAGTCGACAAAAACGCACCGTAATTATTAACCGAATCAGCGTATTTCGCCTGGCAATTCGACATATTTATGCAGCGCGCAGCGAAAGCTGTGCGCTGCATAACTTATCAGACGGCTTTAACGTCGATCGCTTCGCCCTGCATACGCTTACGCAGCGTACGTTTGGTGCGGTCGATAACATCGCCCGCCAGCTGGCCGCAGGCAGCATCGATATCGTCACCGCGGGTTTTACGCACGATGGTGGTGAAACCATATTCCATCAGCACTTTGGAGAAACGATCGATACGGCTGTTAGAACTACGGCCATACGGCGCGCCCGGGAACGGGTTCCATGGGATCAGGTTGATCTTGCACGGCGTATCTTTCAACAGCGCCGCCAGTTCGTGGGCGTGCTCGGTACCGTCGTTGACGTGATCCAGCATGACGTACTCGATGGTCACTCGGCCCTGGTTGGCGTTGGACTTCGAAATATAGCCGCGCACCGAGTTCAGGAAGGTCTCAATATTGTACTTTTTGTTAATCGGTACAATTTCGTCGCGGATGGTATCGTTCGGCGCGTGCAGAGAAATCGCCAGCGCAACGTCGATCATATCGCCGAGTTTATCCAGCGCCGGCACCACGCCGGAAGTGGACAAGGTCACGCGGCGTTTGGAGAGACCAAAACCGAAATCATCCAACATGATTTCCATCGCCGGAACGACGTTGTTGAGATTCAGCAGCGGCTCGCCCATACCCATCATTACCACGTTGGTAATTGGACGCACGCCGGTAGTCTTCACCGCGCCGACGATTTTCGCCGCGCGCCAGACCTGGCCGATAATTTCGGAAACGCGCAGGTTACGGTTGAAGCCTTGCTGAGCGGTGGAGCAGAATTTACATTCCAGCGCACAGCCAACCTGTGAAGAGACGCACAGCGTGGCGCGGTCTTCTTCCGGGATGTAGACCGTTTCAACGCGCTGATCGCCAACGGCAATCGCCCATTTGATGGTGCCATCGCTGGAGCGCTGCTCTTCAACGACTTCCGGGGCGCGGATCTCGGCGACTTCCTTCAGTTTGCCGCGCAGGACTTTGTTGATGTCGGTCATTTCATCAAAGTCATCGCAGCAGTAGTGATACATCCATTTCATCACCTGATCGGCGCGGAAAGGCTTCTCGCCCATGTTTTTGAAAAACTCGCGCATCTGCTGACGGTTTAAATCCAGCAGGTTGATTTTGGCATCTTTATTCGGCACCGTCAGAGCGGCGGTATCAGGTGTGACAATTTGTTCAGACATAATTTTTCCGGCCTCGTTATTACACGTTATGGCCCCAGGTGGGTTGAAAAAGAAACGCCCCGGAGAGCGACTGCTCGTCCGGGGGCGCTATATTCTACAAATTCTGGCGCATAGAAGCCATGCCTACACGCAGTCAATGATGAAAAAATCTGTTGCTGCGTACTTAATCCTCTAAGGCTTTTCGATTGTCGCAAGGCGGCAAGCTAGTGAATCCCCGGGAGCATAGATAACTATGTGACCGGGGTGAACGCGCGCAGCCAACGCCGCGACGGTCGAAAAGACGACGAGGATTAGCGAGTACGCGGGCAAACCTCGCCTTCAGCAAAGAAGAACGCGATTTCGCGAGCCGCAGATTCTACAGAGTCGGAACCGTGGGTGCCGTTCTCGGTGAAGCTGTCAGCGTAGTCAGCGCGCAGGGTACCAGCCAGGGCGTTGTCCGGGTTGGTGGCGCCCAGCAGGTCACGGTGACGCTGTACCGCGTTTTCGCCTTCCAGTACGGAAACCACGATCGGACCGGAGGTCATGAACTCAACCAGACCGTCGAAGAACGGACGGCCTTCGTGCTCAGCGTAGAAGCCGCGAGCCTGCTCAACGGTCAGATGCAGCATTTTGGTGCCGACGATTTTGAACCCTGCAGCTTCAAAGCGAGAAAAGATGCTGCCAATAACGTTTTTTGCCACCGCGTTTGGTTTGATGATGGAAAAAGTACGTTCAATAGCCATGATTACCTCTAATTAAATGTTCTGTTGTTGCACATACGATCGTATGGCCTGGCGCGCATTATAATGAGCAACGTCGGCGATGCCTACGGATGAAGGTAACATTTTGTTAAAATAAGATGAGTATTAGCAACACAAACCGCCAACAACAGATTTACCCTGTTTATTGTAAGGTAAAACTGGCGGCTGCCGTTTGCCCTGCCTCATCCATTACCACCAGTTGCCACTCGCCAGGTTTATCTAGCGTAATTGTCGTTCTTGCGCCTGTCGCCTCTAACGGTTCGCCGTTAATAAACCACCAGCGCCGCCCTTCTCCACCACTCGTTTGCACGGGTAACATCACCCGCGCCTCGCCCGGGAGCCGTTTTATCACCGCCCCTTCGCGAATGCCGGAAAGCACCAGCGGCGCGGCATCCTGAGTTTGCAGCGGCGGACACGTCCTCGATGCCATGCCCAGCCGCGCCCGGCGGCGCTCGCTAACCGGCAGCCAGGGTTCCAGCGGCAGCGGCCAGACATCAACAGAAGTTTCTGTCGCGCCCGGACAATCCGCGGCGACCCTTTCTCCTGCTGCGTTGCGCCATACCGGGAAGCGGATACCGCGCACGCCCTCCTGACCCGGCAGCAGCAGCGTCGGCGGCTGGCTGGCATCCAGTAGCCAGCTGGCTAAGCGCCGGCGGCAGTTGCTATCGCCAACCGGCAGATCCTGCCCACCGGGCCAGCAGATAGTGCCGCGGCTGACCGACTGTGGACGCGGGTCGACCGGCAGCCCGCCACGGCTCATTAACGGACACGCCAGCAGCATATTATTGACCTGGTTTAACAGCGGCACAGCGCTGGCAAAACCAAACTGCCCCACCACCGGCGTACCATCTGGCCGTCCGGTCCAAATGCCAATCAAATAACGCGCGTTGAGGCCTACCGCCCACGCATCGCGATAGCCGTAGCTGGTACCGGTTTTCCACGCCAGCGGCACCGCTTGCGGCAGCGACGCATCGGGTAACGGCTGGGCTTCGCCTGCCAATATCCGCCGGGTGATCCACGCCGCGCCCGGCGACATTAGCGCTCTTTCCACCAGCGGGTCGTCGGGTTTCATGCGCAGCCGCGCCGCTTTGCCATGACGGGCGAAAGCGCCGTACGCCGCGACAATATCTTCCAGCCGCGCTCCGGCGCCGCCGAGGATCAGCGACAGATTCGGTTCGGCGCCGGCGGGTAGCATCAGAGGGAGCCCGGCATTGCGTAAATTAGCCGCAAAGCGTTTTGGTCCATAGGCTTCGAGCACCTGCACCGCCGGGAGATTCAACGAACGCACCAGAGCCTCGCTGGCGCTCACCGGGCCATGAAACCCGCTGTCGAAATTACCGGGGCGATAATCGCTAAAGCGCCGTGGCACATCCTGTAATAGCGATGCCGGGTGAATCAGCCCGTCATCCATCGCCATCGCGTAGATAAAGGGTTTCAGCACCGAACCCGGCGAGCGCACCGCCGAGACCATATCAATGTGGCCAAAGCGGCTATCATCGCGGATATCCGCCGATCCCACCCAGCCGCGGACTTTCATATCAGTATGATCGACGACAACAATCGCCAGAGAGCTGCGCGGCGGCAGACGTGATTTCCAGTTCATCGCCAGATCTTCAAGCTGCCGCTGGAGCCCGACATCGAGCGTTGTCGTCACCTTTTCATCACCGCTTGTCGCCAGCGCCCGGCGCGCAAACAGCGGCGCCAGCTGAGGCATCTGCCGTGGGAATAGCCATACAGGTTCTTCCATCGCTTCCTGTACCGCTCGCTGCGGCCAGACGCCCTGGCTGAGCATCCGCCCCAGTACCTTATCGCGAGCGGCCTGGGCCCGCTGCGGCCAGCGGTCCGGGCGTAAACGGCTCGGCGCCTGCGGCAGCACGGCCAGTAGCGCCGCCTCGCCGTAGCTAAGCTGAGCGGGCGGTTTACCAAGATAAGCCCAGCTAGCCGCGCCGATCCCCTGCAGGGTGCCGCCAAACGGCGCGCGGTTCAGATACAGGGTAAGAATTTCGCTTTTTGACAGATGCCACTCCAGCTGCAGCGCCCGCCATAGCTGGCGTAGCTTGCCGCCGAAGGTGCGTGGATGAGGGTCGAGCAGACGCGCCACCTGCATGGTGAGGGTGCTGCCGCCAGATATCACCCGCCCGGAAGTGAGATCCTGCCAGGCGGCGCGCAGCACCGCGAAGGGATTGACCCCCGGATGTTTCCAGAACCAACGGTCTTCATACTGAATGAGCGCCTGCAGATAGCGCGGCGAAACGTCAGCGATAGCCACCGGGTAACGCCAGACGCCCTGCGCATCGGCAAAGCGCCACAGCGGCGTGCCGTCTTCCGCCACCACCACACGGGCGGGTGTGACTTCATGCAGCGGCAGCGGCCACAGACGGTCGGCGGCCAATAGCGCCAGCCACGACAGAAAAATAAACGCCGCCAGCCAGCGCCAGCGGCGTTTTATGCGAGGTAATGCACGCATTTACGGCGTAACGGTAAGCGGGCCGCTGGCCGCCCCTGTTGCCCGCCACTGCGGTACATACATCGATTCCACCTGCGGCTGCGGAACCTGATAGGTGCCCGGCGTCACCGCCCGCGCCAGATAGACCAGCGTCACCGGCTGACCTTCATTGATGGCGACTGCGGCGACAAAGCGGTCGTCGCGGAACTCGATATGCTGAATATCCGCCTGCTGCATCTGGTTAAGCAGATTTTGTACCGCTTCGCCATTCTCCTGCAGGCTGGCGCTGCTATTGGCCAGGTTCTGGTTTTCCAGCTCAAGTCCAGCCGGCAGCAGATCGACCACCAGCGCGTCAGGAACGTTACGTTTGGCGGTCACCTCCAGCTTGACCAGCACCAGTTCGCCGCTGCGCAGCGAGGTCAGCGATTTCTGCTGTCCGTGGGTATCGAAAATAGCGCGTTCAATCCCCAACACGTTGCCTCCCGGCTGCGGCGCGCTTTGCGGATAACCGCTGCTATCGAGGCGCAGCCACAGCGGCTGATTGCCGGTATTCGTCACCTGCAGCGACGCCAGCCGATCGCCGTCGAGATTGCGGGTTTGCGCTTTGTCGCTGGCAAGCGGCTCCGCCTGCAGCGAGGTTTGCGCCTGCCAGTTTCCCGGCAGGTCGGCAAGCGTACGCCCGGCAAGGAACAGCGCGTTGGTTTCCTGCGTCGACAGCCAGCGCTGGCCATAGGCCTCTTCCGACAAGCTGCCCAACAGCTGGTTTTGCACCTCCGGCAGCAGCTTGTTCTCTTCCAGCAGCGCCAGCTTCAGCGCATCATCGCGAAGTTGGCTGCCGTAATCGCCCAGCCAACGATTCTCATCCTGGCGCGGCGTGGCAACCGCCAGCTTCATAGCCTCAGCGCCGCGCGGCGCATCGCCCATGGTTTTCAGCGCAATACCGAGTTGCAGTAGCGGCAATCCGGAGCGCGCCTGTTCGTGACGGCTCCAGATTTCACGCAAGGCGCCGAGCGGCGCTTTTTGCTGACGCGCCAGCACCAGCGCGGCGTATGCCTGAGCGGCAAAGCGGCTGGCCTGGGCATCGTCGCTGTAGCGCACGGTCATCAACCCCGGTTCCTGCAGATAGCGCAGCAGGCGCTCGTTGCCTTTATTAAGGGCGTTGACCGGAACGCTATAACCCTGCTCACCCGCACGGACGAGGAAGTCCATGGCGTAGGCGGTCAACCAGTACTCTTCCGGGCCCTCTTTATCCCATAGCGCAAAGCCGCCGTTTTCCAGCTGCATCTGCAGCAGGCGCGAGATACCTACATCGACCGCCGCGCGGCGTTTTTCATCGCTATCGCCGCTGATGCCCAGCGCTTTTAGCTGCGCCGCGCTGGTGTATAAAGAAGGGAACAGGCCGCTGGCGGTCTGCTCAAGGCAGCCGTAAGGATAGGCTTTCAGCTCGCGAATATAGCGGGCGAGATTCAACGGCGGTTTACCGCTGAGCAGCAGTTGGCCCTGCAGCGTTTGCGGGGCGAACCCCTGACTCTGCGCCGCCGGCGCCAGCCAGCTTTCGCCTGGTTGTAGCACCGCGCCACTATTGACGGTCTGCGCCGGGAACGCCGGACGCACGCCGATTTTCCACTGTTTTTGCAACGGTGCGAAGGTTTCGCCCGGCAGGTTCAGGCCGCTGATGGTGGCATTGACCTGACCATCGCCGAATCCCGCTAACGCGGTCACCGGTATAAACAGCGTGCTGCGCGCGCCCGGGGCCAGCTGTACCGGCGGCAGTTGGCCATCGGTCAACGTGACCAACCCGCTGGCGGTAAGATGCACCTGCAGGGTTTGCGGTTTGTCGGTCAGATTGCTGAGATCCAGCGCCAGACGCGTGGCGTCGCCGCTGGCAAGGAAACGCGGGGTATTCAGTTCCGCGATAACCGGGGCGGCAACCACCACTTTATCTTCGCTGCTGCCGAAGTCATCTGCCGTCCACGCCAGGGCCATCACCCGCAGCTCGCCGTTAAAATCGCCGATGGGCAACGTCACCGTGCCTTCGCCCTGGTCATTCAACACTACCGGCTGCGCCTGCTGGGCGACGATCGTCACGTGATTAACCGGCGGTTTGCCGCCACGTTTTAACTCGTCGCCATCGCCGCCGAAGCGCAGACTAGCTAAGCGTCCCTGCCCTTCGATCACCTGGCCGTAGATGTCATAAATATCCGCGCCGTAACGCTTCTGGCCAAAGAAGGCGTTCCATGGATCCGGCGTAGCGTAATCGGTAATATTCAGCACCCCGCTATCCACCGCCGAGAGCAGAACGTTAACCTGTTTCGGTACCTCGCCCTCTTTCACGCTGGCCTTCACTTTCACCGTCAGCGGCTGGTTCGGGCGCATTTTATCCGGAGCCTCCAGCGCCAGAGACAGACGGCGGTTTTCATCGCCCAGCGGCAGATGCAGCAAGCCGACCGCGCGTTTCGGCGTCGCCGAGCGCGATTTATCGCCGGGGCGAACCACCAGCGTGCTGAGGTAGAGATCGTGGCGATTCCAGGCTTTATCAACCGGAATAGACAGATCCATCCCCTCCGCCGGGACGTCAATTTCCTGCCACCACAGCGGCCCTTCGCTGGATTCCACCATCGCGTAGCCTTTACCCGCCGCCGGGGCGGCAATATGCAGCTTGATGGTGTCACCCGGTTTATAGCCTGGTTTATCGAGCTTCATCGTTACGCGGTCAGGACGCGCCGCGCCGGCGCCTTCGCTGTTATCCTGCCAGCTATAGCCCGCCCAAAAGCGCACGCTGCTGACAACGTCGTCCGGCCCTTTCACCTCCAGGCGATACGAGCCCCACTCCACCGGGAAACTCACTTTACCAGTCTGCCCGGCCTGCAGATCCAGCGACGTTTCGCCCTCCTGCAGATCTTTTTGATCAAACTGCGACTGCCAGCCTTCGCTATCGGACCAGTTCCAGTAGTAGTCGCGCCGCTCGCGGATCAGCCGCACCTGCAGACTGGAGACCGCTTTTTTCTCGCCCTTGGCATCGGCATAGACGATGTCAAACGCGGCGTTACTGTTTTCATCGACCACCGGCTGTTTCACCGTGGTATCAGTGCGGTAGTCGTAAACGTCCTTCAGCGTAAATTGCGGGCGGATCCCCGGCAGCGCCTCGGCAGGCCAGATCGGCTGCTGTACGGTGCGGGTCACCGGACGGCCGCCTGACTCCAGCAGGCTGGCCTGCAACACCACCTGCAGCGGCGAGTGGCTATCCTGCCACTGGCTCGAAGTCGTCACTTCTCCATGGCCTTTTTCATCCAGCGTCAGCTGAACTTCATCGAGGCTACGGGAGAGGTTTTCTTCCGCGATATCGCCGAACTGGAAGCCCGGCAGCGCAGCGACGGCATCGCGCAGCGGGCGCAGGAATAGTTTGCCCTGCAGCTGATTGCCGCTGGCCGGCGCGCCGTAGAGATAAGCGCCGCTGACGCTAAAGGCGACGTCGGCATCCGGGGCGATAGGCGCGGCCTGCGGCGTCAGATTCAGCGCCATGCGCTCGGGCATAAAGTCTTCGACGTGGAAATCCCACTCGCGGGGTTGATTATCGCCGGTGCTGGCGCGAATGTGCCACATACCGGTGGCCGCGCCGCTGTCGAGCGGATAAGTAAACTGATACAGGCCATTGACCGGTTTGCTCATCACAGAGCGAATCACCTGGCCATCCGGCTGCACCACTTCCAGCTTCACCGGCTGCTCCGCCAGCGGTTTTCCATCGCCGTCACGCAACAGCGCGTTAAGGATAACCGTTTCCCCCGGGCGATAGACATCGCGCGGGCCAAACATAAAGAACTGTTTGCTGAAGCCAGGGGCGCCAGCGATTGAGAACTCCGCCAGATCCAGCGCCGGCAGTTTAAGGTCAAGCAACGTAGTCTGCCCGTCTTTTCGCGCCAGCAGCAGCGCCGCTTCTTTATCGGTTTGCAGAGTAACATGGCCCTGGCTATCGCTTTTCGCCTGCGCCAGCGTCTGCCCTTTGGCGTTTAGCAACTGCACTTCAATACCCGACTGCGCGGCGCCGTTTTCGAGGCTCTGGGTAAAGACATCGAGCCGGTTATGGTAGCGATGCGCGGAGACGCCGATATCGCTGAGGGTGAACAGCGTTGCCGCATTACTGTAGCTATAATGACCCGCCGGGTTCATCACCGCCACATAGACGCCTGGCTGCTGGAGCGGCTTGATGTCGTTAAGCGGCAGCAGCAGCTTTTCACGGGTATTCCGCGCCGGGTTGAGATCGAAGCGGCCGCTATAAACCAGATCGGCCATCTTAAGCAGTTCGTCAGATTCCCAATTGCTTAACGAATTACGGTATTCCCACTGACTGACGAAGGCCGAGAGTGATTCCGGCTTAATACGGAAGAAATTGACATCGACATTGTCGACGTTCAGCGCCATCACCGGCAGCCCGGCGACCACTTTCCCCGGCAGCAGCGAACCGCGGCTGGCGAAACCGACGCTCGGCGCGATATCGCGAGTGGCGATGGTTTTTTCAAAAGGGCTGCCGAGGGTGGCGTCATTGAGGGCAATGAGCGTTGGATCAACGGTAACGATCAATTCACGCTTTGGCTCGAGGTGGCGCAGACGCAGCTCTTTGAGATTCGGCGCCAGCTCCCACGCGCCGTCAACCTTGCCGCTTTTCTTATCGACCAGATGGACGCTGCGGGAAAAATCCTGATCCGGTTTGAGCGGAATGGAGAAGGTCAGCACCAGCGTCGCTGCGCCATCTAGCTGCACTTCAGAAGCGTCGAGCAACGTCAAAGCCTTGCCCTGGCTTTTTTCTTTTAACGTCGCCAGCTGCGCGCTATCCGGCTTTTTCGCGCTATCGGTAGCGCCTTTATCGGCCGCCGACACGGCCTGCGGCTCACCGCTGTTATCGCAGCCGCTTAATGATAGTGCGGTAAGGAGCGCCAACGAAAGCGCCGCTAAACGAAATGGTTTCATCCTTCTAACCCCTCGGCCCAGAGCCTGATGCAATCAATAACGTTCTATTATGCGCCATCACGGCGATTCTCAACAGCTACCAGCATAGAAACCACCGATGAATCAGAAAACTACGTGACCACCTCCCCAATCCCGAGACCTTAACTTGTCAGCCCTTTATAAAACGCCGACAATTCATCGATCGATAATAAAACGGAGGCACTCATGTCCACCTCATTCTTTGTTGCGGCCGACTGGCTGGCGGAACATATTGATGACCCGCAGATTCAAATTCTGGACGCGCGGATGGCGCCGGCGGGTCAGGAAGCGCTGCGCGATATGGCGGCGGAATACCGCGACGGGCATATCCCCGGCGCGGTTTTTTTTGATATCGAAGCGCTGTCTGACCACACCAGCCCGCTGCCGCATATGATGCCGCGGGCGGAAACCTTCGCCGTGGCGATGCGCGAGCTTGGCGTCAGCAGCGATAAGCACCTGGTGGTTTATGATGAAGGCAATCTGTTCTCAGCGCCGCGCGCCTGGTGGATGTTACGTACCTTCGGCGTCGAAAGAGTGTCGATTGTCGCCGGTGGCCTCGAAGGCTGGCGCCGCGATGAATTGCCGCTGGAGAAAGGCGAACCGGACCTGCCAGAAGGCGAATTTGAGGTGAACTTCGATCCTGAGGTGATCAAACGCTTAACCGATGTGCTGCTGGTCAGCCATGAAGGATCGGCGCAGATCGTCGATGCCCGTCCGGCGGCGCGTTTTAACGGACTGGCGGATGAACCGCGTCCGGGCTTACGCCGCGGGCATATCCCCGGCGCGCTTAACGTCCCGTGGACCGAGCTGGTGATTAATGGCGAACTGAAGACAGTCGATGAGATGAACGATATCTTTAAGCGTCAGGGCGTTGATTTTTCACGACCGATTATCGCCAGCTGCGGCTCCGGGGTAACGGCGGCAGTGGTGGTACTGGCGTTGACCACCCTCGGCGTCAACGGCGTGTGCCTGTACGATGGTTCGTGGAGCGAATGGGGCGCGAGAACGGATTTGCCGATCGAGCCGGCTCCTGCCGCTGAGTAAACGCGGCGTGACTGCGGGCCTCCCGTCCCGCGGTCACTAAATAATTTCTGATTTTCCCCGCCCTTTTATTCTGCTTCTCGCCAAACCGGTTACTCTATCCTGCCGCAGGGCTTGTAGCTGCCGTATTTGCTCTACTTCCACCCAATTTATAAGGAAATTAAATAATGACCGTTTCATTACAGAACCTCATGGATGTCGTAAAAAAGTACAACCGCAATCCCACACCGAAACCTATGCCGGAAGATGAGGTGGAGCGCCTGCGGGTCCGGAAATATCGCGATCCGCAAAATAGCGAAACCATGGCGCTTCCGGACAGTCTGAAAGCGCTGTTGGCCTACGATTGCCAGCTGAAAGGCCCCTCCGGCCAGCTGGTACTAGAATGGGTTGTAGACTCTATTGATGAACATGGCATCCTGCTTTCCGACTCGCTGGATGAAGATGCTTATTACATGAATGGTCTTGATATGGCCGGACTGGACTTTGAAGAGCTGACGCCAATCTGGAACGACGATCCGCGTCTTCCAGCCCTGATTCGCATCAGCCATGCCGGCGATCAGCAGGTATTTATTTATGTCACTGAACGTGATGAACAGGGTGAATATCCTGTCGTCCGCTTCGAAGGTAAAGAGAATGACCTCTGGCTGGCGGAATCGTCGCTGATTGAATATCTGCAAGGGGTCTTTACCGATGAGGAGGAGAGCCACGACGAATGGCAACGCCAGCAGGACCTCAACCAGGCACGCGATGGCGCCTTGCTGGAGCTGGAATATATCCACGAGGACCTTTACGCGAAAATCGAAGGCTGCTCTGACTAACTCGCGGTCTCACCCCGAATAGCGCGGCCAGTTCGCGCTATTCACAGGGATGATAACGGCGTATGTATTGGGACGTGTCATCGTTAACGTCGTCTCCTCCAACCCGTATAACAATTAAGCTAATGCATGCGTATTTTTACCGAGTTGCGCTACGTTTATCCGGCCTATCAACTGTAATTTTCAGAATAACTCATGGTTTATTAATTTTTCAGGCATAAATAAGAACAAGGAAAGATAATGTCATTGATAGACAAAAATAATCGTGATAGCACACGAAATCATCTTTGGTCGGGCGGTATTGCGGGGCTGATCGTAGGGGGGTTTATACTCTATTTCTTGAACGAATGGGGATCCTGGCTTCCTGATATAACATTTAAGAACATTTTAATATGCTTATCTCGCGAAGCAATGGAACAAAGAACTTACCCTGAGCTGAAGATATACATCGGCTTAATCTTTTCCAGCTTTCTTATTGTGTTATTACATCCCGGCTATGCCAAAGCATCCATCGCCGGATGGATATTGCACAACGAACCTTCAGCTAAAAATTGTTTTCGATATATAGTATGTGCCCTGATACTCAACTGTATCCTGCAGTACATCCTTTCATGCTATGTAACGTTATCTGCCATCCATACAATTAAGCATATTCTATATATAATGACTTTGCTGGCGACAGGTGGAATGCTACTGTACGACGCCTGGCGACAGTCACAACTTAATGACACTACGTTAAACCAATTGCGTCTCGCAGTATTAATGACAATAGCGCTTCAAGCTATCTGGCCTGTAAATTTATTAATTTTTTCCGCCCAAACATATGACAATATGACCATGGGCTTGAGTATCGCAACCGCGTTAATGTTAGGCGCTCTGCTGGCATTTTTAGCCACGGCAGGTCTGACCTGCTTAGTACGTTTGTTGCTGGGTAAGAAAAACCTACGTGCCTGGCGCCCGCAGTTTGCGTTATTCAATGGAATAATTATTTTATGCGTAGCGGGAAGTTATCTGTTTAATATGATATCTCATTAATTTAGTCGCCCGCTGAATAGTTTTTACCTGATAAGTCTCAGAACTACTTATCTCATATTAAATACTTCATGTAAACGTCATAACAAGGAATGATAATGGTAGATGATGGCAATGGCAATAACCTGCAAAAACTCCCGTGGTTAGGCGGTATCGCTGGTCTGATAGTAGGAGCTTTAATACTCTATTTCTGGAAGGAGTGGGCATCATGGCTTCCGGGAATCACATTTGAGAAAATGGCAACTTATGCCTATCAAAATGACCTTGAAAGAAATAGCTTACTGCCTATTACGGTATATGTCGATCTTCTTTTCTCGACTTTCCTACTTGTTCTTTTTCAACCTGGCTATCCACAAGCACCGATTGTATCTTGGATATTACATAATAAACCCTCAGCTAAAAACATCATCATTTATATATTGCTCGCCTGGATGCTCAGCCTTATTATACAGGGTATCCTTATATCATTCCCACAAAGTACCTTACTAAAATCAATACTATATATACTGGCCTTACTGACCATAGTTAGAATGCTTGTAACCGATGCCTGGCGCCAGTCCCAGGCGCTTTCCTACCCCTTAAATCAGTTGCGCCCCGCCGTTATTGCTATTATTGCTCTTCAGTCTATCTGGCCGGTTAAAGCAACACTAATATTTGCCGATTTATATGACAACATCGGATTACGCTTGATGTTCCCAGTTGCAATAATGATTGGCGTTCTGCTGGCTTACTTAACCACTGCTGGTCTGGCCTGGTTAACGCGCCTTGTAATAGGCGAGAAAAACCTCCGGGCCTGGCGTGGGCAGTTTGCATTATTCAACGGAATAATCATCTTCTGTGTGGCGGGAAAATATTTTTTTCATTTGGTATCACGGTTTATGTAATAAAAAATATACACCGGGCGTCCAGCCATGCCGAAGCTGTATTAACCATTATTTTTGAATATAAGGACGGGGGTTGCCCCCCGTACGATTCAGATAATCCGGTTCTGCTTGAAATCGCGCAGGAAGCTGCCCCAGCGCTTTTCATAGAACGGCGTGATATGGGCAATCATAAAGTGGCTGATGCCATTCTCGCCTTCTACCACCTGGCAAATATCGATAGGTTCATCGCCCGGCAAGGTATCGGTGGCCACGCTGCCGGTGGTCTGGATAATAGATTCAATATCCCCTTCCGCTTCAATCCCGATCAACAAGTTAGCCGGCGCGTCGGCGCTCTCTTTAATCGAACACAGAAACGCCCGCTTGACGGTCTTCAGCGTTTTGAACAGCGTGGTCAGCGAATCCACCATCTGCGCCGGCGGTTCGGCGACTTCAGACAGCAGCAGCGCTTCGCCGCCTTCCAGTACCGTCTGGGTACTGAGCGGGCTGCCCTCTTCACCCAGCAGATGGCTGATTTCCCGCGGGGTGAATTCTTTGCCGCTCGGCAGCTTCGGGTTGAGAAACAGCGATTCGCCCAGCGTCATCGCCATCAGCGTGCGGGCGGGCATCATCACGAAAGCCTGTTCGTCTTCTACCGCCTGCTGCAGCGCCTCCAGCGAGGAGAAGAACGGAATAACCGACGTGCCATCTTCTTTTTCCCAATGCTGTAGATCGAGGGGGCTATCTTCGACAATCTGCTCGCCGTCCGCCGCGCTACCCGGCACCCAGACGGTGGCCTCAAGCAGCGCGGTGAAAAATGCCGGACGATGGGCAGGCTCGGTCGCTGCCTTCTCCAGCAGGGTTTCTAATTCATTTTTAGTATCAGACATAGATTCGCTACTTCAAAAATCGCCCGTCCGCGCGGGCCTACGGTTTTCCAGGCCGGGTAAGCGTAGCGCCACCCGGCAAGGCCATTACTCAGCCGTCAGCAGATTAGCGATAGTGCGCACGCCAAGGCCAGTCGCACCCGCCGACCACTGTTCAACCGCAGCTTTACGGTAAGTCGCAGAGCAGTCGATATGCAGCCAGCCCTGGTGGTAGTTTTCCACGAAGTGGGACAGGAAGCCCGCTGCGGTGCTGGCACCGGCCGGATACGCCGCGCTACCGGTGTTGTTCAGCTCAGCGAAGTTAGACGGTAGCTGGTTGCGGTGGAATTCGGCCAGCGGCAGACGCCAGAAGGCTTCATTTTCCGCCTGCGCGCTCGCCAGCAGACGATTCGCCAGCGCGTCGTCAAAGCTAAACAGCGCGTGGTAATCGTTACCCAATGCGGTTTTCGCCGCGCCGGTCAGGGTGGCGGCATCGATGATCAGCTGCGGCTTCTGCGCCGAGGCGTCGATCAGGCCATCCGCCAGCACCAGGCGACCTTCGGCGTCGGTATTCATGATTTCAACGGTTTTACCGTTGCGGTAATGAATGATATCGCCAAGCTTGAAGGCGTTGCCGCTAATCAGGTTATCCGCGCAGCACAGGAACAGCTTCACACGTTTGTTCAGACCGCGGGTAATGGCGAAAGCCAGCGCGCCGGTCACGGTGGCCGCGCCGCCCATGTCGGATTTCATCGAATCCATAAAGGCGCTTTGCTTGATGCTGTAGCCGCCGGAGTCGAAGGTGATGCCTTTGCCGACCAGACAGGCGTATACCGGCGCGTCTTTATCGCCGGTCGGGTTGTAGTCCAGCGCCAGCAGGACCGGCGGGCGCTCGGAGCCGCGGCCAACGGTATGCAGGCCAAGATAGTTCTGCTCACGCAGATCTTCGCCTTTGGTGATGCGATAGCTGACCTTTTCGCCCGCCACGCCGCACAGCAGATCGACGGCGCGCTGCGCCAGCTGTTCTGGTCCCAGCTCTTCTGCCGGTGCGTTGATGGTGTCGCGAACCCAATCGATAATCGTCAGGCGGTTATCCAGCTCGCTGCGCTGCGCGTCATCCAGGGTTGGCCATTCGACCTGGCGCTGACCTTTCGGCCCTTTATAGCCGGCCCAAAAAGCCCAGGCGCGATCGGTGTTCCAGCCTTCGCCGCTCAGGGCGACGTGCTTGATACCCATACCGTCAATTTTGCGCGCCGCGCGCTGGATTAACCCCAGGTCGTCTTTACCGTTGAGATGTAAGGCGATACCGTCGTTATTGATACTCCAGGTCGCTTTTTCTCCCCAGCGCGCATCGGCAGGCAGAGTAGAAAGCGTAATCTTCATAGCTTCGGTCATTATCTTTATCCTTATTAGCAAACGGGCCACCCTATGGCAGCCCGTTAAAATTTTTCCGCTTGAGGCGAAAATTATTCGGCTTCGTCTAACCAGACTAGCAGAATCGCCTCCAGAATTTTTTCATTGGATGCGTTTGGGTCGTCATCGAACTCTTCCAGGTCGCAAATCCACTGATGCATATCGGTGAAGCGAACGGTTTTCGGGTCGAGATCCGGGTAAGCGTCATACAAGGCTTCGCCGATTTCGCGACTGTCGGTCCATTTCAGTGCCATATTAGTGCTCGCGTGCGTGGTTGATGGTGTAACGCGGGATCTCAACGACCAGATCTTCGTCGGTGACGCGCGCCTGGCAGCTCAGACGGCTGTCAGGTTCCAGCCCCCAGGCTTTATCCAGCATGTCGTCTTCATCTTCGCTACTTTCCGCCAGCGAGTCAAAACCTTCACGCACGATGCAGTGGCAGGTGGTGCAGGCACAGGATTTTTCACAGGCGTGTTCAATCTCGATACCGCTACGCAGCGCCGCATCCAGAATGGTTTCACCGCTCTCAGCTTCCACAACTACGCCATCCGGACACAGGTCCTGGTGGGGCAGAAAAACAATTTTTGGCATTTTAAACCTCGTCCACGGATTGGCCTTTCAGCGCAGCGCGGACCGACTGGTCCATGCGGCGTGCGGCGAATTCCTGGGTTTGTGTGTCGATATTTTTAATGGCTTCTTTAATCGCGTCGGCATCTTCGCCTGCCGCGGCGGCGCGAACTTGCTCCGCGGCGGCATCGATAACCTGACGCTCTGCGGCGCTTAACAGCGCGGCGTCGGCGGCCAGCGCGCTTTCCAGGCTCTCCAGTACGCGAGCGGCTTCGACTTTCTGTTCAGCCAGCATACGCGCCTGGATATCCTGTTCGGCGTAGCTCATCGAATCTTTAATCATGTTGGCGATTTCGCCATCGGTCAGGCCGTAAGACGGTTTCACCTGGATTGAGGCTTCCACGCCGGTCGATTTTTCCATCGCTGTGACGCTCAGCAGACCGTCGGCATCAACCTGGAAGGTGACGCGAATATGCGCCCCGCCCGCCGGCAGCGCCGGGATACCGCGCAGCGCGAAACGCGCCAGCGAGCGGCAATCCTGCACCAGCTCACGCTCGCCCTGCATCACGTGAATGGACATCGCCGTTTGGCCATCTTTGAAAGTGGTAAACTCCTGCGCGCGGGCAACCGGAATGGTGGTATTACGCGGGATCACTTTCTCTACCAGGCCGCCCATGGTTTCCAGCCCAAGCGACAGCGGGATAACATCAAGCAGCAGCAGTTCGCTGTCCGGTTTGTTGCCGACCAGAATATCCGCCTGAATCGCCGCGCCGATGGCGACGACTTTGTCCGGGTCGATAGAGGTCAGCGGGGTACGGCCAAAGAATTCGCCAACGCGCTCACGCACCAACGGCACGCGGGTGGAACCGCCGACCATCACCACTTCCAGCACCTCTTGCGCTTCAACGCCGGCGTCTTTCAGCGCGCGACGGCAGGCCATCAGGGTACGTTTTACCAGTGGGGCAATCAGATCGTTAAACTGGCTACGGGTGATATCGCCCTGCCAGCCGCCGACTTCGACGTGCGCCACGTCGGCGTCGCTCAAGGCGATTTTCGCCGCAATGGCGGCATCCAGCAGCTCACGCTGCAGGCGGTTATCGCTACGGTCGCTGAGGCCCGCCTGCTCGCGCAGATAGTCGGCCAGCAGATGGTCGAAATCATCGCCGCCGAGAGCGGAATCACCGCCGGTCGCCAGCACTTCAAACACCCCGCGGCTTAAGCGCAGAATGGAGATATCAAAGGTACCGCCGCCGAGATCGTAAACCGCAATCACCCCTTCCTGGCCGGAATCGAGGCCGTAGGCGATAGCCGCCGCGGTCGGCTCATTGAGCAAACGCAGCACGTGCAGGCCCGCCAGACGCGCCGCGTCTTTGGTTCCCTGACGCTGAGCGTCATCGAAATAGGCCGGAACGGTAATGACCACGCCGTCGAGATCGCCCGCCAGCGCTTCAGTGGCGCGGGCGGCCAGCGCTTTCAGGATGTCGGCGGAGACCCGCACCGGGTTCAGCAGGCCGCCGGCGGTCTGGATCATCGGCAGTCCATTTTCACTGGCCTGCAGCTGGTACGGCAAGTGCGGATAGCGGGTTTGAATATCGGCGAGGGAACGCCCCATCATTCGCTTCACCGAGCTGATGGTGTTCACCGGATCCTGAGCGGCATTGAGCCGGGCTTCATAGCCGACGGTCAGTCCAGAGGCGTGGTAGTTCACGACCGACGGCAGCAGGTAGCGGCCTTGATGGTCGGGCAGAGTTTCGGCCTGGCCGCTACGCACGGTAGCAACCAGAGAATTGGTGGTGCCAAGGTCGATACCTGCCGCCAATCGACGCTGATGCGGCGCGGCGCTCAGACCAGGCTCACTAATTTGTAATAGGGCCATAATTGCTTCCGAAAATTAAAAGTCGAGCAGTTTTTCTTCGAGTTCTTCAGCACTGCTGCGCAGTTTATCGAGAAAACGGAGCTTGCGTACAGTATCAGCCGCCGCATCCCAGGTCTCGTTTTGCAATTGTTCAACCATCAGTTGATGGCGGGTATCAAACAGCGCTTTTACCCGTTTGATAAAGGTTTCCAGCCGCGCTTCGTCTTTCGCCTGGCCGATTTCATCGAGCTCTTCGCGCAGTTCCAGCTGTTCCATCAGGAACGCGGTGTCGCGGACGGTGTGCTGCTCGCTGGCGAGGTCAAAACCGTGCAGCGAAAGGAGATATTCCGCACGGGTCAGCGGATGACGCAGAGTCTGCCAGGCCTGGTTAATGGTGGCGGAGTGCTGAACCGCAGCCAGCTGTTCCGCAGCGGGCGCGCTGGCAAATTTATCCGGATGGTACTGGCGCTGCAGATCCTGATACCGGACAGCCAGTTGTTCAAGCGAGAGGGTATAGCTGGCTGGTAACCCGAAGAGGGTGAAATAGTCCATAGTAACCTCAGGGTCATGCATCTAAACTAAAACCCCACGCGCGGCGTGACCGCGGTGGGGTTGGGGATTACCGATTATACGTTAAAGCTTTCGCCGCAACCGCACTCATCTTTCACGTTCGGGTTGGTAAATTTAAACCCTTCGTTAAGGCCTTCTTTGACGAAGTCCAGTTGAGTGCCGTCGAGGAATTGCAGGCTCTTACCGTCGATCACGACTTTCACGCCTTTGTCTTCAAACACGGTGTCTTCTGCCGCCGGCTCGTCAACAAATTCCAGTACATAAGCCATACCTGAACAACCGGAGGTTCTTACCCCCAGACGCAGGCCAAAGCCTTTACCGCGGTTCGCCAGGAAGGAATTGACTCGCGCTGCTGCACTGTCGCTTAAGGTAATCGACATAACAAACCTCAACTCTTAATTATTTTGCTTCACGTTTGCTTTTGTAATCCGCAATCGCGGCTTTAATCGCGTCTTCCGCCAGGATAGAGCAGTGAATTTTCACCGGCGGCAGTTCCAGTTCATCGGCGATATCGGTGTTCTTGATAGCCTGCGCTTCGTCCAGCGATTTACCTTTCACCCACTCGGTGACCAGGGAGCTGGAAGCGATAGCGGAACCGCAGCCATAGGTCTTGAAGCGCGCATCTTCAATGATACCTTCATTGTTGACTTTAATCTGCAACTTCATGACGTCGCCGCACGCAGGTGCGCCGACCATACCGCTACCGACGCTGTCGTCGCTGTTGTCGAAAGAGCCGACGTTGCGCGGGTTTTCGTAATGATCGATGACTTTTTCGCTGTATGCCATGATGAATTCTCCTTATCGGTGCCGAATTAGTGATGTGACCATTCAATGCTGTTCAGATCCACGCCCTGCTTGAACATTTCCCACAGCGGAGAAAGATCGCGCAGACGGCCGATGGAGTTACGAACCAGTTTGATGGTGTAGTCAATCTCTTCTTCGGTAGTAAAACGACCTAAAGAGAAACGAATAGAACTGTGCGCCAGTTCATCAGTCATGCCTAACGCGCGCAGCACGTAGGATGGCTCAAGGCTCGCGGAAGTACAGGCTGAACCGGAGGAAACCGCCAGGTCTTTCAGCGCCATAATCAGCGACTCGCCTTCAACATAGTTGAAGCTGACGTTGAGAATGTTCGGCGCGCCCTGCTCGAGGTCGCCATTCAGATAAACTTCTTCCATATCTTTCACGCCGTTCCACAGACGGTCACGCAGGCCGCGCAGGCGCGCCATTTCGCTTTCCATCTCTTCTTTGGCGATACGGTAAGCTTCGCCCATACCGACGATCTGGTGGACAGGCAGGGTGCCTGAACGCATGCCGCGCTCGTGGCCGCCGCCGTGCATCTGCGCTTCGATGCGGATACGCGGCTTACGGCGTACGTACAGCGCGCCGATACCTTTCGGGCCGTAAATTTTGTGACCGGAGAAGGACATCAGGTCAACTTTCAGCTGGCTCAGATCGATAGGCAGCTTGCCCACGCTCTGGGTGGCGTCAACGTGGTAAATGATACCGCGGGCGCGGCACATCTCGCCGATGGTAGCGATATCCTGCACCACGCCGATTTCGTTGTTCACGTGCATAATGGAAACCAGGATGGTGTCGTCACGCATCGCCGCTTCCAGTTCTTTCAGATCGATAATACCGTTGCTCTGCGGAGCAAGGTAGGTCACTTCAAAACCTTCGCGCTCAAGCTGACGGCAGGTATCCAGTACCGCTTTATGCTCGGTTTTGCTGGTGATGATGTGCTTGCCTTTTTTCTGATAAAAGTTGGCTGCACCTTTAATCGCCAGGTTATCGGATTCCGTTGCGCCGGAGGTAAAGACGATTTCGCGCGGATCGGCACCGACCAGTTCGGCAATCTGATTACGGGCGATATCTACCGCCTCTTCAGCCTGCCAACCGAAACGGTGAGAACGTGAGGCCGGGTTACCAAAGGTCCCGTCCAGGGTCAGGAACTGCATCATTTTCTCGGCAACACGCGGGTCCACCGGCGTTGTTGCGGAGTAATCGAGGTAAATCGGTAATTTCATTGCTCTTAAACTCCGTACATCACTCAATGCAAGGAACCAGGCAACCGGCTTGATGTACGACCGAGTACACGAGATGCCTCAACATCCCGGCCTGATTCTGAAAATCTTTATTATTGCTATCTACCCTGCCGTTTCACCTTGCAGCCCGTAAGCCGCAAGCTGAAACTAAGCCTCGTGCTAGGCGCGCAGTTTTACGTCAATGGCGTCCTGAGAACGCGTAGTACGCTGAGATTCATGATTGTGCTGACGACCAGAAACATCGAGGATTTCCTGGTTATTCACCAGTTCGCCCAGGGTGATGTTGTTGAGGAAACCGGTCAAACGTTCGCTCAGATCGCGCCACAGCGCGTGGGTCAGACACTTATCGCCACCCTGGCAGCCGCCTTTACCCTGACAACGGGTGGCGTCAACGGATTCGTCTACGGCGCTGATCACTTCGCCTACGGCGATGCTGCCAGCTTCTTTACCTAACAGGTAACCGCCGCCTGGCCCACGAACGCTGGATACCAGACCATTTTTACGCAGGCGAGAGAACAGCTGTTCCAGATAGGAAAGCGAAATTCCCTGACGCTCTGAAATATCTGCCAACGGAACCGGGCCCGTTTCAGAGTTGAGCGCAACGTCAAGCATTGCGGTCACGGCATAACGCCCTTTAGATGTCAGTCTCATGTCTTACTTAACCTCAAACTCGCCCCTGCCCGGGCTTTTTATTAATATGGGTATTGCATAGCAGGGCCAAGTCTGACATTCCCGAGTAAATTGGTCAACTATTTACTTGACTGTTTTAGTCAGGTATTTGGCTTTCCGTGCCGTTATTGATTTCGAGCCGCTCCCGGGCTACAACAGCGATGTGGATTCGTAGGCCGGATAAGCAAAGCGCCATCCGGCGTTAACGCGCTTACTTACCTTTATTCTGCTGCTCAATAGACGCCAGCATCCCGCGCAGGATGTTCAGCTCCTGGCTTTCCGGACGCGCGCGGGTGAACAGACGACGCAGCTTGTTCATCACCTGCCCCGGATGATTCGGGCGGATAAAACCGGTCGCCAGCAGAGTCTGCTCAAGGTGGCCGTAAAAACGTTCTAAATCATCGACCAGCGGATACGGCGTTTCTTCATGTTCAACCGCCGGCTGCGCCTGCTCCTGAGTCGCCAGCCAGGCCATCCGCACTTCATAGGCGATAACCTGCACCGCCATCGCCAGGTTCAGCGAGCTGTACTCGGGGTTGGCGGCGATCGCCACGTGATAGTGGCACTTCTGCAGTTCGTCGTTAGTCAGGCCAACGCGCTCGCGACCAAAGACCAGCGCGACCGGCGCATGTTGGCCTTCGGCGACGCTTTTCAGACCGCATTCGCGCGGATCCAGCATCGGCCACGGCAGCGTGCGGGAACGTGCGCTGGTGCCAACCACCAGGCTACAGCCCGCCAGCGCTTCATCAAGGGTATCGACGATCTGCGCGTTGCCAATCACATCGCTGGCGCCAGCGGCCAGCGCGATGGCCTGGGAATCAGGTTTCACCAGCGGGTTGACCAGCCACAGGTTAGTTAAGCCCATGGTTTTCATCGCGCGGGCAACGGAGCCCATATTGCCGGTGTGTGAGGTTTCTACCAGTACGATTCGAATATTTTGCAGCATTATGGTTCTTCGGCTAAAGATTATTCGTGCATGCTAACATAAAACGGAGACATAAGCAGAATTCGCTGTTACTATATGCGCCGTTTTTTCCCGTTCTTTAACATCCAGTGAGAGATACCGATGCATCCGATGCTGAACATTGCCGTGCGCGCAGCGCGCAAGGCGGGTAATTTAATTGCCAAGCACTACGAAACGCCAGATTCCGTAGAAACCAGCCAGAAAGGCAGCAATGACTTTGTGACTAACGTCGATAAAGCCGCAGAAGCGATTATTATCGAAACCATTCGCAAGTCTTACCCACAGCACACCATCATCACCGAAGAAAGCGGCGAGCACGCTGGTGAAGATCAGGATATTCAATGGGTTATCGATCCACTGGATGGCACCACCAACTTCGTTAAACGTCTGCCACACTTCTCTGTTTCCATCGCCGTACGCATTAAAGGCCGTACTGAAGTCGCGGTGGTTTACGATCCAATGCGTAATGAACTGTTCACCGCCACCCGCGGTCAGGGCGCGCAGCTGAACGGCTACCGTCTGCGCGGCAGCAACGCTCGCGATCTCGACGGCACCATCATCGCCACCGGTTTCCCGTTCAAAGCGAAGCAGCACGCTACCGCTTACATGAACATCCTCGGCAACATGTTCACCGAATGCGCTGACTTCCGTCGCACCGGTTCCGCCGCGCTGGATCTGGCCTACGTTGCCGCTGGCCGCGTTGACGGTTACTTTGAAATCGCCCTCAAACCGTGGGATTTCGCCGCAGGCGAATTGATCGCTCGTGAAGCAGGCGCCATCGTTTGCGACTTCACCGGTGGTCATAACTATATGCTGACCGGCAACATCGTAGCCGGTAACCCGCGCGTCGTGAAGGCGATGCTGGCGAACATGCGCGAGCAGCTGAGCGAAGCGCTGAAGCGTTAACTTCTCACTGAATGTAAAAAGGAAGCTGCGGCTTCCTTTTTTTATCCCCTAAAACGGCCGCAAGCCGCCGCCCGGCGGGATCGCGCTACTCCACATCACGACAGCCGCCGTCAACAGCGCCACGCCGCCGGCCAGCGCCAGCGTCGCCCAGCCAACCTGTTTCCACATCGCCGGCGCCTGATGGCGACTCAGGCGGATAGCCAACTGGCGGAATCCATGCACCAATAGCGCCAGCCCGCTTATGGTCATCGACGTTCCCGCCGCCATTACCAGCGCGGCAGCCATGCCCCAACCAAAGACGCCGATCACCTTGCTGAACAGCAGCACCATAATCGCTCCCGAGCAGGGACGCATGCCCATCGACAGCACAATCGCCAGCCTGGCGCGCCAGTCGTCGCCACTCTGTAGTTGATCCGGCGCCGGAAGGTGCTGATGGCCGCAGCCGCAATGTTCATCATGGACGTGATGCGGGGTAAAAGCGGTAAACGTTGGCCGCCGCAGCAAGACTCGCAGTTTTTTCAATGCCCGCCCGCACAGTAAAAGCCCCAATGCGCCGACCAGCAGATAGCTCCCCTTCTCCAGCCAGAAGCTGCTGAGATGCAGTTGACGCGCCGGAAGCTGCAGCAGCGTCAATACCACCACCACGAGTACTATCGCCACCATTCCCTGCAACAGCGATGCCGCCAGCGTCAGCGCAATACTCGATTTCAGCTTTGAGGGATGGGTGGCAAGCCAGGTGGTAATCACGATTTTTCCGTGACCGGGGCCAAGCGCGTGCAGTACGCCGTAGACAAAGCTGAACCCGAGCAGCGACAGCCCCGCCGCTGACGGATTATCCGCCACCGCCTGCAGCAGTTGGCTGAGCTCAAGATTCAGTGAACGCTGCCAGACCGCGCTTTGCAACAGTACCTGCGGCCAGGCGAGCCACAACCAGATACCGCCCACGACGCTCAGCGTCAGAAACAGCGCCAGCGGCCAGAGTGATTTCCAGCGCGGCGCCCGCGCTCGCGGCGTAAAAACTACTGACATGTCAAGGTCACCTTCTGGGCGAAGTAGTTACCCAGTTCCATGTCTTCCGGCGGCGCGTCCTCTTTATCGAGCGACTGCGCATAAGACAACATTTTGTCGTTGGGTTTCGGCGTCATTACCGTGGCCTTGCAGGAGGCCCGCAGCGCGGCAGGCAGTGAAAAATCGCTATCCTGCTCATAAAACATATCGACGTAGTAGGTCGGATCGAAGGTGGATAACGTAAAGGTTTGTCCGGCAACAGGTTGCGGCGTCGCCAGCGGCAAGGTGAAGGTGAGTACCGCCTGCAGCCCGCTCCGTGCAAGGCCGTAGCCATCCGGACGGTTAGCAAACTTAACCCGCTGGCCGTTATGCCACAGTTCGCTGAAGTAGTGCTGGCCGAGTACGTTGGCCATGACCTCCGCCGCGAGTTTTTTCCATACTTCACTGCCCGGCTTTGCATTGCCGGCATCATAGAGCAGATCCGCTGAGGTTATTTCGTCCATCGTCCAGCGCATGTTAAAGCCGGTCAACAGACCGTCTTTCACCACGGCTTCACTCTGCAAATTAATGAAGCTGTGCGGATGCGCAACGGCTGACAATGATAAAACCATGAAAAATGCCGCACCGACGCAGTGTTTCACTCTCTTCATCTGTTCCTCGCGTGAAAAATTCTGTGAACTTCGTCAGCAATCCTGATCTAAAGGCCGCGGTCCGCCCTGCTCACCCTGCATCCTTTGGCTATTCTTAGCTGAAACCCTAACTGGAACTTACCAGATGATGACAGTGATTGAACCACCATCTGCGCTTTCCAGTCCACAGCGCCGTAGCCAGGTGCTCCTGATGTTCTATCTTCCGGGACAATCCGTCACGCCGCAACAGCTGGTCAGGCTCAACCAGGTGGATGAGGCGACGGCCCAACAGGATATCGCGGAGACGGGGCGCGAAATTCAGCGTTATCATCGACTGACTCTCGCGTCGCAGATGGACGGCAGCTATCGGATTGAAGGCGCCGCGCTCGATCAACGCCTGTGCCTGCTGCACGCTCTACGGCGTGGGCTGCGCCTGTGCCCGCACTTCGTTCACCACCATTTTACCCCGGCGTTAAAAACGCAGCTTAAACAGCAGGGTATCGCGCGAACCTTATATGATGATACCAATCTTCAGGCGCTGGTGAATCGCTGCGCGCGCACGCTTAATCGGCAGTTCGACTGCCGGGACGGTCAGTTCCTGCGCCTGTATCTTCAGTACTGCCTGCTACAACATCATCTGGGCCAGTCGCCGGATTTCACCCGTGAGCAGCGCAACTGGGCGCAGGCCGCGGCGGAATTTAACCTCGCCGCCGAAATCGTTCGCCACTGGCAGCGCCGGGTCAGCGCCACGCCACACGCCGGCGAACAACATTTTCTGACCCTGCTGTTTATGTTACTGAAAACACCGGATCCCATTCACGACGGTCATCAACAGGACAGACGCCTGCATCTGGCGATCTCCCGCTTGATCCATCGTTTCCAGGATCTGGCGGGACGGCCATTCAGCGATGAACAAGGGTTGAGCGACCAACTCTATATTCATCTTTCGCAAGCGTTGAACCGCAGCGTATTCGCCATCGGTATTGATAACGCTTTACCGGAGGAGATCGGACGCCTGTATCCGCGCCTGATGCGTACCACCCAGGAGGCATTACGCGATTTCGAAGCGGCCTATCATATTCAATTTAATCAGGAAGAGGTCAGCTTAATCGCGGTTATTTTCGGCGCGTGGTTGATGCAAAAAGCCGACCTGCATGAAAAGCAGGTGGTGCTGTTGACGCGGGAAAATAGCGAACTGGAACAGGCGCTGGAAATGCAATTGCGGGAATTGACGCTGCTGCCGCTGAATATTAAGTACTTAAGCGTGACCCAGTTTCAGCAACAAGGCGCGCCGAAGGATGTGACCTTGGTGGTCACGCCTTACACCACCGCGCTACCGCTGTTTTCGCCGCCGCTGTTTCATGCTGAAGAAAATTTTAGCGATCACCAGCGGCAGCAGATTTGCAAAATGCTTGAGGATTAGGCGCTCACCGCCTTCGGTCGCACGACCAGCGCCGGTAGCGCCACCAGCGCCATCACCCAGAAGACGCCCTGATGCAGGTGCTGGTAGAGGAATCCAGCAAACACCGTCATCACCGCGATGCTGCCGCCCATCGCCACCGCCGAGTAAACGGCCTGCAGGCGGATAACCTCACTTCCCTGCCGCGCGGCGATATAGCGCATGGCCGCCAGATGGCAGACGGTAAACGTTCCACAGTGAAGGATCTGCGCGACCAGTAGCCATGGCAGCGCGGTCGTCCAGCCCATAATCGTCCAGCGCGCCACCCCACACACCGCCGAGAGCAGCAGCAGGTCGCGGGCGCTAAAGCGACGGAAGACTTTTTTACTCAAGGCGAAAATCACCACTTCGGCGACGACGCCAAGCGACCATAAATAGCCGACAGCGGAAGCTGAATAACCGGCCTGCTGCCAGTATAGCGCGCTGAAGCCGTAGTAGGCGGCGTGCGCCCCCTGCAACAGACAGACGCAGGCAAGAAAACGCCAGCTTTGCCGCACCAGGCTAAGCCACGCCGATAGTCCGGCCGCCTCCTGATGTCGGCTCTCCCCTTGCGGCATCACTGAAGGTTTCAGCAACATGCCCAACAGCATCGAGGCCGTGCCCAGGCTTAACAACAGCAGGATCGCCCGATAATCAAACAAACTCACCAGTTTACCGGTCAGCGCAGAACCAATGACGAAAGCAATCGATCCCCACAACCGCACCCGGCCGTAATCCATGGTGATTTGTTTTTGCCAGGTGTTGGCTAACGCATCGGTTAGCGGCACCAGCGGCGAGAAAAAGAGGTTGAATCCGACGATGACCACCATCAGCCAGGCTACCTGGCCGCCGACCCAGAAGGCGAGAGCAAATAGCAGCGTCAGCAACGCGAGGATTCGCAAGGCGCGAATCAAACGAGAAGGATCGCTGACCCGCGGCGCAATCAACAGACTGCCCAGAAAACGCGCCACCAGCCCGGCGCCGAGCAACACGCCAATGGTTTCCGGCGTCAGGCCTACGCCTGCCAGCCAGACGCTCCAGAATGGTAGAAAAATACCGTAGCTAAAAAAGTAGGTGAAGTAACTTAGCGCCAGCCAGCGCGTGGAGTGCAAGACCATGATTCCCTCCCGAATGGAAGCTCTAGTCTGGCGATAAAGCGCATACTGAGCAAACCCATGTCTCACTATCTTCATGGTCGTTAAGTACATTTCTCTTAAAATCGTGAGCATTGTCACGCGATGAGTGTGCAATATGGTGGGCAGTATGAAAAAAAATCCGATAACCGGGCATCAGAGTGTTTCCCGCGTATCGACTTAATCGCCGCTCAACGAGGTGCAACAATATTATTTTCCCAGCGTGGCGGGGAGTAAAAATGTGTATTACGTTTAGATCACACGCCTGTGATAAAGGACTGATTATGAACACGCTACGCTATTTTGACTTTGGCTCTTCCCGCCCTGTCCTGCTGTTAATCGCACGTATTGCGATCGTGCTGCTGTTCATTATTTTTGGCTATCCGAAACTGATGGGGTTTAGCGGAACGGTACAATATATGGCTTCTTCCGGCGCGCCGATGCCGACGCTGGCGGCGATCATCGCGGTCATCATGGAGGTACCCGCCGCTATACTGATTATTTTAGGTTTCTTCACCCGCCCGCTGGCGGTGATCTTTATTTTTTACACCCTGGGTACCGCGGTTATCGGCCATCATTACTGGGATATGACCGGCGATGCGGTATTGCCGAATATGATTAACTTCTATAAGAACGTCAGTATCGCCGGGGCCTTCCTGCTGCTGGCGATTACCGGACCGGGTTCGATTTCGCTGGATCGTCGATAACCAGCAGACACAAAAAAGGCCGCAATCGCGGCCTTTTTTATCTTAACGCGGCAAGATTACGCGTAAACCGGGAAACGGGCGCAGATATCCAGCACTTTACCTTTGACGCGCTCAATAACAGCTTCGTCGTTGATATTGTCGAGAACGTCGCACATCCAGCCAGCCAGCTCTTTCACTTCCGCTTCTTTAAAGCCGCGGCGAGTCACAGCCGGAGAACCGATACGGATACCGGAAGTCACGAACGGGCTCTTCGGATCGTTCGGTACGCTGTTTTTGTTAACGGTGATATTGGCGCGGCCCAGGGCGGCGTCAGCTTCTTTACCGGTCAGGTTTTTATCTACCAGATCCAGCAGGAACAGGTGGTTTTCAGTACCGCCGGAAACCACTTTGTAACCGCGGTTCAGGAACACTTCCACCATCGCTTTGGCGTTTTTGGCAACCTGCTGCTGATAAACTTTGAACTCTGGCTCCATCGCTTCTTTCAGCGCCACCGCTTTCGCGGCAATTACGTGCATCAGCGGGCCGCCCTGCGCGCTTGGGAACACGGCGGAGTTCAGTTTCTTGTACAGCTCTTCGCTACCGCCTTTCGCCAGGATCAGGCCGCCGCGCGGACCCGCCAGGGTTTTGTGGGTGGTAGTAGTAACAACGTGGGCGTGCGGAACCGGGTTCGGATAAACGCCGGCGGCAATCAGGCCCGCTACGTGCGCCATATCGACGAACAGATAAGCGCCGATGCTGTCAGCGATTTCACGCATTTTCGCCCAGTCAACGATACCGGAGTAAGCGGAGAAGCCACCGATGATCATCTTCGGTTTGTGCTCCTGGGCCTGCTTCGCCATGTCTTCGTAGTCAATTTTACCGGACTCATCGATACCATAAGGAATGATGTTGTACAGTTTACCGGAGAAGTTAACCGGGGAGCCGTGGGTCAGGTGGCCGCCTTGCGCCAGGTTCATACCCAGCACGGTATCGCCTGGCTGCAGCAGTGCGGTGTAGACGGCAAAGTTAGCCTGCGAGCCGGAGTGCGGCTGCACGTTAGCGTAGTCGGCGCCGAACAGTTCTTTCGCGCGGTCGATAGCCAGTTGCTCAACGATATCCACGTACTCGCAGCCACCGTAGTAGCGCTTGCCCGGATAACCTTCGGCATATTTGTTAGTCAGCTGGGAACCCTGAGCCTGCATCACGCGCGGACTGGTGTAGTTCTCGGAGGCGATCAGTTCGATGTGCTCTTCCTGACGTACTTTTTCCTGCTCCATAGCCTGCCACAGTTCGGCATCATAATCGGCAATGTTCATTTCACGCTTTAACATCCGCATCTCCTGACTCAGCTAACGATAAAATTTTGGCCTAAAAAGGCGGTCCTGATGGACAACGGCCCACAGTATAACCGAATCATTCTGTGATAACAGGTCTTGACAAAGGATTTTACGCAAACGATTGGCTCCACAGCACACAAGGCTTTGAGCAATAACGCATCAAACATTATCAACGGATTTCTTTTCAGGTTTGTGATGCAAATTCTTCATGTTGTAACTGCTTTGCGGCAAAGTGATAAAGAACCATTTACATAGCAGGGTTATTTATATAAGATGCATTTGAAATGCATCAATAGGATAACATTTAAGGAAGCTGCTATGCTCGACGCTCAAACCATCGCCACGGTCAAAGCCACTATTCCCCTGCTTGTAGAGACCGGCCCAAAGCTAACCGCGCATTTTTATGACCGTATGTTTACTCATAATCCGGAGCTCAAGGAGATCTTCAATATGAGTAACCAGCGCAACGGCGATCAGCGCGAAGCGCTGTTCAACGCTATCGCCGCCTACGCCAGTAATATCGACAACCTGCCGGCCCTGCTGCCGGCGGTCGAAAAAATCGCCCAGAAACATACCAGCTTCCAGATTAAACCGGAGCAGTACAATATTGTCGGCAGCCATCTGCTGGCGACCCTCGACGAAATGTTTAGCCCGGGCCAGGAAGTACTCGACGCCTGGGGCAAAGCCTATGGCGTGCTGGCGAACGTCTTTATCAATCGCGAAGCGGAAATCTACCAGGATAACGCCAGTAAAAATGGCGGCTGGGAAGGTACCCGCGCGTTCCGCATTGTTAAGAAAACCCCACGCAGCCAGCTTATTACCAGCTTTGAACTGGAGCCTGTCGACGGGCAGCCGGTCGCCGATTACCAGCCGGGACAGTATCTGGCTATCTGGCTGAAGCCGGAAGCCTTCGAGTATCAGGAAATTCGTCAATACTCTCTGACCCGCAAAGCGGACGGTAAAGGCTATCGCATCGCGGTGAAACGTGAAAACGGCGGCCAGGTGTCCAACTGGCTGCATAACCACGCCAGCGAAGGCGACGTGGTCTACTTAGCCGCGCCGGCAGGCGACTTCTTCCTCCACGTGGCAGCGCAGACGCCGGTGACCTTGCTCTCCGGCGGCGTGGGCCAAACGCCAATGCTGGCGATGCTGGATACGCTGGCGAAAAGCCATCATCAGGGCCAGGTGAACTGGTTCCACGCGGCAGAAAACGGTGACGTTCACGCCTTTGCGGACGAAGTGAAGGCGCTTGGCGCGGCGTTGCCGAAGTTTACTTCTCACGTCTGGTACCGTAGCCCGAGCGAGGCCGACCGTCAGGCTGGTCGTTTTGATAGCGAAGGTTTGATGGATTTAGCGCCGCTGGCGGAAAATATTCGCGACCCGCAGATGCAATTCTATCTCTGCGGCCCAGTGGCCTTTATGCAGTTTGCAGCGAAGCAGCTGGTAGAATTAGGGGTCAATAAAGACAACATTCATTACGAATGTTTCGGCCCGCATAAGGTTCTGTAAGCCCAACGACGCGGGGATTTGTAGGCCGGGTAAGCGCAGCGCCACCCGGCAATACTGCTGCGAGCGGGGAGGATTAAATCGCCGCGTCGTCTTCTTCACCGGTACGGATACGAATCACCCGCGCCACGTCGAAGACAAAGATTTTACCATCGCCGATTTTACCGGTCTGGGCGGTACGAATGATGGTATCGACGCAGGTATCGACGATATCGTCAGTCACCACGATTTCAATTTTCACCTTCGGCAGAAAATCCACCATATATTCCGCGCCGCGGTACAGCTCGGTATGCCCTTTCTGACGACCAAACCCTTTGACTTCCGTCACCGTCATGCCGGTGATACCGACTTCCGCCAGCGCTTCACGCACGTCATCCAATTTGAACGGTTTAATAATCGCATCAATCTTTTTCATGGTTTTCCTGTCTTTGTCGCGTAACCGGTTGCTTACCGTATCATAGCTTGCGCTATGCCGCGGGGCTACTCTTTAAAGTCGTTGGCGTCGAGCTCGTGGCGCGACAGCAGTTTGTAAAACTCGGTGCGGTTGCGCCCGGCCATCCGCGCGGCATGCGTCACATTGCCTTTGGTTATCTGCAAAAGCTTACGCAGGTAGTTGAGCTCAAACTGATTACGCGCCTCGACGAAGGTCGGTAGCGCGGTATTCTCACCCTCCAGCGCCTGCTCCACCAGCGCATCGCTGATCACCGGCGATGAGGTCAGCGCCACACACTGTTCAATCACGTTAACCAGCTGGCGCACATTGCCCGGCCATTTGGCGGCCATTAGCCGCTTCATCGCATCGGTGGAGAAGGCGCGCACGAAGGGTTTGTGACGGTCGGCGGACTGGCGCAATAGATGATTGGCCAGTAGCGGGATATCCTCCGCGCGCTCGGAAAGCGGCGGGATCTTCAGGTTAACCACATTGAGCCGATAGAACAGATCTTCACGGAACTCACCGCGCGCCATCGCCTTCGGCAGATCGCGGTGGGTCGCCGAGATAATGCGCACGTCGATATCGATATCGCGGTTGCTGCCCAGCGGGCGCACCTTACGCTCCTGCAATACGCGCAGTAGCTTCACCTGCAGCGCGACGGGCATATCGCCGATTTCATCAAGGAAAAGCGTACCGCCCTCGGCGGCCTGAAAAAGCCCTTCGCGGTTGCTGACCGCGCCGGTAAAGGCGCCGCGCGCGTGGCCGAACAGTTCGGATTCCAGCAATTGTTCCGGCAACGCGCCGCAGTTAATCGCGATAAACGGTTTTTCGTGGCGCGGACTGGCGTTGTGGATCGCCTGGGCGACAATCTCTTTCCCGGTACCGCTCTGGCCGATAATCAGCACGCTAACGTCCGACTGCGCCACCATACCGGCCTGCTCCAGCAGCCGCAGCATCTGTGGGCTGCGGGTGACAATCGCCTGTCGCCAGCGCTCGTCGGTGGCCGGCGAGCTCTGCTCGAGAGCATCATCAATCGCTTTATACAGCGCGTCTTTATCGACCGGTTTAGTCAGAAAACTAAACACCCCTTGTTGGGTAGCGGCAACGGCGTCAGGAATGGAGCCGTGGGCAGTCAGGATGATGACCGGCATGCCGGGCTGCGCCTTTTGGATTTCAGCAAACAGCTGCAGGCCATCCATTTCATCCATGCGTAAATCGCTCACCACCAGGTCCACCCGCTCGCGCGTCAGCACGCGTAGCGCCTCGGGCCCGCTTTCCGCCGTGACCACGCTGTAACCTTCGCTGACCAGACGCATCCCTAGCAGCTTTAACAGCCCCGGATCGTCGTCCACCAGCAGCAGGTGGGCGGGTTTACGGATCGTCATGGATCACCTCCGGTACCTTATCGCTACCGCTATTAAAATTGCCGCCGGGCTTACGGCTGGAGAGCTGGCGCTCAATATCGGTAAGGTTTTCCAGCTTGCGGGTGGTCAGCTCCAGTTGGCTACGTAGCTGTTGCTCCTGCTGACGCAAGGTTTCCAGTTCAGCATCGCTTGATTGCTGGAGTTTGCCGTAGCGGGAGCGCTCCTCAAATAACTGCAATTGGCGGGCTTGGCCGTCGCGCCACAGCCGGTACAGCGGGCGAACCTGGGCGGCGATTTGCGGGCTAAAGCTGTCGATGCGGGCAACCATTTCACGACGCTCGTCGGGGGTAATTTTGGCGTCGGCCAGCAGAATGCCGCGTTTCAACGCATCCTGCCAGTTATCATCGTTATGCAATTTGGCTTCGGCGCGGGCCTGTACCGGCGCCAGGCGATCCGCGCAGTCAATGCCGCGCAGCCAGTACAGCGGGTTTTTATCACTGGCATCGTTTTCCAGCGACCAGATATTGGCGCAATCTACGGAGAGAAAATCCGCCACCTGATGTTCCGGCAGCTCGGGCGGCGCATTGCCGTCAGCGGCGCGCGGCGACATAGCGGCGGAACAACCCGCCAGCGTCAGGCAGCATAGGCCCGACAGCAGCCATCCCCGTAAAGGACGGCGCAATGCGAAAAAGTGGGACATATTCACCCAATGTTGATTCATGTGTTGGTTTTTCCCGGCTCAGCGGCGGGGAGCGAGATGCGAAAACAGATGAACCCGGGATTATCATCGACCAGGCTCAGCTCTCCCTGCATTTGCCGTACGCAGTCGCGGGCGATACTTAACCCCAGACCGCTGCCTTTTACTGCCCCTTTACGCAGGTGGCTTCCCTGATAAAAAGGCTCGAAAATCATATTTCTTTCGGCGGCGGGGATCGGCTCGCCGCTGTTGGCGACATCGATACGAACCTGCTCGCCGTGGCGGTAACTATGAATCCGAATGTTACCGGATTCAGCGCCATAGTGCACCGCATTGGAGTACAGATTATCAAGCACGTTGGTCAGCAACGTCGGCTCCGCCAGGCAGAAGCGTTCACCCAGCGCAAGCTCGGTAGACATCATCTTGGCTCTTGCCGGTAAACTATGCGCGGAAACGACGGTCTGCGCCAGTTCGGCAATATCCACTTTCTGCCGCTCGACCGGGCCATCGGCCAGTTTGCGATTATAGTCGAGCAGCTGTTCGATCAGCTTTTGCAGATTGCGGCTGCTGTTATCGAGGATCTCAACGATTTCTTGCTGTTCCGTCGTCAGCGGCCCCGCGACCCGGTCCGCCAGCAGTTCCGTTCCTTCACGCATGCTGGCGAGCGGCGTTTTCAGTTCATGTGACAAATGACGAAGAAATTGGTGGCGTTGGGACTCCAGCCACGCCAGACGTTCACTCAACCAGATAATCCGTTTACCAACCGACCGCAGTTCGCGCGGGCCGGTGAATAGCGCCGCATCATCCAGCGATTTCCCCTCGCCCAAGCGATTGATCATCTTCTCAATGCCCTTCACCGGGCCGATGATCATGCGGGTAAACAGCAAGACCAGCGTCAGGCTCAGCAGAAACAGAACCAGCGCCTGCCAGCCGAAGAACTGCCCGCGCTCGGCAATCTCCTGCTGTAGCTGCTGGCCGCGGGAGAAAATCACCGTGCGGGTCGCTTGCACCATTTCACTGTTAGCATCGGCAAAGGCTTCGAGGCTCGCCGCGGCTTTGGCATCCGGCGCGCTATTATGGCAACGTAGTTGGGCCAGGTCGGCAAGGTTCTGCCGCAGGGTCTGCCAGATGTCAGCATCCGGCAACACGCCGGAGAGCGCCTCAAGCATTTCGCTATAACGCTTACGTTGATTTTGATAGACCCGCTCAAGGGTAGGATCGTCCAGCACGCAATACTGGAGATAGCTACGCTCCATTTCCAGCGAGGCGTTGACCATCGCTTCGCTACGCCGCGCATCCGTCAAGGTGGTGCGGTTAATATGCGCGGCCTGGGCGCTGAGCGCGTTCAGGCTTTGCCAGGCCTGCCATGCCAGCACCAGCAGCGGCAGCATGATCAGTACAAAGGAAAGCGTCACCAGTTGGCGCAAGGAACGGGGGAAAAGAGAGAATCGCTTCAAAGATATAGCCTCAACCATTAGCTCCTGAAGATGCTAACTGAGGATGGCGGAAACATCCACGGCAGAAACAATAAAGGCAGGCTCTAAAGCCTGCCTTTATTAAGGAATGAGGCGGTGCCTTACTCGACGTTTCGCCCGATGGCTGATAAAGCTGAGCTGTTATCAGGAGTTGGACGGCAGGCACCTGTTTGTGCGTCATTCGAAGTTTATGTAGCGCTTCCCGAGGGGGCTGACATAAGAAGGTGAATGAGCCACTGCTGATTATTATGCACGAACTATGCCACCTTTCAAAACAAATTATTAACACCATGATATATAAAGAATTACATGCAAAAACCCACCCAAAATAATTTGCCTGTTCTTTGACCATAGTGTCGCCAATTAGCAACAGCAAATCGACCTTCAATCACACACATTTAAAATCAATAACTTAAGTGTCGTCATTCAGAGACACCGCAAAACCACGTCTGTCGGTAATTCCCGACACTCTGATACGGCCTCGATCACAAATAAAAAAGCCCCCTGGATTAACAGGGGGCTCGTTTTCATCAACACAATACGCTAGCGGTATTAACCCAGTTGCTTACGCGCGTTGCGGAAGATGCGCATCCATGGGCTGTCTTCACCCCAGTTTTCCGGGTGCCAGGAGTTGCTGACGGTACGGAAGACGCGTTCCGGGTGTGGCATCATAATCGTCGCGCGACCGCTTTCGCTGGTCACCGCGGTAATGCCGTTCACCGAGCCATTCGGGTTCGCCGGATAGGTTTGCGTCACTTTGCCGAAGTTATCGACGAAGCGCAGCGCCACCAGCCCCTTGCTTTCAAGCGCGGCCAGGTGCGCGCTGTCCCGCACCTCCACCTGCCCTTCGCCGTGAGAAACGGCAATCGGCATCATCGAACCGGCCATACCCTGCAACAGCAGCGATGGGCTTTGGGTGACTTCAACCAGGCTGAAACGCGCTTCAAAGCGGTCTGAGTGGTTGCGTACGAAGCGCGGCCACAGATCGCTGCCAGGAATCAGCTCACGCAGGTTGGACATCATCTGACAACCGTTACACACGCCCAGCGCCAGCGTCTGCGGGCGGTGGAAGAAAGTGGCGAACTCATCGCGTACGCGTTCGTTGAACAGAATCGATTTCGCCCAACCTTCACCTGCCCCCAGTACATCACCGTAGGAGAAGCCGCCGCAGGCCACCAGCGCATGGAAGTCGCCAAGACCGGAACGACCTGCCAGCAGATCGCTCATATGCACGTCGATGGCATCGAATCCGGCGCGATGGAAAGCGGCCGCCATTTCAACATGGGAGTTAACCCCCTGCTCGCGCAGCACGGCCACTTTCGGGCGCGCGCCGGTCGCAATATACGGTGCGGCAACATCTTCATTGATATCAAACGACAGCTTAACGTTAAGACCCGGGTCGCTATCGTTAGACTTCGCCTGGTGTTCCTGATCGGCGCACTCCGGGTTGTCGCGCAGACGCTGCATCTGCCAGGTGGTTTCCGCCCACCACATACGCAGCGTGGTGCGGCTTTCGCTGAACAGCGGCTGACCGTCGGCGGTAATAACAAAACGATCGCCTGCCGTCGCCTGGCCTAAGTAGTGCACGCAATTTGCCAGACCATTCATCGCCAGCAGCGCTTCTACCGCTTCGCGATCCGCGGCCCGAACCTGAATCACCGCGCCCAATTCTTCGTTGAACAGCGCCGCCAGACGGTCGTCGCCCAGCGCGGCGATATCGGCAGTGACGCCGCAGTGACCGGCAAAAGCCATTTCCGCCAGCGTCACTAACAAGCCGCCATCGGAGCGGTCGTGATAGGCCAACAGCTTACGCTGCGCCACCAGCGCCTGCATCGCGTCCCAGAAGCCTTTCAGCTGCGCGACATCACGCACGTCGGCCGGCTGGTCGCCAAGCTGACGATAGACCTGCGCCAGCGCGGTAGCGCCCAACGCGTTACGCCCTTTGCCGAGATCGATCAGCAGCAGGGCGTTGTCTTCCGTAGAGAGCTGCGGGGTCACGGTGCCGCGCACGTCTTCAACGCGGGCAAACGCGGAGATAACCAACGACAGCGGCGAGGTCATTTCGCGCTGCTCGCTACCTTCCTGCCAGCGGGTTTTCATCGACATTGAGTCTTTGCCCACCGGGATAGTCAGGCCCAGCGCCGGGCACAGTTCTTCACCGACCGCTTTTACCGCCTCATACAGACCGGCATCTTCCCCCGGGTGACCGGCTGCCGCCATCCAGTTTGCCGACAGTTTGACGCGGTTGAGTTCGCCAATCTGCGTAGCGGCGATATTTGTCAACGCTTCGCCGACCGCCAGGCGGGCTGAGGCGGCAAAGTCGAGCAGCGCAACCGGCGCGCGTTCGCCCATCGCCATCGCTTCGCCGTAGTAGCTATCGAGGCTGGCGGTGGTCACCGCGCAGTTGGCGACCGGGATCTGCCACGGTCCCACCATCTGATCACGCGCCACCATGCCGGTGACGGTACGGTCGCCGATGGTCACGAGGAAGGTTTTCTCAGCCACCGTCGGCAGATGCAGCACGCGGTTAACCGCATCGGCAATCGTCATTGGTTGACGATCCAGCTCGCTGCCCTGCGCTTTCAGCGTTTGCACGTCACGCGTCATTTTCGGCGTTTTGCCGAGCAGGACGTCCAGCGGCAGGTCGATCGGCCGATCGTTAAAGTGGCTGTCGCTCAGGCTGAGGTGTTGCTCCGCCGTGGCTTCGCCGATCACCGCGTAAGGCGCGCGCTCGCGGCGGCACAGCTCTTCAAACAGCGGTAGCTGTTCCGGCGCGACCGCCAGAACGTAACGCTCCTGGGATTCGTTACACCAGATCTCCAGCGGGCTCATGCCCGGCTCATCGCTGAGGATATCGCGCAGCTGGAATTTTCCGCCGCGGCCGCCATCGCTCACCAGCTCCGGCATCGCGTTAGAGAGACCGCCCGCGCCAACGTCGTGGATAAACAGAATCGGGTTCGCATCGCCCAGCTGCCAGCAGCGGTCGATCACTTCCTGACAGCGGCGTTCCATTTCCGGGTTGTCGCGCTGTACGGAGGCGAAATCCAGATCGGCATCAGACTGACCGGAAGCCATGGATGACGCCGCGCCGCCGCCGAGACCAATGTTCATCGCCGGGCCGCCCAGCACGATAAGCTTGGCGCCAACGGTGATTTCGCCCTTCTGGACGTGTTCGCCGCGGATGTTGCCAATACCGCCCGCCAGCATGATCGGTTTGTGATAGCCGCGCAGCTCTTCGCCATTGTGGCTGATCACTTTCTCTTCATAGGTACGGAAGTAGCCATTCAGCGCCGGACGACCAAATTCGTTGTTAAACGCCGCGCCGCCCAGCGGGCCTTCGGTCATGATATCCAGCGCGGTCACGATACGCTCTGGTTTACCGAAATCCTCTTCCCACGGCTGCTCAAAGCCCGGAATACGCAGGTTCGAAACCGAGAAGCCGACCAGGCCCGCTTTCGGCTTCGCGCCGCGTCCCGTTGCGCCTTCGTCGCGGATCTCGCCGCCGGAACCGGTCGCGGCCCCTGGCCACGGCGAAATTGCCGTCGGGTGGTTGTGGGTTTCAACTTTCATCAGAATGTGCGCCGGCTCCTGATGGAAGTCATAGCGCCCGGTCTGATAGTCGGCGAAATAACGACCGACTTCGGAACCTTCCATTACCGCGGCGTTGTCTTTATAGGCAGACAGCACATATTCCGGGTTTTTCTCGAAGGTGTTTTTGATCATTTTAAACAGCGACTTCGGCTGTTTTTGGCCGTCGATAATCCAGTCGGCGTTAAAAATTTTGTGGCGGCAATGTTCCGAGTTGGCCTGCGCGAACATATACAGTTCGATGTCGTTCGGATTGCGGCCAAGTTTAACGAATGCATCCTGCAGGTAGTCGATTTCGTCATCGGCCAGCGCCAGCCCCAGACGGAGGTTGGCGTCAATCAGCGCCTGACGTCCCTGGCCCAGCAGGTCGACGCTGGTCACCGGCGTCGGCTGATGGTGAGCAAACAGCTTCTCCCCCTCTTCCAGCTCAGTGAAAACGCTCTCCATCATGCGATCGTGCAGTTCTGCCGCAACGGCGTCCCACTGCGCGTCGCTCAGACCCTGTGCTTCAACGTAGTACGCCACGCCGCGTTCCAGCCGCACGACCTGCGATAAACCGCAGTTATGGGCGATGTCGGTAGCTTTGGAGGACCAGGGAGAGATAGTGCCGGGGCGAGGGGTGACGAGCAGTAATTTACCGGTTGGCGTATGGCTGCTGAGGCTTGGGCCATATTTAAGCAGTCTGACCAGTCTTTCGCGCTCCTCATCGCTTAGCGGGGCGCTCAGGTCGGCAAAGTGAACATACTCCGCGTATAAGGTGCTAACCGGCAGGTTGGCCGCCTGAAAACGTGCCAGCAGTTTGTTGATACGGAATGCCGACAGTGCAGGTGAACCACGCAAAATATCCATCATAAGTCTCTCGTCTTCGAAGCTTTCAAGGTGAGCCAGGGGGAAACGGGCGCCATTATAGAGAATCCTGAGCCCCGACGAAACCGTTTGCGTAGAAATAAAATGATTCATCAGTTTTATCAATAAATGTGACATGAATCGCGAATAAGTTGCCAACTGGCGCATTCTTAAGCAAAATGCCGCTCAACTTACGGCAACCTTTTACTTTTTCCGGATATACCCAGCTGAGGAACTCCACGCTGCAGAAAATTAACTATTTGAAAAAATTAAAGATTAATTATCTGCTGATCGGCGTCGTCACCCTTTTGTTGGCGGCGGCGCTGTGGCCGTCTTTACCGTGGATGGGAAAACCGGAGAACCGCGTTGCCGGGATCATTGCTCGCGGCGAACTGCGCGTGAGTACAATTAACTCCCCGCTGACCTACACCGCCATCAACAATAAAGACTACGGTCTTGATTACGAACTGGCGAAACGCTTCGCCGATTACCTTGGGGTGAAGCTGAAAGTCACCGTGCGGCAGAATATTAGCCAGCTATTTGACGATCTCGATGCCGGTAAAACCGATATGCTGGCCGCCGGGCTGGTCTATAACACCGAGCGGGTAAAGAACTATCAGGCGGGCCCCACCTATTATTCCGTTTCGCAGCAGCTGGTCTATCGCGTTGGCGGTAATCGCCCGCGCACGCTGGCCGGGATCAACGCCGAACAGCTCGCCATCGCCCCAGGCCACGTCGCCCTTAACGACCTGCAGGCGCTGAAGGAGAGCAAATACCCGGACCTCAACTGGCGCGTCGATGAAAAGCGCGGCACTACCGCCCTGATGCAGGCGGTCATCGACGGCACGCTGGAATATACCGTCGCCGATTCCGTCGCCGTCAGCCTGTTCCAGCGCGTGCATCCGGAGCTGGCTGTGGCGCTCGATATCAGCGATGAACAGCCGGTCACCTGGTTTAGCGAAAAAAGCGAAGACAATTCACTATCGGCAGCTATGCTCGATTTCTTTAATAGTATGAATGAAGACGGCACCCTCGCCCGCCTGGAAGAGAAGTATCTCGGCCACGGCAACGATTTCGACTATGTTGATACCCGCACCTTCCTGCGCGCGGTGCAGAATACGCTGCCGGATCTGAAGCCGCTTTTTGAGAAATACGCCCGACAGATCGACTGGCGACTGCTGGCGGCGATTGCCTGGCAGGAGTCGCACTGGGATCCGCAGGCCACCTCGCCAACCGGCGTGCGCGGCATGATGATGCTAACCCGTAACACCGCCCAGAGTTTAGGCCTGACCGACCGTACCGATGCCGAACAGAGCCTCGATGGCGGTATGCGCTATCTGCAGGATATGATGGCCAAAGTGCCGGATTCAATTCCGAAAGAGGAGCGGATCTGGTTTGCGCTGGCGGCTTATAACATGGGCTACGCGCATATGCTTGACGCGATGGCGCTGACAAAAAAACAAAAAGGCAATCCGAACAGCTGGTCCGACGTTAAGCAACGTCTACCATTGTTGAGCCAGAAGCCCTACTACAGCCGCTTAAAATATGGCTACGCCCGAGGCCATGAGGCCTACGCCTACGTGGAAAATATTCGTAAGTACCATATCAGTCTGGTTGGGTATTTGTCTGAACAGGAAAGGAAAGCGGCGCAGGAGATGGCGATTGCCGAAGATTATCCAGCCGTCGCGCCGGAAGAACTCGATAGCGAGCATAAAGAGTATGCGATGCCCTTCTTTAAGTTTCGCGGCGAAAGGCTTGTCGACAACGTTAAACTGAAGTTGCCGACATTGGGACGTTAGCCCTCTTCCTGACGCGCTTTCTTCAATGCCTTTTTCTCTTCCCGCCGCCAGCGGAAGAAATCGCTCAGCATTGCGGAGCAAGATTCAGCCAGAATTCCCTCGGTAATTTCAACGCGGTGGTTCATCCCCGGATGATGCAGCACATCGATTAACGACCCGGCCGCGCCGGTTTTAGCATCGCGGGCGCCGAACACCAGCCGCGAGATACGGCTATGCACCATCGCCCCGGCGCACATCACACAAGGCTCCAGCGTGACGTACAGCGTGGCATCAATTAAACGATAGTTCTGCAGGACCAGCCCTCCCTGACGCAGCGCCATAATTTCGGCATGGGCGGTGGGATCGTGACGACCAATCGGCCGGTTCCAGCCCTCACCGATGACCTGATTGTTATGCACCAGCACGGCGCCCACCGGCACCTCGCCCTCTTCCCAGGCGCGTTTCGCCAGCGTCAGCGCATGGCGCATCCAGTATTCATCATTAAATTCGTGGTCAGACACAGCGGCACTCCTGCAGAAAAAGCGGGGCGCATTATACATGGGCGCTATATATCGCCCAAATAATTCGCCTGCAGCAGAATTATTCGAGCTGCTGGAGATCGCCCTGCGGCGTCACCCGCCAGCGGTGCTGGCAAAAACAGAGTAGCGGGTTATCCTGCTCGCTATCGCTATAGCCGCTATATAAGCGTAGCGGCGCGCCGATCCGCTGTTCCAGCTGCGCTACTTTCTCATGGCCCAGGCAACGCAGCGTCAGCACCCAGCCGCCGCGACGGCGGCTCATACGGCTGGCGATAAGCTTTACGCGCGGCAGCCAAAGCGTATCGGCATAGACCTGTTCCACCAGCGACTGCGGTGAGCCGGTAATCAGCCAGACGTCGGCATCGGTACTGGTTAAATAGTCGTTTAGCCGGCCCTGTACCACCGGAAAGGCGGTCACGTGCTGGCGAAACCAGCTAACGAACTCCGCCTCCAGACGCTTAAGATGGCTTTCACGCCGGCCACAGGTGGCGGCCCACAGCAGCAGGCTCATCGGCCAGCGCGCCGCGCGTCCGTTAACCAACAGCCCCAGCAGTACTATTGGCGACAAGGCCGCCACTGTCAGTACGTTGAGCGGTTGACGACGTAAGAGGTAACGAATAAAGCTGCCGAACATATCCTGCTGGTGCAAGGTGCCATCAAGATCGAAAAACACGACTCGTCGCGCGTTACTGTTCAAACCGAACTCCTTTCTGGTACGGATTTTCCTGGCGATGTCGATAGCTTAACAGGCTTGCCGCGACGAGCGCGAAATTGTCTGCCGTGGTTGAGGTAAGATTCAGAATCTGACCCGTTCGCATAATTCTTCACAGCAGAATTTTTAATTCGTATTATTCCACTTATAATCGAATACAAAATTCTTTTCGCCGCTAACGCCCTCCTTCGGAGAAGCCATGAACTGTTTAATCCGCATCCGCCAACGTTACTCGTCGCTGGCGGCGAGCGACAAAAAACTTGCCGACTTTATTCTGGCTCAGCCGGACCAAACCCGCCATCTCAGCTCGCAGCAGCTGGCGGGCGAAGCGGGTGTAAGCCAGTCCAGCGTGGTGAAGTTCGCGCAAAAAATGGGGTTCAAAGGCTTTCCGGCATTAAAACTGGCGCTCAGCGAAGCGCTGGCTAGCAGCCCGGATCCGCACTCTGTACCGGTACATAACCAAATTCGCGGCGACGATCCGCTGCGTCTGGTGGGCGAGAAGTTGATCAAGGATAACATCGCGGCGATGCACGCCTCGCTTGACGTCAACAGCGAAGAGAAACTTCTGGAGGCTGTGACCCTACTGCGCGATGCTCGCCGGGTGATCATTACCGGCATCGGCGCCTCCGGGCTGGTGGCGCGCAATTTTAGCTGGAAGTTAATGAAAATTGGCATCAACGCCGTCGCCGAGCAGGATATGCATGCGCTGCTGGCAACGGTGCAGGCGATGTCGGCGGACGATCTGCTGCTGGCTATCTCCTATTCCGGCGAACGCCGCGAGATCAATATGGCGGCTGCTGAAGCGCTACGCGTTGGCAGCAAGATCCTCGCGATCACCGGGTTTACTCCCAACGCCCTGCAGCAGCAGGCTTCGCAGTGTCTCTACACTATTGCTGAAGAGCAGGCGACGCGCAGCGCGGCGATCTCCTCCACCAGCGCGCAAATGATGCTCACCGATCTCCTGTTTATGGCACTGGTGCAGCAAGATCTCGAACACGCGCCGGAACGCATACGCCATAGCGAAGCGCTGGTGAAAAAGCTGGTCTGAGTAGAAAATGGGCGTATAATGCCCGCCCTGTTTGTGTTGTTTCTGAGATTTTCCTGATGGCGCTGTTAATCACCAAAAAATGCATCAATTGCGACATGTGCGAGCCGGAGTGCCCGAATGAGGCCATTTCGATGGGCGAGAGCATTTATGAGATTAACAGCGATCGCTGCACCGAGTGCGTGGGCCACTACGACACGCCAACCTGCCAGAAAGTGTGCCCGATCCCGAATACTATTCTCAAAGATCCGGCGCACGTCGAGAATGAAGAACAGTTGTGGGATAAATTCGTGCTCATGCACCACGCGGATAAGCTTTAACCGCGGGTTTAGCTTTCGACGATCACCGTGGCGCAGGCATAGTGGCGTTCATCGGCGAGAGTGACGTGAATAGCGCTTACCCCCATCCGTTCAGCCAATAGCTTTGCTTCGCCCCATAGCCGCAGTTTCGGCTTGCCTAATTCATCGTTGAAAACTTCGAACTGATTAAACGCCAGGCCGTTGCGAATACCGGTTCCGAGCGCTTTCGCCGCCGCTTCTTTGACCGCAAAGCGTTTTGCCAGAAAACGCACCGGCTGCTGATGATGCTCCCAAATGCTCCATTCGTGATCGCTCAGCACCCGGCGCGCCAGGCGATCGCCGCTACGGGCGATCACCGCTTCGATGCGGGCGATTTCGACGATGTCGGTACCCAGCCCGAGAATCGCCATTAGCCGCGCGCTTCCAGCATCAGGCGTTTCATTTCCGCGACAGCTTCTTTCAGGCCGCTCATCACCGCGCGACCAATAATGGCATGACCGATATTCAGCTCATGCATTTCCGGCAAGGCGGCAATGGCTTTCACGTTGTGATAGGTCAAACCGTGACCGGCATTCACCTTCAGACCAAGGCTGGCGGCATAAGTCGCCGCTTTGGCGATACGCTCAAGCTCTTTTGCCTGTTCGGCATCGGTTTTGGCATCGGCATAGCAGCCGGTATGGATTTCGATATACGGCGCGCCCACGTCGGCAGCCGCTTTGATCTGCTCATCATCCGCGTCAATAAACAGGGAGACCAGAATACCGGCATCCGCCAGGCGCTGACAGGCATCGCGCATCTTATCGCGCTGTCCGGCCACGTCCAGCCCACCCTCGGTGGTCACTTCCTGACGCTTCTCCGGCACCAGGCAGCAAAAGTGCGGTTTAGTTTCGCAGGCAATCGCCAGCATCTCTTCAGTGACCGCCATTTCAAGGTTCATTCGGGTGTGCAGAGTCTGGCGCAGGATGCGCACGTCACGATCGGTGATATGGCGGCGGTCTTCGCGCAGGTGCACGGTAATACCATCGGCGCCGGCCTGTTCAGCAATAAAAGCCGCCTGCACCGGATCCGGATAAGCGGTACCGCGCGCGTTACGCAATGTCGCAATGTGGTCAATATTGACCCCTAACAGTAATTCAGCCATGACAATCCTCGTTAATCATTATTCGTATTATCGGCTCGCGCCTTTCGCGCGGGCATAAACTGGCGAAACAGTTCCCGGCTCTTGAGCGGTTTCCCTCCAAGATACGGCTTCAGGGCGATGCGGGTAAAGCGCTTCGCGGCGCGCAGCGTATCTACATCCGGAAATTCTCGGCTAGCCAACGCTTTCAAATGGTGCCCGGTAAACGTGCTGTTATCAATCACCAGGCTGGCGATAAAGCCTTTTTCTTCACGATAGCGGTAGGTCATGGTGTCATCCACCGGGTCGCCGCTGCCGGCGCAGTGGAGGAAATCAACGCCATAGCCCAGGTGCCCGAGCAGCGCCAGTTCAAAGCGCCGCAGCGCGGGCTCCGGCGAACCGCTGGTCCCGGCAAGGGCCTGAATGCAGTGCAGGTAGTCGAAAAAGAGTTCGGAGAAGCGCGTTTCGTGCTCGAGCACGCGGGAGATGAGTTCGTTAACGTAAAGACCGCTGTAGAGCGTGATGCCGCTGAGCGGCAGCGCCAGCGAGACGGCTTCCGCGCTGCGAAGGGTTTTGACTTCGCCGCGGCCGCCGAAGCGAACCAGCAAGGGGGTGAAGGGCTGTAAGGCGCCTTTGAGATTAGAACGTTTGGAGCGTGCGCCTTTGGCAACCAGGCGCACGCGACCGGACTCTTCCGTGAAGACGTCCAGCATCAGACTGGTTTCGCTCCACGGTCGGCTATGCAGGACAAAGGCGCGCTGCCATCCATCCACGTTGCGTTAACTCAGAGGTCGTCAACGTAACCGAGACTGCGCAGCGCGCGCTCGTCATCGGCCCAGCCGGATTTCACTTTGACCCACAGTTCGAGGTGCACCGGCGCTTCAAACATCTCTTGCATGTCTTTACGCGCTTCGATGCCGATGGTTTTGATTTTGGCGCCTTTGTTGCCAATTACCATCTTCTTCTGTCCTTCACGCTCGACGAGGATCAGACCGTTGATGTCGTAACCGCCGCGTTCGTTACTCACGAAACGTTCAATTTCGACGGTCACGGAGTACGGCAGTTCAGCGCCGAGGAAACGCATCAGCTTTTCGCGGATGATCTCGGAGGCCATAAAGCGCTGGGAACGGTCGGTAATGTAATCTTCCGGGAAGTGATGAATCGCTTCCGGCAGATGTTTACGTACGATCGACGCGATAGTATCAACGTTGGTGCCGGTTTCCGCAGAGATCGGCACGATGTCAAGGAAGTTCATCTGGCTGGCAAGGAACTGCAGGTGCGGCAGCAGATCCGCTTTTTCCTGCACGTTATCAACTTTGTTGACGGCCAGAATCACCGGCGCGCGCGCATCGCGCAGCTTGTTCAGCACCATCTCGTCATCTTGCGTCCAGCGGGTGCCTTCAACGACAAAGATAACCAGTTCCACGTCGCCAATCGAGCTGCTGGCCGCTTTGTTCATTAAGCGGTTAATCGCGCGCTTCTCTTCCATATGCAGGCCCGGGGTATCAACATAAATCGCCTGATACGGCCCTTCGGTATGGATACCGACGATGCGGTGACGGGTAGTCTGCGCTTTACGGGAAGTGATCGAAATCTTCTGCCCCAGCAGCTTGTTCAACAGCGTGGATTTGCCAACGTTTGGACGACCAACGATGGCGACAAATCCGCAATAACTTTTTTCTTCGCTCATTCCAGCTCCAGTTTTTTCAGCGCCTGTTCGGCGGCAGCCTGCTCCGCCTTGCGACGGCTGGAACCTGTGCCAACCACCGGTTCACTCAGGCCACTGACCTGGCAGTGGATAGTAAATTCCTGATCGTGCGCTTCGCCGCGTACCTGGACGACCAGGTAGGACGGCAGCGGCAGATGACGCCCCTGCAGATACTCCTGCAGACGAGTCTTCGGATCCTTTTGCTTATCGCCCGGGCTGATTTCATCCAGACGAGTCTGGTACCAGGAGAGGATTAAGCGTTCAACATTTTGAATATCGCTGTCGAGGAAAACCCCGCCGATTAAGGCTTCTACGGTGTCAGCCAGAATCGATTCGCGACGAAAACCGCCGCTCTTCAGCTCGCCAGGCCCAAGGCGCAGGCACTCGCCCAGTTCAAATTCGCGGGCGATTTCCGCCAGCGTATTGCCTCGCACCAGCGTCGCGCGCATACGGCTCATATCTCCTTCGTCTACCCGAGGGAAACGATGATAGAGCGCATTGGCGATCACGAAACTTAAAATAGAGTCGCCTAAAAACTCGAGACGCTCGTTGTGTTTGCTGCTGGCACTGCGGTGAGTTAATGCCTGTTGCAACAGCTCCTGATGAACAAAAGTGTAGCCCAGCTTTCGTTGAAGCCGATTAATTACGATGGGGTTCATGCGTTACCAATAAATGAATGCGTCAAAGATGCAGCACACGAAACCGACCTGAGCATACATACCCTTGATATATAAGGGCAGAAACTAACCAACGCGGTTTCGTGTGCAGTGTCACTCTTTCGAGAGACAACCAAAAACTTCGGGGGGATATTCTATACGCAACGACAAGGGATGTCGTTAGTTTGGATGGATTTAAATACTAAATAATTCACGCTGCCGTTATTGCACCAGCAGCGTGAATTAAGATGGGGAATTAGTGGATGCCGCCGATGCGCGATAAACGTACGCCGGTTGGCCACTCACCTTCCTGTTTTTCGAAGCTCATCCAGATGGCGGTGGCTTTACCCACCAGGTTCGCTTCCGGCACGAAACCCCAGTAACGGCTGTCGGCGCTGTTGTCGCGGTTATCGCCCATCATGAAGTATTCACCCGGCGGAACGACCCACGTTGCCAGTGGTTGGCCAGACTGACGATAGTACATCCCCACCTGATCCTGAGCGATAGGTACCGTCAGAATACGGTGGGTCACTTCGCCCAGCGTTTCTTTGCGCTCGGTCAGACGAATACCGTCGGCTTTGGTTTCGCCTTTTGGCAGTTGCCAGAAACCGCTGGTGGCTTCACCGCCGTTGCGACGGGAGAAGGTCTGAACGAAATCGCTTGGTTCGACGTTGGAGTAGGTGATCGGCAAGGCGCTACCGCATGCCTGACCCGACGCGCAGCCAGGCTCGATCGTGACCTGTTTAGCGACCGGATCGTAAGTGACTTTATCACCCGGCAGACCAACCGCACGCTTGATGTAGTCAAGGCGCGGATCTTCCGGATATTTAAATACCACGATGTCGCCGCGCTTCGGATGACCGGTTTCGATCAGCGTTTTCTGGTAGATCGGATCTTTAATACCATAGGCGAATTTCTCCACCAGGATAAAATCGCCAATCAGCAGAGTCGGCATCATCGAACCTGACGGGATCTGGAACGGTTCATAGATAAACGAACGCACAATCAGCACAATCGCCAGCACCGGAAAGATAGAGGCGCCGGTTTCCAGCCAGCCCGGTTTTGGGCCGACCTTCTTCAGCGTTTTCTTGTCCAGCTGATCGCCGGTCGCTGCCTGAGCAGCGGCCTGACGTTCACGACGTTTCGGTGCGAATATGAACTTATCCAGACACCACAACAGCCCTGTGACGAGGGTCGCAATGACCAGAATCAGGGCAAACATGTTCGCCATGCCAACTCCTTAGATTATTTGCCGTCTTTACCAACGTGCAGAATGGCGAGGAACGCTTCCTGCGGCAGTTCAACGTTACCAACCTGTTTCATACGCTTCTTACCTTCTTTCTGCTTCTGCAGCAGCTTTTTCTTACGGCTGACATCACCGCCGTAGCATTTCGCCAGGACGTTTTTACGCAGCTGTTTGACGGTAGAGCGCGCGATGATGTGGTTGCCAATAGCCGCCTGAATCGCGATATCGAACTGCTGACGCGGGATCAGCTCTTTCATCTTCTCGACCAGCTCGCGGCCACGATACGGCGCGTTGTCGTTGTGCGTAATTAACGCCAGCGCATCGACGCGCTCACCGTTGATCAGTACGTCAACGCGCACCATGTTAGAGGCCTGGAAACGCTTGAAGTTATAATCCAGCGACGCATAGCCGCGGGAGGTGGACTTCAGACGGTCGAAGAAGTCGAGGACCACTTCCGCCATCGGGATTTCATAGGTCAGCGCAACCTGTTTGCCGTGGTAAACCATGTTGGTTTGCACGCCGCGTTTCTCGATACACAAGGTGATCACGTTGCCGAGGAACTCCTGCGGCAGCAGCATGTGACATTCGGCGATCGGTTCACGCAGTTCCTGAATATTATTCAGCGGCGGCAGCTTCGACGGACTATCGACGTAAATAACCTCTTTCGAGGTGGTTTCTACTTCATAGACTACCGTCGGCGCGGTGGTAATCAGGTCAAGATCGTATTCACGCTCCAGACGCTCCTGAATGATTTCCATGTGCAGCAGGCCGAGGAAGCCGCAGCGGAAGCCGAAGCCCAGCGCCGTTGAGCTTTCCGGCTCATAGAACAAGGATGCATCGTTCAGACTCAGTTTACCCAGCGCATCGCGGAAGTTCTCATAGTCATCAGAGCTCACCGGGAACAGACCGGCGTAGACCTGCGGCTTCACTTTTTTGAAGCCCGGCAGCGCCTTATCCGCTGGATTACGCGCCGCGGTCAGGGTATCGCCCACCGGCGCGCCGAGGATGTCTTTAATAGCGCAAACCAGCCAACCCACCTCGCCGCATTTGAGTTCGGTACGGTCAACCTGTTTCGGGGTGAAGATGCCCAGACGGTCGGCGTTATAGACCTGACCGGTGCTCATCACCTTAATTTTGTCGCCTTTGCGCATGGTGCCGTTTTTAATACGCACCAGCGACACGACGCCTAAATAGTTATCGAACCAGGAGTCGATAATCAGCGCCTGCAGCGGCGCGTCCGGATCGCCTTCCGGCGGCGGAATGTCGCGTACCAGACGTTCCAGCACATCCGGCACGCCAACACCGGTTTTCGCCGAGCAGCGAACCGCGTCGTGAGCGTCGATACCGACGATATCTTCAATCTCGTCCGCTACGCGCTCAGGGTCGGCCGCAGGCAGGTCGATCTTGTTAAGAACCGGAACGACTTCGAGGTCCATTTCCATCGCGGTATAGCAGTTCGCCAGGGTCTGGGCTTCTACGCCCTGCCCGGCGTCAACCACCAGCAGCGCGCCTTCGCACGCTGCCAGGGAGCGCGAGACTTCATAAGAGAAGTCAACGTGGCCCGGGGTGTCGATAAAGTTAAGCTGATAGGTTTCACCATCGCTGGCTTTATAGTCGAGGGTGACGCTCTGCGCCTTGATGGTAATGCCGCGCTCACGTTCAAGGTCCATGGAGTCCAGAACCTGGGCCGCCATTTCGCGATCAGAAAGGCCACCGCAAATCTGGATGATACGGTCAGACAGCGTCGACTTACCGTGGTCGATGTGAGCGATGATCGAAAAGTTACGTATATTCTTCATATTTAGAGTTAATTATGCCTTACGAGTCTCATGAGGCCGCTGTTCTGTGCCTGACGTTTTTTAATCCGAAAACGCCGCATTCTACACTACATCCGCGAAACCAGGAAATGCTGTTAGATCCAGCATAACGGCAGAATTGTGGCGTTGTATCAGGAAGCGTAAATAAAGATGAGGGACAGTGAAATCACTGCCCCATTTCAGAGGAAGGCGTATCAACACGCAGCAAATCCGGCGGTAAACCGACGCTTAAAATCACCGGCTGCCACGACTGGCGAGCAGCCAGCTTCGGCGACAGCCCGCGCGCCACCAAGAATCCGCCGACGCCGCCAAGCAACGCGCCGCACAGCGAAGCAATATCGCTGGCAAACAACACCTGAAAAATAGATGCCATCACAAACAGCCCGAACAGCGGCGCCATGTAGACCAGCATCGCTGAACCCAGCAAGCTGCTTTCAGCAATGCCCAGCTCAACTTTTTGCCCGGCCGTCAGCGGCTGGTCGCAGGGAACGCTAATGGTATGGCTGGTTTGCGGCCCCAGTTTATTGAGCACCCGGCTACCGCAACCGGCGCGCGAGGCGCAGCTGTTGCAAGAGGCTTTAACATCGCAGTGAACCTGCGCCACGCCGTTATGCCAGGAGACGACAGTCGCCCACTCTTTGATCATTGCGCGGCCCTGAACTTAATGCTATCTGAGATACGTTTTGCCGTCTGCGGCGGTAATTCGCCAACCACCGAGATTTCGGCGTTATCGCGCACCGAAGTGCTGACGGTACGGCGACCGGTGCGCAGCAGCTGATCGCTGCTGTTAGCCGTCGCGCGGTTAACGTTAACGGAGAAGCTAAACAGACCGTCGGAATAGAGACGAGACTCGACCGGACCGTCGAAGGTCGGTAAACGACGCTGGCTGCTGGAAACTTCCGTCACGCCCTGCGGCAGCCAGGTTGGCGCCCAGTTAAAGTTGGCTTTATTGCCGCTTTCCGGAACCGACAGTTGCGGCGGCAGGCTGGCTTTTGACAGCGCTTCCATACTCGAGCTTACGTTATCACCGATATTGAATGAGACCACCCGGAACTGCTCCAGGGTTTCACCGTCGCGGTCGAGCAAGTCGACGCGTAGCGGCAGCTTGGTCTCGGCATCCAACCACGCAATGTAGCTATAGCGCGTACCGTCGCGGGCCACCACGCGCACTACATCGCATAGGCGATCGGCGATACGCGTCCGGCCAACGGAGATGAAATCATAATACGAGGCCAGCTTTTTGAAATCGGTATACACCAGAGACGGCAAGGAATCGACGATATAGTCGCCGTTCAGGGTGAAGGGATCGAGACCGGGTTCAAAATAGCTGATTTCAGTACCGCGCAGCACCACTTCCCGACGAGGACCGTCGAGCTGCAGCAACTGAGCAAGGGGCTGGTTGTTCAACCGCACGTGACGATAGCGCAGCGACTCAACGCCCTGTTTGTTGATACTGACAAAAGACAGCTCGTAGTTGAGGGACTGGCTAGCCAGGTTCATCTGCTGCAACAACGCCCCGGACGATGTATCAGCCGAGGCGTTGGTGGAGAAGAACAGGCTGCCTGCCATGAGCGACATGGCACACCAAAGTTGCTTCATTACTGCGATTGCGTTCCTAAAGTTTGATAACCCGGCACCTGAACAGCGGCTTGCTGAGTCTGGGCCTGGCCAAACTGAAGCTGCTCAGCGTGCAGGCGACGCTGCAATTCATAGTCCTGCAGCATAGCATTAATACGACGACGTTGCTCCTGAACCTGCGCCTGCTGACCGCTGCCGGCGGAGGCATCGGCCGGAACGCCCAGGCTAACCGGGCTAGCTTTGCCCATCATCGGCATGGTGTTGAAGACTGGCGCTTCCGGCTGCTGGGAGGCATCGGAGTGTCCGTTATACTGTTGGACACCGACGATAACTGCCAGAGAAACGCACGCTGCCACGCCCATTTGGGTAAGCGAGCTGGCCCACGGGCGCACTTTCTGCCAGAAAGGCATTTGACGCCACTGGTGTGGAGCGGGTTGAGATTCAGGAATAAGCGGCGCAACCTGACGAGCAGGTTCGTTCTCGATGGCGGCCATCACGCGAGCTGAGATATCAAATTGGAGCATCTCAGCGGTATCGCCTCGCAGCGTGTCGCGGATGAGATGGTAGCTCTCCCAGGTTTTTTGCATTTCAGAAGAACGACTCAGCTCATTGAGCAGCTCGTTATCCAGCGTTTCACCATCCATTAAGGCCGAAAGTTTTTCTTTCTGCATGCCTGATACCCTTTTCCAGTATTCCGCTATCGTCAACGCCTGATTAGCGGTTGAACTTTATTATCAATAGCTTCACGTGCCCGGAAGATACGCGAACGTACCGTGCCAACCGGACAATCCATGATGGCGGCTATTTCTTCATAGCTCAGGCCATCCAGCTCCCGCAACGTAATTGCCATGCGTAAATCTTCCGGGAGCGATTCAATGGTACGAAAAACTATTTGTCTCAGCTCTTCTGACAACATTAAGTTCTCAGGGTTCGAAATTTCTTTCAATGCCCCGCCGCTTTCGAAGTTTTCCGCCTCGTTGGCGTCAACATCGCTTGATGGCGGACGGCGTCCCTGAGCAACCAGATAATTCTTTGCCGTGTTCACGGCGATACGATACAACCAGGTATAAAAAGCGCTATCCCCCCGGAAAGAATCCAGCGCACGCCACGCCTTCACGAACGATTCCTGAACAACGTCAGCGATATCGCCCGGCGGTACATAGCGGGAGACCAGGCTTGCCACCTTGTGCTGATAGCGCACTACCAGTAGGTTAAAGGCTTTCTGATCTCCTTTCTGGACCCGTTCAACGAGGACCTGATCCGTTAACTGCTCGCTCATCCGAGGTAATGTCTCCCCAAACCCAATTCCCATGCGTATTCAGAACACCACCCAAGCACTGCATTATGAGCAAGCAGACGTTTGGAGTGTCTGAACACAATAAAGTTCCGTTACGCTTTTGATTTTTGTCTGACAACGGTGGACTGATTGTTATCTCTCATTATAAGTCCCGTTGTTCAACGCCAGGTAAGCTAATGAAGAAAAAGCGCAAGGCCCGCCTGAAGGGTAACGTAACCCAACTTATTTTTCACTATAAAATCTGAAGGTAACGGCCTGCTTCGCAAATATTTTCTTTCGTTTACATATTTACTTTTCCGTCTGCCTTGTTTAGCCCGCACAACTATTCACGAAAATAATTGTACGATTTAGCCCCACCAGGTGCTATGGTGAGGCCATTGTGTTTAGTAAATTAAACAGAAGCTATGAAGACGACTCCCGACTTTTCCTGCGATGTATTGATTATCGGCAGCGGCGCTGCCGGATTGTCTCTGGCGCTGCGCCTGGCGGAACGCCACTCGGTTACCGTCCTGAGCAAAGGCCCGGTTAGCGAAGGTTCAACTTTCTATGCCCAGGGAGGGATTGCCGCCGTTTTCGACGAAACCGACAGCATCGAATCCCACGTCGAAGATACGCTCATCGCCGGGGCCGGCCTTTGCGACCGTCATGCCGTCTCTTTTGTCGCAAGCAACGCCAAACCCTGCGTACAGTGGCTTATCGATCAGGGGGTACTGTTTGATACCCAGGTCCAGGCCAATGGCGAAGAGAGCTACCATCTGACCCGCGAAGGCGGCCATAGCCATCGGCGGATCCTGCATGCCGCCGATGCCACCGGTAAAGAGGTTGAGACGACATTGGTTGGCAAAGCGCTGGCACATCCGAATATCACCATTCTGGAACGTAGCAACGCGGTTGACCTGATTATCTCCGATAAGATTGGCCTGCCGGGTACCCGGCGGGTGGTGGGCGCATGGATCTGGAACCGTAATAAGGAAAAGGTAGAAACCTGCAGCGCAAGAGCCGTGGTGCTCGCGACCGGCGGCGCAGCTAAAGTCTATCAATACACCACCAACCCTGATGTCTCCTCCGGCGACGGCATCGCCATGGCCTGGCGCGCGGGATGCCGTGTGGCCAATCTCGAATTTAACCAGTTCCACCCTACCGCGCTGTTTCATCCACAAGCGCGAAACTTCCTCCTGACGGAAGCCCTGCGCGGCGAAGGCGCGCTGTTGAAACGGCCTGACGGTAGCCGCTTTATGCCGGACTTCGACGAGCGCGGCGAACTGGCCCCGCGCGATATCGTCGCCCGCGCCATCGACCATGAGATGAAACGCCTCGGCGTCGACTGCATGTATCTGGATATTAGCCATAAGCCCGAAGCGTTTATTCGCCAACATTTCCCGATGATTTATGAAAAGCTACTCGGCCTCGGCATTGATTTAACCAAAGAGCCGGTGCCTATCGTGCCAGCCGCCCACTATACCTGCGGCGGCGTGATGGTGGATGATAACGGACGTACCGACGTCGACGGCCTTTACGCTATCGGCGAGGTGAGCTACACCGGGCTGCACGGCGCCAACCGCATGGCCTCGAACTCATTACTGGAGTGTCTGGTGTACGGCTGGTCGGCAGCCGAGGACATTGCCAAACGCCTGCCGCTGGCGCAAGCGGCGGAACAGCTGCCGCCGTGGGATGAAAGCCAGGTTGAGATCCCGGATGAACTGGTGGTGATTCAACATAACTGGCACGAACTGCGCCTGCTAATGTGGGATTATGTCGGAATTGTGCGTACCACCCGCCGGCTGGAACGAGCGCTGCGGCGTATTACTATGCTGCAGCAAGAGTTGGATGAGTATTACGCACGTTTTCGCGTCTCCAATAACTTACTGGAGCTACGCAATCTGGTGCAGGTGGCCGAGCTTATCGTGCGTTGCGCCATGCAGCGTAAGGAGAGCCGCGGCCTGCACTATACGCTCGACTATCCGGACACGCAGGAAAACAGCGGTCCGTCGGTGCTCTCGCCGCTTGCTCACATAAAGAGATAGAAATCGCGGGTCAGGGCGGTAAAGCCTTCAGAGTACTGCTGCTCTGGCCCACGAACCACCAGCCGATCGCTGAAACACTCGCCGGCGCTGGGAGAGAATGCCAGCAGGACGCGATGCGGCGGACGCATTTCTGTTTCCGCCACGTCGGTGCGTAAGCGCAAATGCCATCCCATCGCTTTCGCCCTATCGACAAACGCATTACCTATATCCACCGGCAGCACTACGCAGAAAAAGCCCTCCTCGGTAATCAGATCCGCGGCGCAGGCGAGCAGCGTCGTATGATCGAGTGAGGTGGTATAACGCGCTTGTTCGCGCTGCGACGTCGCGCAAGGTACACCTTCGGCAAAAAACGGCGGATTGCTGACGATAAGCTCATAGCGCCGCGGCAGCTGCGGCTGCCACTGCTGAATCGGCGCCTGAAATACCGCGACGCGTCCAGACCAGCTGCTGGCCGCCACGTTATCCCGCGCCTGCGCCGCGGCCTCTTCATCCAACTCCACCGCATCCAATTGGACCGAATCCGCGGTACGCTGGGCTAACATTAATGCCAACAAACCGCTACCGGTTCCGATATCCAGCACGTGCTTCACCTGAGCAATCGGCGCCCAGGCGCCCAGCAGAATACCGTCGGTACCGACTTTCATGGCGCAGCGATCGTGGGCGACAAAAAATTGTTTAAAGGTAAAACCATTGCGCGGCAGCGCAAACTTCGACTGAGACATCCTCAAAACCTTGCTGACAAAAACTCCTGTGCTTAAGGCTATGCACAATACCGGAGAACAGATAGCCTTACAAACAGATGAACATTACGTCAGTAACGTCTATAATCGGCGGCCCACTCAGAGGTAGAACATGACTGTAACGACTTTTTCCGAACTTGAACTCGACGAAAACCTGCTGGAAGCGCTCCAGGATAAAGGTTTCACACGCCCGACAGCCATTCAGGCCGCCGCTATTCCGCCTGCGCTTGATGGCCGTGATATTCTCGGTTCTGCGCCGACAGGCACCGGTAAAACTGCGGCATATTTGCTGCCAGCGTTGCAGCATCTGCTTGATTTCCCGCGTAAGAAATCGGGGCCGCCGCGGATCCTTATCCTGACGCCGACCCGCGAGCTGGCGATGCAGGTTGCCGATCACGCCCGCGAACTGGCGAAGCATACCCATCTGGATATTGCCACCATTACCGGCGGCGTTGCGTACATGAACCACGCGGAAGTGTTCAGCGAAAACCAGGATATCGTGGTCGCCACCACCGGTCGCCTGCTGCAGTATATTAAAGAAGAGAACTTCGACTGCCGCGCGGTAGAAACGCTGATCCTTGATGAAGCGGACCGCATGCTGGACATGGGCTTTGCCCAGGATATCGAAACCATCGCCGGTGAAACCCGCTGGCGCAAGCAGACCATGCTGTTTTCCGCCACGCTGGAAGGCGATGCAATTAAAGACTTTGCCGAACGCCTGCTGGAAGAGCCGGTTGAAGTTTCTGCAAATCCGTCGACCCGCGAACGTAAAAAAATTCACCAGTGGTACTATCGCGCCGATGATATCGATCATAAAACCGCGCTGCTGGTTAATCTGCTGAAGCAACCGGAAGCAACCCGCTCTATCGTGTTCGTGCGTAAACGCGAGCGCGTTCACGAACTGGCCGCTAAGCTGCACGAAGCTGGCATTACCACCTGCTGGCTGGAAGGCGAAATGGTGCAGATCAAACGTAACGAAGCGATTAAACGCCTGACCGATGGTCGCGTGAACGTGCTGATTGCCACCGACGTCGCCGCGCGCGGTATTGATATTCCGGATGTCAGCCACGTGTTTAACTTCGATATGCCGCGCACCGCCGATATCTATCTGCACCGTATTGGCCGTACCGGCCGTGCTGGTAAGAAAGGCACCGCTATTTCGCTGGTTGAAGCGCACGATCACCTGCTGCTGGGCAAAATCGGCCGCTACGTTGAAGAACCGCTGAAAGCGCGCGTGATTGATGAATTGCGACCGAAAACCCGCGCGCCGAGCGAGAAGTTAACCGGTAAGCCTTCAAAGAAAGTACTGGCGAAACGCGCCGAGAAAAAAGAGAAAGAAAAAGAGAAGCCGCGGGTGAAGAAACGCCACCGCGATACCAAAAACATCGGTAAGCGCCGTAAGCCAAGCGCTGCCGGGACGCCGTCAACGTCTAACGAAGAGTAAAAAAAAACGCCGGGATATCCCGGCGTTTTCACATCTGGCTTCAGCCTTACAGGCTTTCGGTAAAGGTACGAGCGATAACGTCGCGCTGCTGTTCCGGAGTCAGAGAGTTAAAACGTACCGCGTAGCCGGAAACACGAATAGTCAGCTGCGGGTATTTTTCCGGGTGCTCAACGGCATCCAGCAGGGTTTCACGACGCAGCACGTTCACGTTCAGGTGCTGACCGCCTTCCACGCGGACTTCCGGTTTCACGTCTACCGGGATTTCACGGTATTCGATTTCACCCAGTTTGCTCACCGCAACCACGTCATCTTCCGCAAAACCACCCTTGGCACACAGGCAGCGCGCTTCGCCTTTTTCGCTATCCAGCAGCCAGAAAGAGTTCAGCAGGTCGTCGTTTGCCGCTTTAGTAATTTGGATACCAGTAATCATTTGATGCCTCCCAGGCAGTGTTTATTCGATTTTGGCCTCTTAGCGGCCAATTGGTAAAACCATTGTTGTATGAGTGTATATATATCAGCCGCTCACCCGGCATTCATTGATTTAAATCAACAAAAACCACTCACTCAAAGTGGGTATATAGGGATAGTATTGTTTTACATCAAGTTACGCCAGTAGATGCCATAAAAAATATTGTAAATTTTCAATTTTTTTTATGCGCAATCAGTCAGGAATAACGTCGCGATTTTGTTATGCAGAAAGAAGCAGTTAAGCTATGGGCATGACACTTTGCAGGAGAGCAACATGACCACCCCATTAACCTGGCACGACGTGCTGGCGGAAGAGAAGCAGCAGCCCTATTTTCTCAACACCCTCAAGACCGTCGCCGAAGAGCGCCAGTCCGGCATGACTATCTATCCGCCGCAGAAAGATGTCTTTAACGCCTTTCGCTATACCGAACTGGGCGAGGTCAAAGTGGTCATCTTAGGTCAGGATCCCTATCACGGCCCGGGACAGGCGCACGGTCTGGCCTTTTCTGTTTTACCGGGAGTGCAGATACCGCCGTCGCTGCTGAACATGTATAAAGAGCTGGAAGGCACCATCCCCGGCTTTCAGCGCCCGGCGCATGGTTATCTCGAAAGCTGGGCACGCCAGGGCGTGCTTCTGCTTAATACCGTGTTAACGGTGCGCGCCGGCCAGGCGCATTCACACGCCAGTCTCGGCTGGGAAACCTTTACCGATAAAGTGATAGCGCTGATTAACCAGCATTGTGAAGGAGTGGTATTTTTATTGTGGGGCGCACACGCGCAGAAAAAAGGCGCCATTATCGATCGCCAGCGCCATTGCGTGCTGAAAGCGCCGCACCCATCGCCGCTGTCGGCGCACCGCGGTTTCTTCGGCTGCAACCACTTTGTGCAAACCAACCAGTGGCTGGCCGAACGCGGTGAGGCGCCCATTGACTGGATGCCGGTGCTGCCCGCTGAAAGCGAGTAAGCGACGGCAATAAAAAAGCCAGCATCAGCTGGCTTTTTGCATTCAGAGACCGATATCAGGCCTTATTCTGACGCCACCATTCCGCCAGCAGCACGCCGGTCGCCACGGAGACGTTAAGGCTTTCGACGTTACCGGTGCCGTCGATGGCGACGTTGAGGTCAGAGCTGGAGATCGCCGCATCGGACAGACCGTCGCGCTCCTGGCCTAATACCAGCACCATTTTTTTCGGCAGCTCGGCCTTAAACAGCGGCGTACCGTTATGGCTGGACGTAGAGACGATAGCGTAGCCAGCCTGACGGAACTGCGTCAGGGTATCGATAAAGCTGTCGCCGGTGATCGGCTCAACATGTTCCGCACCGCCTTCTGCAGTACGGATCGCCGCGCCAGACTCCAGCACGCCGGCATCCTGCACTACTACGCCTTTCACGCCAAAGTGCGCGCAGCTACGCATAATCGCGCCGAGGTTGTGCGGGTTGCCGACATCTTCCAGCGCCAGTACGCAATCTTCGGCTTCTGCTTTCGCCACCCACTGGGCCACGGAAGTACCATGACGTTTTTTGATCAGGAAACAGACGCCGCCGTGGTGTTCGGTACCAGACGCCTTCGCCAGCTCGGCTTCGTCCACAACGTGGTAGGCCTTACGGTTGGCCGCCATCCAGCGCAGCGCCTCTTTAAAGCGCGGAGTGACGCTCTGGATAAACCAGGCACGTACGATGGCTTCCGGACGGCTCTGGAACAGCGCCTGACAGGCGTTCTCGCCGTAGACGCGAGTCTCTTCGGCACGTTGACGACGCAGTACTTCCGGATCGATAAAGCTCTTACCGCTGATGCCGCCGTGATCTTCTTTTACCGGCGTCTCATCGCCAGGGGCGCGGGAAACGGTACGCCACGGGGATGCATCATCACGGTTAAAATCATTGCGCTTGCGATCGTCGCGTTTGCGATCGTCGCCGCGGCTGTTACGTTCATCGCGCGCAGGGCGGCTGCGGCCGTCAACACGTGACTTTCCTGGACGACCTCCCCCTTTCCCGGTACGAGGGTTATGGGTACGTTTGTCAGAATCATCATCACTGCGGACATACATCACTTTGACCTTGCCGCTTTTATTTTTCAGTTCGTCGCTCATCTATTTTCTCCACCTGCGCTGCGCGAAGCGCGAAGATTACCCGATGTATCTTCACTTAGCCATTATTTCATTTAAAAGCCTTGGTCTATTGTAACCATCGAACAAAAGACATTGTCCTTTATTCGCGCCTCATCGATAATATGTAACATTACAGAAACAAATCGGCCACGTGCCGCGCTGCAACCCCATAACCAGAGGTTAGTTATGAATACCGTTTGTGCCAGTTGTCAGGCTCTTAACCGCATCCCCGAAGACCGTAGCGCTGATGGCGCCAAGTGCGGACGCTGCGGCCACGATCTTTTTGACGGCGATGTCATCAACGCGACCGGGGCAACGCTGGATAAACTATTAAAGGACGATCTGCCAGTCGTTATTGATTTCTGGGCCCCGTGGTGCGGCCCATGCCGTAGCTTCGCGCCGATCTTTGAAGATGTGGCTGAAGAGCGCAGCGGCGAAATGCGTTTTGTGAAAGTGAACACCGAAGCCGAACGCGAACTGAGCGCTCGCTTCCGCATCCGTAGCATTCCAACCATTATGATGTTCAAAAATGGTGAAATGGTCGACATGCTGAATGGCGCCGTCCCCAAAGCGCCCTTCGATAGCTGGCTGAACGAAGCCAACCAGCAGTAAACCCACCGGGGCACCGCTTGTGCCCCGTTTTCTCCTCTGCGACAATAGCGTTTTTCATTAGCGACTCCCATGATTGATAACGCTGTCCTTCGGCTACGCGCCGAACGCCTCGCGCGCGCAACCCGGCCTTTTCTTGCTCGCGGCAACCGCATCCGCCGCTGTCAGCGCTGCCTGCTCCCCCTAAAACAGTGTCTGTGCGCAACGCTGGCGCCGGCACCTGCCGACAGCCGTTTTTGCCTGGTGATGTTCGACACCGAGCCAATGAAGCCCAGCAATACCGGACGCCTTATCGCCGATATTCTGCCCAACACCGAAGCGTTTCAGTGGTCGCGTACCGAGCCGCCGCGGGCGCTGCTCGATCTGGTCGCCAACCCTGATTATCAGCCCATGGTCGTCTTTCCGGCCTCTTATGCCGGAGCGGATCGTCAGGTACTGAGCGCCCCGCCGGAGGGTAAGCCGCCGCTGTTTATTATGCTCGACGGCACCTGGACGGAAGCGCGGAAAATGTTTCGCAAAAGCCCGTATCTCGATGCGCTGCCGGTGATCTCTGTCGACCTGTCGCGCATCTCCGCCTATCACCTGCGCGAGGCCCATGCCGACGGCCAGTACTGTACGGCGGAAGTCGCCATCGCCCTGCTGGACTTAGCCGGCGACGCGCAGGCGGCTGCCGCGCTTGGCGATCACTTTAGCCTGTTCAGAAGCCGCTATCTGGCGGGAAAAACGCAGCATAAGGGCAGTATCACAGCACAACAGGCTGAAAGCGTTTAAAATCATTCGGTCACTGGGGATCAAAGGAGACCGGTATGAGCCAACGAGGCCTGGAAGCACTGCTGCGGCCAAAATCGATCGCCGTCATTGGCGCATCGATGAAACCGCAGCGCGCTGGCTATTTAATGATGCGCAATCTGTTGGCCGGCGGTTTTAATGGCCCGGTCCTGCCGGTGACGCCCGCCTGGAAGGCGGTGCTTGGCGTACTGGCGTGGCCGACTATCGACAGCCTGCCGTTTACCCCGGACCTGGCGGTGCTCTGTACTAACGCCCGGCGCAACCTCGAGTTGCTCGAGGCCTTAGGGCGGAAAGGGTGTAAAACCTGCATTATCCTCTCTTCACAGCCGGATCAGTACCCGGCGCTGCTCGAATGCGCCGCCCGTTATCAAATGCGTCTGCTCGGCCCCAACAGCCTGGGGCTACTGGCACCGTGGCAGGGGCTGAACGCCAGCTTTTCGCCGGTCCCTATCCAGCGCGGCAAGCTGGCGTTTATCTCGCAATCCGCCGCCGTCTCTAACACCATTCTGGACTGGGCGCAGCAGCGTGAAATGGGTTTTTCGTACTTTATTGCGCTGGGCGATAGCCTTGATATCGACGTCGACGACCTGCTCGATTTTCTCGCCCGCGATAGCAAAACCAGCGCTATCCTGCTCTATCTGGAGCATCTCAGCGATGCCCGGCGTTTTGTCTCCGCTGCCCGTAGCGCCTCGCGTAATAAACCCATTCTGGTCATTAAAAGCGGCCGCAGCCCGGCGGCGCAGAAATTACTGCATGTAAACTCAGGGATGGATCCCGCCTGGGACGCCGCTATTCAGCGGGCGGGGCTGCTGCGCGTGCAGGACACCCATGAACTCTTTTCCGCCGTTGAAACCCTGAGCCATATGCGCCCATTGCGCGGCGAAAAGCTGATGATCATCAGTAATGGCGCCGCGCCGGCAGCGCTGGCGTTGGACGAACTGTGGCTGCGTAACGGCAAGCTCGCCAATCTCAGTGAAGCCACCTGTGACCAGCTCAGGCAGGCGTTACCGACAGGCGTCGAAGTGGCTAATCCTCTGGATCTGCGCGATGACGCCAGTAGCGAGCACTATCTCAAAGCGCTGAATGTATTGCTGGACAGCCAGGATTATGATGCGCTGCTGGTGATTCACTCCCCCAGCGCCGCGGCGCCGGGTACCGAAAGCGCGCTGGCGTTGATTGATGCCCTTAAGCGTCATCCGCGCGGAAAATACGTCACGGTGCTGACGAACTGGTGCGGGGAGTTCTCCTCCCAGGAGGCGCGACGGCTATTTAGCGAGGCAGGTATTCCAACCTATCGCACACCCGAGGGTACCATTACCGCCTTTATGCATATGGTGGAATACCGTCGCAACCAGAAACAGCTCCGTGAAACGCCGGTATTGTCCGATACGTTGACCGCCAATACCGCCGAGGCTCACACGCTGTTGCAGCGCGCGCTGAGCGAAGGCGCGACCTCACTGGACACCCATGAGGTCAGCCCGGTGCTGCGCGCCTACGGCATCCATACTCTTCCCACCTGGATTGCCGCCGACAGCGCCGAAGCGGTACATATCGCCGAGCAGATTGGCTACCCGGTGGCCTTGAAGTTACGTTCGCCGGATATTCCGCATAAATCTGAAGTTCAGGGCGTTATGCTCTATTTGCGTACTGCTGCTGAAGTCCAGCAGGCGGCGGACGCGATTATTGACCGGGTAAAAATGGCCTGGCCGCAGGCGCGCATTCATGGCCTGTTGGTACAGAGCATGGCCAACCGCGCCGGGGCACAGGAACTTCGGGTCGTCGTCGAGCATGACCCGCTTTTCGGCCCGCTGATTATGCTTGGCGAGGGCGGCGTCGAATGGCGAGCGGAAAATCAAGCCGCGGTCGCCCTGCCGCCGCTGAATATGAACCTGGCGCGTTATCTGGTGATCCAGGCCATCAAGAGCAAAAAGATCCGCGGACGCAGCGCGCTACGCCCGCTTGATATTCCCGGTCTCAGCCAGTTGCTGGTACAGGTCTCTAACCTGATCGTCGATTGCCCCGAGATCCAGCGGCTGGATATTCACCCCTTGCTTGCTTCCGGCAACGAATTTACCGCCCTCGACGTTACTCTCAGCCTGGCGCCATTTAGCGGCGACAGCGAAAGCCGGCTGGCAGTCAGACCCTATCCGCAGCAACTTGAGGAATGGGTGGTAATGAAAAACGGCGAGCGCTGCCTGTTCCGGCCGATCCTGCCTGAGGATGAACCTCTGTTATTAGCCTTTATTGAGCAGGTCACCAAAGAAGATCTCTATTACCGCTACTTCAGCGAGATCAACGAATTCACCCATGACGACTTAGCCAATATGACGCAGATCGACTACGATCGTGAAATGGCTTTTGTTGCGGTACGCGCCACGGAGCAAGGAAGCGAGATCCTCGGCGTGACCAGAGCGATTTCCGACCCTGATAATATTGATGCCGAGTTTGCCGTACTGGTACGCTCGGACCTGAAAGGTCTAGGCCTTGGCCGACAGCTCCTTGAAAAGCTGATCGCCTACACGCAAGGACACGGATTACAGCGCTTAAATGGCATCACCATGCCAAATAACCGCGGCATGATAGGCCTCGCCAGGAAACTTGGCTTTGCAGTGGATATCCAGTTAGAAGACGGAATTGTAAGCCTGTCTCTTGCACTAAATACGTTACATTCGGTGACAAGCGACAGCAATTAATGACCACATTCGCGGGTAGTGATGGTATTATTGCCCGCTTACGTCGTCTGCATGGTACAGAAGACCCTTCAATAAACAGAGAAGAAACGCACTGTGATGTTGTCAAAATTTAAGCGTAATAAACATCAACAACACCTTGCCCAACTCCCTAAGCTCTCTCAGTCAGTTGATGATATCGAGTTCTTTTACGCGCCGGCTGATTTCCGCCAGGCGCTACTGGCAAAGATAGCCCACGCCACCCAGCGTATTTGCATTATTGCGCTCTACCTCGAGCAAGATGATGGCGGAAAAGGAATACTGCAAGCCCTGTATGACGCTAAACGTCAACGTCCGGAACTGGATGTACGCGTGCTAGTTGACTGGCATCGCGCCCAGCGCGGCCGCATCGGCGCAGCAGCCTCCAATACCAATGCCGACTGGTACTGTCGTATGGCCCAGGAAAACCCTGGGATTGAAATCCCGGTCTATGGCGTCCCGGTCAATACCCGGGAAGCGCTCGGCGTGCTCCATTTTAAAGGCTTCATCATCGACGATAGCGTCATCTATAGCGGCGCCAGCCTGAATGATGTGTACCTGCATCAGCATGATAAATATCGCTACGATCGCTATCAGTGCATCCGCAACGGCAAGATGGCCGACGTAATGTTCGACTGGGTCGAGCACAACCTGGTACAGGGGCGCGGCGTAAATCGACTGGATCGCCCGGATCGGCCGAAAAGCCCGGAAATCAAAAATGATATCCGCCTGTATCGCCAGGATCTGCGCGAAAGCGGCTATCACTTCACCGGCAATGCCGATGAAGATCAACTGTCAGTCACACCGCTGGTCGGGCTCGGTAAATCGAGCCTGCTCAACAAGACTATCTTCCACCTGATGCCGTGTGCGGAACATAAGCTGACCATCTGCACCCCGTATTTCAACCTGCCCGCCGTACTGGTCAGAAATATTATTTCTCTGCTACGCAACGGCAAAAAAGTGGAAATCATCGTCGGCGATAAGACCGCGAACGACTTCTATATCCCGGAAGATCAGCCGTTTAAAATCATCGGCGCATTGCCTTATTTGTACGAAATTAACCTGCGTCGCTTCCTGAGCCGACTGCAATATTATGTGAATACCGATCAGCTCATCGTGCGTTTATGGAAAGATGACGATAACAGCTACCACCTGAAAGGTATGTGGGTTGATAACGAATGGATGCTGTTGACCGGCAACAACCTCAATCCGCGCGCCTGGCGGCTGGATTTGGAAAATGCCGTGCTTATCCACGATCCTAAGCATCAACTGCGCGAAATGCGGGAAAAGGAGCTTCAGCTCATCCGTACGCATACGACGGTAGTGAAGCATTATCGCGATCTACAAAGCATCGCCGACTATCCGGTGAAGGTGAAAAAGCTCATCCGCCGTCTGCGACGCATCCGCATCGACCGTCTTATCAGCCGCATTCTCTAAGATCAACGCCCCGTAATACGGGGCTTTTTTCAGGAAGCACTATGCGCTACTTCGTGATTATTATCCCTCTTCTGCTCAGTGGTTGCAGCCATATGGCCAATGATTCCTGGCGTGGTCAGGACAAGGCCCAACACTTTCTCGCGTCGGCAATGCTCTCCGCGGCCGGCAATGAATATGCGCAGCATCAGGGATACAGCCGCGATCGCAGCGCCGCCATCGGCCTGATGTTTTCCGTTAGTCTGGGGGCATCAAAAGAGTTATGGGACAGCCGCCCGGCTGGGAGCGGCTGGAGCTGGAAGGATTTCGCCTGGGATGTCGCCGGCGCCACCACCGGCTATGCGGTGTGGCAACTGGCGCATCAATAAGGTTACAAACGCAGGCCCTTCCCTTTGCCATGTAGCATCAGGGAGACCAGGAAGGCAATCGCCGCCATTACCGTCACGTACCAGTAGAAGGCATTTTCCATTCCCGCAGATTTAAGCGACAGCGCGACATATTCAGCCGAACCGCCGAACAGCGCGTTTGCTACCGCATAGGACAGGCCCACGCCCAGCGCGCGAACCTGTGCTGGAAACATTTCCGCCTTCAGGATACCGCTGATGGAAGTGTAGAAGCTGACGATCAACAACGCGCAAATCACCAGCGCAAATGCGGCATACGGCGAGCTAACATTCTGCAGCGCACTCAAGATTGGCACGGTAAACAGCGTCGCCAGCACGCCGAAGCATAGCATTGAAGTGCGGCGCCCCACCTTATCCGAGAAGGCGCCAAACAGCGGTTGTACCAGCATATACACGAAAAGCGCCGCCGTCATAATCATGCTGGCGGTGCTGGCCGACATGCCTGCGGTATTCACCAGATATTTTTGCATGTAGGTGGTGAAGGTGTAAAAAGTCAGCGAGCCAGCGGCGGTAAAGCCCAGCACCATGACAAAAGCGCGGCGATTACGCCACAAACCTTTAAAGGAACCGGCCTCTTTCAGCGCACGAGTTTCCTGCTTCGAGGTTTCATCCAACTGACGGCGCAGCCACAGCGCGACGATGGCCAGTACGGCGCCCAGCGCAAAAGGAATACGCCATCCCCAGGCATGCAAGTCTTCATCACTGAGGATTTGCTGTAGCGCGACAACGACCAGCACCGCCAGCAGTTGACCGCCAATTAACGTAACGTACTGGAAAGAGGCGTAGAATCCTTTCTTTCCTTCTACTGCCACTTCACTCATGTAGGTCGCACTGGTGCCATATTCCCCGCCAACGGACAGGCCCTGGAACAGACGTGCCAGCAACAGCAGCGCCGGTGCCCAGGTACCGATAGTGGCGTATCCCGGTAGACAAGCAATCACCAGCGAGCCGAAGCACATCATGCATACCGAAATAAGCATTGAGGCTTTACGTCCGCGCCGGTCAGCAATGCGGCCAAATAGCCAGCCGCCGATGGGGCGCATCAGGAAGCCAGCGGCAAAAACTCCGGCCGTTTGTAACAATTGAGTGGTGGTATTTCCTGAAGGGAAGAAGATGTGCGCAAAATAGAGTGAGCAAAATGAGTAGACATAAAAATCAAACCATTCCACCAGGTTCCCTGAAGATGCCCCCACAATTGCCCATACACGGCGCCGGGTATCGCCCTGCTCCAGGGCCCCCTGCTCGTTAATGCTACTTTCTGTCATTATAATTTTGCTCCAGCAAAGACCGTAATCTGTCTCATCGGGCGTGACACGTCACTTGGACAAATTAATTAGTGAACCAAATGTTATATAATTGTTATTTATTTATATGTGATTGTATTCACATTTTTTTTCGTAACACTGGTTTTCGCGATTTACGTCAGTACATGAGCAGTGAAAAAGTGAATTATGGCGAAGTGGGTATAACAACGGGGTTTTATATGGCTTTGAATGAAGGTGAGCGTGTGGATATGGCGCGATCTTCCCCGCAGGAGGTGCGGATCGGTAGCCCCGGTAAGCGCAGCGCCACCGGGGAGATGGCGGCGCGTCTGGCCGCAAAACACAAAAACAAAAGGCCCGGTCTTCCGACTGAGCCTTTCATTTATATTGATATGATCGCTTTCCCCGGGGGCGGCGCGAGGCGCCTTTCCCGGGCTACGGGTTGCTACGCGGTCTGTAGCCCCGGTAAGCGCAGCGCCACCGGGGAAGATGGCGGAGCGTCTGACCGCAAAACACAAAAACAAAAGGCCCAGTCTTCCGACTGAGCCTTTCGTTTTATTTGATGCCTGGCAGTTCCCTACTCTCACATGGGGAGACCCCACACTACCATCGGCGCTACGGCGTTTCACTTCTGAGTTCGGCATGGGGTCAGGTGGGACCACCGCGCTATCGCCGCCAGGCAAATTCTGTTTTACCAGCCCGTCATAACGACGTACTGATTAATCTGTATCAGGCTGAAAATCATCTCAAATCCGCCAAAACATCTTCGGCGTTGTAAGGTTAAGCCTCACGGTTCATTAGTATCGGTTAGCTCAACGTATCGCTACGCTTACACACCCGACCTATCA
>NZ_JAQIRM010000003.1:0-819951 GCF_050600785.1 Klebsiella sp. 141198
CTGACCCCATGCCGAACTCAGAAGTGAAACGCCGTAGCGCCGATGGTAGTGTGGGGTCTCCCCATGTGAGAGTAGGGAACTGCCAGGCATCAAATTTAGCGTGCTGATATGGCTCAGTTGGTAGAGCGCACCCTTGGTAAGGGTGAGGTCCCCAGTTCGACTCTGGGTATCAGCACCACTTTTTAGGTTAAAGTTCGGCACTTGTAAAGAATTTGCCTGGCGACGAGAGCGCGGTGGTCCCACCTGACCCCATGCCGAACTCAGAAGTGAAACGCCGTAGCGCCGATGGTAGTGTGGGGTCTCCCCATGTGAGAGTAGGGAATTGCCAGGCATCAAATAAAACAAGAGGCTCAGTCGAAAGACTGGGCCTTTTGTTTTATCTGTTGTTTGTCGATGAGCGCTCTCCGGAGTAGGGACAAATCCGCCGGGAGCGGATTTGAACGTTGCGCAGCAACGGCCCGGAGGGTGGCGGGCAGGACGCCCGCCATCATTGCCAGGCATCAAATAAAACGAAAGGCTCAGTCGAAAGACCGGGCCTTTCGTTTTTGTCTTTTGCGGCCAGATGCGCCGCCAGGTCCCCGGTGGCGCTACGCTTACCGGGGCTACAAAAATCGTAGCCCGGGAAAGGCGCATCGCGCCGCCCCCGGGGAAAGCCGCTGTCATACCAACGTAAACGAAAGGCTCAGTCGAAAGACCGGGCCTTTTGTTTTTGTGTTTTGCGGCCAGACGCGCCGCCAGGTCCCCGGTGGCGCTACGCTTACCGGGGCTACAAAAATCGTAGCCCGGGAAAGGCGCATCGCACCGCCCCCGGGGAAAGCGACCATATCAATATAAATGAAAGGCCCAGTCGTGTGACTGGGCCTTTTGCCTTTCTGGGGAATAAGCCGACAGGGATACCTCCCGGCTGAGCATTATGGCGAGGAATCGCTAACGAGTAAGCGCCACGATACCTAACGTGAGACCGGCAACCGCTGCGGCACCACCGGCGATCGCGCCAGCTGTTTCCCAGTTATCCTGTGTTGTGCCTTTTACACAGGTGTTGGTATGCACCAGTCGGCCCTGCGAGTCATAGACAGGCACGCACGGGGAATCATGGGCACAGCCAGCAAGCAACGTTGCTAACAATGTCACTAATATTAATTTTTTCATGGTATTACCTCTAAATAACCGTTTGCTGTCAACGATGTCAACACATAACGGAATAGCTTATTTTACCATCGCAATGACCCAGGCCTGGAAGGGTAAATAATCTCAAATTATGAGCAGTGTAAATATCGTGAAGAGAAATGAGAAATAATGAAGAAAATATGCAGAGGGGGATATTTCAAGGCGTTAGTCGAAGATAAAAAATTAATATTTCTACTAACTTGTTGTTCTGATAGATATAAAAAAAGGCGCCGCGTGGCGCCTTGATAATTATAGTCGTTTATTCTGCGTGGCGGGTAAAGCGACGCCTTACGACCACAAAGAACACCGGCACGAAGAAGATGGCCAGCAGCGTTGCGGTAAGCATACCGCCCATCACACCGGTACCGACAGCGTTTTGCGCGCCGCTACCAGCTCCATGGCTAATCACTAATGGCATGACCCCGAGAATAAAGGCTAATGAAGTCATTAATATAGGGCGCAGACGCATACGAGATGCTTCCAGGGTCGCCTCAATAATGCCTTTGCCTTCTTTATCCATAAGATCTTTAGCGAACTCGACAATAAGAATAGCGTTCTTCGCAGATAAACCAATAGTGGTTAACAGGCCGACCTGGAAATAAACGTCATTATTCAATCCTCTAAGCGAAGCTGCTAATAATGCGCCGATAACCCCTAATGGCACAACCAGCATAACTGAGAATGGAATAGACCAGCTTTCATAGAGTGCAGCCAGGCAGAGGAAGACGACTATCAGCGAAATAGCATATAGCGCTGGCGCCTGGTTGCCTGAGAGACGCTCCTGATAGGACATGCCGGTCCAGTCATAGCCAATACCCGTAGGTAGTTTACTGGCCAGTTGCTCCATCAGCGCCATCGCTTCCCCGGTACTCTTGCCCGGAGCAGCTTCGCCGAGGATCTCCATCGAAGGCAGGCCGTTGTAACGCTCAAGGCGCGGAGAACCATATACCCAACGTGAGGTGACGAATGCAGAGAACGGTACCATTTCACCGTTAGAACTGCGGACATACATATTATTGATATCACCCGGCAGCATACGGAAGCTGGCATCGGCTTGAACGTAGACCTTTTTCACGCGGCCGCGGTCGATAAAGTCATTCACATAGTAGCCGCCAAGCGCTGCCGAGATCGTTTCGTTAATGTCGGATAGTGAAACGCCCAGCGCCTGCGCTTTCTCTTGATCGACGTCGAGTTTAAACTGCGGCGTATCCTCAAGGCCATTAGGGCGAACACGTACCAGTTGAGCCGGATGTTGTTTTACCATCCCCAGAAGCTGGTTTCGGGCCTGGGTCAACTGTGTGTGTCCTAAACCGCCCTGGTCAATCAGTTCGAAGTCGAAACCAGTCGCGGTACCTAATTCGATGATGGCCGGCATGTTGAACGGGAAGACCATCGCATCTTTAATCTGGCCAAAGGCGGCAGTGGCGCGTTTGATAATGGCTTCGACACCGTTTTCCGTACCGCTGCGCGCTTCCCACGGTTTCAGGCTAACGAAGGCCATACCGGAGTTTTGGCCCTGTCCGCTGAAGCTAAAGCCGTTAACGGTGAACACGCTTTCAACGTTAGCTTTCTCTTTCTGCAGATAGTAGTCAGTGACGGAATCAAGCACCTTCTGCGTACGCTCCTGGGTGGCGCCTGCGGGCAGTTGGATCATGGTCAGGAACACGCCCTGGTCTTCATCAGGTAAGAATGATGTCGGCAGGCGGACAAACAGTACGGCCATGCCGATAACAATCAGCAGATAGATAACCAGATAGCGCCCGGTGCCGCGCAGGATCCCGCTTACGCTGTTGGTGTAGTGGTTAACGCTTTGGTCAAACCTGGCGTTAAACCAGCCGAAGAACCCCTTTTTGCCATGATGGTCTGCGGATGCTGGTTTTAACATGGTTGCGCACAGCGCCGGGGTCAGTACCAGCGCGACCAGTACAGACAGCGCCATCGCGGAAACGATAGTGATGGAGAACTGACGATAAATCGCCCCGGTCGAGCCGCCAAAGAAGGCCATCGGGACGAATACCGCCGAGAGCACCATGGCGATACCAACCAGCGCCCCCTGGATCTGCTCCATTGATTTCTCGGTGGCTTCAACGGGGGAAAGCTTCTCCTCGACCATCACGCGCTCGACGTTCTCCACCACCACGATGGCATCGTCGACCAGTAGCCCTATCGCCAGCACCATGCCGAACATGGTTAGCGTGTTGATGGAGTAGCCGAACATCGCCAGTACCGCAAAGGTGCCCAACAAAACCACCGGCACGGCAATCGTCGGGATAAGCGTTGCACGGATGTTCTGCAGGAATAGATACATCACGAGGAAGACGAGGATAATGGCTTCAAACAGCGTTTTAACCACTTCGTGAATGGAGATTTTAACGAACGGCGTGGTGTCGTAGGGATAAACAACTTTCATCCCTTGCGGGAAGAAAGGCTGCAGCTCGGCAAGTTTCGCTTTAATCGCCGTAGCGGTATCTAACGCATTGGCGCCGGTCGCCAGTTTAATCCCCAAGCCAGAGGCGGGTTTGCCGTTAATACGGGCGACAACGTTATAGTTCTCGCCGCCCAGTTCAATGCGCGCGACATCCTTTAGGCGAACCACGGAACCATCGGCGTTAACCCGCAGGGTGACTTTACCGAACTCCTCCGGATCTTTCAGGCGAGTCTGGGCAATGATCGAGGCGTTGAGCTGTTGACCTTTAACCGACGGCGTACCGCCAAGCTGCCCGGCGGCAATCTGATCGTTTTGCACCTTCAGTTGGTTGATAACATCGACCGGCGTGAGGTTATATTTATTCAGCAAGTTGCCGTCAAGCCAGATACGCATGGCATATTGCGCGCCGAACAATTGCACATCGCCCACGCCGTTAAGGCGGCTAATAGGGTCCTTGATGTTAGAGGCAACGTAGTCGGAAATATCATCCTGGGTAGTGTTTGGGTTATCAGAGATAAAACCGGCAACCAGCAGGAAGCTGCTGCTGGATTTCTCAACGCTAATACCTTGCTGTTGTACTTCCTGCGGTAGTAGCGGCGTCGCCAGCTGCAGTTTGTTCTGTACCTGTACCTGCGCGATATCCGGATCGGTGCCGGATTCGAAAGTGAGCGTGATGGTCACGCTACCGGATGAATCACTGGTAGAGGACATGTACATCAGATTATCGATACCATTCATATTCTGTTCGATAACCTGGGTAACGGTATCCTGCACGGTTTGCGCATCCGCGCCAGGATAGGTTGCCGAGATGGCTACCGCGGGCGGCGCGATCGTGGGATATTGCGCGATAGGAAGTTGCATGATGGCAAGGCCACCGGCAATCATCATGATGATTGCCAGCACCCACGCAAACACCGGTCGATGAATAAAGAACTTAGACATAGCGATTCATACCTTATTGTGCGGCAGGGGCAGCGGTATCTTCCGTCGTCTTCACGGTGATGCCCGGGCGAACCTTCTGTAATCCACTGACGATGACTTTGTCGCCGTTTTGCAGACCGCCGGTGATTAACCATTTATCGCCGATCGCCTGTGCGGCGGTGACTTCACGGTTTTCTACCTGGTTCTGCGCATTGACGATCATCACCGTGGCATCGCCGCGCGGCGTGCGGGTAACACCCTGCTGCGGTACCAGAATCGCCTGCGGATTGACGCCTTCATCGATACGGGCGCGGACAAACATGCCCGGCAGTAGAGTGTGTTGCGGATTAGGGAATACCGCGCGTAGGGTGATGGACCCGGTGCTTTCATCGACGGTCACGTCAGAAAATTGCAGCGATCCCTTCAGGGAATAGGGTTGGCCATTTTCCATAATCAGCTGCACGCTTTTACTGTCATCACCGCGCTGCAGGCTTTCCTGTTTCAGGCGCATAAAATCGTTGCTGGACTCGGTTACGTCGACATAGATCGGATCGAGCTGCTGCACCGTCGCCATGGCGTCCGCCTGGCCGTTGGTCACCAGCGCGCCTTCGGTCACGGTGGATTTACCAATCCGCCCGTCGATGGGCGAAGTCACTTTGGTGTACGCCAGGTTGATACGGGCGCTTTCGACCGCGGCTTTAGCCGCCACGACGTCGGCATCGGCCTGACGCGCGGTCGCGACGGCCTGATCGTATTCCTGCTGACTGATATACTGAGTTCCAAGCAGAGGGACATAGCGTTTCACCGTCAGATGGGCGATAGCCGCCGCGGCTTCAGCTTTCGCCTCGTCGCCTTTGGCGCTATTCCAGGCCGCCTGATAGGTGGCAGGGTCGATTTGATAGAGCGATTCACCGGCCTTGATATCGCTGCCCTCGACAAAGTTGCGTTTCAGGATAATGCCGCTGACCTGGGGGCGAACTTCAGCGACGCGAAAAGCAGAAGTTCGCCCCGGTAGTTCGGTAGTCACAGAAAGCGGTTCGCTGTGCACCACATGCACGCTAACCTGAGGTGCTTGTGGCTGTGCCTGTTGATCGCCTGAATTATCACAACCGGTAAGCAACAAGGCGGAGATAATTAAGCTGGATAAAAGAGAAACTCTGGCATGACTCGTCATTGCTGTTCCTTATAGATTACGGGCCGGATAGGGCGGCGAATCTGCGAAGAAATAATGAATATTAAAGCGGTTCGTTATCCTACAAATAAACACCGGTGGATGTAAGGAATAGTTATTTTTGAGCAATGAACAAGGCACGCAAAAACAAAAAACAGGCAGTTGGTTTAGTTCGCTTCTCTTTAATATTGCTTCCGTGAATGTGTTTTGTATTTATATTTGTCGTGTGTATTATATTTCCTCGAAATTAAATATTCGTATCTGCATTTTTGCTAAATAATATTTTCTTTGGAATGCTAAATTGACAGATGTATCAGTCAATTCTGTATTCACCGTTAGGTTGCGAGTGGGAAAAGGTTATGGCCAGAAAAACCAAAGAGGACGCATTAAGAACGCGTCAACTCCTGATTGAGTCCGCTATTCAGCAGTTCGCACAGCGCGGCGTCACCAATACCACTCTCACTGATATCGCCGACGCCGCTGGCGTCACGCGTGGGGCGGTGTACTGGCATTTTTCCAGCAAGGCTGAATTGTTTAATGAGATGTGGCAGCAGCAACCGCCGCTCAGAGAGCTACTGCCTCATCAGCAGTGGGAACTGGATAACCAAAATCCGTTAACCGGGTTACGTAAAAAATTTATTACCGGATTGCAATATATCGCTGAGAATCCCCGGCAGCAGGCACTATTACAGATTCTTTATCATAAATGTGAGTTCGCCAGCGATATGTTACCGGAAACGGAAATCCGCAAGCGAATTGGCTTTAATTACGCGATAGTCCGTGACGTACTACAATGCTGTGTCAGAAACAGACTATTACCAGCGGAAACAAATATCGAAATTACGTTGATTATATTACACGGGGCTTTTACAGGAATTATTAAAAACTGGTTAATGGATCCTGAACAATTCAATCTCTATCAGCAGGCTCCCGTGCTGGTAGACAATATTATGTCGGCGTTATCGTTGCAGCAACCTGACCATAGCGGGTGGCCGATGGCTGCCGTGGGGCAGTAATTCAGTATAAAAACTCAGGCCATAAAAAAAGGCGCTTCCCCATGCCGAAGAGCGCCTTTTTAATCCAGCAATTCACTGATTAATATCAGTTCATGCCGTATTTTTTCAGTTTCTTACGCAGAGTACCGCGGTTGATACCCATCATCAGGGCAGCGCGGGTCTGATTACCACGGGTGTATTGCATCACCATGTCCAACAGTGGCTGTTCAACTTCAGCCAATACCAGCTCATACAGATCATTAACATCCTGACCATTCAGTTGAGCAAAATAGTTCTTCAGTGCCTGTTTAACCGAGTCACGCAGGGGCTTTTGAGTTACCTGATCCTGAGAGTTAACGGTAGAAACGGTCAGTACGTCAGAATTTACGCGTTGTTCGAACATAGTTCTGTCAGCTCTTTATTTCTATTACGCAAAATTTTCGAAGTATGCCTCCAACGCCTCCAGCTGTTCGCTGGCATCCTCAATGGCGTTGAATGTGCGCCGAAACTGGTCATTTGGAGCATGCTCCTGGAGATACCAAGAGACGTGTTTACGCGCGATTCGGTACCCTTTTGCCTGACCGTAAAAGTCATGCAGTTCCCGAACGTGCGCGCAAAGCAAGCGCTTAACCTCTGCCAACGGCAGGGGGGGCAGCAACTCCCCAGTGTCCAGATAATGCTGGATTTCCCGAAAGATCCAGGGTCTTCCCTGAGCCGCACGGCCTATCATGAGAGCGTCAGCCCCCGTGTAGTCGAGCACGGCTCTGGCTTTAAGCGGGTCAGTAATGTCGCCATTCGCGATAATCGGAATGGAAACTTTCTGCTTAACTGCCCGAATACTGTCGTATTCAGCTTCTCCGTTAAACAAGCAGGCGCGAGTGCGTCCGTGAATAGTCAGAGCCTGAATGCCACATTCTTCAGCCAGTTGGGCAATCTCTACACAGTTACGGTGTTCCGGTTCCCAACCGGTGCGAATCTTGAGAGTCACCGGAACGTCCACTGCCTTGACGACCGCGGTCAGGATTGACTTCACCTGATCGGGATACTGCAAGAGGGCTGAACCAGCGAGCTTACGATTCACCTTTTTAGCCGGGCACCCCATATTGATATCAATAATCTGGGCGCCGCTTTCCACGTTAATACGGGCGGCCGCGGCCATCTCTTCCGGTACGCTACCGGCGATTTGCACGGTACGAATACCGGGCTCATCAATGTGCACCATCCGTAACCGGGACTTGTCGCTCTCCCATACCTGCGGGTTGGAGGACATCATCTCGGAGACGGTTAAACCTGCTCCCATCTCGTAACACAGCGTCCTGAATGGTCTGTCAGTGATGCCAGCCATAGGTGCTGCGATCAGGCGATTTCTGAGCTGGTGGTGTCCGATGCGCATGAGTTAAGAAATGACCATACTGTGACTGCAAGGCGGCGTATATTACGCATTTTTTGCGCGAGATGAAAGGCCAAACTTTGACCAATCCTCTGTTACAGATCAATGAATCCAGGAGTAACGTAATAGCCGTGAATAAATTATCATATTAATCATTACGTTATTAACAACGGGATAATTTGTGTCCAATTATAAAATCACAAAACTTCTCGATTTTTCTGAGATGAAGGCGATACGAGACGGGATAAAACGCTGTTTTTGTAGCCAAAAAAGGGCATCGTAATGCGATCCGGCTCTCATTTCCTGGCAATATTCGACGGTTACTGGAAACAAAAATGCGGCCCGTAGGCCGCAGTCTCACTTAATTTTTCCGGCCGGTAATCCGGCACCACTCCTCTTTCTCCACCACCGGGTCAAGGGTGAAGAGCGGAGCGTAGGCTTCGCAGACGCTTTCCGCCTGGCTTGCCAGGATTCCGGAAAGGCCAAGCAGGCCGCCTGTAACCGGCAGGACGCTGATTAACGGGGCCAGCTCACGTAACGGGCCTGCCAGGATGTTTGCGACCACCACATCGGCTTTCATGGCTTCTGGCTGATCCTGCGGCAAATACAGTTCAAGGCGTTCGGAGACGCCGTTACGCTGAGCGTTATCACGACTGGCCTGAATGGCCTGCGGATCGATATCAATACCGATAGCTTTGGCGGCGCCCAGCTTCAGCGCGGCGATGGCCAGGATGCCGGAACCGCAGCCAAAATCGATAACCGTTTTGCCCTGCAGGTCAAGGCCGTCGAGCCATTGCAGACACATCGCGGTCGTTGGGTGAGTGCCGGTACCAAAGGCCAGTCCTGGATCAAGCATCACATTGACTGCATTCTCATCAGGAACATCGCGCCAGCTCGGGCAAATCCACAGGCGTTCGCCGAAACGCATCGGGTGGAAGTTATCCATCCACTCGCGTTCCCAATCTTTATCTTCCAGTTGTTCAATTTTATGCGCGAAGCCGGCGCCGAGCAGCGGATGCTGCTCAAGGATAGCAACCGCTTCGTTCATGTCGCTTTCCGCATCGAACAGGCCGATAACGTCGGTATCGCCCCACAAACGGGTTTCACCCGGCAGCGGTTCGAACACCGGCGTGTCGTGGGTGTCCTGGAAGGTAATCGAGACCGCGCCGGCCTCCATCAGCGCGTCGCTCAGTTCTTCCGCGTGAGCGCCGGTCGTATTCAGTTTTAGTTGGATCCAAGGCATGGCAAAACTCTTTATTTATCAGTAGTCATAATAGGGGCTGGCGGTACGGGCTGGCCGAAACGGTTCCCGACGACAAAAGCCAACAAACTTAGCAGCAGCGAGGGCACGATAGGATGGAAGCCCAGGTACTGAATATTAAACGTCGCGAGCACGGCATACAGCACACCCCCGACTAACATCGCGCTGAGCGCGCCGGCAGCATTTGCCCGCTCCCAGTAAAGGCCCAATACCAGCGGCCATAAGAACACCGCTTCCAGGCCGCCAAAGGCCAGCAGATTAAGCCAGATAATCATTTCCGGCGGCCGCCAGGCGGCCAGCATCATGAGTATGCCCAGCACTAAAGTGGCGATCGTTGAGATCCGCTTCAGCTTCTGCTCATTACGCTTTTTCGTCGGCTGAGCGCTGAGCCATAGATCTTTAATGATCGTAGCCGATGCCTGCAGTAAATGGGCGTTAACGTTAGACATAATCGCGGCCATCGGCGCCGCTAAAAACAGCCCAGCGGCCCACGGCGGCAGCACCTGAACCATTAACGTCGGGATCACCTGATCGGGCACGGTGAGGCCCGGCAGGACGGCGCGGCCAAGAGCGCCGGCGAGATGCATACCGAACATCAGTATCGCTACTACGATAGTGCCAATAACGATCCCGCGGTGTACGGCCTTACTGTCTTTATAAGAGATACAGCGTACGGCGGTATGCGGCAAGCCGATGACGCCGAAACAGACCAGCACCCAAAACGAGGTCATAAAGGTTGGCGTGAGGATATCATCCGCGCCGTGGGGCGATACCAGCTGCGGATCGATTTGCTGGAGCGTGTCTACCGCCTGATGCAGGCCGCCGGCGGCATGGACGACGCCAACCAGCAGGACGATCGTTCCGATCAACATCACCATCCCCTGCATCGTATCGTTGAGTACGCTGGCGCGGAAGCCGCCAAAAGCGGTGTAGAGCGCAATCGTGATGCCAAATATCAGTAGTCCGGTTTCGTACTTGATCCCGGCGGCGGTTTCCAGCAGGCGCGCGCCGCCGATAAACTGCACCGCGATGGCCCCAACAAAGGCCACCAGCAGACTGACGCTGGCAATCCATACCACCGCGCGGCTTTGGTAGCGCGCCTGCAACATATCGTTAAGGGTAATGGCGTTGTAGCGGCGCGCCAGGATCGCGAACTTCTTGCCGAGGATCCCGAGAGAAAGCCAGATCGTCGGTACCTGGATCATCGCCAGCAGTACCCAGCCCAACCCATATTTGTACGCGGCGCCGGGGCCGCCGATAAACGAGCTGGCGCTAATATAGGTAGCGGTGAGGGTCATGGCTAATACAAAACCGCCCATCGATCGGCTGCCGAGGAAGTACTCGCTAAGGAAGTTCCCGGTACTGCGTTTACGCATCGCGTAAAGAGACAGCCCGAAGACCACAAACAGATAAGCGATCAGCACCACGATAATCTCAAGCTGCATCGTTATCCTCCAGAGAGATATCACGGAAGATAAAGCGCACCATCGCCCAGCACAGCAGGATGAACAGCAGCGGCACTAGCAGGCAGGCCAGTTCAAACCAGTGCGGCAGGCCGGTAAAGCCGATACCGACGCCCGGTAAATAGGCCGCAGCCAGCCAGGCGGCAAGATAGAGAAGGGTCAGCCACAGCGCCCAGCGCGCTTCTTTATGGGCCTGAACAAATCTTTTGTCCATTTTTTGTCCCTTGAGGATGAAGAAAGCGGGGATTGTACCGCATGGAAAAGTCGAGGGGAGAGAAAAAGAAAAAAGGCCGGATTATCCGGCCTTTTGCTGCGAGTACAGGATTATTTTTCCTGCAGTCCGAGTTTTTTCTCCAGATAGTGGATATTGGTGCCACCATGCTGGAAGTTCTCGTCGCTCATAATGCGCATCTGCAGCTCAACGTTGGTTTTGATGCCATCGATGATCAGTTCCTGCAGCGCGTTCTTCATGCGGGCAATCGCCACATCACGGCTTTCGCCGTAGCAGATCAGTTTGCCGATCATTGAGTCATAGTACGGCGGTACGGTGTAACCGGCGTAGATATGAGACTCCCAGCGCACGCCAAAACCACCCGGCGCGTGGAAGCGGGTAATTTTACCCGGGCTCGGCAGGAAGGTGTTCGGGTCTTCGGCGTTGATACGGCATTCTACCGCATGGCCGCGAACCTGCACTTCTTCTTGCTTGATAGACAGCGGCTGACCCGCCGCGATGCGCAGCTGTTCTTTGATCAGGTCAACGCCGGTGATCATTTCGGTAACCGGGTGTTCTACCTGGATACGGGTGTTCATCTCAATGAAGTAGAACTCGCCGTTTTCGAACAGGAACTCAAAGGTACCCGCTCCGCGGTAGCCGATATCCACACAGGCTTTCGCGCAACGTTCGCCGATGTAGCGACGCAGTTCCGGGGTAATGCCCGGCGCCGGCGCTTCTTCGACGACTTTCTGGTGACGACGCTGCATGGAGCAGTCGCGTTCCGCCAGATAGATAGCGTTGCCTTGGCCATCCGCCAGCACCTGAATCTCGATGTGACGAGGATTTTCCAGGTACTTCTCCATATAGACCATGTCGTTGTTGAAAGCCGCTTTCGCTTCCGCTTTGGTCATGGAGATGGATTGCGCCAGTTCAGCGTCGCTGCGCACGACGCGCATGCCGCGACCGCCGCCGCCGCCGGAGGCTTTGATGATAACCGGATAGCCGATACGTTTGGCATGCGCGCGGTTAGCGTCCATGTCGTCGCCCAGCGGGCCATCAGAACCTGGAACAGTCGGGACGCCAGCTTTCTTCATCGCGGTGATAGCGGACACTTTGTCGCCCATCAGGCGGATGGTGTCGGCTTTCGGGCCGATGAAGATGAAACCGGAACGTTCAACCTGCTCGGCAAAGTTAGCGTTCTCGGAGAGGAAACCGTAACCCGGGTGAATCGCTACCGCGCCGGTGATTTCCGCCGCACTGATGATAGCCGGGATGTTCAGATAGCTTTTTACGGACGGAGCCGGGCCGATGCAGACCGTCTCATCCGCTAATAATACGTGTTTTAAATCGCGATCCGCGGTGGAGTGCACAGCAACGGTCTTGATGCCCAGTTCTTTACAGGCACGCAGGATGCGCAGTGCGATCTCGCCACGGTTAGCGATGACAATTTTATCCAGCATGTTCGCCTCGTTACTCGATGACAACCAGCGGCTCGTCGAATTCTACAGGTTGGCCGCTTTCGATCAGAATGGCTTTAACCACGCCGGCTTTGTCGGCTTCGATCTGGTTCATCATTTTCATCGCTTCTACGATGCACAGGGTGTCGCCCACGTTAACTTTCTGACCGACTTCCACAAAGGCTTTCGCGTCCGGGCTCGGGGTGCGGTAGAAAGTACCGACCATCGGGGAACGTACGATGTGACCACTGATTTCCGCTTTCGCTTCAGCGGCAGGTGCTGCTGCCGGCGCTGCGGCGGCTGGCGCCTGAGGCTGGGCGATTGGCGCAGCATAGGCTTGCTGCATTACCGGATAGCTAGCAGCAGGCGCTGCACGGCTGATGCGTACAGACTCTTCGCCTTCAGAAATTTCCAGTTCGGAGATGCCTGATTCTTCAACCAGCTCGATCAGTTTTTTAATCTTACGAATATCCATGAGTGGGTTCCGTACTCTTTGTTTAGTGTGTTTGTGACAGGCGTTTGACCGCCGTCTGTAAAGCGTATGAATAGCCGTCCGCACCTAATCCGCAGATTACGCCCGAGGCGACATCAGACAGATACGAGTGGTGACGGAACGGCTCGCGCGCATGCACGTTGCTCAGGTGGATCTCGATAAACGGGATACTCACGGCAAGCAGCGCGTCGCGGATGGCCACGCTGGTATGCGTAAACGCGGCCGGATTGATCAGGATATAGTCCACAGAGTCTTTAGCCTGATGAATTCGGTCGATGAGCGCGAACTCCGCATTGGATTGCAGGTGGTCGAGCGTCACGTTTAGCGCTTCCGCTTCTGCGGTTAAACGGTTAACAATTTCTGCCAGCGTTAGCGAACCGTACTTCTCGGGTTCACGGCTGCCGAGCATATTAAGGTTTGGTCCGTTCAAAAGCAAAATGCGAAACTTGTCAGCCATTGTGCAGCTATCTCCTGCTAACCTCGGGTAAAAAACAAAATATACCTTCGATACGCGCTTGTCACCTTTTCAGGGTTCGAAAACCCCTTCAGGAAAACCAAAGTCGCACATTATAACGATTTCGTAGCAATTGGCAGCTAAATACTGGTCTTATCAGGGAAGATTATCAACCGCTATCGTAAAAAGAGTCGCGGTTGATAAACGTTCTGCGGGGAACTGCACATATCCGGAGATTAGCGCCACCACTGGCGAAACTTCTTGTAGCGGCTGGCTAAAAGTACTATTGCCAGTCCGGCATAAATCAGCGGCTGCGGCGATAAAATCTTCACCGACCACAGATAATGAATAGGGGCGAGGATCGCCACCAGATAGACGAAGTTGTGCAATGTTTGCCAACGTCGGCCTAATTTTCGTTGCATGTACTGGGTTGACGTCGCCGCCAGCGCCAGTAAAACCAGCCAACTGATTAAACCAAGCGTGAGATACGGACGGTTGATTATCTCGGAACCGAGCAGCGCCAGATTGTTAATGCCGAGCTCCAGCAACGTATAACTGGTGAGGTGCAACGTGGCCCAGGCAAAGCACCATAACCCTAATAACCGGCGGGTGCGTATCAATAATGGCTGTTTAGCGTAACGCGCCAGCGGCGTAATAAGCAAGGTGGCAAGCAAAAACTTCAGCGCCATCCGTCCGGTAAAATGCTGGATATCCTTTGCCGGATCGGCGCTGAAATAGCCCTGATGTCCGGCCCAGAACAGCCAGACCAGCGGTAAAAAACCGGCTAAATGCAGCACAACTTTCAGCCAGCCTATCTGTTTAACGCTCAGGCGCACTAGAAATTCTCCCGTAAGTTAAGCCCTCGATACAGCGACGCGACTTCCTCGGCATAGCCATTAAACAGTAACGTCGGCTGGCGTTTTACATCGAGTACGCCACCGGCGCCGATAAACCGCTCGCTGGCCTGCGACCAGCGCGGATGATCGACGTGCGGGTTCACATTGGCATAGAAACCGTATTCATCCGGCGCCGCCAGATTCCAGGTGGTCGGCGGCCGCTCGCGGGTTAATTCGATGCTTACGATAGATTTAATCCCTTTAAATCCATACTTCCACGGCACGGTCAGGCGGATGGGCGCGCCGTTTTGCGGCGGCAGCGCTTTCCCATAGACGCCAACGCTCATCAACGTGAGCGGGTGCATTGCTTCATCAAGGCGCAACCCTTCGACATAGGGATAGGCCAGGCCGCCGCCGATGAAGCGATCTTTTTGTCCCGGCATTTGTTCCGGCGCATACAGCGTTTTGAAAGCGACGTAGCGGGCGTTGCTGGTGGGCTCCACCAGCGCGAGCAGTTTATGCAGCGGGAAGCCGACCCACGGCACGACCATCGACCAGGCCTCTACGCAGCGCATACGATAAATACGCTCTTCCAGCGGAAAACGATGGGTCAGGTCGTCGTGATCGAGCGTCAGGGGTTTGGCGACTTCGCCGCCGATGGTAAGCGTCCAGGGGTCAGTGCGCAGGCTGCCTGCGTTAGCGGCCGGATCGGCTTTATCGAGGCCGAATTCATAAAAGTTATTGTAGCCGGCGACTTTATCTTCCGGGGTGAGGGCGAGCTTATTTTGCCATGCTGCGGGTTTATCGAAGGTCAGCGCCTTTCCGGCGGGCGCTGGCGGGCGGTCATGGCCTTTAAACCAATCGAGCAGGTCGGCGTGGGCCTTCGTTGAGAGCGACATCGCCGTCGCGCCGATACCGAGCATTTTCAGCACCTGGCGGCGCTGCAGGTTAAATACCGATTCCGCCGTTACGTCGGCTTCCGTCAGTTTTCTGGTTTTCATGGCGTCCTCCGTCATACTTTTTTCTAAGCATGACGGAGGCGGAGCGCGATCGCGAATATGTCACGAAAAATTGCAGATTAGCCGATTTTGACCAGCGTACGTCCCTGGATCTGGTTGTTCATGATTTTGTCGGCAAAGGCCGGGGCATCCGCCAGGCTGATTTCGGTCGCGCTTTGCGCGTAAAAAGACTCAGGCAGATCGCGCACCAGCCGGCGCCATGCTTCTGCGCGGCGCGCAGGCGGAGTCATTACCGAATCGACGCCCTGCAGGCGTACATTGCGCAGGATAAATGGCATCACGGTGGTCGGCAGCGCGAAACCGCCCGCCAGGCCGCAGGCCGCGACGCAGCCGCCGTAATTCATCTGCGCCAGCACCTTAGCCAGCACTTTATCGCCGACGGTATCGATAGCGCCCGTCCAGATTTGTTTTTCCAGCGGACGGCTCTCAGCGAACTCGTCGCGGCCCAGAATACGCTGCGCGCCGAGGCTTCTCAGATAGTCATGGGTACTTTCGCGACCGGACACCGCCGCCACCTGATAACCCAGGTGATGCAGCAGAGCGACTGCTGTGCTGCCGACGCCGCCGCTGGCGCCTGTTACGACGATTTCGCCATCCTGCGGTCGCACCCCGGCTTCTTCCAGCGCCATCACGCATAGCATGGCGGTAAAGCCTGCGGTACCGATGGCCATCGCTTTGCGTCCGTCGAGACCTTCAGGCATGGCCACCAGCCATTCGCCTTTGACACGGGCGCGCTCGGCCAGGCCGCCCCAATGGTTTTCTCCCACGCCCCAACCGGTGAGTAACACCTGTTGGCCAACGTGAAAACGCGGATCTTCGCTGGCATGGACGGTACCGGCAAAATCGATACCAGGAATCATCGGAAAGTTGCGGATAATTTTTCCTTTGCCGGTAATGGCCAGGGCATCTTTATAATTGAGGCTCGACCAGTGAATATCGACAGTCACATCGCCTGGCGGCAGCAGGTTGGCATCGATGTTTTGCACCGAGGAAAGGGTTTTGCCATCCTGCTGTTCTAAGATTAAAGCCTGCATATGTGGTTCCTCGCGGTTTGAAGATTGGAAAAATTATTCTGCAGACTATACTCGCTAACGGCATTATTACGTGGATGTAACGCAATAAATTGCCAGATACGCCAGCTTTGGTAGTATGCGTCGCTTCAGAAAGTTAGTACTTACTTAAGTAAAAGTCTTAAAAGGGGCCCGAATGCCCATCGGGTAGTTATTCACACGCGGAGTTAACACAGGGATGCGATTAACGACGAAATTCTCAGCATTTGTTACGCTGCTCACCAGCCTGACGATTTTTGTCACGCTTATCGGCGCGTCGCTGAGCTTTTACAACGGCATTCAGATTAAAGTTGAGAATCGCGTGCAGGCGGTGGCGACGATGTTGGATAGCCGCCTGGTGACCACCTCTTTTGAGAAGCTCGAACCGCAAATGGACGAGCTGCTCACGCCGGTAGAAGTCGAACATATTGATTTTCTGCTCAACGGCAAATCGCTTTACAGCCATACCCGCGGCGACAGTTACCGTCCGCTGGGCAGTAACAACCAGTATCGTGAAATGACGGTACCCTCGCTCAAACATCCCGGAATTTCGATTCGTCTGGTCTACATGGACCCGATGGTCAATTACTTCCGCTCGCTTCACGTCACCGCGCCGCTCTCCTTCGCCATCGGCTTCATGGTGCTGATTATCTTCTTTTCGATTCGCTGGATCCGCCGTCAGCTGGCGGGACAGGAGCTACTGGAGCTGCGCGCGCGGCGCATTCTCAGCGGCGAGCGCGGGCCGCAGGTGCGCGGTTCGGTTCATGAATGGCCGGCCAGTACCAGCAGCGCGCTGGATATGCTGCTCTCGGAACTGCAGTTTGCCAGCGATCAGCGCAGCCGCATGGATACCCTGATTCGCTCCTACGCCGCCCAGGATTCTAAAACCGGCCTTAATAACCGCCTGTTCTTTGATAATCAACTGGCGACGCTGCTGGACGATCAGGAAAAGGTGGGGGCGCACGGTATCGTGATGATGATTCGCCTGCCGGAGTTTGATCTGCTGCGCGATAACTGGGGACGGGCGGCGGCGGAAGAACATTACTTCACGCTAATTAATTTGCTGTCTACTTTTATTATGCGTTATCCCGGCTCGCTACTGGCGCGCTATCACCGTAGCGACTTCGCCGTCTTATTGCCGCATCGCACTTTAAAAGAGGCTGATAGTATTGCCGGGCAGTTGCTGAAGGCGATGGATGCGCTGCCGTCAACGCGGGTGCTGGATAAAGACGACACGATGCATATCGGCATCTGCGCGTTCCGCAGCGGCCAGTCCACCTCTCAGGTGATGGAACATGCTGAAGCCGCCACCCGCAACGCCGTGCTGCAGGGGAGTAATAGCTGGGCGGTTTACGATGATTCGCTGCCGGAGAAGGGGCGTGGCAACGTGCGCTGGCGAACGCTTATCGAGCAGATGCTCAGCCGCGGCGGCCCGCGCTTGTATCAGAAACCGGCGGTCATGCGCGATGGGCGGGTACATCACCGCGAGCTCATGTGCCGCATCTATGACGGTAAAGAAGAGGTGATTGCCGCCGAGTATATGCCGATGGTGCAGCAGTTCGGCTTAGCGGAAGAGTACGATCGCCTACAGATTACGCGTTTGCTGCCGTTATTAAGTTATTGGCCGGATCAAACGCTGGCGCTACAGGTGACCGTGGAGTCGCTGATTCGCCCGCGTTTCCAGCGCTGGCTGCGCGATACCATGATGCAGTGCGAAAAATCGCAACGTCGGCGGATTATTTTTGAACTTGCAGAGGCGGATGTTTGTCAATATATCGGCCGTTTACACCCGGTTATGCGGTTGATAAACGCGCTGGGCATTCGCGTCGCCGTGGTTCAGGCCGGGTTGACGCTGGTTGGCACCAGTTGGATCAAGCAGCTGGACGTGGAAGTGATCAAGCTGCATCAAGGGCTATCGCGCAATATTGAAAAACGCAGCGAGAACCAGTTACTGGTTCAAAGTCTGGTGGAGGCCTGTAAAGGGATGCCGGTACAGGTTTTTGCGACGGGAGTCCGCAGTCGCAGCGAGTGGCAGGTGCTGTCGCAATGCGGCGTGACCGGCGGTCAGGGGGAATTTTTTGCCGCCTCACAGCCACTTGACACAAATGTGAAAAAATATTCGCAAAGATACTCTGTTTGATCTGCCGTTTGGCGTGATTTCACGTAGAATAACGCGCGCCATAGTAAAGGGGGTGTGCTTGTCTACCCGCCGGAATGTCGCAACTTACGCAAGACTGACCTTTGACAGGTACAAACAGAGCACGGAGCGCAGCTGATTTATTCAGCGCCGAAGGGACTTCGTAAATGTTTGTAACAAAGGAAATGAACTGCACTAATTTTCACCGTAGCAGATGATTTTTGCGCCTTGTCGCTGCTGCGTGTGGTTGGTAAAGTAAGCGGATTTTGTTTTCCGCCCCAGCTTTCAGGATTATCCCTTAGTATGTTAAAAAAATTTCGTGGCATGTTTTCCAATGACCTGTCCATTGACCTGGGTACCGCGAATACCCTTATTTATGTAAAAGGACAAGGCATCGTATTGAATGAGCCTTCCGTTGTGGCCATTCGTCAGGATCGTGCCGGTTCGCCGAAAAGCGTTGCCGCTGTAGGTCATGAAGCGAAGCAGATGCTGGGCCGTACGCCGGGCAATATCGCGGCGATTCGCCCGATGAAAGACGGCGTTATCGCCGACTTCTTCGTGACTGAAAAGATGCTGCAACACTTTATTAAACAGGTGCATAGCAACAGCTTTATGCGCCCGAGCCCGCGTGTGCTGGTGTGCGTGCCGGTTGGCGCGACTCAGGTTGAGCGTCGTGCTATCCGCGAATCCGCGCAGGGCGCTGGCGCCCGCGAAGTCTTCCTGATCGAAGAGCCGATGGCGGCCGCGATCGGCGCAGGCTTGCCGGTTTCTGAAGCGACCGGTTCTATGGTTGTTGATATCGGCGGCGGTACTACCGAAGTCGCGGTTATCTCCCTGAACGGCGTGGTCTACTCTTCTTCCGTACGTATCGGCGGCGACCGTTTCGATGAAGCCGTGATCAATTACGTGCGTCGTAACTACGGTTCCCTGATCGGCGAAGCGACCGCTGAGCGTATCAAACACGAAATCGGTTCCGCTTACCCGGGTGATGAAGTACGCGAAATCGAAGTGCGCGGCCGTAACCTGGCTGAAGGCGTTCCACGCGGCTTCACCCTGAATTCCAACGAAATCCTCGAAGCGCTGCAGGAGCCGCTGACCGGCATCGTCAGCGCCGTTATGGTCGCGCTGGAACAGTGCCCGCCGGAGCTGGCATCCGATATCTCCGAGCGCGGTATGGTTCTGACCGGCGGCGGCGCGCTGCTGCGTAACCTTGACCGTCTGTTAATGGAAGAGACAGGGATCCCTGTCGTAGTTGCAGAAGATCCACTGACCTGCGTCGCTCGTGGCGGCGGTAAGGCGCTGGAAATGATCGATATGCACGGCGGCGACTTGTTCAGCGAAGAGTAGTCAGCCTGAAGGTCTGGGGCAGCTTAAGGGCTGCCTCTGGTCTTTACTGACACGAGAATACGCATAGCCTATGAAGCCAATTTTTAGCCGTGGCCCGTCGCTACAGATCCGCCTTATTCTGGCGGTTTTGGTGGCGCTTGGCGTCATTATCGCCGACAGCCGCCTGGGTACGTTCAGCCAAATCCGAACGTACATGGATACAGCCGTCAGTCCTTTCTACTTTATCTCAAATGGTCCCCGGGAACTGCTCGACAGCGTATCGCAATCGCTGGCGACCCGCGATCAGCTCGAACTGGAAAACCGCGCGCTGCGTCAGGAACTGCTGCTGAAAAACAGCGATCTGCTGATGCTTGGTCAATACAAACAAGAAAATGCCCGTTTACGTGAGCTGTTAGGCTCGCCGCTGCGTCAGGACGAGCAGAAGATGGTGACTCAGGTTATCTCGACGGTTAACGACCCTTACAGCGATCAGGTCGTTATCGATAAAGGCAGCGTCAATGGCGTATATGAAGGCCAGCCGGTTATTAGCGACAAGGGCGTTGTCGGCCAGGTGGTGGCGGTTGCGAAAATGACCAGCCGCGTGCTGCTTATTTGCGATGCGACCCATGCCTTGCCGATCCAGGTGCTGCGTAACGATATCCGCGTGATTGCCGCCGGCAACGGCTGCACTGATGATTTACAGCTTGAACACCTGCCGGCGAATACCGATATTCGCGTCGGCGATGTGCTGGTGACCTCCGGGCTCGGCGGACGCTTCCCGGAAGGATATCCGGTTGGGGTGGTCTCCTCGGTACGTCTGGATACTCAACGTGCTTATACGGTAATCCAGGCCCGTCCGACCGCCGGTCTGCAGCGTTTGCGCTATCTGCTGCTGCTGTGGGGCGCCGATCGCAACGGCGCCAACCCGATGACCCCGGAAGAGGTTCACCGCGTTGCCAATGAGCGCCTGATGCAAATGATGCCGCAGGTGCTGCCTGCGCCTGATGCTATGGGGCCGCAGATGCCGGCGCCGGCGACGGGCCTGACGCCGCCGCCGTCCGCGCAACCTCTGCCAGCAGGGGGGCAATAGTGGCAAGTTATCGTAGCCAGGGACGCTGGGTTATCTGGCTCTCGTTTCTTATCGCGCTATTGCTGCAGATTATGCCCTGGCCGCAGGACATCACCGTCTTCCGGCCAAACTGGGTGTTATTGATTCTGCTGTACTGGATCCTCGCGCTGCCGCATCGGGTTAACGTCGGTACCGGCTTTGTTATGGGGGCGGTTCTCGACCTCATCAGCGGTTCGACCCTCGGCGTACGCGCGCTGTCGTTAAGTATTGTTGCCTATCTGGTCGCTTTAAAATATCAGCTGTTCCGTAATCTGGCGCTCTGGCAACAGGCGCTGGTGGTCATGCTGTTGTCTCTTGCCGTTGATATCATTGTTTTCTGGGCAGAGTTTTTAGTGATCAACGTCTCTTTCCGTCCGGAAGTGTTCTGGAGTAGTGTAGTAAACGGTGTGCTCTGGCCGTGGCTATTCCTGCTAATGCGTAAAGTGCGTCAGCAATTTGCGGTTCAATAAAGGTTGATATGACAACTCTGTATCTGGCTTCTGGTTCCCCGCGTCGGCAGGAACTGTTAACTCAGCTTGGTCTCTCTTTCGAACGCCTGGTTCCGGGTATTGAGGAACGGCGCGACCCGCAGGAGAGCGCTGCGCATTACGTTGCGCGTCTGGCGCGTGAAAAAGCGCTGGCTGGCGTTGCTATGGCGCCGCGCGATCTGCCGGTGTTGGGGGCGGATACGATTGTCATTCTTAACGGCGAAGTGCTGGAAAAGCCGCGCGACGCCGGGCACGCCGCAGAAATGCTTCGCATGCTTTCCGGAAAAACCCACCAGGTGATGACCGCGGTGGCGTTGGCGGATAAGCAGCAAACGCTGGATTGCCTGGTGGTGACGGAAGTGACCTTCCGTCTGCTCTCCGAGCAGGATATCGCTACCTACGTAGCCAGCGGCGAACCTTTAGATAAAGCAGGCGCATACGGTATTCAAGGGTTGGGTGGTTGTTTTGTCAGGAAGATAAATGGCAGCTATCACGCCGTAGTCGGCTTACCGCTGGTGGAAACGTATGAGTTGCTGAGTAACTTTAACTCACTGCGTGAAGAAAAGGGATAAAGATGACGGCTGAATTATTAGTTAACGTAACGCCATCCGAGACGCGCGTCGCGTATATCGATGGCGGGATCCTGCAGGAAATTCATATTGAGAGAGAAGCGCGGCGCGGAATCGTAGGCAATATCTACAAAGGTCGTGTCAGTCGTGTGTTGCCTGGAATGCAGGCGGCTTTTGTAGATATTGGCCTGGATAAGGCCGCCTTCCTGCATGCTTCCGATATCATGCCGCACACCGAGTGCGTGGCGGGTGAAGAGCAAAAGCAGTTTACCGTTCGCGATATTTCCGAACTGGTGCGTCAGGGCCAGGACCTGATGGTGCAGGTGGTGAAAGACCCGCTGGGTACCAAAGGCGCGCGTCTAACCACCGACATCACCATACCTTCCCGCTATTTAGTGTTTATGCCGGGCGCTTCGCACGTCGGCGTATCGCAGAGAATTGAAAGCGAGGCCGAGCGCGAACGTCTGAAAAGCGTGGTCACCGAATATTGCGACGAGCAGGGCGGGTTTATTATTCGCACCGCGGCGGAAGGCGTGCATGAGCAAGAGATGGCGGCGGATGCGGCCTACCTTAAGCGCGTCTGGACCAAAGTGATGGAACGCAAAAAGCGTAACCAGACCCGCTATCAGATGTACGGCGAGCTGGCGCTGGCCCAGCGCGTGCTGCGCGATTTCGCCGACGCTCAGCTTGACCGCATTCGCGTGGATTCGCGCCTGACCTACGAGGCGCTGCTGGAGTTCACCGCGGAATACATCCCGGAAATGACCAGCAAGCTGGAACATTACAGCGGCCGCCAGCCGATTTTCGATCTCTTTGACGTTGAGAACGAAATCCAGCGCGCGCTGGAGCGTAAAGTCGAGCTGAAGTCAGGCGGCTATCTGATCATCGATCAGACCGAAGCGATGACCACCATCGATATCAACACCGGGGCGTTCGTTGGCCACCGCAATCTCGACGACACTATCTTCAATACCAATATTGAAGCCACGCAGGCCATCGCGCGCCAGCTGCGTCTGCGTAATCTGGGCGGCATTATCATCATTGATTTTATCGATATGAATAATGAAGATCATCGTCGTCGGGTACTGCATTCCCTGGAGCAGGCGCTGAGTAAAGACCGGGTGAAAACCAGCATTAACGGCTTCTCGCAGCTGGGGCTGGTCGAGATGACCCGTAAACGCACCCGTGAAAGCGTGGAACATGTGCTGTGTAACGAGTGTCCTACCTGTCATGGGCGCGGTACGGTAAAGTCGGTCGAAACGGTCTGTTATGAGATCATGCGCGAAATAGTCCGCGTGCATCATGCGTATGACTCAGACCGCTTCCTGGTCTATGCTTCACCTGCCGTCGCGGAAGCTCTGAAAGGGGAAGAGTCCCACGCGCTGGCGGAAGTTGAAATCTTTGTCGGCAAGCAGGTCAAAGTACAAATTGAGCCGCTCTATAATCAAGAGCAGTTCGATGTGGTAATGATGTAATCATTCAGCCTGTCGCTCCCGATGGCGTCGGGGGCGGGTAAACAGGCGGGCTGAAGGATAAAGCGTAACAGGCTGACAAGGAGAGATGCGTTGAGGCGATGGCCCGGGATATTACTGCTCACCGTGGCAACCGTGGTGGTGATTGTTGCGCTGCTGGTGAGTGGCCTGCGTCTGGCATTGCCGCAGCTAAATAACTGGCGTCCCCAACTGCTGGAGAAAATTACCGCGGTATCCGGGGTCGCGGTTGATGCCTCGCAGATCAACGCCAACTGGGAAAACTTCGGCCCGACGCTGGACGTTCGCGATATTAAAGCCACCTTGAAAGACGGTGGCGAAATGACGATCAAACGGGTTACCCTTGCGCTCGACGTCTGGCAAAGCCTGCTACATATGCGCTGGCAGTTCCGCGACCTGACCTTTTGGCAGCTGCAAATTCACACCAATACGCCCATCCAGACTAACGACGACGGCGCAAGTCTGAAGACCGATCGCATCAGCGATCTGTTCCTGCGTCAGTTTGACCACTTTATTCTCCGTGATAGCCATTTAAGCTTCCTGACGATTTCCGGTCAGCGTGCTGAACTGGCGATCCCACAGCTGACCTGGCTTAACGGTAAAAACCGCCACCGCGCCGAGGGGCAACTGAGCCTTTCGAGTCTCACCGGCCAGCACGGCGTCATGCAGGTGCGGATGGATTTACGTGACGAGAACGGCCTGCTCAACAAGGGGCGCCTCTGGTTACAGGCCGATGACATCGACGTTAAACCCTGGCTCGGACGCTGGATGCAGGACAACATAGCCCTGCAGAGCGCGCGCTTTAGTCTCGAAGGCTGGATGACTATCGATAAAGGCGATGTCGCCAGCGGTGATGTATGGCTGAAAAAAGGCGGTGCCAGCTGGCAGGGTGATAAACATCTGCATAAGCTGTCGGTGGATAACCTGACGGCGCATATCACACGCGAAAATCAAAGCTGGGCATTTCATATCCCCGACACGCGGATCTCGATAGACGGCAAGGCCTGGCCGCGCGGCGCGCTGGCGATGGCGTGGATCCCGGCGCAGGAAGTGGGTGGTAATAACAATCAGCGCAGCGATGAACTGCGCATCCGCGCCAGCAATCTCGATCTTGGCGGCCTGACCGGTCTGCAACCGATGGCCGATAAGCTGGCGCCGAGCTTCGGCGAAGTCTGGCGAACCACCCAGCCGAGCGGAAAAATTAACCTGTTGGCGTTAGATATCCCGCTGCAGGCAACGGAGAAGACCCGTTTCCAGGCTGACTGGAGCGATCTGGCGTGGAAGCAGTGGAAACTGTTGCCGGGGGCCGAGCACTTTTCCGGCAGCCTGAGCGGCAGCGTGGAAAACGGCGAACTGCGCGCGCATATGACCCAGGCGAAAATGCCTTATGAAACGGTCTTTCGCGCGCCGCTGGAGATAGCCCAGGGCGATGCGACCCTGAGCTGGGAGAAGAACAGCAAGGGCTTTATGCTGGATGGCCGCGATATCGACGTGCAGGCAACCGGCGTTCGCGCGCGCGGCGGCTTCCGCTATCTGCAGCCGGAAGGCGATGAGCCGTGGTTAGGCATCCTGGCGGGCATCAGCACTAACGACGGCGGCCAGGCGTGGCGTTATTTCCCGGAAAACCTGATGGGCAAAGCGCTGGTGGATTACCTTAGCGGCGCAATTAAGGGCGGACAGGCCAGCAACGCTACCCTGGTTTACGGCGGCAACCCGCATCTGTTCCCTTATGAGCATAACGAAGGCCAATTCCAGGTCTCGGTACCGCTGAAGAACGCGACCTTCGCCTTCCAGCCGGACTGGCCGGCGCTGACCGGATTAGATATCAACCTTAACTTCGTCAATAACGGCCTGTGGATGAAGGCGGATAAAGCGATGCTGGGCAACGTCACCGCCAGCAACCTTGACGCGGTGATCCCTGACTATTCCCATGAAAAACTGTTTATCGATGCCGATGTTAACGGTCCAGGCAAAGAGGTTGGCCCTTATTTCAAACAGACCCCGCTGAAGGACACGCTCGGCTCGGCGCTGGATGAACTACAGCTTGATGGTAATGTGAGCGCTCGCTTACATCTTGCTATCCCGCTCGATGGCGAGATGACCACCGCCAAAGGCGATGTGCGGCTGAAAAATAACGATCTGTTTATCAAGCCGATTGACGCGACGCTGAAGAATCTCAATGGTCAGTTCAGCTTTGAGAATGGAGATTTAAAAAGCGGGCCGCTAAGCGCGACCTGGTTTAATCAACCGCTGAACCTCAATTTCACCACCACGGAAGGGGCGAAAGCCTTCCTCGTTGACGTCGGCATGAACGCTAATTGGCAGCCGACGCGTACCGGCCTGCTGCCGAAAGCGGTCAACGATGAACTCAGCGGCAGCGTCCCCTGGGATGGCAAAGTGGCCATTGAGTTACCGTATCGCGGTAGCGCGAGCTACAAAGTCGATATCAACGGCGATCTGAGAAATGTGAGTAGTCACTTACCTGCGCCGGTGAATAAATCGGCGGGCGAACCGTTGCCGGTGAAAATCAACGTGACCGGCGGCTTAAACAGCTTCGATCTGACCGGCAATATCGGCAGCAAGAACCACGTCAATAGTCGCTGGCTGCTGAATAATAAGCTGACGCTCGACCGGGCGATTTTGACCTCCGACAGCAAAGCGATTCCTTCGCTGCCTGAAGCATCAGGCGTCGAGCTGAACATGCCGGCGATGGATGGCGCGCAATGGCTGGCGTTGTTCCAGCGGGGGGCCGTCAACGAAGTGAGCAGTAATATGGCCTTCCCGGAGCGCGTGACGCTTCGTACACCGTCGCTGGCCTTCGCCGGACAGAACTGGAATAACGTCAGTCTGGTTTCCCAGCCTGACGGTAGCGGCTCGAAGGTGGAGGCGCAGGGGCGTGAAATCAACGCCACGTTGACGATGCATAAGAACGCGCCCTGGCTGGCGGCCATTCGCTATCTCTATTACAACCCTTCCAGCGATAACAACGGCACGGTGAAAAAAGAGAGCGGCCCGCTGGCTGATACGCGTCTGGATTTCCGCGGCTGGCCTGATTTACAGCTGCGCTGTAAAGAGTGCTGGCTGTGGGGGCAAAAGTATGGGCGAATCGACGGTGACTTCAATATCAAGGGCGATACGCTCACCCTCAGCAATGGCCTGGTGGATACCGGCTTTGGCCGCCTCACTACCGATGGCGTCTGGGTGAATGCGCCCGGCGGCGTGCGTACCTCGCTGAAAGGCAAGCTGCACGGTAATAAAACGGACGACTTCGTGAACTTCTTCGGTGTTTCGACGCCGGTGAAAGGGTCGTCGTTTGATGTCGATTACGATCTGCACTGGCGCGCGCCGCCATGGCAGCCTGATGTCGCTTCGCTGAACGGGATCCTCAAAAGCCGCCTCGGCAAAGGCGAGTTTACTGACCTGAGCACTGGTCATGCCGGTCAGCTGTTAAGGCTATTGAGCGTTGATGCGCTGCTGCGTAAGCTACGCTTCGATTTCAGCGACACCTTCCAGGAAGGGTTCTGGTTCGATTCAATTCGCAGTACGGCGTGGATTAAAGACGGCGTGCTGAATACGGATGATACGCTGGTGGATGGGCTTGAAGCCGACATCGCGATGAAAGGTTCGGTCGATCTGGTGCGCCGTCGTTTAGATTTACAAGCGGTGGTGGCGCCGGAAATTTCGGCAACCGTGGGCGTAGCGGCGGCATTCGCCGTCAACCCGATTGTCGGCGCGGCGGTGTTTGCCGCCAGCAAGGTGCTTGGGCCGCTGTGGAACAAAGTATCGATTCTGCGCTATCGCATTACGGGTCCAATCGATCAGCCGGAAATCAATGAAGTGCTGCGCCAGGCGCGCAGCAACAAAAAGCAATGATTTGACGAGTACGGGGAATTATCGCACTCTCAATAGAGAGTATTTTCTCCCCGTCATCTTTTTCGCCGCATGGCATTTCCCTGTGTCAGGCGGCAACAAACGAGTAGCGTAACGATGAGTTTGAACCTGGTAAGTGAACAATTACTGTCGGCAAATGGCCTGAACCATCAGGACCTGTTTGCCATTCTTGGCCAACTGGCTGAGCGCCGTCTCGATTACGGCGATCTTTATTTTCATTCGAGCTATCACGAATCCTGGGTTCTGGAAGACAGCATCATCAAAGATGGGTCGTACAATATTGACCAGGGCGTAGGCGTCCGGGCGGTAAGCGGCGAAAAAACCGGTTTTGCCTATGCGGACCAAATCAGCAAACTGGCGCTTGAGCAGAGTGCCCAGGCGGCGCGTACTATCGTCCGCGACCATGGCGACGGCAAAGTGCAGACGCTCGGCGCGGTGGAATACAGCTCTCTCTATACCAGCGTCGATCCGCTGCAGAGCATGAGCCGCGAAGAGAAACTGGATATCCTGCGCCGCGTTGATAAGGTGGCGCGTGCTGCCGATAAGCGCGTGCAGGAAGTTTCCGCCAGCCTGAGCGGCGTCTACGAGCTTATCCTGGTGGCGGCAACGGACGGAACGCTGGCCGCTGATGTTCGTCCGCTGGTTCGTCTCTCCGTGAGCGTGCTGGTGGAAGAAGACGGCAAACGCGAGCGCGGCGCCAGCGGCGGCGGCGGACGGTTTGGCTATGATTATTTCCTCGCGCCGCTGGATGGCGACGTACGGGCGGATGTCTGGGCGCGTGAAGCGGTACGTATGGCATTAGTCAATCTGTCCGCGGTTGCCGCGCCAGCCGGAATGCTGCCGGTGGTGCTTGGCGCGGGCTGGCCTGGCGTGCTGCTGCATGAAGCCGTCGGCCACGGCCTGGAAGGTGACTTTAACCGTCGCGGCACCTCGGTCTTCAGCGGTCACATGGGCGAATTAGTCGCCTCTGAACTGTGCACCGTCGTGGATGACGGCACCATGGCCGATCGCCGTGGTTCGGTCGCGATTGATGACGAAGGTACGCCGGGTCAATACAACGTGCTTATCGAAAACGGCGTCCTGAAAGGTTATATGCAGGATAAGCTCAACGCGCGTTTAATGGGCGTTGCGCCGACCGGTAATGGTCGCCGTGAATCCTATGCGCATCTGCCGATGCCGCGGATGACCAACACCTATATGCTGGCCGGTAAGTCGACGCCGCAGGAGATTATCGAATCGGTCGATTACGGTATCTATGCGCCGAACTTCGGCGGCGGCCAGGTGGATATTACCTCCGGTAAATTTGTCTTCTCGACCTCGGAAGCCTATCTGATTGAAAAAGGCAAAGTGACTAAAGCAGTCAAAGGCGCGACGCTAATCGGTTCCGGTATCGAAGCGATGCAGCAGATTTCTATGGTCGGTAACGACCTGAAGCTGGATAGCGGCGTTGGCGTGTGCGGTAAAGAAGGGCAGAGCGTACCGGTCGGCGTCGGCCAGCCGACGCTGAAAGTCGACAACCTTACCGTTGGCGGCACCGCCTGATAACGGCTGGTCCCGGCGGCGCGAAGCCGCTGCCGGGAAGTCAATTAACGGGTCATCCCGCGCCCGTGCATTCCCTGATAAATCTTCGCCACTTCGACGAAATAATCCGTCAGATAGTTAATACACACCTGCACCTTCAGCGGCAGTTTGTCTTTTTCGGTATACAGCGCATAGACCGGTCGCGGATCCGATTGATAGCTCGGCAGCAGGATCTCCAGTTCGCCGCGATTGATCTCGTCGATCGCCCACATCAGCGGAACGTAGGCCACGCCAACGCCGGCAGTCAGCCAGCGGATCAGCGTCATCGGGTCGTTGGTGACAAAGCGTCCTTGTGGGATCAGGCGTGTTGAGATCCCCTCCGGGGCGATAATTTCGAACTCATTATCTGGCCGTACGCTATATTCCAGCCACGAATGGCTGGCAAGATCCGCCGGTTTTTCCGGGCATCCCGCGTGCTGGAGATAGCTTTTCGCCGCGCAGAGCACCATTGGCATCGAGCCCAGCCGCCGCGAGAAGAGGCTGGAATCCTGCAACGCGCCGACGCGTATCACCACGTCGAGGCCGTCGGCAATCAGGTCCGGGGCGGGGATGCCGGTCACCAGATTAATCGATAAACCCGGATATTCTTTGAGCATTTCGGCGGTTATGCGCGCCAGCACATTCTGTGCCATAGTTGAAGAGCTACCGATGCGCAGCGTGCCGATAGGGGTATTGTTGAAGGCATACAGCTGTTCATGGACGTCCTGCGCTTCAAAGAGCATTCTTCGGCAGCCCTGGTAATAAATTTTACCCGCTTCTGTTAAGCCCAGGCTGCGGGTGCTGCGGTTGAGCAGCTTTACCTGTAGCTCGTCTTCCAGTTTAGCAACGGTCTGGCTGATAGATGAAACGCTCATCTGGAGCTGGCGTGCGGCGGCGGTGAAAGAGCCCAGCTCAACCACTTTGGCGAACACCGACATACGTTTTAGTCGTTCCATTATTCACTCTGGCTTAAAAGTGATTTAGATCACATATTATAGATAAGGCTGCAATTGTTACGTTAATATATAGTTAGCTACATAATAAACGCATCACGCTACCACCTGTACGCTTCTTATCAAGGTCATCATGAGTCTGTTTCCTGTCATAGTGATTTTCGGCCTATCGTTTCCGCCGATCTTCTTTGAGCTGCTATTGTCGCTAGCCATCTTCTGGCTGGTGCACCGTTTGCTGGTTCCGACCGGTATTTATGATTTTGTCTGGCACCCTGCACTGTTTAATACTGCGCTGTATTGCTGTCTGTTTTATCTGATATCGCGCTTGTTCGTTTGAGGTCGATGTGAAAACACTAACAAGAAATATCCTGCGTACTGCCATCACTGTGATACTGGTTATTCTGGCGTTTATCGCTATTTTTCGCGCATGGGTGTACTACACCGCGTCGCCGTGGACGCGCGATGCGCGCTTTAGCGCCGATATTGTCGCCATCGCGCCGGACGTGTCGGGGCTTATTTCGCAGGTGAATGTCAAGGATAACCAACTGGTTAAGAAAGACCAGGTATTGTTCGTTATTGACCAACCTCGTTACCAAAAAGCGCTGGCGGAGGCGGAAGCCGACGTCTCCTATTACCAGACGCTGGCTCAGGAAAAACGCGTTGAAGCCGGGCGCCGTAACAGGCTCGGCGTGCAGGCCATGTCGCGCGAAGAGATTGACCAGGCCAACAACGTGCTGCAAACCGTTGAGCATCAGCTGGCGAAAGCGGTGGCCAGCCGCGATTTAGCCAAACTGGATCTTGAACGTACGGTGATTCGTGCGCCAGCCGATGGCTGGGTGACCAACCTGAACGTCTACGCCGGCGAATTCATTACCCGCGGTTCGACCGCGGTCGCTTTGGTTAAACAAAATACCTTCTACGTGATGGCCTATCTGGAAGAGACCAAACTGGAAGGCGTGCGTCCGGGCTATCGTGCCGAAATCACTCCGCTCGGCAGTAGTAAGGTGATAAAAGGTACCGTTGACAGCGTTGCCGCGGGCGTGACTAACGCCAGCAGCAGCAGCGATGCGAAAGGCATGGCTTCCGTTGACTCCAACCTTGAGTGGGTACGTCTGGCGCAGCGCGTGCCGGTACGTATCCGTCTTGACCAGCAGCAGGGCAACCTCTGGCCGTCGGGCACCACCGCGACCGTTGTCATTACCGGTAAAGAAGATCGCGACGCCAGCCAGGCCAACTTCTTCCAGAAAGTCGCCATGCGCTTGCGTGAGTTTGGTTAATCGCCATGGGGACCTATACCATTGCTCCCCGGCATCTCCGCTTTGCCATTAAGCTTGCATGCGCGGTGGTGCTGGCGCTGTTTGTCGGCTTTCATTTTCAGCTTGAGACGCCGCGTTGGGCCGTACTGACCGCAGCTATCGTGACCGCCGGCCCGGCATTTGCCGCCGGCGGTGAACCCTATTCCGGGGCGATTCGTTACCGTGGAATGTTGCGTATTGCCGGGACGTTTATCGGCTGTATTGCCGCGCTGGCGATCATTATCCTCATGATCCGCGCGCCGCTATTGATGATGCTGGTCTGCTGTCTCTGGGCCGGTTTCTGCACCTGGATCTCCTCGCTGGTGAAGGTGGAAAACTCCTACGCCTGGGGGCTGGCGGGTTATACGGCGCTGATTATCATCATCACCATTCATACTGACCCGATGCTGGCGCCGCAGTTTGCCGTCGAGCGCTGTAGCGAAATCGTCATCGGGATCGTCAGCGCCATCGTCGCTGACCTGCTATTTTCCCCGCGCTCCATCAAAAAAGAGATCGACCTCGAACTGGATAACCTGCTATTGGATCAGTATCGCCTGATGCAGCTTTGTGTCGCCCATGGCGATAGCGAGGTGGTGGACAAAGCCTGGGGAGCGCTGGTGCGCCGTACTGCCGCACTGGAAGGAATGCGCGGCAATCTGATCATGGAATCTTCGCGCTGGTCGAAGGTAAACCAGCGGCTAAAGGCGATCAACACGCTATCGCTGACGCTGATTACTCAGGCCTGCGAAACCTATCTGATCCAGAACTCACGCCCGGAGATGGTGACTGACGACTACCGCGAGCTGTTCGCTGAGCCAGTGGAAACGGTACAGGATGTGCATCAACAGCTTAAGCGTATGCGCCGCTTCCTGACCTGGAAAGGTGAACACAATACGCCGGTCACTATTTATAGCTGGGTCGGCGCGGCGACGCGTTACCTGCTGCTCAAGCGCGGCGTGGTTGGCAACACCAAAATCAGCCGTATTGAAGATGAAGTTCTACGCGGCGAGACGGTGGTGAAGGTTGAGTCCGCCGAACGTCACCACGCGATGGTTAACTTCTGGCGAACCTCCATTTCCTGTATTCTCGGCACCCTGTTCTGGCTATGGACCGGCTGGACATCCGGTAGCGGGGCGATGGTTATGATTGCCGTGGTGACCGCGCTGGCGATGCGCCTGCCTAACCCGCGAATGGTGGCCTTAGACTTCCTCTATGGCACCCTTGCCGCTTTACCGCTCGGCGCGCTGTTCTTCCTTGTCGTCATGCCTGCGACGCAGCAGAGTATGCTGCTATTGTGTATCAGCCTTGCCGCGATGGCGTTCTTTATCGGCATTGAGGTACAAAAGCGGCGGTTGGGATCGCTGGGGGCTTTAGCGAGCACCATCAATATTCTGGTGCTGGATAACCCGATGCAGTTCCAGTTTAGCCAGTTCCTCGATAGCGCCCTGGGGCAGATTGTCGGCTGTTTCCTCGCGCTGATGGTAATTCTGTTAGTGCGTGATAACTCGCAGGCCCGCACCGGACGGGTGTTATTGAACCAGTTCGTCTCGGCGGCGGTCTCTTCGCTCACCACGAATAGCGCCCGGCGTAAAGAGAACCATTTGCCGGCACTGTATCAACAGCTGTTTTTACTGCTGAACAAGTTTCCCGGCGATATCGCCCGCTTCCGGCTGGCGCTGACGCTGATTATCGCGCACCAGCGCCTACGCGATGCCCCGGTACCGGTAAACGAGGATCTGTCGGCCTTCCACCGCCAGCTGCGGCGAACCGCCGATCATGTTATCTCCGCCGGCAGCGACGATAAGCGCCGCCGTTACTTTACCCGTCTGCTGGAAGAGCTTGATGTTTATCAGGAAAAACTCCTTCACTGGCAGGCGTCGCCCCAGGTTACTGAGCCGGTGCGACGGCTGGTGGATATGCTGAAAAAATATCAACACGTGCTCACCAATAGCTAACCTGCGAACCGACGCCCCGGCGTCGGTTTTTTTATCGCTATACTTATTTGGTGTAGAGGGACAGAGCGGAAGGGGCGGCGGGCAATGACTGTTTATACCTTTGATTTTGATGAAATAGCTGAGCAACAGGATTTCTATCGTGAGTTTTCCCGCGCCTTCGCGCTACCGGATAAGCAGGTGGATAACCTTGACGCGCTGTGGAGCGCGGTGACGGGAGGGCGCTTACCGTTCCCGCTGGAGATTGAATTTGTCCATCTGGATGAAAAACAGCGTCGTCGCTTTGGCGCGTTAATTTTGCTGTTCGATGAAGCGGAAGAGGAGCTGGAAGGACAACTACGTTTCAATGCCCGTTGGGCATAAAAAAGCCCCCGGCAGGCGGGGGCAAGTCGTCGGATAAGACGACGAGGGTTTATTTGTACAACTCAGCAGTCGCGTGCCAGCTGTCGCCGGTACGAGCTTCAATAATACGGTAGCTGCTGGCGCCTTCTTTCTCGGCTTTAGCCGCCAGTTCCTGGCGCATATCCATTGGCGCGCTACCTACTTGCGATACAGAGATAGTGCCCATTGGTTGCAGGTTTTGTGCTTGATCGGCGTTCACTTGCTGTACGGCTGCGCTTGCGCCGAACGAGAGAACAGATGCCAGACCCAGGGATGCGATGATAATTGCGCTTTTCATAATCTTGACTCCAACCTTATGTGCAGCGGCGGGAGATTTCATATGAACCCAGGCCGCTGAAGAGATACTGTTTCAGTTAATGACCGACAATCGTTAAAGCTTATTTATAAAGTTCAGCAGTGGCGTGCCAATGGTCGCCGGTGCGAGCTTCGATAATGCGATAAGAAGAAGCACCTTCTTCTTGTGCTTTTTTGTTCAGCATTTCATGCATATCCATCGGGGAAGAACCTACCGCGCCGATAGATACGGTGCCCAGTGACTGGCGGCTTTCCGCTTGAGTGCTGTTGATTGAATCAGCGGCGAAAGCGCCAAAGGACAGTACGGATAGCATGCTGAGTGCGGCTACAGTGGTTTTGATTTTCATGATGTTCACCTCGTCGAATTTTATTATTAGGGGGCTTTGTTTCGTGACCCTCATCACAAAATCAAGTATACACTAATCACCAAAAATATTAATACCATGCTAATTGTTTTCAGTGTAAATAATTTCCAAGAAATGTCGTTTTTATAACGTATAAGAATTAGAAATGTCATTCATGGGGTGAATGTCATGATTATTTATATTTAAATCAAATAGATATTGCGCTTTGATCTTTTGTGCGCTTTAGCCGTTATCATTCGGTAAAGGAATGTATAGAGGTGGAAAACCACACTAAATGTTAAAAAAATGCTGCTTTATTTGAAGGTTTGGGGATAGCATTTTGCGGGGAAGAACCCTCTGGCAGGAACCAGAGGGGAAGCGCTTAGAGTTCCTGTTCGAACAGGACCAGAATCGCGTCGTAGAGATCTTTAACGGAAAAACCGCGGGCAGGGGTGGTAAAGATAGTGTCATCACCCGCGATACTACCCAGAATACCTTCGGCTTTGCCTAAGGAATCCAGCAGGCGTGCGATCAGCTGCGCCGCGCCGGGGCTGGTGTGGATCACTACCACTGCATCGTTATAATCGATGTCCAGCACCAGGTTTTTCAGCGGGCTGGAGGTCGTCGGCACGCCGAGTTCGGCAGGCAAACAGTAGACCATTTCCATTTTGGCGTTACGCGTGCGAACGGCGCCAAACTTTGTCAGCATGCGGGAAACTTTCGATTGGTTGATGTTCTCGAAACCTTCTTCCTGCAGCGCCTGAACGATTTCGCCTTGCGAGCTGAATTTTTCTTCTTTAAGCAGCGATTTAAACGCTTTAACCAGTTCTTCTTGTTTTGCCGAACTACGCATAAGTCACCCAGATTATGGTGGTAAAAACAACATCATTATGCATACAAGTGCATTTTTATGCAAATAATCCGCAAAGGAATAGCGTAAATAATGTTATGAAAGGCGCATATTTTAGCAAATAACCCTGATGAGGAACATGCCTGCATCACAGCGGGTAAATTGCTGTAAAAGTGAAATAAATGTTATGAAATTGATATTGTTTTGCCGAGCGAGCTGGGTGTATTGTAACCAATAGTCGATCCGGTACTACGGCTTTGCTGGATGGCCAGTCTCAGGAAGAAAAATGCGAATTTGCTGCATCATTGCGCGTACCCCGCATTCTTCAGCCATAATTATTGTAATTGTTCATCTTGTGAATTAAGGTCCAGGCGACGGAATAACGAAAGACTATACCCGTCATACTTTGAGCTGCATGGGCGTTGGCTGCAATCGTTCACCCCAGTCACTTACTTCAGTAAGCTCTTGGGGATTCACTCTTTTGCCGCCTTCCTGCAACTCGAATTATTTAGGGTGTAAATTAACCATAATAAGGAGTTTAGGATGAAAGTTGCAGTCCTCGGCGCCGCTGGTGGAATCGGCCAGGCGCTTGCCCTACTACTTAAGACCCAACTGCCTTCAGGTTCAGAGCTCTCGTTGTACGACATCGCTCCGGTTACGCCGGGCGTGGCGGTAGATCTAAGTCATATTCCCACAGATGTAAAAATCAAAGGTTTCTCCGGTGAAGATGCTACCCCGGCGCTGGAAGGCGCTGATGTGGTGCTGATTTCCGCCGGCGTCGCGCGTAAGCCCGGCATGGATCGCTCCGACTTATTTAATGTTAATGCCGGTATCGTTAAAAACCTGGTGCAGCAGATTGCGAAAACCTGTCCGCAGGCCTGCATCGGTATTATCACCAACCCGGTAAATACCACCGTCGCTATCGCCGCCGAAGTGCTGAAAAAAGCCGGCGTGTACGATAAAAACAAACTGTTTGGCGTTACCACTCTCGATATCATTCGTTCTAATACTTTTGTCGCCGAGCTCAAAGGCAAGTCGGCCACCGAGGTTGAAGTTCCGGTCATTGGCGGCCACTCTGGCGTCACTATCCTGCCTTTATTGTCGCAGATTTCTGGCGTCAGCTTTAGCGAGCAGGAAGTCGCGGATCTCACTAAACGTATTCAAAACGCCGGGACGGAAGTCGTGGAAGCGAAAGCGGGCGGCGGGTCGGCAACACTCTCTATGGGCCAGGCCGCTGCGCGTTTCGGGCTCTCACTGGTGCGTGCCATGCAGGGTGAAAAAGGCGTGGTTGAATGTGCCTACGTCGAAGGCGACGGCCAGTATGCCCGTTTCTTCTCGCAGCCGCTGCTGTTGGGCAAAAATGGCGTGGAAGAGCGCCAGTCCATCGGTAAACTCAGCGCTTTTGAACAACAGGCGCTGGAAGGCATGCTGGATACGCTGAAGAAAGATATCGCCCTCGGCGAAGATTTCGTCAACAAGTAACGTCTCGTTAGCAGAAAAGCCGGAACCGTCGTTCCGGCTTTTTTATCACCTCATCTCCCTGGCGAATGCGCCGCCTGGCGGCTAAATCTGCTAAAATCCCCCGCGTCTTAAGCCCCAAGCAATGAGGACGTTGTGAAAAAGATCGACAGAAAGCAGACCAGGGACCACATTACGCAAATTATTCGCTATCAAATTCTTTCCGGAGCGATGAAAGCGGGAGATGAGCTGGCGCAGGAGAGTATTGCCGAGCAGCTAGGGCTTTCACGTATGCCGGTTAGAGAAGCGTTGCAGTCTCTTGAACAAGAGGGGTTTCTGGTGCGCTTGCCTAACCGTCATATGCAGGTATCAAAGCTGGTGCCCGATGATGTTAGCCATATTTTTCGCGTGATAGCGGTGATGGCTGCCGAACTGTTCACTCTCGTGCCGGCAAACCAGGGGGAATTGCTGCTCGGGCGCGCGCAGGCCCTGGCGCAGCCTGGCGACAAAACTCGCGAACTGGATTTTCATCAGTTACTGATTTCCTATCTTGATAACCGTTATCTGGCGAAGGCATATCAGCAATTTTTGGATGGTTATATCTCTTATGTCATCCTGTATCTGAAAGACGATAGCCAGGAATCGGCACTGATACTACATGAACTGGCTGGAGCCATTAGCCGCGGCGATGCGGGGAATATTGCTCAGGCAACACAGCGTTATTTCCTCATGCTTGCGGAAATTATGCGTCAACATATGAAGGATTGGGAAAGTGCAGAAGCCTAAATTAGGGAAAATTAAGCTTCTTTCGGCGAAAGAGCAGGTCGCGGCGGTATTACGCAAAGCGATTCTTTCGCGGGATTTAGTGGAAGGGCAGGAGATAACTCTCGAAGGCATTGCCCGCATGGTTGGGGTTTCCAGCATGCCGGTGCGCGAAGCGTTTCAGATTTTAGCCGCCGATGGCCTGATTAAAGTTCGCCCCAATAAAGGGGCGGTGGTGTTAGGGATCAACGAGCAGACGATTCGCGAGCATTATGAAATTCGCGCGCTGCTGGAAAGTGAGGCGGTGGCGAAGGCATCTCGTCCCGGCACGGATATTTCGCGCATTGCCCAGGTACACTACTCAGCAGAAAAAGCGCTGGCCGATAATAATTTCACTGAATATTCCGACCTGAATCAGGCTTTCCATATGGAGATCTGGAATGCCGCGGGCAACGAAAAAATGAAGATGCTGCTCTGCAACATGTGGAACGGACTGTCGATGGGGCACAAGGTCACCGAAGCGGAGTATGCGGCTATCTCGATACAGGAACATAAAGAGATTTTACAGGCACTTGAACAGCATAATGAAGAGCTGGCGCGTCAGCGCATGCGCGAGCATATTATTCGCTCAATGGAAAATATGCTCACGCGATACCTTCCCGAAACCTCTGTATAGCGCTAAAGCCTGCTGGTTTTAGTCGCATTCATCAACGCTATTAATCATCTCTTGTGACGATCTGCAGAGGATCTTGATGCAGATCGCACTGCGCGATCTTTGTGTAAAAACGCATTGACTTACTTTTTGCATGGGCATAATTTCTCCCTCGTCAATATTGGATACAATATCATATATCATTGATAGGGATAATTATAAATATGGAACCGATTACCATCACCTTATGTTTGCTGGTGTTCGCTATCGTCATGTTCGTCTGGGAGAAGGTGCCTTTGGCAGTGACTTCCATGGTGGTCTGCGTGGCGTTAGTGCTCACCGGCGTGTTGGATCTAAAACAAGCTTTTGCCGGTTTTATCGACTCCAACGTCATTCTTTTTGTCGCCATGTTCATCGTCGGCGGGGCGTTATTTGAAACCGGAATGGCCAATAAAGTCGGTGGGGTGATCACTCACTTCGCCAAAACCGAAAAACAGCTGATTTTCACCATCATGGTGGTTGTCGGCGTGATGTCGGGTTTTCTTTCCAACACCGGTACGGCGGCGGTACTGATCCCGGTAGTGATTGGCGTGGCGGCGAAATCGGGTTTTGCCCGCTCTCGTTTACTGATGCCGCTGGTATTTGCCGCCGCGCTCGGCGGTAACCTGTCGCTGATTGGCGCGCCCGGCAACCTGATCGCGCAATCGGCGTTGCAGAATATCGGTAGCGGGTTTGGCTTCTTTGAGTATGCGAAGGTGGGTTTACCGATGCTGCTCTGTGGCATCCTCTATTTCCTGACTATCGGCTATAAATTCCTGCCTGCTACCGCGAATGGCGGTGAAGTCGGTAGCGTCGGCGAACAGCGAGATTACAGCCACGTTCCGCGCTGGAAACAGATCCTGTCTCTGGTGGTGCTGATCGCCACGATCCTCGGCATGATTTTTGAGAAACAGACCGGCATTAGCCTGACGGTGGCAGGCTGTATCGGTGCGTTAGTTCTGGTGTTTACCGGCGTGCTAACGGAAAAGCAGGCCTATAAAGCGATTGATTCACAGACTATTTTCATTTTTGGCGGCACGCTGGCGCTGGCAAAAGCGCTGGAAATGACCGGTGCTGGGAAGCTGGTTGCCGATCATGTCATCGGCATGCTGGGCCAGAACTCTTCCCCGTTCATGTTGATGGCGGTGGTCTTTGCGCTGTCCGTCATCATGACCAACTTTATGTCCAATACCGCCACCGTCGCGCTACTGGTACCGGTGAGTTTGTCGATCGCGGCCGGTATGGGCGCCGATCCGAAAGCGGTTTTGATGGCGACCGTTATCGGCAGCTCCTGCGCCTACGCGACGCCGATCGGCATGCCCGCCAACATGATGGTGCTATCGGCCGGCGGCTATAAGTTTGTCGATTACGCCAAATCCGGCCTTCCTCTGATTCTCGTTTCTACCATTGTCAGCCTCGTACTGCTGCCAATTCTTTTCCCTTTTCACCCGTAATTTACGGACGCTGTTCTGACTAAGGAGCCTTTATGAGCAAAAGCGAACAGATATCCCGAATGACCGATATTATGGCCAAATTCGTGGGATATACCGGCAAAGTATTGCCTGATGACGTCACTGCAAAACTGAAAGAGTTGCATAAAAAAGAGACCAGCCATCTGGCGGATGTCATCTTTACCACCATGATTGAAAACCAGCGTCTGGCGAAAGAGCTGGATCGTCCGTCTTGCCAGGACACCGGCGTGATTCAGTTTTTGGTTGAGTGCGGCGCCAACTTCCCGCTGATTGGCCAGCTGGAAGCGCTGCTGCGCGAATCGGTGATTAAAGCCACCGTGGATTCTCCGCTGCGCCACAACAGCGTAGAGACCTTTGACGAATACAACACCGGTAAAAACGTGGGTAAAGGTACGCCGACGGTATTCTGGGAGATTGTCCCTGATTCTGACCAGTGCAGTATTTACACCTATATGGCCGGCGGCGGCTGCTCGCTGCCGGGTAAAGCGATGGTGCTAATGCCGGGCGCTGGATACGAAGGCGTAACTCGTTTCGTGCTGGATGTCATGACCAGTTATGGCCTGAACGCCTGTCCGCCGCTGCTGGTTGGCGTTGGCGTCGCGACTTCCGTTGAAACCGCGGCGCTACTGTCGAAGAAAGCGCTGATGCGCCCGGTGGGGTCGCGCAATGAGAATGAACGCGCCGCATCGCTGGAGAAAATGCTCGAAGACGGCATTAATAAAATCGGCCTTGGCCCGCAGGGAATGTCCGGTAACACCTCGGTGATGGGCGTCAATATCGAAAATACCGCGCGCCATCCTTCCACCATCGGCGTGGCGGTCAACGTTGGCTGCTGGTCGCACCGCAAAGGACATATCGTTTTCGATAAAGATTTGAATTACACCATTACGTCTCACACAGGAGTGGCTTTCTGATGACTAAAAAAATACTGACTACGCCAATTAAAGATGAAGATTTAGCTGATATTAAAGCGGGCGATATTATTTATCTCAATGGTCATATTGTTACCTGTCGTGATGTTGCTCATCGTCGTTTGATTGAAGGCGGACGTGAATTACCGGTCAACGTTGCCGGCGGCGCGATATTACATGCCGGGCCCATTGTGCGGCCGATTAAAGGTACGGAAGATAAATTTGAAATGGTTTCTGTTGGGCCAACCACCAGTATGCGCATGGAGAAATTTGAAAAAGAATTTATTGCTAAGACCGGTGTGAAATTAATTGTCGGCAAAGGCGGCATGGGTAAGGGGACCGAAGAGGGCTGTGCCGAACATAAAGCGCTCCACTGCGTCTTCCCGGCCGGCTGCGCGGTGGTCGCCGCGGTCTGTGTAGAAGAAATTGAAGATGCTCAGTGGCGTGATTTGGGGATGCCGGAAACCTTATGGGTTTGCCGGGTGAAAGAGTTCGGTCCACTGATTGTGTCGATCGATACCCACGGGAATAACCTGTTTGAGCAGAATAAAGTGATATTTAATCAGCGCAAAGAGATTGTCGCTGATGAAATCTGTCAGCACGTAAGTTTTATTAAATAACTCCCGGTTAAATATATTGCGCAGTAGTGGCGAAAATTAATTTCCGCGATAAAGAGGCTTCTGACTATGTGGTCTGGGGAAATCCACTCGGCTATCGCGGCTGTTTATTACGCCATTATTGCGCCCCTCCAAAGGCTATTTTATGACTGATGCTGCGCTGTTAGGCGAAGGCTTCACCCTGATGTTTCTTGGCATGGGCTTCGTGCTGCTGTTTCTGCTGCTGCTCATTTTCGCCATCCGGGGGATGTCCGTCGCCGTTACCCGTCTGTTCCCTGAGCCGCCTGCCGCGCCCAAAGCGGCGCCCGCGGCCGTCGCGCCCGCCGACGACTTCGCCCGTTTAAAACCGGCGATTGTCGCCGCCATTCACCACCATCGCCGCCTTAATCCTTAATTCACGGAGGAATTTATGACCGTTGCCATTACCGATGTCGTCCTGCGCGACGCCCACCAGTCCCTGTTCGCCACCCGTCTGCGTCTCGACGATATGCTGCCCGTTGCGGCCGCGCTCGACGACGTCGGCTACCGCTCGCTGGAATGCTGGGGCGGTGCCACCTTTGACGCCTGCATCCGCTTCCTCGGCGAGGACCCGTGGCTCCGCCTGCGCGAGCTGAAAAAGGCGATGCCGAAAACCCCGCTGCAGATGCTGCTGCGCGGCCAGAACCTGCTCGGCTACCGCCACTACGCCGACGACGTGGTGGAGCGCTTCGTGGAGCGCGCCGTCAAAAACGGCATGGACGTGTTCCGCGTCTTTGATGCCATGAACGACCCGCGCAACATGCAGGCCGCCCTGCAGGCGGTCCGCCGCCACGGCGCCCACGCCCAGGGCACCCTCAGCTACACCACCAGCCCGGCGCACACCCTGCAGACCTGGCTCGACCTCACCGAACAGCTGCTGGAGACCGGCGTCGACTCCATCGCCATCAAGGACATGTCCGGCATCCTCACCCCGCATGCCGCCTTTGAGCTGGTCAGCGAAATCAAAAAACGCTATGACGTCACCCTGCACCTGCACTGCCACGCCACCACCGGCATGGCGGAAATGGCGCTGCTGAAGGCCATTGAAGCCGGTGTCGACGGCGTTGATACCGCCATCTCCTCGATGAGCGCCACCTACGGCCACCCGGCTACCGAAGCGCTGGTGGCCACCCTCGCCGGCACGCCGTACGACACCGGCCTCGATATCCACAAGCTGGAGAGCATCGCCGCGTACTTCCGCGAGGTACGCAAAAAATACCACGCCTTCGAAGGCCAGCTGAAAGGCACCGACAGCCGCATCCTGGTCGCCCAGGTGCCGGGCGGGATGCTCACCAACCTCGAAGGCCAGCTGAAACAGCAGAGCGCCGCCCACCGGCTGGATGAGGTGCTGGCGGAAATTCCCCGCGTGCGCGAGGACCTCGGCTTCATCCCGCTGGTCACCCCGACCTCGCAGATAGTCGGCACCCAGGCGGTGCTCAACGTGCTGGGCGGCGAGCGCTACAAAACCATTGCGAAGGAGACCGCCGGTATCCTGAAAGGCGAATACGGCCACACCCCGGCGCCGGTTAACGCCGCCCTGCAGGCGCGGGTGCTCAACGGCGCCGACGCCGTCACCTGCCGCCCGGCGGATTTACTCAAGCCGGAGCTGGCGGAGCTTGAAGCCGACGTGAAACGCCAGGCGCAGGAGAAGGGCATCACGCTTGCCGATAACGCCATCGACGACGTGCTCACCGTGGCGCTGTTCTCGCAAATCGGCCTGAAGTTCCTCGAAAACCGCCACAACCCGGCGGCCTTTGAGCCCGTGCCGCAGGTGGAAGAGACAAAATCTGCCGCGCCGGCAAAAGCCGCCGCCTCCGGCGTCTACACCGTCGAAGTGGAAGGCAAAGCCTTCGTGGTCAAGGTCAGCGACGGCGGTGACGTCAGCCAGCTCAGCGCCGCTACGCCGGTAGCCAGCGCGCCCGCAGCCGCCCCGGCAGGCGCCGGCACCCCGGTGACCGCGCCGCTGGCGGGCACTATCTGGAAGGTGCTGGCCAGCGAAGGCCAGGCGGTGGCGGAGGGCGAGGTGCTGCTGATTCTGGAAACCATGAAGATGGAAACCGAAATCCGCGCCGCGCAGGCCGGTACCGTACGCGGTATCACGGTGAAATCCGGCGATGCGGTGGCGGTCGGCGACACCCTGCTGCAGCTGGCGTAAGGACGAGGAGCGCAAATGGAAAGTCTGAACGCCCTGATTCAGGGCATGGGGCTGATGCACCTGGGGGCCGGCCAGGCGGTGATGCTGCTGGTCAGCCTGCTGCTGCTGTGGCTGGCGATTGCGAAAAAGTTCGAGCCGTTACTGCTGCTGCCGATTGGCTTCGGCGGCCTGCTCTCCAATATTCCGGAGGCCGGGCTGGCGCTGAGCGCGCTGGAAAACCTGCTGGCCCATCACGACCCGGTCCAGCTGGCGGTGATTGCCGCGAAGCTCAACTGCGCGCCGGATGTCCACGCCATCAAGGAGGCGCTGGCCCTGGCCCTGCCGTCGGTGCAGGGGCAGATGGAGACGCTGGCGGTGGACATGGGCTACTCCTCCGGGGTGCTGGCCATCTTCTATAAGGTGGCGATTGGCTCGGGTATCGCGCCGCTGGTGATCTTTATGGGCGTCGGGGCAATGACCGATTTCGGCCCGCTGCTGGCCAACCCGCGCACCCTGCTGCTGGGGGCGGCGGCGCAGTTCGGGATCTTCGCCACCGTGCTCGGGGCGCTGGCGCTGAACTACTTCGGCTTCATCCACTTCACCCTGCCGCAGGCGGCGGCCATCGGCATCATCGGCGGCGCCGACGGCCCGACGGCCATCTACCTGTCGAGCAAGCTGGCGCCGGAGCTGCTGGGGGCCATCGCGGTGGCCGCCTACTCCTACATGGCGCTGGTGCCGCTGATCCAGCCGCCGATCATGAAGGCGCTGACCAGCGACAAAGAGCGGAAGATTCGCATGGTGCAGCTGCGTACGGTGAGCAAACGCGAGAAGATCCTCTTCCCGGCGGTGCTGTTGCTGCTGGTGGCGCTGCTGCTACCGGACGCCGCGCCGCTGCTGGGGATGTTCTGCTTCGGCAACCTGATGCGCGAAAGCGGCGTGGTGGATCGTCTGAGCGATACGGTGCAGAACGCGCTGATTAACATCGTCACCATCTTCCTCGGGCTGTCGGTGGGGGCCAAACTGGTGGCGGACAAGTTCCTGCAGCCGCAGACGCTGGGGATCCTGCTGCTGGGGGTGATCGCCTTCTGCGTGGGCACCGCGGCCGGGGTGATCATGGCGAAGCTGATGAACGTGTTCAGTAAACACAAGATCAACCCGCTGATTGGCTCGGCGGGGGTGTCGGCGGTGCCGATGGCGGCGAGGGTGTCCAACAAGGTGGGTCTGGAAGCGGACGGGCAGAACTTCCTGCTGATGCACGCGATGGGCCCGAACGTGGCCGGGGTGATCGGCTCGGCGATCGCCGCCGGGGTGATGCTCAAGTACGTGCTGGCGATGTAAGCCGGCATCCTTCCCGGATGGCGGCTGGCGCCTTATCCGGGCTACCGGTCCGCTCCGGTTTGTTGCCCCGGTAAGCGCAGCGCGAGCCGGGAATTTTCCCTGAGGAGGCTTTGATGAATGAAACGATAGCATTACGTCCTGCCAGCAGGTCATCGGCAAAAGAGGGAGTCGTTGATGACACCCTGGCGTCGCTGGAGGAGCTTGAACAACTGCACCCGGCGCTGAATCTGCTGGCGCACCCGTCAATCGACCATGGCAGCCATGATTTCTTTGTCTGTTGTTATGACGCGGGTGTACAGCATGCGCAGACCGGGGAGGATGAAACGGTAGCGGCGTTGCTGGGTTCGCGGACGCATGAGCAGCAAAGGAGCGGCCTGCTTTGCGCCGCCGCCGGGCATCTGGATGCGCTGCGCCAGCCGCTGACGCATAACCGTTTATGCGATCTGGCCGGGCAGATGTGCGCCAGCGTGGCGCAGGCTGATAGTGAATCGCGCAGCGGTTTCTACAGCGTACGCAGTATCTCGCTGCCGGTGTATCGACGATTGCTGCGGGACAGTCATTCGCACAGCGTTTGTTTACAGCAGTCGCTGCTGCATTTGCTGGCCTGGAAGAGTGAATCGCCGTGGGCGCGGCAGCAGGCGCAACGGCTGCTGTGGCAGGGCGGGGTTCTCGGCGAGAGAGGGGAGTTCGCGTTACTGACGCTGGATGATGAACTGCGGGAGCGGCAGATCCGCTGGCCATCGTTGCGGTCGTTACTGGCGGTGACCGGGTTTCTGGCCAGATTCCCGGCCGGACCGCTGTTTGTTGATTAATCGCGCTCCGATAACGGAGCGCTAATCGTTAATTTGTCGCCGGATATTCCTGTACCGCCACGTGCAGGGTGATTTTCTTATCATCACGCATGATGACCACCGGGATTTCTGAACCCGGGCGAATTTCTGCGACCTGGTCCATGGTTTCCAGCGCCGAAACCGCTGGTTTATCGTTCACCGAGATGATCACGTCATTAGCGCGGATCCCCGCCTGCGCCGCCGGGCCATCCGGGGCGACGTCATTGACGACGATCCCCTGGATCTGATCCATGCCGCCGCTCTGCGCATGCATCGGCGCGATCTCGCGGCCGCTGATCCCGATGTAACCGCGGATCACCCGGCCGTCACGGATCAGTTTATCCATGATCTTGGTCGCCAGCTGGAACGGGATGGCAAAGCCGATCCCTTCCGGCGTTTCGCCGTCATTGCTCTTATCGAATGACAGGGTGTTAATACCCATCAGTTCACCTAGCGAGTTGACCAGCGCGCCGCCGGAGTTGCCGTGGTTGATAGAAGCATCGGTTTGCAGGAAATTCTGCCGCCCGGTAGGGTTCAGGCCGATACGACCGGTCGCGCTGATGATGCCCTGGGTGATGGTTTGCCCGAGGTTATACGGGTTGCCTATCGCCAGTACTACATCGCCGATGTGTGGAACGCGTTTCGGGTTAATCGGGATGACCGGCAGGCCGCCGCTGGCGTTGATTTTGAGCACCGCCAGGTCGGTCAGGGTATCAGAACCGACCAACAGGGCTTCAAATACCCGTCCATCCTGCAAAGCGATGATTATCTGATCGGCATCGTTGATGACGTGCTTGTTGGTGAGGATATATCCGCGTTGGTCCATGATAACGCCGGATCCAAGCGTCAGCTGGTTATGGCTGGTGCTGTTCAGCGCGCGGTTATAGACGTTGACCACCGCAGGCGCGGCGCGTCTTACCGCAGCATTATAGCTGGCGGGCGATTCATCAGCGGTATCGCTCGGCGTCGCCGATGATAGCTGCCACTGGCGCAGCGAAGGCATCGCCGCCAGCAGGATGCCGCCGACGATTAAACCGATAAGGACTGAACGTAAAAGCTTTCCTGGCATGATGCGAATATCGTTAATTAATGGGCAGGCGCAGCATAGCATGACTTATCCGGACATCGCACGACGCACAATGTCCGGAAGCAGCCGTCAGCGTAGCAGCAGATAAATGCTTTCGTTACCGCGCAGCACATTCAGCGCGATGACGGCCGGTTTGGTTTCCAGCACTTTACGTAGCTCGGCGATGGAACGCACGCGCTGGCGGTTGAGGCCGATAATCAGATCGTCTTTATGCAAGCCAACCTGCGCCGCCGCGCTGCCTTTATCGACGTTATCGATGGTCACGCCCTTAGTGCCGTCTTTCAGCTGGCCATCGCTTAGCGCCGCTCCCTGCAGGGCCGGGATAATCAGATCGGCGCTGGCGGTGGAAGAGGTGCTCTTATCCAGCGTCACTTCGACATCCAATGGTTTGCCGTCGCGCAGTAGCCCCAGTTTTACTTTAGTGCCAGGGGCGGTAGTGGCGATACGCGAACGCAGCTCGGCGAAGCTGCTTAGCGGCTTGCCGTTCATGCTGACGATAACGTCACCGGATTTAATCCCCGCTTTTGCGGAGCCGGAATTGGCCAGGACTTCGCTTACGAAGGTGCCGCGCTGAGCGTTGATGTTCATCGCTTTGGCGATATCCGCGCTCATTTCCATGCCTTTAATGCCCAGCAGGCCGCGTTTGATTTCGCCGTATTGAATAAGCTGATCGGCGAGGGTCTTCGCCATGTTGCTCGGAATGGCGAAGCCGATGCCGATGCTGCCGCCGCCCGGCGCCAGAATGGCGGTATTAATGCCGATAAGCTCGCCGTTGAGATTCAGCAGCGCGCCGCCGGAGTTGCCGCGGTTAATTGAGGCATCGGTCTGAATAAAGTTTTCCAGCCCTTCGAGATTAAGGCCGCTTCGGCCCAGCGCGGAGATGATGCCGGAAGTGGCGGTTTGGCCGAGGCCGAAGGGGTTGCCGACGGCAACGGCGAAATCGCCGACGCGCAGCTTGTCGGAATCCGCGATGGCGATTTGCGTTAAATTGCTGGGTTTTAAAACCTGCAGCAGGGCGATATCGCTCTGCTCGTCGCTGCCGACCAGTTTGGCATCGAACTCGCGGCCATCGTTCAACTGAATGCTGATTTTCTGCGCCTGGCTTATTACGTGGTTGTTGGTCAGCACGTAGCCTTTGGCGGCGTCGATAATCACCCCTGAACCGAGGCCTTCAAACGGCTGCGCCTGCTCTTGCGGCGCGTTATCGCCGAAGTATTTTTTCAGCTCTTCCGGCATATTCTGCACCGGCGAGGCGGTGCCTTCTACCTGCACGCTCACCACCGCAGGCAATACTTTTTCCAGCATCGGCGCGAGGCTCGGTAGCGCGCCCTGGCCTGGAACCTGGGTCGGCAGTGATGCCGCCGCCGGAGGCAGGACCGACAACGATAATCCAATGCTTAACGCTAACGCACTCAACAGCAAAGTCTGTTTCTTCATTAGATGCTGGCTCTCGTAACCTGAGGTGTATGGAAAAAACGTCCGAATGATTTGATGTTATTGAATTTTCGACCGGCTAACAATGCGGTCCGTGCTTAAATTGTAGCTGGGATGCAGGGGGAAGACGGGCGCGGAAGGCGCGCCCGGTAAATATTTTTACGCAGACAGCGGGATCAGTCGCGTTTCGCGCCACCGCGCAGCAGGCCGGATGCGCCTTCAGAATAATCGCGCGGCATCTGGACCGGCGCCTGATCGTTGCTGGCTTCGGACTCCGCCAGGCGATTGCGGAACGGATTAGCTTCCGCCATCGCGTCCGGCAGCAGGCTGCTGGAGCTTTTTGCCATGTGCTGATACAGCTGACGGTAGTCATCCGCCATGTTGTCCAGCAGTTCTGCGCTGCGCGCAAAATGGCTGACCAGCTCTTCGCGATACTCTTCAAGCTCTGCTTTATTCTTTTCCAGTTCGAACTGCAGCGCTTGTTGCTGACGCAATTTGCGGTTACCAAAACGCATGGCGACGGCACCGATGATGATACCGACGACTAATCCAATTAGCGCGTATTCCCAGGTCATGAACATCTCCCGTTGTTTTGTGGTTCCGTAGGGTGGCTGTTAGGCTCTCCGCCTGCGCCCGATAGTGCCACTATAACCGCTAATTCCACAGAAGTGGAATCCTGGCGTATCATCGCGTACTGTAGAACCGCCTTTTTTTCGTCAATCGTGCGTCACGGCGCCACGGTTTTCAAGGAATAACAATAAGATCATGCAAAGCCTGTCCCCAACATCGCGTTACCTTTTAGCTCTCAAAGAGGGCAGCCATCAACCTGACGACGTGCAACAAGAAGCGGTCAGCCGCCTCGATACCATCTATCGTGAACTGCAGGAAAAACCTGTAGCCGCAGCGCCCGCGGGCGGCGGTCTGCGGGCGAAATTCAGCAAACTACTCGGCAAGCGCGAACCGACGGCGGAAGCAACCGCCGTGCGTGGCCTGTATATGTGGGGCGGCGTGGGGCGCGGTAAAACCTGGCTGATGGATATGTTTTATCAAAGCCTGCCGGGCGAACGTAAACAGCGCCTGCATTTCCATCGCTTTATGTTGCGCGTGCACGAAGAGTTAACCACCCTGCAGGGGCATAGTGACCCGCTGGAGATCGTTGCCGATCGCTTTAAAGCGCAAACCGATGTGTTGTGCTTTGACGAGTTTTTTGTCTCCGACATCACCGATGCCATGCTGCTCGGCGGCTTAATGAAAGCGCTGTTCTCGCGTGGGATTACGCTGGTCGCTACCTCGAACATCCCGCCGGACGAACTCTACCGCAATGGTCTGCAACGCGCGCGTTTCCTGCCAGCGATAGACGCCATCAAACAGCACTGCGACATTATGAACGTGGATGCAGGGATTGATTACCGCCTGCGCACGTTGACCCAGGCGCATCTGTGGCTGTCGCCGCTCAATGGCGAGACCAGCCAGCAAATGGATAAGCTCTGGTTGGCGCTGGCGGGGGCCAAACGCGAGCAGATGCCGACGCTGGCAATTAACCACCGGCCGCTGCCGACGTTGGGCGTGGAAAACCAGACCCTGGCGGCGTCGTTTGATACTCTGTGCGTGGATGCGCGCAGCCAGCATGATTACATCGCGCTGTCACGCCTGTTCCACACCGTGATGTTGTTCGATGTGCCGGTGATGACGACGCAGCTCGAGAGCGAAGCGCGGCGCTTTATCGCGCTGGTGGATGAATTCTACGAACGCCACGTGAAGCTGGTGGTCAGCGCGGCGGTACCGCTGTATGAGATCTATCAGGGCGAACGCCTGAAATTTGAGTTCCAGCGCTGTTTATCGCGCCTGCAGGAAATGCAAAGCGAAGAGTATCTGAAGCAGCCGCACATGCCCTGAATCCAGCCTTCTTCTCACGCTGAGAAAAACCTGCTGCAAATCACATAAAGGGGTCGATCTTTGGCCCCTACTTCTCTATAATCTTGCGACCCCACGTTACGAGAAGGTTTTTTTTCCCGAAATCTTCTATGTGCTGGCATAGGCTATTCGAAGGGGTAGGTTTGCCGGACTTTGTCGTGTGAACCTCAACTGACTAAACGTTTGGGTGTTCACCAACGTGTAACTTATTTATTTGGGTAAGCTTTTAATGAAAACTTTTACAGCTAAACCAGAAACCGTAAAACGCGACTGGTATGTTGTTGACGCGACCGGTAAAACTCTGGGCCGTCTGGCTACTGAACTGGCTCGTCGCCTGCGCGGTAAGCACAAAGCGGAATACACTCCGCACGTTGATACTGGTGATTACATCATCGTTCTGAACGCAGAAAAAGTTGCTGTAACCGGCAACAAGCGCGAAGACAAAATGTACTACCACCACACCGGCCACATCGGTGGTATCAAAGAAGCGACCTTTGAAGAGATGATTGCCCGCCGTCCTGAGCGTGTGATTGAAATCGCGGTTAAAGGCATGCTGCCAAAAGGCCCGCTGGGTCGTGCTATGTACCGTAAACTGAAAGTTTACGCTGGTAACGAGCACAACCACGCGGCACAGCAACCGCAAGTTCTTGACATCTAATCGGGATTATAGGCAATGGCTGAAAATCAATACTACGGCACTGGTCGCCGCAAAAGTTCCGCAGCTCGCGTTTTCATCAAACCGGGCAACGGCAAAATCGTAATCAACCAGCGTTCGCTGGAACAGTACTTCGGTCGTGAAACTGCCCGCATGGTAGTTCGTCAGCCGCTGGAACTGGTCGACATGGTTGAGAAACTGGATCTGTACATCACTGTTAAAGGTGGTGGTATCTCTGGTCAGGCTGGTGCGATCCGTCACGGTATCACCCGCGCTCTGATGGAGTACGACGAGTCCCTGCGTTCTGAACTGCGTAAAGCTGGCTTCGTTACTCGTGACGCTCGTCAGGTTGAACGTAAGAAAGTCGGTCTGCGTAAAGCACGTCGTCGTCCGCAGTTCTCCAAACGTTAATTGTTTTCTGCTCACGCAGAACAATTTGCGAAAAAACCCGCTTCGGCGGGTTTTTTTATGGATAAAACGGCTGTTATCCACAAAGAAATGGTCTGTTCTTACCACTTTTTCAGCATTTCCAGAATACCCTCACCACAACGTCCGCAAAATCTGGTAAACTATCATCCAATTTTCTGCCCAAATGCTGGTGGTTGTTCATTTTTTAGTTAATCAATGAACATATCGTCGCCGTGCGAATGGGGTTTATACATCTGGCTGGCCATGCGTGGTCGGCAGCAGTAAAAATTCTGAATATACCTGGAGGTTTTCATGGCTGTCGCTGCCAACAAACGTTCGGTAATGACGCTGTTTTCTGGTCCTACTGACATCTATAGCCATCAGGTCCGCATCGTGCTGGCCGAAAAAGGTGTCAGTTTTGAGATAGAGCACGTGGAGAAGGATAACCCGCCTCAGGATCTGATTGACCTCAACCCGAATCAAAGCGTCCCGACGCTGGTGGATCGTGAGCTCACTCTGTGGGAATCCCGCATCATTATGGAATACCTGGATGAGCGTTTCCCGCATCCGCCGCTAATGCCGGTTTACCCGGTGGCGCGTGGTGAAAGCCGTCTGTACATGCAACGTATCGAGAAAGACTGGTATTCGCTGATGAATACCATCCAGACCGGTACCGCGGCCCAGGCTGATGCCGCTCGTAAGCAGCTGCGTGAAGAACTGCAGGCGATTGCGCCGGTCTTTACTCAGAAGCCTTACTTCCTGAGCGACGAATTCAGCCTGGTCGATTGCTACCTGGCTCCGCTGCTGTGGCGTTTGCCGGTTCTCGGCGTAGAACTGGTGGGTGCTGGCGCGAAAGAGCTTAAGGGCTATATGACTCGCGTCTTCGAACGTGATTCTTTCCTCGCTTCTTTAACTGAAGCCGAGCGTGAAATGCGCCTCGGCCGGGGCTAAATAATGGATGTATCACAGCTGACGCCGCGTCGCCCGTACCTGCTGCGGGCGTTCTATGAGTGGCTGCTGGATAACCAGCTGACTCCGCACCTGGTCGTCGATGTGACGCTGCCAGGCGTTCTCGTGCCGATGGAGTACGCTCGCGACGGCCAAATCGTTCTGAACATTGCGCCGCGTGCGGTGGGCAATCTGGAACTGGCGAATGACGAAGTGCGCTTTAACGCTCGCTTCGGCGGCGTACCGCGCAACGTTTCCGTGCCGCTGGCTGCGGTACTCGCTATCTATGCCCGTGAGAACGGCGCAGGAACGATGTTTGAACCTGAAGCGGCCTATGACGAAGATGTCAGCAGCCTCAACGATGATGACGTTGCGCCTGAGAGCGAAAACGAAACGGTGATGTCGGTGATTGATGGCGATAAGCCGGATAATCACGATGACGATCCTGACGATACGCCATCGCCGCCGCGCGGTGGTCGTCCGGCGCTGCGCGTTGTGAAGTAATTCCTGACAGGCCCTCCGGGGCCTGTTTTTTTGCCCACGCTTAACCACGATCAAGCATAAAAAAGCCCGGTGGCGTTAACCATCGGGCTTTTATGCGCTGAGACTCAGGCTTTAATCAGACTTCAAGGTAATTGAGGATACCGTCTGCCGCTTTGCGGCCTTCGGCAATCGCCGTTACCACCAGGTCTGAACCGCGAACGATATCGCCGCCGGCAAAGATTTTCGGGTTGCTGGTCTGGAACGCGTTGTCGCTGCCTTCCGGGGCGATGATGCGGCCCTGAGAATCCAGCTCGACGCTATGCTTCGCCAGCCATTCCATGCTGTGTGGACGGAAACCAAACGCCATCACCACCGCGTCTGCGGGCACCACGTGCTCGGAACCGGCGACGATTTCCGCGCGGCGGCGGCCTTTCGCATCCGGCTGGCCCATTTCGGTGCGCGCCATTTTCACGCCGCACACTTTGCCGTTGGCGTTCACTTCCACGCCCAGCGGCTGGACGTTGAACTGGAATTCGACACCCTCTTCACGCGCGTTTTTCACTTCACGTTTGGAGCCTGGCATGTTTTCTTCGTCACGGCGATAGGCGCAGATAACGTGCGCCGCCCCCTGACGAACAGAGGTCCGCACGCAGTCCATCGCGGTGTCGCCGCCGCCGAGAACTACCACGCGTTTGCCTTCCATACTGACGAAGGGTTCGTGCGCCGTTTCGCCAAAGCCCATGATCTGTTTGGTGTTGGCGATAAGGAACGGCAGCGCGTCATACACGCCGTTGGCATCTTCGTTTTCCAGCCCGCCGCGCATGGACTGGTAGGTGCCCACGCCCAGAAATACCGCATCGTATTCTTTCAGCAGCTCGTCGAGCTGGACGTCACGACCCACTTCGGTATTGAGCCGGAATTCAATCCCCATGCCGGTGAAGATCTCGCGGCGGCGGGTCATCACCTCTTTTTCCAGCTTAAACGCCGGGATGCCGAAGGTCAGCAGACCGCCGATTTCCGGATGACGATCGAAGACGATAGCCTTCACGCCGTTGCGGGTCAGCACATCCGCGCAGGCCAGGCCTGCCGGACCGGCGCCGATAATGGCGACGGTTTTTCCGGTTTGCTTCACGCCGGACAAGTCCGGGCGCCAGCCCATCTCAAACGCCTTATCGTTGATATAGCGTTCAATGTTGCCGATGGTCACCGCGCCGAACTCATCGTTCAGGGTGCAGGAACCTTCGCACAGGCGGTCCTGCGGGCAGACACGTCCGCAGACTTCCGGCAGGGTGTTGGTCTGATGCGACAGCTCCGCCGCTTCAAAAATACGCCCCTCGTTGGCCAGTTTCAGCCAGTTAGGGATGTAGTTGTGCACCGGACATTTCCATTCGCAGTACGGGTTGCCGCAGGAGAGGCAGCGATCCGCCTGCGCCTTGGCCTGGCCTTCTGAAAACGGTTCGTAAATTTCTACAAATTCAATTTTACGGATCTTCAGCGGTTTCTTTGGCGGATCAACGCGCTGCAGGTCGATAAATTGGTATACGTTCTGACTCATCTTAACCCCTTACTGCGCCTGCACCCGCAGCTCAGCTGCGGAACGACTACGGTGACCCAACAGTGCTTTAACATCGCTGGACTTCGGTTTAACCAGCGCAAACTTCGCCGCGAAGGCCGGCCAGTTGGCGAGGATCTCTTCGCCGCGCTGCGAACCGGTAAGCTGGACGTGCTCGGTAATTAAGCCGCGCAGGTGCTCCTCATGGATAGCCAGCGTGTCCACGTCCAGAACTTCCACCAATTCGGGGTTAACGCGTTTACGGAAGTCGCCATCTTCATCCAGGACGTAAGCAAAGCCGCCGGTCATACCTGCGCCGAAGTTCACGCCGGTTTTCCCCAGGATACAGACAATACCGCCGGTCATGTATTCACAACCGTTGTCGCCGATGCCTTCCACCACGGTGATGGCGCCGGAGTTACGTACCGCAAAGCGTTCGCCCGCGCGTCCTGCCGCGTACAGACGACCGCCGGTCGCGCCATACAGACAGGTGTTGCCAATGATGCTTGCTTCATGGCTACGGAAGGCGGAGCCGACCGGAGGACGAATCGACAGCAGACCGCCCGCCATGCCTTTACCCACGTAGTCGTTGGCGTCGCCGGTCAGGTGCAGCTCAACGCCGCCGGCGTTCCAGACGCCGAAGCTCTGGCCCGCGGTACCGCTAAAGTGGGCGGTGATCGGGTCGGCGGCCAGCCCCTGGTCGCCGTGAGTCTGGGCGATATAACCGGACAGCGACGCCCCAACGGAACGGTCGGTGTTGCGAATATCGAACCAGAACGTTTTGCTCTGTTTGTTATCCACATACGGCTTCGCCTGCTGCAGCAGCTGCGCGTTGAGCACACCGTTATCGAACGGCGGGTTGCTCTCGGTGCAGTACAGCGCCTTGCCTGGCAGCGGCTCAGCGGTTTCCAGCAGTTTGCCGAGCTCCAGTTTCTGCTGTTTCGCCGTAAAGCCTTCCAGTTCTTTCAGCAGGTCGGTGCGGCCGATCAGGTCCACCAGACGCTTCACGCCCAGCTGCGCCATCAGCTCGCGGGTTTCGCGGGCGATGAATTCAAAGTAGTTGGTCACTTTGAATGGCAGGCCGTGGTAGTGGTTCTTACGCAGTTTGTCATCCTGGGTCGCCACGCCGGTGGCGCAGTTGTTCAGGTGACAGATACGCAGGTATTTACAGCCCAGCGCGACCATCGGGCCGGTGCCGAAGCCGAAGCTTTCCGCGCCAAGGATCGCCGCTTTGATGATATCGAGGCCGGTTTTCAGGCCGCCGTCTACCTGTAGGCGAATTTTATGACGCAGGCCGTTGGCGACCAGCGCCTGCTGGGTTTCCACCAGGCCAAGTTCCCACGGACAGCCGGCATATTTCACCGATGAGAGCGGGCTCGCCCCGGTGCCGCCATCGTAGCCGGCGATAGTGATTAGGTCTGCGTAGGCTTTCGCCACGCCGGTGGCGATAGTGCCGACACCCGGTTCGGAAACCAGTTTGACGGAAATCATCGCTTTCGGATTGACCTGCTTGAGGTCGAAAATCAGCTGCGCCAGATCTTCGATAGAGTAAATATCGTGGTGCGGCGGCGGGGAGATCAGCGTCACGCCAGGTACCGAATAACGCAGTTTGGCGATATAAGGCGTCACTTTGTCACCCGGCAACTGTCCGCCTTCACCGGGTTTCGCGCCCTGGGCGACTTTAATCTGGATTACGTCGGCATTCACCAGGTAGGCTGGGGTAACGCCGAACCGACCTGAAGCCACCTGCTTAATACGCGAGACTTTGTTGGTGCCGTAGCGCGCAGGGTCTTCGCCGCCTTCACCGGAGTTGGAGAAGCCGCCGATGCTGTTCATCGCTTCCGCCAGCGATTCATGCGCTTCCGGGCTCAGCGCGCCGATCGACATGGCCGCGGTATCGAAGCGTTTAAACAGCTCTTTCGCTGATTCCACCTCATTGATGCTAACGGCTTCATCGCCTGGGTTGAGCGCCAGCAGATCGCGCAGCGTGGCTGCCGGGCGTTCGTTAACCAGCTTCGCGTATTCCTGATAATCACGGTATTCGCCGCTCTGAACCGCCTGCTGCAGGGTGCGAACGACGTCCGGGTTGTAGGCGTGATATTCGCCGCCGTGGACATATTTCAGCAAACCGCCCTGAGCCAGCGGTTTACGCGCCAGCCATGCGCGTTTCGACAGATTCAGCAGGTCCTGCTGGAAGTCGTCGAAACCGGCGCCGCCGATGCGGCTCACTACGCCCTGGAAGCAGAGGTCGGCCACGTCGCGATGCAGACCGACCGCTTCGAACAGCTTCGAGCAGCGGTAGGAGGCGATGGTCGAGATCCCCATCTTCGACATGATTTTGTACAGGCCTTTGTTGATGCCGTTACGGTAGTTCAGCATCACCGTACGGTATTCTTTATCGATAGCTTTGCTATCCACCAGCTTCGCCAGGGTTTCATAGGCAAGATATGGATAGATAGCCGTCGCGCCAAAGCCCAGCAGCACCGCAAAGTGGTGCGGATCGCGGGCGCTGGCGGTTTCGACGATGATGTTAGCGTCGCAGCGCAGGCTCTTATCGACGAGGCGCGTCTGGATGGCGCCAACGGCCATCGGCGCCGGTACCGGCAGACGGTCTTTCGCGATGTTGCGGTCGGACAGCACCAGCAGTACGGTGCCGTTACGTACCATCTGTTCCGCTTTATCGCACAGCGCTTTTACCGTCTCGGCCAGCGTGGTTTCGTTGGCATCAAAGGTAATATCCAGGGTGTCGGCGCGATAGTGCTCCTCTTCCATGGTGGTCAGCTGTTTAAAGTCGGAGTACAGCAGGATCGGCGATTTGAAGCTCAGGCGGTGCGCCTGGCCTTCCGCTTCGCAGAAGACGTTCATTTCACGGCCGATACTGGTAGCCAGCGACATCACGTGCGCTTCACGCAGCGGATCGATAGGCGGGTTTGTCACCTGGGCGAACTGCTGGCGGAAATAATCATAAATGATACGCGGCTGGCTGGAGAGCACGGCGAATGGGGTATCATCGCCCATCGAACCGACCGCTTCCTGGCCGTTTTCCCCAAGGACGCGCAGGACGGAGTCCAGCTCTTCGGCGCTGTAGTTAAACTGTTTCTGGTAGCTGGCGAGCGTGTCATCATCCAACTGACGGCTGCCGACTTCTTCTTCCGGCAGGTCTTCGAACGGCACCAGACGGCGGACGTTTTTCTCCATCCACTCTTTGTACGGATGGCGGCTTTTCAGATCGTTATCGGTTTCCGCCGAGTGCAGAATACGCCCGCTGCGGGTATCGATGACCATCAGCTCGCCAGGCCCAACGCGGCCTTTTTCCATCACCTCATCCGGCTGGTAGTCCCAGATACCGACTTCAGACGCACAGGTGATGAGTTTGTCTTTAGTGATGACGTAGCGCGCCGGACGCAGACCGTTACGGTCGAGGTTACAGGCGGCGTAGCGGCCGTCGGACATGACGATGCCCGCCGGGCCGTCCCACGGCTCCATATGCATGGAGTTAAAGTCGAAGAACGCGCGCAGCTCCGGATCCATGTCCGGGTTATTCTGCCAGGCTGGCGGTACCAGCAGGCGCATCGCGCGGACGATATCCATCCCGCCTGCCAGCAGCAGTTCCAGCATATTATCCATCGAGCTTGAATCAGAGCCGGTTTCATTGACGAACGGCGCGGCGTCATGCAGATCGGGGATCAGCGGGGTCTGGAATTTATAGGTACGGGCGCGGGCCCACTGGCGGTTACCGGTGATGGTATTGATTTCACCATTGTGCGCCAGATAGCGGAACGGCTGCGCCAGCGGCCAGCGCGGCACGGTATTGGTGGAGAAGCGCTGGTGGAACAGGCAGATGGCGGATTCCAGGCGCAGGTCCGCGAGGTCCAGGTAGAAGCGCGGCAGATCCGCCGGCATACACAGACCTTTATAGATATTAACCAGGTTCGACAGGCTACAAACGTAGAAATCTTTGTCTTCCTGCAGGCGCTTTTCAATGCGACGGCGGGCGATGAACAGACGGCGTTCCATATCGCGCGGACGCCAGCCTGCCGGGGCGTTAACAAAAATTTGTTCAATACGAGGCAGCGAGGAGAGGGCGATTTCACCGAGTACGCCTTCGTTAGTTGGCACATCGCGCCAGCCAACGATAGACAATGTTTCGCGTTGCAGCTCTTCTTCAACGATACGGCGCGCAGCGCTTGCCAGCTCGGGGTCTTTATTCAGGAACAGCATCCCGACGGCGTAGTTTTTGGCTAAGCGCCAGCCGCGCTCTTCCGCCACAATCCGGAAGAAACGATCGGGTTTTTGTAACAGCAGGCCGCAACCGTCGCCGGTTTTACCATCGGCAAGGATCGCGCCGCGGTGCTGCATTCGGGCCAGTGCGTGTATAGCGGTGCGCACTACCTTGTGGCTAGGTTCGCCTTCTATGTGGGCGATCAGGCCGAAACCACAGTTATCCCGCTCAAGGGATTTGTCGTACAACATATCAGTGAACCTCCCCAGGCTCTACGGGACGCCCCCTTAATCGATTGCGCGCAAGGCACAGCAAGAGCATGGCGACGGGGTAAGGGCATCTTTGCCTACCTCGCATTCGCCCTCTTTAAATCCTTTTCGCATCGGTACACAAGTTTGAGGACTTGCTATTAAGAGGGAATCTCAATTACTGCATAAATATGATGAGCAGAGCGCTCATCCAGAAAGCTTCCAGCGGATTCCCAACTTATCGAGAATCCACACTTACGTCAAATGGCAATCTTATTTATACAAAAGTGTGCTAAGAGGTGTTTAATATTATGATTTTAAAAAGAATTGTTGTTTTTTTAAAGGCATATAAACTCTCAGGGATGCGTAATCTAGTGTGATCTGTCTCACTATATACGCAGCCTAAGATTACCTTTCTGTGCTGAATTGTTTTTTTATAGCAGAGCATTTGACTGCTGGTGTTCTTAATGGCAGGAAATAAAACTGTTTTTTGCTGCGTCAAAGATAATTGAAACTCAGTATTGAAGTATAAGTAAATGTTATTACCGCGGGCGTGAATGAAACTGCGTTTATTTTGATTGATTATGCAATGAGGTAAGCGGCCGCGCTGACGATTGATCCAGGTCATCGCCGTCGGAGGCTAAAAATGGCAGGCTTGGCCCCTTTCTTGAGGCCGGTCTATCAGATTATGCAGTTACAAAAATTAGTCAACATGTTTGGTGGGGATCTTACGCGCCGCTACGGCGAAAAGGTACATAAACTGACGCTGCATGGTGGATTTAGCTGCCCGAATCGCGATGGCACAATCGGCCGCGGCGGCTGCACATTTTGTAATGTCGCCTCCTTCGCCGACGAAGCCCAGCAGTACCGTTCGATTCACGATCAACTGGCGCACCAGGCGCAGTTGGTTAACCGAGCGAAACGCTACCTTGCTTATTTCCAGGCCTACACCAGCACCTTTGCCGAAGTACAGCTGCTGCGTTCAATGTATCAGCAGGCGGTGAGCCAGGCGAATATCGTTGGGCTGTGCGTCGGCACCCGTCCCGACTGCGTTCCCGATGCGGTGCTGGATCTGCTCAGCGAATATCGGGAGCAGGGCTATGAAATCTGGCTGGAGCTGGGATTGCAGACCGCGCATGATAAAACGCTGCATCGTATCAATCGCGGCCATGACTTTGCCTGCTACCAGCGCACCACCCGACTGGCGCGCGAGCGCGGATTAAAGGTCTGCGCGCATCTTATCGTCGGCCTGCCGGGCGAATCCCAGCAGCAGTGCCTGCAAACCTTGCAACGGGTAGTCGAAACCGGGGTCGATGGCATCAAGCTGCACCCGTTGCACATCGTGACCGGCAGCATCATGGCGAAAGCCTGGCAGGCGGGGCGCCTGAACGGTATTGCGCTGGATGATTATACGGTCACCGCCGGTGAGATGATTCGCCATACCCCGCCGGAGGTGATTTATCATCGCATCTCGGCCAGCGCCCGTCGCCCGACGCTCCTGGCGCCGCTGTGGTGCGAAAACCGCTGGACCGGTATGGTCGAGTTGGACAAATACCTTAATACCCATGGCGTTCAGGGGTCGGCATTGGGGACGCCGTGGGTCCTGCCCGCCTGATGTTCCACTTCCTTAACGGCTGATTACCGCCGCATTTTTTGCACAACTTACAGCGTAATGTTCAGAATTGGGTATTATTGTGCGGAGTTGGCGATAAGGAATCCCTCATGAAGCAAATTCGTATGCTGGCGCAGTACTATGTCGATCTGATGATGAAGTTAGGTCTGGTGCGCTTTTCAATGCTGTTGGCTCTGGCGCTGGTGGTGCTGGCTATCGTGGTGCAGATGGCCGTCACGATGGTGCTGCATGGGCAGGTTGAGAGTATCGATGTTATCCGCTCTATATTCTTCGGGCTGCTGATTACCCCCTGGGCGGTCTATTTTCTGTCGGTGGTGGTCGAACAACTGGAAGAGTCGCGCCAGCGACTCTCGCGGCTGGTGGAAAAGCTGGAAGAGATGCGCGAGCGCGATCTTAAGCTTAACGTGCAGCTCAAGGACAATATCGCCCAGTTGAATCAGGAAATTGGCGAACGTGAGAAAGCGGAAGCGGAACGTGAAACCACGCTGGAACAGCTGAAAATAGAGATGAAAGAGCGTGAAGAGACGCAGATTCAGCTAGAACAACAGTCCTCCTTCCTGCGCTCTTTCCTTGATGCCTCACCGGATCTGGTTTTCTATCGTAACGAAGATAAGGAGTTCTCCGGCTGTAACCGGGCGATGGAATTGTTGACCGGAAAAAGCGAAAAGCAGCTGATTCACCTCAAGCCGCAGGATGTCTATAGCGAAGAAGCCGCGGTAAAAGTGCTGGAGACCGATGAGAAAGTCTTCCGCCACAATGTCTCGCTAACCTACGAACAATGGCTCGATTATCCCGATGGGCGTAAAGCCTGCTTTGAGATCCGCAAGGTCCCCTACTATGACCGCGTGGGCAAGCGCCGTGGCCTTATGGGCTTTGGCCGCGATATTACCGAGCGTAAGCGCTATCAGGACGCGCTGGAGCGCGCCAGCCGGGACAAGACCACCTTTATCTCAACCATCAGCCACGAGCTGCGTACGCCGCTCAACGGCATCGTTGGGCTCAGCCGCATCCTGCTGGATACTGAACTGACCAACGAGCAGGAAAAATATCTGAAAACTATCCATGTTTCAGCGGTGACGCTGGGGAATATCTTCAATGATATTATCGACATGGATAAAATGGAGCGGCGTAAAGTGCAGCTCGATAATCAGGAAGTGGACTTCACCAGCTTCCTTGCCGACCTGGAAAACCTCTCAGGCCTGCAGGCGCAGCAGAAAGGTTTACGCTTTGTGATGGAGCCAACCCAGCCGCTGCCGCATAAAGTGGTAACTGATGGTACGCGCCTGCGGCAGATCCTGTGGAACCTGATCAGCAATGCGGTGAAGTTTACCCAACAGGGCAATGTCACCGTGCGCGTCCGCTATGACGAAGGCGATATGCTGCACTTCGAAGTCGAGGACTCCGGTATCGGTATCCCGCAGGCGGAGCAGGACAAAATTTTCGCCATGTATTATCAGGTGAAAGACAGCCACGGCGGTAAACCGGCAACCGGTACCGGGATTGGCCTGGCGGTGTCGCGCCGTCTGGCGCGTAATATGGGCGGCGATATCAGCGTGACCAGCCAGCCGGGGCAGGGGGCGACGTTTACCCTGACCGTACACGCGCAGGCGGTGGCTGATGAAGTCGAAGATACGCTGGCCGAAGACGATATGCCGCTGCCGGCGCTGAACGTGCTGCTGGTGGAAGATATCGAACTGAACGTGATTGTCGCCCGTTCGGTGCTGGAAAAATTGGGCAACAGCGTGGACGTGGCGATGACCGGTAAAGCCGCGCTGGAGATGTTCGAACCCGGCGAATACGACCTGGTGCTGCTGGACATTCAGCTACCGGACATGACCGGCCTCGATATCTCGCGACAGCTAAAACAACGCTATGCCGCCGATGAGCTGCCGCCGCTGGTGGCGCTGACCGCCAATGTCCTGAAGGACAAAAAAGAGTACCTTGATGCCGGCATGGACGATGTGCTGAGCAAGCCGCTGTCGGTACCGGCGTTAACCGCGATCATCAAGAAATTCTGGGATGCGCCGGAAGACGATGGCCATGAGCCGCCCGCGGTGGATGTGGCGAAATCGGCATCGGTACTGGATACCGACATGCTGGAACAATATATCGAGCTGGTGGGGCCGAAGCTGATTACCGACGGGCTGGCGGTGTTCGAGAAGATGATGCCGGGCTACATGTCCGTGCTGGAATCGAATCTCACCGCGCGCGACCAGAAAGGTATCGTCGATGAAGGCCATAAAATTAAGGGCGCGGCGGGGTCGATAGGCTTGCGCCATATCCAGCAATTAGGGCAGCAGATCCAAACGCCAGATTTACCCGCCTGGGAAGACAACGTCGGCGAGTGGGTAGAAGAGATGAAATCCGAGTGGCAAAACGATGTTGCGGTACTGAAGGCCTGGATTGCGGCGGCGGATAAAAAATGACCCCGGATAAACCGGGGTGCGCGAATACTGCGCCAACACCAGGGAACTGGTTGTTGAGCCAGGATTGTTCGAGTGATTTTTTTACACGGCGCAACCTGAGGATTTGGCTTGCTCGCTCATTAAGATAGCAAACCATAAATATTTTGTTACGTGAATCGGTAAAATATGTGAAGCATAGCGAGTAAATCAAAATTATTTACTTGTTTCATAGAGTTGCGCTAAGGGGTTAGCAAGATGAAGAAGATTGGCGTGGTACTAAGCGGCTGCGGCGTTTACGACGGCGCAGAAATTCATGAAGCGGTCATTACCCTGTTGGCCATTGCGCGTCGCGGCGCGCAGGCGGTTTGCTTTGCGCCGGATAAGGCGCAAAGCGACGTGATCAACCATCTGACCGGCGAAACGATGGCGGAAAGCCGCAACGTGCTGATTGAAGCGGCGCGCCTGGCGCGCGGCGCTATTCAGCCTTTGGCCAGCGCCCGCGCGGACGAGCTGGATGCGCTGATTGTGCCCGGCGGCTTTGGCGCGGCGAAAAACCTGAGTAATTTTGCCGCCCAGGGGAGTGAGTGCGCGGTTGACCGCGATTTGCAGACGCTAACGCTGGCGATGCACGAAGCGGGTAAGCCGCTGGGCTTTATGTGTATCGCACCGGCGCTGTTGCCGAAGATTTTCCCGACGCCGCTGCGGATAACCATCGGTACCGATCCGGATACTGCCGAGGTGCTGGAAGAGATGGGCGCGGAGCACGTGCCGTGCCCGGTTGACGACATCGTGGTCGATGAAGACAACAAAGTAGTGACTACGCCTGCTTATATGCTGGCGCAGAATATTGCCGAGGCCGCCAGCGGTATTGAGAAACTGGTCGATCGCGTACTGGTTCTCGCTGAATGAGTAAGCGTGTTGCGCCGCTGGCGATGATCAAGCGCCTGCTGTTACGCCTGGCGCTTATCTGCGTGGTGTTCTGGGGCGGCGGTATCGCCTTATTCAGCGCCCTGCCGGTGCCGTTCTCAGCGGTGATGCTGGAGCGCCAGGTTAGCGCCTGGTTCTCCGGTGATTTTCATTATGTCGCCCATTCTGATTGGGTTGGGATGGACGAGATTTCCCCCTGGATGGGGCTGGCGGTGATTGCCGCTGAAGATCAGAAATTCCCCGACCACTGGGGTTTTGACGTGCCGGCAATCGAAAAAGCGCTGGCGCACAACGAACGGAATGAAAATCGAATTCGCGGCGCGTCGACGCTCTCTCAGCAGACGGCGAAAAACCTGTTTTTATGGGATGGCCGTAGCTGGTTGCGCAAGGGGCTGGAAGTGGGCTTGACCGTCGGTATCGAAACGGTCTGGAGCAAGAAACGCATTCTCACCGTGTACTTGAATATTGCCGAGTTTGGCGACGGTATTTTTGGTGTTGAAGCGGCGGCCCAGCGCTATTTTCATAAGCCGGCCAGCCGTTTAACCCCTGCAGAGGCCGCGCTGCTGGCGGCGGTATTACCGAATCCGATTCGGTTTCGCGCCGATGCGCCGTCAGGCTATGTTCGCAGCCGACAGGCGTGGATCCTGCGCCAGATGCGTCAGTTAGGCGGCGAAGGCTTTATGCAGGCCAATAAGCTGCATTAACCGCGATCCCGCCGGGAGATGATTAGTCTTCATCAAACCCGGCATTGAACAGCGCAATCACCGCCGCCAGCGCTTCGACTTCCTGCGGGCCGCTGGCTTCAACCTCAATTTGGCGTCCTTTGGCGGAATCCAGCATCAGCAGGGCGATAACGCTGTTGGCTTCCGCCTCCGTGCCTTCGTCGTTGCGTAGCAATACTTCCGCATCGAAATTCTGCATCAGCTCGAAAAGCTTCATTGCCGGGCGCGCGTGCATGCCCAGCTTGTTGGTGATTTCAACGGTTTGCTTGACGGTCATGATTTACGTTTTTCCAGCGTCCGGTGACGAGATTGTACGTTCTTACCGCGCGAGCGGAAGTAGTCAGCCAGCTGTTCGGCAATATAGACCGAGCGATGCTTACCGCCGGTACAACCAATGGCCACCGTCAAATAGCTGCGGTTATTGGTTTCCAGCATTGGCAACCATAGCTCAAGATAGCTACGCGTCTGATAAATAAAGTTATGCACTTCCGTATGGCGATCGAGGAAGGCGGCAACCGGTTTATCGAGGCCGGTCATCGGGCGCAGCTTTGGATCCCAGTGCGGGTTTGGCAGGAAGCGGACGTCAAAGACGTAATCGGCATCGATAGGGATACCGTGTTTGAAGCCGAATGATTCAAACACCATCGTCAATTCACGCTCGCGTTTACCTAACAGGCGAGTACGCAGCATCTCGGCCAGTTCATGCACCGACATTTCGGAAGTATCGACGATCAGATCCGCACGGGAGCGCAGCGGCTCGAGCAGATCGCTCTCTTCGTCGATCGCGCTTTCGAGCGACAGATTCTTGCTGGAGAGCGGATGCAAGCGGCGGGTATCGCTGTAACGGCGGATCAGGGTGTTGCGGTCGGCATCAAGGAACAGCAGCTGCGGGGAGAAGGATTCCGGCAGATTCTGCATCGCTTGTTCAAAGATTTCCGGTGATTCCGGCATATTACGCACGTCAATGCTGACGGCCGCGGAGATATCGCGGTCGGCCAGCGTTCGCGCCAGCTCAGGCAACAGCACTACCGGCAGGTTATCCACACAGTAGAAGCCCATATCTTCCAGCGCTCGCAGGGCGACGGATTTCCCCGAGCCAGAGCGGCCGCTGACGATCATCAGTACCATGTACCGTTTCTCCTCAGTACGATAAAGGTTAAGTCGCGACTCACGTTAAGCGTCATCGCTGCTTCCTGCTTCGGTGATGATCTCATACAACTCTTCATCGCTCACCGCAGCGCGCAGGCGACGGCAGATGGTTTTGTCCGCCAGACGTTTGGCGACCAGCGAGAGCGTATGCAGATGGGTTTTGGTTTGATCGGCCGGCACCAGTAGCGCAAACAGCAGATCGACCGGCTGATTGTCGATCGCATCGAAGGCGATCGGCGTTTCCAGCTGCACAAAGACGCCAACGGCGCGCAGGGTATCCTCTTCAAGCTTGCCGTGAGGGATCGCAATGCCGTTGCCGATCCCGGTACTGCCCATTTTTTCACGGGTCAGGATCGCTTCAAAGACCACCTGCGGCGGTAAACCTAGCTGCTTCGCCGCCAGTTCGCTGATGATTTCCAGCGCGCGTTTCTTGCTCTGGCAGTGAACCTGGCTACGGGTACAATCCTGGTTAAGGACATTGCTCAGTTGTAGAGCGGAATCGTTGTTCATCATAATTTCACCTGAGCTGCCCTTATCCGCGGGCTGCGGATAAGGGCGATCGCCCGGACAATTAGTGTTGTTTCAGTTTATCTTTATGTTTTGTTAACTGTCTTGCCAGCTTATCGATAAGACCATCGATAGCGGCATACATATCCTGCCCTTCCGCACTGGCATGGATTTCGCCACCGTTGACATGCAAATTGGCGTCCGCGATTTGCGTCACCTTCTCTACTTTTAACACAATATAGACCTGGTTGATCCTATCGAAAAACTGCTCCAGTTTGCTGAACTTCGTGGTAACGAAGTCGCGCATAGCAGGAGTGATCTCGACGTTGTGTCCTGTAATGTTGAGCTGCATAGTGTCTTCCTTATCGGTTGTGTCAGACCAGTTGTTTGCGCTGGTTTGACGGCGGAATGGATAAAGACTCTCGGTACTTAGCAACAGTGCGTCGCGCCACCATAATACCCTGATCGGAGAGCATGGTGGTGAGCTTGCTGTCGCTCAACGGCTTCGCGGGGTTCTCCGCGGCGATTAACTTCTTCACCAGCGCGCGAATGGCGGTAGACGAGGCTTCGCCGCCGCCTTCGGTATTGACGTGGCTGGAAAAGAAATACTTCAACTCAAAAATACCGCGTGGACTGTGCAGATATTTTTGCGTGGTAACGCGTGAAATTGTTGATTCATGCATCTCGACGGCCTGGGCGATGTCCGCCAGCACCATCGGTTTCATAAATTCTTCGCCCTGCTCAAAGAAGGCCTGCTGTTGCTCGACGATGCAGCGGCTCACGCGCAGCAGGGTATCGTTACGGCTCTCAAGGCTTTTAATCAGCCAGCGAGCTTCCTGCAGGTTGCTGCGGATAAACTGGCTGTCGGCGTCGTTGCGCGCATTATTGCCCATCGCCGCGTATTGCTGATTGATTTTCAGCCGCGGAATGCTGTCGGAATTGAGCTCGACGACCCAGCGGCCGCTGACTTTACGCACCAGCACATCCGGGATCACGTATTCCGGCTCGCTGGTTTGAATGGACTGCCCCGGGCGCGGATCCAGCGACTGGATCAGGCAAACCGCCTCTTTCAGAACGTCTTCTTTCAAGCGGGTGACGCGCATCAGGCTGCGGAAATCATGGTTGGCCAGGAGATCAAGATGCTCGCTGATGATCAACCGGGCTTCTTCCAGCCATGGTGTCTCTTTGGCAAATTGTGAAAGCTGGATCAGCAGGCAGTCACGGAGATCCCTGGCGGCGACGCCGACCGGATCGAAGCGCTGTACGCGCTTGAGTACCGCTTCAACTTCCTCAAGACCAATTTCATCATCTTCGATACTGTCGACAATGTCCTGAATGGGAATAGTGAGGTAGCCGGTATCGTCAACGGCATCGACGATGGAGGTGGCAATTGCGCGGTCGGTATCGGTGAATGGCGTGAGCTCGACCTGCCACATCAGATAATCCTGCAGGCTTTGGGTGGTCTCGCCCTGATAGATCGGCAGTTCATCGTCCTGGTAGTCGACGCCATTACCCGACGGCGTGCCGGCGGTGTAGATTTCATCCCAGCTGGCGTCCAGCGGAAGCTCATCCGGCATCTCTTTTTGTTCGAGCGCGTCGACGGTATCCAGAGATTCGCGGTCCTCGGCTTCTGTGGTCTCAACCTCTTCGTGAAGATCGGTTTGCTCAAGCAACGGGTTACTCTCCAGCGCCTGCTGGAGTTCTTGCTGGAGTTCTAACGTGGACAGCTGCAACAAGCGGATAGCCTGCTGCAGTTGGGGCGTCATGGCAAGCTGTTGGCTTAGCCTTAATTGCAAACCTTGCTTCATGTTCAGGGTCAATATCTCCGGCTAAAACGTCTATAACCTCTACCCTATCAGAGTCTGAAGTCTTCCCCAAGGTACACGCGTTTTACCTGCTCGTCTTCAAGGATTTGCTGCGGGGTGCCGTGGGCGATGAGGTGGCCCTGGCTTACGATATAAGCTCGTTCACAAACCGCCAGCGTCTCCCTGACGTTATGGTCAGTAATGAGTACGCCCAGCCCGCTGTCGCGCAGGTGTTCGATGATGCGTTTAATATCGATAACGGAGATAGGGTCAACCCCGGCGAACGGTTCATCCAGCAGGATGAATTTCGGGTTCGCCGCCAGCGCGCGGGCGATTTCGACGCGGCGGCGTTCACCGCCGGAGAGCGCCTGACCCAGGCTATCGCGCAGGTGTTCGATGTGGAACTCTTCCATCAGCTCTTTAGCGCGATCTTCACGCTGCTCGCTGCTGAGATCGTCGCGGATTTGTAGCACCGCCATCAGGTTATCGTAGACGCTCAGGCGGCGGAAAATAGAGGCTTCCTGCGGCAGGTAACCGATGCCGCGGCGCGCGCGGGCATGTAGCGGCAGCAGGCTGATATCTTCATCGTCAATGATAATGTTGCCGGCATCGCGCGGCACGATGCCCACTACCATATAAAAGGTGGTGGTCTTACCGGCGCCGTTCGGGCCCAGCAGGCCGACTATCTCACCGGAGTTGACGGTCAGGCTGACGTCTTCCACCACGCGGCGGCCTTTGTAGGCTTTGGCGAGGTTTTTTGCAGTTAATGTTGCCATAACGGATTACTTACCTTTCTTCTGCTGATCGCCGCTTTTGTCCTGCAACTGCGAAGGCACCAGCACCGTAGTCACGCGACCGCCTTTGTTGCTGAAGGCCTGCATTTTCTGCTCTTTCACCAGATAGGTGATTTTGTCGCCCTGAATATTGCTATCCAGCTGTTCCAGATGCGCGTTGCCGGTCAGCACCACGAAATCGTTCTGCAGTTCATAATGCATTTTCGACGCGCGGCCTTTCACCGGCTTACCGTTGTCCTGCATCTGATAGAAGGTGGCCGGATTGCCGAAACCGTCGATCACTTCTTTGCCTTTTTCACCGCCAGGGCGGGTAACCACGACTTTGTCGGCATTGATCTTAATGGTCCCCTGGGTGACGACCACGTTGCCGGTGAAGGTCACGACGTTGCCCTGCATATCCAGCGACTGCTGATCGGATTCGATGTGAATCGGCTGATCGGTATCGCCGGTTTTTGCCAGAGCCGGCAGGCTGGCGGCCAGAAGCGCGCTTGCGAGCGCAATGTTAAGGCTGAGTTTGTTTGTTCTGAATTTCATAAGAGGTTCTAACCTTTTCAATCAGCTCGGCATTTTTGCTGCGTAGGTTCCCGCGCATTTTCAGGCCGCTGGAATTAAATGTTGTTCCGTATAACGTCACCATATCGTCAGAGGTTACATCCTGGGTCACCAGGTTTACCTGCGCGTTATCGGTGGTAATTTTGCGCAGTTGAGAGTCGGGACTCAACGCGTCGACCTCAACGTGGCCGTAAAGATACAGCATACGGTCGTTGGTTAACTTGGCTTTATCCGCTCTGATTGACCAGGTCGGAACCTTATTGGTATCAAAGGTGGTCATCACCGGGTTGGTGAACCACGATACTTCTTGTTCGGAAAAGTATTCGACATGCTCGGCTATCAGACGATAGCTCAGCGCGCCTTCCGGGCTGTACACCACGGTATCGGTATGCTCGCTTTTATACGTCGGATCGTTAGGATTGACCGCGACGGTCGCGGTGTCGTCCGTACTCGCCAGGTTCAGGCCGATCAGGATCAACGCGACCAGCGATAGTAAGATGATAACCCAACGTCTGGTTTTACTCATATTGATTGCCCTTTGGCCTCATCAAGCTTGCCCTGCGCCAATAGTAACAAATCGCAGACTTCGCGTACCGCGCCGCGTCCGCCGTTAATTCGCGTGACGTAATTCGCCCGTGGCAGCAGCAGCGGATGCGCATCGGCGACGGCGACGCTTAAACCGACTTCCGCCATTACCGGCCAGTCGATCAGATCGTCGCCAATATAAGCCACTTCATCCGGGCGAACCGCCAGTTTGCTTAATAATTCACGAAACGCCAACAGCTTATCGGACTGACCTTGATACAGATGCGTAATGCCCAGCGTCTGGCAGCGGTCTTCTACCAGTTTAGCTTTTCGCCCGGTAATAATCGCGACTTCAATACCGGAAGTCAGCGCACAGCGGATCCCGTAGCCATCGCGGACGTTAAACGCTTTCAGCTCTTCGCCGTTGTTGCCCATATAGATAAGGCCGTCGGAAAGCACGCCGTCGACGTCGAGGATCAGTAAACGGATCTTCGCCGCCCGGTCGATAAATTCCTGGCTTACCGGCCCGTAGCAGGTGTCGACCTGGGCATCAGCATTATTCATTATTTTATCCTTACTTACACTACGCCAGCGCGCAGCAGATCGTGCATATGTACCACACCTAGCAGTCGGTCGCCATCGGCAACCAGCACGCAGGTGATATGGCGGGACTGCATCAGGTTGAGCGCATCTACCGCCAGCATGCCCGGACGAATGCGGATCCCGCCTGGAGTCATGACTTCAGCGATGCTGGCGTTGCGCATATCGACGCCGGTATCGAAGACGCGACGCAGATCGCCGTCGGTGAAGATGCCGATGATATTCATCTCGTCATCGCAGATGGCCGTCATGCCCAGATTTTTGCGGGTGATTTCCAGCAGCGCGTCGCGCAGGGTAGCCTGCAGGCCGACGTGGGGGATCTCGTCGCCGGTATGCATAATATCATTGACCCGCAGCAGCAGCTTACGACCGAGTGCGCCGCCGGGGTGCGACAGGGCGAAATCTTCGGCGGTAAAACCGCGCGCTTCGAGCAGCGCCACGGCGAGGGCGTCGCCCATCACCAGCGCGGCGGTGGTGCTGGAGGTCGGCGCCAGACCTAGCGGACAGGCTTCTTTCGGCACTTTCACGCACAGATGAATATCGGCGGCGCGCGCCATGCTGCTATCCGGACGACTGGTGACGCAGATAAGCGGCACCTGCTGGCGTTTAAGCACCGGAATCAACGCCAGGATTTCATTGGATTCACCGGAGTTAGATAACGCGATGACCACATCCTGCGGCGTCACCATCCCCAGATCGCCGTGCGCGGCTTCACCGGGGTGGACAAAAAAAGCCGAGGTACCGGTACTGGCGAAGGTCGCCGCCATTTTGCGCCCGATATGACCGGATTTGCCCATACCCATCACGACGACCTTACCGCCGCAGCGGAAAATCGTCTCACAGGCGCGGGTGAAATCTTCATTAATATACTGATCGAGCTGGGCCAGACCTTCACGTTCAATTTCCAGAACCTGACGTCCTGCCTGTTGAAAGTCAAAATCCGTTGGCAAATCTATTTGCGACATGATGTTATCCCAATTCATTCAACGAAGTACGGCGCTGAACAAAACAGCAGCGCCAACCAAACCATAAAGCCGCCGACCAGCAAGGCGCCCGCTACGCGACCCGGCTGCCGTTTACGCCGCCAGCACAGCAGCGCGAAGATCGCGCTCACCAGCAGCATCACGCTGTAGTCGCGCGTAAAAGCTTCGGCAGGGAAGGCGCCAGGGGCGATTAACGCCGGCAGCCCGAGCACCAGCACGAGGTTAAGAATATTGGCGCCAATGATATTCCCGATGGCGATATCGTCTTCCCCTTTTCGTGCGCCGGCGATGGCGGTGGCCAGTTCCGGCAGGCTGGTGCCGATAGCAATAACCGTTAAGCCGACCGTCAGTTCGCTAATGGCGAAATAGTTCGCCAGCACCGTGGCGTTATCCACCACCATGCGGGTGGCCATCGGCATGACGATCATCGCCACCCCGAGCCATAGCAGGGCGACGGGCAGCGAACCGCCGCGCGGCAGCTCCGCCAGCTGTTCCCGCGTCAGGCTATCGCTGCCCTGACGTTCCGCCAGGCGCGCTATTTTTAGAGTGAACACCAGCCATAGTATGGCCAGCGCCAGTAAAAACAGACCATCCAGACGCGACAGCTGGCCATCGTAGAGCACAAATCCCGCCAGTAAACTAACCAGCAACATTAACGGCAATTCGCGGCGCAGGATATCAGAATGCACGGTAAATGGATGGAGCAGGGCGGCAAGACCGAGAATTAATAGAATATTCGTAATATTGGATCCCAACGCCGTACCGATCGCCAGATCGGTTTGCCCGTGAAGGGAGGCTGCGGTGGAGACGATGATCTCCGGCAGGCTGGTACCGATGCTCACGACAGTCATGCCGATGATGAGCGGCGGGATCCCCATCATGCGACACAGTATTGAAGCGGCGTATACCAGACGATCGGCGCTGTAAACTACCAGCAGTAAACCAATTATTAACAGAGCCGTTGCTAAGAGCATCTAAAGTCCTTTCTTCAGGTATAATCGTCGCCTCGCTGGCCGTCCGTACACAGCGTAACGAATTCTTAATTTTGACTTTATGTGTGGCAAAAGTAAAACAAATGCCAGCTTTCGCTAACCCGGGCAGGTAAGATTCTGTAAAAATGTTGGGTTTGTGGTGAAAGAAAGCGCCATGCTTAGCTCGAAGGTTTAGTAAGGATGATTTTATGAGCCAAACTCTGGCGAATTTAGTCGAGGTTCGCGGTATTCGTTTCTCTCGGGGCGACCGCGTCATCTTCGATGATATCTCGCTATCGGTGCCTCGCGGCAAGATTACCGCCATTATGGGGCCATCGGGGATCGGCAAGACGACCCTGCTGCGTTTGATAGGCGGCCAGATCCCGCCGGACAGCGGCGAGATCCTGTTTGACGGCGAAAACGTGCCGCAAATGACGCGCTCGCGGCTGTATACCGTGCGTAAACGCATGAGCATGCTGTTTCAGTCCGGCGCGCTATTCACCGATATGAACGTGTTTGATAACGTAGCTTACCCGCTGCGCGAACATACGCAGTTGCCGGATGCGCTGCTGCATACCACCGTCATGATGAAGCTGGAAGCGGTTGGGTTACGCGGCGCGGCGAAACTGATGCCTTCGGAGCTCTCCGGCGGGATGGCGCGGCGCGCGGCGCTGGCGCGGGCGATTGCCCTTGAGCCGGATCTGATCATGTTTGACGAACCCTTCGTCGGACAGGATCCCATCACCATGGGCGTATTGGTTAAACTTATCTCAGAGCTAAATAGTACCCTGGGAGTGACCTGCATTGTGGTATCGCACGACGTGCCGGAAGTGCTGAGCATTGCGGATTACGCCTACATTGTGGCGGATAAGAAAATCGTTGCCCACGGCAGCGCGCAATCGCTGCGTGAAAATAGCGATCCGCGCGTGCGCCAGTTCATTGATGGCATCGCTGACGGCCCGGTGCCGTTCCGCTATCCTGCGGGCGATTACCACCATGATTTATTAGGCAAAGGGAGTTAAACGACTCATGCTATTTAATGCGCTGGCAGCGCTCGGACACCGCGGCATCAAAACCACCGCGACCTTCGGGCGCGCCGGATTAATGCTATTTAATGCCGTGGTGGGCAAACCGGAATTTCGCAAGCATGCGCCGCTGCTGGTACGCCAGCTGTATAACGTCGGCGTGCTATCGATGCTGATTATTATCGTCTCGGGGCTGTTCATCGGTATGGTACTGGGGCTGCAGGGCTATCTGGTATTAACGACCTATAGCGCAGAGACCAGTCTGGGTATGCTGGTGGCGCTGTCGCTGCTGCGCGAGCTGGGGCCGGTGGTGGCCGCGCTGCTGTTCGCCGGACGAGCCGGTTCGGCGTTAACCGCCGAGATTGGCCTGATGCGGGCGACCGAGCAGCTCTCCAGCATGGAAATGATGGCGGTAGATCCGCTGCGCCGGGTGATTTCGCCGCGCTTCTGGGCCGGAGTCATCTCGCTACCGCTGTTGACGATCATTTTCGTCGCCGTGGGCGTTTGGGGCGGTTCGCTGGTTGGCGTCAGCTGGAAAGGCATCGACGCGGGGTTCTTCTGGACCGCGATGCAAAACGCCGTCGACTGGCGAATGGATCTGGTTAACTGCCTGATTAAAAGTCTGGTTTTTGCCGTTACGGTAACCTGGATTGCGTTATTCAATGGTTATGACGCTATCCCCACTTCCGCTGGGATTAGCCGGGCAACGACGCGCACCGTGGTGCATTCGTCGCTGGCGGTTCTGGGGCTGGATTTTGTGCTGACTGCGCTGATGTTTGGGAATTAAGTTCATGCAAACGAAAAAAAATGAGATCTGGGTAGGTGTGTTCTTACTGGCAGCGCTGCTGGCGGCGCTGTTTGTCTGTCTGAAGGCGGCAAACGTGACCTCGTTACGTACCGAACCGACTTATCGTCTTTATGCGACCTTCGATAACATCGGCGGCCTGAAAGCGCGTTCACCGGTGCGTATTGGCGGCGTGGTGGTTGGTCGCGTCGCGGATATCACCCTCGATCCAAAAACCTATCTGCCGCGCGTTGCCATCGATATCGACGAAAGCTACAACCACATTCCGGATACCAGTTCGCTGGCGATTCGTACTTCTGGTTTGCTCGGGGAGCAGTACCTGGCGCTGAACGTCGGTTTCGAAGACCCGGAACTGGGCACCGCTATTCTTAAAGACGGCGGTACGATTCAGGACACCAAGTCCGCCATGGTGTTGGAAGATCTGATAGGCCAGTTCCTCTATAACAGCAAGGGCGGCGATAATCAGAATTCTGACAATGATAAGGCGGCGGCTGAGGGTCATACTGACGCTACGCCGCAGGCCGGCATGACGCATTAATTTCAGGAGAGACAAGATATGTTTAAACGCTTACTCATGGTCGCCATGCTGGTGATTGCTCCACTGACCGCCGCGCATGCCGCGGATCAAACTAACCCGTATAAGCTGATGGACGAGGCGGCGCAGAAGACCTTCGATCGTCTGAAGAACGAACAGCCGAAGATCAAAGCGAACCCGAACTATCTGCGTGATATCGTCGATCAGGAACTGCTGCCTTACGTGCAGGTGAAATACGCCGGCGCGCTGGTGCTGGGCCGTTACTACAAAGAGGCTACGCCTGCACAGCGTGAAGCCTACTTCGCCGCCTTCCGCGAGTATCTGAAACAGGCTTACGGTCAGGCGCTGGCGATGTATCACGGCCAGACATACCAAATTGCGCCTGAGCAGCCGCTGGGCAGCGCAACCATCGTTCCGATTCGCGTCACTATCCTCGATCCGAACGGCCGTCCTCCGGTACGTCTGGACTTCCAGTGGCGTAAGAATACCCAAACCGGCAACTGGCAGGCTTATGACATGATCGCCGAAGGCGTCAGCATGATCACCACCAAACAAAACGAGTGGAGCGACCTGCTGCGTACGAAAGGCGTTGATGGTCTGACCGCGCAGCTGAAAGCTATTTCAGCCCAGCCGATCACTCTGGATCAGAAAAAATAATGAGTGAACAACTGAGCTGGAACCGCGACGGTGAACGCCTGGCGTTGCGCGGCGAACTGGATCAGGAATTTATACTGCCGCTATGGAATGCACGCGCGCAGGCGACCGACGGCGTATCCACTATCGACCTCAGCGACGTTTCACGGGTCGATAGCGCCGGGGTGGCGTTACTGGTTCATTTTGTCGCGCTGGTACGTCGGCAGGGCAAAACGGCGCAAGTGGTGGGGAAAAGCGAAAACCTGCAAACGCTGGTCAGTCTTTACAACCTTCCGGCGGACATGATCCCGTAATTTTTTCAGTGAGTTAATGCTGAAGCTATTCTGAAAGCCCCATCAATCTGTTCGATGGGGCTTTTTGCTTGTTTAAGACAGCGCCACTTTCCTCTAAGATGTTGGGCTGTTTTCACTCTCAGAAAAATTTGATCCCATGGAAAATCATGAAATTCAGACCGTGCTGATGAACGCACTCTCCCTTCAGGAAGTCCACGTCTCTGGCGATGGCAGCCACTTTCAGGTTATTGCTGTGGGTGAGATGTTCGACGGCATGAGCCGGGTAAAAAAACAGCAGGCTATCTACGCGCCGCTGATGGAATATATTGCCGACAATCGCATTCATGCGCTGTCGATCAAAGCGTTTACCCCGCAAGAATGGGCGCGCGATCGCAAACTTAATGGCTTTTAAGCTGTAGGGATGTTCCCTACAGCATTGATGAATTTTTAACCGAGAACAGAATCAATGGATAAATTCCGTGTTCAGGGGCCGACTCGCCTGCAGGGCGAGGTCACCATTTCCGGCGCTAAAAACGCTGCCCTGCCAATCCTCTTTGCCGCGCTGTTAGCCGAAGAGCCGATTGAAATCCAGAACGTACCGAAGCTGAAAGATATCGATACCACCATGAAGCTGCTGAGTCAGTTGGGCGCGAAGGTCGAGCGCAATGGTTCCGTATGGATCGATGCCGGTCCGGTAAATGTTTTCTGTGCTCCGTACGATTTAGTGAAAACCATGCGTGCTTCCATTTGGGCGCTGGGGCCGCTGGTGGCGCGTTTCGGCCAGGGCCAGGTTTCTCTGCCGGGCGGCTGCGCTATCGGCGCGCGTCCGGTCGACCTGCACATTACCGGCCTGGAACAGCTGGGCGCGGAAATCAAACTGGAAGAAGGTTATGTGAAGGCGTCAGTCAACGGGCGTCTGAAAGGCGCGCACATCGTGATGGATAAGGTGAGCGTAGGCGCGACCGTGACTATCATGAGCGCGGCGACGCTGGCTGAAGGCACCACCGTTATCGAAAACGCCGCGCGCGAGCCGGAAATCGTCGATACCGCCAACTTCCTTAACGCGCTGGGTGCGAAAATCAAAGGCCAGGGCAGCGACCGTATCACCATCGAAGGCGTCGCGCGTCTGGGTGGCGGCGTTTATCGCGTACTGCCGGACCGTATCGAAACCGGTACCTTCCTGGTTGCCGCGGCGATCTCCGGCGGTAAAATTATGTGCCGCCATGCGCAGCCGGATACCCTGGATGCGGTACTGGCGAAGCTGCGTGAAGCTGGCGCGGATATTGAAGTCGGTGAAGACTGGATTAGCCTCGATATGCACGGTAACCGTCCGAAAGCGGTCAACGTGCGTACCGCGCCGCACCCGGGTTTCCCAACCGACATGCAGGCTCAGTTCACTTTGTTGAACCTGGTGGCTGAAGGGACTGGCGTTATCACCGAAACCATCTTCGAAAACCGCTTCATGCACATTCCGGAACTGATCCGTATGGGCGCGCACGCGGAAATTGAAAGCAATACCGCGATTTGCCATGGTGTCGCGAAGCTGTCTGGCGCACAGGTCATGGCGACCGACCTGCGTGCATCTGCAAGCCTGGTGCTGGCGGGTTGTATTGCGGAAGGGACGACCATCGTCGACCGTATCTATCACATCGATCGCGGCTATGAGCGCATCGAAGATAAACTGCAGGCTCTGGGCGCGAATATCGAACGCGTCAAAGGCGAGTAATCCCGCTTCGGTAGCAGCCCTCTGACGTCCGTCCGGGGGCTGTTATCGAGCTCTCCCTCACATTAGGTCTTATTTCTCTTCTGACGCATCATCTGCGTTCTGTCGATGAACTGATGGGTAATGGGATCGTGATAACGCGATGGCCAGATAACCCACGGCTCGGTTCCCAGCGCGTTAGCAATAATCAATTCGCCCTTTGGCCACGGACGGGTTAGCGCGTTGGCAAGCGTAGAAGAGCTTAAACCGTGACGTCGCGACTCAGCTGCGAGCGACGTCCCCTTTTTGCGAAGGCCGGCAATAATATCCGCTGAATGCCAGTCGATGAACTTATCCATAAATTCTCCCGGTGATAACTGTCTGCGCGTCAATACGGACGGCTGGAATACTATACCCTGGTTCTTATATGGTTTTAACAAGTTCCCTTATTGTTCCTGTATATTCAGAATATATTAAGGTTTCTGGCGTCATTTGAAGGATATTGGATTTTATTGGAACTCTCCCGCGCAATGCGCGCGGGAGAAAGGGGGGGGGATTAGTGGTCGCGCTGAACGGCGATATGGGCAAGGCCGATGAGCGCCTCGCGCCACGGCGTATCCGGCAGAACCTGCAGCGCGGCGATAGCTTTATCGGCTTCTTCTTCCGCACGTTTCTGCGTCCACTCCAGCGAACCGCAGGCCGCCATGGTTTCAAGTACCGCGTCAAGCAAATGGCGCCCGTTCCCCTGCTCGATAGCGCCGCGAATCATCGCCGCCTGATCCGGGGTACCGTGATGCATCGCGTGCAGCAGAGGCAGCGTTGGTTTGCCTTCGTTCAGGTCATCACCGACGTTTTTGCCAAGGCGTTCGCCATCGGAACTGTAATCCAGCAGATCGTCAATCAGCTGGAACGCGGTGCCGAGGTAACGGCCATAATCCTGCAGCGCCTGCTCTTCTTCCGCGCTGCAACCAGCCAGGATGCCGGAACACTGCGAAGCGGCTTCGAACAGACGGGCGGTCTTACTGTAGATGACCCGCATATAGTTCTCTTCCGTGATATCCGGGTCGTTGACGTTCATCAACTGCAGGACTTCGCCTTCGGCGATGACGTTTACGGCTTCCGACATCACTTCCAGCACCTTCAGCGAACCGAGACGGGTCATCATCTGGAAGGCGCGGGTGTAGATAAAGTCGCCCACCAGTACGCTGGCGGCATTGCCGAATGCGGCATTGGCCGTCGCCTTGCCGCGGCGCATATCGGACTCGTCGACGACGTCGTCATGCAGTAGGGTCGCGGTATGAATAAATTCGATCAGTGCGGCAATGTTGACGTGCGCATTCCCCTGATAGCCGACCGCGCGAGCTGCAAGCACGGCGATCATCGGACGAATACGTTTACCGCCTCCGCTGACGATGTAGTAGCCTAACTGATTGATAAGCTGAACATCTGAGTTGAGCTGCTCAAGGATTGCCGCATTGACACCCGCCATATCCTGCGCGGTTAACTCATTGATTTTTTCTAAATTCATCGCAAAAGCCGGGCCAAATGTCCTGTTACCGCGAATCCAGGTGGGATCACAGAAGGATTAAGATAGAATTAAAAGAAGATATGATTGTACTGAAAAATCAGCGCAGATAAACGTTAGCGTGAAAGTTGTGTTTTTTTTCTGCGTTGATCGATGATCGCTCTTGTCAAAGGGTCGCGTTTTGCGTAATATTCGCGCCCTATTGTGAATATTTATAGCGCACTCTGAATCACACGAAGAGGTGCGCGGAAGCGGAGTTTTATATGTACGCGGTTTTCCAAAGTGGTGGTAAACAACACCGAGTAAGCGAAGGTCAGACCGTTCGCCTGGAAAAGCTGGACATCGCAACTGGCGAAGCTGTTGAGTTCGCTGAAGTTCTGATGATCGCAAACGGTGAAGAAATCAAGATCGGCGTTCCTTTCGTTGAGGGCGGCGTGATCAAAGCTGAAGTTGTTGCTCACGGTCGTGGCGAGAAAGTTAAAATCGTTAAGTTTCGTCGTCGTAAACACTATCGTAAGCAAGCAGGCCACCGTCAGTGGTTCACTGATGTGAAAATCACTGGCATCAGCGCCTAAGACTTGAGGGAGTAGATTTAAATGGCACATAAAAAGGCTGGCGGCTCGACTCGTAACGGTCGCGATTCAGAAGCTAAACGTCTGGGCGTAAAACGTTTCGGCGGTGAAGCAGTTCTGGCAGGTAGCATCATCGTTCGTCAACGTGGTACTAAATTCCACGCTGGCACCAACGTTGGTTGCGGCCGTGACCACACTCTGTTCGCTTTGACTGACGGTAAAGTCAAGTTCGAAGTTAAAGGCCCGAAAAACCGTAAATTCATCAGCATCGTTGCTGAATAAGTTTTTCGCGTCCTGGTGACGGATGAAAGCCCCGCAACACGTTGCGGGGCTTTTTACATTAGAATCCCGGAAAAAATTTCTGCAGGGAAAACGGGCATCATGAAGCAGCAGGCCGGCATTGGCATTCTTTTGGCGCTAACCACCGCGATGTGTTGGGGAGCACTGCCAATTGCAATGAAGCAGGTTCTCGAAGTGATGGAGCCGCCAACGGTGGTCTTTTATCGCTTTTTGATGGCCAGTATTGGTCTTGGCGCGATCCTCGCCATCAAAGGCAAGCTGCCGCCGCTGCGAATTTTTCGCAAGCCGCGCTGGTTGGTTTTATTAGCGATTGCTACCGGCGGTTTGTTCGGTAACTTCATTCTGTTCAGCTCTTCCCTGCAATATCTCAGTCCAACGGCCTCCCAGGTCATCGGCCAGCTATCGCCGGTCGGTATGATGGTGGCAAGCGTTGTGATTCTGAAAGAGCGCATGCGTGGTACCCAGGTTGTGGGAGCGCTGATGTTGCTCAGCGGGCTGGTGATGTTCTTCAACACCAGCCTGATTGAAATCTTTACCCGTCTCACGGACTACACGTGGGGGGTAATTTTTGGTGTCGCAGCGGCAACGGTGTGGGTAAGCTACGGAGTCGCGCAAAAGGTGTTATTGCGGCGCCTGGCATCACAGCAGATACTATTTTTGCTGTACACTTTATGTACGATTGCTTTACTGCCGCTCGCTAAACCGGGGGTTATCTCCCAACTGAGCGACTGGCAACTGGCTTGCCTGATTTTTTGCGGGCTGAATACCCTGGTCGGCTACGGGGCGCTGGCGGAAGCCATGGCGCGCTGGCAGGCGGCGCAGGTCAGCGCGTTAATTACCTTAACGCCACTGTTTACGCTACTGTTTTCTGATTTATTATCAATGGCCTGGCCCGATGTTTTCGCCAGACCGATGTTAAACCTGATTGGTTATCTCGGTGCGTTTGTCGTGGTTGCGGGCGCGATGTATTCCGCCATTGGCCATCGTCTTTGGGGACGTTGGCGCAAGCGAGAAGCGGTTGTACCGCTGCCCCGCTCAGGCGAATGATTTACGGAGAGTAAAATGAAGTTTGTAGATGAAGCAACGATCCTGGTCGTAGCAGGTGACGGCGGCAATGGTTGCGTTAGCTTCCGCCGCGAAAAATATATTCCGCGAGGCGGCCCGGACGGCGGTGATGGCGGTGACGGCGGCGACGTTTGGCTGGAAGCGGACGAGAACCTCAACACCCTGATCGACTATCGATTCGAAAAATCTTTCCGCGCAGAACGCGGACAGAACGGTCAGAGCCGCGACTGCACCGGTAAACGCGGTAAAGATGTTACGGTGAAAGTGCCTGTAGGGACCCGCGTCATCGACCAGGGGACCGGCGAGACCATGGGCGATATGACCAAGCACGGTCAGCGTTTAATGGTCGCAAAAGGCGGCTGGCACGGTCTGGGCAACACGCGCTTCAAATCATCCGTTAACCGTACCCCGCGTCAGAAAACCATGGGTACGCCGGGCGATAAGCGCGATCTGCAGCTCGAACTGATGCTGCTGGCTGACGTGGGGATGCTGGGGATGCCGAATGCCGGTAAATCCACCTTCATTCGCGCGGTCTCCGCGGCGAAGCCGAAAGTAGCCGATTATCCATTTACCACCCTGGTGCCGAGCCTGGGCGTGGTGCGTATGGACAACGAGAAGAGCTTTGTGGTCGCCGATATTCCGGGGCTGATTGAGGGCGCGGCGGAAGGCGCTGGCCTTGGTATTCGCTTCCTTAAGCACCTCGAACGCTGCCGCGTGCTGCTGCACCTTATCGACATCGAGCCTATCGACGGTTCCGATCCGGTTGAGAATGCGCGCATTATCATCGGCGAACTGGAGAAATACAGCGAGAAGCTGGCCTCTAAACCGCGCTGGTTGGTCTTCAACAAGATTGACCTGATGGACAAAGCGGAGGCTGAAGCCAAAGCGAAGGCCATCGCCGAAGCGCTGGGTTGGGAAGATAAATTCTATCTGATCTCCGCGGCCAGCCAGCAGGGCGTTAAAGACCTGTGCTGGGACGTGATGACCTTTATCATCGAAAACCCAATCGTGCAGGCGGAAGAAGAGCAGAAGCCGGAGAAAGTCGAGTTCATGTGGGACGACTATCACCGTCAGCAGCTTGAAGAAGCCGAACTGGAAGAAGATGACGAAGACTGGGATGACGACTGGGACGAAGACGACGAAGAAGGCGTCGAATTCATCTACAAACGTTAATCCTGAGTAAAAAGGGCCGCATCATCCAATGCGGCCCTTTTGTTTTTAGTTGTTCTGGTACAAATCTTTATACAGTCGACTTTCGAAGCGCACCAATGGTATGCGGCGGTTGCGCTGGTCACCCGGCGGCACCGCGTAGCCGGAGAGGTACTGCACGAAAGCCATCTTTTGCCCGCTGGCGGTGGTGATGAAACCTGCCAGGTTATATACCCCCTGCAGAGAACCGGTCTTCGCCGAAACCTTACCGTCTACGCCCGCCTGATGAAGACCGGCGCGATACTGCAGTGAACCATCGTGTCCGGCAAGCGGCAACATCGAGATAAAGTTGAGCTCGTTATCGTGCTGAGCGATGTACTGCAATACCTGCATCATCGTCGCCGGTGCGATAAGGTTGTGTCGGGACAGGCCTGAGCCATCGGCGATAATCGTGTTACCGAGGTCAATACCCGCCTGCTGGCGCAGGATTTGCCGCACCGCGTCGGAACCTGCGCGCCAGGTTCCCGGCACGCCCATCCGCGCGTGGCCGATAGTACGAAACACCGTATCAGCAATCATGTTATCGGATTTCTTCAGCATGATGCGCAGAAGATCGTGCAACGGCGCCGATTGGGTCGTCGCCAGCACGGTGCCCGGATCGTTGGCCAGGGTCTGGCGCAAGAGAGTGCCGCTGTAGGTAATACCCGCATCGATGAGCTCAGCTTTCAGGATCGCACCTGCATAGCCTGCGCCGTCCTGAATGGCGAACGCCAGCGGTAGCGGTTCGCTGCGCTGCGGCAGGCAGCCAGTGAGGGTGTAGCGGTTGAGATCGCCTGGTACGACGTCCAGCTCGCAGTACTGCGCTTCTGCGGAGCCGCGCGCCAGCGTCCGCACCTGGCTGAACATGGTGACCGGATAGTAAGAGGCCACGCGGATAAAGGCCAAATCGCCGGGTTTCTGTGCGCTATAGAGCGAGACAGAGAAACAGTTACGATCAACGATCGCTGCCGCTGGCGGGGCGCTGAAGCACTGCGTCATGTCATTCCATGGCCAGCCGGGGGCTTTATCGTGGCTGGCGAAAACCGAGGTATCGATAAGCACATTGCCTTCAATGCGCTGCACGCCGGCTTTTTTCAGCGACGCCACCATGTTGCGGATATCCTGACGCTTTAGCGTCGGATCGCCGCCGAAGCGGGCAATCAGGTCGCCTTTCAGCACGCCGCCGTCAAGGGAACCTTTGGTTTCCAGCGTCGTAGTGAAGCGGAAGTCCGGCCCCAGCTGCAACAACGCGGCCAGCGCGGTGATCACCTTCTGGGTACTGGCAGGCAGCGCCATCTGCTGGCTGTGAAAGTCTATCTCCGGCGTCGGGGAGCCAACCTTTTGCGCCATGAAGGCAAGGTTCGCGCCGGCAGGAAGCTGGCTGATGTACTCGTCAATATTCGCGGCCTGAGCGCTAAGCGCTATACCGGCAGTCAATCCGATGATAAATCTGGGAAATCGCATAATCTCGCGCTAACAACCTGAAACCAAGCCGTCATACTACGGTGCATCGCCCTGTAAAGTAAACGATGACCCATAGTGAACTTCAGGGTAAAATGCGTATCAAATTGAAAATTGCTGCTGACCTGGGGAGTGTTTCCCGGGTCGGTTTTCTTTTTGCTTCGGCCATGGCTAAGACGTGACCGATGGCGGAACGACTCCGTCCGTTCCATGAAGGAATGATAAAGAGGTATAACAAATGCAAGCTATTCCGATGACCTTACGTGGCGCAGAAAAACTGCGCGAAGAACTGGATTTCCTGAAGTCCGTACGTCGTCCAGAGATTATTGCTGCTATCGCCGAGGCGCGTGAGCACGGCGATCTGAAAGAGAACGCGGAATACCACGCCGCCCGCGAACAGCAGGGCTTCTGCGAAGGTCGTATCAAGGATATCGAAGCAAAACTGTCGAATGCGCAGGTTATCGATATCACTAAGATGCCGAATAATGGCCGCGTGATTTTCGGCTCTACGGTCAGCGTGCTGAACCTGGATAACGACGAAGAGCAGACTTACCGCATCGTGGGCGATGACGAAGCGGATTTTAAACAGAATCTGATCTCTGTGAATTCACCGATCGCCCGCGGCCTGATCGGCAAAGAGCAGGATGACGTCGTCACTATCCGTACCCCGGGTGGTGAAGTGGAATACGAAATTACCAAGGTTGAATACCTGTAAGGCGTATTTCCCGCTACGATGTTTATAGATTGTAAAGAAAGGAAAAAGGCCGCATAGCGGCCTTTTATCAACGTCAGGAGCATGGCATTTTGCTCGCCTGGCCACAGAAATCCCTCGTTTTACACAATGTTGTGTCGGGATTCAGGATATTCTTAGCGTGGCAGCGAGATTTTACGCTCTGGCGTTGGGCGGTACAGAACCAGCGTTTTACCGATGACCTGTACGTTACAGGCGCCGGTTTCACGCACGATGGCTTCCACGATCAAGGCTTTAGTTTCGCGATCTTCTGAGGCGATCTTCACCTTGATGAGCTCATGGTGCCCTAACGCTTGTTCGATCTCGGCCAGTACCCCTTCGGTCAAACCATTATTGCCAAGCATAACTACCGGCTTGAGCGGATGTGCCAGACCTTTCAGGTGCTGTTTTTGTTTAGTACTCAGATTCATCGTATTTTTTTGCTTACGTTGGGATTGAAAACGGGTCATTCTACCGCCATCTCCCATATATCGCCAAACTACCGCGTCGATTTTTACGCAGTAAAGTACGATGAACCCGAATGGGAATGTTAAATGACAGGTAAAAAGCGTTCTGCCAGCTCAAGCCGCTGGCTTCAGGAACACTTTAGCGATAAATATGTTCAACAGGCACAGAAAAAGGGGTTACGTTCCCGTGCCTGGTTTAAACTTGATGAAATACAGCAAAGTGACAAGATTTTTAAGCCGGGGATGACGATAGTCGATCTCGGCGCTGCTCCCGGTGGCTGGTCGCAATACGCGGTTACGCAGATCGGAAACAGCGGCCGCATCATCGCTTGCGATCTTTTACCAATGGATCCAATCGTCGGTGTGGACTTCCTTCAGGGCGATTTTCGTGATGAATTAGTCCTGAAAGCGTTACTTGAGCGAGTAGGCGACAGTAAAGTACAAGTTGTCATGTCCGATATGGCGCCGAATATGTGCGGAACACCGGCGGTGGATATTCCCCGGGCTATGTATCTGGTAGAACTGGCGCTTGAAATGTCTCGTGATGTATTAGCGCCAGGTGGTAGTTTTGTTGTGAAGGTGTTCCAGGGCGAAGGCTTCGATGAGTATCTTAGAGAAATTCGCTCCCTGTTTACGAAGGTCAAAGTTCGTAAGCCGGACTCTTCCCGCGCTCGTTCGCGTGAAGTGTATATTGTAGCGACCGGGCGTAAACCATAACCGGTAGATTTCAAACGAAAGTTTGAAAGACGCTGGATATAGAGTATCCTGACGCTGTTTTTAACACAGTTGTAATAAGAGGTTAATCCCTTGAGTGACATGGCGAAAAACCTAATACTCTGGCTGGTCATTGCCGTTGTGCTGATGTCAGTATTCCAGAGCTTTGGGCCCAGCGAGTCGAATGGCCGCAAGGTGGATTATTCTACCTTCCTGCAAGAGGTCAATCAGGACCAGGTTCGCGAAGCGCGTATCAACGGACGTGAGATCAACGTTACCAAGAAAGATAGTAACCGTTACACGACTTACATTCCGGTTAACGATCCGAAGCTGCTCGACAACCTGTTGACTAAAAACGTCAAAGTTGTTGGCGAACCGCCGGAAGAACCGAGCCTGCTGGCTTCCATCTTCATTTCCTGGTTCCCGATGCTGCTACTGATCGGCGTCTGGATATTCTTTATGCGTCAGATGCAGGGCGGCGGCGGAAAGGGCGCGATGTCCTTCGGCAAGAGCAAGGCCCGAATGCTGACCGAAGACCAGATCAAAACCACCTTTGCTGACGTTGCCGGTTGCGACGAAGCGAAAGAGGAAGTGGGCGAGCTGGTTGAATATCTGCGCGAACCGAGCCGTTTCCAGAAGCTGGGCGGTAAAATCCCGAAAGGCGTCCTGATGGTCGGCCCTCCGGGTACCGGTAAAACGCTGCTGGCGAAAGCTATCGCCGGCGAAGCCAAAGTGCCGTTCTTTACTATTTCCGGTTCTGACTTCGTAGAAATGTTTGTGGGTGTCGGCGCGTCTCGCGTACGCGACATGTTCGAACAAGCTAAGAAAGCAGCGCCTTGCATCATCTTCATCGATGAAATCGACGCCGTCGGTCGCCAGCGTGGCGCCGGTCTTGGCGGTGGTCACGATGAGCGTGAACAGACCCTGAACCAGATGCTGGTTGAGATGGACGGCTTCGAAGGTAACGAAGGTATCATCGTTATCGCCGCGACTAACCGTCCGGACGTTCTGGACCCGGCACTGCTGCGTCCTGGCCGTTTCGACCGTCAGGTTGTCGTTGGTCTGCCGGATGTTCGTGGTCGTGAGCAGATCCTTAAAGTTCACATGCGTCGCGTACCGCTGGCGCCGGATATCGACGCGGCAATTATTGCCCGTGGTACTCCTGGTTTCTCCGGTGCTGACCTCGCGAACCTGGTGAACGAAGCAGCCCTGTTTGCTGCCCGTGGCAACAAACGCGTCGTCTCGATGGTTGAGTTCGAAAAAGCGAAAGACAAAATCATGATGGGTGCGGAACGTCGCTCCATGGTGATGACGGAAGCGCAGAAAGAATCGACCGCATACCACGAAGCGGGCCACGCGATTATCGGCCGTCTGGTACCAGAGCACGATCCGGTACACAAAGTGACGATTATCCCGCGCGGCCGTGCGCTGGGTGTGACCTTCTTCCTGCCGGAAGGCGATGCTATCAGCGCCAGCCGTCAGAAACTGGAAAGTCAGATCTCCACTCTGTACGGCGGGCGTCTGGCTGAAGAGATTATCTACGGTGCGGAACATGTTTCTACCGGCGCGTCCAACGATATTAAAGTTGCGACTAACCTGGCGCGTAACATGGTCACCCAGTGGGGCTTCTCTGACAAACTCGGCCCGCTGCTGTATGCCGAAGAAGAGGGCGAAGTGTTCCTCGGCCGTAGCGTCGCGAAAGCGAAGCATATGTCTGATGAAACCGCGCGCATCATCGACCAGGAAGTGAAATCGCTGATTGAGCGTAACTACGGTCGTGCTCGCCAGCTGCTGAACGACAACATGGATATTCTGCACGCGATGAAAGATGCGCTCATGAAATATGAGACCATCGATGCGCCGCAGATTGACGACCTGATGGCTCGTCGCGATGTTCGTCCGCCGGCGGGTTGGGAAGAACCTGGTTCTTCTAACAACTCTGGCAACAATGGCACCCCGACGGCGCCGCGTCCGGTTGATGAACCGCGTACGCCGAACCCGGGCAATACCATGTCGGAGCAGCTGGGCGACAAATAAGTCTCCACGCTTTGCTAAAGCACTCTGACTAATAAGGGCCGCAGCCTAATCCGCTGCGGCCCTTTTGTTTTTATACGCCCGTCTTTACCGGCTGCGCGGGATCCTCTTTCAGAACATAACTATGGCGATGGCGTGCTATCGTCCATCGCGTAAAATGTTTTCGGGATGGCGGCGGCTGCAACACGCGCGGATGAGCCGTCTGTCTGATAATATTCATTTTTTGAATATTTAAACGCCGGTGCTTCATTATCCTCTTGAGGAATTGAATGATGTCACCGCCAGAATCTCTAAGATGGTGCGGGCCGAGCCCTGTCCGTACTACAACTGTATAAACCATAGCGGAAAGAAAACATGCAATTACACGCCCAGGGGTCAACGCTCGATCTCTCCCATCCGCATGTGATGGGGATCCTTAACGTTACGCCGGATTCCTTCTCCGATGGCGGCAGCCACAATTCACTGATTGAAGCGGTTAAGCATGCCAACCTGATGATTAACGCCGGGGCGACTATTATTGATATCGGCGGTGAATCAACCCGGCCTGGCGCGGCGGATGTCAGCGTCGAGGAAGAGCTGGCGCGGGTGATCCCGGTGGTTGAGGCAATTGCACAGCGTTTTGAAGTCTGGATCTCGGTTGATACCTCGAAAGCCGAGGTCATCCGCGAATCCGCGCGCGCTGGCGCACATATCATTAACGATATCCGTTCATTAACCGAGCCTGGCGCCCTGCAGGCCGCCGCGCAAACCGGGCTACCGGTGTGCCTGATGCATATGCAGGGGCAGCCGAAAACGATGCAGGAAGCGCCGAAGTACGAAGATGTTTTTGCCGATGTTGACCGTTTTTTTGCTGAACACATTGTGCGCTGCGAACAGGCGGGGATCGCAAAAGAAAAATTGTTGCTCGACCCGGGATTCGGATTCGGTAAAAATCTTTCCCATAACTATGAACTGCTTGCCCGACTAGGGGAGTTCCATCATTTTGGGCTCCCGCTGCTGGTGGGGATGTCGCGTAAGTCGATGGTGGGTCAGCTGTTGAACGTAGGGCCGTCGGAACGGCTGAGCGGCAGCTTGTCCTGCGCAGTCATTGCTGCAATGCAGGGCGCGCAGATAATTCGCGTCCATGATGTCAAAGAAACGGTAGAAGCGCTGCGCGTGGTGGAAGCCACCCTGGCCGCTAAGGAAAATAAACGTTATGAGTAACCGCAAATATTTTGGCACCGATGGTATTCGTGGCCGCGTTGGCGACGCACCTATTACACCTGAGTTCGTGCTGAAGCTGGGTTGGGCGGCAGGCAAAGTGCTGGCACGCCATGGTTCACGTAAAATCATTATCGGCAAAGACACGCGAATTTCTGGCTATATGCTGGAATCCGCGCTGGAAGCTGGCCTGGCGGCTGCGGGTTTGTCCGCCTCGTTTACCGGCCCTATGCCGACGCCGGCTATCGCCTATCTGACCCGCGCCTTCCGCGCTGAAGCGGGAATCGTCATCTCTGCCTCTCATAACCCTTTCTACGACAACGGTATTAAATTCTTTTCCATCGAAGGCACTAAGCTTCCGGATGACGTCGAAGAAGCGATTGAAGCAGAAATGGAAAAAGAGCTGACCTGCGTTGATTCCGCTGAGCTTGGGAAAGCCAGCCGTATCGTCGATGCCGCCGGCCGCTATATTGAGTTTTGCAAAGGCACCTTCCCGAATGAGCTGAGCCTCGGCTCGCTGAAGGTGGTGGTGGATTGCGCCCACGGCGCGACTTACCACATTGCGCCGAATGTATTCCGCGAATTGGGCGCGCAGGTTATCGCGATGGGCTGTGAACCTGATGGGCTGAACATTAACGAAGAGGTTGGCGCAACCGATGTACGCGCGCTGCAGGCTCGCGTACTGGCGGAAAAAGCCGATCTGGGTATTGCCTATGACGGCGATGGCGATCGCGTCATCATGGTTGACCATGAAGGTAATAAAGTCGATGGCGATCAGATCCTCTATATTATCGCCCGTGAAGGCCTACGTCAGGGCCAGCTGCGCGGTGGCGCAGTCGGCACGCTGATGAGCAACATGGGTCTTGAGCTGGCGCTTAAGCAGCTTGGCATTCCGTTTACCCGCGCGAAAGTGGGTGACCGTTACGTGCTGGAAAAACTGCAGGAAAAAGGCTGGCGTATCGGTGCGGAAAACTCCGGCCACGTGATCCTGCTGGACAAAACCACCACCGGCGATGGCATTGTCGCCAGCCTGCAGGTGGTGGCGGCGATGGTGCGCAATCATATGAGCTTGCACGATCTGTGCAGCGGAATGAAAATGTTCCCGCAGATTCTGGTCAACGTACGCTTTACCGAAGGCAGCGGCAATCCGCTGGAGCATGAAAGCGTAAAAGCGGTCACTGCCGAAGTAGAGGCTGCGCTGGGGAACCGTGGACGCGTGCTGCTGCGTAAATCCGGTACTGAACCGCTGATCCGCGTGATGGTTGAAGGCGAGCATGAAGCGCAGGTGAAGGAATTTGCCCACCGTATCGCCGATGCGGTCAAAAGCGTATAACTATCGCAGCTAAGTGATTAAAAAGGCGGCTCTTGCTGCCTTTTTAAGCATATAAAAACGCTTTTTGCTGTTTTTTTCCGCAGTTGATACAATACGCCAAAATTGCCCTTGCGAAGGTTATTCGCTTTGGTTAGTATTCACACCCGCTTCAGTGGGAAATATTAAAACGTCCCGCTTTATTGGTGAAGCACTTGGTATGCGGCGAATCCGCAAGGAACAGGTTGATTATGTACGAAGCTCTTTTAGTAATTTTCCTTATTGTAGCGATTGCCCTTGTTGGCCTGATCATGCTGCAGCAAGGTAAAGGCGCTGACATGGGAGCCTCCTTCGGAGCAGGCGCTTCTGGCACGTTGTTTGGTTCTAGCGGTTCTGGTAACTTCATGACCCGTATGACCGGCATTCTGGCCGCGCTGTTCTTCATCATCAGTCTAGCGCTGGGTAATATCAACAGCAACAAGACCAATAAAGGAAGCGAGTGGGATAACCTGAGTGCGCCGAAATCTGAGCAGACTCAGCCAACTGCACCGGCTCAGCCGGCCAGCGATATCCCGCACTAAGTATTCTGTACCGAGGTGGTGGAATTGGTAGACACGCTACCTTGAGGTGGTAGTGCCCTAACGGGCTTGTGGGTTCGAGTCCCATCCTCGGTACCAATATTCCAGAAAAAAGACGCTGAAAAGCGTCTTTTTTTGTTTTTGTCCTTCCTGTTGGCTGTTTATTTATAAACAACACTCCGCTGGTTTTGAACCCCGTGAAATCGCTAAAGTCGCCCTCATCAATTTTGACGAGGTTCAGTGACGCCATGCGTACTTTAAAAGTAGTTATCATTGCCGGTATGTTGGGCCTGGCCGGATGCAGCAGCCATTCGTCGCCAGAAACAGTAGACACGTTGAATACCCTACAGGTGCCGGTTATTAATAATTCCGCGCCCGCGCCGGAATCATCAACGGTCGTTAACTGTTTTAAGGATAACAGTCTACTCATCAGCAAGTTAAGCCAGTCGCTTAAAAGCAACTATTTACAGGATGTGGATAAACGGGATGTCTTTGATAAGGATAGCGAGGCGTTTCAAGTCTACGGTGCGTTAACCAAACTTGAGCAAATGGCGTCGATGAACGATGTCTACCGTAAAGAGAACAATATGGCAGGCTTGCAGGAAATTAATAAGCTGCTGAAAACCATCCCATCAGTCGCATAATAAGGAGGGATTGCCGGTAGGCAATCCCTTTTGTCGAACTTAGAAACGGAAATTGAAACCTGCATAGGCGCCATCCGCCAGGACGTTATCGCGGTGGTCATGTTTCCCCGCCATATCAATGTAGCGATAGCCCGCTTCGATGCTCATGGATTTGATGATATTCACGCGTAAGCCGGCATTGGCTTCGAGATATTCATCAACGCCGCTGGACATGGAATCCGGGGAATAATAAGCCTCACCGAACAAGGTAAAGAAATCGCCAAGCGGTAGCTGAGCGCCGCCGCCGAGGGCAATCGCATAGCCTTCATCGCCATCGTTCGGATTCAGGTATACCGCTTTACCGCCGGCCGTCAGCAGGAACGGACCCAGATCGAAGTTATAACCCATACCTAATCCCACCGTATCGCCATCGTTATCGCTATGCGCCCAGTTACCGTTAAAGGTCATTCCGGGAGACTGCGGATTAAAGCTGGCTGATAAGTTGGTGAATTCTGAACCGGCTTCACCGTGAAGACTAACGGAAGCGAAGGCGGCGCTGCTGGCGCTCAGGGCGGCGATAAGCAGGATGGATTTAAGTCTGAACATGCTCATTATTCGTATTCCTTCGGGTAAAAAAATGCCCGATACGAGCGTTCGGGCAAAAATTAACGGGTTTCTGGTTTAATAGTTATGTGCAGAATAAAAGCATTTATCGCCCACCGTTACCGTTTATATGTTTAATTTTAAACAATGGTGGGGCGATAAGTGGCAGGGTCGATAGGGGATTAAAACTTCTCAGGCAGGGAGGTGATACTCTGTAAATAACCACCGCGGGCAAACTCGATATAGCCACCCTTTTTCAACGCTGATAACACATTCAGAATGCTGCTGCGCGACAGGTGTGTGCGGTCCTGAATATATTCCAGCATGGATACCCGCAATCGGGTTTCTTCCGGAAGGAGTAACATTTCCATTAAATGATTACGAATGACCGAATAAGTCCGCTGTTGTAATACTAAATCGTCGCGATACACCAAATAAGAGGTGTGGTAAGCCAGCAGCCGGGTGACCTCTTCCCACATGTTATGCTCACTGATGAGTTGCATGGCTTTATCGCTGTCAATCCGCAGGATCTCCGTGTCGACTTCCGCACGAAGGCCGTGGCTACGGCTGGGCTGCAGCATCTCGGCTACGCCAAACAGGTGCGGTTCATAGACGGTGACCATGAGTAATCTGTCCGATGAGCGAAAAATAGATAACTCACCTTTCTTAAACAGATAGAGCTGGATTTTGCCTTTATATTCCCAGCTAAGCCTTTTCCTTGCGACCATATTTATTGGCGTGGCATACGGTTCCAGCAGCGCCATCAGACGATTGATCGCCTCTTGCGGCCGAACGGGAGGTTTAATATTCATTGCGATCCTCTCGGTATAAGAGTACAGGTATTCGATAAATTATAGATGGTGATTATTAAAAATAGTGATGCCATAAACTATAACGATAAAGTAGGGTTGTCATTTAGGATTTATTGCGGAAATAAAAAAGCCGGCGGGTTAGCGCCGGCTGGTGAGTTTGGCTTCGCGGTTTATTTATCGCGATTTTCCAGGTTTTCAACTTGTGGCAGACCGGTGGCGGAAGATGCGCTGAGCAGCCCGGATTGGGCATAGCCGAAGAGCTTCTCACGGGTATCGGTAATGTCCAGGTTGCGCATGGTCAACTGGCCGATACGATCTTCAGCGGTAAACATGGAATCGCCTTTTTCCATGGTCAGACGCTCTGCTTTATAGGTCAGATTGTCTGAAACGGTATTCAGGATTGAGTAGTCGTTGCCGCGACGCAGTTCCAGCGTCACTTCGCCGGTGATCTGGCTGGCAACCCAACGCTGCAGCGAATCGCGCAGCATCAGCGCCTGGGAATCGAACCAGCGACCCTGATAGAGCAGGCGACCCAACTGGCGGCCATGAGCATGATATTGCTCAATGGTATCTTCGTTATGGATACCGGTCAGCAGGCGCTCGTAGGCGATATGCAGCAGTGCCATCCCCGGAGCTTCATAGATGCCGCGGCTTTTCGCTTCAATGATGCGGTTTTCAATCTGATCGCTCATGCCCAGACCGTGGCGACCGCCGATGCGGTTAGCTTCCAGCATCAGTTCGACGTCATCGCTGAACGTTTTGCCATTCAGCGCAACCGGGTGGCCCTGTTCAAAACGCACGGTCACTTCTTCAGCGGCGATTTTTACGCTTTCATCCCAGAACTTCACGCCCATAATCGGGTTGACGATTTTCACGCTGGAATTAAGGAATTCGAGATCTTTCGCTTCGTGCGTCGCGCCCAGCATGTTGGAGTCGGTGGAGTAGGCTTTTTCGACAGACATTTTGTAGTCGAAGCCGCAGGCTATCATAAACTCGGACATTTCATGACGGCCGCCCAGTTCATCAATGAAGTCGCTATCCAGCCACGGTTTGTAAATCTGCAGTTCCGCATTGGTCAGCAGGCCGTAGCGATAAAAACGCTCGATATCGTTGCCTTTATAAGTGCTACCGTCGCCCCAGATGTTGACGCCGTCTTCTTTCATCGCGGCAACCAGCATGGTGCCGGTTACGGCGCGGCCCAGCGGCGTGGTGTTGAAATAGGTTAAGCCGCCGGTGGTGTTATGGAATGCGCCGCACTGAATCGCCGCGATGCCTTCCGCCACCAGTTGTTTGCGGCAATCAATCAGACGAGCGCCTTCAGCGCCATACTCTTTTGCACGACGCGGAATGGCCTCGTAGTCGTCTTCGTCAGGCTGGCCCAGGTTCGCGGTATATGCATAAGGAACCGCGCCTTTTTTACGCATCCACAGCAGGGCGGCGCTGGTATCCAGTCCACCAGAGAAAGCAATACCAATACGTTGACCAACCGGGAGATGCTTAAGAATCGTCGTCATAAAATAAAACCCTGCTAGATAGACTGTGGTGAGTTCGACTCAACAACAAATTTGCATTTTTATGCACTAATTGTGAGTTTTCATTTAATCATCTTTTGCTGGCGACAGGAAGAGCCTGATGGTGATTTTGCTAAAAAAGCCTGAAATGCCAGCATAAACGGCAAGCGGGTGGTGTAAAATGGATGTTGACAAAATATATGATTTATCGATACAATTCACCACGATTTTATGTCCCGTCCTCGGTACCAAATCCCAGCAGTATTTGCGTCTTTTACTCAGAAAGAGTAAAATATGCCACGTTTCAGGCGCGGGGTGGAGCAGCCTGGTAGCTCGTCGGGCTCATAACCCGAAGGTCGTCGGTTCAAATCCGGCCCCCGCAACCACTTTCCCATTAAGTACTTTTTCAAATATACTGTGAGGACTAGGTCCTTCGTAGCCGGATTTGAAAGAATTCTTCTGGAAGGTGTTCCAGATCGCAATTGCGGTCTCAGGGTTCAGTTATCTAAAGCCCCGATTTATCGGGGTTTTTTGTTATCTGACTTCAGAATAACTGGGCTATACGCCCTTTTTTTATGTCTTGGGGGTGGGTTTGTCCACATTAGAGCAAAAATTAACAGAGATGCTCACTGCGCCAGTTGAAGCGCTTGGCTTTGAGCTGGTCGGCATCGAATTTATTCGCGGTCGCACATCCACACTGCGCATCTATATTGATAGTGAAGATGGCATCAATGTTGATGATTGTGCTGATGTGAGCCACCAGGTCAGTGCTGTCATGGATGTCGAAGATCCAATCACCGTCGCTTACAACCTGGAAGTCTCTTCGCCTGGTCTCGACCGTCCGATGTTTACTGCTGAACACTATCAACGTTTCACCGGTGAAGAAGTTTCGCTGGTGCTGCGTATGGCGGTACAGAACCGTCGTAAATGGCAGGGCATTATCAAAGCGGTAGACGGTGAGATGATCACGGTAACCGTCGAAGGCAAAGATGAAGTGTTCGCGCTGAGTAACATCCAGAAGGCGAACCTGGTTCCCCACTTTTAACAGTCTGGATTGAGGTGAAAGGCCCCGATGAACAAAGAAATTTTGGCTGTTGTTGAAGCCGTTTCCAACGAAAAAGCGCTGCCGCGCGAGAAGATTTTCGAAGCGTTGGAAAGCGCTCTGGCAACGGCGACCAAGAAAAAATACGAACAAGAGATCGACGTTCGCGTAGAAATCGACCGTAAAAGCGGCGATTTCGATACCTTCCGTCGCTGGCTGGTGGTTGAAGAGGTGACTCAACCGACTCGCGAGATCACGCTGGAAGCCGCGCGTTACGAAGATGAAAGCATGAATGTCGGCGATTACGTTGAAGATCAGATTGAATCTGTCACCTTCGACCGTATCACCACGCAGACCGCTAAACAGGTTATCGTACAGAAAGTACGTGAAGCTGAGCGCGCGATGGTTGTCGATCAGTTCCGCGAGCACGAAGGTGAGATAATCACCGGCGTGGTGAAAAAAGTAAACCGCGACAATATCACTCTGGATCTGGGCAGCAACGCTGAAGCCGTAATCCTGCGTGAAGATATGCTGCCGCGTGAAAACTTCCGTCCGGGCGACCGTATTCGCGGCGTACTGTACGCCGTTCGTCCGGAAGCGCGCGGCGCGCAGCTGTTCGTGACTCGCTCCAAACCGGAGATGCTGGTCGAACTGTTCCGCATTGAAGTGCCGGAAATCGGCGAAGAAGTGCTGGAAATCAAAGCCGCAGCCCGCGATCCGGGTTCTCGTGCGAAAATCGCCGTGAAAACCAATGACAAGCGTATCGACCCGGTTGGCGCTTGCGTAGGTATGCGCGGCGCGCGCGTTCAGGCGGTTTCTACCGAGCTTGGCGGCGAGCGCATCGATATCGTCCTGTGGGATGATAACCCGGCGCAGTTCGTGATTAACGCTATGGCGCCGGCTGACGTTGCGTCCATCGTGGTGGATGAAGATAAACACACCATGGACATCGCGGTAGAAGCAGGCAACCTGGCGCAGGCGATCGGCCGTAACGGTCAGAACGTCCGCCTGGCATCGCAGCTCAGCGGCTGGGAACTCAACGTCATGACCGTTGATGACCTGCAGGCTAAGCACCAGGCTGAAGCCCATGCCGCTATCGATACCTTCACCAAATATCTCGATATTGATGAAGATTTCGCAACCGTACTGGTTGAAGAGGGCTTCTCCTCGCTGGAAGAACTGGCCTATGTGCCGATGAAAGAACTGCTGGAAATCGACGGCCTTGATGAAGCGACCGTTGAAGCACTTCGTGAGCGTGCGAAAAACGCACTGACTACACTGGCGCTGGCTCAGGAAGAAAGCCTGGGAGACAACAAACCTGCCGACGATTTACTGAATCTGGAAGGTTTGGACCGTGCTCTGGCGTTTAAGCTGGCTGCCCGTGGTGTTTGTACGCTGGAAGATCTCGCCGAACAGGGCGTTGATGACCTGGCTGATATCGAAGGTATGACCGACGAGAAAGCTGGTGAACTCATCATGGCTGCTCGCAACATTTGTTGGTTCGGCGACGAAGCGTAATAAACTGTAGCAGGAAGGAACAGCATGACAGATGTGACTATTAAAGCGCTGGCCTCAGAAATTCAGACCTCTGTGGATCGCCTGATACAGCAATTTGCTGATGCAGGTATTCGCAAATCGGCTGATGATTCTGTGACCGCGCAAGAGAAGCAAACCTTGTTAACGCACCTGAACCGTGAACACGGCTCGGCGCCTGACAAGCTGACGTTGCAGCGTAAAACGCGTAGCACGTTGAATATTCCAGGTACCGGTGGAAAGAGTAAATCGGTACAAATCGAAGTCCGCAAGAAACGCACCTTTGTGAAACGCGATCCGCAAGAGGCTGAACGCCTGGCCGCGGAAGAGCAGGCGCAGCGTGAAGCGGAAGAGCAGGCCCGTCGTGAAGCTGAAGAAGCAGCTAAACGCGAGGCGCAATTAAAAGCTGAACGTGAGGCCGCAGAACAAGCTAAACGTGAAGTCGCTGATAAAGCGAAACGTGAAGCCGCGGAAAAAGACAAAGTGAGCAATCAACATACCGACGAAATGACCAAGACCGCCCAGGCTGAAAAGACCCGCCGTGAGAACGAAGCAGCGGAGCTGAAGCGCAAATCGGAAGAAGAAGCACGCCGCAAACTTGAAGAAGAAGCGCGCCGTGTAGCGGAAGAAGCACGCCGTATGGCTGAAGAAAATGAAAAAAACTGGAGTGAAACTCCGGAAACCCCAGAAGAAACGACCGACTATCACGTAACCACGTCTCAGCATGCGCGTCAGGCTGAAGATGATAACGATCGTGAAGTTGAAGGCGGTCGCGGCCGTGGCCGTAACAGCAAAGCTGCGCGTCCGGCGAAGAAAGGCAACAAACACGCTGAATCTAAAGCTGACCGTGAAGAAGCCCGTGCGGCCGTTCGCGGTGGTAAAGGCGGCAAACATCGTAAAGGTTCTTCTCTGCAGCAGGGCTTCCAGAAGCCGGCTCAGGCCGTTAACCGTGATGTTGTGATCGGCGAAACCATTACCGTTGGCGAGCTGGCCAACAAGATGGCGGTCAAAGGCTCTCAGGTCATCAAAGCGATGATGAAACTGGGCGCGATGGCGACCATCAACCAGGTCATCGACCAGGAAACCGCTCAGCTGGTTGCCGAAGAGATGGGCCACAAAGTTATCCTGCGTCGTGAAAACGAGCTGGAAGAAGCAGTAATGAGCGACCGTGACACCGGCGCTGCGGCTGAACCGCGCGCACCGGTAGTGACCATCATGGGTCACGTTGACCACGGTAAAACCTCTCTGCTGGACTACATTCGTTCTACTAAGGTTGCCTCCGGCGAAGCGGGTGGTATTACCCAGCACATCGGTGCGTACCACGTAGAAACCGACAACGGCATGATCACCTTCCTGGACACCCCGGGCCACGCCGCGTTTACCTCCATGCGTGCTCGTGGCGCGCAGGCGACGGATATCGTGGTTCTGGTCGTGGCGGCAGACGACGGCGTGATGCCGCAGACTGTGGAAGCTATCCAGCACGCCAAAGCGGCGCAGGTGCCGGTAGTAGTTGCAGTGAACAAGATCGATAAGCCGGAAGCGGATATGGATCGCGTGAAGAACGAACTCTCCCAGTACGGCGTGATGCCGGAAGAGTGGGGCGGCGAAGCGCAGTTCATCCCAGTATCGGCGAAAGTTGGTACCGGTATCGACGACCTGCTGAACGCTATCCTGCTGCAGGCTGAAGTTCTCGAACTGAAAGCGGTACGTAACGGTATGGCGAGCGGTGCGGTCATCGAATCCTTCCTGGATAAAGGTCGTGGTCCGGTAGCTACTGTTCTGGTTCGCGAAGGTACTCTGCACAAGGGCGATATCGTACTGTGTGGCTTTGAATATGGCCGCGTACGTGCGATGCGTGACGAGCTGGGTCGCGAAGTGCTGGAAGCGGGTCCGTCCATTCCGGTGGAAATCCTCGGTCTGTCCGGCGTTCCGGCGGCGGGTGATGAAGTTACCGTCGTTCGTGACGAGAAAAAAGCGCGTGAAGTTGCGCTGTATCGTCAGGGCAAATTCCGTGAAGTTAAACTGGCTCGCCAGCAGAAATCTAAACTGGAAAACATGTTCGCTAACATGACCGAAGGCGAAGTTCACGAAGTGAACATCGTACTGAAAGCGGACGTGCAGGGTTCTGTCGAAGCGATTTCCGATTCCTTACTGAAACTGTCTACCGACGAAGTGAAAGTGAAGATCATCGGTTCCGGCGTAGGTGGTATCACCGAAACCGACGCGACCCTGGCTGCAGCTTCCAACGCGATTCTGGTTGGCTTCAACGTTCGTGCCGATGCTTCCGCACGTAAAGTTATCGAGTCAGAAAGCCTGGATCTGCGTTACTACTCCGTCATCTATAACCTGATCGACGAAGTGAAAGCGGCGATGAGCGGCATGCTGTCTCCGGAACTGAAACAGCAGATCATTGGTCTGGCTGAAGTGCGTGATGTCTTCAAATCGCCGAAATTCGGCGCCATCGCGGGCTGTATGGTTACCGAAGGTACGATTAAGCGTCACAACCCAATCCGCGTCCTGCGCGACAACGTGGTTATCTATGAAGGCGAGCTGGAATCCCTGCGCCGCTTCAAAGATGACGTTAACGAAGTCCGTAACGGCATGGAATGTGGTATCGGCGTGAAGAACTACAACGACGTTCGCGTTGGCGATATGATCGAAGTGTTCGAAATCATCGAAATCCAGCGTAGCATCGATTAATCGTCAGATAGCTAAGCGTAAGCCGGGTAAGCGAAGCGCCACCCGGCAATAATTTTAAAAAGGGGCTTTTGGCCCCTTTTTTGTCTTTATTCTGGAGAATTTATTATGGCGAAAGAATTTGGTCGCCCGCAGCGCGTGGCCCAGGAGATGCAAAAAGAAATTGCCATCATCCTGCAGCGTGAAATCAAAGACCCGCGTCTGGGCATGATGACTACCGTTTCCGGCGTAGAAATGTCCCGTGACCTGGCCTATGCCAAAGTGTATGTCACCTTCCTCAACGACAAAGATGAAGCCGCGGTGAAAGCGGGCATCAAAGCGCTGCAGGAAGCGTCTGGTTTTATCCGCTCTCTGCTGGGCAAAGCGATGCGCCTGCGCATCGTGCCGGAACTGACTTTCTTCTACGACAACTCGCTGGTAGAAGGGATGCGCATGTCCAATCTGGTTACCAGCGTGGTGAAACACGACGATGAGCGTCGTGTGAACCCGGACGACAGCAAGGAGGACTAATGAGTCGTCCTCGTCGTCGCGGCCGCGACGTGCACGGCGTATTGCTGCTGGATAAGCCTCAGGGCGCCTCCAGCAACGATGTGCTGCAGAAAGTAAAACGCATTTATAACGCCAACCGCGCTGGGCATACCGGCGCGCTGGATCCGCTGGCAACCGGTATGCTGCCGGTGTGTCTAGGCGAAGCGACTAAGTTTTCCCAGTATCTGCTGGACTCTGATAAGCGTTATCGCGTGATCGCCAAACTTGGTCAGCGTACGGATACCTCCGACGCCGATGGCCAGGTGGTAGAAGAACGCCCGCTCACCTTTAGCGAAGAACAGCTGGCGGCGGCGCTGGATAGCTTCCGCGGCGAAACGCAGCAGGTGCCGTCGATGTACTCGGCGCTGAAATATCAGGGTAAAAAGCTGTACGAATACGCTCGTCAGGGCATTGAGGTTCCGCGTGAAGCCCGGCCGATTACGGTCTATGAGCTGCTGTTTATTCGCCATGAAGGCGATGAACTGGAGCTTGAGATCCACTGTTCGAAAGGTACCTACATCCGTACGATTATCGATGATTTGGGCGAGAAGCTTGGCTGCGGCGCGCACGTGATTTTCCTGCGTCGCCTGGCGGTGAGCAAATACCCGGTCGAGCGGATGGTGACCCTGGAGCAACTGCAGGCGCTGGTCGAACAGGCGGCGGCAGAGGATATTCCCGCCGCTCAACTGCTTGACCCGCTGCTGATGCCGATGGATAGCCCGGCGTCGGATTACCCGCTGGTTCATATTCCGGAAACTTCCGCGGTCTACTTTAAGAACGGCAACCCGGTTCGTCAGTCAGGCGCGCCGCTGAACGGGCTGGTGCGAGTGATGGAAAGCGAGTCCGGCAAGTTCCTAGGTATGGGCGAAATCGACGATGAAGGCCGCGTCGCGCCTCGTCGTCTGGTGGTGGAATACCCACAGTAAGCGCTTTTGTTGCGATAAAAGCCTGCTACGAGTAGAATATCGCCGCTTAACGTCCGCTAAAGTGTTTTAACATTTTCGGGCGTTGCATCAGGGGTTGCTGAATTAGAGATCGGCACCCTTTCTTTACTTATAATTTTGGAGTTTGAAAATGTCTCTAAGCGTTGAAGCTAAAGCACAAATCGTTTCTGAGTTCGGTCGTGGCGCAAACGACAGCGGTTCTACTGAAGTTCAGGTTGCACTGCTGACTGCACAGATCAACCACCTGCAGGGTCACTTTGCAGAGCACAAAAAAGATCACCACAGCCGTCGTGGTCTGCTGCGCATGGTTTCTCAGCGTCGTAAACTGCTCGACTACCTGAAACGTAAAGATGTTGCACGTTACTCTTCGCTGATCGAGCGTCTGGGTCTGCGTCGCTAATTCTGCGAGTTTCAGAAAAAGGGGCCTCACGGCCCCTTTTTTCGACCAGGCGGCAGCAATTCATTAAAAACTCATGTATTGTTGCTATTAATGATCTTCATGCAGAGGTTCGCGCGGCTAATGAGAGGCTTCATCCGCAGGGGCGGGTAAAGGTTGTCATTAGTCGCGAGGATGCAGAGGATCGGGTCATCAGACGCGATATCGTGGATATGGCGTCATTTTTAGATAAAAGGATAGAATTTTGCTTAATCCGATCGTTCGTAAATTCCAGTACGGCCAACACACCGTAACCCTGGAGACCGGCATGATGGCGCGCCAGGCAACGGCCGCTGTGATGGTTAGCATGGATGACACCGCGGTATTCGTTACCGTTGTGGGTCAGAAAAAAGCGAAACCGGGCCAGGACTTCTTCCCGCTGACTGTTAACTACCAGGAGCGTACCTACGCTGCCGGTAAAATCCCGGGTGGCTTCTTCCGTCGTGAAGGCCGTCCAAGCGAAGGCGAAACCCTGATCGCGCGTCTGATTGACCGCCCGGTTCGTCCGCTGTTCCCGGAAGGCTTCGTTAACGAAGTTCAGGTTATTGCCACCGTCGTTTCCGTTAACCCGCAGGTTAACCCGGATATCGTCGCGATGATCGGCGCTTCCGCAGCGCTGTCGCTGTCCGGTATTCCGTTCAATGGCCCAATCGGCGCCGCTCGCGTGGGTTACATCAACGACCAGTACGTACTGAACCCAACCCAGGAAGAGCTGAAGTCCAGCAAACTGGATCTGGTGGTTGCCGGTACCGAAGCGGCTGTACTGATGGTTGAATCCGAAGCTGAACTGCTGAGCGAAGACCAGATGCTGGGCGCGGTGGTCTTTGGCCACGAGCAGCAGCAGGTTGTTATTCAGAACATCAACGACCTGGTGAAAGAAGCCGGTAAACCGCGTTGGGACTGGCAGCCGGAAGTGGTTGACGCCGCCCTGAACGCGCGCGTTGCTGCGCTGGCTGAATCCCGCCTGAGCGATGCTTACCGTATCACCGACAAACAAGAGCGTTACGCTCAGGTTGACGTGATCAAATCTGAAACCATCGCGACGCTGGTTGCCGAAGACGAAACCCTGGACGCCAACGAACTGGGTGAAATCCTGCACGCTATCGAGAAAAACGTCGTTCGTAGCCGCGTACTGGCAGGCGAGCCGCGTATCGATGGCCGCGAAAAAGACATGATCCGTGGTCTGGACGTTCGTACCGGCGTACTGCCGCGTACCCACGGTTCCGCACTGTTTACCCGTGGCGAAACTCAGGCGCTGGTTACCGCGACTCTGGGTACCGCACGCGACGCGCAGAACATCGACGAACTGATGGGCGAGCGCACGGACTCCTTCCTGTTCCACTATAACTTCCCTCCGTACTCCGTAGGCGAAACTGGTATGGTTGGTTCTCCGAAGCGTCGTGAAATCGGTCACGGTCGTCTGGCTAAGCGCGGCGTTCTGGCCGTGATGCCGACAATCGACGAATTCCCGTACACCGTTCGCGTGGTATCTGAGATCACCGAATCCAACGGTTCTTCTTCCATGGCTTCCGTCTGTGGCGCATCTCTGGCGCTGATGGACGCTGGCGTGCCGGTAAAAGCCGCCGTTGCGGGTATCGCAATGGGTCTGGTGAAAGAAGGCGATAACTTCGTCGTACTGTCCGACATTCTGGGTGACGAAGACCACCTTGGCGATATGGACTTCAAAGTTGCGGGTTCTCGCGACGGTATCTCTGCGCTGCAGATGGATATCAAAATTGAAGGTATCACCAAAGAAATCATGCAGGTTGCTCTGAACCAGGCTAAAGGTGCGCGTCTGCACATCCTGGGCGTGATGGAACAGGCGATTAACGCGCCGCGCGGCGACATCTCCGAATTCGCACCGCGTATCCACACCATCAAGATCAACCCGGACAAGATCAAAGACGTTATCGGTAAAGGCGGTTCTGTTATCCGTGCCCTGACCGAAGAAACCGGCACCACCATCGAAATCGAAGATGACGGTACCGTGAAGATCGCAGCGACCGACGGCGACAAAGCGCAGCACGCTATCCGTCGTATCGAAGAGATCACCGCTGAGATCGAAGTTGGCCGTATCTACAATGGTAAAGTGACCCGTATCGTTGACTTTGGCGCATTCGTTGCCATCGGCGGCGGTAAAGAAGGTCTGGTCCACATCTCTCAGATCGCTGACAAGCGTGTTGAGAAAGTGACTGATTACCTGCAGATGGGTCAGGAAGTACCGGTTAAGGTTCTGGAAGTTGACCGTCAGGGCCGCGTACGTCTGAGCATTAAAGAAGCAACTGAGCAGACTCAGCCAGCTAACTCGCCGGAAGCTCCGGCTGCAGAGCAGGGCGAGTAAGGTTGCCGATTGCCCTCCGCTTCGGCGGAGGGTCTATTCCGGGCAGGATGCCTTTTTGCAGCCGGGGAACTGGACGTTCATCCAATCGTTGTCTTCGGGAGTGGGAAATGAAGCCTTTTCTGCGCTGGTGTTTCGTGGCGACAGCTCTCACGCTGGCAGGATGCAGCAACTCTGCCTGGCGTAAGGACGCCGTCCTCGCGGTACCATTGCAACCGACTTTGCAGCAAGAAGTGATTCTGGCGCGCATGGAACAAATTCTTGCCAGTCGGGCTTTAACCGATGACGAACGCGCACAGCTTTTATATGAGCGCGGAGTGTTGTATGATAGTCTCGGTCTGAGGGCACTAGCGCGAAATGATTTTTCACAAGCGCTGGCAATCCGACCCGATATGCCTGAAGTATTCAATTACTTAGGCATTTATTTAACGCAGGCAGGCAATTTTGATGCTGCCTATGAAGCGTTTGATTCTGTACTTGAGCTTGATCCAACTTACAACTACGCGCACTTAAACCGCGGCATCGCTCTGTATTACGGCGGCCGTGCTAAGTTAGCGCAAGATGATCTGCTGGCGTTTTATCAAGACGATCCCAATGATCCTTTCCGCAGTCTGTGGTTATACCTCGCCGAGCGTAAGCTTGATGAGAAGCAGGCGCTTGAAGCACTGAAACAGCGCTTCAACAAGTCGGATAAAGAGCAATGGGGATGGAACATTGTCGAGTTCTACCTTGGCGACATTAGCGAAAAAGAGCTGATGACCCGTCTGAAGGCAGACGCAACGGATAACACCTCGCTCGCTGAGCATCTCAGTGAAACCAACTTCTATTTAGGTAAGTACTACCTAAGTCTGGGGGACAAGGACAGCGCTACGGCACTGTTCAAACTGGCGGTCGCTAACAACGTTCATAACTACGTTGAGCACCGATACGCATTGTTGGAATTATCGCTCTTGGGCCAGGAGCAAGATGACCTGGCAGAATCGGACCAGCAATAGCTGACGAACACACATCAGCCCATTTTTTGATTGCCATCACCTTCGCGGGTGAGGGCGTTGTTGTTCGTTAATACACCTACTTTGAGCCGGTTCACACTTTTCAATGAAAATTACTCTAAATTTTCACGATGAGTTATGTAGACTGGCCGCCATTAATTTTGAGGCACACGTACTACATGGCTGAATTCGAAACCACTTTTGCAGATCTGGGCCTGAAGGCTCCTATCCTTGAAGCGCTTAACGATCTGGGTTACGAAAAACCATCTCCGATCCAGGCTGAGTGCATTCCGCATCTGCTGGACGGCCGCGACGTTCTGGGTATGGCCCAGACCGGTAGCGGTAAGACCGCAGCGTTCTCTTTACCGCTGCTGAACAACATCGATCCTGAGCTTAGAGCACCACAGATTCTGGTGCTGGCGCCGACCCGCGAACTGGCGGTACAGGTTGCTGAAGCAATGACGGAATTCTCTAAACATATGCGCGGCGTAAACGTGGTTGCCCTGTACGGCGGCCAGCGTTATGACGTGCAGCTGCGCGCCCTGCGTCAGGGGCCGCAGATCGTCGTCGGTACCCCGGGTCGTCTGCTGGACCACCTGAAGCGCGGTACGCTGGATCTCTCTAAACTGAGCGGTCTGGTACTGGACGAAGCAGATGAAATGCTGCGCATGGGCTTTATCGAAGACGTAGAAACTATTATGGCGCAGATCCCGGAAGGTCATCAGACCGCTCTGTTCTCCGCCACTATGCCGGAAGCGATTCGTCGCATTACCCGCCGCTTTATGAAAGAGCCGCAGGAAGTGCGCATTCAGTCCAGCGTCACCACGCGCCCGGACATTAGCCAGAGCTACTGGACTGCTTACGGCATGCGTAAAAACGAAGCGCTGGTGCGTTTCCTGGAAGCGGAAGACTTTGATGCGGCGATTATCTTCGTGCGTACCAAAAACGCGACTCTGGAAGTGGCAGAAGCGCTGGAGCGTAGCGGCTATAACAGCGCCGCGCTGAACGGCGATATGAACCAGGCGCTGCGTGAGCAGACTCTGGAGCGCCTGAAAGACGGTCGTCTGGACATCCTGATCGCCACCGACGTTGCGGCCCGCGGCCTTGACGTTGAGCGTATCAGCCTGGTTGTTAACTATGACATCCCGATGGATTCCGAATCTTACGTTCACCGTATCGGCCGTACCGGTCGTGCGGGTCGTGCGGGTCGCGCGCTGCTGTTCGTTGAGAACCGTGAACGTCGCCTGCTGCGTAACATCGAACGTACGATGAAGCTGACGATCCCTGAAGTAGAACTGCCGAACGCGGAACTGCTGGGCAAACGTCGTCTGGAGAAATTCGCCGCTAAAGTTCAGCAGCAGCTGGAAAGCAGCGATCTGGACCAGTATCGTGCGCTGCTGGCTAAAATCCAGCCGACTGCGGAAGGCGAAGAGCTGGACGTAGAAACGCTGGCCGCTGCGCTGCTGAAAATGGCCCAGGGCGAACGTTCTCTGATCGTTCCGCCGGATGCGCCGATGCGTCCTAAGCGTGAGTTCCGCGATCGTGATGACCGTTTCGAACGCCGTGGCGACCGTAATGACCGCGGTCCGCGTGGCGATCGTGAAGATCGTCCGAAGCGTGAGCGTCGTGACGTGGGTGAAATGGAACTGTACCGCATTGAAGTGGGCCGTGATGACGGCGTTGAAGTTCGTCATATCGTTGGCGCGATCGCTAACGAAGGCGACATCAGCAGCCGCTACATCGGCAACATCAAGCTGTTCGGTTCTCACTCCACCATCGAACTGCCGAAAGGTATGCCGGGCGAAGTGCTGCAGCACTTTACTCGTACCCGCATCCTGAACAAGCCGATGAACATGCAGCTGCTGGGCGATGCGCAGCCGCGCACCGAACGTCGTGGCGGCGGCGAGCGTCGTGAAGGCGGTCGTGGCTTCGGCGGCGAGCGTCGTGAAGGTGGCCGTAGCTTCGGTGGCGAACGTCGCGAAGGCGGACGTGGTGAAGGTCGTCGTTTCAGCGGCGAACGTCGTGAAGGCGGCCGCGCGCCGCGTCGTGACGATGCTTCTGCGCCGCGCCGTGATGACTCCGCTGGTCGTCGTCGTTTCGGTGGCGATGCGTAATAAGCGCAATCCGCTAGCGTAAAGTAAATAATACAGCCCCGATCGTCATGATTGGGGCTTTTTTTATTTCTTTTGTACTCGTGTACTGGTACAGTGCGTCATGCTCAACGTGAGCGAAGTATTTTCCACTGGAGATTTCGGCAAATGGCGACACTAACGACTACGGCCACCCGACCGTCTTTATTTGGCGGCGTGGTGATTATCGGCGGCACGATTATTGGCGCAGGCATGTTCTCGCTGCCGGTGGTCATGTCCGGCGCGTGGTTCTTCTGGTCGTTGGCGGCGCTGGTTTTTACCTGGTTCTGCATGCTGCACTCCGGTTTGATGATTCTGGAAGCCAACCTTAACTACCGGATTGGCTCCAGCTTCGACACCATTACCAAAGACCTGCTCGGCAAAGGCTGGAACCTGGTGAACGGCGTGTCGATCGCCTTTGTGCTGTATATCCTGACCTACGCCTATATTTCGGCGAGCGGTTCGATCCTGCACCACACCTTCAGTGAGATGTCGCTGAACGTACCGGCGCGCGCTGCGGGCTTCGGCTTTGCGCTGCTGGTGGCCTTTATCGTCTGGATGAGCACGAAAGCGGTGAGCCGCATGACGGCTATCGTACTGGGCGCTAAGGTGATTACCTTCTTCCTGACCTTCGGCAGCCTGCTGGGGCACGTCGAGCCGACGACGCTGTTTAACGTCGTGGAGAAGAATGCCTCCTATGCGCCATACCTGCTGATGACGCTGCCGTTCTGCCTGGCCTCGTTTGGCTATCACGGTAACGTGCCGAGCCTGATGAAATATTATGGTAAGGATCCACGCACCATTACCCGCTGTCTGATTTACGGTACGCTGCTGGCGCTGGGTCTGTATGTCGTCTGGCTGCTGGTGACGATGGGTAATATCCCTCGTCCGCAGTTTATCGGTATCGCCCAGAAGGGCGGCAACATTGATGTGCTGGTGCAGGCGCTGAGCGGCGTGCTGAATAGCCGCGGTCTGGATCTGCTGCTGGTGGTGTTCTCCAACTTTGCCGTCGCCAGTTCCTTCCTTGGCGTGACGCTGGGGCTGTTCGATTATCTCGCGGATCTGTTTGGCTTTGACGATAGCGCGACGGGACGCTTTAAAACCGCGCTCTTGACCTTTATCCCGCCGATGATTGGCGGGCTGGTGAAACCAGATGGGTTCCTTTATGCCATCGGCTATGCCGGCCTGGCGGCGACGGTATGGGCGGCGATTGTGCCGGCGCTGCTGGCTCGCGCTTCGCGTAAACGCTTCGGCAGCCCACAGTTCCGCGTTTGGGGTGGAAAACCGATGATTGCGCTGATCCTGCTGTTCGGGCTCGGCAACGCGGTGGTGCATTTCCTGTCGAGCTTTAATCTGCTGCCGGTTTATCAATAACCGTATTGCCCGGTGGCGTGACGCGCACCGGGCTTACCGCGTCACTAACCTAACAATTCCTCTTTCACCTGCATCGCTAAATCAAACGAATGCAGGCGTGCCTGGTGGTCGAAGATCTGGCCGTTGACCATGATTTCGTCTGCTTCCGTTTCGCGAAGAATCGACGCTAACCCATGGCGAACTTTGGTCTTATCGCCAACCAGCGACATGCTTAATGCCTGCTGTACACCATACTGCTCGGACGCTGACCACAGCTGATGCATATTTTCCACCGGCGGCGGCAACTGCCCGGTTTCACCGCGGCGCAGCTTAACGAACGCCTGCTGCATCGAGGTAAAGAGGAACTCCGCGTCGCGATTACTATCGGCGGCGATAATATTGATGCATACCATCGCGTACGGTTTTTCGAGCCGCGCCGAAGGTTTGAAGTTGCTGCGGTACAGATGCAGAGCCTGGAATAGCATGTCCGGCGCGAAGTGAGAGGCGAAGGCAAACGGCAGACCAAGCTGCGCCGCCAGCTGCGCGCTGTACAGGCTTGAGCCCAGCAGCCACACCGGAATTCGTTCGCCATAGCCGGGAACCGGGCGCACCTGCGGATTAGCCTCGCGAGCGTCAAACCAGTCCACCAACTCCGCCACATCGCGCGGGAAATTATCGACATCGCCGCTCATGTGGCGACGCAGCGCGCGCATGGTCGGCTGATCGCTGCCCGGCGCGCGGCCAAGGCCGAGATCGATACGTCCGGGATACAGCGTATTCAGGGTGCCGAACTGTTCGGCGATCACCAGCGGCGAGTGGTTTGGCAACATCACGCCACCGGATCCCAGATGCAGGGTGGTGGTATTGGCGGCAAGATAGCCAATCAACACCGAGGTCGCCGCGCTGGCAATGCCCACCATATTATGGTGCTCAGCCAGCCAATAACGGTGGTAGCCGCGGGATTCCGCCAGTTGGGCGAGAGCGAGAGAATGGGAAAAGGCTTCTTTAGCAGAAGAACCCTGTGGGATCGGCGCCAGATCGAGCACCGAGAACGGAATGTTTTTATCAGTCATAACAGCTCACTTTGTCGACGGTGAATCTTTTAATAGTGCATTAAAAATTAATAACCGTTGTTAACAAAGTGAGCTTTTACACTTCACCTTACGCCTGCAGCTCCAGCCCGGCCAGCCGTTTCCAGTAGCCGTTGCAATCGCTGTTAGCGGTGAGATCCAGCGGCGCAGCGCCATTTTCATTGGCGCGGAAGGCGTCGAGCATGGCGAAGGTCTCGCTGCCCATCGGCGACAGGCGCACCATATCCACCAGACCGTGCATCGAGGTTAACTCGTTGCCAAGGTTATAGACGTAGCCGCTCATCGTCTGAATGCCGTTAAGCACAAACACCTGCTGGTTCTCCTGCGACAGCATGCTGCGCCCGGTTGGGTACTTGATGCAGCAGGTTTCGCATTCGTCTTTTGGCCGGTCTTCCGAGCGAGCGGTAAAGCAGCGCGCGGAATAGGCCAGCGGCAGATGGCCGTAGCTCAGCACTTCGACTTCAAACTGGTTGCGAATACCCAGCTCTTCACACTGGGTCAGTAAATTAGCCAGCCAGTCGCGGGAGAGTTCAACCGGCATACACCAGCGCACCATGCCCTGTTTCAGCAGCAGGCGCAGGGTGACGGCGTTGTAGCAGTTCAGCGCATGACCCGCGACGAAGGGCAACTTGCGTTCGGCACAGAGATTGACCACGCCGAGGTCGCTGGCTTCAATCAGGAATTCGCCGTTCTCGACATAGCGCTTCAGCTCGCCCAGTTCGGAGGAGGCCTGCACCAGCGCGAGGGTAGAAAGCACCACCTGCTTGCCGCTACCGGCCAGCGTTTTCGCCATCTCAAGCCAATCGCCGACTTTAGTGGCGCGGCGTTTGCTGCACACCGCTTCGCCCAGATAAATGGTGTCAGCACTACTGTTTGCCGCCTGCTGGTAAAAATCTTCCAGCGTCTCTTTTGGCCAGTAGTACAGCACCGGCCCTAATGAATATTTCATGTTTCTCACTGCCATTTACGGTGATAGGCGCCAAGGGTGGTTTGCGTTCCTTCGGACATCGAACCAAGGGTTTCCATCCATGCGGATTGCGGTACGAAGTTCTGCGGATCGGCTTTACAGCGATCGATCGCCTGACGCCAGACCTTCGCTACCTGGGTGACGTATGCCGGGCTGCGCTGACGGCCTTCGATTTTTACCGAGGCGATATTGGCGGCCATCAGTTCTGGCAACAGCTCCAGGGTATTGAGGCTGGTGGGTTCTTCCAGCGCGTGGTAGCGCTCGCCGTCGACCAGGTAGCGGCCTTTGCACAGCGTCGGATAACCGGCATTTTCGCCATCCTGATAGCGATCGATCAGCACTTCGTTAAGGCGTGACTCCAGCCCCTGCGGCGTTTGCTGCCAGCGGACGAAGCGCGCGGGCGAACAGGCGCCGACGGTATTTGGCGATTCGCCGGTGAGATACGACGAGAGATAGCAGCGGCCTTCCGCCATGATGCATAAGCTACCGAAGGCGAAGACTTCCAGTGGCACCGGCGTGGCGCGGGCTAACTGTTTCACCTGGTGAATGGATAACACCCGCGGCAGTACGACGCGGGCAACGTCAAAGTTGCGGTGATAAAAACGCACCGCCTCTTCGTTAGTGGCGGACGCCTGCACTGAAACGTGACGTTCGATGTGCGGGTAGCGTTCCGCGGCGTACTCCAGCATCGCGATATCGGCGAGGATGAGCGCGTCGGCGCCCAATTGCGCGGCCATATCCACCGCTCGCTGCCAACGGGCATAACCGTCGGGATGGGCGAAGGTGTTAATCGCGATATGTAGCTTACGGCGATGCTGGTGCACAAAGCTGACGGCTTCCTGCAATTTCTTTTCGGTGAAATTAAGGCCGGCAAAGTGGCGGGCATTGGTGTCATCTTTCAGCCCGATATACACGGCATCGGCGCCGTTTTCGATGGCCGCCTTAAGAGCCGGGAGGTTACCGGCGGGGCAGAGCAGCTCCATAATTTTTCCTGAAAAACGCGGCCGGTCAGGGACGCAAAATGGTTAACGAGCTGGGATTTTAGTTAACCTTCTGGTGACAATTTTTGATTTGAGGCAGTTAAAAGCGTATTGGTGGGCTCAATAGCTGGCGGCCATCATCGCGATTTTGTTGATTTACGCCGCTATGTCGTTTATTTGATATGGCACAATAGCGAAACTATTGCATGCATGGAGTGAAGCTTGTGTTGGATGAACTGCGTTCCCGGCTGGTCCGTTTTGGCCCGTCTTTAATGAGCGTGCCGGTTAAGCTGGCGCCTTTTGCCCTCAAGCGCCAGGTGCTGGAACAAGTATTGAGCTGGCAATTTCGCCAGGCGCTGGCGGATGGAGAACTGGAGTTTCTCGAAGGTCGCTGGTTAAGTATTAATGTGCGCGATATTGGCCTGCTGTGGTATACCTCGGTAGTCGACGGTCGCCTGGTGGTCAGCCAGCAGGCTGACGCCGATGTCAGCTTTAGCGCCGATGCCAGCGATCTGCTGATGATTGCCGCGCGTAAACAGGATCCGGATACGCTATTCTTCCAGCGTCGTCTGGTGATTGAAGGTGATACTGAGCTGGGTCTATACGTGAAGAACCTGATGGATGCCATCGAGCTGGAGCAGATGCCGAAAGCACTGCGCGTTATGCTGCTGCAGATGGCGGATTTTGTCGAAGCAGGCCTGAAGAGCCCGCAGAAACCTGAACAGACATCGGTAGGTGAGGCATGCTGATTCGAGTGGAAATTGGGATTGATGCGCCGGGTATCGACGCGCTGCTGCGCCGTACGTTCGGCAGCGACGCGGAAGCGAAGCTGGTGCACGATCTGCGTGAAGATGGTCTGATCACGCTGGGCTTAGTCGCCACTGAAGATGAAGGCCAGGTGGTTGGCTATGTAGCCTTTAGCCCAGTCACCGTCGAAGGCGAAGAGCTGCAGTGGGTAGGGCTGGCGCCATTGGCGGTAGATGAAAGCTATCGCGGCCAGGGTATTGGCCGACAGCTGGTCTACGAAGGGCTGGATTCATTAAATGAATTTGGGTACGCCGCGGTGGTCGCGCTGGGCGAACCGGCGCTGTATGGCCGTTTGGGCTTTGAACCCGCGGCCGCGTTCGATTTACGCTGCCGTTGGCCGGACACCGCGGAAGCCTTCCAGGTGCATCGTCTGGCGGATGACGCGCTGCAGGGCGTACACGGTCTGGTTGAGTACAGCGATCATTTCAATCGCTTCTGAGCCCCTCCAGTAGGGTCTCGAACGAACCATCCCCGGCAACGAGGCGCTCTTTCTGGCGCTTCGTTAGCTGCTTGATGCGATACTCCAGTCGCAGCGCAAGTGAGTGGTCACCAACTTTCTGACTAAACGCCAGCGCCAGTTCTCCTTTGCCGCGCAGCGCTTTCGCCCCTTTGCCTTCCTGATGCTGAAGAAAGCGGCGTGGGACATCGGTGGTGATGCCGGTATACAGGCGGTTATCAGCGGTTCGAATAAGATAGAGAAACCAGCACACGGTAATAATGTCAGTCTGTTAGGGTGTGTGCACCATAACATAATGGAGAATAAAGATGGATACGCTTGCCGCGATTAGCCGCTGGCTGGGCAAACAGCACGTCATCACCTGGTGCGTGGCACGTGATGACGAGCTCTGGTGCGCCAATGCGTTTTATGTTTACGACCCGGATAACGTCGCTTTTTATCTACTAAGCGACGAAAAAACCCGTCACGGTCAGATGACCGGCGAAGGCGCGAAAGTCGCCGGGACGGTCAACGGCCAGCCAAAGACCGTTGCCTTGATCCGCGGCGTGCAGTTTAAGGGGGAGATCCGCCGCCTTCACGGTGATGAAGAGGCTGAGATGCGCAAGCGCTACGTCAAGCGCTTCCCTGTTGCCCGCATGTTGTCGGCGCCGGTGTGGGAGATTCGTCCCGACGAGCTTAAATTTACCGACAACACGCTGGGTTTTGGCAAAAAGCTATACTGGCTGCGCGACTCAAGCGCCGAGCAGGCGTAGCGCCTCGCGATTGAACGCCGGCAGGTCGTCTGGCGTTCGGCTGGTGACTAACTGATCGTTATCAAGCACCACTTCCTGATCGTAAAACTCACCGCCGGCGTTTTTTACGTCGACCACGATAGGTTTAACCGCTGCGAGTTTACGCCCGCGAATGACGTCTGCGCTGATGAGTAACTGAGGGCCGTGGCAGATGGCAAAGACCGGCTTACCGCTATTCACGAAGTCGCGAGTAAAAGTGACGAAGCGCTCATCCCCCCGCAACTGGTCCGGTGAATAGCCGCCTGGCAGCAACAACGCGTCAAACTGTGCCGGCGTCACGTCATCTATTGCTTTGTCGATCGCCACTTCAGCCTCGCCTTGTTTCCCTTTTACCGTTTTTCCTGCCTGTTTCTCAATCGTCACGACCTGATGCCCGGCAAGTTTAAAGGCCTCGGCAGGTGAGGTGAATTCAGAATCTTCGAAGTCGTCGGTGATTAGTACGGCAATCTTTTTACTCATTCTTCCTCCGATCTTTTGGCAGTGAATGAGGCATTTCCATGATGATGGTGGATACTTACCTCGTAAGCTATTAAGCCTGGAACATGTGGGGCAAAGTGCAAGGCAGACAATTCTGCAAAGGAGATTCGATGAGTCAGGTATTATTAACCGGCGCGACTGGTTTGGTTGGTGGGCACTTACTTCGTTTGCTGCAGAGTGAGCCGGGCATTAGCGCGATTACTGCGCCGACTCGCCGCCCACTCCCGCCCGCGGAAGGGGTCTTTAATCCTTACGATCCGCAGTTGACCGATGCACTGGCGCAGGTGGTTGATCCTGTCGATATCGTTTTCTGCTGCCTGGGCACCACGCGACGGGAAGCGGGGAGTAAAGAAGCGTTTGTGCATGCTGACTATACGCTGGTGGTGGATACGGCACTGGTCGGGAAGCGCCTTGGGGCGCAACATATGCTGGTGGTCAGCGCGATGGGCGCCAATGCGCATTCGCCCTTCTTCTATAACCGCGTGAAAGGGGAAATGGAAGAGGCGCTGATGGCGCAGGAGTGGCCGCGGCTGACCATTGCCCGTCCTTCAATGTTGCTGGGGGATCGGGAGCACAAACGCGCCAATGAAACGCTCTTTGCACCGCTATTTCGTTTTCTGCCTGGAGACTGGAAAGCTATTCAGGCTCGCGATGTAGCGACTGCCCTGCTCGCGGAGGCGCTGGCGCCGAGCCATGAAGGCGTCCAGATCCTGACCTCGTCTCAGCTACGGGAGCGCGCTGTCCGGCAGGAGGATTAACCATTTTCAAATTTGGACGGCAGGCGTAGTATTCACCTCCTTATTTGTTATCACTTCTCCCTGGGGAATGCTATGGCTGGTCAGTCTTCATCTCAGGCGGCATCACCATTTCAATGGTGGAAACCCGCGCTGTTCTTTCTCGTCGTTATCGTTGGTCTGTGGTACGTCAAATGGCAGCCGTATTACGGTAAAGCCTTTACGGCCGCGGAAACCCACAGTATCGGTAAATCTATTCTCGCGCAGTCTGATGTAAACCCGCTGCAGGCGGCATGGGATTACGCGATGGTTTACTTCCTCGCGGTCTGGAAAGCGGCGGTGCTCGGCGTGCTGCTCGGGTCGCTTATTCAGGTGCTGATCCCCCGCGACTGGCTGCTGCGCACGCTTGGGCAATCTCGTTTTCAGGGCACGCTGCTGGGAGCGATTTTTTCGCTACCGGGGATGATGTGTACCTGCTGCGCCGCGCCGGTCGCCGCCGGTATGCGTAAACAGCAGGTGTCGATGGGCGGAGCGCTGGCGTTCTGGATGGGCAACCCGCTGCTGAACCCGGCAACGCTGGTCTTCATGGGCTTCGTGCTAGGTTGGCAGTTTGCTCTGATCAGACTAGTGGCCGGGCTGGCGACGGTGCTAGTGGTGGCGACGCTCGTGCAAAAATGGGTAAAAGAGGCGGCGACGCAGCCGGTGGCGACAGAAGACATTAGCCAACTGCAGCGCGATGAGGGCAGTTTTATCAGCCGTTGGCTACGCGCGCTGTGGTCGCTGTTCTGGAGTACGATCCCGGTTTATATCCTCGCGGTGCTGGTACTGGGCGCGGCGCGGGTCTGGCTGTTCCCGCACGCTGAGGGCGCGGTCGATAACACGCTGTTCTGGGTGATCGCAATGGCGATAGCCGGTTGCCTGTTCGTTATCCCGACGGCGGCGGAAATCCCGATTGTGCAGACGATGATGCTGGCCGGAATGGGCACCGCGCCGGCGCTGGCGCTGCTGATTACTTTGCCGGCGGTGAGCGTGCCGTCGCTGATTATGTTGCGTAAGGCGTTCCCGGCTAAAGCGCTGTGGCTAACCGGCGGGCTGGTGGCGTTGTGCGGGGCGATCGTTGGCGCGCTGGCGCTAGTGTAATTTTCCGGGGCGGGGCTGTAGCCCCGGCGCCGGATTTTGTGCCGGGTGGCGGCTACGCCTTACCCGGCCTACAGCGTAGTGCTATTGGGTAGCCCGGCTTAGCGAAGCGCCAGCCGGGTTAGATAACGTTTATTTAAGATAGGTAAAGGCGGTGGTGACGCGGCTCACGCCGCTTACCCGGCTGGCGATATCCGCCGCTGCGCGGCCTTCACGGTCGGTGACCAGGCCCATCAGGAACACTTCGCTATTTTCGGTCGTCACTTTCACATTCGAAGACTTCACCTGATCGCTGCCCAGCAGTTGGGAACGAACTTTGGTGGTGATCCAGGTATCCGACGACGCGGTGCCTAAGCCAATCGGCTGGCCTTGACGCACTTCATTGAAGACTTCGGTAGTCCCTTCAACTCCCATCGCGATTTGTTTGGCGCGAGAGGAGAGATCGGCGGTCGGCGACTGGCCGGTCAGCAGGACCTTGCCCTGATACGCGGTGACGTTAATACGCGCTTCTTTCTTAATCTGTTCATCTTTCCCTAAGGCGCTGTTAACGCGCAGCTCCAGGGTGCTGTCATCAACCTGCGTACCCACCGTACGCGGGTCCGTTGCCGCTTTGGTGCCGACGGCTGCCGTACCGACTACCGCTGCGGCGACGCAGCCCTGTAGCAGTAGCGCAGAAAGCAGGATGGCGAGGGGCGAGAGAGCCTTCATGTGTTCTCCTTATTCGTCCTGGTGTGGAAAAAGCGTGTTATCAATCAAATCGCACAGACAATTGACGGTGAGCATGTGCATTTCCTGGATCCGCGCGCTGCGGTGTGAAGGAATGCGGATTTCAACGTCCTGCTGACCTAACAGGCCAGCCAGCTCGCCGCCGTCGTAACCGGTTAACGCCACGATAGTCATATCGCGGGTGACCGCCGCTTCCACGGCTTTCACGATATCCCGGCTATTGCCGCGCGTAGAAATCGCCAACAGTACGTCGCCGGCGTGTCCCAGCGCGCGCACCTGTTTAGCGTAGATTTCATCATGCAGGCGATCGTTGGCGATTGCGGTTAAGACCACATTATCGGTATTTAGTGCAATGGCGGGTAAACCAGGGCGCTCTGTTTCGAAACGATTGATCATGCTGGCAGCAAAATGCTGTGCGTTGGCGGCGGAGGTGCCATTACCACAACAGAGGATTTTGTTGCCGTTAAGCAGCGACTGAACGAGCGTCATAGCCGCGCGCGAGATGGCGTCCGGGAGCGCTTCCGCGGCGGCGATTTGGGTTTGAATGCTTTCGGTAAAGCAGGCTTTAATTCTGTCGAGCACGGGATCCCTTAAATCTGATAATACGCTATTCGCCAAAGGCGTTTTTCAGCCATTGGATGTCGTTGCCGGTGAAGGCTACCACATCGAAACGGCAATCCACAGTATCAAAACTCCCATTCTGCCGGGAGAGCCACAGACGAGCGGCCTTGAGAAGACGTTGTTGCTTTTGCGGCGTGACGCTGGCGGCGGCATCGCCGTAGCTGGCGCTGTGCCGGTAGCGCACTTCGACGAACACGATAACCGCGCCGTCGCGCATAATAAGATCGATCTCGCCGCCGCGCTCGCGGGCGTTGGCGGCGATAAAACGCAGTCCATGCCGTTCTAACCACCGACGCGCCTGGCTTTCCCAGGCGTCGCCGGTCTGTTTGCTTAGTTGGCTGCGACGATTTGTCCCTGTTGGTACTTGAGCCATGATAACTTCCTGTTGATCACGCAGTCCGGCGTGGCCGTCAGATCGCCCGTATTGCCGTTCAGCTCGTAACCTGGGCTCTGGCGCATTTGCGCGAAATGATTCGCCAGCGACCAGGCATCGGCGCCCATTGCATACAGCCGCGCCAGCGAGTAGTCGTTACGCACGGCGGAGAGCGCCTGCTGCATCAGCGCCGGGTTACTGCCAGCCAGCATCGGGATTTCGCTATATTGCAGGCCTTCCATCTCCAGACGGAAATCCGGGCCAGAAGTGCCTTGCGCGCTACGGGAGCTGGCGTAAAGGGTGACGTTGCTCTGGCTGCCGTTGCGCATCGCGATCAGCGGCTTGATATAGCCAATTTGTTCCGGGGTGGCGACGATATAGGCGGCATCGATGCTGCCGCCGCTGCTGACCGGAACGTCGCTTGGGCTGCCGAGCGAGCTATCTACAGATGACGGCAGCGTCGATACCGGGCTGCCGGTCAGTGAGATCCCGCCGCCGTTGACGCCGGATTTCAGCTCCGCCGTCGATCCCAGACGCTGCTGCAGCACCGTACCGCCGCCCAGCTTCAGCCACTCGTCGGCGAAAGCGCTGACCACGCGGTCGCCAAGCGCGCCGCGCGGCACCAGCAGTAACGGCGTTTGTTTGCCCTGATCGTGAATATGACGCGCCGCGTCGCGGGCTTCATCTTCCGGGGAGAGCGCGAAGTAGCACAGGTTCGGGCGGTTCTCGACTTTCCCCGGCTGGTTAAGGGCCAGCACGTTCAGCGAGGTGTTGCTTTTCATCACCTCTTCGACGTTTTCTTTCAATAGCGGGCCGACAACGATGGTCGCGCCGTCCTGCTGTACCTGCGCCAGAAGCTGGCTCATCGGCTGGCTGGTGGTGTCGTAAATTTTCAGCTCAGCGGCAGGATTGGCGGTTGCCGCCACCGCGGGCTGCGGCTGCGCGGCTGGCGCGCTCACCGGTTGTGCTACTGGCTGTGCTGCCGGCGTTGCGGCAACCGGGGCGGGTAGCGGAGCGGCTGCTGGTTTTGCGGCAGGCGCGGCCTGCGTTTCCGCTGGCGCCTGCACCGGTGCGGCCTGGCTGCCGGTGGCGGTGAGATCGCCGACTTCCGCCTGCGAAGGGCTCACCACATCATTATTGCCGGCAACATTCGCCGCCTGGGCGACCTGCGCCGGCACTGCGTTGCCCTGGACCGCTGGGGCGCCATTCTTCGCCGCTTCAAAACCCTGCTGGATAGTGCGGCCAAAAATCGCCGCCTGGCCGTTCAGAGGCAGCAGCAGGGCGATTTTATTGGTCGAGGCCGGTTTATAGTTTTGCATGTTCACCAGCGCGGTGGGCAGCATCTGCGCCCCCGGGTTCTGCGGATAACGGATTTGCCAGTCTTTGACGCCCGCTTTCAGCATCGCCGGATCGTTGCGGTTATCGAACCACATCCGCTGCAGATCCAGCCAGCCCTGCAGCACGTTTTCGTCGGCATTGATCACCAGCGCGTTGGCCTGCTGTGGGGTCATCGCCGTCAGCGCTTTCCACGTGGCGTCGATGTTTTGTTGTTTTTGTTTCGCCTGGCTTAGCAGGGGCTGCTGGGCAATCAGCGCGCGCAGCAGCGCCAGAGAGGGCTGCCCCTGGCTGGCGTCAATTTGCGCCTGCCAGTAGCGCGGCTGCTGATTTTTCTCAAAACTGAGAGGGTCGAGTTTGCTCAGTAATGCCTTCGCGCCCTGGTAATCGCCTTGCGCCAGTTTGACTTCCACCGCCAGCAGCGACTGTTCGCGGGCCTGCGTGCTGTTCAGGTTCGACGGCAGTTGGTTGTACAGGTCGATAGCCTGCTGCTTCTTACCTTCCTGCAGCAGTGCACGAATGGCGAGTAATTGCCAGTTGGTCTTGCTATCATTCGTGCTTTGCTGCATCTGCTGTAGGTAGAAACTGGAGTTGGCCTGCGACGTACCCTGCATAAACGCCGTGCTTTGATCCTGCGTGTGGGTGCCGCAGCCAGCAAAAAGAAGAGTAGCCAGCAATACGGGCAGACAGCGCGCGGGCTTAGAACGAAGAAATGTTGACGGTACCATATGTATCCAGTGATATTTTTTTGGCTCAATGCTCAATATTAAATCGGCAATACGGACGAGACAATGAAACAACACGAATCAGCGGATAATTCTCAGGGGCAACTGTATATTGTGCCCACTCCGATAGGGAATCTGTCTGATATCACGCAGCGCGCACTGGAAGTGTTGCAAGCTGTTGATTTAATTGCTGCTGAGGATACCCGCCACACCGGTTTGCTACTGCAGCATTTTGCGATTAACGCCCGTTTATTTGCCCTTCACGACCATAACGAGCAGCAAAAGGCCGAAACACTTTTAGCGAAATTAAAAGAGGGACAAAACATCGCGCTGGTGTCCGATGCCGGCACGCCGCTGATTAACGATCCCGGCTACCATCTGGTGCGCACCTGCCGTGAAGCCAATATCCGCGTGGTGCCGCTGCCGGGCCCTTGTGCAGCGATTGCCGCTCTGAGCGCCGCCGGTTTGCCGTCCGATCGTTTCTGCTATGAAGGTTTCCTGCCGGCGAAATCGAAAGGCCGCCGCGATACCCTGAAGGCGCTGGAAGAAGAACCGCGCACCATTATCTTCTATGAGTCAACGCACCGCCTGGTGGAGAGCCTGGAAGATATCTGCGCGGTTCTGGGCGAATCCCGTTACGTAGTGTTGGCGCGCGAGCTGACCAAAACCTGGGAGTCTATCCACGGCGCGCCGATTGGCGAGCTGGTGGCCTGGGTGAAGGAAGACGAAAATCGCCGCAAAGGCGAGATGGTGCTGATCGTCGAAGGTTTTAAGGCCCAGGAAGAGGCGCTACCGGCAGCCGCGCTGCGGACTCTGGCGCTGCTACAGGCGGAACTGCCGTTGAAGAAAGCCGCCGCGCTGGCCGCGGAAATCCACGGCGTGAAGAAGAACGCGCTGTATAAATACGCGCTGGAGCAGCAGGGGGAGTAAGCCTGTCAGGCGTAGCTGAGGACAGCAAGGTGCCCTTCTGATGTTGAAGGGCACCTTGGATTTCATCCTACATGTCGGAATAAATGTCGGAATAAATGTCGGAATAAAACCGCCGATTCGCGCGCAATTACACGATCTTCAATTCCACCTTTTTGCTATTTAACGCCGCGCGGTCGGCGTCACTGATGCCGTCGTCGGTAATCACGCAGTCAATTTTGTCCATCGGCAGGACCTGGTTAAAGCCCCGGCGATTGAATTTGCTGGCATCGAGCACGGCGATAACCTGATGCGCGGCGGCGGCCATCACGCTGCTGATCGAATAGCCTTCATTAAAGGTGGTGATGCCGTTGGTCGCATCGATACCATCGGCGCCAACGAACATCAGGTCGGCGCAAATCCCCTGCAGCGAACGTTCAGCGATGGTTCCGTGCATTGAATGCGTTTTGTGCCGAACCGTACCGCCGCATACCACCAGCGTAATATCTTTATTTTCCGACAGCGTAAACGCGGCGGGCAGGCTGTTGGTGATGACGGTGATATTGGTCATTCGTACCAGCGCCTCGGCTATCAGCAGCGTGGTGCTGCCGCTATCGAGGATCACCGTCATGCCTTCATGGATCATTGCCGCGGCGGCCTGAGCGATGCGCTTTTTCGGATCGCTGGCGAGCTGGTAACGATCTTCCAGTACCACTTCCAGGTTATCACTCTCGGTCAGATCGCTACCCGGGCGGGCGGCGCCGCCGTGAAAACGGGTCACCAGGCCTTTCTCTTCCAGCATACGGAGGTCGGCGCGAATGGTGACTTCAGAGATGCCAAAGAGATTCGAAAGGTCTAAAACCAATACGCTGCCCTGCGTATTCACCATATCGACGATTTTGTTCCTTCGTTCAAATGAGTTCATCTTGATTTGCCTGATAATTAACTCAACTTAGTTTAATCGAAGGATAACGAAAGTTGAACGATAATTTTCGAAAGGTAATGTGAGCCAGCGCAGATTGCTGGCTCAAGCGATCAGGAAAGTTTAAGTAGGATTTTACCCTGCATCGGCGCGCCGTTTAGCGCCTGAACTTCGCGAGCAAAACTCTCGGCATCGCCGCGATGAGCTATCAACGGCGCCAACTGCAGGCGTTTTTCCGTCAGCAGGCGGGTTGCTGTTTGCCACTCTTCTCCCGGCCACGGGCCTGAGTAGTTCATCCAACTGCCGACGATATTCAGCTCTTTACGCAGAATTTGCCCGAAGGTGACGGCAGGCAGCGTTAGGTCGTGATGCAGGGTACCGACCAGCGCCAGCTGCGCCCGCGGCCCGGCGGCTTCAATTGCTAATGCGACGGTCTGCGGCGTACCGGCGGTCTCGAGGACGAGCTGATCGAACTGGATTTCCTCCAGCGCCTGTTGAATCGCCTGGCTGCTCATCTCGCGGCTGTTGAACACCCGGCTCGCGCCAAGGGTTTTGGCCAGCTCCAGCTTCTGTGGATTAATGTCGATAGCCGTGACGCTATTGGCTCCCAGCTCGCGGGCGCACTGCAGCGCCAGCAGGCCGATGGTGCCGGCGCCGATAATAATGACGTTTTTACCCTCGCAGCCCTGCGCCAGATGAAAAGCGTGCAGGCCAACGGTTATCGGCTCGATAAACGCGCCATCATCAATGGGCATCTGATCCGGCAGGCGGAACAGGTTGGCGCGCTTCACCACCACGTATTCGGCGTTGCCGCCCTCGCTGCGGGAGCCGACGAACTGATACTGCTTACATAAAGAAAAATATTCGCGCTGGCACTGCGGACACTGGAAGCAGGGCAGCAGCGGCACGCAGGCAACAGCGTCGCCGGGCTGTAGATCGGTCACCGCCGCGCCGTAGGACTCGACATAGCCGCTGAATTCATGCCCAAGCGTAATAGGGTAGTAGTGCGCGCCTTTGGCGAAAATGCGCGGGATATCGGAGCCGCACAGCCCGGAGCTGACCACTTTGACCAGGACATCGTCTTCCGTTTGCAGCGTGGGGATGGGGCGTTCTTCAACGCAGACGTTCCCCTCAGCATGGATTACCACTGATTTCATACCATTCTCCAGAAATATTCAGGGGAGCGGCGCTCCCCTAATGCTTAAGATGCGGTTGGATGCTGTTGCGCGGCGGCGCTTTTCTCTGCTTTCTCTACCGCCATGAAGCGGCGGGCGCGACGCCAGGTCAGCAGGACGCCAGCCAGATAGATGATGCCGATAATTGCGAAGCCGACCACGTTCTGCCAGGTGAAGAGCTGGATTAGCAGCCAGGTAATCGGCGAGCCGCCCTGGTCCATCGAAGCCACCATACCGCCCGCTTTTAACGCCCCGGCGTTTGCCGCCAGCTGCGTGTGTAAGCCGATGGTCTGGGTTGCGATCCATAGGGTGATACCCATAATGATGACCCCGGAAATCAGGGTGCGGAACAGGTTGCCCTGATGCACCGCTACCGCCATCGCCACGAAGAAACCAATGGTCGCCAGGTCGCCGAACGGCAGGACCTGGTTGCCTGGAACCACGACGGCGATCAGAATGCTCAGCGGGATGAAAATCAGGCTGGCGGACACCACCGAGGTATGGCCAAGCAGCAGCGCCGGGTCGAGACCAATCAGGAACTCCTGGCCGCCGAATTTAGCCTGCAGACGTTTACGCGCCTGTTTGGCTATCGGGTTGAGGCCATCCATAATGGGTTTGATCACCCGCGGCATCAGCAGCATCACCGCCGCGGTTTTCACCGCCAACTGCAGAATGCCTTTCAGGTCATAACCCGCCAGCGCGCCAATCACCAACCCCATGACGAAACCGACGGTGACCGGTTCGCCGAAGGGGCCGAAGCGTTTCTGGATATCATCGGCGCTAAAGTGAATGCGGTTAAGGCCGGGGATTTTGTCGATGATGGTATCGACGAGCACCGCAATCGGCCCTAAGTACGCCGAACTGCCGTGCGGTATCGCGATGCCATCAAGGCCGAAGAAATCGCGGGTATCCCTGGCAAACCAGTCACCCAGTTTGTAAACGAAGGCGGCATGAACCACGACGCCGAGAATCCCTATCCAGTAGGAACCGGTCGCGATATGCAGCATCGCGCCGGTAAAGGTCATATGCCAGATGTTCCAGATATCGACGTTCACCACGCGGGTCATGCGGGTGACCAGCATGACGATATTGACCACGATGGCGACCGGAATGGCTACCAGCGCGATTTGCGACGCCCAGGTCATCGGCGATGACCCCGGCCAGCCGATATCAATCACGTGAAGGTTAATCTGGAAATGCTCCGCCATCGCCTTTGCCGCCGGGCCGATGGAGTCGAGCATCAGGCCAATAACCAGGCCAATGCCGACAAAACCGATCCCGATGTGCAGACCGGATTTGAAACAGTCCCCGAGCTTCATCCCCAGCAGTTTGGAGAAGATAATGATCACGATCGGCAGCATCACCGTCGGACCAAGATCGAGGATATAACGCATGATTTCGCTGAACATGGCGTTTACTCCGCGAGGATGCCGAGGATTTTCTGCTGTAAGGCTTCAATGCCGACGCCGGAGACAAACGGCATGCCGTGAACCACTGGAATATCGCCGAAGGCGCGGTCCACGCGGGCGGTGGTGCAGATAAGGTCCGCGCCGTCCATGTAGGTTTCGATTTCATTGACCCGGCACTGCACCAGATCCAACTCAATGTTGTGGTCTGCGCACAGCTCTTTAATCTCTTCTGCGGCCATCGTGGAGGTGGCGACGGCGCCGCCGCAGGCGACGATTACTTTGCGTTTCATAGGGTACCCCTTTTATTATCAGTATGTTATGAAGCCTGGGCGCTAAGCTCGGGCTCAAGGATAAATTGCTGGAACAGCACCGGTAACTGCTCGTCGGAAGCGGAGAGCAGAACCTCCAGCGTGTTTGGATTTTGTAGCTCACTAAATAACCGGCGCAGCAGCTTCAGCTGTGCCGCCGGGTTTTCAACAATCAGCGCGATGATAAGCGAAACGTCGATATCGCCATCGTCATCAGCGCGCTGAAAAGGGACCGGCGCGTCCGGGCGAATCAGGTAAATCGCCGGTGACTTCGCGTGCATGGCTTCGCAATGGGGAATGGCCACGGCGTGTTGCTCCAGCGCGATGCCGGTCGGAAAAGTTGCTTCGCGTTCGAGCAGGGCTGCCGGATAGCTATCATGCACAACACCTCGCGCCAGCATCTCCGCGCCAATATGCTCCAGCGCCTGCTGGCTGGAGCTGAAATGAATGCCGGTACGAACAAACAATTGACTCATAGATCCTCTTTATTTCACGCGGTTTCAGAAGAACAGCCGTAGCGGTAGGCGCGCAGAACATCCTGGATTTTGTCGAGGATGAGCTCGTGCGGCACGGCGTTCAGTTCATTCAGCGACAGTCGTTCAAACTGCACCGGCATATATTGGCTGATAAGCCCCAGCGGCAGCTTAGCGTCGGTCAGGTTCGCGATAAGTTTCTCAACGCTCTGCCGAATACGCGGATGCGGCCAGTAGTAACGGATACGGTCGGAAAGGCTAAAGTGGATATCGACCATCGCCTGACTCCAGGTCGGGCGATAGTATTTTTTCCAGTAGCCCGGTTCGTTGAGCATCACTTCGTCGATCACTTCCATCACCCGGCTACGGGACTCGGGCGCGATGAGCTCATTTTCCATCTGTGCGAGAGCGAAAATGGCTTCGCGCAGGGCAAAGGTGAGCGCCGGGCCGACTTTCAGAATGGCGAAGTGGTCGCGGACCAGCGCGCGGTAGGCCTGGCGGGATTGGTAGTCGGTGGAGTGGGCTTCGTACACCATCGGGGTATTTTCGATCCACGCGGACAGCGCTTTCGCTTCCTGCGGTTGGTAATGAATGATTTGCGTGTGGTCGAACTCCACGCCCGGCTGCACGACGATGGCGATGACGCGCTTCAGCGCGGCGTCGAGCCCCAGCTTGCGGAACGCCGCTTCATGGGTTTCGAGGGTGGCGGCGGCATCCTGCGCCCGGGTGACATGTACGCTGCCGATGGTGCTGGCTTCGCCGCCGGGAACCGGTACTTCTGTTCCGATAACGTAGGTCAACTGGCGCTTTTGTTCATCGCTGGCGGTCTCTTCAGCAGCCTGACAGAGGCGGGCGGCGCGCTCTGCCACCACGCTTGGGTTCAACGGTATCGGGTCGTCGGCGCAGGACATTGATGCATCCAGGTGGATCTTACTAAAGCCTGCGGCGACATAGGCTTTGATAAGGTCGATGGATTTTTTCATCGCGTCGGCAGCCGGTTCGTCTTGCCAGCAGTTTGGGCCCAGATGATCGCCGCCAAGAATAATGCGTTCTGCCGGGAAACCGACGGTGTGGGCGATGTTGTAGACGAAGTCGCGGAAATCGGCCGGCTGCATACCGGTATAGCCGCCAAACTGGTTGACCTGGTTTGATGTTGCTTCAATCAGCACTTTGTTGTTGGTCGGCAGATCGAAACGTAACGCCGCTTCGATAACCAGCGGATGGGCTGAACAAACTGAGCAGATGCCGATGTGTTCGCCGGATTTATGGCGAGAGATAATATCTTTCATTTACAACCTCCGTTTTCTTTCGAATATATTCGTTATGTTTTGTTTTGGTCGCAAATGTCTTTGTTTTGAATTGTGATCTGTATCGATAAATTGCTGTGCAAGCGTTGAACAGGGTGTCTTACTGGCAAAAAAAACGCCCTGACCAACACGGCAGAGCGTTTTTAATTAATTGAAAATTAACTGAATAACCGGGACAGCCAGCTGCGTTTGCTTTTTTCTGCCGCCTGAGAGACCTGCTGCGGTTGGGCGGCGATCTCGCCGAGCCCGGCGTTAAAGGCGTCGCCAATTGCTTTCAGCGCCTGATGCGCATCGCTGCCGCTGGCCATAAAGTGCAGACGATGACCCTGTTTGGCGCCAAGCGATACGACGCGTATCAGATTTTTGGCATCGACAATTGACGATCGAGTATCCAGGTTTTCGACCTGGATTTGCGACTGCCACTGCTTGACGGCTTTCACCAGTACCGCGCTGGGCCGGGCATGCAGGCCGTGCGGATTGCGCAGCGTAAAGATTGCCTCTTCATCAAAGCGCGGCGGCGGTTCCGGTTCTTCGCCTTGCGCCGGCGCGATATCGCCGGCAAGTATCTCCAGCACCGCCTGCGGAGTATCGGCCCGCGACAGCGCGGCGGGCACCCGATCGTCGCCTAGCGCATGAGTGAGCTGGCGTAAGATATCGAGATGTTCGTTGTCCTGTGCGGCGATACCAACAATCAAATAGGCGGTTTGCCCTTCGCCCCAGTCCACCCCCTGCGGACAGGCTAGCACCTTCACACCGGTTCTTAGCACCGCATCGCGGCTTTGCGGCGTGCCGTGAGGAATGGCGATGCCGTTGCCCAGATAGGTACTGATTTGCCCCTCGCGTTCGCGCATTCCCTCCAGATAGGCCATCTGTGTATGCCCGGCTGCGGTCAGGGAACCGACGACGCGCTGTAGCGCTTCATCTTTCGTTTTGACCTGATGGTCGAAATGAATGTCTGCGGAAGTCAGCTGCATAGTTCGCTCCTTATTTAATGGCGCCGGCAAGCGCCGTCGCTTCCTGAGTGCGTTTTTGCCACAACCGCCAGCATCCCAGCATGAGCGCGCCGCAGGCGGAGCCGGTAAGAATGCACAGCACCCACACCAGCGGTTTGCTGACCAGCGGTAGGATCAAGAAGCCGCCGTGCGGCGCCGGGACCTGAATATGTAGGCTGTAGCTGAGGACGGCCGAGATTGAAGAGGCGATCATCATCATCGGGATCACCCGTAGCGGATCCTTAGCGGCAAAGGGAATCGCGCCTTCGGTGATGTGCGTGCAGCCGAGGATATAGTTCACCATCCCGGCGGCGCGCTCTTCTTCGCTAAAGCCTTTAGGGAAGAACGTGGTTGCCAGCGCAATCACCAGCGGCGGGGTAATGCAGGCAGCGGAGACGCCGGCCATAAAGAAATAGTTGCCCTGTCCTAGCAAGAGCGTTCCGGTGACATAGGCCGCTTTATTGACCGGGCCGCCGAAGTCGAATGAACACATTGCCCCGACCACAATCCCCAGCAGAATGGGATTGGCTTCTTGCAGAGAGCTAAGCCAGTTCATCATGCCGTTGTTGATCGCCGCCACCGGTTGGCCAAGTAGCACCATCATCACGCCAATCACCAGTACGCCAATCAGCGGCATAATAAAGATCGACTTTAGTCCTTCGTACTGACGCGGCAGGCCGTCGAGCAGGCGGCGGATAAGCAGCATAAAGTAACCGGCGGCGAAACCGGCGATGATCCCGCCGAGGAACCCGGCGCCGGTGGCGTTTGCCAGCAGGCCGCCGACAAACCCGGCGACCATCCCCGGACGGCCGGAAATGGACCAGGCAATGTAGGCCGTGAACACCGGTACCATGATCGAGAACGCCTGCTGGCCGACTTTCATCAGGGTGGCGGCAATCACGTTGTACTGCGCTGAATTTGGATCGGCGGAGTAGATACCCCACAGGAAAGAAATGGCGATTAAGATCCCGCCGGCCACCACGAAGGGCAGCATATTGGAAACACCGCTCATCAGATGTTTATAAATCTGCCGGCCGAATGATTCCTGCTCATATTTCTCCGCAGGATCCGCTGTGGCGGAAATCCCCTGACGGCGTTGCGCCTGACCGCTGACGACTTTATTAATTAATTCTGCCGGATGATGAATGGCCTCTTTAACCGGCACTTCGATGACCGGCAAACCATTAAAACGTTCGGCATTAACATCTTTATCGGCAGCGATAATAACACCATAAATATCTTTCAGATCTTCCGGTGTAATGACATTCTCTACCCCGGAAGCGCCGTTGGTTTCAACTTTGATCTCAACGTTTAATTTTTTTGCTGCGGTCTTTAAGGCTTCTTCAGCCATAAATGTATGGGCAATACCTGTAGGGCAGCCGGTAACGGCAATAATCTTTTTCATAATCGGACCTTTATAATTGGACGATCTGAAGTTGTTGTAATAATTCTTGTGTACGGTTTAATTTGCCAAGCCCGGCGGAGGCGGCAACATCGGCGCCGGTGGCGCTGGCCAGCGCCAGAGCGGGAACGACATCATCTTCGTTAAGCCATTTACTCAGGAATGCTCCCAGCGCGGCATCGCCGGCGCAGGCCGAGCTAACCAGTTTGATTTTCGGCGCCGAGCAGAACCACAGTTGCTCGCCGTTTGAAAAGTAGAGCCCCTGCGCGCCCAGGGTGAGCAGCACGTTTCGGGCCCCGAGCTGATGGAGCGTGCGCATTGCGTCATGTACCTGCTGCGGGCTGCCGACGTCGAGATCGAAGATCTCTTTGAGTTCGTCGTCATTGGGTTTAATCAATAGCGGGCGTAGCTCGAGCAACTGCCGCAGCGCCGGGTGGCTGATATCTAAAATAACTTCACAACCTTTTTGCTGACACAAGGCCATTATTTCGCTATAGAACCGGCTTTCAATTCCCGGCGGCAAACTGCCGCTGATTACCAAATAATCACCGGGTTCGACGCACTGTAAATGATGAATAATTTGCTCTTTGCCTTCATCATTAATACGAGAGCCGGGATTTACTAACTTATATTCTTCATGTCCGTCATTAATAAAAACATTAATACGGGTGGGTTCGGCGACCCATGCCGGAGTCACTTTAATATGCTGTCTGCGCAGCTCTTCGACTATATAGCGGCCAGTAAAACCGCCAAATATACCCATGACGTGGGTGGGCTGTAGGTAATGATCTAATACCAGCGAAACGTTCACCCCTTTGCCATTTGGGCAATATTCCGTCTGCCGGGTGCGGTTGACGGCCGCAGGCCGAAGCGGATCGCAAAAGATATTCATATCGATCGCGGTATTCAGTGTCAGGGTATGGATCACGACATTGCTCCTTCGATCCGCGGATTATAGTTGCCCTTCGCAGCCACAAACGTGAATCACTTTGCGGACAACCTCTTTCATTGCCGCTTTCGCCGGCGTCATATAGTGACGCGGATCGTTGGCGCCCGGATTTTCCAGGAAGTAGGTTTTCAACGCATCAGAGAAGGCGATTTTCAGTTCGGTGGCGACGTTGACTTTGCAGACGCCCAGAGAAATGGCGCGGCGAATATCGCTATCCGGGAGGCCAGAAGCGCCGTGCAGTACCAGCGGAACGTCAACGCAGTCGCGGATGGCGGCCAGGCGGTCAAAATCAAGTTTCGGTTCGGCGGTGTAGAGCCCGTGCGCGGTGCCGATGGCGACGGCCAGCGAATCAATACCGGTACGGGCGACGAATTCACGGGCCTGTTCCGGGTTGGTATAGAGCGCATCTTTGGCATCAACCACCAGATCGTCTTCCACGCCCCCCAGTCGGCCCAGCTCGGCTTCCACGCTGGCATCGTAGCGATGACTTAATTCCACCACGCTTTTCACCAGCACTACGTTTTCTTCGAACGGTGAATGAGATCCATCGATCATGACTGAGCGAATGCCCGCCTGAACTTTGTGCGTGATGTCGACCAGATCCTCGTGATGATCGAGGTGCAGGGCGAGCGGGAGATCCCATATTTTCGCCAGATCGCGGGCGATCGCCACCACATTGCCGGTGCCGGCATAGCTGTAGGTTCCCGGCGTGCCGGCGAGGATCAGCGGCGAGCGGAGCTCGGCTGCCGTTTCCACCACCACCTGCATGGTTTCAAGGTTATGAATATTGAAAGCGGGGACCGCGTAACCATGACGCTGGGCCTTTAACAACATGTTTTTACTGGAAATGATGTACATTCTAACCCTCTATTTTCAATTTGTAAGTAATTAGCTCAATCAAACCTTCAATTTGAAAGTAATGTAACGATCGTTTCCGCGTTTAGGTGTGATCCATCGCACACAATGGGGAATTGATTTTTAAAATGAAAGTTAATAATCTTTTTTATGTTTCTTTTTTAAAATATAAATGAAGCAATAGGGTGTTGTTATCTATTTGAATTTTATTGTCTTTATTGATTTTTATTCACGGGGATAACTGGCGTGGTTTGACATTACGATGGGGAAATTTAAAAATGAAAGTTATTCCAGGAGAAAATAAAAAGGCATAACCCGTGGCAAAACCGTCAACCAGCCTGCTGAAAAGGCGCTTGGACATCGCGGAGATCGTTCGTAAGAACGGCGAGATTAAAGTCGACGATCTGGCTGAAATGCTGGCCGTTTCCGGAGTGACAATTCGTAACGATCTTAACTATCTGGAGCAGCAGGGGTATCTGAAGCGTTCATTCGGCGGGGCGATTTACACGGCTCAGGCCGGCACGCCGGTCGCTACGGTTCGCGACGCTCCACAGGTGACGGACAAAGCGCTGGAAACGGAAATGGCGCGTCAGGTGGCGGTGCAAATTGAAGATAGCGAAACGCTATTTTTAGGCCAGGGTTCCATTTTGCGTAAAGTGATCCCGTTTCTGGCTAACAGTGAGGAACTTTGCCTGCTGCTTAACGATCTGGCCCACGTTGCGCTGGCGCAGGAGTTCCTGAATGGGGAAACGGTGCTGCTCGGCGGCGTGCTTGGCGGCAACGGGCGGATAGTCGAAGGTGATTTGGCGCTGAAAGCGTTAGGCCATTATCGGCCATCACGCGCGCTGATTGCGGTTGATCACGTCGCTGAAGACGGCACCCTGAGCGTACGCAACGAAACTAGCGCTCGCCTGCTGAGCGAAGCCGTGGCGCAGAGCGAGCGGGTTATCGCGGTTGTTGCTTCCCGTCCGGTCTATGGTGAAAAACGCTATGCCATCGGCGAACTTCAGCAAATGAGTAGCGTGGTGACGCCGCAGGTTGTCGCCGCGGAATATCATGCCCGTTTCCTCGCCGCGGGTTTAACTAACAGCTACACCAACAATGAATGCCTGACATGGCTCAACACGGCTTTGCAGAAGACAAACCAGGAGCGGTGATGAACGTAACCATTTGCACCATCGGCGAGCTGCTGGTGGAATTTCTCGCCAAGGAAGAAAATCAGGGATTTTCCCGCCCCGGTGAATTTTGGGGTCCCTATCCCAGCGGCGCGCCGGCAATTTTCGCCGATCAGGTGGCGAAACTGGGTTTTGGCTCCGTGCTGTTTAGCTGTGTCGGTAGCGACGCATTTGGCGAAATGAATATTGCGCGGCTGGAGAAAGATGGCGTTAACGTTAACGGCATTGCCATGCTGCATAAAGCGACAACCGGCAGCGCGTTCGTCAGCTATCGTAGCCAGGCGCAGCGCGATTTTATTTTTAATATGCCTAACAGTGCTTGTGGTCTGCTGACTGCGGACCACATCGACGAGGGGCTGCTTAACCAGTGCCAGCACTTCCACATTATGGGGTCATCGCTGTTCTCATTTCGCATTATCGATGCGATGCGTAAAGCGATTGAAAACATTAAAGCACGCAACGGCACGGTGTCGTTCGATCCTAATATTCGCAAAGAGATGCTGAATATTCCCGAGATGTCGCAGGCGTTTGAATACATTCTCGATTACACCGATATCTTTCTACCAAGCGACGGTGAACTGGACTACTTTGGCCTGAATCCGGGGCGAAATGAGCAGGTGCTGGTTGATAAGCTGCTGAAACGCGGTGTTAAACACGTGGTAATTAAACGCGGCCCGCGTGGCGCGAGCTACTTTAGCGCCGCTGAAACACACCACGTCGCCGGCTTTAACGTGCCGGTTGTCGATCCGACTGGCGCAGGCGACTGTTTCGGCGCGACCTTCGTTAGCCTGTTCCTCAGCGGCGCCTCGCCGCAGGAAGCGCTGAAATGGGCAAACGCCAGCGGTTCACTGGCGATCGGTCAGCGTGGCCCCATGGAAGGCACTTCGACGCAGGCGCAAATCAAAAACTTTTTGGCAGCGCAACACAACTAATAATAAGCCCGGATTTTCCGGGCTTATTATTATAGTTGGACGGGGGCATATCACGTCACCGGCGCCGGGTTAAACACCGCCAGCTGGTTATGCAGACCCCATTGATCGGAGAAGGTTTTCTTACGTCCGCTGGCGACGTCGAGAATGAACTCGAACAGTTTCAGCCCGACATCCTCAATCGTCTCTTCGCCGGTTGCGATGGTACCGGCATTGATGTCCATTAAGTCATACCAGCGGTTGGCAAGCTCGGTACGGGTCGCCATTTTAATCACCGGGACCGCCATCAGCCCGTAAGGGGTGCCGCGCCCGGTGGTGAACACCTGAACGGTAATGCCGGAAGCCACCTGTTGAGTGCCGCAGACAAAATCGCTGGCCGGCGTCGCCGCATAGATAAGCCCGCGTTTCGTCGGGCGCTGACCCGGCGAAAGGACTTCGACGATGGCGCTTTTGCCTGATTTGGCAATCGAACCCAATGCTTTTTCCACTACGTTCGCCAGACCGCCTTTCTTATTGCCCGGTGACGGGTTGGCGCTGCGGTCGGTTTTCCCCAGCTCCAGATAGTTATCATACCAGGCCATCTCTTCCAGCAGGCGCTTGCCAACTTCTTCGTTGATGGCTCGCGGGGTTAACAGATGAATAGCATCGCGTACCTCGGTCACTTCCGAGAACATCACCGTCGCGCCGCAGCGCACCAGCAGGTCGGAGGCATAGCCCACTGCCGGGTTGGCGGTCACGCCGGAGAAGGCGTCGCTGCCGCCGCACTGCATACCGACGACTAATTCCGAAGCCGGGCAGGTTTCACGCTGGCGGGCGTTCAGCTTCGCCAGGTGGCGCTCGGCAACCTGCAGGATATCATCGACCATCGATTTAAAACCGACATGCTGTTCATCCTGCAAGCGCACTACGCTTGCGCTATCGACGGCGATCGGCTGCACGTCTTCGGTTCCCTGTAGCAGACGTTCCGGCTGCAGCTTTTCACAGCCAAGACCAACCACCATTACCTCGCCGCCAAAGTTGGGGTTCAGCGCGATATTGTGGATGGTGCGAATCGGCACGATGGCCGCCGGGGCGTTAATCGCCACGCCGCAGCCGTAGAGGTGGTTTAATCCCACCACGCCATCGACATTGGGGTATTTCGGCAGCAGGTCGCGTTCAATGATCTTGACCACATAATCCACCACGCCGGCGACGCAGTGCACGCTGGTGCTGATCCCCAGCAAATTCTTGGTTCCCACGCTGCCATCGGCATTGCGATACCCTTCAAAGGTGTATCCTTCCAGCGGCGGCAGCGGCTCGGGGACTTTAGTCGCCAGCGGTAGGGTGTTCAGCGGTGGGGCGGTCGGCAGTTCGACCAACGACTCATCAATCCAGCTTCCCTTTGGTATATCGCGAACGGCGAAGCCAATCACTTCGCCATAGCGGATGATTTCACCATGGGCAGGAATATCGACAAGAGCGACTTTATGGCCTTGCGGGATATGTTCAACGAGGGTCAGGCCATCCGGAAAACGCGTTCCGGCGGTTAAACCGCGATCGTTAACAATAATTGCCACATTATCAGTAGGGTGTACTTTTATATAAAACGCCGTCGGCGACTGTTGTCGAATTTCAATGTCAGCCATTGTCCAGTGCTCTCCAAACCGGTGCTAATAATAAAATAAAACGCTAATTAAATTTCTGCTTAGCAGAATGATGAAATAAAGAATGTCAGGAGTTATCGCGTTAGGATGTGATCTACGTCACTCCTTGCCGCGCCGGCCATGACACATAGATGGGTAATCCTGAGAACTGTGGATTAGCGCCCATGGCCTATGGCATTTGCATAACTAAAATGATTATTTAGGCATTTATATTGTGATTATGCATAGTGTCTGGTGGCGGAGGGCTGATTATACTGAGCCATGTTTTTGAGGAATCTGATATGTGAATAGATAGCTTAAAATAAATAGCTCGCTGAAAATAATAAAAGGTGTTCTGTGTCAGATGAATATTTAAATGATTCTGCATTGGGCCACAGAAAAGGAGTACCAGCCCGCTATTTAACTCTGCTAATTATATTGGTGATTGGCGAGATGAAACGTATAGAGCAGCAGAAGTAAGCAACGATTAACCCAAGGTAAAAATCATGGATAACGCAATTTTCCCGAACAAGTTCAAAGCCGCGTTGGCGGCTCACCAGGTACAAATTGGCTGCTGGTGCGCCCTGGCGAATCCGATTAGCACCGAGGTATTAGGACTTGCTGGTTTCGACTGGCTGGTGCTTGACGCGGAGCATGCACCGAATGATGTGACCACGCTTATCCCGCAACTGATGGCGTTGAAGGGCAGCCACAGCGCGCCGGTTGTGCGCGTGCCGACCAATGAACCGATTATCATCAAGCGCATGCTGGACATCGGTTTCTATAACTTCCTGGTGCCGTTTGTCGAAACCGCTGAACAGGCGGCGCAGGCGGTGGCATCAACCCGCTATCCGCCGGAAGGGATCCGCGGTGTTTCGGTTTCTCATCGCGGCAATATGTTCGGCACCGTGCCAGACTACTTCGCTCAGTCCAACAAGAATATCTCCATTCTGGTGCAGATTGAGAGCCAGACCGGGGTGGATAACGTTGATGCTATCGCTGCGACCGATGGCGTTGATGGCCTGTTCGTCGGTCCGAGCGATCTTGCTGCGGCGTTGGGCCATCTGGGTAACGCCGCCCATCCTGAGGTTCAGCGTGCTATCCAGCATATTTTCTCCAGCGCGAAGAAACACGGTAAGCCGAGCGGCATTCTTGCACCGGTAGAAGCCGATGCGCGTCGCTATCTGGAGTGGGGCGCGACCTTCGTCGCCGTCGGTAGCGATTTAGGCGTCTTCCGTTCAGCAACCCAGAAACTTGCTGATTCTTTTAAAAAATAATCACCAGGATTAAGAGAGAATATTATGACAATCAAAGTGGGTTTTATTGGCCTTGGCATCATGGGCAAGCCGATGAGCAAAAATTTGCTGAAGGCGGGTTATTCGCTGGTGGTATCCGACCGTAACCCTGAAGCTATTGCTGACGTGATTGCTGCGGGCGCAGAGACCGCGAGCACGGCGAAGGCCATTGCTGAGCAGTGCGATGTCATTATTACCATGCTGCCAAACTCTCCGCACGTGAAAGACGTTGCGCTGGGTGAAAACGGCATTATCGAAGGCGCGAAACCAGGCACCGTGGTGATCGATATGAGCTCCATCGCGCCGCTGGCGAGCCGCGAAATCAGTGAAGCGCTGAAGGCCAAAGGCATCGATATGCTGGACGCGCCGGTAAGCGGCGGCGAACCCAAAGCGATCGACGGCACCCTGTCGGTGATGGTTGGCGGTGACAAGGCGATTTTCGATAAATACTACGACCTGATGAAAGCGATGGCGGGATCCGTGGTGCATACCGGCGATATTGGCGCAGGCAACGTCACCAAGTTGGCCAACCAGGTGATTGTGGCGCTGAACATCGCGGCAATGTCGGAAGCGTTAACCCTGGCCACCAAAGCCGGCGTTAACCCGGACCTGGTGTATCAGGCGATTCGCGGCGGCCTGGCGGGCAGCACAGTACTCGACGCTAAAGCGCCGATGGTGATGGATCGCAACTTCAAGCCGGGATTCCGCATCGATCTGCATATTAAAGATCTGGCCAATGCGCTGGATACTTCTCACGGCGTCGGCGCCCAGCTACCGCTGACGGCGGCGGTGATGGAGATGATGCAGGCGCTGCGGGCGGATGGCCTGGGCACCGCTGACCATAGCGCTCTGGCGTGTTACTACGAAAAACTGGCGAAAGTGGAAGTCACTCGCTAACAAGATGGGCGCGTGCCTGCGCCCTGTTATGCTTACTTTTCGCAGCGCCGTCAGGCTACATCACCACGAACATTTTCTTCGTCCCAGACTCTTATAAACAAAGCCTTTCTGCCGGCGAGGGAAGGGTAAAAGCCATGATTGCCGCGAGGCTGGCGAGCGGAATGCGCTGTGCGGGGTGACAAAGGCGCGCGAACCCTCTATACTTCGCGCCGAAGCTGACCAGACAGTCGCCGCTTCGTCGTCGTCCTCTTAGGGGGAGACGGGCGGAGGGGAGGAAAGTCCGGGCTCCATAGGGCAAGGTGCCAGGTAACGCCTGGGGGGTGTCACAGCCCACGACCAGTGCAACAGAGAGCAAACCGCCGATGGCCCGCGCAAGCGGGATCAGGTAAGGGTGAAAGGGTGCGGTAAGAGCGCACCGCGCGGCTGGTAACAGTCCGCGGCACGGTAAACTCCACCCGGAGCAAGGCCAAATAGGGGTTCATAAGGTACGGCCCGTACTGAACCCGGGTAGGCTGCTTGAGCCAGTGAGCGATTGCTGGCCTAGATGAATGACTGTCCACGACAGAACCCGGCTTATCGGTCAGTTTCACCTATTTAATGTAAAAACCCCGCTCCGGCGGGGTTTTTGCTATCCGGAGGGTGGAACAAAGATGAATGACTGTCCACGACGCTATACCAGAAAGAAAGCGGCTTATCGGTCAGTTTCACCTTTTTACTATCTGGAACTCAATCCCATTACGTTTTTTTGATTTCAGCCCATTACAAACCTGTATTACTGGATATCCACTTTTAAACAGCTTTCTGGCTGCATTGCAGGCCGCTCTCATTGATACTGTCACGCTTTGAAAATGTATCTTCTATTCATTAATCTCAATCCCTCATTTGCAGCGGTCATCATTCAGCTTAATGGATAGCAGGTTTTAGGTATTATCCAGACAGGGCGGTGGACGTGAAAAATGTAGTGTTATTCCCCCAAATCAAAGCGGCGCTCGCCTGGCTTGTCGGCCATGGCGATACAATTATGCAGTTTGCGTGGAATATCGCGGCGGCGCTAATCATTTTGTTTGTTGGTAAGCTGATTTCGAAACTACTCGGCAAAACTCTCGAGAAAATTCTGCTGCGACGCAACGTAGATGCGACAATCGTCCACTTCTTCGCCGCGCTGGTGCGCTATATCACCATGGCTTTTGCGATTATCGCCGCGTTAGGCCGGGTAGGGATTGAAACCTCATCCATTATCGCCGTCCTTGGCGCGGCAGGTCTGGCCATTGGCCTGGCGCTGCAGGGCTCGCTGTCAAATTTTGCCGCAGGCGTATTGCTGGTGACGTTACGCCCCTTCCGCGCGGGTAACTTTGTGCAGGTGGGGGCGGTATCCGGTCTGGTACAATCGGTACATGTTTTTTCCACCACACTGCTGACTGTGGATAATAAAGAAGTCATTATCCCGAATGGTAAAATTATTGCCGATAGCATCGTTAACTATTCCCGCCATCCCTATCGCCGCATCGATCTCACGCTTGGGGTGGCATGTCATAGCCAAATATCACACGTTAAACAGGTGATCCAGACGCTTATCGATAATGAAAAGCGCATCGATCGTTCTCGCGGTACCACGGTTCGCCTGATCGAGTTGGCTCCTGGTTCGCTTAATTTTACCATTCGCGTATGGGTAAAAAATGCGGAGTATTGGGATACCTATTTTGATTTTCTGGAAAATATCAAAAATGCGCTCGATGAAAATAAAATCATGCTGGCTGCGCCGCGCATGGATATTAATTTAACGTCGCCGGATTTAGTGCGTATTCAATAAGCAAGAAGAATTTTATATTTCATATAATTCATTTGGTGAATGTATTATCTGAATATTTACACTGGTGAACATGCTTTTTTACACATCGTCATTATTGTTCAGGGAATAATAGAGCGTCTTATCACTACGTACTTATTCAGGATAACAAGATGAACAAACTTTCTCGGATGGTATTAATGACGGCTGCAGCCGCGGGATTCTCCATGGCGGCACAGGCTGCTGAGGTTAACGCCGCTCCGGCGCCGGCTCAGGATCCTATCGTTCAGCATTTAAAATTGAGCCAGGATCAGGTCGCTAAAATTAAGAGCCTGCATCAGGAAATGGAAAAGAACGTCCAGCAGGTTTCGCAGAAAGATATTAAAGATGGCGTTTTATTTGACGTGATCGATTCCGGTAAGTGGAATGAGAAAGCGGTGAAAGATCAGCTGGCGGCCTTTGGCAAGGTTGAACAGCAGGTGCGCTATTATCGCGTGAAGTACTATTTCGGTGTAAATCAGGTTCTGACGCCGGAACAGCGTACTCAGGTGAAAAAAGATCTCTCTCAGGCATTGAGCGAGTAATAAAGTCGGCCCCGTTATGGGGCCGATTTTCATCAGGCGGCGTTATCTTCGTCCTGCAACCGCGTTTGCGCATCTTCCACGATGGCTTCCAGTTCACTCAGCATCTCTTCATAGCCAAAGCCGATTGGGCTCATGGTTTCCACAGCGACTGGCTGGTCTAACGGTTGCGCCTTTTTGCTCTTTTTCTTGCTCACTCACAAACTCCCGGCTTCCTTGTTACACCGGTAAATCTATCAGCAAAGCGCGCAGCGGCGTATCGGCGACGAGGGTAATGTTAGCTTCGTCACGAATAAACGCGCCATCACCGCAGGTTAGTGCCTGTTTCTCTTCCTTTTTTGCCACGACATGTACCGTACCGTGAATCGACTGCAGATAGGCGCGCGGGCCGTGCAGTTGAACGCTAATCTCTTCACCCTTCGCCAGCTGCAGATGATGGATCCATACCTGTTGGCGCAGCTGTACACTGTCACCGCTGCCATCCGGTGAAGCCAGTAACTGGATTGACGAGTCGCTAACCGCGAGTTTCTGCACCAGCGGATTTTCGCGTTCCGGGCAGGCGTCGAGCCACAGCTGCATGCGCGTCAACGACTGCTCTTTACTGAGATTATGCTCACTGTAGCTGACCCCCGGTTGGGTGGAGAGCAGCAAGGCTTCACCAGCCTTTGCCTGTACGTGGTTGCCGTCGCTATCGCGGTATTCCGCTTCACCTTCCAGAATCAGATTCAGGATATCGACCTTTGGATAGGTACGCGGCTGAAATGACGCGCCCGGCGCCAGCACTTCTTGATTGAGTACGCGCAGCGAGGCGTAACCCAGCAATTTAGGGTCGAAGTAGTGGCCAAAGGAAAAGGTGTAGCGGGCCTGCAGCCAGCCGAAGTCTGCTTGACCGCATTGTTTGGCTGTTCGGGTTGTAATCATTTTCTTGACCTCTCTTTACACTAAATCAATGGTAAAGGTATGGACGCTGTATTGTTAGCCAGATATTCTGCCCGGTATGTTCAAAATTCCTGAATGAGAGCGAAATGGCGAAAGAGAGAGCATTAACGCTGGAAGCGTTACGCGTAATGGATGCGATAGACAGGCGCGGGAGCTTTGCCGCTGCGGCTGACGAGCTGGGGCGCGTGCCTTCGGCCCTAAGCTACACCATGCAAAAACTGGAAGAAGAACTGGATGTGGTGCTGTTTGACCGTTCTGGCCATCGCACAAAATTTACGAACGTTGGCCGCATGCTGCTGGAACGCGGGCGCGTGCTGCTGGAAGCGGCGGACAAGCTGACCACCGACGCCGAAGCGCTGTCGCGCGGCTGGGAAACTCACCTGACCATCGTTACCGAAGCCTTGGTTCCGACCACCGATCTGTTTCCGCTGATTGAGAAGCTGGCGACCAAATCCAATACCCAGCTGTCGATTATTACCGAAGTGCTGGCCGGCGCCTGGGAGCGGCTGGAGCAGGGGCGTGCTGATATTGTCGTCGCGCCGGATATGCATTTTCGTTCATCGTCAGAAATTAACTCACGTAAGCTCTATTCGGTGTTAAGCGTTTACGTCGCCGCGCCGGATCACCCGATTCATCAAGAGCCAGAACCGCTTTCCGAGGTGACGCGGGTGAAATATCGCGGCGTCGCGGTGGCGGATACCGCGCGCGAGCGCCCGGTGCTGACGGTGCAACTGCTGGATAAACAGCCGCGTTTAACCGTCAGTACCATTGAAGATAAACGCCAGGCGCTGCTGGCGGGGCTAGGGGTTGCAACCATGCCTTACCCGTTGGTTGAGAAAGATATTGCCGAAGGGCGTCTGCGGGTCGTAAGCCCTGAATATACCAACGAAATCGATATCATTATGGCCTGGCGCCGTGACAGCATGGGCGAAGCCAAATCGTGGTGTCTACGGGAGATCCCGAAACTGTTTGCCGGCAGATAACGGTAAGATGCGCTCCTCCGCCGCGAGGAGCGCGTAAATCAGTAGGAGTAGGGTTTTGGATTTGGCCCAAAGCGATTGTCGCCGGGCGTGCCGTTCTGGCAATTGAAAATCAAAATCACCAGCCAGCCGATGACCGGGATCAGCAGCAGCAGTAGCCACCACGCCGAGCGGTCGGTGTCATGCAGGCGACGAAACTGCACCGCCCACCAGGGTAAAAAAACCAGCACGCCGTAAATGGTCGTCAGGATGCCTTCACCCCCAGCACGCTGCCAGCCGAGCATCTTATCAATGATGCTGAGCACTGCGGTGAGAATGATGTTGACCAGAATAAACATCCAGTACTCTTTGCGCCGGGCGCGACCGCCAAAGCCAATATAGTTTCGTAATACTTTTAGATACCAGTCCATTTTCTCACGCCTTAGTTAACCATTAATCACTTGTTTTTAAAGCGATCAAAATAATCATAGGCGTGAATATCAAACTGGTAAATATCCGTTATCTGAATAAAAGGCGCCTTTCGGCGCCTTATCGATCAGCGGGAAAAGCGATCCCGCCCGTGCGGTTCGTTGAGATCCTGCAGCGGGCCCACGGAGATGATCCCCGTCGGGTTGATGGTTTTGTGGCTGCGATAATAGTGATTGCGGATATGCGGGAAATTCACCGTTTCCGCAATCCCCGGCATCTGGTAGATATCGCGCAGGAAACCGTACAGGTTGAGATAGTCGCTGATGCGGCGCTTATCGCATTTAAAGTGGGTGACATATACCGGGTCGAAACGAACCAGCGTTGTCCACAGGCGGATATCCGCTTCCGTTAACTGGTTTCCGGTCAGGTAGCGGTGCTGACCGAGGATCTGCTCAAGGCGTTCGAGCGAGGTAAACAGCGCGTCTACGGCTTCGTCATAGGCCTGCTGGCTGGTGGCGAAACCGGCTTTATACACCCCGTTGTTAACGTTGTCGTAGATCCAGCTATTCAGATCGTCGATCTTTTCTCGCAACGCCGGCGGATAATAGTCGCCCGCGCGCGCGCCCAGGCCATCAAACGCGGTATTGAACATGCGGATGATTTCAGCCGACTCATTGCTGACGATGGTCTGTTGTTTTTTATCCCACAGCACCGGAACGGTCACCCGGCCGGTGTAATGCGGATCGGCCTGCAGATAAAGCTGATAGAGGAACTGATGATGATAGAGCTGGTCGCCGGTCGCATCGGGGAAATCGTCGGCGAAGGTCCAGCCGTTTTCCAGCATCAGGGGATTCACCACTGAGACGGATATAAAGGGTTCTAATCCTTTTAACTTGCGCAGAATCAGGGTGCGATGCGCCCACGGGCAGGCCAGTGAAACATACAGGTGATAGCGGTCTTTCTCTGCGGCGAAGCCACCTTCGCCCGCAGGGCCCGGCGCGCCATCGGCGGTGAGCCAGTTGCGGAAGGCTGAAACGGAACGCTTGAACCGTCCTCCGGTGGATTTGGTGTCATACCAGGTATCTTGCCAGACGCCGTCGACTAATTGTCCCATTACTTCCTCCTTCAGATAGCAAAAGCGAGGAGATAGCCCCTCGCTTTTTTAGATTTTTACTCAGTATAGTGCGCTTACCACTTTTTATTCAGCACGCGGTCGATGCTGAATGCGCCCGGACCTGTCACGGCCAGCAGCAGATAACCACCAGCGATGGTCAGGTTTTTCATGAACATCAGCGAGTTCACGCCTTCAGCAAAGTTGCTGTGGAACAGGAACGCGGTCAGCAGGGTGAAGCCTGCGGTGAACAGCGCGGTAGTGCGAGTCAGGAAACCGAACAGAATCGCCAGACCGCCGCCAAACTCAAGCAGAATAGTCAGCGGCAGCAGCGCTCCCGGAACACCCATTGCTTCCATATACTGCTGCGTACCTGCATACCCGGTGATTTTTCCCCAACCAGCGGTAATGAACAGAATCGGCATCAGAATACGCGCTACCAATACACCAACATCTTCTAATTTTTTCATTTCTTACTCCAGAAAACCCAAAGGGCGGCGATTTCGTTTTTTAGTGCAATCCTGCGTGGTTACGCGGGCTTGCTGTCGATGGAGAGGATATTAGCGAGCTTGTGAGGGGATTGTTAGCAAGGAAAACTGTAGTTCTTTTTCAAAGTTTCTGAGCAATTGGTGCGATCGGTGAAAATATTTTCCGAGGCGCCTCGCAGCGTGCGTGGCTATCGGTTGTGGTGGCGGGGATAAAAGAGGATATCTGTCGCCAACTTATTTTTGCATAGACAGGATGTCATGAAACAATTCAGCTCTACGCCTCACGATGCGTTGTTTAAAACATTTCTCACTCATCCGGAAACGGCGCGAGATTTTCTCCAGATCCATCTACCGGAATCGTTACGTATGCAATGCGATCTCAGTACCCTGCAGTTAGAGTCCGGCAGCTTTATTGAGGACGATATGCGTGCGTTGTACTCGGATGTGTTGTGGTCAATTAAAACGCAAAGCGGAAGCGGATATGTGTACGCGCTGATTGAACACCAAAGCACGCCAGACAAACATATGACCTTTAGACTAATGCGCTATGCATTTGCCATAATGGCTCGTCATCTGGATGCCGGTAATGAACATCTGCCATTGGTTATTCCGATGTTGTTTTATCATGGGCGGATTACACCTTATCCCTTTTCGATGTGCTGGCTGGATAGTTTTGCGCAACCCGCGTTAGCACGGGAGATATATGGGGATAATTTTCCGTTGATTGATGTGACATCCTTCACGGACGATGAAATCCAACAGCATCGGCGTATAGCAATTTTGGAGTTCCTGCAGAAAAATATTCGCCAGCGCGATCTGAATGACCTGGTAGATCAACTTGTAGCCTTGCTGCTGCCGGGTTATACCACCGAGCATCAATTTAACGTGTTGATGAACTACATTGCCCGTTCCGGCCATTTGACCAGCCCTGGCAGATTTTTTCGTCAACTGGCGCAGGGAATGCCTGAACATAAGGAGCAGCTGATGACATTAGCAGAATGGTTTGAAGAGCGTGGGCGCACAAAGGGAAGAAAACAGGGTCGTGAAGAGGGGCGTGAAGAAGGTAGAGAAGAAGGTAGAGAAGAAGGCGAACGTCAGGCGACGCGTAAAATAACTCTTGCGATGCTTCGTAACGGCGTTGATAGCGCGCTGGTCAGTAAAACCACCGGTTTAAGCGAACAAGAGCTCAGCGCGCTGGCGCACTGAGCGAGCAATTAACGCGATGCGGACTGGCGCAGAATCCCTTTGACCATCCGCCAGGTGCTCCAGATGCCGAGGCCGCGTTTGCCCCAGCGGATTAAAAAGCGCGGATGGCGTACTGACCAGATAGCCATCACCCCGCTGCCGACCATCGCCCATGAACGCAGGTGTTTCAGCGTTTGCCAGCCGCGATCGATAGGCGAGGTGGCTTCCAGCCAGTGACGATGGCTGGCGGCCAAATCCAGCCGCTGTTGCTGGATTTGGCGCAGCAGCAGCGCTTTTCGCTGGTCGCGTTCCTGTTGGCCGCTCATCGACGATCGTCCTCAAGCAGCGCGCGATCGTTCGCCAGCTCGTCGCGGGTATGGCGTAAAAACGTTGAGCGGCGAGCTTTCCTGAGGGTCCAAATTCCCCCTATCAATGAGGCGAGTAACAGGACGCTGGTGGTCGCGATCATCACGTGCAGGCGGTACTGTGGATCGACGGCCCAGATGATCAGTACCAGCAGGCTCATCAGCCCAAAAGCGGCGAATAACAGCGTTAGCCCGAGCATCAGCAACAGCTGGAAGAGGTTCGCTTTCTCCTCTTCCAGCTCCACGACGACCAGGCGCAAGCGCGTTTCCACCATTTCGACCAGCAGCGTGATAATCCGCTGGCCGATGCCGAATACGCTCTGTCCCGGGCCCTGCGTGTGTTGAGAGTTTGCCATAATTAACGGCGCGACAGCAGTACGCCGACAACCAGCCCCACGGCTGCGCCAATGCCCACGCCGGTCCACGGATTTTCGCGGACGTACTCATCGGCCCGAGCGGCGGTTTCACGCGTCTGCTTGACGATGGCATCGCTGGTGTCGCTGAGACGCACACGGCTGTCTTTCAGTACGCTTTCCGCTTTGCTACGCAGTTTGCCGAGTTCTTCTTTCGATTTATCGGTGGAGGAGTTCAGTACTTCTTCCAGCGTGTCAGCCAGATTTTTCAGCTCAGCGCGTAGATCTTCTGCAACGTTATCTTTAGCCATCTTGTTCTCCTGTAGCGTTTACCAATTAATAATCGCGTGACTCAAGCGCTTTCAGTTCCTGCTGCGCTTCATCCAGTTTGCGTTCCCGTTTGCTAATTTTGTCTGCATCGCCTTTCTGCTTCGCCTCGCTCAGATCGCGCTGACGTTCGGCAACTTCGGCCTTCTGTTTAGCGATTTTCTGCTGATGTTCAGCCCTGACTTTGCTGTCGCTGCAGTTAGCGCGAACTTCCTGCAGCGCTTTGTTCAGGCCGTCTATGCGATGCTGATTATGGTGTTTTTCGGCATAGCTGATCTCCCGTTGGATGCTTTGTTCTTTTTCCTGACAAGGAGAGGCTGCGAAGGCGCTGGCGCTAAGTGAGGTCAGAGCCAGTAATAGTGCGATGCGGTAATTCATGGATTCTACCTTCCATTGTGTGAGGGGATATCGGTGATATACCCAATCCAGTCAACATTACAAGCCAGGCGGTTCCCGCAGTGTTAATAATAGACACGAAAGCGAGACTTCACCAAACCGTGCGAAAAGATTCGGAATTTTTGACGCGTTATCCCAAACGGCGCGGAGCATCGCGCAGGCGGGATAACCAGGCGGTGGCCGAATTTTCTTCATCCACCAGAGCAATAATATAACCGTGAGGCAGAGCTCGGCCCAATACTTCTTTTGCCGCGGCGCCCTGAGCATTGGAGTCGAATTTGATCAGCAGGCCGTCTTTTTGCGGCGTGATGCTCTTAAAACGGATGCCGTTGGCGTCAAGATGATGCCAGACGGAAAAACCGTCCGGCATAGCGACGCCCTGGCTGACGGGACGGATGGCCAGGGTGGACTCATGCTGACTGACGGTCAACCACAGCCAGACGATGGCGCAAAGCAGCAGTGAGCCGCCCAGCAGCCACCGCAGCTGGCGCCAGGAAGGACGTTTGATGACCATGCTCAGCTCCGACTGCTGTGTTTTTTCTTCCACAGTACAACCAGGGAGCCGATCAGACCAAAGACCAGCAGCGCAACCGGTAGCAGCATCAGACATGACATCAGCTGATCTTCATACTTCAGGAACACCGGTGTTTTACCCAGCAGATAGCCGAGAGAGGTAAGAATCAGCACCCACAGCAGGCCGCTCATCCAGTTAAAGAACTGAAAACGCGCGTTATTCAGACCAGAGATACCGGCGATCGTTGGCAGAAGCGTACGCACGAAGGCGATAAAGCGGCCAATCAGCAGCGCCGACAACCCGTGTTTGTGGAACAGGTGATGCGCTCGCTGGTGATAATGCGAGGGTAAATGCGAGAGCCAGTTTTGCACGATCCGCGTATTGCCCAGCCAGCGTCCCTGAATGTAGCTCACCCAGCAGCCGAGGCTCGCCGCCGCCGTCAGAAGCAGTAAGGTTTCCGGGAAGCCCATCGCCCCTTTGGCGATCAAAACGCCGACCAGCACCAGCAGGCTATCGCCCGGTAAAAACGCCGCCGGCAGCAAACCGTTCTCAAGGAACAAAATCATAAATAAGACAAAATAGAGCATGCCAATCATGGAGGGATTAGCGAGCGTTTCGTAATCCTGGGCCCATAAGGCATTCAGTAATTGGGTTAGTAGTTCCATTCACGATTCCTGGTACATCGGTTAACGGTACGTCTTATACATAGCGACTAGATTATTTTTAGAGTATGGCCGCTGTTGAGACGTTCTGATCGGATCCTTGATTAAACAGTAAGTAAACACTTACCTACAGAACGGCAAAATGCATCTAATTGTAACAAACTAGCTGACTTTCCGTCAGAGAAATTGCAGTTTGTTGCTGATTGATTTTGCGGGTTGCGTGGACGAGTAGCGAGAGGATTTACACAGGCTGACACTATATATGCTTTGCTTACCCTGTCGGGTTTGCGGGCAGAAAAAGAGGTTCTGCCCGTGGAGGGGATAATACGTTATTTTGCTCCGTTCGCCGCGGTATCGAGATGAACCACCGGATTTTCGGCAAACAGATAGCGATCGGCATTGAATTCAAAGTCATCGCTGGTTTCGTTAAACAGCATCAGCTTGGTATTCTCCAGATGTTGCCACATCGCCAGCTTCGCCGCATGAGGGTCTTTACGAATTAGCGCTTTGAGGATTTGGTCATGATCGTCGCACCAGTTATCGACGGTGCGCAGATCGATGTGATCGTGTAGTTTTTTCCAGTATGGGTTATGCACACGCTGGGTCCACATCTTCTCAACGATGGCGGCAAGGGCGGTATTCTGGGTGGCCAGCGCGACCTGGACATGGAACTGCAGGTCCCATTCGGAATCACGGAAACACTTCTCGTTGCGGGCTTTCTCCTGAATTTCCATTAGCTTCATGATGTCCTGTTTGGTCACCTGAGTCGCGGCGAATTCAGCGATATTGCTCTCAATTAACTGACGGGCCTGGAGTAATTCAAATGGGCCATAGTTGGCGAATTCCAGCGATTCATCCACCACCTGTTGGTATTTCGGGTGGTTGGAAATAACGTGGATGCCGGAGCCTTTGCGGACTTCAACATAGCCTTCGACTTCCAGCATGATGATGGCTTCGCGAACCACGGTGCGGCTGACGCTTTTTTCATCGGCGATGAAGCGCTCTGCGGGCAGCTTATCCCCTACAAGGTAGACGCCTTGTTCGATACGCGTCTTTAGCTCAGCGGCAAGCTGCTGATAGAGACGGCGCGGTTCACTGATTTCCATATTCGCTCCCGGAAGATGGCGACAATATTCGATTTGTTATACCACTTTTACGCGCTTTCCACCACTGGAAGGCATAAAAAAAGCCGCCTCAAAAAGGCGGCTTAGTCAGTGCACAATCATCTTGCGGTCTAGCTTTGCGTCACCGGTTTACTGGTATTGAGCGGCGTCGAGTCATCGTCGGCCGATTTGTTTTTCAGTACCGTCCAGATAACCAGCGCGCCGAGTAAGTCGAAGACCGCCAGCACCGCAAACAGCGGGCTGAAGCCGATGGTATCCGCCAGCGCGCCGACGACCAGCGCGAACATGGTGCTGGCCAGCCATGCGGCCATCCCGGTCAGGCCGTTGGCGGTCGCCACTTCGTTACGACCAAAGACGTCGGAAGAGAGGGTGATCAGCGCACCGGACAAGGCCTGATGAGCAAAACCGCCGACGCACAGCAGCGCAATCGCCACATACGGGCTGGTGAACAGGCCAATCATGCCAGGACCAATCATCAGCAGGGCGCCCATCGTTACGACCATTTTACGTGAGACGATAAGATTCACGCCAAACCAGCGCTGGAACAGCGGAGGCAAATAGCCGCCGACGATGCAGCCGAGGTCGGCGAACAGCATCGGCATCCAGGCGAACATGGCGATCTCTTTCAGGTTAAAGCCGTAAACCTTAAACATGAACAGCGGGATCCAGGCGTTGAAGGTACCCCAGGCCGGTTCTGCGAGGAAGCGCGGCAGCGCAATACCCCAGAACTGACGGTTACGCAGGATCTGCCACGGCGACATTTTCTTCGCGTTATTGGTCTGATGCTGAGATTCCTGGCCGCCGATGATGTAGTCACGTTCTTCATCGGTGAGTTTTTTCTGATCGCGCGGGTGTTTGTAGAAAATCAGCCAGGCCATCGCCCAGGCGAAGCTCAGAACCCCGGAAATAATAAATGCCATCTGCCAGCTATGCATGACAATCGCCCATACCACCAGCGGCGGAGCAATCATCGCGCCGATGGAAGAGCCGACGTTGAAGTAGCCGACAGCGATGGAACGCTCTTTCGCCGGGAACCATTCGGAGCTGGCTTTCAGACCGGCTGGGATCATCGCCGCTTCCGCTGCGCCGACCGCGCCGCGGGCCAGCGCCAGGCCGCCCCAGCTCCCTGCCAGCGCCGTTGAACCGCAGAATACCGCCCAGGCGATAGCAAAGAAGGCGTAGCCAATTTTGGTGCCAAGCACATCCAGCACATAGCCGGCAACCGGCTGCATAACGGTATATGCAGCGGAGTAGGCGGCGATGATATAAGAATATTGTTGGGTTGAAATGTGCAACTCTTCCATCAGCGTCGGCGCAGCCGCCGCTACGGTGTTACGAGTCAGGTAACCCAGCACGGTGCCCAGCGTCACCAGTGCGATCATATACCAACGTAACCCTTTAATTTTACGCATGTAAAACCTCATCGTTGTTGTCTCTCCGCAGCGTCTGAGGCCATCTTTCCCCTCGTTAAGAGGAGCAGGATGGGGAAACGGAGGGTTCAGGACGTGAACTGAACCTTGCCATCAGTGGTTAAAGTGAAACCGGCATCCCTACCGTTTAAGCCGATGTCATTCACACCGGTAATACATTCCGTCGGTTTATATGTTGCGACGGCAGAAAGATAACTTGTCATACAACTTTAAAAGTTGAGTACTGTCACAAAAGTGGGAAAGTTTGTAGGGACATTATTCGCGGCAATCAAAGCCAGTTCTGGCGCGGCTTGCAGCGATGTTTACTCCTTTGGTGGTGCTTTTTTTGTCGACGTTTATTGATCTAACTCACGAAAAATACTTCGGACTGTAGAAATTGGTGTGATAACTTTGTCAGCATTAGAGTCAATCATCTGATGGGCTCCTTGATGGGGCGAAGAGGACACGACAATGACACCGTTTATGACCGAAGATTTTCTGCTTGATACCGAGTTTGCCCGCCGTCTGTACCACGATTACGCCAAAGATCAGCCGATTTTCGACTACCACTGCCACCTTCCGCCGCAGCAGGTTGCCGAAAATTACCGTTTTAAAAACTTGTATGACATCTGGCTGAAAGGCGACCATTACAAATGGCGCGCGATGCGTACCAACGGCGTGGCGGAGCGCCTGTGTACCGGCGATGCTTCCGATCGCGAGAAATTTGACGCCTGGGCGGCGACCGTTCCTCATACCATCGGTAACCCGCTATACCACTGGACGCATTTAGAGCTGCGCCGTCCTTTTGGTATTACAGGTAAGTTACTGTCGCCAGCCACGGCGGATGAAATCTGGGATCGGTGTAATGAGTTACTGGCTCAGGAGTCGTTTTCTGCCCGTGGAATCATGAAGCAGATGAATGTGAAGATGGTGGGGACGACCGACGATCCGATTGATTCGCTGGAGCATCACGCGGCGGTCGCTAAAGATAGCACCTTTGATATCAAGGTACTGCCGAGCTGGCGCCCGGATAAAGCGTTCAATATCGAGCAGGCCACTTTTAACGATTACATGAACAAGCTTGGCGAAGTCTCCGATACCGAGATTCGCCGTTTTGCCGATCTGCAAAGCGCGCTGACTAAGCGTCTGGATCACTTTGCCGCTCACGGCTGTAAAGTTTCCGACCACGCGCTGGACGTTGTGCTGTTCGCTGAAGCCACTGATAGCGAACTGGATAGCATTCTGGTGCGCCGTCTGGCGGGCGAAACGCTCAGCGAGCATGAAGTCGCGCAGTTCAAAACGGCGGTGCTGGTGTTCCTCGGTGCGGAATACGCGCGCCGCGGCTGGGTACAGCAGTACCACATCGGCGCGCTGCGTAATAACAACCTGCGTCAGTTCAAACTGTTAGGGCCGGATGTGGGGTTCGATTCCATCAACGACCGTCCGATGGCCGAAGAACTGTCAAAGCTGCTGAGTAAACAGAACGAAGAAAACCTGCTGCCGAAAACCATTCTGTACTGCCTGAACCCACGCGATAACGAAGTGCTGGGCACCATGGTCGGTAACTTCCAGGGCGAAGGCATGCCGGGCAAGATGCAGTTCGGTTCCGGCTGGTGGTTCAACGATCAGAAAGACGGCATGGAACGTCAGATGACCCAGCTGGCGCAGCTTGGTCTGCTGAGCCGCTTTGTCGGTATGCTGACCGACAGCCGCAGCTTCCTCTCCTACACCCGTCACGAATACTTCCGCCGTATTCTGTGCCAGATGATCGGCCGCTGGGTGGCTGCTGGCGAAGCGCCTGCGGATATCGCGCTGCTGGGCGAGATGGTGAAAAACATCTGCTTTAACAATGCGCGTGATTACTTCGCCATTGAATTGAACTAAGGCCTGAGGTCGGTTGATATGCAATACATTAAAATCCATTCGCAGGATAACGTCGCGGTGGCGCTGGCGGATATGGCGTCAGGAACCGTGGTGACGATTGATAACGATACCGTCACCCTCCGCCAGGATGTTGTCCGCGGTCATAAGTTCGCGCTGCGGGCCATTGCGAAAGGTGAAAACGTCATTAAGTACGGGTTGCCGATTGGTCATGCGCTGGCGGATATCGCGCCGGGCGAGCATGTTCATGCGCACAATACGCGTACCAATCTGAGCGATCTCGACGCGTATCGCTATCAACCTGACCGGGTTGAACAACCGGCGCAGCCTGCGGATCGCGACGTTGAGATTTATCGTCGCGCCAGCGGTGAAGTTGGCGTGCGTAACGAGTTATGGATCCTGCCGACCGTGGGCTGTGTTAACGGCATCGCCCGGCAGATCCAGAACCGTTTCCTGAAAGAGACCAACGACGCGGAAGGCACCGACGGTGTCTTCCTTTTCAGCCACACCTATGGCTGCTCGCAGTTGGGAGACGACCACATCAACACCCGTACCATGCTGCAAAACATGGTCCGCCACCCGAATGCCGGGGCGGTGTTGGTGATTGGTCTTGGCTGTGAGAACAACCAGGTTGATGCCTTCCGTGAAACGCTGGGGGATTTTGACCCGGAACGCGTGCACTTCATGATTTGCCAACATCAGGAAGATGAAGTGGAAGCGGGAATTGAGCATCTTCATCAGCTCTATGAAGTGATGCGCCATGATAAACGCGAAGCGGGTAAACTGAGCGAACTGAAGTTTGGCCTTGAGTGTGGCGGCTCGGACGGCCTGTCCGGCATTACCGCTAACCCAATGCTGGGGCGTTTTTCTGACTATCTGATTGCGAACGGCGGCACCACGGTGTTGACCGAAGTGCCGGAAATGTTCGGCGCCGAGCAGCTGCTAATGAGCCACTGTCGCGACGAAGAGACCTTCGGCAAACTGGTCACCATGGTCAATGATTTTAAACAGTATTTTATCGCCCACGACCAGCCTATCTACGAGAACCCGTCGCCGGGTAACAAAGCGGGCGGTATCACGACGCTGGAAGATAAGTCGCTTGGCTGCACGCAGAAAGCCGGTTCCAGCCAGGTGGTTGACGTTCTGCGCTACGGCGAACGGTTGAAAGTCCACGGGTTGAATCTGTTGAGCGCTCCGGGTAACGACGCGGTGGCGACCAGCGCGCTGGCGGGCGCCGGCTGTCATATGGTGCTGTTTAGTACCGGTCGCGGCACCCCTTATGGTGGTTTCGTACCGACGGTAAAAATCGCTACCAACAGCGAGCTGGCGGCGAAGAAAAAGCACTGGATTGATTTCGATGCCGGGCAGTTGATTCACGGGAAAGCGATGCCGCAGGTGCTGGAGGAGTTTGTCGATCTGATCGTTGATATCGCCAACGGCAAGCAAACCTGCAACGAACGCAATGATTTCCGCGAACTGGCTATCTTTAAAAGCGGCGTCACGCTGTAACGACGGTGTTTGCAAGGTCAGGACCGTAGGTCGGATAAGCGCAACGCCATCCGACAATATTGAACACTCCCCGGTTGCGCTTACGCTTACCGGGGCTAACAGCCGAATACCGGACCGTATTGTCGGATAAGCGTAGCGCCATCCGACAATACGCTAACTACGCAGGGCGTTTTTCGCCAGCTGTTCGTCTTCGGCCATACAGGCCGCAGCGGTAAACAGCGCATCGGTCGATGAATTGAGCGCCGTTTCGCAGGAGTCCTGCAGCACGCCGATAATAAAGCCGACGGCGACGACCTGCATGGCGACATCGTTCGGAATACCGAACATGTTACAGGCCAGCGGGATCAGCAGCAGTGAACCGCCCGCCACTCCGGAAGCGCCGCAGGCGCACAGTGAAGCCACAACGCTCAGCAGCAGCGCTGTCGGCAGGTCCACCGGAATATTCAACGTATGCACCGCCGCCAGCGTTAGCACGGTGATAGTAATCGCCGCACCCGCCATATTGATGGTCGCCCCCAGCGGAATAGATACCGAATAGGTATCGCGATCCAGATTCAGCTTCTCGCACAGCGCCATATTCACCGGAATGTTGGCGGCGGAGCTGCGGGTAAAGAAGGCGTAGACACCGCTTTCACGCAGGCAGGTCAGCACCAGCGGATAGGGGTTACGGCGGATTTTCCAGAATACCAGCAGCGGGTTAATCACCAGCGCCACCAGCAGCATGCAGCCGACCAGCACCAGCAGCAGCTGGGCGTAGCCCCACAATGTGTCGAAACCGGTCGTCGCCAGCGTCGAGGCGACCAGGCCAAAAATACCCAGCGGCGCAAAACGGATGACCATCTTGACGATAAAAGTCACGGCGTGCGAGACGTCGTTAATCAGGTTTTTAGTGCTGTCGTTACCGTGGCGCAGCGCGAAGCCCAGGCCCACCGCCCACACCAGAATACCGATGTAGTTGGCGTTCAGCAGCGCGTCGATAGGATTAGCCACCATACTCATCAGCAGTCCGCGCAGCACCTCTACAATCCCCGATGGCGGGGTGATGCTGTCCGCCGCGCTGGTAAGATGCAGCGTAGAAGGGAAAACAAAGCTAAACAGCACCGCGGTGAGCGCCGCGCTGAAGGTGCCCAGCAGATAGAGAAACAGAATCGGGCGGATACTGGTTTTTTGTCCGTGCTGATGGTTAGCGATCGACGCCATCACCAGCATTAATACCAGTACCGGCGCGACGGCTTTTAGCGCGCCGACGAACAGCGTTCCCAGCAGCCCGACCGCGATAGCGGCCGGTTTCGAGACCAGCGCCAGTATCACGCCAAGTACCAGTCCCAACAGGATTTGTTTCACCAGACTGCCATGCGCCAGGCGCTGCAGCAGCCCCGACGGGCGGGTTTGTGTTGTCATAAATCATTCCTTCCAGTGATGTAGCAGTCCATCCCGGCGACGTATTATTTGTTACGTTTATGTCCGGATGTAAATGAATGTTTGCATGGTCGAGTATACGGAAAGAACGCGAGGGAGGAAGCGTAATCTACTGTTTCTTACGCGCCGATCTTGTTTTTTAACTATGTATTAACGTTTTTGTGACATAGATAAAGATTATGCGCGGGAAGCCTGAAGCAGTGATGCGTATCCCGGCCAGATATGCGATATCTGACCGGGAGCAGGGAGTTATTGCAGCTGTTTCTTCTTATCGTTCTGTTTGTTCACCCAGGCGTTAATCAGCAGCGTCGCCGCCAGAATGCCGCCCACCACGCTGAGGGAAACGGCGATCGGAATGTGGTAGAAATCGACGATCAGCATCTTGATACCGATAAACACCAGGATCACCGACAGGCCATACTTCAGCATCGAGAAGCGTTCGGCCACACCCGCCAGCAGGAAATACATCGCACGCAGACCGAGAATCGCAAACAGGTTAGAGGTCAGCACGATAAACGGGTCGGTGGTCACCGCGAAAATCGCCGGGATGCTATCAACGGCGAAAATCACGTCGCTCAGCTCAACCAGAATCAGCACCAGCAGCAGCGGCGTGGCGAACAGTACGCCGTTTTTACGGGTGAAGAAGCGCTCGCTCTCGATTTTATCCGTCATACGCAGATGGCTGCGGATCCAACGCACCAGCGGCTTATCGCCGATCCCGGAATCATCTTCTTTCGCCAGCGCCATTTTCACCCCGGTAAACAGCAGGAACGCGCCGAACACGTACAGTAGCCATTCGAACTGCGAAATCAGCCAGCTGCCGGTGAAGATCATAATGGTACGCAGGACAATCGCCCCGAGGACGCCATACACCAGTACCCGGCGCTGTAGCGCAGGCGGCACGGCAAAGTAGCTAAAGAGCATTAACCAGACGAAGACGTTATCGACCGCCAGTGATTTTTCAATCAGATAACCGGTGAGGAAGGCTAACGCCTGCGGATCGGCGACGGCGCGGCCCTGCGTTTGCACCAAATACCACCAGAAAGCGGCGTTAAACAGCAGGGAGAGGGTGACCCACAGGATGGACCAACCGGCGGCCTGTTTCATGGTCATGGTATGCGCACCGCGCCTTCCCTGAAGCAGTAAATCGATCGCCAGCATGATGACCACGACTACAGCGAATCCGCCCCATAACAACGGCGTGCCGACACTATTCATTGCGTTATTCCTTACATAAAAACAAAACGGCTGTCGTCGGAAGACGGCAGCCGCTGCGCTTTTATGCATAGACCTCGCCTTCCGGCAAGGTCTCACTTACAACAAGACGGGAACTGGACCCTTGGTCTTGTTGCCCGGCGACCGGATGCGGTTTTGCACGCATCGTAATGACGATCGACCGGCCAGGAAGTTACTCCCCTTTGCACGTAACAAAGTATTACAAGTTATAAAGGGCGTCAATGGAGGTCGAGGGCCCATTTACACTGCTTTACGCGATATACCCGTCATACTTCAAGCTGCAGGTGCGTTGGCTGCGTGCGTTCACCCCAGTCACATAGTTATCTATGCTCCTGGGGATTCGCGCACTTGCCGCCTTCCTGCAACTTGAATTATTTAGGGTATAGGTTGAGTATCCGCCGGGAAGACCACGCCGGTCTGGCGACGGATTTCGCTTAGCAGTTTTGCCGTAATGCGGCTGACCTCAAGCCCGGGATGATCGACGTCGTTGGTTTCCACCAGCCGCGCGAACGCTTCCGCTTCATACAGCATAGTATTGATGTGCTGAGGCTGGGTGAGATCCTGCGCTTTTCCGCCGCGTGGAATAAAGGCCACCTTCTGGCATTCGGAGATTTTCTCAATCACCAGCGCGCCTTCTTCACCCTGGATTTCGCTAGGGATAGTGGAGTCGCTGACCTTCGAGTGGTGCAAGGTGACATCGAAATCGCCGTAGCTCAGCACCACCGTACCCTGGCCATCAACGCCGCTCGCCAGCAGGCTGGCGCTGGCATGGACCGCTTGCGGTTCGCCCCACAGCGCGACCGCCGAGGCGAGGCAGTAAAAACCGATATCCATAATCGAGCCATTGGAAAAGGCCGGGTTGAAGGTATTTGGATTTTCGCCGTCGAGATAGCGCTGGTAACGCGAAGAGTACTGACAGTAGTTGATGAAGGCTTTACGTAATTTGCCCACTTTATCGAGCGCTTCGCGCAGCAGCAGGAAGTTGGGCAGGCTGGCGGTTTTGAAGGCTTCAAACAGCACCACGTTGTTTTCTTTAGCCACGGCAATCGCCGCTTCGACTTCCTGGAGGTTTGATGCCAGCGGCTTTTCGCAAATCACGTGCTTTTTATGGCTCAGGAACAGGCGAGTTTGCGGGAAGTGCAGCGAGTTCGGACTGGCAATATAGACCGCGTCAACGTCAGGACTCTGCGCCAGTTCATCGAGCGAAGTAAACAGATGCTCGACCGGGTAGTCATTAGCGAAAGCTTGCGCCTGTTCAAGGCTGCGGGAATAAATCGCGGTGAGTTTAAATTTACCGGTTTCATGGGCGGCATCGACAAACTGCTTAGTAATCCAGTTTGTGCCAACAACTGCGAAACGTATCATAAACGTTGACGAACTCCGTTAAAGGGGACCTTTCGTCACTCTAGCACGCCATGATGACAAAACGAGTGCGCAAATACGCACTCTGGTAAATTGCTAGTTCTTGGTGGGGCATCCTCGCTGAACCTCTTGACCTATGCTAACTACTGAACCCAGATATTTAGGTTGTCGATGTAATATCTTTGCATCAATAACTGCGCTAACTCGGGCTAGTTTTTCTCTAAAATGCGTGAATATTCGCGCTTTTTGGGGGATATCGGGAGCATTAACGGCAATAGCGCGAATACCATATTCTCTGGCCAGCCACAGCGCCCGCGGGTTATGGAAGCCCTGGGAAATAATAGTCATATCGGTTATGCCAAAAACTTTTTGCGCGCGCACTACCGAGTCTAGCGTCGAGAAACCTGCGTAATCGCAGAAAATCGCTTCTTCAGGCACACCTTGATGGATGAGCGCCTGCTGCATCGCCGAGGGTTCGTCATAATTTTTTTTGCTATTGTCGCCGCTGACCAGTAGCCACTTTACTTTTCCGGCATGGTACAGCGCGGCTGCGGTATTAATACGGCGAACAAAGAATTTATTGCCAGGCTTAGCGCCGAGAACTAATCCAACATTATTGTAGGGAAGCGTGTTGATATCGTTCCAGATAAGATGTTGTGTTGTTTTGATAATGAGCGTGTCGGCGTAAAAGATTAATGTCACGCAGGCGGTAAGCAACATGCAAGCGGCGAAAATAAATCGACGGATAAGTTGGACCGTCCTGATAGTAAAAGTACCGCTTATTTTGTTATATAACTCTGTTATGAACATCCAGTTCATTGACACATTCCCTGTGCTGAAATTAAACGAAAACTCCTTTAACTAATTGATTCTAAATTTAAGCGTATAAAAAAACTATCGGGACAAAAATTTTTCAGAATCAGGGTAAAGCAAGATGCGTCAGCCACAGGCGGGTATCAAACTCTAGCTGGTGGTACTGCGGCTCCATATGACAGCACAGCTGATAGAAGGCTTTGTTGTGATCCTTCTCTTTTAAATGCGCCAGTTCATGAACCACGATCATGCGCAGAAACGCTTCCGGCGCATCGCGAAATACCGTCGCTACGCGAATTTCCGCTTTAGCTTTTAGTTTGCCGCCCTGAACGCGGGAAATGGCGGTATGCAGGCCAAGCGCGTTCTTCAGTACGTGGATCTTACTGTCGTACATCACCTTATTGATCGGCGGCGCCCCGCGCAGATAGCGGGCCTTCAGATCCTGGGTGTATTGATATAACGCCTTATCGCTGTTGACATCGTGCCCCTGCGGATAGCGCTTTTGCAGCACCTCGCCGAGGCGACCTTGCTCGATTAAGGTCGTCACCTGCGACAGCAGCGATTCGGGGTAACCCTGAAGGTAAGGTAGCGTGTTCATGGTGAAAAAAGTTTACTTCTCCGGAGAATTGAGCGATAACACGCGCGAATTTTAGCATTTCGGAGGGGCGATGAGCCAGGTAGAGTTAAACGGTGAGTTATTCACATTAGAGCGGTTCCCACCTAACGCTGAAGAAGAAGCGCTTCAGGCATGGGAAGCGGCGGATGAATATCTGCTGCAACAGGTGAATGACGTCGACGGCCTGACGCTCATCTTCAACGACGGCTTCGGCGCGCTCTCCTGCGCGCTGGCGGAGCGCAACCCGGTCAGCATCAACGATTCCTTTATTTCCGAGCTGGCGACCCGCCACAACCTGCGGATGAACGGTATCGATGAAGAGAGCGTGCGCTTTCAGGATAGCCTGAGCCCGCTGCCGGCCTCGCCGGCGCTGGTGCTGATTAAGGTGCCAAAACAGCTGGCGCTTCTGGAACAGCAGCTGCGCGCGCTGCGCGAAGTGGTGACGCCGGAAACCCGCATTATCGCCGCGGCGAAAGCCCGAGATGTGCACAACTCGACGCTGGCGCTGTTTGAAAAAATCCTCGGTACCACCACCACTTCGCTGGCGTGGAAAAAAGCGCGTCTGATCCACTGCGTTTTCACCGACCCTAAGCTTGCCGAAGCGCCGCAAACCTACAACTGGAAGCTGGACGGCACGCCGTGGACCATCCATAACCATGCCAACGTTTTTGCCCGCAGTGGCCTGGATATCGGCGCGCGTTTCTTCCTGCAGCATTTACCGTCTGATTTAGAAGGCGAGATCGCCGATCTCGGCTGCGGCAACGGGGTGATTGGCCTGCAGGCGCTGGCGCAAAATCCAAACGCCAGCGTGATGTTCACCGATGAGTCGCACATGGCGGTGGCTTCCAGCCGTTTGAACGTCGAGCGCAATCTGCCGGACGATATCGAACGCTGTGAATTCATGGTCAACAATTCGCTTTCCGGCATTGAGCCCGACCGCTTTACGGCGATTCTGTGTAATCCGCCGTTCCATCAGCAGCACGCCATTACCGACCATATTGCCTGGCAGATGTTTAACGATGCCCGCCGCAGCCTGAAATACGGCGGCGAGCTGTACGTCGTCGGCAACCGCCACCTTGATTACTTCCGTAAGCTGAAGCGCGCTTTTGGTAATTGCACGACCATTGCGACGAACAATAAGTTTGTCATTTTGAAAGCAACGAAGGTGCGTAAGCAGCGCTGATGCATGTCGCTGCTTCCCCCGGCTTGCGGCTGTCGCCTTAGCCGGGCTACCGTCCGGGATTATCGTGGTAACCTGGGGAAGGCGCATCGCGCCGCCCCCGGGACACGGCTAAATCGCCAGCGCCAGTTTTGTGCCCTGGGCAATCGCCCGGCGCGCATCCAGCTCCGCCGCCACGTCGCAACCGCCGATTAAATGCACCTTTTTCCCCGCCGCGCGCAGCGGTTCCGCCAGCTCGCGGCGCGGTTCCTGACCGGCGCAGATAATTACCTGATCGACCGCCAACAGTTGGCGCTCGCCGCCGATAGTGACGTGTAATCCTTCATCATCGATCTTTTCATAGCTGACCGCCGGGATCATTTTCACGCCGCGCGCCAGCAGCGTCGCGCGGTGGATCCAACCGGTGGTTTTGCCGAGCCCTTCGCCCGGTTTGCTGGCTTTGCGCTGTAGCATCACAATCTGTCGCGGGCTTTTACTCAACTGTGGGCCTTCAGCACTCAGCCCTCCCGCCGTTTGCAGGCTGGTATCGATACCCCATTCGCGGCAGAACTCGCCGATATCCTGACTGGTGGCCACGCCCGACTGGCTTAAATACATCGCGGTGTCGAAGCCGATGCCGCCGCAGCCGATAATCGCCACCTTCGCGCCAACCGGCGCTTTATCGCGCAAGACATCCAGGTAGCTCAGCACTTTGGGATGTTCGATCCCGTCGATCGCCGGCAGGCGCGGGGCGATACCGGTGGCGAGGATCGTCTCATCGAACGCCAGCAGATCGTCTGCCGTGACGCGGGTGTTCAGACGTAGATCGACACCATGAAGATCGAGCATGGTGCGGTAGTAACGCAACGTCTCGTGAAACTCCTCTTTGCCGGGGATCTGTTTGGCGATATTAAACTGGCCGCCGATCTCAGAGAGCGCATCGAACAACGTGACGTGATGACCACGGGCGGCGGCGTTAACGGCGAAGGCCAGACCGGCAGGCCCGGCGCCGACGACCGCCAACCGTTTAGGCGCGTTGGCGGGCTGCACCGGCATCAGGGTTTCATGACAGGCGCGCGGGTTGACCAGACAGGAGGTGACTTTGCCGGCGAAGATCCGATCGAGACACGCCTGGTTGCAACCGATGCAGGTATTGATCTCCCCGGCGCGATCGCGCTGCGCTTTCGACATAAATTCGGCGTCGGCGAGGAACGGGCGGGCCATCGATACCATATCGGCATCGCCGCGGGCGAGAATATCCTCCGCGACCTGCGGATCGTTGATGCGGTTGGTGGTGATCAACGGGATCGATACCGCGCCTTTCAGCTTGCGGGTGACCCAACTGAAAGCTCCGCGCGGTACCGGCGTGGCGATGGTCGGAATGCGCGCTTCGTGCCAGCCAATCCCGGTGTTGATAATTGTCGCTCCCGCCGCTTCAATCGCTTTGGCCAGCGTGATGACTTCCGCCAGCGTGCTGCCGCCGTTGACCAGATCGAGCATCGACAGGCGGTAGATGATAATGAAATCGTGGCCGGCGCGCTGGCGCACCGCCTTAACCACCTCTACGGCGAAACGCATGCGCCTGGCATAATCGCCGCCCCAGTGGTCGTCGCGCTGGTTGGTGCGCGTGGCGAGAAATTCGTTAATCAGATAGCCCTCAGAGCCCATCACTTCAACGCCGTCATAGCCCGCTTCGCGCGCCAGCTGGGCGCAGTGGGCAAAATCATCAATCAGCGTCAGGATCTCATCGTGGCTCAGTTCATGGGGCGTAAAACGGTTAATCGGCGCCTGTAGCGCCGAGGGGGCCACTAGCGCTGGCTGGTAGCTGTAGCGCCCGGTATGCAGGATCTGCAGGGCGATTTTGCCGCCTTCCTGATGGACCGTGTCGGTAATATGGCGATGGTGCGCCAGATGGCTGGCATCGTTGAGTACCGCGCCGCCGGCCATGGTCACCCCGGAAGGCGCCGGAGCGATGCCGCCGGTGACGATCAGCGCCACGCCGTGACGGGCGCGTTCGGCGTAAAAGGCCGCCAGCCGCTGCGCGCCGTCCGGTAACTCTTCCAGGCCGGTGTGCATTGAGCCCATCAACACGCGGTTTTTGAGCGTTGTGAAGCCCAGCTCAAGCGGGGCGAAAAGCGACGGATAGCGGCTCATAGTGGCTTCCAATGTAAAATTATTGTTATGTGGTCGGATGAGTTACTAATTTAGCCGTCGCGGAGAAAAAGGGAAAAGGGGAGTGCGGTGATTGTGATGGGATTCAAAGAACGGAACACGTTGTCCCTCACCCCGGCCCTCTCCCAAAGGGAGAGGGGGAAAGGCGGATCGGTACCGGTGGTTAGGGTGACGGGGAAGACGCTACGCGCTGGCGGCGCTCCAGGCCCGGTGCTTGCCACATCGATGTTGTCAGGCCGCTATCGACAAGGCCAAGCTGATCGGCGTACACCGTCTGCCACTTGCTCATCATCTCCTGATACAGCTCGCGATGCTGCGGATTTGGGGTGAACTCGCGGTGCCAGCTCACTAACCGTTCTCCTGTACTGGCCATATCGTCATACAGTCCGGCGCCGGTTCCGGCGGCGATGGCGCAGCCCAGAGCGGTGGCTTCGCGGACGACCGGCACCCGCACCGGCAGGCCGGTGACGTCGCTGAGGATCTGGCTCCACAGCGCGCCTTTAGAGCCGCCGCCGGCAAACACCAGGCTCTCGAATGTCACGCCGGAGAACTGTGAAATCTGCGCCAGGTTGCAGGCGGAGACAATCGCCGCGTTCTCCTCCAGCGCGCGGAACAGGGTCGCTTTGTTGCACTTTTCCGGATCGATGGAGAGGTTAATAAACGACGGCGCGGCGTGGTACCACTGCTTAAAGTGCATGGCGTCGGAAAAAATAGGCATCACGCCGTGGGAACCGGCGGGCACGCGGCTGGCCATCTCCTCCAGCAGCGAATAGGCATCAACGCCGAGCCGCTCGGCAATCAGTTTTTCTTCAGCGCAGAAGGCGTCGCGGAACCAGCGCATGGTCAGCCCGGTAAAGAAGCTGATCGATTCCGCCTGCGCCATGCCGGGAATGACATGAGGATTAACGCGAATATTCATCTGCGGATCGGTACGCACCTGCGGCAGGTTGACCACCTGCTGCCAGAAAGTGCCGCCGAGTACCGCGGTTTGCCCGGCGCGCACCACCCCAAGGCCCAAGCAGCCGAGCTGGACGTCGCCGCCGCCCATCACCACCGGTGTCCCGGCGCGCAGGCCGCTCTGCTGCGCCGCCGCTTCGGTGACGGCGCCCAGCAGGGTACCGGTCTCTTTGACCGGCGACAGCATATCGGCGCGCAGTCCGGCCATATCCAGCAGCGCCGGACGCCAGTCGCGGCTGAACAGGTCGAGCATGCCGGTGGTGCCGGCGTTTGACGGGTCGACCGCCAGCTCGCCGGAAAGCTTCGCCGCCAGCCAGTCGCTGATCATGGTGATGGTTGCCGCTTTGCGGTAGATATCGGGGCGGTGGTGCGCCAGCCACAGCAGGCGCGGCATGGCGCTTAGCGCCAGGGTTTGTCCCGAGACCTCGTACACCTCGGATTCAAAACGATAGTCGTGGATCTCCTTAAGCTCCGCCACTTCGCGGCTGGCGCGGGCATCGACGTTGGCGCAGGCCCAGATGGCCTCGCCGTTGCGGTCATAGAGGACGATCCCTTCGCGCATCGAACAGCAGGCGATGGATTGAATGTCGGCGGCGGAGAGCCGGGCGGCGTCGAGCGCCTGGCGAATGCACTGGCAGGCCAGCTGCCAGTTGGTGGTAAGGTCGAACTCCATCGAGCCGGGGACGTTATCAACGCTCAGGTGTTTCCATTCGGCCTGGCCTACCGCCAGCTGGCGGCCATTAAGATCGAAAATGACCGCCCGAATGCTGCCGGTCCCGGCATCTAACGCTAACAGGTAACTCATGACATGCGCCTCGCTGTTGTCGCGCGGCGCCAGGCCGTCAGGAGGCCAGTGCGAGCACCGCGCGTGCTGTTGTCTCTTCCGTTACCAGGCCATTAATGCGCTTGCCAATCAGAGCGGCATGAATCGCCTGCGCTTTTTGTTCGCCCCCGGCGACGCCAACGATGGTCGGCAGCTGCGCCAGTTCATCGAGGGTTACGCCGAGGAGTTCCCGATGGATCTCCAGTCCTTCTACCGGCCGGCCGTCGGCCTGCAGGAAATAACCTAAAATGTCGCCGACCGCGCCTTTGCGCGCGTACATCAGCTGTTCACCCTCGCTGATATAGCCGGAGCGTAAAATGGTGGCGTCGCGCCGCTGATCGATGGCGCCAATGCCAACCACCGCCGCGTCCGCCGCCGTTGCCGCCAGCATCACGTCGCGCACGCTCGACTCGCGGCGCAGGATCTCGGCGACATCCGCCGAAGAGACCCGCAGCGGCGCCGGGATAATGCTGACGCTACAGGCGGCATCAAGCTGGCCGATGCCGGTCATATAAGGGCCGACGCCGCCGGAGAGGGTCACCAGCCGCACCTGCTGCGAGCCAATAAAGCCGCTGAGGTGCTGCAGACAGCTCATGGTGGCTTCGCCGAAGCCGACTGCCAATAATTGCCCCGGTTGCAGAATGCCCATCAGAGACTGCGCCGCGCCGATACCCAGCCGGGTATTCATCGGCGGGGTGTTGAGCGCCGGCAGAACGCGGGCAATCTTGAGGCCAAAACGCTGCTGGAGTTCACTTTCCAGCGCCAGACAGCCCTCATAGCGCGAGTTGATCTGCACGCGGATCACCCCGGACTGGCGGCCTTTCTCCAGCAGGCGAGAAATCTTCAGCCGCGGCAGCCCCAAACGCTCGCCGATGTCATTTTGCGTCAGGCCGTCGTGGTAGTAGCACCACGCCACCCGCGCCACCAGCTCTTCCTCGGCTAACGCCAGCCCGGCGTAGCGGTTCTCTTCCGTAATGCGTTTTTCGCTCATAAATTGAACTCTTATAAAAATTTAGATCATATGTTCGCTATTGCGCGGTCGGAAAGTGTGAGCCGACTGGCAAAACGGATCTTTCATCGCTGGCGCCTTTTTTCCTGACGATCTAAAGCGCCAAACTGTGATCTTCGCACGGTTGTAAATATAGTTCACGGTCTACGCTTTTGAACATTATTAAATCTAAAAATCATTTGTTCAATCGAGGCGCGACGATGAAGCCACTGCTTGAAGCTCGCCAGATTTGCAAACAGTTCTCCGGCGTTGCGGTGCTGAAAGGCATCGATTTCACGCTAGGCGCGGGCCAGGTGCATGCGCTGATGGGGGGGAACGGCGCGGGTAAATCGACGCTGATGAAGATCATCGCCGGTGTTGAAACGCCGGACAGCGGTGAACTGACGATCGGCGACCGCGCGTTTGCGCGCCTCAGCCCGGCGCTGGCGCACCAGCTTGGCATCTATCTGGTGCCGCAGGAGCCGATGCTGTTTCCCAACCTCAGCGTGCGCGAGAACATTCTCTTCCGCCTGCCGAAGCGGGCGGATACCGCCGCGCGGTTGCAGGACAAACTGCAGCAGCTGAACTGCCAGATCAACCTCGATGCCAGCGCCAGCACGCTCGAGGTGGCCGATCAACAGATGGTCGAGATCCTGCGCGGGCTGATGCGCGAAGCCAGGATCTTGATCCTGGATGAACCCACCGCCTCTTTAACGCCGGGTGAAACCGAGAGACTGTTTAGCCAGATCCGCGCGTTACAGGCGCTGGACGTTGGGATCGTCTTTATCTCACACAAATTGCCCGAAATCCGCCAGCTTGCCAGCCATATTTCGGTGATGCGCGACGGCGCGGTGGTGCTGAGCGGCGAGACCGCGGCATACCGCGACGAGCAACTGATTAACGCGATGACGCCGGTCAGCCGCGACCATACGCTGAGCGACACGCAAAAGCTGTGGCTGTCGCTACCGGGTAACCGCCGTACGCAACCGCAGGACTTTCCCGTGCTGCGGGTGGAAGATCTCACCGGAGAAGGTTTTATCGATCTCAATCTGGAGATCCGCGCCGGAGAGATCGTCGGTCTGGCCGGGCTGGTGGGATCCGGGCGCACCGAATTTGCCGAAACCCTATACGGCCTGCGCCCACCGCGCGCCGGGCGGATCTGGCTGGAGAACCGCGAGATTAGCCGCGACAGCACCCGCGCCAGGTTGGCCAGCGGGCTGGTTTATCTGCCGGAAGACCGTCAGGTCTCGGGGCTGTTTCTTGATGCGCCGGTGCGCTGGAACACAGTGATGTTCAATCAGCCGTCATGGTGGCAGCAGGGGAAACGGGAGGCGGCGGTGGTTGAGCGCTATCACCGGGCGCTGGGGATCAAGCTGGCCGATGACGATCAGCCGGTGCGCACGCTCTCTGGCGGCAACCAGCAGAAGGTACTGCTGGCTCGCTGTCTGGAAGCTAATCCGTTGCTGCTGATTGTCGATGAGCCGACGCGCGGCGTGGATGTCTCAGCCCGCGCCGATATCTATCAACTGCTAAAAAGCGTTGCCGCGCAAAACGTGGCGGTGCTGATGATCTCCTCCGATCTGGATGAGTTCGTCGGCCTTGCCGACCGGGTGCTGGTGATGCATCAGGGCCGCTACAGCGGCGAGCTGGCGCGGCAGGCGGTGACCGTCGATCGCATGATGACCCTGGCCTTCGGAGGGCAGGCATGAAAACGTTACTGAAGAATCGCGAACTGAGCGCCTTCTTTGCCATCGTGGCGCTTTTTATCGTGCTGGTGGCGCTCAATCCAGCCTATTTCAGCCTGCAGACCCTGGCGATGATTTTCGCCAGCTCGCAGATCCTTTGCTTGCTGGCATTGGGCGCGACGCTGGTGATGCTGACACGCAATATTGACGTGTCGGTAGGTTCGACCGTTGGGCTGTGCGCCATCGCCGTCGGCGTGGCGCTGAACAACGGTTACGGGCTGGCGACGGCTATCGCCTTCGCGCTGACGATTGGCGCGCTGGCCGGGGCTTTTAACGGCCTGCTGGTCGTGGGGCTGCGCATTCCGGCGATCGTCGCGACGCTCGGTACGCTGGGGTTGTATCGCGGAGTGATGTTGCTGTGGACCGGCGGGAAATGGATCGAGGGCTTGCCCGACAGCCTGAAATCGCTCTCGGAGCCCGCGTTTATTGGCGTGTCGCCGCTGGGCTGGCTGGTGCTGGCGCTGCTGCTGGCGGGCGGCTGGCTGCTGTCGCGCACCGCCTTTGGTCGTGATTTTTACGCCGTTGGCGATAATCTCGCCGCCGCGCGTCAGCTGGGCGTGGCGGTCAACCGTACGCGGATGCTGGCCTTTACCCTCAACGGCATGCTGGCGGCCTGCGCTGGGATCGTCTTCGCCGCGCAAATTGGTTTTGTGCCTAATCAGACCGGCAGCGGGCTGGAGATGAAAGCCATCGCCGCCTGCGTACTGGGCGGGATCTCGCTGCTCGGCGGCACCGGTACGTTGATTGGCGCGTTTCTCGGCGCCTTTTTCCTCACCCAAATCGACACCGTGCTGGTGCTGTTCCGCCTTCCCGCCTGGTGGAATGACTTTATCGCCGGCCTGGTGCTGCTCGGCGTGCTGGTGCTTGATGGCCGCCTGCGCCAGGCGCTGGCCCGCCATCAACGGGCGCTAAAGTACAGCCGTTTCCAGCCCGGTAACAAAGGGGGCAAACAGATTGCCCGCTTTCCCGAACGCAAAAGCAAAGAGGTGGCTTAAATGAAGCTGAAGCTTAACTGGGAAAGCGCGCTGCTGGCGTTACTGATCGCGGAAATCCTGCTATTCGGCGCGTTGAATCCGCGCATGCTGGATCTCAATATGCTGCTCTTTAGCACCAGCGACTTTATCTGCATCGGCATCGTCGCGCTGCCGCTGACGCTGGTGATCATCAGCGGCGGGATCGATATTTCGCTGGGCTCGACCATCGGCCTGTGCGCCATCGCCCTCGGGGTGATGACCCAGGCGGGCTGGCCGCTGTGGCTGGCGGTATCGCTGACGTTGCTATTGGGGCTGCTGTGCGGGTTATTCAACGCCGCGCTGATTCACTACACCGGCATCAGCCCGCTGGTGATCACCCTCGGGACGCTGTATCTGTACGGCGGCGGCGCGCTGCTGCTTTCCGGCATGGCCGGCGCGACCGGTTACGAGGGGATTGGCGGTTTTCCCGATAGCTTCACCGCCTTCGCCAATTTAACCCTCGCCGGACTGCCGCTGCCGCTGGTGCTGTTCGCGATTATCACCTTTTTCTTCTGGCTGCTGGCCCATCGCGGTCGCTTTGGCCGCCATCTCTTTTTACTCGGGCAAAATTCGCGCGCCGCGCGCTATGCCGCGCTGTCGGTGAACGGGATCCCGTACGTGCTGTATGGCCTGGTTGGCGTCGCCTCGGCGGTCGCGGCGCTGGTGATGGTTTCCTATTTCGGTTCGGCGCGTTCGGATTTAGGTCGCGACCTGCTGATGCCGGCGCTGACCGCGGCGGTGCTCGGCGGGGCCAATATATACGGCGGTTCGGGATCGATACTGGGTACCGCGCTGGCGGCGTTGCTGGTGGGGTATCTGCAACAGGGTTTACAGATGGTCGGCATCCCCAACCAGGTGTCGAGCGCGCTGTCAGGGGCGCTGTTGGTTGTGGTGGTGATGGGGCGCTCGCTGAGCCTGCACCGTGAATGGGTGCGCGCGACCTGGCGGCGTCTTTTCTCGCATAAAACAATCGGAGCATAAAATGAAATTAAAACTGATCGTGCTGGCGTTGGCGATGAGCGTAGTCACCGCCCAGGCGGCGGACCGCATCGCCTTTATTCCTAAGCTGGTCGGCGTTGGCTTCTTTACCAGCGGCGGCAACGGTGCGAAAGAGGCGGGGAAAGCGCTGGGCGTGGATGTCACCTATGACGGCCCGACCGAACCCAGCGTCTCCGGCCAGGTGCAGCTAATCAACAACTTCGTCAACCAGGGCTACAACGCCATTATCGTTTCCGCCGTCTCGCCGGACGGTCTTTGCCCGGCGTTGAAGCGGGCGATGCAGCGCGGGGTCAAGGTCCTGACCTGGGATTCCGATACCAAACCCGAGTGCCGCAGCATCTATATCAATCAGGGCACGCCGCAGCAGCTCGGCGGCCTGCTGGTCGAGATGGCGGAAAAGCAGGTCAGCAAACCTGCCGCCAAAGTCGCGTTTTTCTACTCCAGCCCGACGGTGACCGACCAGAACCAGTGGGTGAAGGAAGCCAAAGCCAAAATCGAAAAAGAGCATCCGCAGTGGCAAATCGTCACCACCCAGTTCGGCTATAACGATGCCACCAAATCGCTGCAAACCGCCGAGGGGATCTTAAAAGCCTATCCGGATCTCGACGCCATTATCGCGCCGGATGCCAATGCGCTGCCGGCGGCGGCGCAGGCGGCGGAGAACCTCAAGCGTCAGGGCGTGGCGATCGTCGGCTTTAGTACACCGAACGTGATGCGCCCGTACGTTGAGCGCGGCACGGTGAAAGCGTTCGGCCTGTGGGATGTGGTTCAGCAGGGCAAAATTGCGGTTAACGTCGCCGATCGATTGCTGAAAAAGGGCGATCTTAACGTAGGCGACAGCGTTGAGGTGAAAGATATCGGCCCGCTTAAGGTCGAGCCGAACAGCGTACAGGGTTACCAGTATGAGGCGAAGGGCAACGGTATCGTGCTGCTGCCGGAACGCGTGGTGTTCAGCAAAGAGAACATCAACAATTACGACTTCTGACGGAGGATGAGATGGCTGATTTAGACGACATCAAAGAGGGTAAGGACTTCGGTATCGACCGCCCGCAGCAGAACACGCTGTATACCCTGAAAGGCTGCGGCTCGCTAGATTGGGGCATGCAGTCGCGGCTGGCGCGCATCTTTAATCCGCACAGCAATCGCACGGTGATGCTGGCCTTCGATCACGGCTACTTCCAGGGGCCAACGACCGGGCTTGAGCGTATCGACCTGTCGATTGCGCCGCTGTTTGCCGACACCGACGTGCTGATGTGCACCCGCGGCGTATTGCGCAGCCAGGTACCGGCGGCCACCAATAAGCCGGTGGTGCTGCGCGCCTCCGGCGGTAATTCGATTTTGAGCGAACTCTCCAACGAATGCGTGGCGGTGGCGATGGAAGACGCGCTGCGTCTCAACGTTTGCGCGGTGGCGGCGCAGGTCTATATCGGCAGCGAATACGAACATCAGTCGATCAATAACATCATCAAACTGGTGGATGCCGGTAATCGCTACGGTATGCCGGTTCTGGCGGTTACCGGCGTCGGCAAAGAGATGACCCGCGACGCGCGCTACTTCTCGCTGGCCAGCCGGATTGCCGCCGAAATGGGGGCGCAGTTTGTGAAGACCTATTTCGTTGAGGAAGGCTTTGAAAAAGTGACCGCCAGCTGTCCGGTGCCGATCGTTATCGCCGGCGGTAAAAAACTGCCGGAGCATGAAGCGCTGGAGATGTGCTGGCGGGCGATCGACCAGGGGGCGTCCGGGGTGGATATGGGGCGCAATATCTTCCAGTCCAGCGCCCCGCGCGCGATGCTGAAGGCGGTGAAAAAGGTGGTGCATGAGAATCTGAACGCCCGCGAAGCGTATCAGTTCTGGCAGGAAGAGAAACAGGGAGAGCTGAAATGAACGTGACGCTGGTGGAGATCAATATTAAACCCGAGCGGGTGGATGAATTTCTCGAGGTGTTTCGCGCCAACCACGAAGGCGCGCTGCGGGAACCGGGCAACCTGCGCTTTGATGTCCTGCAGGATCCAGAGGTGAAAACTCGCTTTTTTATCTACGAAGCCTATAAAGACGATGAGGCGGTGCTGGCGCATAAGAAGACGCCGCACTATTTAGCCTGCGTCGAAAAGCTGGAGGAGATGATGTCGCAGCCGCGGCAGAAGCGCAGCTTTATCGGCCTGTTACCGCAGATGTGAGGTTCCCTCTCCCTGTGGGAGAGGGTTAGGGTGAGGGGAATTACTGCTTACGGAAAAACTCGTTATACAACATATATAAATGCGCCGCGCTCCATGAGAAGTTAGGCGCCCCCTGCTGGGCGCCGGTCAGCGGATTGTAGTTCTCCTGAATCGGGCCATCGGCGGTTAAGCCTTTGGCGTGCTGGAAGAAGGCGTCCGCCAGCTTCAGCGCCTCATCGCGATGACCGTAGCGCTCCATTCCCTTCAGGCCGAACCAGAACTGATCCACCCACACCCGTCCGCGCCAGTAAATATCGGCGCCAAAGGCCGGGTTGGTCAGCGCGGCGGTACCCAGCGGCACAAAGGTGTTGAACTCTTTCGGGTCGAGCATCACCGAAACCACATCGTCAGCATGTTGCTGCGTCGCCGCGCCGTTAAACAGCGGCGACCAGCCTTCCGGCCCTTTGCCGCGCTCGACGATCGGTTTACCGGCGCAGCCGTTGGCCAGCGGTTGTTCTTCGATACGAATGTCGTAATAGAAACGAGTCTGCGGGTCGAACATGCAGGTATTGATATAATCCGCCAGCTTCGCCGCCAGCGCCTGATAGCGCTTTGCCTCTTCCGCTTTGCCAAGAATGGTCGCCATCTGCGCCAGATAGTGGTTATCGCTGTACATATAGCTGGCCTGATCGACCGACTCCTGAAGCAGCGAATACCCCAGCAGGTTGCCGTCGCGGTCGCGGTTTTCGGCGAATTTCACCGTCCAGTCGCTGCGTTTGCCGCCGTTGGCGACGTATTTATCCAGCTGTTCTTTATCGATAAAACCAAATACCGCCGCATCGTCACGCCCGGACTCCCACGACGCCGCTACCTGCGCCGGAATTTCGAGGCTGTCGTAATCGCCTTTGGCCGTCACCTGTTCGTAGGCGCTAAGGCCGGAAAGCGTCTGCTCGGTTTGCCCTTTTTTCACCGTGAACAGCATGGCGCCGTCGGCGGTGTTGTGCGCCTTATCGCGGGTCGCGCCATATTCCGGCACGCCGTTACCGTTATGGTCGCGATTGCGCAACCACCAGTCGTGATAGGCCACCAGCTTCGGATACATCTCTTCCAGCCACGCTTTATCTTTGGTGACGTTATATACCTCCATCACCGACCAGGCCGCGAGGCTTGGCTTGGTGTTGCGTTCGTTCCAGTTGCCGCCGTCGCCGCCGCGCTCGGGGCTCAGGTTCCAGGCGATCAGATCGGGCACAAATCCGGCATCCTGCGGGCGCACCTTATCATTGGCTTTTATCTGCCAGGAGAAGACGGCGCGGATATTCTCTTTGGCGATATCCGGGTTGAAGTGGGCCATGGCGTAGGCCTGTTTCCAGGTATCCCACGGCCAGGTCTGGTTGCCGGAGAACCAGCGGCCGGTCACGGATGGGGTGACGGTATGGTAATGCACCGCGCCGCCCGGCGCGCGCCAGTTGCCGTTGAGCGTTTCAATAGCTTTCACCGCCACGCGGGTCTGTTCGGCGGTAGCGTCGGGGTTGCTGAGCCCTTTTTGCAGATAGCCGTCCCAGCGCTGTTCGGAGGCGGTGAGATAGTAAGCCGGGCGCGCCAGAATATCGCGGATCTGCGCTTTTTCCCGCTGCGCTTGCTCCGCGGTGAGTAGGTGCGAATAGGTGGTGTAGAGGGTGGTGGAGCCGCGGATCTCCGCGCTGCTGGTAAAGCGGTGGCCGTCGATACGGGTCTCGGTTACCAGCGAACGGTGGATCTGATACTGCGATTCGCCGGAGGTCATCAGGTCGGAGGCGGCGCGAACCTTGCCAAAGCTGACCGTCAGGCCGTCGGGCGTGGCGCTCAGACGGCGCTGATAGTCCGGGAAGGCTTCATCAATGGTTTTGTCCGATAGCGCTTTACCCTCTTTGGCGGCCAGTTTTTCCAGCAGTTCGCCATCCCACACCAGCTTTAGCGGAGTGTTGCTGGTGATTTTGGTCTCCAGCAGTGAAGTGTGGGCGCTGGCGAAGCGCAGCGTCATCTCCACCTTCACGCCGGGGGCGGTCAGCGTTTGTTTCAGCGCGCCGGGCAGGCTCCAGGCCTGCAGGGTGAAATCGACCTTTTTGCCGTTCTGATACACCGTCAGGCGATCGAAGTTGGTGGCCATAAAGTTGATGTACTCTTCGGTCAGCAGCGCCGGGCCGGGGAAGCCGCCCATGGTCGCCGGGCCGTCGGGCAGCAGGTGGCCGTGCCACGCCCCGAGGTCGAAAAAGGGGTTGAAGCGCTGGTGGTCGTCGGCGTCGAAATCCTGCATATACTGCGGCGCGCCGCTGCGGTCGATGACGTTTTTAAACGCCTGCGCGGTGACGGCGTGGGCGGAAAAACTCAGCATCAGCGCGCAGGCCAGCGGCGTCAGCGTAGTGGTGAGGTTCATGGTATCTCGGCTCCTTGTTACCAGTAGAAGTATTGCATCAGGAAAATTTTGTCGCTCGGGTCGCCGCTGGCGTTGCTGGTGTAAAAACGGCTGTCGGCGGCGGTGGCGAAACGCCCGCCGCCGTATTCGTACCAGATGCCAAATTGCATAAATGCGGTGGTTTCATCAGCGGCGTGGTCCGGGCGGTGTTTGGCGTAGCTGTATGCGGTGGAGAAGTAGAGCCCGCTTAAGGCTTCATACATGGCGCTGGCCATAAAGCCGGTTTCACTGCCGGGAACATCCAGCCCTTTGGCGCGGCCGGTATGGTGCCAGGCGCGGAAGGCCAGATTGGGCGACAGAACGCCGGTCAGGAATAGCTGTCCGGTGCCGTCGGTCACTTCAAGGCCGTTCATCCAGGTGACATCTTTGACGATGTCGTACTGCACGTAGCCGTTGACCATTGCCGGGTAGGTGTACTTATCGTCATAGCGATCATATTTGCCGAAGTGCAGCCAGGCCTTGCTTTCATCGTGATGCCCGGCCGGCGTGGCGGTGACGCTATAGCGGAAATCGCCGCTGCGGTTTTGTACCTTCAGCGCGTACATGATGTCGCGGGTATTGGGGATCACATAACCCAGATCGGGGGTAAAGTCGCCCCACCACTGCAGGTCGTCCAGCGACGAGTCCTGGCGCAGGCTGAGCATGATCTCGGTGTTGTTATCGGTTTTATAGCCGCCATAGAGGCGGTTAAGGCCGCCTTCCACGCCGCCCCAGCTGTGGCCGGGCGTCCAGGCATTGCCCTGGCTATCGGCCTGTACCGTCCAGGCTTCGCCGTAGATCAGCCCGAACCAGTGGCCGTTTTTGACCTCCAGCCCGCCTTCGATATAGGTGCCATCGCTGTATTTATGTTTATCCTCGCCTTCTAAATCCATGTAACCGCCAACCCCCAATTCGCCGTAAAAGCGGTAGGAGGTGGTGGTTAATTCCGGCGTTTTGGTATCGTCGTGCTCGGCCGGATGGACGGTCTCAGCGGCCGCCGCAGGGGCGCAAAAAGCCAGGGCAACGAGTGCCCCGTATAAGTAAGAGTTAGTTTTCATTTTTTTAAGGTATTTAAGAGGTATGGGAAGCCGGAGCCGCTTCTATTTGTTGTTGTTCCTGGGTTAATCCTTTGACGTATCTGCTGTATTTCCACCACGCGAAGCCAAGGAAAATCACGATCCCGCCGACGTTGTAGAAAATAATGGTCAGGATGTTGCCGCCGGTTGGGAAGGTTGAGGCGACGAAACCGATGGCGAAAATCACAATCAGCATGGATACCACCACGATGCCGGTAGTACGCGAGCCCATGCGGAAATCGCGCGGCAGATGGTCGAGCTTGCGGCGCAGGTTGAGGTAGGCCAGCATGATGAACAGCGGCGGCAGCATGGAAGCGGCGGCGGTCATGTTGATGATGGTGTTCATCAGATCCTGCACGGTGTTGGATCCCAACGTCGGGATGATCATCAGCGGAATGACGATCAGATACTGGATCCAGGCCGCGCGCGCCGGGACGCCGTTCTCATTGAGCTCGACGGTTTTTTTACCAAAGATGCCGGAGGGAATTTCCGAGAAGAAAATTTTAACCGGGGTGGCGGTCCACATCAGCAGCGAGCCAAACATCGCGGTAAACGAAACGAGGCCGACGAAGCGGTTCATCAGAATTTCCGGCAGGCCAAAATAAGCCGCCAGGCCGTGGAACACCTGCACCGATCCGCCGGTAAACTTCAGCTCTTTGCTGCTGACGAAGACGTTGATCAGTACGGAGGAGATCGAGTACAGCACGCCGATAAAGATCCCGGCGAGAATGATCACTTTGACGAAGGATTTAGAGCCGCCTTTCACATCGTTGACGTACACCGCCACCGATTCCGCGCCGCCCGCCGCCATAAAGATCCACGTGGTAATACCGAGGAACGCCCAGTTGAAGTTAGGGATCATCGCCTCGACGGTGATCGGATCCGCTGGCTGCACGCCGCCCACCAGCGCGGTACCGGCCAGCAGAATATAAGAGAGCGTCAGCAGCAGCATCAGCGATGAGGTGACGGAGGTGATAGGCCCCAGCATTTTCGCGCCGTTGGTGGAGATCCAGGTGGAGAAAGCGAACAGCGCCATGCTCAACACGGTGGTGGCGAACGGCGTCAGAATGTATTCGTAGCCGAGGAAGGCGTAAGAGGCATAGGCGATTACGCGCGGCAGCAGCGAGGTGAAGAAAAACAGGTTTACGAACCAGTAGGTATAGGCGGTGATAAACGCCCAACGGCCGCCGAGCGAACTTTTCACCCAGGCGTAAACTCCGGCCTCGGAGTTTTTATTCAGTGATACGAACTCGGCGATAATCAGGCAAAACGGAATGAAGTAGAACAGGGTGGCGAGGAAGAACATCGGCGCCGACGCCAGCCCCAGTTCGATATTGTTGTTGATGACGTTATTGAAACTGTAAACGGCGGCAAAGGTCAGCGATAACAGGCCGAACTTGCCGATGGTATTACGTTTAGTATCAGACATAACACATCTCCACACATTGTCCTTCAGAGGGTCGCTGAAGGGGGTTGTGTTGTTTGTAGGGTAGAGGTAGTTAAGAATTAATGTCGATTTTAGTAAAAGTTTTAGTAAATAGAAGTAAAGAAACCGAATAGCTTTAACTCGATCACGAAAAAGGTTGAGTAATACGTAATCAGGCGAGGGATAAAAAAATCCCGCCAGCCGACGAGGGGCTGACGGGACGACAGGAACGTTATTTACCGGCGGCAGCAGCGTTAACCGGCGCCGCGGCGCGCAGACGTTGCTGCTTTTTTTCAAAGCGGGTGATCCACCACCACGCCAGGCCGGAGAAGACCGCGGTCATAAAGACGTTGATAAAGAAAGCGTTAACCAGATCGACGCCCGGCGGGAAGGCCGAAGCAGTCATGCTGATGACGAAAATGACCATCAACATGGTGACTATGCTCATGCCCACTTTTCTTGAGCCCATACGGAAGTCGCGCGGCGTGTCATCGTGTTTCCAGCGGAAGAAGAAGTAGGCGGCCATGATGAACAGCGGCGGCAGCATGGCGGTACCGGCGGTGAGATTAATGGCGGTGTTCATCATCTGCTGCACGCTGGCGGAGCCGAAGCCGTTAACAATCAACATCAGGAAAACGAACAGGAACTGCCACCAGGCGGCGCGTACCGGCACGCCGTGGGCGTTCAGCTCGGTGGTTTTCTGGCCGTAGATACCCTTCGGGATTTCCGAGAAGTGGATTTTGACCGGCGCGGCGGTCCACATCATCATGCTGCCGAAGATAGCGATAAACAGGATGATGCCGACGAAGCGGCCCATCAGCGCTTCAGAAATGTGGAAGTAGGCGCCGAGACCGGTAAAGATTTCCACCATTCCGCCGGCGTAGGTCAGGTTTTCACGGGCGACAAAGACGTTAACCAGCAGCGAACCTAAGGCGTACATACCGCCAATCAGCACCCCGGCGGTGATGATGACTTTAATAAAGGATTTCTGCCCGCCCTTGGTGTCGTTGAGGTAGGCGGCAACGGTTTCCGCGCCGCCTGCGGCCTGGAAAATCCAGCACATAATACCGAGCGTCGCCCAGTTGATGGTCGGCTCCATCGCCGCCAGGGTAATCGGCTGCGCCGGGACGTGACCGGAACCCAGCGCGGTCAGCGCGCCGACGACGTAAATCGCGAACAAAGCGAACACGCCGTAGGCCACACATTCGGAAATTTTCCCCAACCAGGTCGCCCCTTTGGTGGATATATGGGTGGCCATGGCGAACAGCACGATGGAGATAAGCGAGGTCACCATCGGCGAGAAGGGGATCGCGTAACCGGTGATCGCATACGAGGCGTAGGCCACCACGTTCGGCAATAGCGAGAGGAAAAAGAACAGGTTCACAAACCAGTAGAGGAAGGAACCAAGATAGGCGGCGCGAGTGCCCAGCGGCTGCTTCAGCCACGCGTACATCCCGGATTCAGAGTGTTTATTGGCCGAGACGAATTCGGCGATGATAAACACGAACGGGATAAAATAAACGATAGTGGCAAATAAGAAGATAGGCGCGGAACTGAGCCCTAACTCAATGTTATTATTGACGATATTTCGCACGTTAAAGACGGCGGTAAAGGCCATCGATAGCAGCGCGAACTTGCCGATTTTGGCACGTACAGATTCGGACATACGTCCTCCAATCATTCATCTACCCGCCGCAGCGGGCTGGAACCGAAAGGCCAACGGGCGTACCCGTTGACCTCCCTTGTCGCTTAACGCGGGTTTACTTATTGAGGAAGTAGCCGTCTTCAACCGTGACTCGCAGCACCACTTTTTTTACCGGCGCATCGCAGATAAAGCGGTAGGCTTCGTCGATATCGCAAATCACCATCTGCCCTTCATGAACCTTCACCGTTTCACCGATCCCTTTCAGGTATTCGCGATCGGTTTCGTCGCGGTAGCAGGCGACGGTTTGCAGATTTTCTTTGGCGGCAAACTCGATTTTCTGCTGCCCTTGCAGGTAATAGTGCACCTCAAAGTAGCGGCGGTTGCCGACAAATAGCGCATCGGTCGTACTATCGGTTTCCACCCGATAGGAGAGCGAATCGCCAATGGAATGCGCCACGCCCGGGCGGATGTTGTCGATGTTATTGATGGCTTCCACGCAGCGCTGCCATTTGCGGCCGCTATGATAAACCTGCTTAAACTGTTCTAAATTATCGAGAATTCTCATTGTTCAGCCTCGCTGTGTGCAACGGGGGAAAAGAAACCGGCGCCGAAGCTATGGTTCGCCAGTACCTGCGAGGTGCCGCATCCGCCCTCCAGCGGCAGCAGCGTAAAGCCATAGTTGAAGGTGTTGAGCCAGACGCGCCAGCTATCCAGCACTTCGCTGCCCCAGGAGTTGGAGCCGAGGCCGAGCAGTTGCGCATCGATATTCAGGGTGATGTCATCACTGCGCTGCAGTTCGTTGCAGTGCTGGGCGGCGTGCAGGTTTTCTGCCGTAAAGTGCCAGGCGCTGACGTTGAGCGGATTGCGCGGAACGACCAGCAGGCCGCTGCCGTGGCGGTCGCTGAACGATGCCCAGCGCACGTGCTGACGGTTACCGTTATTCTGTGGGAACGGATAATTGACGAACATATCGTCGACGGTGGTATGCCAGATATCAATGATGTTGCTTTGCTGGCTGTCGGCGTAGTTCTCGCCCGGCCCGCGGCCATAGTAGTTCACCTGGTCGAACTCACCGTTAATGCCCAGCATAAAGCCGATGCACGGGACGATGTGCGGATATTCGCCGTAGCGCTCGCCGGCCAGCTCAACGTTGATGTGGCCCTGTGGCGTAATCTGCCAGCGATAGGTGCAGCGCATACCGAAGTCGAACACCGGCGGCGCAATCACGCTGCGGGTGGTGATCACCACCGTTTCACCCTCTATTTCAGCGCTGAATTCGCGAAGATGCTCCTGCATTATCTGCAGGTGGGCCGGCTGCCACAGCCCTTCGTATTCCTGTTTATGGTTGTCAATCATTGGCTTGAAGAAGTTAATCTTCGGCTCGCGGGTTACCTGATCGACGCCGTTGACCTGCCATTCGCTCAGTTTGCCGCTGACCTTGCTGAATACCACGCGGAAGTTATGGCCGCTGATGGTGTAGTTCAGGCGTTCATCGGCAATCTGCAGCGGGGTGGCGCTGGCGTTTAACAGCGGAGTTCGCGCGGCGGTCCGCGCCTTAAGCGGGAACTGATAGACGGCGATATCGTGATTGGCTTCGCTATACGGGGTGCGCGAATCTTTGGTCACCATGATGTTGACGAAAGCTTCACGCTCGTCGAGTTGCGGCAGGGCGATTTGCAGGTCGCGGCCGCTGTTCGGCGCCAGGTCTTTCACTTTCAGCAACTGGCTGGAGAGCGTTTCGCCCTCGGCGCGGACTTCTACGCGCAGGGTGTAGTCATCGAGAGTGGAGAACCACAGTTTGTTTTCCACCCGCAATTGGCCGCGGCAGATATCCCGCGCCTGTACTTTTACCGGGGCGATGACCTGTTTATATTCGCGTAGGCCCGGCCCCGGCGTCTGGTCGGAGAAAATCAGCCCATCAAGGCAGAAGTTGTAGTTGTTCGGGTAGTCGCCGTAATCGCCGCCGAATTTGTACCACACCGCGCCGTTATCGTCGGTGGCCTGAATCCCGTGGTCGCACCATTCCCACACGTAGTGGCCCTGGATACAGTCGTGCTGGTAAAAAACGTTCTGATATTCAGTTAATCCGCCGGGACCATTGCCCATCGCATGGGCGTATTCGCAAATAATGCGTGGTTTTTCATGCGGATGCTCGCCGAATTCGTTCATCAGCGGTACGCGGGTATACATGGTGGAGATGATATCCACTACTTCGGCATCGCGGTCCTCTTCGTAGTGCACCAGCCGGGTATCATCCAGCGCTTTGGTGGCGTGGTACATAGCGCGGATGTTGCAGCCGTAGCCGGATTCATTACCCAGTGACCAGATGATGATAGACGGATGGTTTTTCTGCGCGTGCACGTGGCGCACGATGCGCTCAACGTAGATGTGTTCCCAGGCCGGGTCGTCGGTGATGGCGCTGAGGTTGCCGACGTTGGCGAAACCGTGGGATTCCACATCGGTTTCCGCCATCACGAACAATCCGTAGATATCGCACATTTCATAGAAACGCGGGTCGTTCGGATAGTGGGCGGTGCGTACCGAGTTGATGTTGTGCTGCTTCATCAGCAGCAGATCTTTTTCCACGCGATCCATGCCGACCGCGCGGCCTTTCAGATGATCGTTATCGTGGCGGTTTACGCCGTGCAGCATCACGTAGTGGTTATTAATATAAAACAGGCCGTCACGCACTTTGATATCGCGGAAACCGACGCGCTGCGGGATGATTTCCAGCACCTCGCCGGCGGCGTTTTTTAACGTCAGCACCAGATGATAGAGATACGGGCTTTCCGCCGACCACTGCTGCGGCGCGCTCACATCAATTGTGAAGCCGGTGTTTAGCTGCTGGCTGACCTGCAGTTGACCAACGTTGCCCGAATAAAGCGCCTTTTCGCCGTCGAACAGAGTATATTCCAGCGTCGCCGCCGCCGTCTGCGGAGCCAGGTTTTCCAGCGTCAGCTGGCAGGAGAGGGTCGCGTCGATGTAGTCATCGTTAAAATCGGTGCGCACGGTGAAATCCTGCACGTGCAGCGGATTTTTCCCCACCAGATAGACGTCGCGGAAAATGCCCGCCGACCACCACATGTCCTGATCTTCAATATAGGTGGAGTCCGCCCACTGCATCACGCGCACGCACAGCAGGTTGTCGCCGGTTTGCACCACCGCGCTGATATCGAACTCGGCGGTCAGGCGGCTGCCTTTGCTAAAGCCGATGTACTGGCCGTTAACGTAAACTTCGAAATAGGTTTCGACGCCATCGAATTTGATGATGGTTTGTTTGCCCTGCCAGCCGTCGCCGAGGGTGAACAGGCGCTGGTAGGCGCCGGTCGGGTTATCGGTCGGGACATAGGGCACGTCGATGGGGAAGGGGAAACCTTCGTCGGTGTACTGCAGCTGGCCGTGGCCTTCCATCTGCCACATGCCCGGTACGGTAATCGGCCCCCACTCGTTCTGATAGCATGAGGTAAAGCTCTCCGGTACCAGCAGCGGGTTGGTGAAGAAGCGGAAGTTCCACTGCCCGCTGAGGGACAGGAAGCGGCTGCTGGTTTCGCGGGCGAAGGTCCGCGCCTGGGCCAGTGAGTCGTAAGAGAAGAAATACGCCCGCGGCGGCAGCCTGTTTTCATGAGTGAGTTGAAGGTTTTCCCAGCGATTCATATCGCCTCCCTGAACGGCTTAATAAGATAAAACTCATTTTAGTAAAACTTTTACTAAATAAAATCGCCAGGGATGATTTACTTTAACTCGATCACAAAATGAGCCGCTTTTGTGTCGGGTGGCGGCTGCGCCTTACCCGACCTACAGAATGACGTTCCGGCCAGGACCGGTAGCCCGGCCAAGCGTAGCGCCGCCGGGTAACAGGATGCGGGTATGGAGCCGCTTTTGTGTCGGGTAGCGGCTTCGCCTTACCCGGCCTACAGAATGGCGTTCCGGCCAGGACCGGTAGCCCGGCCAAGCGCAGCGCCGCCGGGATGGGGTTGGATTAACGGGTGGTGCCGCGCAGCTTCAACACGCTGGGAACAAAAACGTTAAGCGGCAGGGCGCGGCCATCGCGGGCCTTCTCGATCAGCAGGTTCACCCCCTGACTTCCCATCATTTCGGAGTGGATCCGCACCGTTGACAGCGGCGGGAAGGTAAAGCGCGCGGTGGGGATATCGTTGACGCTAATCAGCGAAATATCTTCCGGGATCGCCAGCCCGCGTTCGTGAATGGCGCGCAGCACGCCGATGGCGATGGAGTCCGAGGCGACAAACAGCGCCCGCGGAAACTCCGTTTGCGCCAGCATCTGCTTCGCCAGCTCATAACCGGAAGAACTGGAAAAACCGCCGCGCCAGATATCATCGGCTGAAACCACGCCCTTCAACTGACCGTACTCCACAAACGCCACTTCGCGAATATCGGCCTTGCCGGGCTGGTCCTGGCCGCCGATAAATCCAATACGCGACGCGCCCTGCTGGATAAAGAAGTCGACCACCTCTTTAGCGATACGTACCAGGTCGATATCCACCGCATCGTACGGGCTGCCGGCTTCGTGAAAATCAATAAAGCAGATATTGTCGGTCAGCGCGCTGGCGGTCTCGCGGAGCTCGCGCGTCGGCTGGCCGATAATCAATACGCCAGTGACCTTTTTCAGCTCTGGCAGGGTGTTATTGAGATAGCAGTTGGTGAGTTCGATAGCGAGCTTTTCGCACTGTGTTTCAATACCGTGGCGAATGGCGAGATAGTAAGGGTCGTTAATTTCCAGCTCTTGCTGATAGCTGTACAGCGCCAGGATATGATGATGGCCGACGGGAAGGACCTGCGTTTTACGCGCGCTGCTGCTTTTATACTCCAGCTTCTCCGCAATCTCGAGAATGCGATGCTTGGTCTCTTCTTTTACGTTCAGGGTGGGATCGTCGTTTAACACCCGGGAAACCGTCGCCAGCGAAACACCCGCTTCGGTCGCAATGTCTTTTAGCGTTGCCATCTTTTTCCTTTATCGGACGTTGCCCATGTTTGCTCATCTATTGTAAAGCAAGCGTCGCGTCCTGCACCTTATTTCAGTAAAAAACGCCAGCGCGCGAGGGCCGTTTTCCCCGGCGATAGCGTGACAGAAGTAGCATTATTATCAGCATTATGCAGACGAACGGCAAAAACTTGCTATCTTTTAGTAAAAATTTACTGGAGGTGAGAGATGGATACCGTAGCTTACGCTGATTTTGCCAAACTGGAGATGCGCGTCGGCAAGATTGTCGAGGTGAAACGCCATGACAATGCCGACAAGCTGTATATCGCGCGGATTGATGTCGGCGACCGCACGCTGCAGACGGTCACCAGCCTGGTGCCCTACTATAGCGAAGAGGAACTGCTGGGGAAAACGGTGGTGGTGCTGTGTAATCTGGCGAAAGCCAAAATGCGTGGCGAAACATCTGAGTGCATGCTGCTATGCGCGGAAACCGAGGATGAAAGCGAAAGCGTGCTGTTGACGCCGGAACGCGTCATGCCGGCGGGCGTGCGGGTGGTATAACGCGAAAATACCCTCTCCCGACGGGAGAGGGTCGGGTGTGAATTATGTCTCTTCGACCGAAACGCGCAGTGCCGCCAGCGCCTTGCGCGCTGCCTTCAGTACCTGCTCGCACTGCTCGAGGGTGAGCGTCAGCGGCGGTTCAACGCGGATCGTCTTGGCGTTGTTTAACGTCCCGGCGACCAGCACCCGCTGTCTGAACATCTCGCTGGCAAAGTTGTAGCCAATCTCGTTATCGACAAACTCAATAGCCATCAACATGCCTTTCCCGCGGACTTCATTCACCAGATCCGGATATTCGCGCGCCAGTTGACGGAAGCCGTCCAGCAACAGATCGCCTTTCTGCTCCGCCTGCGCCGGCAGGTTCTGCGAGAGCAAGACGTTGATCGTCGCCAGCGCCGCCGCGCAGGCCAGCGGGTTGCCGCCGAAGGTGGTGGTGTGCAGGAATGGGTTATCGAACAGCACCGAGAAGACCTCTTCCGTCGCTACCGTCGCGCCGATCGGCATTACGCCGCCGCCGAGCGCTTTAGCCAGACACAGAATATCCGGCTGCACGTTTTCATGCTCGCAGGCGAACATCTTGCCGGTGCGGCCCATGCCGGTCTGTACCTCGTCGAGGATCAGCAACGCGCCAAACTCGTCGCACAGTTTACGGACCGCCGGTAAGTAACCCGCCGGCGGCAGGATCACGCCGCCTTCGCCCTGGATAGGCTCAAGGATCACCGCCGCGACGTCATCACCGGTTTTCTTGCATTCGCTCAGAATGGAACGCATGGCGTTAATATCGCCGAACGGCACGTGACGGAAGCCCGGCAGTAGCGGCATAAACGGTTTACGGAAGGTCGATTTCGCGGTGGCCGACAGCGCGCCGAGCGATTTACCGTGGAACGCGCCGCTGGTGGCGACGAAGGTAAATTTGCCGCGCGGAGACTGATAGGCTTTTGCCAGCTTCAGAGCCGCTTCCACGGATTCCGTGCCGCTGTTGCAGAAGAAACTGTATTTGAGCTTACCGGGCGTTAAGGCCGCCAGCGTTTTCGCCAGCATCGCCCGCAGCGGGTCCAGCAGCTCCTGGCTGTGAAGCGGTTGTTTCGCGAGTTGATTTTCGACGGCGGATACCACAACTGGATTACGGTGCCCTACATTGAAGATGCCAAACCCACCAAGGCAGTCGATAAACTCCTGTCCCTGGGTGTCGACAAGCGTATTTAACCCTCCCGCTTGCCACTCTACGGCTCCGTAATCCCCGCCGGCTGTGACCGATTTTCTATACTCCAGAAACCCCGGGTTCACATGTTCTTTAAAGTATTCTCTCACCTCCTGGTTCAGTGCTTTCATTTCGTCATGGGAGAGCGATTGCTTCTCAATGAGATTCAGTGCGTGCGCGCTGCAGGCCAGAGCCGATGCGCTGGAAGGTAACCTGTTCAAAATGTGCTCCTGGGGGGGCGTATCACATGATACTGAATTAAGTATTGCAGGGATTACGCCAGCCTGGCAGCGACGATGAAAATCGGGATAAACGCAAAGTTAAGGCGCAATTGTGCGAAATTTAATCTCATAACTTAAATATTGGCACGTTTTATTCCTGAGGCCGCAAGATAAACTGCCGTTGGGGTGTGAAGCGGTATGACGTGGGGTGGTGCAGGCCGCTGTGTGATGGAGCAGCCTGGGAACCATTGTGGTGCGAGAGGTTAATCGAGTTGGGAGATTTCCATCGCCGCGCGGTCAATCACGCCGATGATCTGTTTCAACTGCGCGTCGCTGATGCTCTGCTGGTTGACCTTCAGGTCCAGCACCGCTTTAAAGTTTTCCAGCGCGCGTTTCATCTGCGGATTTTTGCGCAATTCGCAGCCGACCATGCGTTCCTGCAGGCGCGTCTGAATTTGGCTTAACTGCTCGCCGCTTTCGGCGCACAGGCGGCGTCCCTCTTCAGTGATAGCGATTTTTTTACGTCCATTTTCCTCTTCTACGCTAATCAATCCCTGATCCTGCAGCAGGTCGAGCGTCGGATAGATAACGCCGGGGCTGGGGCTGTAATTGCCCTGCGTCAGCGCCTCAATCTCTTTAATCAGCTCATAGCCGTGGCTGGCGTTGCGCGAAAGGATATCGAGGATCACCAGGCGCAATTCGCCGTGGCCAAAGAAACGCTGGCGGCGTCCGCCGCCGCGACGGCCCTGTTCGCCGTGGCCCTCTTCGTGATGATGTCGCATCGATGCCTCCTGTCTTTTTGATATATCTAATTTATATCTAAAAAATAATAAAAGACAATATTTTATTTTTAATTAATTGATTTAAATGAATTTGTTTTTGATTTTTGCTTTATTGTGACTTTCTCTCGCTTTATATCAAAAAAAACTTGCCATTTTTATTAATAGCAATCATTATCATTTGCACTGAGTTTAGATATATCTATTTACCCTTCACCAAGGCGACGACGGATGACCACAATTAATCAAGTAAAATATCCGCAGCGCGTGCGTAACGAACTACGTTTTCGCGAATTAACCGTGCTGCGCGTTGAGCGTATCGGCCAGGCGTTCCAGCGGATCGTGCTGGGGGGCGAGGCGCTGGATGGCTTTGTTTCACAAGGTTTTGACGACCACACCAAACTGTTTTTCCCGCAGGCGGGCAGCGTATTCACGCCGCCGGAAGTGACCGACGAAGGCATTAACTGGGGCGAGGGCGTGCGCCCGGCGACCCGCGACTACACGCCGCTGTACGATGCCGAACGCCATGAGCTGGCTTACGATTTTTATATCCACGATGGCGGTATTGCCAGCCGCTGGGCGCTGGAAGCCAACGTCGGCGATAAGCTGGTGATCGGCGGGCCGCGCGGTTCGCTGGTGGTGCCGGAAGATTACGCCTGGCAGCTTTATGTCTGTGACGAGTCGGGCATGCCGGCGCTGCGCCGTCGCCTGCTGGGATTACGTCAGCTGCCGGTGACGCCGCAGGTGACGGCCATCGTCACCGTCGCGGATGCTTCGTATAAAGATTATCTGGCGGATCTCGACGGCTTTAATATCGAATGGGTGGTGGGCCACAATCCGGGGTTCGTTGCCGAGCGTCTGGCACAGGTTAAGGTGCCGTCAGACGATTATTTTATCTGGCTGACCGGTGAAGGCGCAGTGGTGAAATCGCTGCTGGCGCGCTTTGAGGAGCCGAGTATCGATCAGCAACTGGTGCGCTCGCAGGCGTACTGGCATAGCAAATAATAGATAGAACGGTAAACCCGGATAGCGGCGCGTTGCGCCTTATCCGGGCTACCTTTCAGTGGTGTTATGTCGCCCCGGTAAGTGCAGCGCTACCGGGTGAGGCTTAGCGTTCCGCCAGCGCCTTAAACACCATCGCCACCGCGTGGGCGCCGGGGTCCATATTGCCGAGCAGGCTCTCGCTATTGAGATAGGAGGCGCGGCCGGCGCCGGCTTTGCTCGACTGGCAGGTGCGATCCGCGCCGGCCTGCGCCGCGGCGAAAGCGGCCTGCAGATTATCCGGTTCGGCCAGCAGCGCCGCCAGCGCCGGCTGTAGAGCGTCAATCATTGTCCGGTCGCCCTCATCGGCGCCGCCGTAAAATTTCATCTGCCCCAGACCCGCATTCAGCGCTTCGGCCACGCTGGCGCCTTGCTCCAGCTTCTGCCCGGCGGCGGTGAAGAAAATCGACATCAATACGCCGCTGGAGCCGCCCATTACCACCGTCAGGCGTTCGCCGATTAGCGCGAACAGCGTGGGTAAATCATTGAGCGGCAGTTGCTGGCGTTGCAGCAGAGCGGCAATCTCGCGCGCGCCGGCGGCGAAGGTGGAGCCGGTATCGCCGTCGCCCACTTTGGCGTCCAGCGCGTTGAGATGGGTTTCGAGGCCGGAGAGCGTGCTGGTCACCTGCGCCACGTAATCGCCCACCTGCGGGTTGGCCGATGGCGTAAAGGCGACGCGTGCGCTGGCGAGCGCGGACGGCATGATATTAACGGCCCGCGGCTGCACCGGCTTCTGCCAACTGGCGGTTTCGACATCCGACAGCAGCGCCTTTTCAATGCTCTCTTCCAGCACGATAGTGGTCAGCGAGAAGCCTTTCATATCCAGCGCCGTTACCAGCGAAGCCGGACCAATCAACCAGTCAATGCGCGCATGGAGTGGGGTATTGGCCAGCTCGCGGGTCAGAATCGCCATCTCGGCCACCGACACGCCGCCGAGATTATTGAGCATCACCGCCAGGCGGCCGGTTTCAGGTAGGGCGGCGGTCAGCTTCTCTACCATAATCTGCATGATTTCCGCGCTGTTATGGGTCGCGATCGTCGAAGCTCCCGGTTCGCCGTGGATGCCCATCCCCAGCTCGGCGTGGCCGGGCTGATGGCGCGGCGCGCTTTCCGCTTCCTGCGGCAGGTGACAGCTGGCCAGCGCCACCCCGATGCTGGCGGTATGGTTGGCGGCGTATTGCGCTTCACGCAGGACGGTGGCGAGGTTGAAGCCGCGCTCGGCGAAATAGCCCGCCACTTTATGCACCAGAATGGTCCCGGCGATGCCGCGCGGCTGTTTGTTATCCGGCAGCGAAATATCGTCGCCGACGATCAGCATCTCTACGTTATAGCCAAGACGGCGCGCTTTCTCCGCCGCGAGGCCGAAGTTAAGCCGATCGCCGGTGTAGTTTTTAACGATCAGCAGACAGCCCGCCTCGCCGGTCACCGCCTGAATCGCGGTGAGTACCGCGTCGACGCTCGGCGAGGCGAACAGATCGCCGCAGACCGCGGCGGTCAGCATGCCTTTACCAATAAAGCCGACGTGCGCCGGTTCATGGCCGGAGCCGCCGCCGGAAATCACCGCCACGTTGTTTTTATTCAGATCGCGGCGCACCACCACGCGGATCGCCGGGTCGCTCTCCAGCCTGGCGAGGTTGTTCCACGGGCTGGCAATAATGGTTCCCTCGATCACGTCGTTAACGAGGCTGGCGCGCTGGTTAAAAAAGAATTGAGACATAGTGGTTCCTGATCAGTAAGCGAAAACTCACCCTCCGGAGGCGGGTAATGGTCAAAGTGGATTTAGCGACGAATAAGACGTTGCTGACGCATATCGAGCGCGATGGCTTCGCCAGGCTCAATATCATTCAGCGCTTCGCCCTGCTGGCATAGCCAGGCGATCCCCGCCGCGCGGGCGATAATCGCGCCGTGGGCCTGTTCGCTGCCGTCGCGCAGGCACAGGCCGGTGATCTTGCTGGCATCCAGTTGGAGTACGGTCGAGGGATAAATATTGTCGGCGATAATAATCGTCGGCTCACTGGGAGTTGGCAGTATTTCCTTAATACCCTGCAGATGGCGTAGCGTGCGCTGCAGAATATCTTCGATATCGATATAGCGCGCCTGCAGGTAGGCGTCATCCAGCTGGCGATACTGTTGGCTGAGCTCCATCAGCACCTGATGCCACGCCCATTCCGCCGAGCACTGTTCGGTGAGCAGGCGATCGTTGGCGGCATCAAACAGATCTTCATCGTCGAGCAAGGTGTGATGGCCGGCGAAGATCGCCGCGATATCGGCGTTAAATTTGTTTTCCGCCAGCTCGGTGAGAGCATTGAGATCGACCAGCGTCTGGTCGATCGCCTGGCGCAGGCGCTGCTGCTCGCGGGCGATGTCGGCGGCGGTGGGGAGCGCCGGTTGGATCGCCGCCAGCGGATAAAGCAGGGCGGCGCCTTCAACACGCGCAGGTATGGCGGGTTCCGCTGTCGGTTGCGCCTCCGGCGACTCGCCGAAGTTATCAGCGGCCAGCGCCTGAAACGCCGCCAGCGCGGCATCGGCGTCCGGACCACGAGCCAGCAGGCGCAGCTTATCGTGGCGGCGCACCTGCAGCAGAGCGATTTGATTCAGACTGTCCGGGGTGACGCATTTGCCGTTTTTCTCCAGTACCAGGTCGGCGTTAAAACCCGCCAGCGCGGCGACCAGCTTTGATGCCGGACGCACGTGCAGGCCGTTGTGATTGTTAATAATGACTGAAACCGATTTAGCGTCGCCGTCGTCAGCAAACGTTGGGGCGGCGGCGTCAGGCGTGTGCGAAGGTAAACCCAGCTGAACCCGCTTGGCTTCCAGGGCGTTCATGGCATCGGCGATAACTTTGTCGATTCCGGCGCCGGAGGCGGCGCTGACGGTGGCCGCCAGCGTCCCTTCGACCAACGGCGCGGCGCACAGCCGCACTTTTGCCGCAATCGCCGGATCGAGTAGATCGAGGGCGGTTTCGGCGCTGAGCAGGGCGCTGCCGATATCCATCATCACCAGTACATGGTCGGTGTCGGCGACGGATTCGATCGCCTCCATGACTTTAATCGGATCGGTGCCGATCGGGCTGTCGGGATCGTCGATCCCGGCGGCGATCGCCAGCTTACAGCCATCGTTCATTAACATCTGCCGGGCCAGTTCTCCGACACCTTCGCCCAGCCGGGCGCTATGAGAAACAATAACCAGGTTTACCATCGCGATTTCCTTACTCTTTGGCGGCGGCAGCCAGCATCTGAACCATAAACAGCACCGAGGTCGCGCCGGGATCCTGATGCCCGATGCTGCGCTCGCCGAGATAGCTGGCGCGGCCTTTACGGGCCTGCATGGTGATGGTGGCGTGGGCGGCGCGCTCGGCCACTTCGCAGGCGGCATCCAGCGCGGCAGGGATAGACAAATGCTGCTCGCTGGAATGACGCAGGGATTCCACTACCGGCAGCCAGACGTCGCACATCGTCTTATCGCCCGGCTCCGCTTTACCACGGTTGACGACGCCGTCCGCGCCTTCGCGGATCATCTGATAAAGTTCGTCGAGGGTCAGGCTTTGATGCGCCTGGGTGACCTGGGCGGCGCGGATAAAGAAGGTGCCGAACAGCGGACCGCTGGCGCCGCCGACGTTGGAAAGCAGCGTCATCCCGGTATTCTTGAGAATAAAACCGATGTCTTTATCGGCGATCGACGGCAGCTTTTCGACCACTTTGCTGAAGCCGCGGTGCATATTGAGGCCGTGGTCGGCATCACCGATCTCTTTATCAAGGCCGGTGAGAAAATCGCTCTGTTTGGTGAAAATGTCGCCGCAGCGGTACAGCCAGTCGACGATTTGCGTTCTGTTCAGTGACATGTCGTGCTCCTTATTTTCCCCAGTTCAGCGCCGGGGTATGGACCGGGGCGTCCCATAACGCCAGCGTGTCATCATCCGCTTTCAGCAGGGTGATGGAGAAACCCGCCATATCCAGCGAGGTGCAGTAGCTGCCGATGAGGTTGCGTTCAATCACAATGCCGGAGGCTTCGCAGCGCTGGGCGAGGCGGTTGTAAACGCCGTATAGTTCGGAAAGCGGGGTGGCGCCGAGGTTATTGACCAGCGCGATAACCCGATCGCCGTTTTGCAGCGCGGTTTTGCTCTGTTTCACTTCCTGCCACGCTCCCTTGACGTTATCCCACTGGCGCAGCGTGCGGCTGTATGCGCCGTTTTCCAGCAGGGTATCGAACATTTCATCGACGGTTTGGTCGAGCGAGCTGAAGCGGCGGCGGTCGATACCTGGCTCGCCATGGATGCCGACGCCGAACTCCATCTCATCGTCTTTCAGGGTAAAGGAGGGCTGTCCGGCGGCCGGTACGGTGCAGACGCCCAGCGCGATGCCAATCGAGTGGCCAAGGTTATTTAAACGGCGGCCCAGTTCAGCGCAGGCTTCCAGCGAGTCGCCGCGTTCGGCGGCGGCGCCGACCAGTTTTTCAATCAGCACGGTATTGGCGACGCCGCGGCGTCCGGCGGTATAGAGACTATCTTTTACCGCCACGTCGTCATCCACCACGACGGTGGTGACCTTAACGCCGCTTTCGTGCAGCAGCTCGGTAGCGGTCTCAAAATTCAGGATGTCGCCGGTATAGTTTTTGATAATCAGCAGGACGCCTTCGCCGCCGTCAATCTGCATCGCGCATTCGAACATTTTGTCCGGCGTCGGCGAGGTGAAAATTTCCCCCGGGCAGGCGCCGGAAAGCATGCCCTGGCCGATGTAGCCGCAGTGCATCGGTTCGTGTCCGCTGCCGCCGCCGGAGAGCAGCGCCACTTTGCCGGCGACCGGCGCATCGGAGCGGGTTACATAGACCGGGTCCTGGTGCAGCGTCAGTTCAGGATGCGCCTTCGCCAGGCCGATAAGCTGTTCACTCAGTACATCTTCCACACGGTTAATCAGTTTTTTCATTGTTTATGCTCCGTAGGGTAGGGGAGGTCGCCTGTCTATAAGGGTAGCCCGGCGATGTAGTGATTCTGGCTGAGCGGGCACAAAATAAAATGCCGTCAAAATTGGTTCCATAACGGAACGTAGAAAATGATTTTTGTTCCTTTATGGAACGTTATTCACCGATAAACACCAGAAATGCGAGCCAGCGCTAATAATTTGTCCGTTTTTTTCTGCTATCAGAGCGGGGACAATGATGATTTTTTTCGCCATTGTGCCGCGTTGAGCCGATTTTCTGCGTTAAAGAGGGGAGACGATAGCGGCTTTTTTGCCAAAATGATCCGATCGCGATCGCAATCCCATCGCTTTTTCAGTCACATTGTTTCAATGTGAAACGCATTATTTTTTTATCTGTTTCAGAAGAGAACAAAAAAGGGAAAAATTTTTTTCGCCGCGGCTCGCCCTACAGTGGATGCATCGCTCCGGCAGCGTGGCTGTAAGCGCCATTGATATCAGGCGCCGCGGCATGACGGCCTGGGCTCCCGTGTCAACATACGCACTTATTTGAGGGTGAAAGGAATGCTAAAAGTTATTCAATCTCCAGCCAAATATCTCCAGGGACCTGATGCCGCCATGCTGTTTGGCGAATACGCTAAAAACCTGGCCGACAGCTTTTTTGTTATCGCCGATGACTTCGTGATGAAGCTGGCGGGCGACAAAGTATTGAACGGCCTGCATAGCCACAATATTAGCTGCCATGCGGAACGGTTTAACGGCGAGTGCAGCCATGCGGAAATCAACCGCCTGATCGCCATTCTTAAGCAGCACGGCTGCCGTGGCGTGGTGGGTATCGGCGGCGGGAAAACCCTCGATACCGCGAAGGCGATCGGCTATTACCAGAAGCTGCCGGTGGTGGTGATCCCGACAATTGCTTCAACCGATGCGCCGACCAGCGCGCTGTCGGTTATCTACACCGAGGCAGGCGAGTTTGAAGAGTATCTGATCTACCCGAAAAACCCGGATATGGTGGTGATGGACACGGCGATTATAGCCAAAGCGCCGGTACGCTTGCTGGTGGCCGGGATGGGCGATGCGCTCTCCACCTGGTTTGAAGCCAAGGCCTGCTTCGATGCGCGAGCCACCAGCATGGCGGGCGGGCAGTCCACGGCGGCGGCCTTGAGCCTGGCGCGCCTGTGCTATGATACGCTGCTGGCGGAAGGCGAAAAAGCACGTCTGGCGGCTCAGGCTGGAGTGGTGACCGATGCGCTGGAGCGCATTGTCGAAGCCAACACCTATCTGAGCGGTATCGGCTTTGAGAGCAGCGGCCTGGCCGGCGCGCACGCGATTCACAACGGTTTCACCATTCTTGAAGAGTGCCACCATTTGTATCACGGCGAAAAAGTCGCTTTCGGCACCCTGGCGCAGCTGGTACTACAAAACAGCCCGCTGGAAGAGATCGAAACCGTGATGGGCTTCTGTGAAAAAGTCGGCCTGCCGATCACCCTTGCGCAGATGGGCGTGAAAGAGGGTATCGAAAGCAAAATCCACGCGGTCGCGAAAGCCACCTGCGCGGAAGGCGAAACCATCCACAATATGCCGTTCCCGGTCACCGCGGATAGCGTCTATGCCGCCATCCTTACCGCTGACCTGCTTGGGCAGCAGTGGCTGGCGCGTTAATTCGTTTTCGCCTGACCGAGACGCCGCAGCATAATGCGGCATGAACTTTCCCCTCCGGCACCCGCTGCCGGAGGGTTTTGTCGTTTTAACTGTGTTAACTCCAGCGGAAAAGGGATATGACAGCTCAGACTCAGGGCGCGGAAAATGAAGTTTCAGCCGTTATCAGCCAGTCGTGGCATCGCTGCAGCAAATTTATGCAGCGGGAAACCTGGCAGGCGCCGCATCAGGCACAGGGGCTGACCTTTGAATCGATCTGCCGTCGCAAAACCGCGCTGCTTACCATCGGCCAGGCAGCGCTGGAAGATGCGTGGGAGTTTATGGCCAACCGCCCCTGCGCGCTGTTCATCCTTGATGAGTCGGCCTGTATTCTGAGCCGCTGTGGCAATCCTCAGACCCTGGAACAACTGGCGGAGCTGGGATTTCGCGACGGCAGCTACTGCGCGGAGAGCATTATCGGCACCTGCGCGCTGTCGCTGGCTTCGATGCTCGGACAGCCGGTCAACACCGCAGGGGACGAGCACTTTAAGCAGGCGCTGCGGCGCTGGTCGTTCAGTTCGACGCCGGTATTCGATAACCATGGCCGTCTGTTTGGATCGATTTCGCTATGCTGCCTGCGCGAAGAGTGGGCCCCGGCGGATCTGTCGCTGACGCTGGCCATCGCCCGCGAAGTGGGTAACTCGCTGCTTACCGACAGCCTGCTGGCGGAATCTAACCGCCACCTTAATCAAATGTACGGCCTGCTGGAAAGTATGGACGACGGGGTGATGGCGTGGAACGAGCAGGGAGTGCTGCAGTTTCTCAACGTGCAGGCGGCCACGCTGCTCCATCTCGATACCCAGGCCAGCCAGGGGCGAAATATCAATGAGCTGCTGACCCTGCCGGCGTTGCTGCGCCGCGCGATTAAACAGGCCCGCGGCCTTAATCATGTGGAAGTGACCTTTGAGAGCCAGCATCAATTTATCGACGCGGTGATCACCCTGAAGCCTATCGTGGAGGAGCAGGGCAATAGCTTCATTTTACTGCTCCACCCGGTGGAGCAGATGCGTCAATTAATGACCAGCCAATTGGGCAAAGTGAGCCATACCTTCGAACAGATGTCGGCGGATGACCCGGAAACCCGCAGGCTGATCCACTTTGGCCGTCAGGCGGCGCGCGGCGCTTTCCCGGTGCTGCTGTGCGGCGAGGAAGGGGTGGGTAAAGAATTACTGAGCCAGGCGATCCATAACGAAAGCGAACGGGCGCCGGGCCCGTATATTTCGGTTAACTGCCAGCTGTACGCCGACAGCGTACTGGGCCAGGATTTTATGGGCAGCGCGCCAACCGACGATGAAAATGGCCGCCTCAGCCGACTCGAACTGGCCAACGGCGGCACGCTTTTCCTGGAAAAAATAGAGTATCTGGCCCCCGAGTTGCAGTCGGCGCTGCTGCAGGTGATAAAACAGGGCGTGCTGACGCGTCTTGATGCCCGGCGGCTGATTCCGGTGGATGTGAAAGTGATCGCCACCACCACCGTCGACCTCGCCAATCTGGTGGAGCAGAACCGCTTTAGCCGCCAGCTTTACTATGCGCTACATTCGTTTGAAATCGTCATTCCGCCGCTGCGGGCGCGGCGCGGCAGTATTCCTTCGTTAGTGCATAGCCGTCTGCGTCGGCTGGAAAAACGCTTTTCATCGCGCCTGAAGGTGGATGACGACGCGCTGGCGCAACTGGTGGCCTACCCGTGGCCAGGCAACGATTTTGAGCTTAATAGCATTATTGAGAATATCGCGATGAGTAGCGATAACGGTCATATCCGCTTAAGCAATCTCCCCGAGCATCTCTTCTCTACCCGGCCGGGCAGCGAAACGGCGTCCTCATTACTACCATCAAGCCTGTCTTTCAGCGCCATCGAGAAAGAGGCGATTATCCAGGCGGCGCGAGTGACCAGCGGCCGGGTACAGGAGATGTCGCAGTTGCTGAATATTGGCCGTACCACGCTGTGGCGCAAGATGAAGCAGTACGACATCGACGCCGGGCAGTTTAAGCGCCGGGGGCAGGATAAGAGTTAAGCCAACGGCGTTAATATTTTTCCGGCAGCTCGTTGACAATATCGACGAGCTCGCCGTTTTTCATCGTGATATAGCCGCCGTTTTTCAGATCGGAAAGTACCTGAAACAGATAGCTACGCGACATTTTGGTGCGTCGCAGGATAAAGTTCGCCAGGCTCGGATCGTGTAATACGCCTTCATTTTTCTGTTTGAGATAACGATAAATCATGGAGCGAATGACAAAATAGCGGGTGCCAATAGCTCTTTCGTCATGCGCATCGAGCAAAAACGCCAACGTGATGGCCATCATGTTCATCAGAAAGGTAAATTTATCGGGCTGGGTAAAATGTTTCTCAAAGTATTCGAGATTACAGCTGAACACTTTGACATTTTTTTTGGCGGTATAGTGCAACTGAATGCCCGGGCCATAATTCTCGACGATACCGAAAAACATCCCTTTGATGCCTTTACCGATCTGAAACAACTTTTTCGGCTGGGTTTTTGCTTTTCCTGGGGCGACAATAAAGTTGTGCTCCTGCATCTCAACGGCAATAACGCCTTCAAGAACAATAATAATCTCGCCTGTACTCAGAGTGAAATGTGTTTCATCGGCAATCTTGCGGATATTATTGCTGAGAGCTAACGAGTCTATCGCCTTTATATTCTTTGAAATCATCTTATTATATTCATCGATGATGTGGGAATAGGGCGTTTGAATACGACTCATCTTCTCTCCAGACTCAATTCTACCGCTTAATTACTCTTTGCTATTTTGCAGTGGCGATACTTTATATTTTAACGGCGCGGAATTACGCCTGATACAAAATATCTAAATTTAAAAGCTGGCGCCAGATAGCAGACGACACTTTTAGAGTCCGTTAACGGACTGATCTATCGCTCTTTTTAAAACACTCACTTAGACTGTTTTAGTGGGTAGTTGGGCTTCTATTTTTAGTAACTAAGAATCCACTTAAATATTGAATGATAATATTGCTTTTGCGGCGGGTTTCTTTAGCGAAACGGTGATAGTGATGCGCTTTGCATAAATTAAAAAATAAAACCAGAACCTGTGGATTTTTATTGCTTTCTCTACTTCACTTAAGCGCAATCGCCTCAGTAGCGACAAGAATATTTGCCGATGTCGCTCATCTCATATTGAGACTTATCTAATCTGACAACGCCTGCCTGACTTTAGCTAAATCGTAAGTTAAATCAGGCGCATTCTGAGCAATGAGGTTTGAAGATGAATAAAAAATACAAGGGTATCGGCGTGCTGGCATTTGCCGCCGGTTCGTTATTACCCGGCGCGACGGCCAATGCCGCCGATCAAAATGCGGCTGGCTCCAGCGATGGTGCGGCAAAGAAGCCCAATATTATCCTGATCGTCTCTGACGATACCGGCTATGGCGACCTCGGCGTCTACGGCGGCGGCGAAGGCCGCGGTATGCCGACGCCAAACCTCGACAAAATGGCCGATGAGGGGATGACCTTTTTCGACTTCTACGGCCAGCCGAGCAGCACGCCGGGCCGCGCGGCGATGCAGACCGGGCGCATTCCCAACCGTAGCGGTATGACCACCGTGGCTTTCCAGGGGCAAGGCGGCGGTTTACCGAAAGAAGAGTGGACGCTGGCCTCGGTACTGAAAACCGGCGGCTATAAAACCTTCTTTACCGGTAAGTGGCACCTCGGCGAAGCCGATTACGCGTTACCAAACGCGCAGGGCTACGACGAAATGAAATACGTCGGCCTCTATCACCTGAACGCCTATACCTATGCCGACCCGACCTGGTTCCCGGATATGGATCCGCAACTGCGTGAAATGTTTGCCCGCGTCACCCGCGGCGCGCTCTCCGGCAAGGCGGGCGAAGCGCCGAAGGAAGAGTTCAAAATTAACGGCCAGTATGTGAATACCCCGGTCGTTGATGGCAAAGAGGGCGTGGTCGGGATCCCATTCTTCGACCGCTATGTCGAGAAGGCCTCGCTGGACTATCTCGAAGCAAATGCAAAATCTTCCGAACCGTTCTTCATGAGCATCAACTTTATGAAGAACCACCAGCCGAACATGCCGGATCCGGATTACGTCGGTAAGTCGATGTCGAAGAGCAAATACGCCGACTCGATGGTGGAAATGGATGCCCGCGTTGGCCATATCATGGATAAGCTGCGTGAGTTGGGGATCGATAAAAACACCCTTGTGGTATGGACCACCGATAACGGCGCCTGGCAGGACGTTTATCCGGATGCCGGCTATACGCCATTCCGCGGTACCAAAGGCACTGACCGCGAAGGCGGCAGCCGCGTTCCGGCTATCGCCTGGTGGCCGGGCAAGATTAAAGAGCACAGCCGTAACCACGATATCGTTGGCGGCCTCGATCTGATGGCAACCTTTGCTTCAGTGGCCGGCGTTAAATTACCGACCAAAGACCGCGCCGGGCAGCCGATTATCTTCGATAGCTACGATATTTCACCGGTACTGTTTGGCACGGGTAAAGATCCCCGTACCTCCTGGTTCTACTTCACTGAAAACGAGTTGACCCCGGGGGCGGCACGCGTCGGCCACTATAAGGCGGTGTTTAACCTGCGCGGCGATAACGGCGCGAAAACCGGCGGCCTGGCGGTGGATTCCAACCTCGGCTGGAAAGGGCCGGAGTCCTATGTCGCAACGGTGCCGCAGATTTTCGACCTCTGGCAGGATCCGCAGGAACGCTACGATATCTTTATGAACAACTATACCGAGCATACCTGGACGCTGGTGACCTTCAATGAAGCCATCACTAAGTTGATGAAAACCTACGTCGAGTATCCGCCGCGTAAGCCGCAGAGCGAAGCCTACAGTGGGCCGATTACCCTGTCGCAGTATCAACGCTTTAGTAATATCCGCGAGCAGTTACAAAAAGAAGGGTTCCAGTTGGCGATGCCGACCGGTAATTAAAATGACGTTGGCCCGGGCGAGATGTCCGGGCCTTTTGCTGTTGTGAGCATTCTAGAGATAGGTTCTGGTCGATGAAAAAAAGCACCACCATTCCATTAACGCCATTACAGAACCAGGGGCGCTATCTGCCCGCCTATAAACGCCGCTATCACATGATGGCGAAACCCAGCGGCTCCACCTGCAACCTGGACTGTCAATACTGTTTTTATCTGCATAAAGAGCAGCTTCTGCATCAGCCGCACGACAAAGGAATGAGCGACGAGGTACTGGAGAATTTCATTCGTCAGTACATCCAAAGCCAGGACGGCGAAGAGATTATTTTCTCCTGGCAGGGCGGCGAGCCAACCCTGATGGGGCTGGAGTTTTTCGAAAAGGTCGTTGAGCTGCAAAAGAAATATCAGCCGAAGCACCAGCGCATTGAGAACGATCTGCAGACCAATGGCGTGCTGATTAACGATAAGTGGGCGGCCTTCTTAAAGGCGCATAACTTCCTGGTCGGGGTATCGATCGATGGCCCGCGCGAGATCCACGATCGCTTCCGCGTGACGCGAAGCGGCAAGCCGACCTTCGATAAGGTCATGGAAGGGGTCGCGGCGCTGAAGCGCCACGGCGTGCCGTTCAACGCGCTGGCAGTCGTTAACCGGGTGAATGCCCGTTTCCCGCGCGAGGTATATCGTTTTCTTACCCGCGAACTCGGCGCCACCTATATCCAGTTTACGCCTTGCGTAGAGGCCGCCGAGTTTAAAACTACCGCGCCGCAGTTCTGGCGCGAAGAGACGATCCCCATCACCGGCAGCCGCCGGGCGAAACCGGGCGATCTGGATTCTATCGTCACCGACTGGTCGGTGGATCCGGACGATTGGGGACATTTTCTGACCGAAGCTTTTGATGAGTGGGTGACCTACGATCTGGGCCGCGTGCAGGTGAATTTGTTCGAAACCGCCGTGGTACAGACTATGGGGCTTCCATCTCAGTTATGCATCACCGCGCCGTTTTGCGGTAAGGCGCTGGCGATTGAGAAAAACGGCGACGTCTACTCCTGCGATCACTACGTCTACCCGGAATATAAGCTTGGCAATATTAAGGCGCATAAGCTGGCGCATATGGTCTTTTCCGAGCGGCAGAAAGTGTTTGGGATGGGCAAGAAAGAGACGCTGCCCGCCTACTGCAAAAGCTGCCCGCATCTGAATTTATGCTGGGGAGAATGCCCGAAAAACCGCATCGTGCGCGCCCCGGATGGCGAAGAGGGGCTCAATTACTTGTGTCCTGGGTTTCGCCATTTTTACGCGACGGTTAAACCGACGCTTGAGAAGATTGCCGCCATGCTGAAGTAGGTCTGGCTTTAGGCGGTGGAATAAGAAGGATAAACAATGAAAAAAACAGTACTGCTCAGCATGCTGATATTGAGCTTCACCAGCGCGGCAGCCACCGATATGCTGCCGGCATGGAAAGATACCCCTGCTAAACAGGCGATTGAGCAATGGGTGCAGGGGGCGACGCGTGAAGGCGGGGCGGACTTTATTCCGCTGGATAAGCGCTATGTGGTTTTCGATAACGACGGCACCCTGTGGCCGGAAGCGCCGCTGACTTTCCAACTGCAGTTCGCGGTGGATGAAGTGAAAAGACTGGCGCCGGAACATCCGCAATGGCAAAAAGATCCGCTGGTGGCGGCGGTACTGAACAATGATTTGAAAACGGTAGCGGCGGGCGGTGAAAAAGGGCTACTCAAGCTGCTGGCGTTAACCCATAGCGGCATGACCACCGAAGAGTTTAGTCAGCGAGTCAGCGCATGGTTTGACAGCCATCAGGATAAACGTACCGGCTGTCGCTACGACCAGTTGGGATATCAGCCGATGCGCCAGTTGCTGGACTATCTGCGCGCCAATGGTTTTAAAACGTGGATCGTTTCCGGCGGCGGAATTGACTTCATGCGCGTAGTGTCGGAGAAAATGTACGGTATTCCGCCGGAGCAGGTTATCGGTTCGTTCGCGCTCAGCGAGTTTAGTCTGACGGACAATGGCACCCAGCTTCGCAAAACGATGAAAGGCGCATTCAATGATGACGCCGCGGCCAAACCGGTGGCGATCCACCTGTTTATGGGCCAGCGCCCGGTTGCGGCTTTCGGCAACAGCGACGGCGATCTGGCGATGCTGCAGTACACCGCAGCCAACCCGAACTATAAAACCTTTGAGCTGCTGGTCCACCATACCGATGCGGCGCGGGAGTACGCCTACGATAGCCATCCTTCCGCCAGCGGCAAGCTGGTGAAAGGATTGGCCGAGGCGAAACAGAAGGGCTGGGCAGTCGTCGATATGCAGCAGGACTGGAAGACGGTCTACGACCCGGCGCAGTGTAAGGCGAAATAAAAAACGCCGGAGGGCAATGGCGGTGAGTTCGGAACCGTATTTTTGCCGGATGGCGGCTGCGCCTTATCCGGCCTACGAATAGTATCCGGTCAACCGCCGGGAAGTGCTTTGCCTAAGGGGCCAGCGGCGGTAACGGCTGCGGCTGCCAGAAACGCCGCCAGCGCCGATTGATGCCGAGAAGCGTTCGATAAAACCAGCGGCGGCCAAACCATCCCCCACCGGCCGCCGCGGCAGCAATCATTATCCACATCAGGCTCTGCCAGGAGACCATTCCCGTGGTACCGCGCAGCGTTTGCTCCGCGCCGCCTTGTCGCGCCGCGGCGACGTTCAACGTTTCTCCCGTCAGCTTCGCCGTTCGCCATTGATGATTAATGGTATCCCACCAGCGCAAGCTAATCGGCGGTAGCGTCAGTGTGCCGCTATGGCTGGGCAAATAGCGCAGTCGCTCCACCCGGTGGGCGCCGATAACATCGCCGCGCTCGCTTTTTAATGGTTCACTGACCGGCGCCAGACGCTGGCTCTCGCTACCGCTAATGGCGTACAGCAGCGGTGGAATTTGCCCCGGCAGCGCATCCCGCGCCTCGACGGTCACGATACGGTCAACGGCATCGCCGACCCGCAGCGTGGCGTCTTTCCCCGCGTGGTACTGTTGAATTTGCTGGCTGAGCGTCAGCTGGCTGGCCGGTAAAAAATGGTCCGCCTGAGTGGTATTGGCAGGCCAGTGTACCGGGCGTTCCAGCGCCGGAAGATGCACCGTGACTGGCGCCTGATTGGCGGAGGTCGCGGTAATGTCGATTGCCGGCAGGCGTAGCACGCCTTGCTGCCAGGCGCTGACCTGACGTTCAAGGCGAATGCCGCTCCAGACGATCCCGTTCTTTTTGCGCGTCACCAGCTGTGAAGGCAACGCAGTATTCAGGAGTTCGCCGTTTTTGACGGCAAACTCGGGCCACTGCGGCGGCGGGTTAAACCAGCTATCGGTCCACCAGGTGATCGCCACCCGAACCGGCTGGCCGGGGACGATCTGCGTCGGCGCTTCCAGTTCACGGGTGATGTCCATCGCCGCATGCGCGGGAAGCGCGGCAACCAGCAGAAAAAGTAGCGCTTTGTTCATGGCGTGGTATCTCCTGAGCCGTTGCGATACAGGCTTTTCAGTAGCCCCGTTGGCGAAACCTCCAGTGCATCAAACCATTGATTAACCTGCGGACTCTCCCCGGCGATGGCGCCGATTTGCTGCTGATCGATGCCCTGATTTTTCTGCAGATCGTGGACCAGCTTATCCGGGCCATCGTCCATCGCATCGCCCTGCGCCTGTTGGCGCTCTCGCTCCTGCTGACGAATGCGCATTACGATCTGCGAGATTTTGTCGCGATTTTGCAGCGCCATGGGCCAGTCAGGGTGTAGGTAAAGGGCGCGATCGTAGCTGTCGAGCGCCTGTTGCCACTGCTTTTGCTGAGCATAGCTGTTACCCAGCCACAGCAAGGTTTCCGCGCTTGGCGGCGCGGCGCGAAACGCGCTGGCGGCGGCAGGATAGTCGCCTGCCCGATACCAGGCGATACCTTGCCATAACGGATCGCGATAGTGCCCGGCGGCAGCGGCGTAGTCGCCGCGGTTAAAGGCGTGCTGTCCCAGGATATCCGGGCGAACCCAGGCATCGAGCCAGGCGGCATCGCTGTGCGGCGACCACAGCAGCGCGGGAAATAGAAGCGCTACCATCAGTAACTGGCGTCGCCAGAACAGCAGCAGGAACAGCATCGGCGCGATCAGCAGGTAGCCGCTGTTTTTCCAGTGCAGATCCTGGCGGGCATTATTTTGCTGAGTCACCGATTGTTGAATGTGGCTGGCGATGATCGGCAGATCGTCGCCATCATCGCTGGCCAGCGTCACCGGGATCCCGGCGTCGCGCAGCTGACGGAAACGATCGACGTTTAGTCGGGTATCGATGCCGAGGCTGGCGTACTTATCCGGCAGCGTGCCGCCCGCGGCGGTGCCGGGGACCCAAATTTGCAGCGGTAGATGTTGCCCTTTCAGCCAGGTGATATCGGCAGGCGACAGGGTATCGGCAACGAGGATTAGGCTACGCGGGCTGTCTTTGGCGATGGGCAGATTTTTTAACGCCAGTGCGACGGCCTGCGGCAGGGCGGAACCGCTACCTTCCGGCAGCAAAGAGGGCGACTGGGCGTTGAGAAACAGCTGATAAAACTGCGGATCCTGCGTCAGTGGCGTCGTGAGAAAGGCCTGGCTACTGTAAACCACCAGACCATAATGTGAACCGGGCTGCCGTTGCATCAGCGCGGCGATTTTATGCTGCATGCGCTGATGGCGCGAGGGGGGAAGATCCTGGGCATACATCGCCAGATCCTGCTGCAGTATTACCATCACGTTGCTTTGCGGGGTGAGCGCCGCCGGTAGTTCACGCTGCCAGCTCGGGCCCGCCAATGCCACGACGCCGAGTGTGAGTAGCCACGGCAGCAGCCGGGTTAGCCTGCGACGGCGTTGAATAATCAACGCACGAAAGGGTTTATCCATTAGCGTGGACCAGGCGGAGGCGCCGTAGCCAGGAAGCCAGGCCACCAGCAGACACAGCAGCAGCGCGGTTAAGCGCCACGGATAGAGAAAGTGAAAATCGCTCATGCCATTTTCTCCCTGAGGACACGGCCGCAGGCGGCCAGCAGTAGCAATAGCAGCGCGACGGCGAGCGGCCACGGATAGAGCGCCTGATGCCAGGACCAGCCGAGGCTTTTGACCTGCGCCGGAGTGAGGGCGTCGATTTGTTGCCAGACGCTATCCAGCGCGCTGCCGGAATGCGCGGCGGTCCAGCTCTGGCCGCCGGTGGTTTTCGCGATGCGCTGCAGTAGCGGCAAATCGACTTTGTCTTTGCTGGTATCGCTGAGGTCGCCAAAGGCGATGGTATGAACCCGGACATGGTGATCGGCGGCAAGCTTTGCCGCCAGTTCAGGCAATAGCTGCGAAGCGGTATCATTGCCATCGGTGAGTAAAATCGCCAGCTTATCGGCCTGCTTATCGGGGCCATTTTCCAGCACCTTAACCGCCACGCCCAGCGCATCGCCGATAGCGGTTTGCTGGCCAATCATGCCCGGCGCTAGCTGATTGATGCGCGTTTGCAGCGCCTGTTTATCTTCGCTTATCGGGGCGAAGGGCCATGCTTTGCTGGCGAAGATGACCATGCCGATGCGGTCGGATTGGCGGGCGGTGATAAACTTGCGTACCGATTGCTGTACCGCCTGCAGACGCGTATTACCGCCCTGGACGTCATTTTTCGCCATTGACCCGGAGACATCGAGGATCAGCACGATGTCGCGCATCGGCCTGGTAATATATTGTGGCGGCGTCAGGTATTCCGGCCGCGCCAGCGCGCAAACCAGCAGCGACCAGATAAGCCAGAACAGCACGGCGCTGGCCCCATTTCCGCGTTTTGGCCGGGTATCGAGCTGTAGCGCGTCAATGAGCGAGGGTAAAAACGGTACCCGCACGCGCTCGTCGGTGGTTTTTGCCGGTAGCGGGAGAAAACGAGTGAGCAGCGGCAGCGCCAGCAGTAGCGCGGCCCAGGGCCAGGCGAAATCAATGTGGGCGAGCCATTCAGACATGTGGAAGCTCCTTTAGCCACTGCGCCAACTGAGCGCGAAGCCGCGCCGTCTGCTGGTCGTTCAGGGCGTTGTCGGCCCGGCAGTAGCGGGCGATGAGCTGGTCGCGCAGGTCAGCATCCAGCGTCAACGACGCCAGCACGGCTTCCGGCGCCAGCGTTTGGCTAACCATCTGGCGCGGCTGGTGGACCATCTGCACGCGTTTAATCAGCTGCATCCAGCTATCGACGGTATGCGGATGATTGAGCGCCAGCAGCGCTTCTCGTCGCCAGCGGTTGCGCCGCCAGCGGGCGTAGCGGATAAGCAGGAACAGCCCCGCCAGGCCTACGGCAATCGCGAGCAGAATCAGCCAGCCGATTGGTAGCGGAAACCAGCTGGGGGCGGGGGGCAGCGCGGGCGTTAGTAGCTCCGGCACCGCATAGCCTTTCTCAAACATTTAAAGCCCTTTTTGTAACTGGCGCAGCAGGTCCTGAGTTACCGTCAGATGATTAACCCGAATACCCAACTGGTTAAGTTGCTGCTGCTGACGCGCCAGCCGACCGATGATGTGTTGACGAATATCGGTGCTGAGCGCGGAGGTGAGGGTGACGCTGGCGCTGCGCCCGCCGTAGCAGGCGGCCAGCGTGCCGGAGCGCGGCAGGCGAAGATGTAAGTCGTCGAACAGCACAAATGCGCTGACCTCGCAGCGACGGCGCAGATGCGCCAGCATGGCCTGAGCTGGGGCGTCGAGATCGTGAAAATCGCTGAGGATAGCGACCCAGGCGCCGCGCGGAATCGTGCTGACCGCGCGCTGTAGCGCCTGCGAAAGCGTCTGCGTACGCTCAGTCTCGTGAGGATATTGCTGCGCCAGCAACTGGTTGTAATGCGTCAGATCGTCCAGCAGCGCGGGTAGAGTGCTACGCGGGGCGCGGCAGGGGTGTAGCGCCAACGTGGTATCGTTAAATACCAGGCTGCCGAGGCGATCGCCATCGTGATGGCTACGCCAGGCCAGCAGCGCGGCGATTTTGGCCGCGGCGCTGGCTTTAGTTTGCCCGCGGGTGGCGAAATGCATATCTAATCGCTGGTCGACCAGCAAAAAGACCGGGCGTTCGCGCTCTTCATTGTACTGGCGCACCCACGGCGTACGTAGACGGGCGGTCGTCTGCCAGTCGATCATGCGTATGTCGTCGCCGGGTTGATAACGACGCAGGCTGTCGAAGTTGAGCCCACGCCCCTGCTGGCGGGAGGCGCGTTCGCCGGACAACGCCCCCGGCGGGATCTGTCCCGGTGGGTTAACCATCAACCGCGCCTGCGGCGCGAGGTCGAGCAGCATCTGGCGATTCACGCAGAGGTCGCTCATCAGATCACCACGGCGTTGAGCAGCATGGCGATGACGTCGTCGGCGCTGCAACCATCGGCGCTGGCCTGATAGCTTAGCATCAAGCGGTGGCGCATCACCGCCGGCGCGATAAAGCGCACGTCTTCCGGGCGAACCGCGTCACGTCCCGCGAGCCAGGCCTGCGCGCGGGCGCAGCGCTCCAGCGCTAAGGTGCCGCGCGGGCTCAGGCCGTAAGCCAGATAACTGGCTAATTGTTCGCTGATGTGCTGCGGCTGGCGGCTGGCGTTGACCAGTTCGACTATCCAGGTTTCGATAATCGGCGCGACGTGGATGGCGCTTATCTCCTGCCAGCAGGAGGCGATCTCTTGTTGGCTGAACCGCAGTGATTCCGCTTCTGGCGCGGGGGCGGTTTTTGCCGCTACGCCATATTTTGTCTGCTGCTCGGCGCGAACCAGCTGCATCACCTGCTGCTCATGCTCTTTCGATGGATAGTCGACCTGTACCTTCATCAGAAAGCGGTCGAGCTGGGCTTCCGGTAGCGGCCAGGTGCCTTCCTGGTCGACGGGGTTCTGCGTCGCCAGCACCATAAACACGCCCGGCAGCGGCCAGCTTTTGCCCGCCACGGTGACGTGGCGCTCTTCCATCGCCTCCAGCAGCGCCGACTGCACGCGGGCCGAGGCGCGGTTGATTTCGTCCGCCAGAATCACGTTGCCGAATACCGGTCCCGGGCGAAAACGAAACTGCTCCTCTTCGCGGCTGGCATTTTGCTGATAAATCTCGCTGCCCGTAATATCCGAGGGCAACAGGTCCGGAGTGAACTGGATACGGCGAAACTCGCCGACGATATGCCGCGCCAGCTCGCGGACGGCGCGGGTTTTCGCCAGCCCCGGCAGCCCTTCGAGCAGGATATGCCCATCGCAGAGCAGGGCGATGATCAGCATTCGCACGACGTTTTGCTGGCCGAGCACCTGCGCGTTCATGCGCTGCTCCAGCTGTAATATTTTATCGCGCAGGCTCATCGGCTAACTCCTTTAAAATCGCGTTTCACCAGAGTGACAATGCCCGCCAGAATCGGCTCGGCATAGTTGAAAAAGGCCTTAATGCCCGGGCAGAGATAGTTCAAGCCGGCTTCGCCGTCGGTGGTGAGCACCAGACGGTTTTTCGGGCACTCGCCGTGGCAAAGCTTCAGGTAAGGGCACTGCCTGCACTGCTGGGGCAGCGTGTCGCATTTACCCATACCGAAAGCCTGCTGACGTTCGGAGAAAGCCATTCGCGCCAGGCTGTTATCGGCGATATTGCCGATTTGATACTCCGGATAGACGTAGTGGTCGCAGGAGAAAACATCGCCGTTTTTCTCGACCGCGAGCCCTTTGCCGCAAAACTCCGCGGTGGTACAAATTTGCGCCGGCATGCCCATCATCTGGGCGACGGCGGTTTCGAACAGATTGACCTGGACGCGGCCAAGGTCGTTGTTCACCCACTCTTCGAAGGTTGCTATCAAAAAGCGTCCCCAATCGTCCGGGTCGACTGACCAGTCGGTGACGATAGCGTCTAAATCGCCGGGGCGCGCGCGGCGGCTGCCGACGGTGGGGATACTGTCATCACGCCAGAAATGAGGCGCGGTCTGGGTAAAGTCCACCGGTTCGACGCAGGGGTTAAACTGCACGTAGGTCGCCCCCAGTTCGCGGGTAACAAAGCGGTAAACCTCTAACGGGAAACGGGCGTTGGTGCGGTTGACGGTCACCAGCGCATTGAATGGAACGCCATGGCGTTTCAGGGCGTCGACGCCGGCCATCACTTTATCAAACGTTGGTTTACCGCTGCGGGTAATGCGATAGCGGTCGTGCAACTCTCGCGGGCCGTCAATCGACAAGCCAACGAGGAAATGATTCGCTTTGAGGAATTCAGCCCAGGCATCGTTAATCAGGATACCGTTGGTTTGCAGATCGTTTTCGATCCGCTGGCCGGGCTTTTTATATTGCTGCTGGAATTTCACCACTTTGTGGAAAAACTCCAGTCCCATCAGGGTCGGTTCGCCGCCCTGCCAGGAGAAGACCACCTGTTCTCCATCCTGTCCGTCGATGTACTGGCGGATAAAGTTTTCCAGCGTTTCATCGCTCATGTAGCGGCGTTTTTCCTGCTGGAGTAAGTGTTCTTTGTGCAGGTAAAAGCAGTAGCTGCAATCGAGATTACAGGCCGAGCCGGTGGGTTTCGCCATCACATGAAAGCGACGTTGGTAGGCGGGGCCGTTACCCGCGTACTTTTTTGCCGAAGGTAATGCGTTAACAGGCACGGTGGTGCTGTGTTTCATAAATAACTCCCGGATTAGTCAGGTCGAGGGTAAGGCGAGAAGAAAACAGGGCGGCGAACCGCCCTGGGAGATGGACTACCGTTACTTACCGGTGCTTGCGCTCTTATCGAGCATTGCGCTGACATCGGAGACGGTGAAGGAGCCCGGCTTCTGACGCGGCGGGAATTCTTTAAACGTCGCCAGCATATCTTTTGCCGACTTCTGCGCGCCGCCCAGCAGGAACAGACGATCGTAGAACCAGGTGTCGTAGCCCATGCCGTCGGAACCTTTCTCCAGCGGATCGACTTTCAGATCGAAGATCAGCGGAGTACGCAGTTTGGTGAACGGATAGCGCCACAGATCGAGACCGGTATGTTCCTGGATCATAAAGTGGATCTTCCAGCGGCCCTGACGCATCGCCAGCAGATCGCCGTCATCGCTCCAGTAGAAGAATTCGTTACGCTGGTCTTTTCCTTTGCCCTGCAGGAAGTCGAGCTGGTTATAGCCATCAAGGTGAACCTTGTAGGTGATGGACGGCGTTTTATACCCTTTCAGCATTTCCTGTTTGATGTTGCTGTCGCCGGCGGCGGCAACCAGCGTCGGGAACCAGTCATAGCTGGCGAACATATCGTTCACCACGGTGCCCGGTTTGATGTGGCCTGGCCACTTGATCATCGCCGGTACGCGGAAGCCGCCTTCCCAGCCGGTGTTTTTCTCACCGCGGAACGGAGTTTCGCCTGCGTCCGGCCAGGTGGCGGTCATCGGGCCGTTGTCGGTGGTGTAGATAACGATGGTGTTATCTTCGATACCGAGGTCTTTAATCTTCTGTAGTACCTGGCCGACGATTTTATCGTGCTCAACCATGCCGTCGGCATAGGTTCCCAACCCGGTGACGCCAACGCTGTCGTCTTTGAGGTGGGTTTTGTTGTGCATGCGGGTGGTGTTGAACCAGGTAAAGAATGGCTTACCGGCTTTCACCTGGCGCGCCATAAAGTCGTTGTTGGCGGCCAGAGTCTCTTCATCTACGGTGCCCATACGCTTCACGGTCAGCGGTCCGGTATCTTCGATCTTGCCGTCAGCGGTGCTCTTAATCACGCCGCGCGGGCCAAACTGTTTGCGGAAGTTGGGATCTTTCGGGTAATCCGGGTTTTCCGGCTCTTCTTCGGCATTCAGGTGATACAGGTTACCGAGGAACTCATCGAAACCGTGCGCGGTCGGCAGGAATTCATCGCGATCGCCAAGGTGGTTTTTACCGAACTGGCCGGTGGCGTAGCCCAGCTGCTTGAGGACGTTGGCGATGGTCGGATCTTCTTTCTGCAGACCCTGTGGCGCTCCCGGCATACCGACTTTACTCATCCCGGTGCGGAACGGCATCTGGCCGGTAATAAACGCGGAACGACCGGCGGTGGAACTCTGCTCGGCGTAGTAGGAGGTAAACTTCGCGCCCTGCGCGGCGATGCTGTCAATGTTTGGCGTCTGGTAGCCCATCAGACCCTGATTGTAGGTGCTCAGGTTCAGGTAGCCGATATCATCGCCAAAGATAACTACGATGTTAGGCTTTTTAGCATCCTGCTTCTGCGCTGTTGCGTCGGCTGCGTGAGCAACGGTCACCGCGCCGGAAGCTAATGTCAGCATACTGGCCAACATTGTTCTCTTAAAGGGAATATTTTTAAACATAGCTCGCTATCCTTTTATTTTTCCGGCTTTCTAAATGGTCTGGAAAAATAGATTGTTAACGAAGCGTCTAATTTATTTTTAAATTACAAGGGTGTTTATTATTAAAAATAAATTAGACGCTTCAGTGGGCGAAACCGGGTTAGGGTTCTCGTCGGTGTTGGTATTTTATTCAGGCATCCAGATTGATACGAGAGAGGAGTCTCTAAACGGACTGAAATAAATGGCGGGATGAACTAAAAATGCTATCTTTAATTGACAGGGTTAACTTTATCAGACTATTTTTGCATGCATTAAATAAATGCTAATTAATGAGGCAACATGAAAACGACTTATGCCGACGTTATTGATCAATATAACCATGTTGTCGCCAGCGACCTTGAGTTGATTCAACCTCTGATCTCGGCAAACCAGCCGCGAATCATCAAAGACAATGGCGTTTTCAGAATTGAGCCTGGCGAAGTCGTCATTGTAGTGGAAGGCATTATTGCGATAGAAGTGGAATACAACGTGGGCTTTGGCTCCGCGAGTAAACGCGGTGTCCTGAGTAAAACGCGAGATATGCTGCAGATTGGCAAAGGGATACGCGGTATGATCTTGGGGATTATTGAAAACTATGGTCCGGCGCTATCGCTAAAATATACCGCAAAGAAAAATGTCAAAATAGTGACCTGTGATAAAGAAGCGTTTGAACACTATTTTATTCAACGCGAACGGTTTGCTTATCTGATGGAAATCATGGCATTTCAGCTATCGTTGATTATTGATGCACATCACGAAAAGAATTTACCTTCACGCTACGATACGATTAAATCGATGATCTACCGTTACAAAAAACAGCAGGATGAAGGAGTATTGCATGATAGAAGCCTGGCTAGCTTTATTCTGAAAAGAACCAAAATGTCGCGCAGCTACCTTTTTAAAATCCTTGCCGAGCTAAAGGAGGGAGGATATATCAAAATGGAAAACGGCGAACTGGTCGATATTGTGCACGAGCTGCCGGATAAATTTTAACCTTCTGTTGTTGCACGAACTTCATTTCAGGGTCGCAGAGACCGTCTAACAGATCCAGGGATTACTTTACTCTTCATTACGCTTGGACGCTGGGCGGGGAAAAGGTCTCGCCGAAGCCAGTTACCGTGCGGGATCTTGCCCGTCGTGTTTCTTTTACCGCGATGAGAATGGGGAGATAGTTGCCCTGCAATGGCATTTAGCGGGTTTGATTTTGTCTGTGTAAATCTCTAAAATGCAGTCAATTATTCTGTCATAAATTCATCCTGCTAGTGAAATAAACCATTGTTTTTTCGTTTTAAGGGATACGATTTTGCTGAGAAGGGAGGCTTCTTTGTGTTCAATGGTGCAGCGCGCTCTGACGTAAACAACTTCATTAATATAGAAAAGGGAAGGCGCGGTAGAAAGAGTCAGCCGTTTATCTCTTTCTCCAAAAATGGGGGGCATGTCAGGATCGCGGCTTTTATTGCTCGTCACGGAGAACATGTTGATATTCAAATAGATTATTCCAGCAGAACCATTCGGGTTAAGAAGGTTGAGCACAACGGCGTGCGTATTAACGTCGGCGGCGTTTTTACCCGTAAGGTACTGGTGAAGCAGTTTCTGTTTGGCGAGAAGAAGACTATCCGCGTCGATCTCACCCAACAGGACGATGGCTGGTTTTATGGCGACTTGCCGGTAGAGTTCACGGCCAATTGCGCATAAGACGTTATTGTGGAAATTAGCCATTATTCAGCTATGTTGATACGGAGATAGCGGATAATGGCTTTTTTATATCAATAAGATATAAATGCGAGTCATTATAGTTTCGTATTAAAAATTTATTTTTAAGTAAATAAGCACCATTAAACCCTATTAAATAATAGTTATTTCCAATGATATCTTTGCAATAATTAAGGGAAAATAGAGACTCAATAAAAGGAAGCGATAATTAATGGAACATTTACTCAGACACTGTGAACAGGTTGTAGTTGGCCCCTATAGCCGCGACGCCCGGGCGCTGGCGCATGAAGTGATCGACACCATCTCGGCGGGCGTTCCGCCGGAGCAGCTGATTCTCCCCTGGATGTCGGTTAAAGAGGGGCTGCCCGACGCCAATAGCGGGCGCTACGTGTGCGCTTATACACCAGCGAAATCTCAGGACCGCCGCTATCAGCTGGTCTCCGCTGCGATGTTCCGCACCGTTTGTCGGGATGCCACCCACTGGTTTTATATGTGGGAAGCGCTATAAGTGAAGGAGGCTGAATATAGAGCATCGGGTGTTTCGATAATCTTTAGGGCTGGTAATATAAATATTATATTTATAAATATGATGGCAGGTTTTTAAACAACAGAATAATCCACACCCTAATTGAATAAAAATATAATCATCGATATCAAAATCTTCATGCTGTTACAGGATTAGCGAGTGAGCGGTAGCAATGGCAGGATAGTGCGGCTGACGATCACAAATTCGCGATTCTGAATCGATGCCGGGTAAAAAATGGCTTATCGTGCCGTGGTGCGCTAAGTCGTTTGGGCAGCGTCAATGGCTACACTGAGTACTGCATATTATTCGCCAGTCGCGGCGATTTTCATTTTTACGCCGAGTAGCGCGCGGTGTCAGAAAGGATGAGAGATGAGTAAATCAGATAATCAGGCAGATCGCGATGCTGGCTATCGCCGCGTGCGGCTGGAGGATATCGCTACCCGTTGTCGTACCTCGCTCAGTACCGTGTCGCGGGCGCTATCGGGCGAAAAAGGGGTCAGCCACGAACTGCGCACGCGTATTCAGGAAGTGGCGCGGGCCATGCGATATACGCCGGCTCAGGAGCTGGGCGGCGCGCGGATTGTGCTGGCTATTTCACAAGTAGCGATGCTGGATTACAACCGCTATCAGTTTAGCTGGTACGTTCTGCAAGGGTTAAAAGAGCGAGCGAAGGTGCTGGGCGTTGATCTCATTACTCATCAGCTCAGCGATAATGACAACGGCGCTCTGCAGGCGCTGCTGGAAGAAGCGGACGTAGGTGGTGTGCTGGCGCTGACGGTGGACGACAGCGGCTTTCTGAATACGGTGGCGAACCTGAAAAAACCGGCGGTATTGGTGAATACCGACGATCCGTTAATGCGCTTGTCCAGCGTGCTGCCCTGTAACCGTTCGGCCACGCGCATGGCCTGTGAATATTTGCTCGAGCGTGGCCACCGCGACATTCTTTTTTTAACCCACCCAGGCAGGCGAACCATTGAACAGCGTGAGGATGGTTGGCGGGAAGCGATGCGCGCTCGCCAGCTGTTGTGCGACGATTCGCGGATCCTGACGGTTACCGACTGGCTGCCGGAGCTGGCGGAGCAGGCGGTGATCGCGCGTTTCCGTGATACTCCGCGCGAGTGTACGGCGATACTGTGCGCCAATGATTCGCTGGCGATCGGCGCGATCAACGGCGTGCGGGCCTTAGGACTGCGCGTGCCGGAAGATATCTCGGTGGTGGGTATGAATAACCTGCCGCAGGCGGAGTTTGCCACACCGCCGTTGACTACCGTTCACCTTCCGGTACACGAAATCGGCACGCTGGCGCTGGAGCTGCTGCAGGATATGATTGCGGGTAGTGTCGAAATTCCAAGGCGGGTTGAGCTGGCGTGCGCCATCGTCGAACGTCAATCGGTGGCCCGTATCGCCTGATACGAGCCACCGGCAAAGGGAACGGGTTAGTCGAATTTAGCCCGTTCCATCTTCGGCACTAACAGTAAATACATAATCGCCCATGCCAGCAGATAAGCCACAGAGCTGATGGCGAACAGCGCCCAATAGTTACCAGAGGCTTCAAGCACGGCGCCAATCACCGTAGAGAAGATCACGCTGCCGATCATCCCGAAGGTACTGCCAATCCCCACGACCGAACCGACGGCTGCGCTCGGGAACAGATCGGATACCGAGGTCAGAATGTTGGCAGACCACCCCTGGTGTGCCGCCGCAGCTAACCCGACCAGCGCGACGGCGGCCCACAGATTTTCGACCTGGGTGGCGGCGAAAATCGGCAGGACCAGGCAGGCGCAGATCAGCATCGTGAGTTTACGTGCGCTGGCGGTGCTAAATCCTTTACTCATCAATTTGCCGGGTAACCAGCCTGCGCCGAGGCTGCCGACGATGGCGAAGAGATAAATAACGATTAACGGCAATCCCAGACCTTCCATGTTGATACCGCGGGATTCGTTGAGCCATTTTGGCAGCCAGAAGAGGAAGAACCACCAGATTGGGTCGGTCAACATTTTGCCTAATGCCACGGCCCACAGTTGGCGATAGCCCAGCAGATGCGTCCATTTAATGGCCGAAACGCTGACGGCTTCTTCTTTATCCTGAGCAATCCACGCCTGCTCTTCGGCGCTGGCCTTCGCTTTCACCGGGCCAAAGGCGATGAACCAGGGAATCAGCCACAGTAAGCCAATGGCGCCGAGAATTAAAAACGCGCCGTGCCAGCCGTAATGCACTGCGATAAGCGGAATCAGCGCAGGCGAGATAACCACGCCGATATTGACCGCGACGCCAAGAATGCCGGTCGCCAGCGTGCGTTCCTTTTTTGGATGCCACTCGGCAATCACCTTCATCGCCGCCGGGAAGTTAGCGGACTCGCCTAGCCCAAGCAGGACGCGAACCAGCGCAAACCCCGCCACCGAACCGACGACCGCATGCGCCATCGCTGCGACGCTCCAGACGACCATCGCCGCCGCATAGCTGATTTTGGTTCCCAGTTTGTCGATAATTCGCCCGCATACCAGCGTGCCGACGCCATACGCGACGGTAAACGCATTGACCAGCCAGCTATATTCCATTTGCGTCCAGCCGATATCTTTTTGCAGCATCGGCGCCAGCAGACCGAGGATCTGGCGATCCATATAGTTAACCGTCGTGGCAAACACCAGCATGGAACAGATGACCCAGCGATAGTTGCTTTTCGGTTTAGCCATTTCGCGAGCGGGATTGTGCAGCGTATTCGGATTAACATCATCAGAGGCCTGCCCGGAAGGCACAGCCTGTTTGTCGATTTGCGTATCCATTATTATTTTCCTTGCCCGGTCTCTGCCGGGCGTTGGTTACAGAGGAAGTTCACGGCTGCTGCCCACGACGCTCCACTGCTGTGGGTCCAGCGTGCGGTTCTCGGCGCTCACTCGTCCATCGGCCAGGAAGCGCACCGTTCCGTACTGCGGATCGTTCACTTCAATACTGCCGTCGTCATGCTGCATCATGGTCAGGTCGCTGAAACATGCGCTGAAGGTCTCGAGGGAGCTATCGACTCGATCGTTGATGCGAACCAGCCAGCGGGTTTGTTGCCCGTTAAGGCGTATTTCGCAGCCGCGGGTTGGCCCCGTATTCACCGTTTCAAACGGCTGATTACCCACCAGCAGCGCCATACCGTCACCGCTGCGTACCGCCGCGCGCTGGCCGCTAATAACGACCTCATCAAACTGGCTTTGCGGCAGCCAGGCGTGAGTAAAGTCAGGCTGATCGGCGTGCAGATTGAAAGTCAGCACCGCCAGCCCGCGATATTGCTGCACGCGCGGCAGCGTGCCGCAGCCGCCCCAGTAGGAGGGGCGACCGAATCCGCCGTGCAGGGTCTCGCCTGGATGGTTGATCCAGATCTGCGCTTCAGGTTGGTTGCCCAGACGTAAATGGAACGGCGTCTCCTGATAGCCCCATTCTCCCCAGCGATAGCCGGCGATGGACCCCATCGCCGCATGGCGGTTTTTGTAGTGATAGAGTTTGGCGATCCGGTTGGCGCCCTGGGCAAAACACCACTCAATGGCGCTCTCTTTTTGCCAGGCGGCAACTTCTGCTAGTTCCGCCGGAAGGGTGAGCAGGCCATCACGCAGCAGCAGGGCTAATTGCGGCAGCGCATGGAAACGACAACCATAGTTACCTTTGCCCCACAGCAGACGCGAAATCGCCGCCAGTTCCAGAGAGCGTCCGGCGCGTAGGGTGTGTTCGTAAGAACGTCCCTGCGAGGCGGTCAGAAAACCCTGGTGGGCGGAGCGGGCAATCTGCGCCAGCAAGCGTGTGATTGCCGCGATGGCGCGCTGGCTTATTTGCGCGTCGCCGGACAGTGCCGCCAGTGCGGTGAGACCTTTTAAATCAATGGGGAAGTAGGGCGCTGAGTTCCATTCGGCCATTTCACACTGCTCGAAATGGTCCAGCCAACTGATAACCCGCGCTTTACCCGCCGCCGCCTGCTCGCGTCCGCTGCGCCCGGAACGAGTGAAAGTCGCGTCCGGGAAGAGATTGCCCGCCAGCAGCGCCGCAGTGTGGAACAACAGGGCATGGTTCTCAGAGAAGTACCACTGTACATCGTTGCCGGGTTCGTCCATCCAGTAGCGGAAACGCAGAATCGCGTCATCGATGCGCCCGCGAACCTCCGGGTCGATCTTGTCGCCCCATACCGTCCGGCACCACAGCAGCGGCACAAGCGTAAAGTCGGCACAATCGTGGCAGTCGAGCACCGACGGCAGAACGCCATCCAGCATTTGCTGGGTTTGCTCATCGTTCAGGCCGCAGGCCAGGCGCGCCAGCGCTTTGACGCTGCTGTATTCACCTTCATGAGCGACCACCTCCAGCGCTTGCGCAATACGTGCTTCCAGCGTTGCCGGGATCGCCGTCTGGCGGTCGGCGTGGCAGATTTCGACGCCCAGCGTGCGGCTAATCTTGAACCCTTCACGTTGCAGCGTGATGTTGAAATTGCGGAAGTCCGCGGGGATAGCTTCGCTTTCGGCAATGGCGACCAGCGACTCGCCGGCGGACAGTCGGCTATCGAGCGTGACCGGTTCATCCAGCGAGATAAAATCCCCCAGCACGTTGACGCGCAGGCCGTAGTCCGTCGACGCGGGCTGAGGAAATACCAGGCGAATGGTGCCGCGGTTATATACCGGATGTTCAAAGGAAACGCCGTCCAGGAGCTGTTCCATCTCTTTGACCTGCGCATCGGTTAGCGGCGTTGCCAACGCAATACGCAGCGGCTCGCCGTCAAGGTAGTCGAGTTGGAAAAAGAAGCGAATATCGCGTTCGGCTAAGTCATCAAACCACAGCTCCAGCTCATTTTTCCCCGCCTGTAACGACAGGCTGAATTCACGCTGGTTTTCCAGGTTGCGCTGATAATCCGCCATCCAGAGCACTTCTTCGCCGTTCAGCTTTAGCAGCGCGCCGCCACAGGTGGAGAGGCGAAAACGATACTCGCCCGCCTGTGGACAATCGAGCAGCGTTCTGGCCCAGGCGCCGACCCGAGTTGGACGGAACCAAAAGCCGGAGAGATCGACCCTGTCGGAAGCAAAAGGGAACCACCAGCGTGAGTAGTTTGCGCTGGCGAAAGGCTGCGGTTTTTTTTCAGCAAAGTGCCGGCGAAAATCGTCGCGGCACGGGTAGGTATGTGGAATGAAGTTTTTATGTTTGCTTAAAAAGAAAAACGGGTCCATTTCGCCAGCCATCGGCGTGTCCACCGTGTCATAGCGTAAACTGGTAATATCGGATAGCTGCCAGTAGCGCACGGCGTTACCCGCCGTTAAATTAAAATTACTATATTCGATAGTCATTATTACTTTCTCCAAATAGAGAAGGAATCTATTTTATTTATTATCAGTCAGGCGCAAACCTTCGCTCAGGCATAATATTGCTAAGGCCTGCCCATAACCGGTAGGTTGTAATGGAATGTCTTTATAAAATTGCAGGGTGCGCCCCATTCGCGTGCCATAAGAAACATTGTGCACCGTTCCTGCGCCATCAATATTATCCTGAACAATCGCCAGTGCTTTCATACCCGCCTGTAGCCATCGTTCATCGCCAATGCCAAGACGGGCGCCTTTTAATAAGCCATAGCCAAAACCGGCAGTCGCGGAAATTTCAATGTAAGAGTCAGGATGGTCGAGCAGGGTGTGCCAGGCGCCATTAGCAGCCTGCAGATCGATTAACGTATTAACCTGCTTTTTCAGGCACTCTATCAGGTACTCCCGAACGCCCGCGCCTACGTCGGCTAGTTCCAGTAATTCGAGTATACCGACGGTGATCCACGCATTACCACGCGCCCAGCGGGCTTTGGCAAAGTTGCTGTTCTCGACAAAGCTCCAGCCGTGGTACCACAGGCCGGTCTGCGGATCGTTGAGATAGCGCGCATGCAGCAGAAACTGCCGAACGGCTTCATCTACCAGCTCCTGGCGCCCGGAAACCGTACCGTAGTGCGCGAGGAACAGTACCACCATAAACAGCGTGTCGTCCCAGATCTCCATGTCGTTAATGCCGTCGGAGACCACATGCTGGAAGCCTTGTTCCGGCGTACGCGGTAGTTCCGTCATCACGCGGTTTGCCCAGTTATCCAGCACCTGCTGGTAGTGCGGTTGCCGATGATGGGACCAGAAAAGCGAGAGGGGAAGCATCGGCGCGGTGGTATTGACGTTCAGGCCTGGTAGGCCTTTTTCGATATTTCCCTGAAACCACTGGTCGATAATTTGATATAGCTCATCAGACTTCGTGTTCTCCCATAAACGTACCAGACCAAATAGCCCTACGCCCTGCGGCCATTCCCAACTGGAAAATGAAATATAATCGCCGGCGCTACCGTCAAGATTGGGTTCATTAAACCGCCCGTTATCCTTTAATTCAGTAAATCCGCGCAGCAGTAAATCAATATTTTTATTCAGTGGACGCTTTTCCATTTTTATTCTCATTCTATCTGTAAGGATGATTTGGCTATAAGAATTAAATCACTACGCATTTCATATGCGCAATACGAAAAAATTTTGCGTTTATATTTTGTGAGCCTTGCCGATATTTTATTGCCCTACGAGGACGTCGTTTTTTGCGAAAAATAGGCAGGAATTGTTGATAAAACAAGAGGTTGTTGGAACGATGTTTCATTTTTTATTTGTGAAGCGCTAAAATTTTTTGCGTGAACAGCAAAATGGCTGGAAACAATCGCACAACCATTACTGAATTCAGGAAAAAACCTACTTCGTGGAGTGGCTTAATTGTATGATTTTAAAACTAAAATGTGTCGTGTTTAGTGTGGGGACAATAAGCCGGATGTTCTGCTCGCGTGAATGCGTCAGGAGTAGGTCGCCTCAAAGAAGAGTCGTCGGAAATGTTTGAGATCGCCATTTTGCTGCCAATTGCGAGCCAGAAAAGAAAAAGCCACTCTTTCGAGTGGCTTAATTATATGATTTTAAAGCTAAAATTTGGTGGCCCCTGTTGGGTTTGAACCAACGACCAAGCGATTATGAGTCGCCTGCTCTAACCACTGAGCTAAGGGGCCGTGGCGAGGGATTATAATGTAACTGCACGCGGCAATCCAGCGTAAAGCGCTCGGCTGCTGTTTTTATAAACAATGCATTTTCAATCCTTTATAATCAGCTTTTTAGTCATTCAGCCGGAGAAATTATGATTAGCGATATCCTGGCGCCGGGGCTACGGGTGGTCTTTTGCGGCATCAATCCGGGGAAGTCCTCCGCGCATACGGGGTTTCATTTTGCCCATCCCGGCAATCGATTCTGGAAGGTCATTCACCAGGCGGGGTTCACCGAGCGGCAGCTGAAGCCGGAAGAGGAGCAGCATCTGTTGGATACCGGCTGCGGTATCACCATGCTGGTTGAGCGGCCGACGGTGCAGGCCAGCGAGGTTGCCCTGTTGGAACTGCGCAATGGCGCGCAGGAGCTAATAAGCAAAATCCAGGACTATCAGCCGCAGGCGCTGGCGGTACTCGGCAAGCAGGCCTATGAGCAGGCGTTCAGGGTGCGTGGCGCAAAGTGGGGACGTCAGGAAGCGACCATCGGTGAAACTGAAATCTGGGTGCTGCCCAATCCCAGCGGTTTAAACCGGGCGACGCTGGACAAGCTGGTTGAAGCCTATCGCGAACTGGATGAGGCGCTGGCGGGACGAGGGCGGTGATGGCGCCCGAATCGCAGGCATAAAAAAAGCTCCCCGCGGGGAGCTTTTTACTCTCTTTGCAGCGCGACGATTAATCGTCGAGGAAGCTACGCAGCACTTCAGAACGGCTTGGGTGGCGCAGTTTACGCAGCGCCTTCGCTTCGATCTGACGAATACGTTCGCGGGTAACGTCGAACTGTTTACCCACTTCTTCCAGCGTGTGGTCGGTGTTCATGTCGATACCGAAACGCATACGCAGCACTTTCGCTTCACGAGCGGTAAGGCCCGCCAGCACGTCGTGTGTTGCCGCACGCAGGCTCTCGGTGGTCGCAGAATCCAGCGGCAGCTCGAGGGTGGTATCCTCGATGAAGTCACCCAGATGCGAATCTTCATCGTCGCCGATCGGCGTTTCCATGGAGATCGGCTCTTTGGCGATTTTCAGCACCTTACGGATTTTGTCTTCCGGCATCAGCATGCGTTCAGCCAGTTCTTCCGGCGTCGGCTCGCGGCCCATTTCCTGCAGCATCTGGCGGGAGATACGGTTGAGCTTGTTGATAGTCTCAATCATATGCACCGGAATACGGATGGTGCGCGCCTGATCCGCGATGGAGCGGGTGATAGCCTGACGGATCCACCAGGTCGCATAGGTGGAGAACTTGTAACCACGACGGTATTCAAACTTATCTACCGCTTTCATCAGACCGATGTTGCCTTCCTGAATCAGGTCGAGGAACTGCAGACCGCGGTTGGTGTATTTCTTGGCGATAGAAATAACCAGACGTAAGTTCGCTTCAACCATCTCTTTCTTCGCACGGCGGGCTTTCGCTTCGCCGATGGACATGCGACGGTTGATATCTTTAACCTGCTCGATGGTCAGGCCGGTTTCTTCTTCAATCTGCTGCAGTTTCTGCAGGCCGCGCTGAACGTCTTCTTTAACGTCATGCAGCTTCTCGGACCACGGCTTGTTCATCGCCACGGCGGCGTTGAACCAGGTTTCGCTGGTTTCGTTGCCGGTGAACAGGGTGATGAAGTTTTTCTTCGGCATTTTGCACTGTTCAACGCACAGCTTCATGATGATACGTTCTTGAGTACGAACGCGATCCATCATGCTGCGCATGCTGTTGACCAGGTAATCGAACTGTTTCGGTACCAGGCGGAACTGTTTGAAGACCTCGGACAGCTTGAGGATCTCTTCCTGCGCGGCGGCGTGGCTGCGACCTTTCGCTTTGATGGTGTCGCGAGTCAGCTCGTACTGGGTGCGCAGCTCGGCGAATTTCTCGCGGGCCAGCTCCGGGTCGATGCTGTTGTCATCATCGCTGCTGTCGTCGTCATCATCTTCTTCTTCATCTTCGTCGTCGTCCATCTCTTCCTGAGACAGCTCGGAACCGACGTGAGTGGCGGTCGGCGCCATATCTTCTTCAGCGTTCGGATCGACGAAGCCGGTGATCAGGTCAGACAGGCGAGCTTCTTCAGCTTCGACGCGGTCGTACTGTTCCAGCAGATAGGTGATGGCTTCCGGATATTCCGCAACGGAGCACTGGACCTGGTTGATCCCGTCTTCGATGCGTTTAGCGATGTCGATTTCGCCTTCGCGGGTCAGCAGTTCAACGGTACCCATTTCGCGCATGTACATGCGCACCGGGTCGGTCGTACGGCCAATTTCAGATTCAACGCTCGACAGCACCTGGGCCGCCGCTTCTTCCGCGTCTTCATCGGTATTATTGGAGGTTTCAGCAAGCAGCAGATCATCGGCATCCGGTGCTTCTTCCATCACCTGAATACCCATGTCGTTGATCATTTGGATGATGTCTTCGATCTGATCGGAGTCGACGATATCTTCCGGCAGATGGTCATTGACCTCGGCATAGGTCAGATAGCCTTGCTCCTTACCACGTTGGACAAGAAGCTTCAGCTGTGACTGCGGGTTTTGCTCCATAAGACGGTATCCACACTTAATTCGTTTGATTGGTGCAGGCAGACGAACTGCCAACATTTAAAGCGAGGGCGTACTTATATTATTGCCGCTGCGCCTCAGCGCGGCTGTCGGGGGCTTCCCGAGCGATATTCGGCACTTAAGCCGTTAAATTCATTTTTTGGCCAGTTCCTGGCTGATAGTCCAGAGTTCCCGGCGCTCCTCACTGCTTAGACCATGTGTGCGATCGCGAGCTATCAACTCTTCTTGTCGCAGTTCCAGCAGTGAGTCAAACATATGGTTGAGCGAGTCGGTGAAGGTTTGTTCAGCGATATCCTTATCTGCTATATCGTCCCACATCGACAGTTTTTCAAGGGTTGCCGCTTCATTTGTCCCGCGATACTGCTCTAAAAGTTGCCCGGTGGTCAGACCTGGCTGCGCCAGACACGTATTGACCAGTTCGCTGAATAAACCAAGCCCTGGCATCTTTTGCTGATCCAGACCGGCTAAGGGCGGAACCAGCGGCGCCAGATCGGGGTTCTGCACCAGTAACCCTATAAGTATACGCATGGTCGTGCGTTTTAGCTGCGGCGCCGGGCGTTGAGCGCTATTTTCCGCCTGTTTCGGCATTAAACGTTCAAGCTGGGCGTCATCCAGAATGCCCAGTTTGTTGCCCAGCTCCTGACGCAAATAGATGCGCAGCGTTTCGCCCGGCACCTGGGTTATCAGCGGCAGCGCCAGCGTACTCAGCTGCGCGCGCCCGTCCGGAGTGCTCAGGTCGACCTGCGGCATCAGGCTATTAAACAAAAACGTGGAGAGCGGCTGAGCCTGCTCCATCCGCGCTTCAAACGCCTCTTTGCCCTCTTTACGCACCAGCGTATCCGGGTCTTCGCCGTCAGGTAAAAACATAAAGCGTAGCTGGCGGCCATCGGTCATATACGGTAGCGCCGTTTCCAGCGCGCGCCATGCCGCGTCGCGGCCAGCCCGGTCGCCGTCGTAACAGCAGATGACCTGATTGGTCGCCCGGAACAACAGCTGAATGTGGTCGGCGGTCGTCGAGGTGCCCAGCGAGGCCACGGCATAATTAATGCCGTACTGCGCCAGCGCGACGACGTCCATATAGCCTTCGACCACCAGCAGACGCTGAGGTTCGGCGTTATCCTGCTGCGCTTCATACAGGCCGTACAGCTGGCGGCCTTTATGGAAAATATCGGTCTCCGGGGAGTTCAGGTATTTTGGCAGCGCATCGCCCAGCACGCGCCCGCCAAAACCAATCACCCGGCCTCGCTTATCGCGGATCGGGAACATTACCCGTTCGCGGAAGCGGTCGTAACTGCGCCCCTGATCGTTGGTGACCAGCATGCCCGCATCAATAAGCGACTGGCGGTTTTCCTGATTGCCGCCAAAACGTTTTAAAACGTTATCCCAGCCTGGGGGAGCGAAGCCTATTGCGAAGCGGGTAATCACCTCGCTGCTTAAGCCGCGTTTTGCCAGATACTGGCGCGCGAGTTCGGCGGCGGGTTGGTTCAGAGACTGTTGGTAAAACGTGTTCAGACCGTCCAGCAGTTGATAAAGATTCTGCCGCTGATGCCGTTCTATCTGGCTCGGTCCATTACCTGCTTCATAGGGCACTTCAAGGTTGTGCATGGCGGCCAGCTCTTCGACGGTTTCGACGAACTCGAGCTTGTCGTAGTTCATCAGGAAGTCGATGACGTTGCCGTGCGCACCGCAGCCGAAGCAATGGTAAAACTGCTTTTCACCGTTGACGGTGAAGGAGGGGGTTTTTTCGTTATGGAATGGACAACACGCGTGATAATTCTTGCCCTGCTTTTTCAGCTTCACCCGAGCATCGATCAGATCGATGATGTCGGTGCGCGCCAGCAGGTCATTGATAAATACGCGTGGGATTCGTCCAGCCATATGCCCCGTAATCTATACACTGCATCCTGCAAACGGCCTCGATATGTCGCCTGAAGACAGTTTGAACGATCTCGTGTATCTGCTAATGCATAAACGAAAATAAGCCGCGCATTCCTTTCGGAAGCACGGCCTTACAACTACAACTCGGTCTGAATTGAGAGCTTCGCTCTCAACAGATTAGTACAGACGAGTGCGGCGTGCGTTTTCGCGAGCCAGTTTCTTCGCGTGACGTTTCACTGCAGAAGCTTTAGCGCGCTTACGTTCGGTAGTCGGTTTTTCATAGAACTCACGACGACGAACTTCCGCCAGAACACCTGCTTTTTCGCAGGAACGCTTGAAGCGACGCAGAGCTACGTCGAACGGCTCGTTTTCACGTACTTTAATTACCGGCATGTGCCTCTCACCTTTGATTAATTCGGTTTGCCGCTGGCCGCAATGCCAGCTTATTTCAAAATGGTGCGGAATTTTACTGCAACTACTGCTGCTTTGTAAAGCACCGGCGCCTTTTTTGAAAGGGGACTTTTATAAGGGTGAGGAGTATACACGAAGAGAACACCAGGGGTGAGCAAAGTTTTACATCGCCGGTCATTGGTCCTACACTGCGCGGTATTGAAACGAGGTAAAACAACTCATGCGTGTACTGGGAATTGAAACATCCTGCGATGAAACCGGCATCGCCATTTACGACGATAAACAAGGTCTGTTAGCCAACCAGCTGTATAGTCAGGTGAAATTGCACGCCGACTACGGCGGCGTGGTGCCTGAACTGGCGTCGCGCGACCACGTGCGTAAGACCGTTCCGCTGATTCAGGCGGCGCTTAAAGAAGCGGGTCTGACGGCGAAAGATATTGATGCCGTTGCCTATACGGCAGGCCCTGGCCTGGTGGGGGCGCTGCTGGTCGGCGCGACCGTTGGCCGCTCGCTGGCGTTCGCCTGGAACGTGCCGGCGATTCCGGTACACCATATGGAAGGACACCTGCTGGCGCCGATGCTGGAAGATAACCCGCCGGCGTTCCCGTTCGTCGCTCTGCTGGTTTCAGGCGGTCACACCCAGTTGATTAGCGTCACCGGCATTGGTCAGTATGAACTGCTGGGCGAGTCAATCGATGATGCCGCTGGCGAAGCCTTTGATAAGACGGCGAAACTGTTGGGGCTGGATTATCCCGGCGGGCCGATGCTGTCGAAAATGGCGTCTCAGGGCACGGAAGGCCGCTTCGTTTTCCCGCGGCCAATGACCGATCGTCCGGGGCTCGATTTTAGCTTCTCCGGCCTGAAAACCTTCGCCGCTAATACCATTCGTAACAACGGCGACGATGAGCAAACCCGTGCCGATATCGCCCGCGCATTTGAAGACGCGGTGGTCGATACGCTGATGATTAAATGCCGCCGCGCGCTGGAGCAAACCGGCTTTAAGCGTCTGGTGATGGCGGGGGGCGTAAGCGCTAACCGTACGCTGCGCGCGAAGCTGGCGGAAATGATGAGCAAACGCGGCGGCGAAGTGTTTTATGCCCGTCCTGAGTTCTGTACCGATAACGGCGCGATGATCGCTTACGCCGGGATGGTCCGCCTGCAGGGCGGCGCCAATGCCGGACTCGGCGTTACCGTGCGGCCGCGCTGGCCGTTGGCGGAACTGCCGGCCGCCTGATAACCACAAAGAAGCCGCCCATCGAGGCGGCTTTTTTACGCGTGGATTAAGGCTGCTGATAATCCTCGGCGTCGATGTCGTAGCCTGACGGCTCCCAGCGTATCGCCAGCAGCGACAATAGCCCAATCAGCGGCGCCGCGGCGATGATCCAGAAAACGCGGGTATCCAGCGCGGCGACCAGCAGCGGGAAGAGGAATAAAGAAAGCGTTGAGCTGCCGCGCATAAGCGTCTGGTTGAGCCCGACGCCAACGCCGCGCAGCGATGTCGGATAGCTTAACGAGGCGAAGGTCATAGTGTGTGCGCCGGGGCCAAACCCCTGGCCGAAAAGGAACAGCGCCAACATCGCCACGGCGGCGACGCCTTCGCCTGCGCCATCAGGGCGACCAATCAGCGCCAGGCCGAGCAGCGCCGTTAGCTGGCAGCCATAACCCGCCAGCGACATCCGCCAGGCGCCGAAGCGCGGTACCAGGCGTACCGCCAGCATCCCTCCTACGAAAGCGAACAGCAAATTCAGCGCCAGCGAAATCAAAATCGTCGTCAACATTGACTGCACGAAGAAGCTGGAGATGATTACCGGCAGACCGAACGCGACGGCGTTATAGGCAAACGAGGAAACCACCGACAGCAGGGTAGAAAGCGTGGTGCGGCGCAGGTAGACGCCGCGGAACAGGCGCAGATAGTTACTCCATTGGGCGCTACGAACTTTGGGCGCCGGTTTTTCCAGCGCGTCCTGGGCAACGTGTGCATTGATGTTGTACGCCTGGCGTAGAATAGACGCAGCTTCACGCAGGTTGCCCTGGTTGGCGGCCCACACCGGCGATTCGCTCATGTAGCGGCTACGGATAGCGATAATCACCAGCGCCGGGATGGCGCCAAAACCAAGAATAATCCGCCATAGCCAGTCGCTATGGCTTTCCGGCAAGACGGCATAGAAAAAGAGTACCAGCAGATATGAAATGCTGATTGCCGCGTACCATGTGGGGCACCACATCGCCACGCTGGCCGCCTTGTTGCCGGGCCCTTTGAGCCTCGCGAATTCGCTGAGAAACGCCATCGCCACCGGCAGGTCGATCCCGACGCCGAGGCCCATCACGAAGCGCGCGCCAGTAAGGACGTATTCATTCGGCGCCAGCGCGCAGGCGATTGCCGCTACCACGAAGAACAGCATATCCGCCATAAACACGCGATAGCGGCCAATTTTGTCCGTCAAGTAACCGCCGAGCAGCGCGCCAACGATAGCGCCGAAGGTGATGGCCGAGGCGACCATCCCGGTACCGGCAGGCGTCAGGTTGAATTCCCGGGTAATATCTTTCAGGCCGAAGGCCAGCGAGCCAAGATCGTAGGCATCAAGGAAAATACCGCCGAGGGCGATTCCCATGACGATACGCGCGTTATTGCGCCCGCTGCTGCCTTCATTGATGAGGCGCGAGACGTCCGCCGCGCTGCCGATCCATTTTACTTCCCCGCCGGGCGACGCAGAGGTTGCCGCTGGCGCCGCGTTAATTACATCAGTCATGGTGTTGTGCTTTTTTCTCTTATAAAGATCTTCAGAGTAAACAGCGACGCGGGGACGAAAAAATCACTTTTGGTTATAACTCATAACTAAGTCATTGTAGTGAAAGGATTATCTTTGGTTTTCTCTTTTGCCGCTATGATTGGCTAAAAAAGTGGGAAATAGAATGCGTTTGTGGGGGCAAAGAAGCCCGGCACAGGCGGCCGGGCGTGGAGATTATTTCTGCTCTGGCGTTTTTTTCTTCTTCTTAAAGCGTGACCAGATTTTCGTTTCCTGACGGCGCCACAGGCGCTGGATGTTGTCGTGATGGCGTAGCAGGATCAGGCAGGAGAGCATCGAGACCGGAAAGGTGTACTGCGGCTTGAACCACCAGACGTAGAAAGGGGCGACCAGCGCGCTGACGATAGCGCCCAGCGAGGAATACCCGCTGAGCAGAATAGTCAGCAGCCAGGTGCCAGCCATCACGCCGGTGAGATCCCAGCCGATGGGCGCGATAGCGCCAAATGCGGTTGCCACGCCTTTGCCGCCGCGGAAATTAAAGAACACCGGCCAGATATGGCCGACGCAGGCGGCGATCGCCACCAGCCCGAGCCAGAATGGCGTCAAGCCGAGCGCCCAAGCGCCCCAAACCGGCAGCATCCCTTTCAGGACATCAAAAATTAATACCGTTACGGCTGCTCCCTTGCCGCCAATTCGGAGTACGTTCGTCGCCCCAGGGTTGCCGGAACCGCTATCGCGAGGGTCGGGCAAACCAGCAAGACGGCATACCAGAATGGCGCTGGAAATTGAGCCGCAGAGGTAGGCGAGGATAACTAGTCCAGGCGCGATTGCACTCATCAGCTGTTCCATTTTGAAAATGTCGTTAGAACCCCACCCATTTTCGTGTTAACAGTTTGTTGGCTTTCTTTGCGCGATAGGTTACATAGTGATGCTGCTATGTTCCCGAAATCTTGCCGCGTCGCCGCTGTCAGGACACGTGAATTCTTTAGGGGATGTCTTTGCATCTGTGGATAATACGCATAATTCGCCGGAAGTGGTATCCGGTTTAGCCAAAAAGCAGGCAGGTCGTGATGGATATTGTATTTATAGAGCAACTTTCGGTAATCACCACTATCGGTGTTTACGACTGGGAACAGACCATCGAACAGAAGTTAGTGTTCGATATCGAAATGGCGTGGGATAACCGCAAAGCGGCCGCCAGCGACGATGTTAGCGATTGCCTGAGCTATGCTGATATCAGCGAGTTGGTTATCAACCACGTCGAGGGCGGGCGTTTTGCGCTGGTCGAGCGGGTGGCGGAAGAGATAGCCGATCTCCTGCTGCAAAAATTTAATTCTCCGTGGGTGCGGATTAAAGTCAGCAAGCCTGGCGCGGTGGCTCGTGCGGCCAACGTTGGCGTAATCATTGAACGTGGCAGTAATCTGAAACAAAACGTTTCTCGTCATAATGTTTAAACAAATTTGTTTTATACCGGTCTTAGTGCCTGGATTTTAATTTTACTTTTTCTTTTAAGGGTTTATTGAATGGGCGATTTACACTCGCTGCTGATAGCGGCAATTTTGGGTGTGGTTGAAGGGTTGACGGAGTTTTTACCGGTTTCCAGTACGGGACATATGATTATTGTTGGTCATCTCCTTGGCTTTGAAGGGGATACCGCCAATACTTTTGAAGTCGTAATTCAATTAGGATCTATTCTCGCGGTCGTCGTGGTGTTCTGGCGTCGTCTGTTTGGCCTGATCGGCATTCATTTTGGCCGCCCGCCGGTGCATGAAGGCGAAGGCAGCGGGCGTCTGTCGTTGATTCATATCCTGTTAGGCATGATCCCGGCTGTGGTACTGGGGCTGGTGTTCCATGACCTGATTAAATCGCTGTTTAACCCGGTTAACGTAATGTACGCGCTGATTGTCGGCGGCTTCCTGCTGATCGCGGCGGAACTGTTCAAACCGAAACAACCGCGCGCGGTGGGGATTGACGATATGACCTATCGTCAGGCGTTCGCCATCGGCTGCTTCCAGTGTCTGGCGCTGTGGCCTGGCTTCTCTCGCTCCGGGGCGACCATTTCCGGCGGTATGCTGATGGGCGTTAGCCGCTATGCGGCATCCGAGTTCTCTTTCCTGCTGGCGGTGCCGATGATGATGGGCGCCACCGTGCTGGACGTCTACAAGAGCATCGGCTTCCTTAACGCCGGGGATATTCCGATGTTCGCCGTCGGTTTTATCATGGCGTTCATCGTGGCGCTGATTGCGATTAAAACCTTCCTGCAGCTGATTAAACGTATTTCGTTTATTCCGTTTGCAATCTACCGCTTTATCGTCGCGGCAGCCGTCTACGTGGTCTTCTTCTAAGGCCCAGGCCCTCAGCCTTGCGGCTGGGGGCAACGTTGTTCTTTCCACTGCCCCACGGCCGCAATTCTGCGCCGCGTCAGCTCTTCGCGAATCTCCGGTCCTTTGAAACCTTCCGCTACGACTTTTTTAGTGGAGACCGACTGCGCCACTTCCCAGGCTTCAAGCAGCAGGCGCCCCTGCGGATAATCACAGGACTCAAAACCGGTACGCCCGCGCACGTCGGCCTCGCTGGTGAGGGCGATTTGCTGTACACGCTGCGGCTTGCGCCAGGCATCGATGCTATCAAACAGCTTCACGATGGTTTTTGGCTGCAGAATCGGCAGGGTGTGGATCAGATCGTGGAATTCGGCGACTAGTCTGGCCAGATCGCGGATATCGTTCGGCACCCGCAGGCGCTGGCAAATCTGTTCCACCAGCTTTACCCCCGCCGGGCCGTGGCCGTGGTGGCGCGGCCAGAACTCTTTGGGCGTTAAACCTTTACCAAGATCGTGGCACAGGGTGGCGAAACGGACGTCGATGGCCGGCGATAGCATCGCCGCCATGGTGAGCGTCATCAGGGTGTGTACGCCGGTATCGATTTCCGGATGCCATTTGGCCGGCGCGGGTACACCGTACAGGGCGTCGATTTCCGGGAACAGAACCTTCAGCGCGTGGCAGTCGCGCAGGGTCTGGAAAAAGACCTGCGGGTTACGGGTGCTAAGCGCGTTCTCCGTCTCTTTCCATACCCGCTCCGCGGTTAAATGCGCCAGTTCGCCGGCGTCCGCCATCGCGCGCATCAGCGCCATGGTTTCATCGGCAATGCGAAAACCGAGATGGGCATAGCGTGCGGCAAAACGCGCGACGCGCAGTACGCGTAGCGGATCTTCGCTAAAGGCTGGGGAGACGTGGCGCAGCAGGCGCTGGCGTAAATCGGCCTGGCCGCCATATGGGTCGTAAATCTGACCGTCAGTGTCCTGAGCCAGCGCGTTAATGGTGAGATCGCGGCGCAGAAGATCTTGCTCAAGGGTGACGTCAGCGGCGGCATAACAGGTGAAACCGGTATAGCCGGAACCGGATTTACGTTCGGTACGCGCGAGGGCGTACTCTTCACGGCTTTGCGGGTGAAGAAACACGGGAAAATCGCGGCCTACCTGCTGGTAGCCCGCGTCGAGCAACTGCTGGGGCGTGGCGCCAACCACCACCCAGTCTCTGTCTTTGACCGGTAGTCCTAATAACGCATCTCGTACCGCACCACCGACCAAATAAATCTTCACGCCTGTTTCTCCCGCATCGACTTTTCGCAAGATGATACGTAAGTCTGGCAGAGAAGACGAATTAGTTCATCCACCGGTCTTTACGCTTGCGGCTCGGTACCAGATGCGGCAGCACCAGACCAAGGATCAGACCGACGCCAAGCACGCCGCCGCCGTACATAAACCACTGCATGATAATGGTGCGCTGTTTATCATCAAGCTGCAGATTCGCCGCGTTCACCTTCTTCTGAGCGACAACCAGCTCGTTTTTCAGCTTTTGGTTCTCTTCTTTCAGAGCGTTGATCGCGCCATCGCTACCGGCGACTTTTTTCTGCATGTCGGCGGTACGCTGGTTCCAGGTGGCGTCAATGTTGTTCAGCTTGTCGGTCAGCGTTTTGACCTGATTTTCCAGATCCGGCACGCGAATGCGCAGGCTGGGCTCGTTGCTCAGCTCTTTCAGCGGGATCCAGGCGGTACGGCCGTTGCTGTCGCGTACCTGCGCGTAATTCGTGCTGTCATTGGTTTGCAGAACGTCGACGGCTTCGCCGGCGTTAATGGTGCCGACCAGACGATAGTTATCGCCAGGACCGCTGCGAACCCAGGTGTTCAGCTCATCGGAAACGTAGCGCTTTTCTTCTGCGTGAACCGCCGTAGCGGCGCTAAGCGCTAGCAATGTAAAGGTAATAAGGCGTAATTTTGGCATCAGGTCATCGTTTGGTCATAAAAAGTTGAACGATAGTAGTGGCATCGCCAGAGCGACGCAAAGTTTTCCGCCACAATCGGAATCATCCAAATGCAGCTGGCAAATGCGCATTGCATGGCGATTCGCCGCAAAATACTATTTACTGACAAAAAATATCGTCATTAGTTCGCCGCATTTTCCCGGCGACGCTTATCAGGTGGAAGAATTCAGCCATGGCTCAAGAAATCGAACTGAAGTTTATCGTTGCCCACGACGGCGTTGAGGCGCTGCGCCAGCATCTCAATACGCTGGACGCGAAGCACACACCGGCAGGTCAACTGCTGAATATTTACTACGAAACCGCCGATAACTGGCTGCGTCGTCACGACATGGGCTTGCGGATCCGCGGCGATCGGGAGCGCTATGAAATGACGCTGAAAATTGCCGGTCGGGTGGTGGGCGGTTTGCATCAGCGTCCGGAATACAATATTCCGCTGGAAAAAGCTGAGCTGGCGCTGGATAAGCTGCCGGCTGAAGTCTGGCCGCAGGGGCAATTGCCGGCAGAACTGGCGCAAAATGTGCAGCCGCTGTTTAGCACTGATTTCCTCCGTGAAAAATGGGTGGTGAAAGAGGGCGATAGCCAGATTGAGATAGCTCTTGACCTTGGCGACGTCAAAGCCGGTGAGCATCAGGAAGCCATTTGCGAACTGGAGCTTGAGCTGTTGAGCGGCGATACCGCCGACATTCTGGCGCTGGCGCGACGTTTACTGGCAACCGGCGTATTGCGCCAGGGCAGCCTGAGTAAAGCGGCGCGTGGCTATCAGCTGGCGCAGGGCAACGAAGCGCGCCCGGTTAAACCGTTAACGGTAGTAGGCGTGGCGGCCAAAGCCAGCGTCGAGCAGGGGCTGGAAGCGGCGCTGGAAAGCGCGCTGGCGCACTGGCTCTATCATGATGAAGTCTGGAACCGGGGCAACGCGGCCGCTAAACGTGAAATCCAGCGGGCGATGGCTCGCGTACGCCATGCGCTGGTGCTGTTTGGCGGCATTGTGCCGCGAAAAGCCACCGTACAGTTGCGTGAATCGCTCACTGAGGCCGAAGCGGCGCTGGACGGAGCGGAGAAAGCCGAAGCGGCGTTGTTCAACCGCGCCACGGTTGGCGCCAAACTGCTGCTGACCGAATGGCTGGTTACCCGCGGTTGGCGTTCGTTCCTCAACGACGCGGGGCAAAAGAAAATCGCCGGTTCGTTCAAACGCTTTGCCGATATTCAGCTGTCGCGAGCCGCGGCGGATCTGAAAAGCAACTTCCAGCAGACGCAGGACGACTATAGCGATCGGCTCACGCGTCTGGCGCGCGAGATCGACAGTATTCAATTGCTTTCCAGCGCCTATGCCGAGGTCGCCGAGGCCTGGCTGGAAAACTGGCAAGAGGTGCGCCGCGCTATCGAGAACAATGACCGCAGCGTCATCGAATATTTCCGTCGTCAGGCGCTGGCCGCGGAACCATTCTGGCTGCATAGTGGAAAACGATAATTTCAGGCCAGGGAGACCCCTATAATGGCGCTTTCTTCGCAGTTACAGCAGCACTGGCAGACGGTTGTAAACCGGCTTCCGGCAGATTTTCCCCTGCAAACGTTAAGTTCGCAGGCGCAGTCGGTGATGACGTTCAGCGAGTTTGTTGAACAGAGTCTGGTCGCTCAGCCGCAGTGGCTGGCTGAACTGGAAAGCGCGCCGCCGCAGGCCGACGAATGGCGCCATTACGGCGACTGGCTGGCGGAACAGCTACAAAACGTGACTGACGAGGCCGCGCTGATGCGCGAGCTACGCCAGTTCCGCCGCCGGATAATGGTGCGTATCGCCTGGGCGCAGGCGCTGCTGCTGGTGAGCGAAGAGAGCAGTTTGCAGCAGCTCAGCGCCCTGGCGGAGACCTTAATCGTCGCCGCCCGCGACTGGCTGTACGCCGCCTGCTGCCGGGAGTGGGGGACGCCGTGCAATGCGCAGGGCGAAGCGCAGCCGCTAATGATCCTGGGCATGGGGAAATTGGGCGGCGGCGAGCTTAACTTCTCTTCCGATATCGACCTGATTTTTGCCTGGCCGGAACACGGCGCCACCCAGGGCGGGCGTCGCGAGCTGGATAACGGCCAGTTCTTTACCCGTCTGGGCCAGCGGTTAATCAAAGTACTCGATCAGCCGACGCAGGATGGTTTCGTCTACCGCGTGGATATGCGTCTGCGACCATTTGGCGACAGCGGCCCGCTGGTGTTGAGCTTTGCGGCGCTGGAGGATTATTACCAGGAGCAGGGGCGCGACTGGGAGCGTTACGCGATGGTAAAGGCGCGGATCATGGGCGATAACGACGGCGAGCACGCCAACGAACTGCGCGCCATGCTGCGTCCGTTCGTCTTCCGCCGCTACATCGATTTTAGCGTTATTCAGTCACTGCGTAATATGAAAGGGATGATCGCCCGTGAAGTGCGCCGCCGCGGCCTGACAGACAACATCAAGCTTGGCGCGGGCGGCATCCGCGAAATTGAATTTATCGTTCAGGTTTTCCAGCTGATCCGCGGCGGTCGCGAACCGGCCTTGCAGCAGCGCGCTCTGTTGCCGACGCTGGCGGCGATTGACGAGCTGCATTTGTTGCCGGAAGGCGATGCCGCCCAGCTGCGCGAAGCCTACCTATTCCTGCGCCGTCTCGAAAACCTGCTGCAGAGCATTAACGACGAGCAAACCCAAACCCTGCCGCAGGATGAGCTTAACCGCGCGCGTCTGGCGTGGGGGATGCGCGTCGCCGACTGGCAGACGCTCAGCGCACAGCTTGAAGAGCAGATGTGCCGCGTGCGTCGCGTCTTTAACGAGCTTATCGGCGACGACGAGGCGCAATCGCCGGATGAACAACTGGAAGAGTACTGGCGCGAACTGTGGCAGGACGCGCTGGAAGAAGACGACACTACGCCGGCGCTGGCGCATCTTGACGACAACGATCGGCGCAGCGTGCTGGCGCTGATCGCTGATTTTCGCAAAGAGCTCGACCGGCGCACCATCGGCCCACGCGGGCGGCAGGTACTCGACCAGCTGATGCCGCATCTGCTCAGCGAGGTCTGCTCGCGGGCGGATGCGCCGCTGCCGCTGGCGCGAATCACCCCGTTGCTGACCGGAATCGTCACCCGTACCACCTATCTGGAGCTGCTCAGCGAATTCCCCGGCGCGTTAAAACACTTGATTAGCCTGTGCGCCGCTTCGCCGATGGTTGCCAGTCAGCTGGCGCGCCACCCGCTGCTGCTGGACGAACTGCTGGATCCGAACACGCTTTATCAACCGACGGCGACCGATGCGTACCGCGACGAGCTGCGCCAGTATTTGCTGCGCGTGCCGGAAGAAGACGAAGAACAGCAGCTGGAAGCGCTGCGTCAGTTTAAACAGGCGCAATTGTTGCACATCGCCGCCGCCGATATTGCCGGCACGCTACCGGTGATGAAAGTGAGCGATCACTTAACCTGGCTTGCCGAGGCGATGATCGATGCGGTAGTTCAGCAGGCGTGGCTACAGATGGTCGCCCGCTACGGCCAGCCGACCCATCTGCGCGACCGTCAGGGACGCGGTTTTGCGGTAGTAGGTTACGGTAAACTCGGCGGTTGGGAGCTGGGTTATAGTTCCGACCTCGACCTGGTCTTCCTCCACGACTGTCCAATGGAGGTGATGACCGACGGCGAGCGAGAAATCGATGGCCGCCAGTTCTATCTGCGCCTTGCCCAGCGGATCATGCATCTTTTCAGCACCCGCACCTCGTCGGGCATCTTGTATGAAGTGGACGCTCGCTTACGTCCATCCGGCGCGGCGGGCATGCTGGTGACTACCGCCGACGCCTTCGCCGATTATCAGCGCAATGAAGCCTGGACCTGGGAACATCAGGCGCTGGTTCGCGCCCGGGTGGTGTATGGCGACCCGGCGCTGCAGGCGCGCTTCGATGCGATCCGCCGCGATATCCTGACCACTCCGCGTGAAGGCGCGACGCTGCAAACCGAAGTACGTGAGATGCGGGAAAAGATGCGCGCCCATCTCGGCAATAAGCAGCGCGATCGCTTTGATATCAAAGCCGATGCCGGCGGGATCACCGATATTGAATTTATCACCCAGTACCTGGTGCTGCGCTACGCGCATGAAAAGCCGAAGCTGACGCGCTGGTCCGATAATGTGCGTATTCTGGAACTGCTGGCGCAGAACGACATCATGGATGAGGAAGAAGCGCGGGCGCTTACCCATGCCTACACCACGCTACGCGATGCGTTGCACCATCTGGCGCTGCAGGAGCAGCCGGGCCACGTTGCGCCGGATGCCTTTGACGGTGAACGCCAGCAGGTGAGCGCCAGCTGGCAGAAGTGGTTGATGGCTTAATTAACAAATCGGGTGTGCTATTATCGCGCGCAAAGTTTGCATCTCGCAGGAGAGAGTAATGAAAGTAACGCTGCCAGAGTTTGAACGTGCAGGAGTGTTGGTGGTAGGCGATGTGATGCTGGACCGCTACTGGTATGGCCCTACCAGCCGTATTTCCCCGGAAGCCCCGGTGCCGGTGGTGAAGGTGGAAAATATCGAAGAACGCCCTGGCGGCGCGGCTAACGTGGCGATGAACATTGCTTCGCTCGGCGCGACTTCTCGTCTGGTCGGCCTGACCGGTATCGACGATGCCGCACGCGCGCTTAGCAAAGCGCTGGCTGACGTAAAAGTGAAGTGTGATTTCGTGTCGGTACCGACGCATCCGACCATCACCAAACTGCGCGTGCTGTCGCGCAACCAGCAGCTGATCCGCCTCGATTTTGAAGAGGGCTTCTCCGGGGTCGATCCACAGCCGATGCATGAACGTATTCAGCAGGCGCTGGGTTCAATCGGCGCGCTGGTGCTGTCAGACTACGCGAAAGGCGCGCTGGCCAGCGTGCAGACCATGATTAAGCTGGCGCGTGATGCTGGCGTTCCGGTGCTGATTGATCCGAAAGGCACTGAATTTGAACGCTACCGCGGGGCAACGCTGCTGACGCCGAACCTGTCTGAATTCGAAGCGGTCGCCGGAAAGTGTAAGGATGAAGCAGAAATCGTCGAACGCGGGATGAAAATCATCGCTGACTTCGAGCTTTCCGCACTGCTGGTAACGCGCTCCGAGCAGGGTATGACGCTGCTGCAGCCGGGTCGTCCGCCGCTGCATATGCCGACCCAGGCGCAGGAAGTGTATGACGTCACCGGCGCAGGCGACACGGTTATCGGCGTGCTGGCGGCGACGCTGGCGGCGGGCAACACGCTGGAAGAGGCCTGCTATTTCGCTAACGCCGCGGCCGGTGTGGTGGTTGGCAAGCTGGGGACTTCCACCGTTTCGCCAATCGAGCTGGAAAATGCGGTGCGCGGGCGTGCCGATACCGGGTTTGGCGTGATGAGCGAAGAAGAGCTGAAACAGGCGGTTGCCGCGGCGCGTAAGCGTGGCGAAAAAGTGGTGATGACCAACGGCGTCTTTGACATTCTGCACGCGGGCCACGTCTCGTATCTGGCCAATGCGCGCAAGCTGGGCGATCGACTGATCGTCGCCGTCAACAGCGATGCCTCAACCAAACGTCTGAAAGGTGAAACCCGCCCGGTTAACCCGCTGGAACAGCGGATGATCGTGCTGGGAGCGCTGGAAGCGGTCGACTGGGTGGTGTCATTTGAAGAAGATACTCCGCAGCGGCTGATTGCCGGGATCCTGCCGGATCTGCTGGTGAAAGGCGGCGATTACAAGCCGGAGCAAATTGCCGGCAGCGAAGAGGTATGGGCCAACGGCGGAGAAGTGCTGGTGCTCAACTTTGAAGATGGCTGCTCGACAACCAATATTATCAAGAAGATTCAGAAAGATAGCGATAAGTAATCGCCTTGTCTTATGGTTGATAAAGGTTAAACCCGGGACGATAACGTCGCCGGGTTTGGCATAAAGCGCCCCCGTTATAGGGGGCGCTTTTTATTCGGCCGGGATCGTAGATGGCTGAGAGGGTTGATTTTGCGGAACGGCAATGAAGTGCGTTGCTTCGTTTGTCGGCGCGGTTTCGGGTATCGACGCGGTTAATGGCGCTGCCAGCGAAGCTAAAGAAGATCCTGAAAGGCCAACTTCATTTAGCAGTGAATCAATTAGCGGCGCCTGGGCGCGGTAGGTTAGCGCCGCCGATAGGGCCTGCTCTGCCAGATTGCCGCCGCTTGCGCTTACGCCGGTATTTTCCGCACTTCCGCTGCGGTTGAGACCGTCGACCTGAATAATCTTGATACCTTCGATCGATTTCATCGGTTCAACAGATTTCTCGATAACCGCTGGCAGCGATTGCAGCAGCGCCAGTTTGAACTTCAGGCTGGTTTGCTCATCGGACAATACGTTAATGGCATCGTTGAGCGCGCGTTGCGCTTCAGCTTCCGCCAGACCTTTTTTCTTGGTTGCCTCCGCCAGTTCGACGATGGCCGCTGCCTGCAGCTCAGCGGCCTCTTTTTCCGCTTTTGCCCGTACGGTTAATTCGACGGCCTGAGTTTCTGCATCCTGCGCGGCGGCGATTAATGCAACCTGTTTTGCACGGTCGGCTTCCGCGGTCTGTCGCGTGGTTTCAACATTTTGCTGCGCTTTAACGGCAGCGGCTAATGCTTCGTTAGCCCGCGCTTCCGCCTGAGACTGCTGTTCTGATTTTGCGGCGATGGCGATAGACTTCGTCTGGTTTGCAATTTCCGTCGCTTGCTGTTGCTCAATTTCTTTAATGCGGATTTCCCGCTCGGCTTCCACTTTTTTCGTGCGCACAATCTGCTCACGTTCAATTTCGCTTTCCTGGATCTGACGCTCAGCCTGGATACGCGTTTGCTCAGCTTCACGGTGGCGTTCAGCTTCAAAGGCGGCAATTTTAGCGTTTTGCTCAGCGGTACGGGTTTTCACCTGCTGTTCCTGCTCAAGCGTCATGAAGGATTCTTGTTGTTCAATCTCGAGTTTACGCGCCAGCGCATCGCGGTTTTTTTCCCGCACAGCGACTTCAACGTCTTGCTCAACTTCATTACGTTCGCGCCGACGGCGTTCCGTCTCCTGAGTGAGTTTCGTTAAGCCCTCGGCATCAAAGGCGTTATTGGGATTGAAATGTTCTTTGGACGTTTGGTTGAAGTTGGTTAACGAGACGCTTTCTAATTCCAGGCCGTTTTTGGATAAGTCCTCGGCAACGGTGTTTTGCACACCCTGCACAAAGTTTTCACGGGTATCTTGTAACTCATGCATGGTCATCTGCGCTGCCGTAGCGCGCAGGGCATCAACGAATTTATCCTCGACCAAAATGCGCAGATCCTCCGGTGATAATGTACGCTGGCCCAGCGTTTGCGCCGCCGTCGCGATGCCTTCCTCGGAGGGCTTCACTCTGACGAAGAAGGCGACGACGACATCCACGCGCATGCGATCCTTGGTGATAAGGCTATCGGCGCTGGAACGGCTAACCTCAAGTTTCAGCGTGTTCATATTGATCGGAATGATTTCGTGGAAAATAGGCATTGAGATAGCCCCGCCGCTCATTACCACTTTTAACCCGCCAAGCCCTGTCCGGACAAATGCTTGTTCTGCTGAAGCCCGACGATAGAGTCTGGCGAAAATAATACCGATGATTAATAGGATTATTACCGCGATGCCGGAAGTAAACATCCACGAGGGCAATAAATTGCTCAAGCTATCCATGAAAAAATCTCCTTTTTATATTATAAAATATGTGGCCAGGGATTCAGTTCGGCCAGGAACCGTGTTGGGGTCAGCCTGAGAACGATAAGAACGCGATCCCCTTTTTTAAACTCTTTGCCTTCCTCTGGCTCCAGTAATAAGTAATGCGTTTGGCCAAATTTATCGGTGAATTTCCCTTCGCATGGCCAACCATGTTTAGCACTATGGCCGGTGATAATTGCCATGTTGCCAATAAAATCATCTTCCGTCATTGCCGTCGTTTCATCCCGAGGCAGCCAGGGGGCGATCGTCTTTCCTGTGTAATGTACTGCGATACCTGCTAACAACAAGCAGATAGGGGCTAACAGCATATTACTCAAAGGTGAGTGGGTGAGGTTGACCGTTACGTGTTGGGCGATGATCCCAAAAAAAGCAAAATAACCCGCGAGCAGGCAGAGAACAATCAGCGCCGGAATTCGCCCTATATTTAGATAATGAAGTGCCTGTCCTATATTGCCGGAGGATAACGATTCGAAATGAATCAAGTGAGCATCAATAACGGTGGATAATAGATGTCCAAAAATAAGAGAGATGATTTCTAACAATCCAATCATTATGACAAATGATAAAGCAAATAGATAAGGGTTGTTGTATTCGGAAAGTAAATCCATGGCTCTCCTTATTCACGGAAGTATTGCAAATAAAAACCTAATCGCCGCAATTAACTTTATCAATAAACTGGAAAATAAAATAGATCATAACGTCATTACTCATCGTGTTTTTTATATTTAGGAAAATATTTAGTGGCATAAATTATTGTGCTGAATGGTGTCAGAGGGGGGGGCGTCGACAGAATGTGAGGAAACCCGCAACAGAGCGTGAGATCACATTTTTAGATCTAATGATGGTGTTTATGATTTAGCGCAATAAATAATCTGGTTAAGCGCATTTTTCGTACAAATTACGTTAAGGTAAGCGTAAATACTGAAGCTAGTAAAAGGCATATGACCAATCAGAACGCCAACGGCTGAAGGAGTATGCGGATGAACCATAACGATATGTATTCTATGAAGAACTTCGATTTTCTGGCACGTAGTTTCGCCAGGATGCACGCACAGGGCCACTCGGTTGATCTTCAGGCTATTGTCGGCAATATGGATGAGGAACATCGTGAATGGTTTTGCCAGCGCTATGAGCTTTATTGTCGCCAGGTGAATAGCACGGCCGAGCTAGAGCACTAAGCCAAATGAAAACGGGCCATCAGGCCCGTCAGACTGCTGACAAAGAAGGAAAAAGCGTGGTTTTTCCTTCTTTGTGGTTATCAGCCGAAAATCAATAAATTGATTTTCCATGTTTTTCATCTGCTGCAATCTGTAAGTGCAAAGGTTGCATGAGATTTGTCATCAATCTCAAACGGGCCATCAGGCCCGTTTTTTATTGCTGTTCTTCGCTCTTCGGGGCAGCTGAGCGGCTTTCCAGATCGCTAATGCGCTGCTCAAGTAAAGCCAGCTTTTCGCGGGTGCGCAGCAGAACCTGTGTTTGCACATCGAACTCTTCGCGGCTGACCAAATCCAGGCGAGTTAACTGCGATTGCAGTACCTGGCGGATTTTCTTTTCTACGTCATCTCCAAGATCGCGAAGGCCTTTCGGCATCGATTCATGGACCTGGCGGGCGATTTGTTCAATTTTTTTCGGGTCAATCATGGCGGATTCCTGCGCTGGTCTAGTTACCGTTCATTGTAGTGCGAACGGGAGCGCCTATAAACCACAAATGTCAGATGTATAGCGAGTAGCCATTGATGAAGATAGTTAATGGCGTTATAGTTATCTCGCTTATTCTCAGGGCGGGGCGAAATTCCCCACCGGCGGTAAATCAACCTATGCGTTGAAAGCCCGCGAGCGCTTCCTGTGAAAACGGGAAGGTCAGCAGATCCGGTGTAATTCCGGGGCCGACGGTTAAAGTCCGGATGGGAGAGAGTAACGGCTCAGTCGGATTACGATCCGCTTGCGTTGACTTTTGCCGCTAAACCGGCACTCCTAAGACTGCCCTGATTCTGGTAACCATAATTTTAATGAGGTTTTTTTACCATGAATCAGACGCTCCTTTCTTCTTTTGGTACCGCTTTTGAACGTGTGGAACACGCTTTAGACGCACTGCGCGAAGGCCGCGGTGTGATGGTGCTTGATGATGAAGACCGTGAAAACGAAGGCGATATGATCTTCGCCGCCGAAACCATGACCGTTGAGCAAATGGCGCTGACCATTCGTCACGGCAGCGGCATTGTCTGCCTGTGCCTGACCGAAGACCGCCGCAAGCAGCTTGACCTGCCGATGATGGTGGAGAACAACACCAGCGCCTACGGTACCGGCTTTACCGTGACCATCGAAGCGGCAGAAGGCGTAACCACCGGCGTATCCGCCGCTGACCGCATCACGACCGTGCGCGCCGCCATTGCCGATGGCGCGAAACCTTCCGATCTCAACCGTCCGGGCCACGTCTTCCCGCTGCGCGCGCAGCCAGGCGGCGTAATGACCCGCGGCGGCCACACTGAAGCGACCATCGACCTGGTGACCCTTGCGGGCTTTAAACCGGCAGGCGTTCTCTGTGAACTGACTAACGACGATGGCACCATGGCGCGCGCGCCGGAGTGCATCAAGTTCGCTCAGCAGCACAACATGGCCGTGGTCACCATTGAAGACCTGGTGGCTTACCGCCGCGAGCACGATCGCAAAGCCAGCTAAGTTGCCGCTGCTTTGATGACAAGCCCACGTTACGGTGGGCTTTGTTGTTTCTGGGGCGAGCTAATATGCTTTCTCTGCGGGTAAATGGAAGATATTTTTCACCTTCAAATTTTCTGATGATGATCATCACGCTTATCTGAGTTTATCTGCGGCTAAAAGCGCGTAATGTGAAGGAATCAAATACTCCCTACTGAAGGATACCATCATGTCCCGTACCCGTATGCCAGCGTTGTTTTTAGGCCATGGTAGCCCGATGAACGTGCTGGAAGATAATATTTATACCCGCGCCTGGCGTCATCTCGGCGAAACGCTGCCGCGTCCAAAGGCTATCGTGGTTATCTCCGCGCACTGGTTTACCCGCGGGACGGGCGTGACGGCGATGGAAGCGCCGAAAACCATTCATGATTTTGGCGGTTTCCCGCAGGCCTTATACGATACGCATTACCCTGCGCCGGGATCGCCGGAGCTGGCGCAGCATCTGGTTGATCTGCTGGCGCCGGTACCCGTTGCCCTCGATAAAGAGGCGTGGGGTTTTGACCACGGTTCGTGGGGCGTGCTGATCAAAATGTACCCTGATGCCGATATTCCCATGGTTCAGTTAAGTATCGATAGCACCAAGCCCGCGGCGTGGCATCTGGAGATGGGGCGTAAGCTGGCGTCGCTGCGTGATGAAGGCATTATGCTGGTGGCGAGCGGCAACGTGGTACATAACCTGCGCACCGCACGCTGGCATGGCGAAAGTACGCCGTATCCGTGGGCTGAGTCGTTTAACGACTATGTGAAAGCGAATTTAACCTGGAAAGGGCCGGTCGACGCGCATCCGCTGGTGAACTATTTAAGCCATGAAGGCGGATCGCTCTCTAACCCAACGGCCGAGCACTTCCTGCCGCTACTCTATATTCTGGGGGCGTGGGATGGCGAAGAGCCGATAACGATCCCGGTCGAAGGGATGGAGATGGGGTCGCTAAGTATGCTGTCGGTGGTGGTGGGCGCCGCGTAACGGCAGCTATCGCACATGAAAAAACCCCGGCCACTCAGGTTGCCGGGGTTTGCCGTTATTCGACGAAAATGTGCGGATAGAAACGCGAAAGATCCTGGGTGATCAGCGCCCGATCTTCACGGATGCCGATCCCGGCAGGCTGGTCATTAATAAGCCAGCTGCCAATCAGCGTATAGCTATCGCCAAATTTCGGCAGCGGATAAAACTCCTGCACGATAGTGCCTTCTTCCCCGTATGGGCCTTCCACTGCTTCCACCACTTTGCCATTTTCAACGATCGACACGTTAGCGCCTTCGCGGGAGAAAATCGGCTTAATGACGTACTTCTCAAGCTGCGGATGGTTATCTTCGCTGAAGTAAGCCGCCAACAGGTTAGGGTGGTTGGGGAACATTTCCCACAGCATCGGCAGCAGCGCTTTATTGGAGATAATGCTCTTCCACGCAGGCTCCAGCCAGCGTACGCCGGCGTCTTCCAGCTTGGTGGAGAACATCTCGCGCAGCATAAATTCCCACGGATAAAGCTTGAACAGATTGCCGATGACCTGATCCTGCAAATCGGTAAACTGGCCTTTCTCGCCAAGACCGATATCTTCGATATACAAGAATTCGGTGGCGACGCCCGCTTCTGCCGCGCAGTCCTGCAGATACTGCACGGTGCCGCGGTCTTCAACGGTATCGCGGCAGCAGGCCATATGCAGCAGCTGGAAGCCAAACTGTTCACGCAGCTCGCCGAAGCGTTCAATCAGTTTTTCCTGCAGGCTGTTGAACTGATCGCTGTCGGCAGGCAGATTACCGGCGTTAAGCTGATCTTCCAGCCAGATCCATTGAAAGAACGCTGCTTCATATAGCGAGGTTGGCGTATCCGCGTTGTTCTCCAGCAGCTTCGGCTCGCCCACGCCATCCCAGGCCAGATCCAGACGCGAGTACAGCGACGGCTGGTTGGTTTTCCACGACTGACGCACAAAGCCCCAGGTGTGTTTAGGGATGCGGAATTTGGTCATCAGCTCGTCGCTGGCGATCACTTTCTCAACGACCTGTAGACACATTTGATGCAGCTCGGCGGTGACCGCTTCGAGCTTTTCAACCTGCGCCAGCGTCAGCTTGTAGTAGGCCTCTTCGCTCCAGTACGGCTCGCCGTACATGGTGTGAAAATTGAAGCCATACTCGGTCGCTTTCTCGCGCCAGTCCGGGCGCTCGGTAATGCTGATTCTTTCCATGCCGCTTAACCGCCCATCGAGCGTGAAGAGGAGCTGGAGCCCGCGGCGCTACGCTGCATCGTCGATTGCTTAGCAACGGATTCGCCAAAACCGCCGCGGGTGACGGTCGTCGTGGTGGCCGGCTTCGGCGCCATCGCGGTTTTCGGCACGTTCATGGTACGACCCGGTTGCGCCGCGCCGTAACTCTTACCGCTGGCATCGGTGTACTGGCCGTAGGCCGGGCTGGCCGGGTTTTTCGAACTAAACAGCGGCTGCTGCGCGGCCATGCCGCCGCCCATCAGGCGGCCCATCATGTAACCGGCCATCAGCGGCATCCAGAAGCTGCCGCTGCTTTGCGCCTGCGCCTGGTTTTCCGGGGCGACGCCCGCCTGAGCCGGCGCCTGCTGGCATTGGCCTTCGCCGAACTCGGCGACACAGTCTTCACGGCTGGCGTATTTCGGCGCGGTGCGCGCGGCTTCTTTCACCGCGTTATTGTAGGCGGTGGTGCACTCTGCGGCTTTGCTTGGGTTAGCCGCGGAGCAGTCATCGGCGTTCTGATACAGAGAAACCGTCTCGTCAGTTTTTTCGCAACCGGCGAGCATAAAGACGGCGGTGACGGCAAGGGCGACCGGCGTCAGGTGGCGAGCGCTCCAGCTTTTGCGGAACGACGCATGATTAATATTTTTTGTCCGTTTCATATTTGTCTTCCAGGACCCAGTGGTAGTGCGTTTGTCAACGCTCAGGATAGAGTATGAGTGGTGGAAAATGAAGCGAAAGAGGGGAAAAGCGGGGGTCTTTACGTTGTCTTACGTTTTACGCCCCGCCTGAGCCGAAGGCCAGACGAGGCGTCATCGCGTTCAACGATTAGTGACTAAACGGATTGGAACCGCTGGTCTTCGTCGTACGGGCGGCAGCCGGCTGTGCGGAGGCGGTGTTCGCATAACCGTCAGCAGCGGCGTCCTGCTGTGGGTTTTCCGGCGCGACGCTGTCTGGTGAAGTCGGAATCGCTTTACCCAGCGTGTTGTTCAGCGCAATCAGATCCTGCTCGTTCAGCGTACCAAGAGCAGACTTAATGTTCAGCTCGTTGATCAGGTAGTTATAACGGGCGTTGGAGAGCTGCTGCTTGGCGTTGTACAGCGTGGTGGTTGCATCCAACACATCAACGATGGTACGCGTACCCACCGAATAACCCGCTTCCATCGCATCCAGGGAGCTCTGCGCAGAGACCACCGCCTGTTTGTAGGCGTTGATGCTGCTGATGGAGGCGTTCACGTTGTTAAACGACGAACGCACTGTCTGCACCACGCTGCGGTGCGCGCTTTCCAACTGCTCGCTGGCGCCGACGAAGTTGTACTGCGCCTGTTTCACCTGTGAGTTAACCATCCCGCCCTGATACAGCGGCAGGGTGAAGTTCAGGCCGACTGTGTTTTGCCCGATATCAGCGTCCGGGGAGATGTTTTTGGAACCGCTGTAACGGTTATTAGAGACACTGGTAGAAGCGTTCAAATCAAGAGTAGGTAAATGACCATCCTGCGCCTGGCGAATCTGCTCACGCGCCAGATCCTGATTCAGACGCGCCTGCAGCAGCGACAGGTTACGGTTTTCCGCTTCCTTCAGCAGCGCGTTCACCGCCTGCGGTTTATTGGTTTTGAAGCCGTTAACGTTCAGCGACGCCAGCTCCGGATAGTAGTTGCCGGTGACCTGACGAAGCTCTTCAACGGCGTTGTCGAGGTCGTTACGCGCGGTGACTTCATTTGCCAGCACGGCGTCGTATTGCGAGCGGGCATTCTGCACGTCGGTGATGGCAACCAGGCCCACGTTAAAGCGCTGAGTGGTTTGATCCAACTGGCGGTAGATGGCCTGTTTCTGGGCTTCGGTATAGGAGAGCGTATCGATAGCGGCCAGAACTTTAAAGTAAGCCGTCGCGGTATTCAGAATCAGCGTTTGCTGGTCAGTCTGATAGGTGACATCCTGAATGCCCGCCGTTTTTTCCTGCAGGGTCAGCGCGCGCCATTTCGACATATCGAACAGGGTTTGCGTTAACTGCAGTGAACCGCTGGTGACGTTGGAGTTCCGGTCTTTGTAATCACGGAATCCGCTGGTATAGGTATAATCCGCGCCCAGACCGAGTTGCGGCAGTAATGGGCTTCGCGCTTCGTTGATTTTTTCGAATGCAGCATCGCGATCGGCTGCCGATTTACGCAGATCAGGGTTGCTAATACGCGCCTGCTGATAAACCTGCAACAGGTTCTCTGCCTGGCTCATGGCGCTGAAGCCAGTCAGGCCCAGGCCGATAAGGATGGGAAAAAGTTTCTTCATTTGCATTCCTTGTTGTGAAGCATTTAGCGCTACTCAAATTCTAAAAATAATCGCTGATTGTATCGACTCTGTCGCCGTAAAAAGTTGGCGTTACGTGCCATAGGGCGGTAATTTGCACCAATCTAACATACGGGCTGTAAAACGGTAGCCAAACGGCCTATAAATCCCTACTTTCGGATGAGCAGGACACAGACAATGAGCAAACCTAATCAGCAGGGAATTACCTTCTCTAAAAACGATGTAGAAATTATTGCACGGGAAACGCTCTATCGCGGTTTTTTTTCGCTCGATTTGTATCGTTTTCGCCATCGCCTGTTTAACGGCGGGATGAGCGGCGAGGTTACCCGCGAAATTTTTGAGCGCGGGCACGCCGCCGTCTTGCTACCCTTTGACCCGGTACGTGATGAAGTTGTGCTGGTCGAGCAGATCCGCATTGCCGCCTATGATACCAGCGAGAGCCCGTGGCTGCTGGAAATGGTCGCCGGGATGATAGAAGAAGGCGAAACGGTAGAAGATGTCGCCCGCCGGGAAGCGCTGGAAGAGGCCGGGCTTGAAGTTGGGCGCACCAAACCAATATTAAGCTATCTGGCAAGCCCAGGCGGCACCAGCGAGCGGTTATCGATCCTGGTGGGCGAAGTTGATGCATCGACGGCAAAAGGCATTCACGGCCTGGCCGAAGAAAACGAGGATATTCGGGTGCATGTGGTGAGCCGGGAACAGGCTTACCAGTGGGTAGAAGAGGGGAAAATCGACAACGCGGCTTCTGTCATCGCCCTGCAATGGCTGCAGCTGCATTATCATAGCTTACGAAACGAGTGGAAATAATATGAAGCGTTATACACCTGACTTCCCGGAAATGATGCGCCTGTGCGAAACCAATTTCGCCCAGCTGCGCCGCCTGTTGCCTCGCACTGAGGCGGTTGGCGATATGGCGAACTATCAGGTGGGTGCGGCGCAATACCGATTAACGGTGGTCGAATCGACCCGCTACACTACATTAGTGACAATAGAACAGACTATGCCTGCGGTGAGCTACTGGAGCCTGCCGTCAATGACGGTGCGCCTGTACCACGACGCCATGGTGGCTGAAGTGTGTTCAAGTCAGCAGATTTTTCGCTTCAAAGCGAGATATGATTATCCTAATAAAAAGTTGCATCAACGCGACGAAAAGCATCAAATTAATCAGTTTCTGGCCGACTGGCTGCGTTACTGTTTAGCACATGGAGCGATGGCGATTCCGGTTTGTTAGCGTCGTGAAACCTAAGGACACCATTTGGAAAGCCTGTTAAACCTACCTCTGGCTGGTGAGGCCAGAGTCAGGATATTACAAATTACTGATACTCACCTGTTTGCTGAAAAACATGAAACGCTGTTGGGTATCAATACCTGGGAAAGTTATCAGGCTGTATTGGATGCGATACATGCCTCACAGCGTGAATGCGACCTGATTGTAGCAACAGGCGATCTGGCGCAAGACCACTCTGCCGCGGCCTATCAGCATTTCGCTGAAGGCATCGCGAGCTTTGCCGCACCCTGCGTCTGGCTGCCGGGAAACCATGATTTCCAGCCGGCGATGTACAGCACGCTGCACGATGCCGGCATCTCCCCCGCAAAACGCGTCCTGTTGGGCGACCATTGGCAAATCCTGCTGCTGGACAGCCAGGTCTTTGGCGTGCCTCACGGCGAGCTGAGCGATTTCCAACTGGAGTGGCTTGAGCATCAATTGAATGCGGAACCAGAGCGCTACACGCTGCTGTTACTGCATCATCATCCGCTGCCGGCGGGCTGTAGCTGGCTCGATCAGCATAGCCTGCGCAACGCCGGCGCGTTAGATCACATTCTGAGCAACTATCCGCGGGTTAAGCACCTGCTGTGCGGCCATATTCACCAGGAGCTGGATCTCGACTGGAACGGGCGGCGGATGATGGCGACGCCATCGACCTGCGTACAGTTTAAGCCGCACTGCGCTAATTTCACCCTCGATACCGTCTCTCCTGGCTGGCGCTGGCTTGAGCTGCATCCCGATGGCGCGTTGACGACTGAAGTCTGTCGTCTCAGCGGCGCCGAGTTTCACCCGGATATCGCTTCAGAAGGATACTGATGTCTACTCTTCTTTATCTGCACGGATTTAACAGCTCGCCGCGCTCGGCAAAAGCGACGGCGCTGAAAACGTGGCTGACGCAGCAGCACCCGGAAATTAACATGGTGGTGCCGGAACTGCCTGCTTTCCCGGCGCAGGCGGCAGAGATGCTGGAAGCTATCGTGCTGGAGCACGGCGGCGAGCCGTTAGGCGTGGTGGGGTCGTCATTGGGCGGCTACTACGCCACCTGGCTGTCGCAATGTTTTATGCTGCCGGCGGTGGTGATTAACCCGGCGGTGAGGCCATTTGAACTGCTGAACAATTTTCTTGGCCCTAATGAGAATCCGTACACCGGGCAGCAATATGTGCTAGAGTCTCGCCATATTTACGATCTTAAAGTCATGCATATCGACCCGCTGGAAGCGCCTGACCTTATCTGGTTATTGCAGCAAACGGGCGATGAAGTGCTTGATTACCGCCAGGCTGTTGACTACTTCGCCTCCTGCCGTCAAACGGTCGAGGAGGGCGGTAATCACGCATTTGTTGGCTTTGAAGATCATTTCACCCAGATTATCGATTTTCTGGGCCTGCGCTAAGCGGTTCAGAACGACCTACGAATACACACCATGACGCAATCTTCATATAACGCTGATGCCATTGAGGTACTCACCGGGCTTGAGCCGGTTCGCCGCCGCCCGGGAATGTACACCGACACAACCCGTCCTAACCATCTTGGTCAGGAAGTTATTGATAACAGTGTGGATGAAGCACTGGCTGGTCACGCCAAACGCGTGGAGGTCATCCTTCATGCCGATCAATCGTTGGAAGTTATCGACGATGGGCGCGGGATGCCGGTTGATATCCACCCGGAAGAAGGGGTTCCGGCGGTTGAGCTGATCCTTTGTCGGCTGCACGCGGGCGGTAAGTTTTCCAACAAAAACTACCAGTTCTCCGGCGGCCTGCATGGGGTGGGGATTTCTGTCGTCAACGCCTTGTCTAAGCGCGTGGAAGTCAACGTGCGCCGCGATGGCCAGGTCTACAGCATCGCCTTTGAGAACGGGGAAAAAGTTGAAGACCTGCGCGTCACCGGCACCTGCGGTAAACGCAACACCGGGACCAGCGTCCATTTCTGGCCAGATGAAAGCTTCTTCGATAGCCCGCGTTTCTCCGTCTCGCGGCTAACTCACCTGTTAAAAGCGAAAGCGGTGCTGTGCCCGGGCGTGGAAATTGTTTTCCGCGACCAGGTGAACAACAGCGAACAGCGCTGGTGCTATGCGGACGGCCTTAATGATTATCTGTGCGAGGCGGTCAATGGCCTGCCGCTGCTGCCGGAAAAACCGTTTGTCGGTAACTTCTCCGGCGAAACGGAAGCGGTGGATTGGGCGCTGCTGTGGCTGCCGGAAGGCGGCGAACTGCTGACTGAAAGCTACGTAAACCTGATCCCGACCATGCAGGGCGGTACGCACGTTAACGGTCTGCGTCAGGGGTTGCTCGACGCGATGCGCGAGTTTTGCGAATACCGCAATATTCTGCCGCGCGGCGTGAAGCTGTCGGCGGAAGATATCTGGGATCGCTGCGCGTACGTACTGTCGGTGAAAATGCAGGATCCGCAGTTCGCCGGGCAGACGAAAGAACGTCTGTCGTCGCGTCAGTGCGCGGCATTCGTCTCCGGGGTGGTTAAAGACGCCTTCAGCCTGTGGCTGAATCAGAACGTACAGGCTGCGGAGCTGCTGGCGGAAATGGCCATTTCCAGCGCTCAGCGTCGCCTGCGCGCCGCCAAGAAAGTGGTGCGCAAAAAGCTCACCAGCGGCCCGGCGCTGCCGGGTAAGCTGGCGGACTGCACCGCGCAGGACCTGAACCGCACCGAACTGTTCCTCGTCGAAGGGGATTCTGCGGGCGGTTCAGCGAAACAGGCGCGCGACCGTGAATATCAGGCGATCATGCCGCTGAAAGGCAAGATCCTGAATACCTGGGAAGTCTCTTCCGATGAAGTTCTCGCTTCGCAAGAGGTGCACGACATTTCGGTGGCGATTGGTATCGACCCGGATAGCGATGATTTAAGCCAGCTGCGTTACGGTAAAATCTGTATTCTCGCCGATGCCGACTCGGATGGTCTGCACATCGCTACCCTGCTGTGCGCGCTGTTCGTGAAGCATTTCCGTACCCTGGTGAAAGAGGGGCACGTGTACGTCGCGCTGCCGCCGCTGTATCGTATCGACCTGGGTAAAGAGGTTTACTACGCGCTGACGGAAGAAGAAAAAGCCGGCGTGCTGGAGCAGTTGAAGCGTAAGAAGGGTAAGCCGAACGTACAGCGCTTTAAAGGGCTGGGCGAGATGAACCCGATGCAGCTACGTGAAACCACGCTCGACCCGAACACCCGCCGCCTGGTGCAGCTCATCATCACCGATGAAGACGAGCAGCAAACGACCGCGGTGATGGATATGCTGTTGGCCAAGAAGCGTTCTGAAGACCGTCGCAACTGGCTGCAGGAAAAAGGCGATATGGCGGATCTCGAAGCCTAAGCCGACGTCAGCCGCCAGATGCGAAAAAGGGAGCCTGAGGCTCCCTTTTTTACTTCTGCCGGGCTTATACGCCAGCCTGCAGAATGCGGATGCTGGTTTCCAGCACGTCGCCTTTGACCGCTTCAGCGTAAGCCTTCATGTGCGGCGTTTGCAGATGCGCTTCAAGATGCGCGACGCTTTCCCACTGCTCGACCATGACGATCGAATCCGGGGCGGAAGTCTGGAAACTCACGCCGGCGGCGTGGTCAACCAGCGGCGCGTAGCCGTGGCAGCCTTCTTCCTGCAGTACCACTGGGACAATTTTAGCGAACTGATCCAGTACCGCCTGACGGTGGTGTTGGCCCGGACGAGTACGAATTTCGGCAATCACTGTTAACATGGTTAACTCAACTCCTTCTGTGTGTAAACTCGCCATACTTCAAGGTTAGTGACTTGAATAACAGCGAGTGTAGACATCTAGTTAACCAAAAATCTCGGCCAGATGCTTGCGATATTCTGCGATGACGTGGGGAACGTCAGGCATTTTAATCACGTCGTTGGCGATAAAGGTCGGCATCGCGCTCATGCCAAGGAACTGATTGGCTTTGTGGAACGGCAGGTAAACGCCATCAACGCCGACGCCGTGGAAGAATTGATCTTTATCGGTGAAGGCTTCCATCGGCGCATTCCAGGTCAGCGACAGCATGTACTGTTTGCCTTGAATCAATCCGCCGGAGCCATATTTTTTGCTGTCATCGGAGCGGGTACGGCCATCGCTGGCGTACAGAGAACCATGGCCTTCGGTGAAGACGTCATCCATGTACTTTTTCACGGTCCACGGCGCGCCCATCCACCAGCCCGGCATCTGCCAGATAACCACATCGGCCCACAGGAAATTCTGCACTTCTTCTTTTACATCGTACTCGCTTTCCGCGCGGACGATTTTAACATCATGCCCGACGTCGCGCAGATAACCATCCGCGACCTCGGTCAGGGTGTCGTTTAATTGGCCATTAGAGTGAGCGAATTTTTTCGCCCCGTTGATAATCAGGATATTGCTCATTTTTTGCCCTCAATCTATTAAATTTGTCGGCAATTTTACCCCGCGAAGCGGGGCAGTAAAATGAGCAAAATGTGCAAAGTCTTTTGCATTTTTGGCAATAATGCGGCTACCAGTAAACGCGCGCCTCGAAGCCGCCGCCGCGCGCGTTAGCAAAATCAACCCGCATACCGTGCAGCGAGGCGATGCGGCGAACGATCGATAAGCCTAATCCGCTGCCGGGGGCGTCCTGGCCCGGCGGACGATAAAAACGCTCGCCAATGCGCGCCAGGGCTTGCGGACTAATGCCTGGACCATTGTCGCGAACCCGGAACTCGCGGGCGGAAAGCGTAATATCCACCCGGCTACCGCGCGGGCTATAGCGCACGGCATTATCCAGCAGGTTGCGTACCAGTAGGCTTAGCAGCAGCGGCTGGCCGGTACGGACGATATTGCTGGCATTCAGATGCAGGCGTAGCTCAATGGCGGACTGCTGCGCGTGGTGATACATCTCCATCACCGCCGACTGTAGCAGGTCGTCGATGGCGACCGGCTGCACGTCATCCAGTTGCGCCAGGGAATCCAACCGCGACAGCGTAAGTAATTGATCGACCAGTCGGGTAGCGCGGTCGATGCCCTGATGTAATTGCGCCAACGCTTTATCCCGACCTTCAGGATCGTCCATTGAAAGCTGGGCAACTTCGGTTTGCACTTTCAGCGCCGCCAGCGGGCTGCGCAACTCATGGGCGGCATCAGAGGTAAAGCGGCGCTCGCGCAGCATGGTTTCGTGGGTACGGCTGAACAGTTGGTTCAGGGCATCGACCAGCGGGCGAACTTCTGAAGGGATTTTGTCGTCCGACAGACGTTCCGCCGAGTCCGGCGCGCGCTGGCGCAGGGTTCGAGCCAGTTTCTTCAACGGCGCCAGCTCGCGGCTTAATAGCACAATGAGTAACAGGAACATCAGCGGCAGCGCGACCAGCCACGGCGTGAGCTGCGAGGTGACGATATCCACCGCCATCTCCCGGCGATAATCCCACTCCTGACCGACGGCGATACGATGTCGGCCATCGGCGGTGGTCAACCACAAGAAGCGCCATTCGTCGTCATCGCCGCGCAGATAGCCGTCACTGAAGCCTTCGCGTTGCGATCCCCATTGAATATCTTCGCCGTTTTCACCATCGTTGAGCACCATTTTCCCGTCGCGGGTGAAGATAGCGAAGGCCAGCGCGTCATCATCAAGATGGCCGTGTTTAACTTTTTTCTTTTCGCGGATCTGCGCCGGTCGCGCCTGCAGCTCATCGACATTCATCGCGCTCAGGCGGCGGGCGAAGAGCAGTTGTTGGGTATCAAACAGCTTATCCAGCTTTTCGCTGGTCTGCTGCCAGGCGATAACGCTGGCGATCCCCCAGGCGGCGCTGGTGAGCAGGACAAACAGCAGCGTCAGGCGCAGGCGCAGGCTTAAACGGGCGAGTCGTTTCATGCGTCACCCAAGGTATAGCCGATGCCGTGCACGGTACGGATAAAACCGCTGCCGAGTTTGCGCCGCAGATGGTGGACGTGAACTTCCACGGCGTTACTGAAGACCTCGTCGTCCCAGTTATAGAGTTTTTCCTCGATAAGCTTACGCGGCAACACGCGCCCGGCGTTGCGCATAAGCAATTCCAGCAGGGCGAACTCCTTCGGCTTTAGCGCCAGGCTTTCGCCGTCGAGGCTGGCGGTTAAGCGGTTCGGGTCGAGGGTCACCTTACCGTGGCGTAGCTCGCTGCTGCTCTGGCCGTGAGCGCGGCGGATCAGCGCCTCGAGACGCGCCGCTACCTCAATCAGGGCGAAGGGTTTACACAGATAGTCATCGGCGCCAAGCTGTATCCCTTCGACCCGCTGGCTCAGCGCGTCGCGGGCGGTGAGGATCAGCACGGGTTCATTACGGCCTTTATCGCGCCATTCGCGCAGAATATCGAGACCGTCAATGCCGGGGAGAGTCAGGTCAAGTATCGCGGCGTCATAAGGGGCGCTATATAAGGCGTTTTTGCCCTCCTGGCCTGCGGTGAACCAGTCGATGCTGAAGCCCATTTTGCTCAGCCCGGCTTTGATACCGTCACCGATCAGTTTGTCATCTTCCACCAATAATATGCGCATGTTTCCCTCCGACGATCCCGTTTCTTTGCGCAGTAAACCGCGTTGAAGCAGGGGATGTACAGCATTAAAATTTCTTTTTTCCGCTTAAGAAGTCGTTAAGTTTTGTCAGGCGTAATAGGAGCCATATCAACACATAAGGGAGAATATAAGATGAAAAAAATTGCTGCGATGACCGCGATTATTGCTTTGGTTTCCATGCCGGTACTGGCCGCCGGGCAGGGGGGATTCACCGGACCGTCTACTACCGCTACTACGCAGGCCGGCGGCTTCACCGGGCCGAGCGGCGCGGTGACCACCGTGGCGAACGCCAAGTCGCTGCGTGATGACACCTGGGTGACCCTGCGCGGTAAAATCGTCGAGCGCATCTCTGATGATCTGTATAAATTCCAGGATGCCTCCGGCGTGGTGAACGTCGATATCGACCATAAGCGCTGGAACGGCGTGACCGTCGGCCCGCAGGATACGGTAGAAATTCAGGGTGAAGTCGATAAAGACTGGAACTCGGTAGAGATCGACGTGAAGCAGATCCGTAAAATCACGCCATAAGGTACGTGCCGGATAGTGCGCAAGATTGGTCAGGAATCGCTATCCTCGCTCTGGCAGAGTATGTCGCGTGGAGGAGACGATGAACGATATTAAGGCCAGCCCGGCGTACGTCGGGCGTTTTCAGCGAGTCTGTTTGTACATTGAGAATCATCTTGATGAGCCGCTAACGCTGGAGGCGCTGAGCGCGATTGCGTATAGCTCGCCTTACCATTTTCACCGGCAATTTAGCGCGTATACCGGCGTTCCGCTGTACCGGTATATTCAGTGGTTACGCCTGCGGCGCGCCTGTTGGCGCCTGGCCTTCAACCCGCACGATAAAATCATCGATATTGCCCTTGATGCCGGATTTCAAAATTCGGAGTCGTTCAGTCGCGCCTTCCGTACCGCGTTTGATCAAAGCCCGACTCAGTTCCGTCAGCGACCGGATTGGGCCGAGTGGCATCGACGCGTACCGAAACATACGCTACAGGAGCAAACTTCGATGGACGTAAACATCATTCAATTTCCAGCTACAAGGGTCGCCATACTACAACATCGCGGGAGCCCGGACCTGGTCAACGCCACCGCCGCGCGTTTTATCGCATGGCGTAAAACGAGCGGGCTGTCGCCAGTCGCCACTAGCGAAACCTGGGGCATTGCCTGGGACGATCCGCAAACAACGCCAGGCGACGCATTTCGTTTTGATATCTGCGGTACCGTCGATCGGCCGATTAGCGAAAACGCGTTTGGCGTGATTAACGGCGAGATCCCGGCAGGCCGTTGCGCCGTGGCCCGCCACCACGGTTCGCTGGACACGCTGGCGCAAAGCGTCTGGTTCCTCTATCGCGACTGGCTACCCGCCGCCGGGGAGACGCTAAGGGATTTTCCGGTGTACTTCCGCTACCTCAATTTTGTGCATGAAGTTGGCGAGCATGAACTCCGCACCGATATTTATTTGCCGCTAGCCTGATTGATATCCTCATCCTCTTTAACCGATCTCACTTCCTGTGACTCAGGGCGTGAGATCGGGTATTATCGCGGGTAGTTTTGCCGCCGCAATGGCCGCGTCCCAGATTGAGGATCCACGATTAATGAGCGATATGGCAGAGCGCCTCGCGCTACATGAATTCACGGAAAATGCCTACCTGAACTACTCCATGTACGTCATCATGGACAGGGCATTGCCGTTTATTGGCGATGGCTTAAAGCCGGTTCAGCGCCGCATTGTCTATGCAATGTCCGAGCTGGGCCTGAACGCCAGCGCCAAGTTCAAAAAATCCGCCCGCACCGTCGGCGACGTGCTGGGTAAATATCACCCGCACGGCGACAGCGCTTGCTATGAAGCGATGGTGCTGATGGCGCAACCGTTCTCTTACCGCTATCCGCTGGTAGACGGCCAGGGGAACTGGGGGGCGCCGGACGATCCGAAATCCTTCGCGGCGATGCGTTACACCGAATCCCGCCTGTCGAAATACGCCGAATTGCTGCTCAGCGAACTGGGTCAGGGCACCGTCGATTGGGTACCGAACTTTGACGGTACGCTGCAGGAGCCGAAAATGCTGCCGGCGCGTCTGCCGAACATCCTGCTGAACGGCACCACCGGCATCGCCGTTGGTATGGCGACCGATATTCCGCCGCACAACCTGCGTGAAGTGGCGCAGGCGGCGATTACGCTGCTGGAAAAACCGAAAACCACCCTCGATGAGCTGCTGGATATCGTGCAGGGGCCGGACTACCCGACCGAAGCGGAAATCATTACCCCGCGCGCGGAAATTCGCAAAATCTACCAGAACGGCCGCGGTTCGGTACGGATGCGCGCCGTGTGGGCGAAAGAAGACGGCGCGGTGGTGATTAGCGCGCTGCCGCATCAGGTGTCCGGCGCGCGCGTGCTGGAGCAGATCGCCGCGCAGATGCGTAACAAAAAGCTGCCGATGGTTGATGATCTGCGTGATGAATCGGATCATGAAAACCCGACCCGTCTGGTGATCGTGCCGCGTTCCAACCGCGTAGATATGGAGCAGGTGATGAACCACCTGTTCGCCACCACCGATCTGGAAAAGAGCTACCGCATCAACCTCAACATGATCGGCCTGGACAACCGTCCGGCGGTGAAGAATCTGCTCGAAATCCTGACGGAGTGGTTGACCTTCCGTCGTGATACCGTGCGTAACCGCCTGAACTACCGGCTGGAAAAAGTCCTCAAGCGCCTGCACATCCTCGAAGGTTTGCTGGTCGCGTTCCTCAACATTGATGAAGTGATTGAGATAATCCGCCACGAAGATGAACCAAAGCCGGCGCTGATTGCCCGCTTCGGCATCAGCGAAACCCAGGCGGAAGCGATTCTGGAATTAAAACTGCGCCATCTCGCCAAACTGGAAGAGATGAAGATCCGCGGCGAGCAGAGCGAGCTGGAAAAAGAGCGCGATCAGCTGCAGGCGATTCTGGCCTCCGAGCGCAAGATGAATAACCTGCTGAAGAAAGAGCTGCAGGCCGATGCCGATACCTTCGGCGACGACCGCCGTTCGCCGCTGCGCGAACGCGAAGAAGCGAAGGCGATGAGCGAGCACGATATGCTGCCGTCCGAGCCGGTCACTATCGTTCTGTCGCAGATGGGCTGGGTGCGTAGCGCCAAAGGTCACGATATCGACGCGCAGGGGCTGAGCTACAAAGCCGGCGATAGCTGGAAAGCGTCGGTGAAAGGCAAGAGCAACCAGCCGGTGGTATTCATTGATACCACCGGTCGCAGCTACGCCATCGACCCGATTACGCTGCCTTCCGCCCGCGGCCAGGGCGAACCGGTCACCGGTAAAGTGACGTTGCCGCCGGGCGCCAGCGTAGAACATATGCTGATGGAGGCAGACGATCAGAAGCTGCTGATGGCTTCCGATGCCGGCTACGGTTTCGTCTGTACCTTCAACGACCTGGTGGCGCGCAACCGCGCCGGTAAGGCGCTGATTACGCTGCCGGACAACGCGCATGTGATGCCGCCGCTGGTCATTGAAGACGATGCCGATATGCTGTTGGCGATCACCAACGCCGGGCGCATGCTGATGTTCCCGGTGAGCGATCTGCCGCAGCTGTCGAAAGGCAAAGGCAACAAGATTATCAACATTCCGTCGGCGGAAGCCGCCTCCGGCCAGGATGGGCTGGCGCATCTGTTTGTCCTGCCGCCGCAGAGCACGCTGACCATTCATGTCGGCAAGCGTAAGATCAAACTGCGGCCGGAAGAGCTGCAAAAAGTCACCGGCGAGCGCGGCCGTCGCGGTTCGCTGATGCGCGGCCTGCAGAAAATCGACCGCGTGGAGATCGACTCCCCGCGCCGCGCCTCGGCTGGCGACAGCGAAGAGTAAGACCCGCATCCTTCACCCGGCTGGAGGATGCGAAAATTTGCCGCAAAATCGTTGTTTATTCAGGCATTGCGATTAACATGTCCTCCAGGGGCGGAAATTTTCCGCCCCGCGTTGAGAGGGCAGCGGTGTCCTGAACCTGTGATTCAACGGGTATAACGCTAAGCGGTTTGGGTTTCAGAGGAAGCTATGTTATTTATTTTTCGACTAATTTTTGTTGTCATTTATTGCATCGTGGTGTGCATATTTGGCAGTCTTTACTGCTTGTTCAGCCCGCGCAACCCTAAGCACGTCGCGACGTTTGGTCATCTGTTTGGCCGTCTGTCCCCGGTATTCGGCCTGAAAGTCGAACTGCGTAAGCCCGCGGATGCGGAAAGCTACGGCAATGCGATCTACATCGCTAATCACCAGAACAACTATGATATGGTGACAGCGTCAAATATCGTGCAGCCGCCGACGGTTACCGTAGGGAAAAAAAGCCTGCTGTGGATCCCGTTCTTTGGCCAGCTTTACTGGCTGACGGGCAACCTGCTGATTGACCGTAATAACCGAACCAAAGCGCACGGCACTATCGCCGAAGTAGTGAATGCGTTTAAAAAGCGTAAAATTTCGTTCTGGATGTTCCCGGAAGGGACCCGCAGCCGCGGCCGCGGTCTGCTGCCCTTTAAAACCGGCGCGTTCCACGCGGCCATCGCCGCTGGCGTACCGATTATTCCAGTATGCGTGTCGAATACATCGAACAAAATTAAACTCAATCGCTGGAACAACGGTCTGGTGATTGTCGAGATGCTGCCGCCGGTCGATACCAGCCAGTACGGTAAAGATAATGTGCGCGCGCTGGCGACACACTGCCGCGAGCTGATGTCCGCAAAAATCGCCGAGCTGGATAAAGAAGTGGCCGAGCGCGAAGCGGCTGGAAAGAAATAATACAGGAAACGCCGCGAACGCGAGCGTATTGCTGGCGGGAAACGAATTCCCTTTTTGCATTGTCAGTATTTCATGGAGTTAATATGTCACTCAGTCGGCGTCAGTTTATTAAGGCTTCAGGTGTAGCGCTGTGCGCGGGCGCCGCGCCGCTGAAGGCTCATGCCGCCGGCCAGCAGCCGGCGCTCCCCATTCCGCCTCTGCTGGAATCCCGTCGCGGTCAGCCGCTGTTTCTGACCCTGCAACGTTCTCATTGGTCATTTACCCAGGGCACGCGCGCGCCGGTATGGGGCATCAATGGCCGCTACCTGGGGCCGACCATTCGCGTCTGGAATGGCGATGACGTCAAACTTATCTACAGTAACCGCCTGACCGAAAATGTCGCCATGACGATTCGCGGCCTGCAGGTGCCGGGCCCGCTGATTGGCGGCGCGGCGCGCATGATGTCGCCGAATGCGGATTGGGCGCCGGTATTGCCGATTCGCCAGAGTGCGGCCACTTTGTGGTATCAGGCGAATACCCCGAACCGGATGGCGAAACAGGTTTACAACGGCCTGGCGGGAATGTGGCTGGTAGAAGATGAAGTCAGCAAGAATCTGCCAATTCCTAATCATTATGGCGTTGATGACTTCCCGGTGATTATTCAGGATAAGCGGCTGGATAACTTCGGTACTCCGGAATATAGCGAACCGGGCAGCGGTGGTTTCGTGGGCGATACTCTGTTGGTCAACGGCGCGCAGGGGCCCTATGTCGAAGTCTCACGCGGCTGGGTACGACTGCGTCTGCTGAACGCTTCTAACTCGCGCCGCTATCAGTTGCAGATGAGCGATGGTCGTCTGCTGCACGTTATCTCAGGCGATCAGGGCTTTCTGCCGGCGCCGGTCTCACTTAAGCAATTGTCGCTGGCCCCCGGCGAGCGGCGAGAAATTCTGGTGGATATGACCAACGGCGATGAAGTGTCGATTACCTGCGGCGAAGCGGCGAGCATCGTCGACCGTATCCGCGGTTTCTTCGAGCCGTCGAGCATTTTGATCTCCACGCTGGTGTTGACGCTGCGTCCGACCGGGCTGCTGCCGCTGGTTACCGATAGCCTGCCGGTGCGGCTGCTGCCGACCGAGCTGCTCTCCGGCACGCCGCTGCGCAGCCGCGATATTACGCTCGGCGACGACCCCGGCATCAATGGCCAACTGTGGGATCCGCAGCGTATTGATATCACCGCCCAGCAGGGTACCTGGGAGCGCTGGACCGTGCGCGCCGACCGCCCGCAGTCGTTCCATATTGAAGGCGTGATGTTCCAGATCCGTAACGTTAATGGAACGATGCCGTTCCCGGAAGACCGTGGCTGGAAAGATACCGTATGGATCGACGGGCAGGTAGAACTGCTGGTGTATTATAACCAGCCTTCCTGGCCGCACTTCCCGTTCCAGTACCTGAGCCAGACGCTGGAGCTCGCCGACCGCGGCTCGATTGGCCAGATTCTGGTGAATCCGGCGCCGTAATATCCGTAACCCTGGCCGCAACACGGTCAGGGTTTGAGAAAATCCTCCTTCATTTCCACTATCATTCCGGCTTATAATCCACGCCCTTTTGGTTATTTTTTTATCATTTTCCCCGGAAGCAATATGAGCGCAATATCCCTGATCCAGCCGGATCGTGACCTATTTTCCTGGCCGCAATACTGGGCTGCCTGTTTTGGCCCTGCGCCATTTTTACCGATGTCGCGTGAAGAGATGGATCAACTTGGCTGGGATAGCTGCGACATTATTCTGGTGACCGGCGACGCCTACGTCGACCATCCAAGCTTCGGTATGGCTATCTGCGGCCGTATGCTGGAAGCGCAGGGATTCCGCGTAGGGATCATCTCCCAGCCGGACTGGAACAGCAAAGAAGACTTCATGCGCCTGGGTAAGCCGAATCTGTTCTTCGGCGTGACCGCGGGCAATATGGACTCAATGATCAACCGCTATACCGCCGACCGTAAGCTGCGCCATGACGACGCTTATACCGCCGGCAACGTCGCGGGTAAGCGCCCGGACCGCGCGACGCTGGTTTATACCCAGCGCTGTAAAGAAGCATGGAAAGACGTGCCGGTGATCCTCGGCGGTATTGAGGCCAGCCTGCGCCGTACCGCGCACTACGATTATTGGTCCGATACCGTGCGCCGCTCGGTGCTGGTGGATTCAAAAGCCGATATGCTGATGTTCGGCAACGGCGAGCGCCCGCTGGTAGAAGTGGCGCATCGTCTGGCGATGGGCGAGGCCATCGGCGATATTCGCGATGTGCGTAATACCGCGATCATGGTAAAGGAAGCACTGCCGGGCTGGAGCGGCGTTGACTCCACGCGTCTGGATACGCCGGGCAAAATCGACCCGATTCCGCATCCGTACGGTGAAGACCTGCCGTGCGCAGACAACAAACCGGTGGCGCCGAAAAAAGCTGAGGCCAAAGCCGTTGTCGTGCAGCCGCCGCGGCCAAAACCGTGGGAAAAAACCTACGTATTGCTGCCTTCCTTTGAGAAGGTCAAAGGCGACAAAGTGCTGTACGCTCACGCGTCGCGCATTCTGCACCATGAAACCAACCCAGGCTGCGCCCGCGCGCTGATGCAAAAGCACGGCGAGCGTTATATCTGGGTTAACCCGCCGGCGATCCCGCTGTCGACTGAAGAGATGGACAGCGTCTTTGCGCTGCCGTACAAGCGTGTGCCGCATCCTTCTTATGGCGATGCGCGTATCCCGGCCTACGAGATGATTCGCTTCTCCATTAACATCATGCGCGGTTGCTTCGGTGGTTGTTCTTTCTGCTCGATCACCGAGCACGAAGGGCGCATCATCCAGAGTCGCTCCGAAGATTCGATAATCAATGAAATCGAAGCGATTCGCGACACGGTCCCCGGCTTTACCGGCATTATTTCCGATCTTGGCGGCCCAACCGCCAATATGTATATGCTGCGCTGTAAATCGCCGCGCGCTGAGCAGACCTGCCGCCGCCTCTCCTGCGTCTACCCGGATATCTGCCCGCACATGGATACCAACCATGAGCCGACGATTAATCTGTACCGTCGCGCCCGCGACCTGAAAGGCATCAAGAAAATCCTTATCGCATCGGGTGTGCGTTACGACATCGCCGTAGAGGATCCGCGCTATATCAAAGAGCTGGCGACCCACCACGTCGGTGGCTACCTTAAGATCGCCCCGGAGCATACCGAAGAGGGGCCGCTGTCGAAGATGATGAAGCCGGGCATGGGCAGCTATGACCGCTTTAAAGAATTGTTTGATACCTATTCGAAGCAGGCGGGTAAAGAACAGTACCTGATCCCGTACTTTATTTCCGCCCACCCAGGGACGCGCGATGAAGATATGGTGAACCTGGCGCTGTGGCTGAAACGTCATCGCTTCCGTCTCGACCAGGTACAGAACTTCTATCCGTCGCCGCTGGCGAACTCAACCACCATGTATTACACCGGCAAGAACCCGCTGGGTAAAATCGGCTATAAGAGCGAAGACGTGGTGGTGCCGAAGGGCGACAAACAGCGCCGTCTGCATAAAGCGCTGCTGCGCTATCACGATCCGGCAAACTGGCCGCTGATCCGTCAGGCGCTGGAAGCGATGGGTAAAAAGCATCTGATTGGTTCACGCCGTGACTGCCTGGTACCGGCGCCGACCCTTGACGAGATGCGTGAAGCGCGTCGCCAGAACCGCCATACCCGTCCGGCGCTGACGAAGCATACGCCGGTTGCGCATCAGCGCCAGACGCCGGCCGCGCCGGGCGCGAAAAAGCGTATTAAGCCGAAGACGGCGTCCCGCTAAGACGCTTCCCCGGCGGGTTCGCTCGCCGGGGGAAAGCTGTCATATAAGGAGAGAGAACGATAATGACGCCGGTAATCCTGTCACGACAGCAGCTGGAAATGTTGTGGGAGATAGATCGCAGTGAAATTATCGACACCCTTTATAAGCTCGATAATGGCCGGCTTCAGGCGTACTCGCAATATTATGATGTGCGAGGTTGGGATCCTCACGATCGCCAGGTTTATACGCCTATTCACGAGGCCTGCTACGATCGCGGCGGTATTTTTTTCGCCTTTTTCGAACAGGATAAAATCATTGCCGCGGCGGCGATTGATGCCTTGCCACGGGGTGAAAAGGGCGATCTACGCCAACTGCTATTCTTTTATGTGGGCGCGGCGCAGCGTGGCCAGGGATGGGGACGGCGTCTGTTTGATTATGCGCTGCAGCAGCTTCCTGATCTGGGCGCGTCCGGCCTGTATATTTCGTCCATTCCCAATAAAAGTACCGTTGATTTTTATCTCTCACAGGGGTGTCGTTTAATTGATGAGCCCGACCCGGAGCTGTTTGCTCTGGAGCCTGAGGATATACATTTAATTTGCGAAAGCCTTTAGCGCCGTGCGGCGCTAAAGGCAAAAGTGAAGGGGATTAACCGCCAAACTGGTCCGGGTCGGGGCCGAGACGTTTGCCCTGGTCCAGCTTAGCGATTTCACTGAGTTCGTCTTTGTCGAGACGGAAGTCCCAGACGTCAAAGTTTTCCGCGATACGCGATGGCGTGACGGATTTCGGGATTACCACCAGTCCGCTGTCGAGATGCCAGCGAATGACGATTTGCGCCGGCGTTTTGCCGTATTTATCCGCCAGATGGTGAATAATTTTCTGATCGAAGACCCCTTTGCCGCCCTGCGCTAATGGGCTCCAGGATTCGGTCTGGATTTTGTGGGTGGCGTTCCATGCATGTAGCTGACGCTGCTGCATTAACGGGTGCAGCTCAATCTGGTTGATCACCGGGGCGACGCCGGTTTCATCGATCAGCTTTTGCAGATGCGGCACCTGGAAATTACACACCCCGATGCTTTTTGCCAGCCCTTGCTGCTGTAGTTCGATCAGCGCCTGCCAGGCTTCGACGTAATGGCCTATCGCTGGCACCGGCCAGTGGATTAAATAGAGATCCACATAGTCCAATTTCAGCTTGCTGAGGCTCTCTTTTAGCGCGTCATGCGGCCGTTTTTGATCGTCATTCCACAGTTTGGTGGTGATGAAGAGCTCATCGCGATTGACGCCCGCGCTGCTTAACGCGTTGCCGACGCCAGCCTCATTTTGGTACGCGGCGGCGGTGTCAAAAGAACGATAACCGACTTCCAGCGCCTTATGAATGGCGGAGACGACTTCCTCGTTGCCTGCTTTCCACACGCCGAGACCCAGCTGCGGCATCAGGTTGCCGTCGTGTAGTTTAATAACGGTTGGATGTGTCATGCCTTCCTCCTGTTAATGAACTCAGCGTCAAAAATCCGCCGAGGGGTAGCATTAAGTCTGGACGAAATAGCTAAAAACGGTAGTAAAAACACCTCTCCTTGACGTTTGTTTAACGTAAGGAGAGGTGAATCAGGCGGGAATAACTTAGCGGGCAGCCTCATAGATACGGCGGCTGACGTCCAGAGTGATATCCTGATTTTCGCCAAGCTTAGTCATGCCGTGCTCTTCCAGCTTCGCCAGCAGCGCCGGGATGGAGCTACCGTCGAGACCATAATCGGAAAGGCGAGTCGGCACGCCCATTTGCTCGAAGAAACTACGGGTTGCGGCGATAGCGGCATCGATACGCTGTTCTTCGGAACCTTCGGTGATATTCCACACGCGCTCGGCGTACTGCAGCAGCTTAGCGCGCTTGGTATCGCGTTTCTCATTCCACAGCGCCGGCAGCACGATAGCCAGCGTCTGAGCGTGATCCAGGCCGTGCATCGCCGTCAGTTCGTGGCCGAGCATATGCGTCGCCCAGTCCTGAGGCACGCCTGCGCCAATGAGGCCGTTCAATGCCTGCGTCGCCGCCCACATAATGTTGGCGCGCACGTTGTAATTCTCCGGCTCCTGCAGCGCTTTCGGGCCATCTTCCACCAGCGTTAGCAGAATGCCCTCGGCGAAACGGTCCTGAATTTTGCCGTCAACCGGGTAGGTCACGTACTGCTCAACGGTATGGACGAAAGCGTCAACGACACCGTTAGCGACCTGGCGCGGCGGCAGGGTGTAGGTGTAAACCGGATCGAGGATCGCGAAGACCGGCTGAACGTGTTCGGACATAAACGCGCGTTTATCACCGGTGGTTTTACGCGAGATAACCGCACCTTTGTTTGATTCGGAACCGGTCGCCGGCAGGGTCAATACCGAGCCCATCGGAATGGCGCTGGCAATCTTGTTGCCGTAGGTTTCCAGAATTTCCCACGGATCGATATTCGCGTCATAGTGCGCGGCCGCGGCGATAAACTTGGTGCCATCAAGCACCGAACCGCCGCCAACCGCCAGCAGGAAGGTCACTTTCTCTTCGCGAGCGATTTTCACCGCGTTCATCAGCGTTTCGTAAGACGGGTTTGGCTCAATCCCGCCGAACTCCAGCACGTCAAAGCCAGCCAGCGCGCTCAGTACCTGATCCAGTACGCCGGTTTTCTTCACGCTACCGCCGCCGTAAGTCACCAGCACGCGAGCGCCGGCTGGGATTTGTTCGCGCAGATCGGCGATGGCGCCTTTGCCGAACAGAATGCGGGTTGGGGTATGTAAATTGAAGTTATTCATGGCTGGTGCCCTCATAAAGATGAAACTCCCGGCAGAAAGGACGACTCTCTGCCCGATGGCGGCTATTGTGTTCCTGCGACCGTTTCCTCTCAATGCACATTCCTGCCATTGTCTTGCCCATTTCTCCATTGGGCTGGAGAAAAAGAAGGAAACTACGCACAATAAGCTTGTAGAAAAGTCGTCGGAGAAGCAGCGAAAATGAACCGTGCCGAGATATGCCAGCTATTAACAGATAAAGTTAACAAGCTGAAAGATAAGCAAGAAATGCTAAGTGAACTGCTGCCGGATATCCGTCTGCTGTACGGGACGCAGCCGGGCACCCGTACGCCGGTGATGTACCAGCCGGGGATCGTTTTTCTCTTTTCCGGCCATAAAATTGGCTATATCAATGAACGAACCTTCCGTTATGACACCAACGAATACTTACTGTTAACCGTCCCGCTACCGTTCGAATGCGAAACCTTCGCGACTCCGGAAGTGCCGCTGGCGGGAATGCGATTGAATGTCGATATTTTGCAGTTGCAGGAGCTGCTGATGGATATCGGCGAAGATGAGCTTTTTCAGCCGTCGGTCGCCTCCAGCGGGATCAACTCGGCGGTGTTATCGGAAGAGATCCTCTGCGCGGCGGAACGCCTGTTAGACGTGATGGAGCGGCCGCTGGACGCGCGCATTCTCGGCAAACAGATTATTCGCGAGATCCTTTATCATGTCCTGATTGGCCCCTGCGGCGGCGCGCTGCTGGCGCTGGTCAGCCGACAGACGCACTTTAGTCTGATTAGCCGCGTTTTGAAGCGTATTGAAAGCCAGTACACCGAAAACCTCAGCGTCGACCAGCTGGCGGCGGAAGCGAATATGAGCGTTTCGGCGTTTCACCATAACTTTAAATCGGTTACCAGCACCTCGCCGCTGCAGTATTTGAAGACCTATCGCCTGCATAAGGCCAGAATGCTGATGATCCATGACGGTATGAAAGCCAGCGCGGCGGCGATGCGCGTCGGCTATGAAAGCGCCTCGCAGTTTAGCCGTGAGTTTAAACGCTATTTTGGTATTACACCGGGTGAAGATGCCGCGCGTATTCGCACAATGCAGGGGATTTGATAAGGATGCGGCGCCTGTAGCCCCGGTAGGCGTTAGCGCTACCGGGGACTTTGGGACATCTGGGGCGAGTGAATCAGGCGCTGCAGTATTTCTTCTTGATAACGACGATAACCGTACCAACGAGGCCAGTCACCAGCAGGGCGATCGGCAGCACCATCAGGCAGGTCATGACCTGGTCTTCGTGGTTTTTCACGAACGGGATCATGCTCAGCGCATAGCCAAGACCGGTGACGACGCCAACCCACAGCAGGCCGCTTAGCCAGTTAAAGAACTGGAAACGACGATTCGGCAGGCCGGAAATGCCCGCCATGGTTGGCAGCAGGGTGCGGACAAACGCCAAAAAGCGCCCGGCCAGCAGCGCCAGCAGGCCGTGTTTATCAAACATGTTGGTGGCGCGCTGGTGATATTTGTGCGGCAGATGCGACAGCCAGCCTTTCACCATATTGGTATTACCCAGCCAGCGCCCCTGTAAATAGCTCAGCCAGCAGCCGAGGCTGGCGGCAGCGGTTAGGATGGCGAGAGTGGGGACAAAATCCATGACGCCTTTAGCGATTAGCGCGCCGGCGAGCAGCAACAGGCTATCGCCCGGTAAAAACGAAGCCGGCAGCAGCCCGTTTTCCAGAAACAGGGTCGCGAACATGACCAGATATACAAAACCCACAACGTGAGGGTTTGCCAATGCGGCAAAATCATGTTGCCACAGCGCGGCGACAATCTCTTGAATGACAACCATGGACTTTCCTAAGTGGTACCGTTTTTCGACTAGTGTACTCCTGAAGCGGCCCGAGCACCTTGATCTCGGGCGCAACAAAAGCGGCCGCTTTTCTGAAAGCGTCCGCTTTTGTTGCCACTTCCTGTCACTTTACACGATACGCGCGAAGCCTGCCGCTAAATCCGCCAGCAGATCGTCAACATTTTCTAAACCTATGTGCAGTCGAATAAGGGTACCGCTGAAATCCACTTCCGCCTCGGGGCGGATGGCCGCGATATGTTCCGGCTGGTTGGCGAGGATCAGCGATTCGAACCCGCCCCATGAGTAGGCCATGCTGAACAGACTGAAGTTGTCCAGATAGGCTGCCAGCTCGGCGTCGGTGAGGCGCTTATTGAGAACGAAAGAGAACAGGCCGCTGCTGCCGCTGAAGTCACGCTTCCAGAATTCGTGGCCCTTGCTGCCCGGCAGCGCCGGATGATTGACCCGCGCCACCTGTGGGTGCTGCGCCAGCCATTCGGCGACGCGCAGACTGCTTTCGTGATGTTGGCGCAGGCGGACGCCAAGCGTGCGTAAACCGCGGCTGGTCATATATGCGGTGTCGGCATCGACCATCTGGCCCATTAGATAGGCGTTTTCACACAGTTGCTCCCAACAGCGGGCGTTGGCCACTGCGGTGCCGATCATTCCGTCGGAGTGGCCAATTAAATATTTCGTTGCCGCCTGGATAGAGATATCGATACCAAAATCGAGCGCTTTAAACAGCACCCCTGCCGCCCAGGTGTTATCGATCATGATAATAGCTTCCGGCGCGACGCGGCGCACGGCGGCGACGATGGCCGGCACATCATGCACTTCCATGGTGATCGAGCCGGGGGATTCCAGAAACACGACTTTAGTATTGGGTTGAATCAGGTTGGCGATATCCGCGCCGATGAGCGGATCGAACCAGCCGGTCGTCACCCCGAGCTTCGCGAGGATCTTAGTGCAGAAGTCCTGGCTGGGCTCATAGGCGGTGTTGGTCATTAACACGTGGTCGCCCTGTTCGACGAAGGCCAGAATCGTGTTGGCGACCGCGGCCGCGCCGCAGGGGAAGAGGGCGCAGCCGGCGCCGCCTTCCAGTTCACACATGGCTTCCTGCAGCGAAAAGTGGGTCAGCGTGCCGCGGCGGCCATAAAACAGCTCGCCTTTGGCGCGATTACGGGTGGCGTGTTTTTTAGCCTCGACGGTATCGAACACCAGCGATGAGGCGCGTTGGATAACGCTATTCACCGAACCCTGAGTATATTTTTTGCGGCGCCCGGCGTTGACCAGCGCGGTATCAAGATGTTTATCAGCCATGTTATAGAAACCTGTTTTTATACGTCTGGACGTCTAAACTACCATGAATACCGGTTTGTGTACCGGGCCGCAAACGATACAGGCAAAAATTTTCCCGAAACCGGCGTCAGCCGCTTTTTTACTGCGTAAGCGCAAAGAAAATAAACGTGATTTGCTGCACAGTGTAAATACTAATGAGAACCACTATCAATTCGATGTCGTTTTGATATTATTATGCTCAGTTTTTGTGATTGACGTCCTGGAGAAACAGTGTGGGTAATAATTTGATGCAGGCGGATCTCTCCGTTTGGGGTATGTATCATCACGCCGATATTGTCGTTAAGGTTGTGATGATTGGCTTGATTCTGGCTTCAGTAGTCACCTGGGCTATCTTCTTCGGCAAGGGTGCCGAAATGTTGTCCAGCAAGCGTCGCCTCAAGCGTGAGCAGCAGCAGCTCAGCGAAGCGCGTTCTCTCGATCAGGCTAACACTATCGCGAATGGATTCCATGCTAAAAGCCTGACCACTCAGCTGATTAACGAAGCCAATAATGAGCTGGAACTGTCGGCAGGCGTGGATGACAACGAAGGCATTAAAGAACGTACCGGTTTCCGCCTTGAGCGTCGCGTGGCGCAGGTTGGCCGCTACATGGGCCGCGGAAATGGTTATCTGGCAACCATCGGCGCTATTTCCCCGTTCGTCGGTCTGTTTGGTACCGTCTGGGGCATCATGAACAGCTTTATCGGTATCGCGCAAACGCAGACGACTAACCTGGCGGTTGTCGCGCCGGGTATCGCGGAAGCGCTGCTGGCAACGGCCATTGGTCTGTTTGCCGCGATTCCGGCGGTGGTTATCTACAACGTTTTCGCCCGCATGATTGCCAGCTACAAAGCGTCTCTCGGCGATGTGGCCGCGCAGATTATGCTGCTGCAAAGCCGTGACCTTGACCTGAACGCCAGTGGTTCTCAGCCGCTGCGTCCGGCGCAGAAATTACGGGTAGGTTGATCCGCTATGGCGATGCATTTTAACGAAAACCTCGATGATAACGGCGAAATGCACGATATTAACGTCACGCCGTTTATCGACGTCATGTTGGTGCTGTTGATTATCTTCATGGTGGCGGCGCCGCTGGCCACCGTGGACGTCAAAGTCAACCTGCCGGCCTCATCCAGCCAGCCGCAGCCGCGTCCGGAAAAACCGATTTACCTGTCGGTGAAGGCGGACAAATCGATGTTCCTCGGCAACGATCCGGTGACCGAAGAGAGCGTGATTGCCTCGCTGGACGCGCTGACTCAGGGTAAGAAAGACACCACCGTGTTCTTCCGCGCCGACAAAACCGTCGACTACGAGACGATGATGAAAGTGATGGATACGCTGCATCAGGCCGGTTACCTGAAAATTGGTCTGGTGGGCGAAGAGACCGTCAAAGCGAAGTAATTTCCCCCAGGATTTCTCCCGAAAGGCCAACACAGTGTTGGCCTTTTTTATTTCCCTACCGACTGCGTATCGTTTTGATATGGGCCAGCTGCGATATAATGGCGGCCATTTTTACAAACTGACAGGACCTTATGGAACGCTTTCTGGAAAACGCTATTTATGCTTCGCGCTGGCTGCTGGCGCCGGTTTATTTCGGCCTCTCGCTGGGGCTTATCGCGCTATCGATAAAATTTTTTCAGGAGATATTCCACATCCTGCCGCATATCTTCAGCGTCAGCGAGTCGGATCTGATTCTGACGCTGCTTTCGCTGGTCGATATGACGCTGGTGGGCGGGCTGCTGGTGATGGTGATGTTTTCAGGTTATGAGAACTTCGTCTCGACGCTGGATATTAACGAAGGCAAAGAGAAGCTCAACTGGCTTGGCAAAATGGATGCGACATCGCTGAAAAACAAGGTGGCGGCGTCGATTGTGGCTATCTCTTCCATTCACCTGCTGCGGGTGTTTATGGATGCGAAGAACGTGCCGGATAACAAGCTGATGTGGTACGTCATTATCCATCTCACCTTTGTGCTGTCAGCCTTTGTGATGGGCTATCTCGATCGCCTGACCAAGGTAAAGCACTGATGTGACAACTTACCCGGCAGCCTCGCGCCGCCGGGTAGGGGCATTACGCCTGGCGTTTGTCTTCGGTCTGGGTGTCGAAATCGCGGGCATCATGGCGCTCGTGCAACTGTTCGTCGAGCGGGCCATTGGTGCGGTTAACCATCTGTCCGCGCTTCACCGCCGGGCGATTGCCCACGTCCTGCGCCCAGCGCAGCACGTTAACGTAACTGCCGGCATCGAGGAATTCCGCGGCGTTATAGACGTTGCCCAGCACCACGTTGCCGTACCACGGCCAGATAGCCATATCGGCAATGGTGTACTCTTCTCCGGCCACAAAGCGCCCGCGCGCCAACTGCTTATCCAGCACGTCGAGCTGACGTTTCGCTTCCATAGTAAAGCGGTCGATCGCGTACTCGATTTTCACCGGCGCATAGTTATAGAAGTGGCCGAAGCCGCCGCCGAGGAACGGCGCTGCGCCCTGTAGCCAGAACAACCAGTTCAGCGTTTCGGTGCGCCCGGCCGGGTCTTTCGGCAGGAAGAAACCAAATTTTTCCGCCAGATATAACAGGATGCTACCGGATTCAAATACCCGGGTCGGCGGAGTGGTGGAGTGGTCGCTCAGCGCCGGGATCTTCGAGTTTGGGTTCACTTCGACAAAGCCGCTGGAAAACTGATCGCCTTCGCCGATACGAATCAGCCAGGCGTCATATTCAGCGCCAGCCACGCCCAGCGCCAGCAGCTCTTCCAGCATGATAGTCACTTTCTGCCCGTTCGGCGTGCCCAGCGAATAGAGCTGCAGCGGGTGATTGCCAACGGGCAGCACTTTCTCATGCGTCGCGCCGGAAACCGGACGGTTGATATTGGCGAATGCGCCGCCGTTATTCTGTTTCCATTCCCATACTTTCGGTGGTTGGTAGTGATTGTCGGACATACTGACCTGCCTCTTTAGTAAGGTGTACAAAAATAGTGAGGTGTACAAAAAAGTCTAGCAGCTAATCTCAGGCCATAATCCGTGCGGCCCACACGCTGACGTCATCGCCGCTGCCGAGGTCAGGCTGCACCAGACCGTTGACCATAAACGTCGGCGATACATGGATGCCATTCTGGCGGGCGTATTTACTGTGCCATTTGATTTCGTTTTGCAGCTCAGGGCGGGCAAATGCCGCCGCCAGCGACACGTGGCTGTAGCGTTCAAGGCGCTCGATAATTTGCTGCGGAGTGGTATTCATATTCGGCCCGCTGCAGTGGTCGGTGAATTCAAACTCTTCACGATGATCGGCAACCGCCTGCAGGACTTTGTGCGCCTGCTCTCTGCCGTGCGGCAGGGTGGAGGCGGCCAGCACGCAGCGCACTATCACCCCGGAAAACAGATGCCACGGCTGGGACTGCAGGCGAATCTTAATCGTGACGTTCTCGGCGCCCACTTCATCCAGCAATTCATCGAGTTTATTGAAGGCGCGAACGGAAAACGGACAGGTTGGTTCGAGGAATACTTCAAAAGTCCGCGGGCCGTGTCCCCAGACCAGCGGCTGGGCATTGAGATGCGAAGGTGCGCTCATTGTCGACTCCTGATGTAGTGATGTTTTTTGTTATGTGTTGGCTAACAATATCACTTTTGCCAATAGACGCCGGGTTATTTTCTATAAGGGCACGTTTAGCGAATCGAATGAGTGGTATCATCTTTTCACCTCTGTCTGGTAAGTGCCTGCGGCAGGATAAGAAGAGGGAGTTTTGTTCCGCCAACTGCCCGGGCTGCATTAATTTGAGGTCAGGCTAAATGAGTAAAGGATCGACCAGTATTGACGCCCCTTTCGGCACGCTTTTAGGCTACGCGCCGGGCGGCGTGGCAATTTATTCTTCGAATTACAGTAGCTTAAATCCACAAGATTATCCGGATGACGCCGCTTTCCGCAGCTATATCGGCAATGAGTATATGGGGCATAAATGGCAGTGCGTAGAGTTCGCGCGGCGCTTTTTATTCCTCACCTACGGCTTTGTCTTTACCGATGTCGGTATGGCTTATGAAATCTTCTCGCTGCGCTTTCTGCGCGAAGTGGTGAATGACAACATTCTTCCCCTGCAGGCCTTCGCCAACGGCTCGCGTCGTCCGCCGATCGCCGGCTCGCTGCTAATCTGGCAGAAAGGCGGCGAGTTTAAACATACCGGCCACGTGGCGGTGATTACGCAACTGGTAGGGAATAAGGTCCGTATCGCCGAGCAAAACGTCATTCACGCGCCGCTGCCGCAGGGCCAGCAGTGGACCCGCGAGCTGACGCTGGAAGTGAAAGACGGCGTCTACACCATCAAAGATACCTTTACCGATACCGAAATTTTAGGCTGGATGATCCAGACCGCCGATACCGAGCACAGCCTGCCGCAGCCGGTGCTGCCGGGCGAGGAGATGAAAATCAGCGGCGCGCGGCTGCCGAATAAGGGCCAGTTCCGCGGTAACTGGCTCAATGAGAAAGACGCGCTGCAAAAGGCCTATGTTGAAGCCAACGGTCATTTCATCAATCAGGATCCCTACCAGTACTTCACCATCAGCGAGAGCGCCGAACAGGAGCTGATTAAAGCGACTAACGAACTGCACCTGATGTATCTGCACGCCACTGATAAGGTGATGAAGGATGACAACCTGCTGGCGCTGTTCGATATTCCGAAAATCCTTTGGCCGCGCCTGCGCCTCTCGTGGCAGCGCCGCCGACATCATATGATTACCGGGCGCATGGATTTCTGCATGGACGAGCGCGGGCTGAAGGTGTACGAATACAACGCCGACTCTGCCTCTTGCCATACGGAAGGTGGATTGATCCTCGAACAGTGGCTGAAACAGGGCTATCGCGGTACCGGCCATAATCCGGCGGAAAATCTGCTGGAGGAGCTGGCGGGGGCGTGGAAACACAGCCGCGCGCGGCCGTTCGTGCATATCATGCAGGATAAGGATCTTGAAGAGAACTACCACGCCCAGTTTATTCAGCGTTCGCTAACCGAGGCGGGCTTTGAGAGCAAAATTCTCTTCGGTCTTGATGAGCTGCGCTGGGATGCTGCCGGACAGCTTATCGACGGCGATGGCCGCCTGGTTAACTGCGTGTGGAAGACCTGGGCATGGGAAACCGCCATCGAGCAGGTGCGTGAAGTCAGCGCCGAAGAGTATGCGGCGGTGCCGATTCGTACCGGTCATCCGCAAAATGAGGTGCGCCTGATTGACGTCTTGCTGCGCCCTGAAGTATTGGTATTCGAACCGCTGTGGACGGTTATACCCGGCAACAAGGCGATTCTGCCGGTGCTGTGGTCGCTGTTCCCGCATCATCGTTATCTGCTGGATACCGATTTTGTGGTCAATGACGAGCTGGCGAAAACCGGTTATGCGGTCAAACCGATCTCCGGGCGCTGCGGTAATAACATCGATCTGATAAGCCCGCACGATGAGGTATTGGATCAGACCAGCGGGCAATTTGTCGATCGCAAAAATATTTACCAGCAGCTGTGGTGTCTGCCGAAGGTTGACGGCAAGTACATCCAGGTGTGCACCTTTACGGTGGGCGGCAACTATGGCGGAACCTGCCTGCGCGGCGATGATTCGCTGGTGGTGAAGAAAGAGAGCGATATTGAGCCGTTAGTCGTACTGAAAGACAACGAGTAACGGCCGCAAACCGGGCAGCGGCTAGCATCGCTGCCCGGCACCTGCAAAGCTTCAACGTACAACTAACACAACAACAAGACAGAAAAGGAAAAGCATATGCACGATCGGCGCCTCGCCGCCCGCGCGGGTGAACTTAAGCCCTCCGCCGTCCGCGAACTTCTCAAACACAGTAAACTGCCTGGCGTCATTTCGCTTGGCGGCGGTATTCCGGCTCCGGAACTGTTTGATACCGAAGGTCTCAACCTCGCGGTGCAAAAGGTGATGAGTGAACGTTTTAATGATGCGTTCCAGTACGGCCTTACCGAAGGTTATCCGCCGCTGCGCCAGGCGGTGAGCGAAATCTGCCAGTCGCGCGGCGTGGCCTGCTCGGCAAGCCAGGTGTATATCACCTCCGGTTCGCAGCAATCGCTGGATATCGTCGCCCGCACGCTGCTCGATCCGGGCGATGCGGTCGTCGTTGAACGTCCGACCTACCTTGCCGCGCTGCAGGTATTCCAGCTGGCGCAGGCGAATATCCTGAGCGTCGATACCGACGATAACGGCATGCTGGTTGAACAACTGGCCGATCTGCTGGAAACCACTAAGGTTAAAGCGGTCTATCTGGTGCCGACATTTGGCAACCCTGGCGGTAAAACCCTCAGCGACGATCGTCGCCAGCGGCTGGTGGCGCTAGCGAAGCAACATGATTTTGTGATCATCGAAGACGATCCCTACGGCGAAATCAGCTTCACCGATAAAGTGCGGCGTCCGCTGTATCAACATGCGATCGAACAAGGCTGTGAGGATCGGGTGGTGTACACCTCCACGTTCTCCAAGATCCTCGCGCCGGGAATGCGTATTGGCTGGATCGTGATGCCGGAATGGCTGGCGCACCAGGCGGTGATCGTGAAGCAGGCGGCGGATCTGCATACTAATATGCTCTCTCAGGTTATCACCGCTGAGTATCTGGGAATGAATCGCCTGAACAATCAGATCGCCCTGATCCGCGAAGACTACCGCAAGAAGTGCGTGGCGCTGGCCGAGGCACTGGAAAGCCGTCTTGGCGAGCATCTTGAGTTTAGCCGCCCGGAAGGGGGAATGTTCCTGTGGGCCCGCTTCCGCTATCCGTTCGATACCATGGCGTGGTTGAATAAGACGCTGGAAAACGGCGTGGTTTACGTACCTGGCGAAGCGTTCTACAACGATAATCCGGATACTCGCACCCTGCGTCTTTCCTATTCGACGGTTTCTGAAGCCGGTCTGCTGACCGCCGTCGAACGTCTGGCTAAATCGCTGTAATCTTTTGTCTCCGCACCGATGACCGGTGCGGAGAGCTTTAAATCGGGGGAGGGATTACTCCTGCTCGGCGATGCGATCGTCAAGCCAGATAAGCATCAGAGAAGAGAGAAAAGCGACAGCAATAGTGCCAATAAACAACAACATAAAAATTTCCTCAGGGGTTTTATTATTTTTCTAATGTAACCGGTGAGTGGCTATTTTTGTTTGCAATGGTGATTTTGGTGTCATGCTGCGCTGTTGCAAGGGTGAAAAAATCATCAGCGTCAACATCGAAGTTCAGTACTATTTCCCGGTACTTTCTGGCATTAACAAGTTCTTTAGCTTCTTTCATACTACTGGCGATAATAGTAGGCATCAGTTTCATCTCAGTTTGAAAACTAGCAGCAAAATAAAAGCTTGTTCGTATCAGATCAACATTTTTTTGCTACTTTACACATCACCAGAAAGCCTGTCTTTGCGCAATCGTAACCAGAGTGGGAGCGTATGCAGAAGCGGAGGCCAGATGCCCCCGCTCACCGTCTTAAAGCTGATACTGCCAGGAGAACAGGAAGCGCTTTTCGGCTTCATTGAGATAGGTGTTGTTATCCTGCACGTAGGTCATAAATTTCACCGAGTTGTGCTCGGTCAGGTTATATCCCACGCCGACCCCGGCGAAATAACCTTTATAGTTATCGCCATCCTCGTTTTTCGAGCCATACGCTCCCCCGGCGAAACCTAACAGGCGCAGATCGGCGCTCAGTGGTTTCAGGACAAATGCGCCGAGATAGCCGCTGCTGCCGGAGATATTCGTCGATTCAAAACCGTTCTCCGGCGACGGCATGCCGTTAAAACCCGACTGCGAACAGGCGCTATGTTGATCCTTATTACAGGCCATATGGTCGCCGGTATTATAGGTATAACCGGCCATCGGGAATATTTGGAAGCCTGCTGGTTCAAAGCCAAAATAACTGAGCGGCAGGAACGTGCCGATAGAATAGTTGGTTTGTGAGGAGTCATCGGGATAAACATTTTTCCCAAAGTTAAAGTTAAAAATACCAATGGGAAATAGCCATGAACCGCCGACGCGCCATTCCGTGGCGTCGCTATTAATACGCACATTGAGTTTCCGCGCTTCGTCAAAGGCCAGCGAGCCGGAAAATGCGAGATTGCTGTCGTCCAGATCGTAGTTATCTGACCACGTCACGCCGAATTTGGTGGTCACTTTAGTCGGGTCATCCGCCGATTTCTCGGCGTTGGTTTTAACTTCCTCCGTCTTGGCAAAGAGCGCGCCTGGCAGCAGACCGATACACAGTGCGCATACCGGGAGATATTTAATAAGCATAAAAATTCACAATTTCAAAAAATCAAATACAACAAACTACTGTACACGACGATATTCATCGCTAATATCGCCGATATATTTAATTTTGCATTTCACCGCCGGCACTAGTTAATTATTCGAAACTTCATAAATAACCCGCATATAGCGGGTTATTTATGAAAGAGGGTACGTAATAATATTTATAGCAGGCCAATCTCTTTCGCGGTGCGGTCAACGGCGCGCTTGGTTTTTTCAACCAGTTCATCGAGTTCGCTATGTCCGGCAATCAGCGCCGGCGCCATGATCATGCGCCCCAGCGTCGAGCGAATAATCACCCCTTCTTCAAAGCCGATGGTGCGACAGCGCCAGGCCAGTTCGTTCTCGTTGGCAAAGCGTTTGCGAGTGGCTTTATCTTCAGCAAACTGCAGGGCAGCCACCAGCCCGGCTCCCTGCACCTCGCCAATGAGCGGATGATTTTCAAACACTTCGCGCAGCGTTTTTTGCAGATAGGGGCCGCTATCGGTACGAACTCGGGTAACGTGGTTTTCATCGCGTAAGGCTTTCAGGTTGGCAATCGCCACCGCGGCCGCCACCGGGTGGCCGGAATAGGTCAGGCCGTGTGGGAAAACGCCGCCTTTTTCCACCAGCACTTCCGCCATGCGTTTGCTCAGTACCAGCCCGCCCATTGGTACGTAACCGGAGGTTAGCCCCTTGGCAATCGACAGCGTATCCGGTTCAAAACCAAAGTACTGATGCGCAAACCACTCGCCGGTACGGCCAAAGCCGCCAATCACCTCATCGGCGCACAGCAGCACGTCATATTGCCGGCAGATACGTTGGATTTCCGGCCAGTAGCTTTCCGGCGGGAAGATCATACCGCCGGCGCCCTGGAACGGCTCGGCGATAAAACCGGCGACGTTTTCCGCGCCCAGCTCAAGGATCTTCTCTTCCAGCTGGCGGGCGCAGCGCAGGCCGAACTCCTGTGGCGTCAGGTTGCCGCCGTGCATAAACCAGTAGGGTTCGTCGATGTGGGCAACGTCCGGGATCACGCCGCCCATTTCATGCATGAACTTCATGCCGCCGAGCCCGCTTGCCGCCAGCGTGGAGCCGTGATAGCCGTTCCAGCGGCCAATCATCACCTTTTTCTCCGGCTTACCCAGGATCTGCCAGTAGCGACGAACGGTGCGAATCAGTACCTCATTCGATTCCGAGCCGGAGTTGGTGTAGATAGCGTGGCTGTAGTGCGGCGGCAGCAGGCTGAACAGTAGCTCGGAAAGCTCAATCACCGCCGGGTGGGTCGTGTGGAAGAACATATTGTAATAGGGCAGTTTGGCAAACTGCGCCGCGGCGGCGTCCGCCAGATCCTGGCGGCTGTAGCCCAGCTGGGTACACCACAGGCCGGACATTCCATCGAGGTATTTATTCCCGTCGTTGTCCCACAGGTAAAGTCCTTCGCCGCGTACCATGACGCGCGCCCCTTCGGCGTTCAGCGCTTTTTGATCCAGGAAGGCGTGAATATGGTGAGCCGCATCTGAATGTTGGTAATCGGACGTCGAACGGTTCTGATTGCTTGGATTAGTCATTTCGTCTCTCCTGTCTGCTGAAACTGAAACCAGGTGGTTTTGAGGCTGGTGAATTTATCAAAGGCATGTAGAGACAGATCGCGGCCAAAGCCCGACTGCTTGTTGCCGCCAAAGGGAACGGTGACGTCCAGCGCATCGACGGTATTTACCGAGATTGTTCCGGCGGTCAGCTGCGCGGCGACGCGATGGGCGCGGTGCAGATTGTCGGTCCATAGCGAGGCGGCCAGCGCATAGATATGGTTATTCGCCAGATGAACCGCCTCCTGCTCGCTATCGAAGGCGCAAACGGCCAGCACCGGGCCGAAGATCTCCTCTTTCCACAGCGCCATCTCTTCGTTCACGTTGGTCAGCAGCGTTGGCTGAACGTAGTTGGCGACGCCGTCTATTTCCACCGTACGACCGCCGGTAAGCAGCGTTGCGCCCTCGTCTTGCGCGCGGCGGATAGCCGCCATCACTTTTTCGGCATGCGCGGCGCTGACCATCGCTCCCATGCGGGTTTGCGGCTCGAGCGGATGCGCCGGAGCCCAGGCCTGCATTCTTTCCTGTAGTTTGGCAATGAAGGCCGCGTAAATCGGGCGCTCAACCAGCAGGCGAGAGTTGGCAGAGCAGACTTCGCCCTGATTAAAACAAATACCGAAAGCTGCTTTTTCAGCGGCCAGGTCGAGATCCTGGCAGTCGGCGAAGATGATATTGGCGCTCTTGCCGCCGCACTCCAGCCATACTTGTTTCAGATTGGACTGGGCCGAATAGGCCATAAAGGCTTTGCCGACGGCGGTTGAGCCGGTGAAGGCGATGACATCGATATCGTGATGCAGTCCCAGCGCGCTCCCGGTTTCGGTTCCCAGCCCGGTCACCACGTTAAGCACGCCTGGCGGAATACCGGCCTCCAGCGCCAGTTCGCCCAGACGCAGGGCGCTAAACGGCGAGTTTTCCGAAGGTTTGAGGATCACGCTATTGCCGGCGGCCAGCGCCGGACCCAACTTCCAGGAGGCGAGGTCGAGCGGGAAATTCCACGGCACGATGGCAGCAACCACGCCGATGGGCTGGCGGGTAATGGTCGCCAGCGCACCGGGCCTGGCGGGAGCCACCTCATCGTAGAGTTTATCTACGCTTTCTGCATACCAGCTGAGGATGTGCGCGGCGCCGGGTACATCAATGTTCAGCGCATCGTTGACCGGTTTCCCCATGCTGACGCTCTCCAGCAGCGCCAGCTCTTCGCGATGTTGAAGGATCAGCGCCGAGAGGCGCAGCAGCGCGCGTTTACGCTCCTGCGGCGCCAGCCCCGACCAGACGCCGGAAGTAAACGCGCGGCGCGCGGAGGCGACGGCAATATCGATATCTTCCGCCTGCAGCGAGGTGACTTCCGCCAGCAGCGTATTGCTGGCTGGATTAATGGCGGGGCAGACTTTACGGCTTTTCGCGACGTACGGTTGACCATCGATAATGGCGTGGCTGATAAAGCGCTGCTCCTGCAGCCTGCGCTGCCAAAAGTTTCTATCAGACATGAACCTTCTCCTTCGCATGTTGCGTAATTGTTATTTATTTGTTTCTTTGAGTTCATGATGCAGGAGGCCAATGCGGCGAGAAAGGACTAAAAATTGAGGCTACCTCTATAAAAATCGTTGTTAGTCAGGATTGGCGATTTTCTGTGATCGAGGACGGGAGGTCGTGCGTTGTGATGGCGTTCAAAAATCGGGGAGGTGCAATTTTTCAATAAGCTGTAATGCAAAGAGTTTTTATTTGCGGTCCGTTTTCTATAACGAAGGGGCCCGGTGGGTTTTGGCAATATTAAATATTCTCAAATAAAAATATTGAGAACATAAATACTAGTTAAGGCAAAATGAATAACGATGAAACGTTCGACCTCACCAGCGCGTTTTAGTGAGCGTAAGCATAATTAATACGTTGTAATATAAGGTAGTTATATGCCTTGTTTTTTCTCATCCTGCTTATACTGGCCGAAGTACAATCCTCCGGCGCTCGCAATTTTTTCGCCAGGTATCTGTTAATTTTCTGTAAAAATCTGATCGCTGTCGGATTGTTGATCTTTTTCACGGCAGAGGGTTGCAGGCCAGGGTATTCATCGTTTAAAGCTAACCAGCCTGCCTCCTTGATGATAAAAAATAAGGTATCACATGCCCCATTTCACCCTGAAACAGCTCAAATACTTTGTTGCCGTCGTCGAGGCGGAAAGTATTGCTGAAGCCTCACGCCAGCTGCATATCGCGCAGCCGTCAATTTCCATTGCCGTGAAGACGCTGGAAGATATGTTTGAGCAGCAGTTTTTTATTCGCCACCACGCCCAGGGGGTATCAATGACCCCGAGCGGGCAGCGTTTTTATGAAAAAGCCAAAGAACTGCTGCGGCTCTCTTATCAATTCGAGCAAAACTCGAAGGCCGATAATGAGCTGGTCTCCGGGATTATTTCCATCGGCTGTTTCGAGACCGCCGCGCCGCTGTATATGCCATCGTTGATGGCCGGGTTTAAGAAAATTTATCCGGAAATCACCATTAAAATTTACGACGGCGAGCAGCACGAGATTGCTCACGGCCTGCACCGCGGGCGTTTTGATTTGGCTTTTCTCTATGACCTCGAACTGGATACCTCGATTTATACCGAGAGCCTCAACGCGCCGCAGAAGCCCTATGCGTTGTTACCGGCAGACCATCCGCTGGCCCAGCGGCACGCCGTGCGGCTGTCGGAGCTGAGCAATCTGCCAATGATCCTGTTGGATGTGGTGCCGAGCAAAAACTACTTCATCAGCATTTTCAAAGATAAGGGCTACAACCCGCAGGTGGCCTACAGTTCGCCGTCGATTGAGATGGTGCGCTGCATGGTCGGCCAAGGGCTGGGCTTCTCGGTGCTGGTAACGCGTCCGGTGAATGACATGACCTATGACGGCCAGCAGGTTCGCTGTGTGGAAATTCAAGATGAGATGGCGAATTCGGCGCTGGTAATGGCGCACCTGCGCAGTAGTGAACCGACTAAACCCACCAAACTGTTTATGGAATATTGCCGCAATGCGGTGTTGAGCCCACCGCAGCAAGAAGTGAAAGTCGCCTGAATGAGCAAATTTACCCGCCATTAGCGCGGGTAAATATATTCATGTAGTATTTTCTGCGTTTTATTGCCTATAAAAAAACGAAGCTCTGACGATATTTTTATGAGCCTCGAAAGTCATGGTTGTTTTTCCTTTCAAAATCTCATGCCTGAAAAATAAATACTGCGTATTCGCGTGGCGGAAATGGCCTGAAGGCAGGGGGAGACCGCTGCATCATTATTTTATTCTCAGGTACTAAATTTATAATAATTTACCTGTGTATAACGGTTTATTAACCTCGGTCATGAGCAGAACATCATCCGAAGGACACATATATGACCGTAGAAAAAATACAAATCGAGACGCTGGTTGTTGGCGGGGGGCAGGCCGGGATCGCTATGAGCGAGCACCTGAGCAAACAGGGTATTTCGCATCTGGTCGTGGAAAAGAATCGCATTGCCGAAGCATGGCGTACCGGCCGCTGGGATTCGCTGGTGGCGAACGGCCCGGCGTGGCATGACCGTTTTCCGGGCATGGAGTTTAAAGGCGGCGACCCCGATGCCTTTATTGCCAAGGATGATGTTGCGCAATACTTTGTCGATTATGTGCGCGAGTTTAATCTTCCGGTCCGTACCGGCGTGGAAGTCAAAAGCGCGGTGCGTAACCACGGTCGTCCGGGGTTTACCATTGAAACCACCGACGGCGTGATTGAAGCGCTGAATATTGTCGCGGCGACCGGGCCGTTCCAGAAGCCGGTTATTCCGCCGATCGCCCCGCGCGACAGCGCCATCCATCAAATTCATTCGGCGAAATATTACAACCCGCAGCAACTGCCGGAAGGTGCGGTGCTGGTGGTGGGCGCGGGCTCGTCCGGCGTGCAAATCGCCGATGAACTGCAGCGCGCGGGCCGCAAGGTTTATCTGTCGGTCGGCGCCCATGATCGCCCGCCGCGCGCCTATCGTAACCGGGATTTCTGCTGGTGGCTGGGGGTATTAGGCCTGTGGGATGCGCCGGCCAGCGAACCCGGTAAAGAGCACGTTACCATCGCGGTTAGCGGCGCGCACGGCGGCCACACGGTTGATTTCCGCGAGCTGGCGCATCGCGGTATCACGTTGGTTGGTCTCACCGAATCCTTCGCTGGGGGCACCGTCTCCTTTAAAAATAATCTCGTCGAAAATATTCGCCTCGGCGATGAAAACTACCTGGCGCTGCTGGATGCCGCCGATGCTTACATCGCCGCCAATGGCCTGGATTTACCGGAAGAGCCCGCCGCACGGCAATTCTTAGCGGACCCGGACTGCATGACGTCGCCGATCCTGTCGCTCGATCTGGCGCAGGCGGGGATTAACACCATTATCTGGGCCACCGGCTATGCGGTGGACTACAGTTGGCTCAACGTCAACGCTTTCAACGAACAGGGCCGTCCTCAGCATCAGCGCGGCGTCTCCAGCGAACCGGGAGTCTACTTCCTCGGCCTGCCGTGGTTATCGCGCCGGGGATCAACCTTTATCTGGGGCGTCTGGCACGACGCGAAGCATATCGCCGACCATATCGCTACCCGCCGTAAATATAGCCAGTACAAAGACGCCAGCCAGCGTTAATCATGACTTACTGAACAGGATAACCATTATGCCGACCCATACTCGTATTCGGATGTTCAATACCAAAGAGACTTACCCTAATCAGACGCTGGACAATGATTTATGTCAGGCGGTGCGCGCCGGTAATACCGTCTACGTTCGCGGCCAGGTAGGGACGGATTTTGCCGGCAATCTGGTGGGCCTTGGCGACCCTAGAGCGCAGGCGGAACAGGCGATGAAAAACGTCAAACAGCTACTGGAAGAGGCGGGTAGCGATCTGTCGCATATCGTCAAAACCACCACCTATATTATCGATCCGCGCTATCGCGAACCGGTCTATCAGGAGGTAGGAAAATGGCTAAAAGGCGTGTTCCCGATCTCCACCGGGCTGGTGATTTCCGCGCTGGCGCAGCCGCAGTGGCTAATGGAAATCGATGTTATCGCCGTCATCCCTGATGACGTGGCGAAATAAGGAGGCAGAATGACATTTTCGATTGCCGCACGCTGCCCGGAAAGCGGGCAGTTTGGTATCGCGATCAGCTCTTCAAGCATTGCCGTCGGCGCCCGCTGCCCGTGGCTGCAGGCGGGGGTAGGGGCGGTATCGAGCCAGAACATTACCTTACCGGCGCTGGGGCAACTCACTCTGGCGCAGATGGAGCAGGGGCTGACGGCGGAGAAAGCGATGCGCCGGGCGCTGGCGGAAGATGATTTTAGCCGCTATCGGCAGATTATCGCCATCGACGCCAGCGGCCAGACCGCGTGGTTCAGCGGCGATAAAACGCTGGGGACCTGGCATGTTGTGCAGGGCGATAACTGTATCGCCGGCGGTAATATGCTGGCATCTGAAGCGGTGATTGCCGCGATGGCGGCAACGTTTTCGCAAACCGAAGGCGAGCTGGCGACGCGACTGGTTGCCGCGCTGCAGGCCGGTGTAGCAGAGGGCGGCGAGGCCGGGCCGGTCCATTCGGCGGCGGTAAAGGTGGTGGATGATTACTCCTGGCCGCTGGTGGATCTGCGCGTTGACTGGAGTGAAACGGACCCGATTGGCGAGCTGGCGGCGCTGTGGCAGGCCTATGAACCGCAAATGCAGGCTTACGTGACGCGCGCGCTCGATCCGCGGGAGGCTCCCAGTTACGGAGTACCCGGCGATGAATAGTCGATTACAGGATATTCTGGCGCGGCTGCTGGCGTTTGACACCACCAGCCGCGAATCGAACCTGGCGATGATCGACGATATTGCCGATTATCTCCACGGCTTCGCAATCGAAACGCAGCGCTTTTATGATGCGGAAGGGAGAAAAGCTAATCTCTATGCACGACTGGGCCCTGCGGGGCCCGGCGGCGTTATGCTGTCCGGCCACACCGACGTGGTGCCGGTTGACGGCCAGCCATGGACGGTTCCCCCTTTTGCCCTCACGCAACGCGATGGCCGCTGCTACGGCCGCGGTAGCGCCGATATGAAAGGCTTCCTCGCCTGTGTACTGGCCGCCATTCCTGATTTTCTCGCCCAACCGCTACGCATGCCGCTGCACCTGGCTTTTTCCTACGATGAAGAGGTGGGATGTCTTGGCGTACGCAGCCTGGTCGCCCATCTGCAGGCGTCGGCAGAGAAACCGGCGATGTGCATCATCGGCGAGCCGACGGAGATGCGCCCGGTCAATGGTCACAAGGGGAAGCTGGCGATGCGCTGCGATGTTCACGGCCACGCTTGCCACTCCGCTTATGCGCCTGATGGCGTGAATGCGATTGCCTGGGCGGCAAAGCTGATTGGCCGCCTGGACGAGCTGGGCGAGCAGCTTGCGCTTCGCAAGGATTCGCGTTTCGATCCGCCTTTCAGCACCCTGCAGGTGGGGGTGATTAAGGGCGGCGCGGCGTTGAATATTGTACCGCAGCACTGTCAGTTCGATTTTGAAATTCGCCATTTACCGGATGTGTCGGTCGATGACACCCTGGCCTCGCTGCAGGCGTATGCCGAAGGCGAGTTGTTGCCAAAAATGCGCGCGAAGGCGGCGGGATCGGCTATTACCTTTCAACCGCTCAGCCAGTATCCCGGCCTGCTGAGCGACCCGCATTCGGCGTTCGCCGGCTGGCTGGCGCAGTGGGCCGAATGCGAGGATTTTTCAACGGTTGCTTTTGGCACCGAAGGCGGATTGTTTGATGAGGCCGGCGTGGCCACGCTTGTTTGTGGTCCGGGGAGTATGGAGCAGGGGCATAAGGCGGATGAATTTGTTAGCGAGGCGCAGTTGGAAAAGTGCGCGCAGATGTTGAAAAACCTCTGCCGCTGGATGTCAGCTTAAACGCCGGCGCGCCGCAAAGGCGGCGCGCTTTCTTGTGGGCTTTAAATCTTCTCTTTAGCAAAAGCCATGCTTTTAACACTCTTCGCTTTCGAGAAATAATAATAGACCGGTGAGACCACCAATAAACCTATAATCCAGGAGAGATCTGCGCCGCCGAAGGAGAGGGCGATTGGCCCGGTATAAATTGAGGTCGACATAAACGGTACTTCGACCAGAATACCGAGGATATAGCAGGATATTGCCGTTGCATTAAAGTAGCCGTAAATACCGCCATCGCGTTTAAAGAAAGACTCAACGTGATATTCGCCATGGGCCACTAAATAATAATCGACCAGATTAATTGCCGTCCACGGCACCAGCACATACAACAGCACGGTAATAAAGTTGGTGTAGATTAGCAGGAAATTTTCCTGGCCATAGATAGCGAGGAATATCTCCAGCAGCATGGTCAAAATAGCGGTGATAATGCGTGCCCGCGCCATCGGCGACCAGCCGTCGATAAAGGTCTGGCCGAGCGTCAGGGTACAGAGTACGCCGCAGTACAGCATCATCGAGTTGGTGGCGGCGATCCCCAGCGCCAGTACGATAATCACTATCGCCCCCATGCTGCCGGTCAGATCCATAATCCCTTGAATAATATCGTCATTACCGATACAAATCGCCACCAGTACCCCGAGCACCATCGGCAAATAGGAGCCGAGAATGCAGCCAAAATAGCTGGCGTAAAAGACGCTTTTATCGTTGGTGCTGTAGGGCATATAGCGGGAATAGTCAGAGACATACGGCGCATAGGCCAGCTGCCAGAGCGCGGCGATAGAGACGGCGCCGAGGAAACCGACGATGTTGAAGCCGCCGCGGTCGACAAAGTCGCCCGGCAGGCCGTGGATGAAGACTATCCACACGAAGGTTGCCGCCAGTACGATGCCGGAAATCCACGACATGATCCGCGCGTAGGAGTGGATGATCTTATAGCCAAAGATGGTGGCGAACAGGCTTAGCGCGCCGACCACGATAATCCCGATGTCCGAGTTCATCGGCTGATAAATCGCGTGCATCGACTGCCCGCCGAGCACCAGACTGGAGGCGGTAAAGCCGATATACATCAGTACGACGATGGAGACCACCAGTACCGAACCATAGGAGCCAAATTGCCCCTTGGTCTGGACCATTTGCGGTACCCCTAGTTTTGGACCCTGCGCCGAATGCAGCGCCATAAAGAGCCCGCCGACCAGGCTGCCGATAAATAGCGCAATCACTGACCATAAAAAGGAAAGGTGGAAAATCGTCACCGACATCGCGCCGGTGATGACCGTTAACAGCATAATATTGGAGCCAAACCAAATGGTAAAAAGATCGCCTGGCTTGCCGTGGCGCATATTTAAGGGGATAGGTCTGATGGTATTACTTTCAAGATTCTCGACATTAACAGATTGATGTTTTGTCATGGTGCTCTCTCATTATTTTGGTCTTCATCAGCGTAAGAGTGATATTTCAATGAGGAGTACAGCTAATCTACTCATCACAACATTTCATTCACCATTTTTACAACTCTGTATCATTTGCGAAATGACAAAAAATATCGGTGCTGGATATAAAAAAACTGCTTTACCCGGCGCTGGAAAAACGCTGCATTTGTGCGTTTAGTTTTTTTTAGAGTTTTATGCTTCGTGCTTAATTTTTTACTGGCAAACCCGCTGATGGTTTTTTATCGGGCAGATAAAACTCTGCCATATTGCGAAGGGATTAGAATGATGAACCGTAGGGAGAAATAACAATTCACTGTTTTTATTATGGTCTAATGAGATAGATGTTTGACCCCATAAAATAATGGGGAAATAAAATAATTAGCTGATACATCATGACATTAGAATTGTCGTATTGAGTAACCTAAAGTCATACAAACAATAGGGAAAAGGGCGTTATGCGAGGCGCTTCACAATAACCAACAGATAATCAATATAAGGGCAGGAATGCGACATCCTGCCCGAAAATAATTAATAACCGACTTTATAAACCCGCCCGCTTTGGATCCCTTCGACGCTGCGGCGGTAGGCCTGCGCCACCGCTGCGGCCGATACGCTGGAGAAACCGGGGAAAAAGCCGTCATAGGCTTCGACGGATTCACTGAGCACGGTGGGGCTTATCAGGTTAATGCGGATCCCGCGCGGTAATTCACAGGCGGCGGCGCGAACGAAGCCAGCCAGTCCGGCGTTAACGGTGGTGGCATTCACCCCTTGAGCGATGGGTTCATCGGCGACGATGCCGCTGATCAGGGTGATGGAACCGCCATCGTTAAGATAATGCTGGCCGGTGAGGGCGAGACGAATCTGCCCCAGCAGTTTATCCTGCAGTCCCTGGTCAAAATCGCGGTCGGTCATCGTGCTTAGCGGGCCAAAGTATAAGCTACCGGCTGCTGAGACGATGGCATCGACCGGGCCAATTTTCTCGAACAGCGCCTGCACGCTGTGCTGCGAGGTGATATCAACCTGCTCGTCGCCGTGGGTCCGGCCAACGCGGATAACCTCATGTTGGCGGCTCAGTTCTTCCGCAACCGCGCGGCCAACGGTACCGCTGGCGCCAATAACGATAATTTTCATCGCAAACTCCTCAGTGAAGTGAGCCTCTATTCTTTAATTAATCGATTGTCGGATAAACTGGCTAAAAGTTAGATGATTGCTAACCAGGGGTTTGTAATATGGACAAGCTGCGTGGAATGGAGACGTTTGTCGCGGTGGTGGAGTGCGGTAGCTTCACCGGCGCGGCGGCGCGTCTTGAGATGTCGGCGGTGATGGTCGGCAAATATATCGCCTTACTTGAAGGCCAGCTCGGCACCCGCCTGCTGGAGCGAAATACCCGTCGGCAAAGCCTGACCGATGCCGGGCGAGTCTATTTTGACGAGGCCCGACGGGTACTAGAGCAGGTGGCGAATGCCGAGCGTTCGGTTGAAAGGCTACGGCTGGCCCCTGCCGGTACGCTACGGGTGAGCGCGCCGGTTTCTTTCGGCGCCAGCATTATCGCGCCGCTGACCGCCTCCTTTCTGCAGGCCTGGCCGGAGGTACGCGTCGAGCTTGATTTGACGAACCGCATGGTGGACCTGGTAGATGAGGGAATCGATCTGGCGATTCGCATCGGCGACATCCAGCGTACCGATCTGGTAGCGAAATATCTCGCTCCCTATCGTATGGCGATCTGCGCGGCGCCGGATTATCTGGCGCGCCACGGCACCCCGCAAACCCCCGCTGATTTAGCCGGGCATCAGTGTCTTTCGCATACGGTGTGGACCGCGCGCAACGAGTGGCGGCTGCCGGGCGCTGCGGAAGAGGTGCGCTGGAAGCGCGACGCGGTGCTGCGCTGCAACGATGGCTACGCGCTGCGTATGGCGGCGGTGGCCGGCGCCGGGCTGTTATTGCAGCCGGAAGTGCTGCTGGCGGAAGATTTAGCCAATGGCCGACTGGTGCGTATTTTACAAAATTACACCCCGGAACCGAGGCCGATACACCTGCTGTGGCGCCAGGATCTGCGCCCGTTACCGAAACTTACCCGCTTCGTCGAACATTTGTTAAAGGAAGTGAACGGTATTTATAAGCTATGATTATCGTGTCTGATGAAAGCATTCATCGTGAAACAGTAATGGAGGTATGGATAGATGGGATTATTAAGTTTTGTGAAAGAAGCGGGCGAGAAGATCTGGGATGCCGTCTCCGGCTCCAGCAAGGAAGATCAGGCTGACAAGCTGAAAAAACATATTGATAGTCTTAACCTGCCTGGTGCCGAAAAGGTCAATATTGCCGTAGCGGACGATGGTACCGCGACGGTAACGGGCGACGTCGGCTCACAGGAAGATAAGGAAAAAATTCTGGTCGCGGTAGGTAACGTAACCGGGATTGGCCAGGTCAACGATAGCGTTACTGTGACGCAGAGCGGAGCGGAAAGTCGTTACTATACGGTTAAATCCGGTGATACCCTCAGCGCCATCTCGAAAGCGATGTATGGCTCCGCCAATGACTATCAGCGTATTTTTGAAGCCAATAAACCGATGCTGAAGCATCCCGATAAGATCTATCCGGGGCAGGTGCTGATTATCCCGGCGAAGTAAGCCGTGAATCAGGGATTAATAGCAACGTTTTGATGGAGTCTGTAATGGGATTATTAGATCAAATCGGCGGCGTGCTTGGCGGGCAGGCTGGCAAGGCTGAACAACTTCAGGCGATCATGGCCTGGATTGAACAGCAGGGCGGTATCCAGGGGATTCTGGAAAAATTCCGCAGCGGCGGCTTAGGTGAAATCGTCGAGTCCTGGCTTAGTCAGCAGAGTAATATGTCGGTGAACAGCGATCAGATTACCTCGGTGTTCGGCTCGCCTGCGCTGCAGGATCTCGGCGCCAAACTGGGCGTTGATTCGCAAACCGCCTCATCGCTGATTGCGGAATACCTGCCAAAAATCGTCGATGGCCTGTCGCCGCAGGGCGAAGCGCCGGCCCAGGGCGACCTGGTCTCCGCAGGGCTTAATCTACTGAAAGGTAAGTTTTTTAGTTAAGCGCTAGCCGTTTGAGTTTTAACTTATCACATAATACGGGCCTGAATAACGGCCCGTATTTTATTATCCGCCATAAATTCACCGCCTCGCGATTATTTATTCTGGATGACTAATTGACAACTTACCGCTGCGTTGAAAATATCATTATTTAATCTTACCGGAACGGTTATGATAAATTTTTATGATATTTATCGGCGTCCTGCCGGGCTAATTAGTTTTTTTATTTTCTGTAGCCATAAACAAAGTAATTTACCCTTTCGCTAAATAATGCGCATTATCTCCAAAACATAAAAACACCTGCACATCACAACCATTATTAATGGTTCCTGACTTTGGAGAATGCTATGCCGACCAAAGAATCATCGCCGCCGCTTATTGAGAAGCACACTATTGGCTATATTCCGCCGGAAGATCGCCACGGTAAAACCCGCGATCTCTTTACCCTGTGGTTTGGCGGCAACATCGCGCCGCTGCCGATCGTTACTGGCGCCCTGGGGGTACAGATCTTTCACCTGAATCTGCTGTGGGGGATCGCTGCGATTTTAGTCGGCCATCTGGTCGGCGGGGCGCTGATGGCGCTGCACTCGGCGCAGGGGCCGCAGATGGGGATCCCGCAGATGATCCAGAGCCGCGCGCAGTTTGGATCTTTTGGTTCGCTGCTGGTGGTGGCGATCGCCGGGGTGATGTACGTCGGCTTCTTTGCCTCGAACATCGTGCTGGCTGGGCAGTCGCTGCACGGCATCGCCCCCGCGGTTCCGCTACCGGTGGGGATTGTGATCGGTGCGGTAGGATCCTGCGTGATTGGCATTATCGGCTACCGATGTATTCATATTCTCAACCGAATCGGCACCTGGGTGCTGGGTATCGGCATTATGGTCGGCTTTGGCTACATCTTCACTCATCTGCATACCGCCGATTTCTTAACCCGCGGCGGCTTTTCCTTCTCGGGCTGGCTGGCCACCGTGTCGCTGGCGGCGCTGTGGCAGATTGCCTTCGCCCCGTATGTTTCTGATTATTCGCGATACCTGCCGGCGGATGTGCCCGTCGCCGCGACGTTCTGGACCACCTACCTTGGCTCGACGCTCGGTTCCAGCCTGTCGTTTATTTTCGGCGCGGTAGCGGTGCTGGCAACGCCGGTGGGGCTGGAAACCATGGATGCGGTAAAGCTGGCGACCGGTGCGATAGGCCCGTTGATGCTGGTGCTGTTCCTGCTGAGCGTCATCAGCCATAACGCGCTTAATCTGTATGGCGCGGTGATGTCGGTGATAACCCTGGTGCAAACCTTTCTGTGGCGCTGGATCCCCGGCAGCCGCAGCCGCGCGCTGCTGTCGGTCATCGTGCTTATTTGCTGCGTGGCGGCGGCGATCTTCGCCTCGGCGGACTTTATCAGCCACTTTATCGATCTGGTCCTGGCCCTGCTGGTGGTGCTGGTGCCGTGGACCGCGATTAACCTGATCGATTTCTACGCCATTCACAAGGGCAACTACGATATTAACTCGATATTTCAGGTGGATGGCGGTATCTATGGCCGTTACAACCCGCACGCGCTGCTGGCCTACGCCATCGGCATCCTGGTGCAGATCCCGTTTATGAATACCCCGCTGTACGTCGGCCCGGTCTCGGCGTGGTTTAACGGCGCCGATCTCTCCTGGCTGGTTGGCCTGCTGGTAACCTCGCCGCTGTACTATTGGCTGGCGAGCCGCGATAGCGCCTGGCGTCGCCGTCAGGTTGGCCTCAAGCAGGCGATGGATTAAGTTATAAAGCGGAGCGCCGCTGGCTGGCCTTACGGTACTGCAGCGGCGTCTGGCGCATCATCTTTTTAAAACAGGTAATGAAGTAGGTCACCTCGCCAAATCCCACCGCTAATGCGATGGCATCAATGCTCTCATCGCTATTACGTAGCAGATCGCAACTGCGTTTTATTCGCCGGGTGAGCAAATATTCATGGATATTGCCGCCGGTCTGCTGACGAAAAACCCGCGAGGTGTAGCTGCGCGAAAGTCCGAGGTCGCAAGCCAGCTGGTCAAGAGAAAACTTGCTGGCATAGTGGGCTTCGATCCAGTTCATAATCCGCGAGGCGACGGTCTGCTGGCGCGGCGGGTAGCGTTGCGGCTGCTCGGGTAGAAACGTCATCAGCTGCATCATCAAAAACGCCACCTCGCAGGCGGTGGTCTGCTCGTTATCCTCCAGACGCTGAAACTGTTCAAGGATCCTTTCGATAAATGCCGCGTGCTCGCTGAGGTCGTAAATTTGCGCCGGCAGATTGCTGGCGGCCAGCGCTGCGAACTGGGCCTGATGGCGCGGGAAAGCGCTGAGCGCGCTCTCAACGACCGACTGCTCAATGTGCATGGTGGTGCGGTGATAAGGATTTTTATCGCTATGATCGACCTGCACTTTGTGCAAACGGAAGGGCGGGAAGATAAATAATCGCCCAGGACGGGCGGTGTAGTGCTGGTTATCCACCACCACGATGCCGTAGCCGCTGGAAATATAAAGCAATTCAACGCATTGATGCCAGTGGTAGTAAAGCACGCTGGTGGTATACATGCGATTAAACGAAATGGCCTGCCGATCGAGCGTAATACGTTCCAGCAGTTGCGCTTCGCCCATTTTGCCTCCAGGACAACAGATTTAAATTTTTACGCCATCATTTGCAATTTATCCTCCGCGCGGTCGACAAAATCCAGCAAAAATGAAATGGCGGTTTAATTTTGTGAGTCCGCTCACTCAGCGCCGGGAATAAAAGCGGTTACTCTTCATCCAGACGTCGCACACGTGGCTTGATAAAAGCCTAATAACAATAACTTACCTCTATCCTCGTGTTATGCGGGAGGACCCTGTGCAACCTGAAAACATTCATCTGGATAACCCACTGATAAGCCGGGAAGAGGTGCTACGGCTGGTCAATGAAATGCTGAACGCGGTGGCGCCTTATTTTAAAAACGACGCCAGCCGCATTGATTTAGCGAACTTCACCGCTCACTACGGCCAGCAGGTCGCGAGCATGGAAACCTTTTCCCGCCTGCTGTGGGGTGTGACGCCGCTGTTGGCTGGCGGCAGCGAGCCGCAGTATTTCTCCTTCTATTTACAGGCGATAAAAAACGGCACCAATCCGCAGCATGCCGATTACTGGGGCGAAGTCGCGCCTTACGATCAACGCATTGTCGAGATGGCGGCTTACGGATTATTGCTGGCGCTGGCGGGCGAAACCGTACTGGCGCACTTCACTGCTGCGGAAAAAGAGAACTTATGGCGCTGGTTAAAGCAGTGCGAGACCCAGGATATCCCGGATAATAACTGGCACTTCTTTCCGATTCTGGTGCAGGTTGGCTTTCATTATTGCGGTATGCCGACCAATCCGCAGGCGCGGGAAGATCATTTCGCCGCCATGGAACGTTACTACCTCGGCGATGGCTGGTACTCGGATGGCCCGGGCCGACCGCGCGACTACTACATCTCGATGGGTTTCCATTTCTATGGCCTGATTTACGCGAAGCTGATGGCCGATGTCGATCCGCGACGTTGTGCGGATCTGCGTCAGCGGGCCGCGCGTTTCTCCTCTGACTTCATCCATTTCTTTGCCGATGACGGCGCGGCGATCCCGTTCGGCCGTAGTCTGACCTATCGCTTTGCCGAAGCGGCGTTCTGGAGCGCGGCGGCCTTCGCCGGGCTGGAAGTCTTTTCGCCGGGCGTGATGAAAGGCATCGTGTTGCGCCACCTGCGCTGGTGGCTGAAGCAGCCGATGTTCGACCGCGACGGCGTACTGAGCGTTGGCTACAGCTACCCGAACCTGGCGATGGCGGAAGATTACAACGCGCCGGGTTCACCGTACTGGGGGCTGAAAACCATGCTGGTGCTGGCGTTAGGCGAGGGCGACGCCTTCTGGCAGGCGGCTGAACTGCCGCTGCCGCCGCTGCCCGCGCAGCACACAATAGCCCATGCGGATCAGGTGCTGGTACATCAGGCCGATCACCTGTGGATGCTGACTTCCGGCCAGTTGGAGCTGAACAACTTCGTTAATACCGAGGCGAAATACTGCAAATTTGCCTACTCCACCCGCTTTGGTTTCACCATTGAGCGGGGGCGCTACGGGTTGAACCATGCCGCTCCCGATTCGATGCTGCTGCTGGCCGAAAAGGATAACTACTGGCGCGGCCGCCGCGAATGCGAGCAGGTGGTCACCGCTGATGGCACTATTTACAGCCGCTGGCTGCCGTGGCGCGACGTGGTGATTGATAGCTGGCTACTGGCGCGGGGCGACTGGCAGCTGCGCGTCCATCGCATAACTACCCAGCGCGCGCTGGATTGCGCGGAAGGCGGCTTTAGCCTGGCGAATCGTCCGCTGCCGCAGGCGCAAGAGAGTGACGGCGCCTGCTGCTTACGCAACGCCCGCGATATCTCGGCGATTTTCTGTTTACATCCGCACGCCCGCCGCGGCGAGACGGTGCTGACTCCGCCGAACAGCAATCTGTTGTTCGCCGAACGTGCGGCGGTGCCGGTGCTGCGCGGCGAGCTCGATGCGGGGACGCATTGCCTGGTAAGCGCGGTATGGGCGGGGAATGCCGCCGACTTCGAACCGCAACACTGCCCACAGGCCTTCATTAGCGATGACGCGGTACGCTTCGTGACGGCACGACAAGAAACGACGCTCGTTCTGGCCCCGGAGGCATCGCTATGAGCACATCATCGTCCGTACGCGCCGCGCAGTACAAAATGAGTACCTTTATTTTTCTCTACTTCTTCACCTGGTCATCCAGTTTTGGCCTGTACGCGCTGTGGCTGAGCCAGAAGGTAGGCCTCGATAGCATTACCATCGGCAGCGTGTTCGCCATTAATGGTGTTTTCGCGGTGGTCCTGAAACCGGTGTACGGCTACATCATGGACAAAATCGGCATGAGTAAGTGGCTGCTCTATTTTGTCTGCGCCATTTCCGCGCTGATGGCGCCGTTCTTCGCGCTGGTGTACCAGCCGCTGCTGCAAAGCCACGCGACGCTGGGGATTATCATCGGCGCGCTGTATTTGAGCCTTGGCTGGTACGCCGGGGTGGCGGCTTCCGAATCTTACGCCGACCGCTTTAGCCGCCTGTACGGACTGGAGTTCGGCCGCATCAGAATGTGGGGTTCGCTGGGCTGGGCGATGGCGGCTTCGGTCTCCGGACTGCTGTTTAACTTCACGCCGCTGGCTAACTTTTTGCTCAGCAGCGGCACCTCGGTACTGATGCTGCTGGTGCTGATTAGCCTCAAAATCGGTGATGAGCAACTGCGCAATAACAACGTCATTTCCGCGAATAAGATAGTCTTTGCCGATGTGCTGATGCTGCTGAAAAATCGCAAATTCTGGATGTTCAGCCTCTACGTCGCCGGAGTCGCGTGGATGATGTTCATCGCCGAGCAGCAGTTCCCGCGCTATTTCGTCTCGTTCTTCGCCACCAAAGAGCAAGGGAACGCCTGGTACGGCTATCTGAGTACCGTCCAGTCGGGGATGGAATTCGTGATGATGATGTTTATCCCGTGGCTGGTGAACCATTATGGCGCCAAGCGCGGCCTGCTGTTCTGCGGCTGCGTGGTGGGGGCGCGGCTGATTGCCTCCGGCCTGACCAACGACCCGATAGTCATCTCCATCATCAAACCGTTTTACGGCGTCGAGATCGCGCTGCTGCTGATTTCAGTCTTCAAATACATCGCCGAACACTTCCATCGTCGGGTTAACGCCACGATGTACCTGCTGGGTTACCAGGCGATGATTTATGTCGGATCGATTGTGGTCGCGCCGCCGGCGGGTTACCTGTACGACAAAATCGGCTTTGAGCATACCTATCTGCTGATGGGCTGCTGCGCCCTGACGTTTACGCTGATTTCCGCTTTTACGCTATCGCGCTGCCAGTCGAAGCGCGATGCCTCACGACCCTTTACTCCGGCTTTAGATACCGCCTCGGTTGAACCGGCCAAACATTAATTCAGGAGTTGTTATGACCAAATCTGTTATCACCGAAGCGCTGCGGCCGATAGAACTGCATCAGGTTGACCGCCTGGCGTTGAGCCAGAAGCTGGAAGACGCGCTGGACCGCGTGACGCGCAAGCTCGACAAAAATATCGTTGCCTTCGGCGATAAGTTCCCCGGCGAAGCTTGTGAAAACGGCATCTGGCCGCGTACCGAGAACGTAGAGTGGACCACCAGTTTTTGGCCGGGCCAGCTGTGGCTGGCGTGGGAGATGACCGGCAAAGCGCGCTACCGCGAAGCCGCCGAGCGCTATTTACCGTCGTTCGCCCGGCGTATTGAGCAGCGTATCGACACCGCGACTCACGACCTCGGCTTCCTTTATTCGCTCTCCTGCATCAGCGCCTGGCGGCTCACCGGCAATGAAGCCGCTCGCCAGTCGGCGCTGCTGGCTGCCGAGCGCCTGATGGAGCGTTTTAACCCGACGGCCAAAATTATTCAGGCGTGGGGCGACTTAAACGATCCGGAGCAGCAGGGGCGAATGATCATCGACTGCAATATGAACCTGCCGCTGCTGTACTGGGCCAGCGAGCAGACCGGCGACCCGCGCTACGCGCAGGCGGCAACGGCGCACGCCGGGCAGGCGGCGAACTATATCGTGCGTGAAGACGCTTCGACTTATCACACCTACTATATGGATGTGCAGACCGGCGAGCCGCGCTTTGGTAACACCCATCAGGGCTACAGCGATACTTCATGCTGGTCGCGCGGTCAGGCGTGGGGCATTTACGGTTTCCTGCTGAGCTATCAGCACACCGGCGATAAGCAGATGGTTGAACTGTCGCGCAGCCTGGCGCACTACTTCCTCAACCGTCTGCCGGAAGATGATGTTTGTCATTGGGATCTGGCGCTGCTCGGCACCGATGCCGTGCGCGACAGTTCGGCAGCGGCGATTGCCGCCTGCGGCCTGCTGGAGCTGGTCAAGGCGCTGCCAACGCTCGACGCCAATCGCGCGTATTACGAAGAGATGGCGCTGCGCATTGCGCTGTCGCTGACCGATAACTACCTGGCCCACGACGATGACCCTACCGAAGGGCTGCTGCAACACTCGGTTTATCACATGGGCAGCGGCAAGGGCGTCGATCAATGCTGTAGCTGGGGGGACTATTTCTATCTTGAGCTGCTGGCGCGGCTGCGACAGATTTGGTACCCGTACTGGTAACCCTCAAGGAATGGAGAGCGAGATGAAAAGCGTAGCCGTGTTATTAGCCCCCGGGTTTGAAGAGGGGGAAGCGATAGTCACTATCGATATCCTGCGCCGTCTGAATATTGCGGTGCAGACAATTGCCTGCGGCGAGAGTCGCGAAGTGGTGAGCTACCACGCTATCCCGATGATAGCGGATAGCACCTTGAAGGCCAGCTTCGATCAAACCTTTGATGCCGTGGTGTTGCCGGGCGGCCCGGAAGGCAGTGTTAATCTGGCGAAAAACGCGGAGGTCATTGCCTTCGTTCGCCGCCACGATGAAGCGGGTAAATATATCTGCCCGATTTGCTCCGCCGCCGCCCGCGTGCTGGGCGGCAATGGGCTGCTGAAGGGGCGTCGCTATGTCTGTTCCGGCGATCTTTGGCAGCAGGTGAGCGATGGCGTGTACGTGGATGCCGACGTTGTGGAAGACGGCAATCTGCTCAGCGGCCGGGGGCTGGGCAAGGTATTTGATTTTGCTTTCACCCTGGCGGCGCGGTTACAGGGCGATGAAGCGCCGGCGCGCGAACAGGCGGAACATATTTATTATCCGTGGTAGAGGAAAATAGCCAGTGACTGCTAAAGGCGCCTTAGTGGCGCCTTTTACTTTTGTAGCGCCCTCTCATGTCGCCTGGTTATTAGCGCGTCAAGGATTGCCTTAATCTCACTTAAATGATATTAATTATCATTCTCATAATAAAAACATAATAACAATATTAATACCTGGCAAGGATGTGAGCTTAATGAACAACCACTTTAAGTTAGGCATGAATTAGGGAATAGGTATGAGAATTAACAAGATCCTCTGGCCGCTCACCGCGCTTGTGGTAGGGCTGAATAGCCCGCTATCCGCCGCCAAATCTTCCGACGATAGCGATGAAACGCTGGTCGTTGAAGCCACCGCAGAACAAGTACTTAAGCAGCAGCCGGGCGTTTCAATTATTACCAGCGAAGATATTAAAAAGGACCCTCCGGTCAACGACCTCTCCGATATTATTCGCAAAATGCCGGGGGTGAACCTCACCGGCAACAGCGCGTCAGGCACCCGCGGTAATAACCGCCAAATCGATATTCGCGGTATGGGGCCGGAAAACACCTTAATCCTCATTGATGGCGTCCCGGTGACCTCGCGTAACTCCGTACGCTATAGCTGGCGCGGCGAGCGTGATACCCGCGGCGATACTAACTGGGTACCGCCGGAACAGGTTGAACGTATCGAAGTCATTCGTGGCCCGGCGGCGGCGCGCTATGGCTCCGGCGCGGCGGGCGGGGTGGTGAATATCATTACTAAACGCCCAACCAATGACTGGCATGGCTCGCTCTCGTTATACACCAACCAACCGGAAAGCAGCGATGAAGGGGCCACCCGACGCGCCAACTTTAGCCTGAGCGGGCCGCTGGCCGGCGATGCGTTGACGATGCGTTTGTACGGCAACCTGAATAAAACCGATGCCGACAGCTGGGATATTAACTCTTCCGCGGGGACGAAAAACGCCGCCGGCCACGAAGGGGTACGCAACAAGGATATTAACGGCGTCGTCTCCTGGAAAGTGAATCCGCAGCAAATTCTCGATTTTGAAGCCGGATATAGCCGTCAGGGTAATATCTACGCCGGCGATACGCAAAATAGCTCTTCCAGCGCGGTGACCGAAAGCCTGGCGAAATCTGGCGCAGAGACTAACCGCCTGTATCGGCAGAATTACGGTATTACCCATAATGGGGTCTGGGATTGGGGGCAAAGCCGCTTTGGAGTCTATTACGAAAAAACCAATAACACCCGTATGGATGAAGGTTTATCCGGCGGCGGCGAAGGGCGTATTTCGGCGGATGAGAAATTCACCACTAACCGCCTGACCTCCTGGCGCACCAGCGGCGAACTCAATATTCCGCTGGATCTATGGGTCGATCAGACTCTGACCGTTGGCGCGGAGTGGAACCGCGATGAGCTTGACGATCCCTCTTCCACTGGTTTATCGGTAAATGATAATAACATTGGCGGTATTCCCGGTTCAGCGGCGGATCGCAGCAGTAAAAATCATTCACAAATTAGCGCCATCTATTTTGAAGATAATATTGAACCGACGCCCGGAACCAATATTATTCCCGGCCTGCGTTTTGATTATCTTAATGAGTCCGGCGGCAACTTTAGCCCCAGCTTGAATCTGTCGCAGGAATTAGGTGATTACTTCAAAATTAAAGCCGGGATTGCCAGAACCTTTAAAGCGCCAAACCTCTATCAATCCAGCGAAGGCTATCTGCTCTATTCGAAAGGCAACGGTTGCCCTAAAGATATTACTTCAGGCGGCTGCTACCTGATTGGTAATAAAGATCTCGATCCGGAAATCAGCGTGAATAAAGAGATCGGCCTGGAGTTTGCCCTCGACGATTATCATGCCAGCGTGACTTATTTCCGTAACGATTATCAGAATAAGATTGTGGCCGGCGATGATATTATCGGGCAAACCGCTTCCGGCGCTTATATCCTCCAGTGGCAGAACGGCGGTAAAGCGTTAGTGGACGGCATTGAAGCCAGTATGGCGTTCCCGCTGGTGAAGGATCGTCTGAAATGGAATACCAACGCCACTTACATGATTACCTCGGAACAAAAAGATACCGGCAATCCGCTCTCGGTTATTCCGAAATACACCATCAACAACTCCCTGGACTGGACGATTACCCAGGCATTTTCCGCCAGCGTCAACTGGACGCTGTATGGTAGACAAAAACCGCGTACCCATGCGGAGTCGCTCAGCGAAGATACCGGCGGCCTGTCGGGTAAAGAGCTGGGCGCTTATTCGCTGGTGGGTACCAACTTTAATTACGATATTAATAAAAACCTGCGTCTGAACGTGGGGGTCAGCAATATCTTCGATAAACAGATCTATCGTTCATCCGAAGGGGCGAATACCTATAACGAACCCGGTCGGGCCTATTATGCCGGAGTGACGGCGACATTCTGATCGCATCGTCATCAGTATACTGCCCGCAAACGCGCGGGCAGTATCAATGCTGGGTTAAGGACAACTATACTGTTTGGACGCTTTCTCGCGACTCATATCCAGCAGCGCGCTCTGGAATGAGGCGTTAAACATCGGCCCGTGCCCCAGGCCAGGGAAATCCCAAAAGGTGGCATTAACCCCTTTCTCTTTCAGCGTGGCGAGGGTGGCATGTACTTTAGTTAGCACTTCGGCGGCGTGCGTTGCCCGGTTATCACCCGGCGTCGCTGACCCCTCCATGATGGCCAGGCTTTTGGCGCAATATGATGCGGGCTCGACCGCCGTGATTCGGTTCAGCAGGGCAAAGTTGTCCCGGCCAAGCGAAGGACTGGCACTGTAATATGAGTGGAAGAACGAGGACGAAAGCCAGGAGTCGAGCGCGAACAGGCCGCCGTATGAGTGGCCCCACAGGCCGCGGCGCTGTGGGTTGATTTTCAGCCCTTGCTCCGCCTTAGCGGCTATACGCGTTTCCAGTAATTGACGGAAGTCTTCACTGCCGCCGCTTTTGCGGCCAACATATGTTTCATTATTCTTTCTGACTGCCGGCGTATAGTCGTAGGCCCGGCCGTTAAGATCGAATGGCAGGTTGGTCTGATAACCGACCGCGACGATCACCGGCGGCGATTGCGCCGCCAACTGCTTGAGTAGTTCGTCAGACAGGCGATCCATTACCGCATTACCATCAAGCATATATAGCACGGGATAGCCCGTTGGTGGCGCGGCTTTATTCGGTATGGCCGTCCATACCCGATAGTGGCGAGCGCCGTCGGCGGAATCGAACTGATTGACGCTGAAGTGGTAAAACGCTGAACCCTTATCGGCGATATTGGGCCCCAACGGCTGCATATCCGGTTTTGCTAAGCCTGAAGCGCTATAGCTGAGGGTGAGGCAAGAAAGAACGGCAAAAAGCGCCTTGCGCGGGCGCGTAGAGCGAGACTCGCGGGCATACATCTGATGATTATTCCTTTTCCGCAGGTGAAATTTTAGTTATTCAGAAAGCACATACAGTTGCCTGAAAGCGCTTGCTGGTCAAGTCAACCCTGCAGTAAGCCGAGCCCATCAAGCAAGGCGCCGCGCCACCAGGCGTAATCGTGCCCACCGGTGTAAATGGCGCAATGACTATCAACGCCGGACGCCTGTAGCTGCTGATGAAGCCGCTGGACGTGAGGCACCGTCGAACCTTCCAATGAGCCCACACACAGGCGGATACGTACAGTACGCGGCGGCGCAGACAACACATGTTCGCTGACCCAAGAAGTATCGGTTGCGCTAAATAAATGGGGGCGACTGCCGCCATCTGGCGTCCACCACATGGAAGGCGAATGGCTGAGCACCAGACCGAAAGTTTCCGGCGCATGGCGGGCGGCCATCAGTGCGCTGACGCCGCCGAGGCTCTGCCCGGCCAGGACGGTGCGTGAGCGATCCGCCCATTTTTGTCGCGGCTGTTCGCGGCGAATGGTCGGCAGGAGATGTTCCGCGACGTCCCGTATCAGTTCGCTGCGCCCGCCGAGTATCGTAGTTCGCTCGCGCTCATCGATATTGTCGATACCCAGCAGCGCCACGGGAACAATGCGGCGGCTATCGATCGCGGCGTCGATGGCTGCGCACACCCCAAGATGATCGAACCAGGTTTCGCCATCGGGCAGCACCACTAGCCCCAACGGCTGCGACTTATCAACAGCAGGCAGGTAAAGGCGCACCTGCCGTGATTGCCCGGCAATGATCCGTTCTGAGGTCAGCAAGGTGCCGACGTGGCGGCCTCCGCTCCATTCGGACTGGGCGGGGGCGTTATCAAGCGCCAGCACCGACTCCCGCACGCCGTCGCGAATAGCGATCCCCGGCGTCTTATTGAGCGGATCGGCCTGTCCGGTGAGTGCGGCAAAGCGGCTCCCAAGCTGATTAACAACCTCTTCCGGCGTGCCTGGCGGGATCTCCACCAGTGAATAAGAACCGCAATAGCTGGCCGGCAGGCGCAGCGTCAGGGTCCAGATATCCGTTGCGGGAATCTGGGTCATCAGCCCTTTTGCCACCTGTTCTTTGTCGGTTACCCGGTTTAATCGCAGATAAATGCCTCTGAGCGGATGGCGGGAGCGCCACAAAAAAGTGACTTCACGTTCATCGGCTGCGCCGTCCACCGTTGTTACTAGCGGTACCGGCAGCGATGCGGCCTGCTGCCAGAAATGAGAAAGATCGGTAATGTTGCCGGTAGCCAACTGGCGGCGCAGGCCGGCGATAGCCGCTGAAAACGGCGGATGTGGATTGATATTGAACATTCTATCTCTTTGAAAAATCATGCTACCAGTAAAAATAGCTAAAGCGGCTGTTCTGCGAACAGCCGCTTTAGACGTGTTGATTAAGGTCTAACTCTTACCATCACTATCCCACGATTTCTCCCGTTATGTCGTGTTGGTTGCGTGCATCTGCCGGGCCGACGCTATCGCGCCATAAGCGGGCATAGAGGCCGTTCGCCGCAAGTAATTGCTCGTGGGTACCGTATTCTGCGAGCCGCCCTTTATCGACAACGGCGATCAGATCGCAGCGCTGGGCGGTGGTCAGGCGGTGCGCCACGATTAGCGCCAGGCGCTTTCTGGCACGGGCGACTTCGGTTAACGACGACATGAGGCGCTCTTCCGCGCGGCGATCCAGGCGCGATGTGGCTTCATCGAGCAGCAGGACGTGGGCATTCGCCAACTGGGCGCGAGCTAACGCAATCAACTGACGTTGTCCGGCGGATAAATCCGCGCCGCCATTATTGACTGGCGTGCGGAAACCTTGCGGGAGCTGACGTACCAGCTCAAACAAGCCTGCCTGCCGTGAAGCGATCTCCACTTCGGCATTGCTGCTGGATGGCCGCGAATAACGTATATTCTCCGCAATATCGCCGCTAAAGAGCGCAACATCTTGATCGACCAGACCGATCTGACGGCGGTAATCGGCAAGGGTTGTCGCCGTCATCTGTCGTTCCCCAATGCCGATCGTCCCGCTGGTGGGCGAATAGAGTCCGGCGATAAGTTTAATCAATGTCGACTTCCCGGCGCCGCTGCGGCCAACGACCGCCACGACACTGCCCGCGGGGATGGTCAGGGTGAGCTTGTCCAGCGCTGGCTCAGCGCTGCCGGGATAACGGTACGTAACTTCATCAAGCTGTAATGCACCCGTGGCCGGCGGGGTGGAAGAAGGGGTGACGTTTTCTGTCTCTTCGGTCGCTAACAGTTCATCAATATGTTTACCGCTGGCCGTCGCCTGCTGGAAAGAATCCACAATCCCAGATAATTGCTGTACCGGGCCATAAAACTGCCCCAACAACAGGAAGAATGCCGCCAGCACCCCGGCGGTCATTTCGCCTTCGGCCACCCTCGATGCGCCAACCAGAAGCACGGCGGCATAGGAAGCCTCGGTACAGAAGGTCAGGAATGGGAAGTAGACCGCAAGATATTTCTGCGCGCGTACGCGGGTGGCGCGGAAGCGATCCGATAATGCGCGCAGCCGGGCGGCCTCTTGCTCCTGTTGGCCATGGGATTGCACGACGCGCAGGCCGGAGACTTTCTCCTGCAGAGTGCTATTCACTTTGCCGATTTCAAGGCGCGCCTGGGCATAGGCTGGAGAGCTCAGGCGACGATAAACCCAAGTCGCCAGCGCGACTACCGGCACCGCGCTTAAGGCCGTCAGCGCCATAATGGGGTCGAGCCAGAACATGGCCGCGGCGATGGCGAACATCGTGACCAGGCTGGTGGCCGCGCCGGCAAGGCCGTTTTGCAGAAAGCGGGCGAGGGAGTCAACATCGACGGTCATCCGGGTCAGGCGTGAATCAACGTGCTTTTCATGCCAGGGGAGGGCAAGACGCAGCATATGGCCGAAGCTGCGCAAGCGTACCGTATGTTGAACCGACTCCGCCGCTCTGGCGGCGAAGATAGTCTGTAGTGAATAACAACACCAGCTTATAACCACCAGGCACAGGGCGAGCAGGGCGCAGACGCCGATAGTCGCCATATCGCCTGCGGCAACCCCCGAGTCAATACCGCGCTGCAGCAGTATTAACACGCCGACGCCAGCGGCAGAATCCAGCGCGATCAGCAGGGCGGCGATGATGAACATCCACGCCACCGGCCGCAGCAGCGAGGTAAATCTACGCCCCTCTCCGGCCAGCGCCTGTTGAACCGCCTGTTCCGGCACGCGGGTCATGCGGGCGACAAAACCGTTGCCGTCAGCTTCCGGCAACGCTTGCGGCTCCTCGTTCTGCATCTCTGGCGTTGTTGGCCACAGATCGCGGCAGCCGCCGGCGCCAGGTTCGAGGAAATCCCCGTCGCCGGTCATCAGCGCGCGGAACGCCGGGCAGCGAGACTCAAGCTCAGCCTGGCTGCCGATGTCCACCACTTGCCCTTTATCCAACACCACAATTCGACTGGCCAACCGCAGCGTCGCCCGGCGGCGGGCAATCACCAACAGCATGTGTTGGTCATCGGCGTAACGACCCAGCGCGGCATTGATCTCCGCTTCGGTACCGGCATCTACCGCCGATGTGGTGTCATCGAGAATTAACAGTTCCGGTGCGGTAATCAGCGCCCGCGCCAACGCGATGCGTTGCCGCTGTCCACCGGAGAGGTTAGTGCCGCGCTCGGTTAGGCGGGTATCGAAGCCTTTTGGTAAGGCATTGATAAACTCGCTGGCGCCTGCCGCCGCCGCCGCGCGGCGAATATCTTCCATCGTCGCCTGCGGGTGGCCGTAGGCGATATTTTCCGCGACCGTTCCGGCAAACAGAAAGGCGTCTTCAAATACCACCCCCACCTGACGGCGTAACGCCTCAAGCTTGAGATCGCGAAGGTTCTGCCGACCGGCGCTGGTGTGTAGCCAAATATCGCCAGCGCTGGGATCGTAAAAGCGCGCCAGCAGCATTAGCAGCGTCGATTTACCGGATCCTGACGCGCCGACTACCGCCAGCGTTTCACCCGCCTGTAGGGAGAAGGAAACATCGCTCAGGATACGGCTGCCGCCGCCATAACCGAAGTTCACTTTTTCTAGCTGCAGGCCAATAACGCGACCATTGAGCGCTTCGCTACCGTCAACCATTTGCGAACGGGTGTCGATCAGAGCGAATACCCGTTCTACGGATGCCTGGGTACGTTGGGCGATCACCAGGAACGACGCCAGCACGCGGGTGGGTCCGGTCAACATAGCGAGGAAACTGGCAAAGGCCACGAAGGTCCCGAGGTCAATTCGCCCGTGCATCACTGACCAGCCGCCATAGCACAGTAGAACGATTTGCCCGAGCACCGGCAGCGCCAGCATGGTAGCGCCAGGCATCGCCTGCGAGATGGCCGCGCCGATGCGCACGCGCACCATCTGCCGCGACTGACGATCCAGCCAGCGCGTTTCGCGCAGTTCCGCCACGCAGGATTTCACCACCGAGATCTGCGCCAGAACTTCGCGCATGTGCTCGGTCAGATTCGCCAGCCGGTCTGAAGCTAGCCCCGTCTGTGCGAATACCCGGCGACGGGCGCGCAGCGCGGTAATGGCAAGACACGCCAGCACGCAGACCACGATTAGCGTCATGGCCGGCGACATCCACAGCATCACGGCAATACCGGCGATGTAGTAGGTGAATACCGCCAGCGGTACCGGAGCCATCTGCAATAGGGTATGCATCTGCTGCAGATCGCTATTGGTCCGTGAAATCACCTGTCCGGTACGCAGCGCGTCCTGGCCTGCGCCATCGAGCTTTTGAATACTGTCGAACGCTCGTCCTCGCAGGGTGTGCTGCACCCACAGCGATAGCTCGCCAGCATAGCCGCGTCGTACATAGTTACCGATGAAATCCAAAAAGGCGATCAGTAGCAGCCCGCAGGCCAGCCACGGCAGGTGGGTAGGATTTCCCGCCAGCGCATCATTTACCGCCTGTCGTGTCAGTAGCGGCGTCAGCGCGGCCAGCAGAATGGTCGACACCGACGCCACCACTACGATGGCGCTAAGTTTCTTACGTTCCCAGCACACGCGCGCAAGGCGGATTATCCATGACCGCGCGGGTGTGGGAGAGTGAGTCGCAGGCATTAAGCCTCCTCCGTCAATTTAAAGATGAAATCCGCCACGGCGGCCATTACCTTTTTTGCGCCATGGCGGCCAGTTCTTTCGCCACCTCGGTTGGGCAGGCCTGCGCCGCCATTTCCGCCGCCACCTCTTCAGAGGCCGTACGTAATGCGCGATCGTCGAGGAAAGCATTGATCATGCTGCTCGACAGACCTCCGTCGCCGGGGATGATCCCGCAGCCGCGATCGACTACCGCGCGGGCGTTTACTGGGCGATCGGCCCCCTGGCCGAAAACGATCTGTGGAATACCCGCGTGCAGCGCCGTCAGGGTGTTGCCAGCGCCGCCGTGATGGATAAAACCATCGGCACCGTTGAGGAAGGCGCCCATCGGGATCCAGTCAACCAGGCGAACGTTTGACGGTAACGCGCGTAGATCGGAGCGCGCATTGGCTGAGAGATGCAGAATGATCTCGGCATCGACTTCACTGGCGGAATCCATCACCCAGGAGATCAGATCGAGGCCATCGACCATCGGTTTGACGGTGCCCAGGCTGACCAGTAGCCTTTTGCGATCGGGCGTGCGTTCCCACCATTCCTCCCAAACCGCACCGCCGTTATACGGCACGTATTGCATGGGAATGATCGGTTCGCCATCGTTTTGCAGGATACTCATACTCGGCGGCGTCACGTCGATCCACGCCATATCCTGCGGCGGAGCTTCGACGCCGTGGCGGCGGTAGGCGTCAGCGAGCGAGCGCGTTACACCTTTGATATGCCAGGGGGTGTGGCCGAAGCCGACGGTTTGCATGACTACCGGGATATCGTATTTGGCGGCGATCAGCGGCCCGACGACCCCGAGGGGAGGATAGACGATAAGGTCGGGCCGCCAGTGTCCGGCAAACTCCACCAGTTGGTCGGCCATCTCTTCGCTGAAGAACGAGAAGTTGCCCATTTTAGTGCCGATGTTACTTTCCTTTCGCTGCGCCTCGCGACGGCGATAATCGGCCTCCGAATCGAAGCCGGGCGCGGCATCGAACACCACCAGCCCTGCCTCGGCCGCCTTTTGGGCGAATTTACCGCTACTGGCGATAAGCACTTCATGACCGTTAACGCGAAATGCCTGCGCCAAAGACAGCACCGGATACAGCAGCCCATAGAGTGGCGGGCCAACAAACAGAATACGCATGAGAAAATCCCTCTCCGCTTGACGAACTAATTCAGGAAGTCGACGCAGTCAATATGCCGGCCAGCGCGAAGTTAACTATCGTTAACCCGGCTGTGCCTGGCGCTGCGCCATTTTTTAGTTTCGCCAGCGCGGCGCACGGCAACGCCGGCGACCCTATCGCAGGCGGTGAATCCGTAGCGCGCGCTGACGAATCGGGAATTCCCTGTCCCGACTTCCATTAACGCTTGCGCGTCATTGTCCTGATGAACGGTCTGACGCCCCGCCGCACTGCCACGGCGGCTTGTAAGGCCGCATTTGCCGGATGAGAGGCCGGTCAACGCGCTGGGCGATGTCCGTAATTCCTGAAGACACCGTGTCGCATCATCCTGATAGCGTCGCCTTCGCGGGTCGGTAAGGGACAAAGCGCCGTTGTTCAGACGATGCTCGTTCCCTTACGGCCTCGGTATACCTTGCCAAATAAATCACCAATGCAAATGCTAATGAGAATAATTACCAATATCATTTGCAAATTGCAATGATAAGTAAAAACTTAATGGAACGGGTAAACGTTTATAGGACAAATCGCAGGTGAGCTTTTCAGGAGGGGCGATGGGTTCCAGTAAGTGATGTTGTTCTGCAGGAACAAAGGCCAATTGGTTGTTTTTTTTATTCCGGAAAGCGGCTGCTTACCGCTCTTCATTACCCGTGTAGGATTTGTGATATGATGAAAAAGCGAAACTTTTTCTCTTTTTTCCAGGTTAAACGATACTTATGAGCGCGTTCGATCACTCGTCAGATGACACCCAGGAAACTATCGGCAACAGCCTGCGCCGACGCCCACTGGCGCGCAAAAAGTTGTCTGAAATGGTGGAAGAAGAGTTGGAGCAGATGATTCGTCGCGGCGAGTTTGGCGAAGGTGGACAGCTTCCCTCCGAACGTGAGCTGATGGCGTTTTTTAACGTCGGGCGCCCGTCGGTACGTGAAGCGCTGGCTGCGCTCAAGCGTAAGGGCCTGGTGCAAATCAACAATGGCGAACGTGCGCGAGTCTCGAGACCGTCGGCGGACACCATCATTTCCGAGCTTTCCGGGCTGGCGAAGGATTTTCTCTCCGCGCCTGGCGGTATCGCGCATTTCGAGCAGTTACGTCTTTTTTTCGAATCAAGCCTGGTGCGCTATGCGGCTGAGAACGCCACGGATGAGCAGATTTCCCTGTTAAGCAAGGCGCTGGAGATTAACGGCCAGTCGCTGGATGATAACGCGCAATTTATTCGCTCAGACGTCGATTTCCACCGCGTGCTGGCGGAGATCCCCGGCAACCCTATCTTTATGGCGACGCATGTTGCTTTGCTTGACTGGCTAATCGCCGCGCGGCCGAAAGTGTCGGAGCAAGAGCTTCATCATCACAATAACGTCAGTTTTCAAGAGCATATCGCCATATTTAACGCCATACGCGATCGCGATCCGGACGAAGCCGATCGTGCGTTGCAAACCCACCTCAAAAGTGTTTCCGCCACCTGGCGTGCCTTAGGTAAATCCAAAAAATCCGCTAAATGATCCCTGCCTCGCGATCGGTTTAGTGAACTCGATCGCACAATAAGCTTTCCCTATTGTACTGCTTTAAAAACGATCTGGTATAACAGGTATAAAGGTACACAGTTAATCCAGTCAAACATCATTACGAGGTATATATGGTTAGCCATTTACGTGGCGTGATGCCCGCGCTTCTGACCCCATTCGACGCACAGCAGAACATCGATCGGGCGAGCCTGCGTCGGTTAGTGCGTTTCAATATTGAGCAGGGCGTCGATGGGGTTTACGTCGGCGGATCGACCGGGGAGGCCTTCGTTCAGAGCCTGTCCGAGCGCGAAGAAGTCCTTGAAATCGTAGCGGAAGAGGCGAAAGGGAAAATTACCTTAATTGCGCATGTTGGTTGCGTCAGTACGGCGGAAAGCCAGCAGCTGGCGGTGGCGGCTAAGCGCTATGGTTTTGATGCGGTTTCCGCGGTAACGCCGTTCTACTACCCGTTCAGCTTTGAAGAGCACTGCGATCATTATCGCGCAATTATTGATTCTGCTGATGGGATACCGATGGTGGTCTACAACATTCCGGCGCTGAGTGGGGTAAAACTGACCTTAGAGCAGATTAACCAACTGGTGACATTACCGGGGGTGGGCGCGTTAAAACAAACGTCTGGCGATCTCTATCAAATGGAGCAAATCCGTCGCGCGCATCCGGAACTGGTGCTCTACAACGGCTATGACGAAATTTTCGCTTCCGGCTTGCTGGCGGGCGCTGACGGCGGGATCGGTAGTACCTATAACATTATGGCCTGGCGCTATCTGGGGATCGTGCAGGCGCTGAAAGAGGGCGACACCGCGAAGGCGCAGCAGCTGCAGCATGAGTGTAATAAGGTCATCGATCTGTTAGTCAAAGTGGGCGTATTCCGTGGACTGAAAACGGTGCTGCACTATATGGATGTGCTCTCCGTACCACTCTGCCGTAAACCGTTTGCGCCGGTAGAGGATAAATTCCAGGCCGAATTGAAAGCGCTGGCGCAGCAGTTAATGCAGGAGCGCGGCTGATTTCTCGCCGGAGACGCTCATAAACTGCGCTTTCGATGAGAGATTCAATCAGACATCTGAAGCGGGCGTCATCCGGCAACAACGATATTCAATTCATACCAAAGCGAGTGGGCGCAGCCCATCGCGGGAGACTCACCATGAGTACAACAACCCAGAATATCCCGTGGTATCGTCATCTTAACCGGGCGCAGTGGCGGGCATTTTCCGCTGCCTGGTTAGGGTATTTGCTTGATGGTTTTGATTTTGTCTTAATCGCCCTGGTGCTCACTGAGGTTCAGGGGGAATTCGGTTTAACGACGGTGCAGGCGGCAAGCCTGATTTCCGCCGCTTTTATCTCTCGCTGGTTTGGCGGCTTGATGCTCGGGGCAATGGGGGATCGCTACGGTCGCCGCCTGGCGATGGTGACCAGCATTGTTCTTTTTTCGTTGGGTACGCTGGCCTGCGGTTTTGCCCCTGGCTACACCTCTCTCTTTATTGCCCGGCTGGTTATTGGGATGGGCATGGCGGGAGAATATGGCTCCAGCGCCACCTATGTTATTGAAAGTTGGCCGAAACACTTGCGGAACAAGGCGAGTGGATTTCTGATCTCTGGCTTCTCGGTTGGCGCCGTCGTCGCCGCGCAGGTTTATAGTCTGGTGGTGCCCGTTTGGGGCTGGCGTGCGCTCTTTTTCATCGGCATTGTCCCCATCGTTTTTGCCCTCTGGCTGCGTAAAAACATTCCGGAAGCGGAAGACTGGAAAGATAAGCACGAAGGTAAAGCGCCGGTACGTACGATGGTCGATATTCTCTATCGCGGCCAGCATCGGGTGCTAAACATCATCATGACCTTTGTGGCAGGCGCGTCGTTATGGTACTGCTTTGCCGGCGAGGCGCGTATTGCCGGGTTGGTTGCGCTGCTGGGCCTGGTATGCGCCATTATCTTCATCAGTTTCATGGTGCAAAGCAGCGGTAAACGCTGGCCGACCGGCGTGATGCTGATGGTTGTGGTGCTCTTCGCTTTCCTCTACTCCTGGCCGATTCAGGCGCTGCTGCCTACTTATCTGAAAACTGAACTGGCCTATGATCCACATACTGTTGCTAACGTATTGTTCTTTAGCGGCTTTGGTGCAGCCGTCGGCTGCTGCGTCGGCGGTTTCCTCGGCGACTGGCTGGGGACCCGTAAAGCTTACGTTTGCAGTTTACTGGCTTCACAACTGCTGATCATTCCGGTATTTGCGATAGGCGGAACAAATGTCTGGATCCTCGGTTTGTTACTTTTCTTCCAGCAAATGCTGGGTCAAGGAATTTCAGGGATCTTACCGAAGCTGATCGGCGGTTATTTCGAAACCGATCAGCGTGCTGCGGGTCTGGGGTTTACCTACAACGTTGGTGCTTTGGGCGGCGCGTTAGCGCCGATTCTCGGGGCGTTAATTGCTCAACGCCTGGATTTAGGCACCGCGCTGGGTTCGCTCTCCTTTAGCCTGACCTTCGTGGTGATCCTACTTATCGGGCTTGATATGCCAACCCGCGTCCAGCGGTGGATCCGCCCGGAAGCCATGCGTACCCATGATGCGATCGATGGCAAACCGTTTAGCGGCGCAGTGCCGTTTGGTAGCGGTAAAAGCATATTAGCGAAAAGTAAAAATTAATCGTGGCGCCGGCCAATCACGAATGTTTGCCTAAGGATATGATGATGTCACTACTTGAACAGCTTAATAAAAACATTGCGCAATCTGGTGGGTTGATTGTTTCCTGCCAGCCTGTACCAAATAGCCCGCTGGATAAGCCTGAGATTGTCGCCGCGATGGCCCTGGCGGCGGAGCAGGCAGGGGCGGTCGCGCTGCGTATTGAAGGCATTGAGAATTTACGTGCCACCCGCGCCGTCGCTTCTATTCCTATCATCGGGATTATGAAACGCGATCTCGACGATTCGCCAGTCCGGATCACCCCGTTCCTTGACGATGTTGATGCGCTGGCGCAAGGCGGGGCGGATATTATCGCCGTGGATGGTACCGATCGCCTGCGTCCGGTTACCGTTGCGGCACTGCTGGCGCGAATTCATCAACATGCTTTGCTGGCGATGGCCGACTGTTCAACTTTTGAAGATGGGATGGCTTGCCAGCAGCAGGGGGCCGACATTATCGGGACGACGCTTTCTGGCTACACGACGGCGAAAACGCCGGAAGAACCCGATTTCGCTCTGGTGAAAACACTTAGCGAGGCCGGATGCCGGGTGATTGCGGAGGGGCGCTATAACACCCCAGCGCAGGCGGCAACTGCAATGCGTCAGGGGGCATGGGCCGTGACCGTTGGCTCCGCTATCACTCGTCTTGAGCATATCTGCCAGTGGTATAACTCGGCGTTAAAAAAGGCGGTGTCATGACTACGCTTGCTATTGATATCGGCGGAACCAAACTCGCCGCCGCGCTGGTGGATGATGACCTGAACCTCCTTAAACGCCGCGAGTTGCCGACACCCGCCAGCAAAATGCCGGAAGCGCTATGTTCGGCGCTGCAAGAGCTGATCGTGCCGTTGTTTGCTCGCGCCCAGCGAGTGGCAATTGCCTCTACCGGAATAATTAGCGGCGGCGTGCTGTCGGCCATCAATCCCCACAATCTGGGCGGTTTGCAACATTTTCCGCTGACGCAGACCCTGGAAAAAATCACAGGCCTACCCACACTGGCGGTTAACGATGCGCAAGCTGCGGCATGGGCGGAATACCATGCTCTGGGGGATGAATGTCGCGACATGGTTTTCATCACGGTATCCACAGGTGTGGGGGGGGGTGTAGTGAGTAATGGTCGGCTAATCACCGGGGATGGTGGTCTCGCCGGCCATCTGGGCCATACGTTAGCGGACCCGAGTGGACCGCTATGCGGTTGTGGTCGGCGCGGCTGCGTAGAGGCTGTTGCTTCCGGACGTGGAATGGCGGCCGCAGCCCAAGGAGAACTCAGCGGGTGTGATGCGAAAACGATTTTCATCCGTGCCGGGAAGGGTGATGAGCAGGCTATTGGGCTTATTCATCATTCGGCACAGACGTTAGCGAGGTTGATTGCTGATGTGAAAGCGACAACGGATTGCCAGCGCGTGGTGGTCGGTGGCAGCATCGGCCTGGCGGAAGGTTATCTGGAGATGGTGAGAGCTTACCTTGCGCAGGAACCGTCGGTATATCACGTAATGTTACAACCCGCGCATTACCGACATGACGCGGGATTGCTGGGAGCGGTGTTACTGGCTCGGGAGAATAACTCATGATAGCAGGTGATATTGGAACGCTAACCGCCTCCGGGATACATCCCGTTTTAGCCGAAGCGTTGATGCTGGCGGTAGCCGCTTGTCCACAGGAGAAATCTCCTGGACGTTTCAATCTACGCGGTGACGATATTTTTATGAATGTCATGGTATTTACTACCCAGCCAGCGGAAAGTAAAAAATCGGAACAGCATGCGCAATATATCGATATTCAACTGTTGCTAAGCGGTGAAGAACGTATTCTGTGGGGAATGGTAAATTGTGCACAGCAGTGCGAAGCGATACATGTTGAAGAGGATTATCAGTTGTGTAATGCGATTGAAAATCAGCAGGCCATTACGCTACGGCCTGGTAATTTCGTGATATTTATGCCTGGTGAGCCGCATAAACCTGGATGTATTACGACATTGCCGCAGGAGATTAAAAAGGTAGTCGTTAAGGTTAATGTTAGCCTTTTGCAAAACGAATACTGATGCTGAGATTATTCCTGGTTTTGTTTGTGTAATGTGTTCTTCATTTAAATCTGCAAAATTTAAACTAGCTTATTAGGGGGCTCCTTTTCTTAAAACATGCAATATAGGGACTGTTATGGCTATTGATATGTATCTGAAGGTTGATGGGGTAACCGGTGAATCTAACGACTCAAATCATAAAAATTGGATAGATGTTTTGTCATTTAGCTGGGCGGCTGAGCAGCCTGGGAATATGAGCGTTGGCGGCGGTGGCGGAGCGGGTAAAGTTAATTTTCAGGACCTTTCGGTACAAGCATTGATAGATAAAGCAACGCCAGCAGTTCTCAAGTTTTGCGCTAGCGGTAAACATGTCGCTAAAGTCGAACTATCAATTTGCAAAGCCGGCGGCTCGCAAATTGAGTATTCGCGTGTTGTCCTTGAAGATGTTCTGGTGACGAAAACCAGTTTTAGCGGTGTGGGTCATACCGACACTATTATGGTGAATTACCTGTTTCAGGCATCTAAAGTTAATCTGCATTATTGGGAGCAGTCTTCTCAAGGGACCAAAGGCGCAGAAACTAAATCGGGTTGGGATATCAAACAGAATAAAGAAATTTAATCGACGCTGGAGCGCCTGCAATGCCAGATATTACCTCCGAGATAAATGCGGTTCTCTCCGATCATTCCCGGTTTGACGCGGAGCAGCTGGATATTATTATTTCATTCGTCAATGAACTGGATAAAGGAACATTGAGTCAGTTTGAGAACGCTCCGGATCGCACGATTATGGATACCTATGAGCGGTTGCTTTCTGCCAGTAAAGAGCCTGCCAGAAGACAACGCGACGAAGAATACGAACTGGAATCTCTGACGGGGGCCAGTCGTCGTACTGCTACCATGAGCAATCATGCCGCGTTTTTTGATCGCTTCAGAACAACGCCTGCGCATATGTATGGTTACGGCGGTAACGTCTACCGGGATCAGACTAAAAGCTATTATGATGTAGCCGGTAAAATACTGGCAGGCATTGGCGGGCTCGCTTCTTTTGGCGCAGGTACAGCCGCCATCGCCGCCTCGCAGGCGGGTTCGTCGCTTTCGGGTATAGCAGCGCGTTATGCGTTATCTTCTGTCGGCGCGACCGGCCTGGCCGCTGGCGCGATGGCGTTGCTCCGTAATAATTTTTCCGATGTTCAGGTTGCGACGAATAAAGATTTCCTCGAAACCATCAAGTCTATCGCCAAGCTAAGAAACAAGCTGAATGATTTCTTCCAGGGCCTCAACAACAAAGTCTATTCGGATAAGACAAAAGCAGAAACGGCGCTCAACAATGAAATGAGGTCACATCCGTTACGTTTTGGTGTCGGTTCAGGAAGTCAGGTAGTACATGCAAACCTGGCCCCTATTCAACGTTTGGTCACTCAGGACTTTGTTACCGTAAACCACGAAATCAGAGCCAAAATTCTGCCGAAGGGTACAAATTCAGCCTGGAGTGTTGCGGTTTCGAGCTCAGAAATGGGTTGGGATGAACGGGTATTGGACCAGTCTAACATGGGCATTCTGCAGCAGGTCGTTCATCAGCTTTAACGCGGTTATGTTGGCGGCGAAGGGGACGACGTTCGATGGAGAGTCCGGCCGCAGAAAAGCAAAAACCCGCCTTTTGGGCGGGTTCTTTAAATAGTGGTGCCCGGACTCGGAATCGAACCAAGGACACGGGGATTTTCAATCCCCTGCTCTACCGACTGAGCTATCCGGGCAACGGGGCGCATTAAACCTGATTCACCGCGCCTCGTCAACGAAATTTATAAATTTCGCAGCAGACTGCACAATCTATCACCACTTTGCCGTAAAAGCACGCGTCGTCAGGCAAAAAAGGCCGTCCACGCGACCGAAATCGGCATTGCCAGCAGCAGGGCGGGGAGCATATTGACCACCGCGAACATCTTAATCCCGCAGATACGCAGGCCGGTCGCCACCAGCAGCATACCGCCGACGGCGCTGAAGTCGGCCATCATCATCGGCGTGGTCAACGGCATGATAAGCGAGGCGCAGGCCGCCAGACTCAGCTGAATCAGCAGCATTGGCACCGAGATTGCCGACACCGCCAGCCCCAGGGTGCAGGCGAAAATAGTAGCGGTGAAAAAATCGAGAAACGCTTTGGCGATAAGGATGCTGGCGTCGCCGGTCATTCCTTCGCGCATGGCGCCAAAAACGCCCGTACCGCTGGCGCAAAATAGCACGATGATCGCCACGTAGCTCTGAATATAAGACTCGTGGGCCGAGGCCTTTTTCCTGCCCTTTGGCGACAATAGTTGCTGGAGTTTGCTCACCAGGGTATTGATGCCTTTCTCCATATTACACACTTCGCCGAGCAGCGCGCCGACCAGCGTCGCCAGCACCATCACCGGCAGGTTGGCGCACTTGATGACCAGTAAAATACCAATCCCCAGTGATGCCAACCCAAAAATCGAGGTCATCGAGGTGCGGATCCGTTCCGGCAATCGTTGGCTCAGCAGCGCGCCCAGTACGCCGCCGACAAGCACCGCGCTGGCGTTAATAAATGGCCCTATAACCAAAGTAAACTCCTGTTAATTATTCCTGATGTCCGCATTATTATGACGTTGTTTCGCCGCTAAGGCTTGCGGATACGTGGGGAGAATGCATATGGATTTCATCTTGCGCCACTTTCGGAAAGGTGCCATGATTGCGCGGATTTTCACCTCTTTACCCTGAGGCCGCCGGGATGACGACATCGCCATTACATCGCCGTTGCCGCTGCGTACTGCTGCGCGGTTTGCCTCATTCCTTACTCCCCCTGTTCACCATGCGGTGAAGGCCACGTATGCTCACTGTAGGACAACAGTAAGATCGGACGCGTCTGCTTTTACTGATGTCCGGCGGCCGGAGCTGAATTCCGTCAGACCCGGACACATCGTTGGGCAAGGCTCCACCTTTGCCTGAGATTTTTACACTCCCGATACGGGCATTTGCGCTTATGAAATCTATGCACATTGCCGCCAGCTGCGAGCTGGTCTCCCGTCTGTCCACCCATCGCCAGGTTGTGGCGCTGGACAGCACTGATTTTACCGATGCGGCAGCGGTCGTCATCACCGCGGCGGATAGCCGCAGCGGTATCCTGGCCTTGCTCAAGCGCAGCGGATTCAATCTGCCGGTCTATCTGTTTAGCGAAACACAAACGGATAAGCCGGAAGGGGTCGTCGCGGTGATTAGCGGCAAAGAGCAGGAGTGGCTGGAGCTGGAAGCGGCCGCCTGCGGCTATGAAGAGAAACTGCTGCCGCCGTTTTTTAATACGCTTAGCCAGTACGTTGAGATGGACAACAGTACTTTCGCCTGTCCCGGCCATCAGCATGGCGCGTTCTTTAAAAAGCATCCGGCGGGCCGCCAGTTCTACGAGTTTTTCGGCGAGAACGTTTTTCGCGCCGACATGTGCAACGCCGACGTCAAGCTCGGCGATCTGCTGATCCATGAAGGTTCGGCGAAGCACGCGCAGAAATTTGCGGCAAAAGTCTTCAATGCCGATAAAACCTACTTCGTGCTTAACGGCACTTCCGCGGCGAACAAGGTCGTGACCAATGCGCTGCTGACCCGCGGCGATCTGGTACTGTTCGATCGCAATAACCATAAATCAAACCACCATGGCGCGCTGATCCAGGCCGGGGCGACGCCGGTCTATCTGGAAGCCGCGCGTAACCCGTTCGGCTTTATCGGCGGCATCGACGACCACTGCTTTGATGAAACCTACCTGCGCGAGCTGATCCGTGAAGCGGCGCCGGAAAAAGCCGACGCGCGGCGCCCGTTCCGTCTGGCGGTGATCCAACTGGGCACCTATGACGGCACGGTGTATAACGCGCGTCAGGTGGTCGATAAAATCGGCCATCTCTGCGATTACATTCTGTTTGACTCGGCGTGGGTCGGTTACGAGCAGTTTATCCCGATGATGGCTGACTGCTCGCCGCTGCTGTTGGATCTCAATGAAAACGATCCGGGCATTTTTGTGACGCAATCGGTGCATAAGCAGCAGGCCGGTTTTTCGCAGACCTCACAAATCCACAAGAAAGATAACCATCTGCGCGGCCAGGCGCGTTTCTGCCCGCATAAGCGGCTGAATAACGCCTTTATGTTGCATGCTTCCACCAGTCCGTTTTATCCGTTGTTCGCCTCGCTCGATGTGAATGCCAAAATCCACGAAGGAGAGAGCGGTCGGCGGCTGTGGGCGGAGTGCGTTGAGCTGGGTATCGAAGCGCGTAAAGCGATACTAGCGCAGTGTAAATTATTGCGGCCATTTGTGCCGCCGCTGGTCGGCGGGAAACCGTGGCAGGAGCATTCGACGGCGACTATCGCCAGCGAACGTCGCTTCTTTAGCTTCGAGCCGGGCGCGAACTGGCACGGCTTTAGCGGTTATGCTGACAATCAATACTTTGTCGATCCGTGTAAGCTGCTGCTGACCACGCCGGGCATCGATGCCGATAGCGGAGACTATACCGAGTTTGGCATCCCGGCGACCATCCTGGCGCACTACCTGCGCGAAAACGGCATCGTGCCGGAGAAGTGCGATCTCAACTCGATTTTGTTCCTGCTGACGCCGGCGGAAAGCGCGGAAAAACTGGCGCGGCTGGTGGCGATGCTGGCCCAGTTCGAACAGCATATCGAAGCGGATTCGCCGCTTGCTGAGGTATTGCCGACTATTTACCACAAATACCCGGTTCGCTACCGCGATTACACCATTCGCCAGCTGTGTCAGGAAATGCACGATCTGTACGTCAGTTTTGATGTTAAAGACCTGCAAAAGGCGATGTTCCGCAAGCAGAGTTTCCCGCCGGTGGTGATGAACCCGCAGGACGCCAACCGTGAATTTATCCGCGGTAACGTTGAGTTGGTGCGCCTGAGCGAGGCCGAAGGCCGCATCGCGGCGGAAGGGGCGCTACCGTATCCGCCGGGCGTGCTGTGCGTGGTGCCGGGCGAAATCTGGGGCGGCGCGGTACTGCGCTACTTCCTCGCGCTGGAAGAGGGGGTCAATATGCTGCCAGGCTTTTCGCCGGAGCTGCAGGGGGTTTATAGCGAAACGGATACCGATGGTATTAAGCGGTTGTATGGGTATGTGCTGAAGAAATAAAAAAAACGCCCCGCCGAACAGGTGGGGCGTTTTGCTTTTGCCAATCAGGCGTGATGGCGCGCGGCGGCAGGCTGTCTGACGTGTTGATACTTGAACAGCGCCACGAAAGCGAAGGCCAGCACCAGCGAGTAGGCGGCGAAAATCAGCCACACGCTTTGCCAGTTAGTGATCCCCTCAACGGTAAAGTGCTCGACAACTTTGCCACTCACCATCCCACCAAGGATACAGCCGAAGCCGTTGGTCATCATCAGGAACATTCCCTGGGCGCTGGCGCGGATTTCCGGACGTACCTCTTTCTCAACGAACACTGAACCAGAGATGTTGAAGAAATCGAAGGCGCAGCCGTAGACGATCATCGACAGTACCAGCAGCACGGTACCGAACGGCGTCGGGTCGCCGAAGGCGAACAGGCCGAAGCGCAGCATCCACGCCACGATACTAATCAGCATCACGTTCTTAATGCCGTAGCGGCTAAGGAAGAACGGGATGGTCAGGATAAACAGCGTTTCGGAAATCTGCGAAATCGACATCAAGACCGATGCGTGCTCGACGATAAAGCTACCGGAGAACAGCGGGTCTTTATCGAAGCTGTGCAGGAAGGTGTTGCCAAACATATTAGTGATTTGCAGTTCGGCGCCGAGCATCATGGAAAAGATAAAGAAGATTGCCATACGCTTGTTTTTAAACAGCGCAAAAGCGTTCAGGCCGAGCATCTCGGTCCAGCTCTGGTTACGTTGGGCGTTGGCGACCGGAATATGCGGCAGCGTCAGGGTGAACAGCGCCAGCAAGACCGACAGCGTCGCGCCGATATAAAGCTGCATATGGCTAAGCTCGAAGCCCGAGAAGCTAACGCCCCACATGGCGAGGATAAAGCCGATGGTGCCCCAGATACGAATTGGCGGGAAATCGGTCACGATATCCAGCCCCGCCGACTGCAGGCGGTAGTAGGAGATGGTGTTGATCAAGCCAAGCGTCGGCATATAGGCCAGCGAGTTAAGCAAGATCACGAGGAACATCTCGCCTGGCGTGGTGACCTGCGCCGCGAGGTACAGCGTTAATGCGCCGACCAGGTGGCAGATGGCATACACCCATTTGGCGCTGATCCATTTATCGGCGACGATCCCGAGCAACGTTGGCATCAGGACGGCGGCGATACCGAGCGAGCTATACACCGCACCGATGGCCGCGCCGTCAAACTTCAGCGTAACAAACATGTACGAGCCGAGCGTGGTCAGCCAACTCCCCCAAAGGCAGAACTGCAGGAACGACAGTATTTTTAACTGCAGCTTAAGATTCATGTATTTATCCTCACGAATGTGGGCTGGTTATGTTTTTTAAATAACATAACCACCGTTATTTTGATGCGATTCTATCATTCAGCGGTTGCAAGCTTCTGTTAACTGCCGCAGAAAATCGAAAGATATTACGAAGTATGTCGTAAAAAAGAGAGGCCCGGTGCGATGTCCGGGCCTGCGGGAGAGGGGCTACTTACGGCGATAGCTTTTCTGCGCGGTGTTAACTTTATACAGATAACGGCGCGATTCCGCCGACGGATGGCGGGTGGTGAGCGTCTGGTAGACGTCGCCTGGGGCCATGCTGTTAATGATGTTCGCCGCCTGGACTTTATCGCTGGAGAAGACGCGCAGTACGCTGCCGGCGCCGCCGTTATAGGCGGTGATCACCGCGTAGCGACGCGAGGTGGGGTTATCGATGCCGGCGAGATAAACGTTGTTCAGCATCGCCAGATAGGCGGTACCGGTATCGATGTTATTCGCCGGGTCAAACAGATAGCTGCGGCTCGGCAGGCCGGATTTGCCCTGCGAGCGGAAGACGTCTTTCCCCGCGCTGTGCTGGACGACCTGCATCAGCCCCATGGCATCCGCGTGGCTTACCGCATAGGGGTTAAACGACGACTCTGTCTGCATTATCGCAAGGATCAGCGACTCATCTACGCCGTATTTACGCGAGGCCTGGCGCACCATACCGAGATATTTATGCGCACGTTTATCGAGGTGGTTCGGCACCAGGTTGATAGTGATGCTATAGACCACGCGCAGGCCATTGCTGCGGCTCTTCAGGCGGGTTTGCAGCAGATAATCGGCATAGCGCGCGGCGCGCCACTCCCAGCGGATGGATTCACCGGTGTTATCAACGACCTGGCCGTAGAGGAACGGTTCTTTGGAAATCTGAATATCATCGACATCGGAATAGAGGTCGATAGAGTTGGGGTCATCGCCCATCAACAGGGTTTTGATAATCGCCTGGCGTAACCGTCCTTGCGGATCGGTCCCGGCGATGGTCTCGACGGTAATCGTACCGGCATCAAAGTTGATGTGGCTGCGGGTTTGATACTGGTCGGTATATTTTACGTAGTCCTTCGGCCCGGCGAGCAGAACTTCGTTATACCCCCAAATGTTCTCGATGTTATGGGCAAACTGGCCCATCAGGATATCGAATCCGTTAGTGTCCTTGACCCAGGCCTCGTTATATTCGGCGCCTTTTTTATTGGAACTGGAACAGGACACGAGCAGTGGCGCAATCAGCGCGAGCGCTAAGTATTTTTTCATCATTCCGGGAGTGCGTGTTGTGTTTGTTTGGTAAAGGCCGTGAGGCCCTTACTGTTGTTCCGGCGGCGTGTAGCCTTCGATGTGAACGTCTTTCCCTTCAAACAGGAACTGCACCATCTCCTGTTCCAGCAGCTTGCGGTGCTCCGGGTTCATCATGCTGAGTTTTTTCTCGTTGATCAGCATGGTCTGCTTATGCTGCCACTGCGCCCAGGCCTCTTTGGAGATTTCGTTGTAAATGCGCTTACCGAGCTCGCCCGGATAGAGCTGGAAATCCTGGCCATCCGCTTCACGCTGCAAGAAAGTACAAAAAATCGTTCTGCTCATAATCAATCCTCTTTTATAGCCGAAAAAACTAGACCGGCGTTCCGGCTTTCAACTGTTGCAACAAGCGCTCCACGGGGGCCGCCAGTCCGACCGATGGCGGCTGCGCTAAGTTATACCAGAGTGCGTTACCTTCATCCATGCATGCGCCAGATGAGTGCACTGTAAGCCACATCGGCACAATATCCAGGTGGAAATGGCTGAAAGTGTGGCGGAAGGCGGTTAATTGCGTCAGATTATCGGCCTTTATCTGACGTTGCGCCAGCCACTCACGCAGCCCGGCTTCATCCTCAAACTGCGGAAAACAGAACAATCCGCCCCATAAACCCACCGGCGGACGTTGGGAAAGAAACACCTCGTCGCCGTGCTGCATCAGCAGGAAGTAGCCGGTGCGCTCCGGGATGGTCTGCTTCGGTTTTTTCCCCGGATATTCCGCCCATGAATGGTTAGCGTAGGCCACGCAGCCGTTACTCAGCGGGCACAGTTCGCACTTCGGCTTCGAGCGGGTACAAACCATGGCGCCGAGATCCATCATCGCCTGGTTGAAGCGTTCTACGCCCTGCGCCGGCGTCACCTCTTCGCTTATTTCCCACAGCCGTTTTTCCACCTCTTTTTTCCCCGGCCAGCCGCTCACAGCATAGCAGCGGGCGAGTACCCGCTTCACGTTGCCGTCGAGAATCGGATAATGCTGACCGAGCGAAAGGGATAAAATCGCCCCCGCCGTCGAGCGCCCGACGCCGGGAAGCGCGGCCACCTCTTCAAAGGTTTGCGGGAACTCGCCGCCGTGTTGCGTGGCGACCTGCTGCGCGGCTTTATGTAAATTGCGCGCCCGCGCGTAGTAGCCAAGGCCGGTCCACAGATGCAGCACTTCATCCAGCGGCGCGTTGGCTAAATCAACAACCGTTGGGAAATGCGCCATAAAGCGTTCAAAATAGGGAATAACCGTGGTGACCTGGGTTTGTTGCAACATCACTTCGGAGAGCCATACTTTGTAGGGCGTCTTGGCGATTTGCCAGGGCAGGGTTTTACGGCCGTATTTGTCGTACCAGTCCAGGACCTGGGCTGAAAATTGCGCGGCGAGAAAAGTCAAAGCTACGGCTCCGGAATCGCGATTACAGGGTGGCAGATTGCAGCACAAGGGCGAGTGGCTGTAAACCCTTGCATCCGCCGGGTAACTTTGGATAATGCCCGTTTTCCGAACACATTCACAAGCAGACTTAACTTTTATGAAAAACGACGTCATTTCTCCGGAATTCGATGAAAACGGTCGCCCGCTGCGCCGTATTCGTAGCTTCGTCCGTCGCCAGGGCCGCCTGACGAAAGGGCAGCAGCATGCGCTGGATAACATTTGGCCGGTGATGGGCGTTGAATTCAACGATGCGCCGCTCGATTTCGCCGCCCTGTTTGGCCGCGAAGCGCCGGTCACCTTAGAAATTGGTTTCGGCATGGGCGCCTCGCTGGTGGCGATGGCGAAAGCTAAACCGGAGCAAAACTTCCTCGGTATTGAAGTGCACTCGCCGGGCGTCGGCGCATGCCTGGCGTCCGCGGAAGAAGAAGGCGTACAAAATCTGCGCGTAATGTGTCACGATGCGGTCGAAGTGCTGCACACTATGATCCCGGATAACTCGCTGAATATGGTGCAGCTGTTTTTCCCTGACCCGTGGCATAAAGCGCGTCATAATAAACGTCGTATCGTGCAGCCGCCTTTCGCCGAGCTGGTGAAAAGTAAGCTGAAGCTGGGCGGCGTCTTCCATATGGCGACCGACTGGGAAGCCTATGCCGAGCATATGCTGGAAGTGATGTCTTCGCTGGAAGGCTATCGTAACCTGTCGGAAAGTAACGATTACGTACCGCGCCCGGAATCGCGCCCGGTAACCAAATTTGAACAACGTGGTCATCGTCTTGGCCACGGCGTATGGGACTTAATGTTCGAGAGGGTGAAATAATGGCCAAGAATCGTAGCCGTCGTCTGCGTAAAAAAATGCATATCGACGAGTTTCAGGAGTTAGGTTTCTCCGTAGCCTGGCGTTTCCCGGAAGGGACCAGCGAAGAGCAGATCGACCAGACGGTCAACGATCTGATCGAAGAGGTCATTGAGCCGAACAAACTGGCCTTTGACGGCAGCGGTTATCTCTCGTGGGAAGGGCTCATCTGCATGCAGGAAATCGGTAAATGTACCGAAGAGCATCAGGCCATCGTTCGCAAGTGGCTGGAAGATCGTAAATTAGCGGATGTGCGCACCAGCGAACTTTTTGACGTCTGGTGGGACTAAGTTTGACAAGGGTCGGCAATTGCCGGCCCGATTTGTCTTAAGGGAGTAAAAAGATGCGCAAAACGCTGCTGGCGGTGGCGCTTTCCGTCACCGCTTTGTCTGCCCACGCGGACTACCAGTGTAGCGTCACGCCGCGTGACGATGTGATCCTCAGCCCGCAGCAGGTGCAGGTGAAGGGTGAAAACGGCGATCTGGTGATTAAGCCGGACGGCAATCTGACTTTTAACGGTAAAGCCTATGCCCTTAGCGCCGCCCAGCGCGAACAGGCGCAAGATTATCAGGCCGGTCTGCGCAGCAGCCTGCCGTGGATTGACGACGGCGCGCGCTCGCGCGTCGAAAAGGGCCGCAAGGCGCTGGATAAAATCATCACCGAGCAGGTCGGCGCCAGCAGCAGTATGCATAGCCGCCTGACCAAGCTGGACGCGCAGCTGAAAGAACAGATGAACCGCATTATCGAACGTCGCAGCGATGGCCTGACTTTCCACTATAAAGCAATCGATCAGGTTCGCGCCGATGGCCAACAGCTAGTGAATCAGGCGATGGGCGGCATTCTGCAGGACAGTATCAACGAGATGGGCGCGAAAGCGGTGCTCAAAGGCGGCGGCAATCCGCTGCAGGGCATTCTCGGCAGTCTTGGCGGCCTGCAAACCGCAATCCAGGATGAGTGGAAAAACCAGGAAGCGGATTTCCAGCAGTTCGGCAAAGATGTCTGCGGCCGGGTGGTCTCGCTGGAAGAGAGCCGCAAAGCGCTGGTTGGCTCGTTAAAATAATCAAGATTTCGCGGCCCGCATTCCTTTGGGCCGCGCTCTTCTCCACTCAGGCCCGGCCGTGCGACACGCGTGAACGGCGAGCCAGAGAATCAATGATGACCGCAATCGCCAATACCGCGCCGGTAATGATATAGCGCAGCGATGACGGCAGGTTCAACAGCGTCAGCCCATTTGAAATCGACTGAATCACGATGATCCCCAATAGCGCGGACCAGGCGCTGCCGCGTCCGCCGAACAGGCTGGTGCCGCCGATCACCGCCGCGGCGATGGCGTTGAGGTTGACGTCGCCGGTGCCGGCCTGCTGGCTGGCGGAAGCCAGTCGCGACGCCGCGAGAATGCCGCCGAAGGTCGCAAGCGTGGTACACAGTACAAAAGCGCTCACATAAATCACCCGCACGTTAATCCCCGAACGGCGCGCCGCTTCACGGTTGCCGCCAACCGCGAACATCGAGCGACCCCATTTTGTCCGTTTCAGCGCGTAGTTGAGGATCATCACGCAGGCGACAAAGAGACCGAAAATCCACGGAATACCGCGCCCCTGATTGAGGTAAAGCACCGCGGCCTCGAAGATAATCGTCAGCGCGATCGCGCGCGCCAGTAGCGAGCTGACTCCCTCGGCGGAAAGATTGGCCGCCAGGCGCCGCGAGCGTTTTTTCAGACCAAAGACAATAATCGCCAGCCCTGGCAGCAATGCCATCAGGTGTGAGAACCAGGCGGGCATCACCAGCAGTTGGCCAAAGCGCACCAGCGGCGACGTGTAGGGCAGGTTAATGCTGCCGCTCGGCCCGAGGATATACAGCTGCATGCCCAGCAGCGCCAACAGGCCGGCGAGGGTGGCGACGAAACTCGGCATTCCGACGCGGTTATACAGCAGCGCGTAGACCAGCCCGACGGCCACGCCGCAGGCCAGCGCCACGGCGATGGCTCCCGCCAGCGGCCATCCTGCGTTCACCCACAGCACGCCGACGATAGCCGATGCCAGGCCGCTCATCGAGCCAACCGACAGGTCTATCTCGCCAAGCATCAGTACGCAGACGATGCCGAGCGAGATAAACCCGACCGTCGCGCAGTCAAACAGCAGGTTCACCAGGTTATTCGGCGCGATATAGACCGGATTGAGAAAGGTGAAGACCAGGGAAATCACAATCAGCCCGGCTATCACCGGCGCGGTACCGAGGTCGCCGGTTTTGATGCGGGTTATCTGCGCGCGCAGGGCGCCAAACAGCCCCTCGTCGTGACGAACGCGCTCATCGCTGCGGTCCAGCGCAGTGTGGGATGCGGTCTTACTGTTCATAAAATTACATCGCTCCGGAAGTCGTGGGCTGTGATTTACGTTCAACCCGGCGTGAGACGGCGTTTTCCGTCGCGCCGGTGATCGCGGCGACCAGATCCTGATTAGAAGCATCGGGCGTGAAGATCCCTTTGTTGCGCCCGAGACGCAGCACCACGATACGGTCGGCGACGGCGCGAACGTCTTCCATGTTGTGACTGATGATGATGACGCCAAGCCCGCGCTCGCGAACGCGCTCAATCAGGTTGAGTACTTCCGCGGTCTGCGCGACCCCCAGCGCCGCGGTGGGCTCATCGAGCATAATGATTTTAGGGTTCAGCAGCAGCGAACGGGCGATGGCGACGGTCTGCCGCTGGCCGCCGGAAAGCGATGCCACCGGTTCGCGTACCGACGGAATACGTGCCGCCAGCTCCTGCAGCAGCGTCCAGGCCTTCACTTCCATCGCTACTTCATCGAGCTGGAACGGCGAAATTTCATGGCCCAGAAACAGGTTTGCCACTACATCAAGGTTTTCGCACAGCGCCAGATCCTGAAACACCGTAGCAATACCGTATTCCAGCGCTTTGCCGGGGCTATCGAGGGTGACGGGGTTGCCGTCAAACTCAATGGTGCCGGAGGTCGGCTGGTGGACGCCGGCGAGGATCTTCACCAGCGTGGATTTGCCCGCGCCGTTGTCTCCGACTAGCGCGACCACCTCGCCGGCGTGGACTTCTAATTCGATATCCGTCAGCGCGGACACCGCGCCAAAATGTTTAGAGACGTTGCGCAGTTGCAGTATTGGCCGCCCGGCGGCGGAGTTGTGTTGTTGTTGCGGCATACAAAACGACCTCAATCATGGCGAAATCGCGCCCGCCGCGGCGGGCGCAGGGGCAAAGGTTACTTGCTGATGCCTAACTTCTGGCAGGCGGCGGCGTACTCGCCGCTACACACCTGATCCCAGGTCTGGATTTTTTTATCGAAGATTTCCGCTTTGATGTTTTTGGCCGTCACCACTTCCGGGGTAAATAGCTGGGAAGGGGTGTTGTACAAGGTGGTGCTGGCCTGCGGTTTTTTGCCCTGAATAAAATCAACCGCCACTTTGGCCGCCGCCGCGGCGACGATCTCCGATGGTTTGGAGATGGTGTTGTACTGGTCGCCGGCGATGATCAGCTGCAGCGCGGCGATAGTGGCGTCATTGCCGGTGACCGGCGGCAGCGGCTGGACGCCGGCAGCCTTAAAGGCGGCAATCGCGCCGCCGCCGGTACCGTCGTTCGCCGCGACCACGCCCTTAATTTTGTCGCCAAAGCGGGTAACCTGCCCGGCGGTCCACTCCTGGGCTTTCGGCGGCGCCCACTCCGGGGTGTCAAATTCGGCCAGCGTTTTGTAACCGGACTCTTTCAATCCGCGATGGATACCGTCGCGGATCAGCCCTGCGGCGGCATCGGTTGGCGAACCGTTAATTTGCAGCACACCGGCATCCTGCGGCACGCCGCTCGCTTTCAAATGGTCGGTGAGAGATTTCGCGATGGCGTAGCCAATGCCCTCGTTATCAAACGAAACATAAAAATCGGCCGGTTTGTTTGGCACCGGGCGGTCATAGGCGATGACCTTAACCCCTTGAGCCTGGGCGTTTTCGACCAGCGCGGCGGCGGCGGAAGAGTCAACCGGATCCAGGACGATCACTTTCGCCCCTTGGGCGATAACCGAGTTGAACTGCTGCTGCTGAAGCGACGCGTTGGCGTTGGCATTCTGATAAATGACCTTACAATCCGCGCAAAGCTTGCTCATTTCCGCCTTAAAACCGGGGAAGTCGTGCTGCTCATAGCGGGTAGAGGCCTGATCGGGCATTAAAAAGGCCACGGTGGCGGGCTCTGCAGACCAGGCTGAAGCCGTGATGGTGCCGGATAGTGCGGCGAGTGTGATAAAAATATTACGGTAATTCATTGTGTTACCCTCTTTTTTATAGGCTTAAGCCCGCCGGGTTGCGCCGACGTTACAGAGACTTTTTTTAATCAGAGTTACCAATAATTCACATGCAGGATACTTCGGTTTTACATTTGCTCAACCGATGAAGCAGGATTACCACTGTGCAAAAAATGAGTCAAGAAAAGGAAAAAAGTCGATCTGATTTTGTGATTCGCTGCAAATAAGCGAACAAAAAAACGCCAGTCAATTTGACCGTAGCGGGAGAGGATATAGGGGGAAGATACGGGCGACGATGCGCCGCCCGCAGGGATTACTCTTCGCTGAGGAACAGCTCCAGCAGCGAATTTAAAAACAGCTTACCGTGCTCGGTAATTTGCCAGTTTTGCGCATCTTCCAGCAGATAGCCTTTGGCGATAGCGGCATCGATTTGCGGACGGATAACCTGCTCATCAAGGCCGGTATACAAGATGAACTCCGCGCGCGGCGCGGCCTCCAGCAGGCGGAAGCGGTTCATAAAGAACTCGAACGGTTTATCCGCCGCCTCCACGTCGTGCTGGCGCTCCAGGTAACGGCCTTCCATGTAGCCGCGCGGGTGACGGGTTTTTGCCGTACGCAGAATGCGGCCGTCAGGGAAGGTCACTTTGCCGTGTGCGCCGCAGCCGATACCGAGGTAGTCGCCAAAGCGCCAGTAGTTGAGATTGTGCTGGCACTGATAGCCTGGTTTGGCGTAAGCGGAGGTCTCGTACTGCTGATAACCTGCGGCGCTTAGCAATTGATGCCCCTGCTCGAAAATATCCCACAGCGCGTCGTCATCCGGTAACACCGGCGGGCGCGAACCAAACAGCGTGTTCGGCTCAATAGTCAACTGATACCACGACAGATGCGGCGGATTCAGCGCGATCGCCTGGCGTAAGTCATCCAGCGCTTCTTCCAGCGACTGGTCCGGCAGGCCATGCATTAAATCGAGGTTAAAGCTACGCAGCCCCAGGCCGCTCGCCAGCCGCGCCGCGCGCTTTGCCTCTTCAGGACCGTGAATACGCCCCAGACGCTGCAATTTGGGCTCGCTAAAGCTCTGCACGCCGATGGAGATACGGTTGACCCCGGCACGCTGATACTCAACGAAGCGATCGGCCTCCACGGTCCCAGGATTGGCTTCCATGGTGATCTCCGCATCCGCCGCCAGCGGCAGGCAGGCGCGCACGCCATCAAGCAGGGTTTGCATCGCCGGGCCGGAAAGCAGGCTCGGCGTACCGCCACCGATAAAAATAGTCTTAATTTCACGTCCCTGTGCGTATGGCGCATCGTGGCGCAGATCGGCAAGCAGGTGCTGGACGTAGTCGTCGTGCGGCACTTCGCCCTTTAACGCATGCGAATTGAAATCGCAGTACGGGCATTTCTGCACGCACCACGGGATATGAATATAAAGACTCAGAGGCGGCAAATTAGCCATTACGTAATGCTTCCAGTAACAGTTTCAGCGCCTGCCCGCGGTGGGAAATGGCGCTTTTCTCTTCACGGCTCAGCTCCGCTGCGGTTTTACCCTCGGACGGAACAAAGAAAATCGGGTCATAGCCAAAGCCGCCGTTACCCGCCGCCTGACGAGTAATCACGCCCGGCCAGCTGCCATGGCATACCAGCGGCGTCGGGTCTTCGGCATGACGCAGATACACCAGCACGCAGTGGAACTGGGCCTGGCGTTGCTCATCGGGCACATCCTGTAGAGCATCCAGCAGCTTTTCCAGATTCTGCTGGTCGCTGGCGTTTTCACCCGAGTAGCGAGCGGAGTAAATTCCCGGCGCGCCGCCCAGCGCATCCACCGCCAGACCCGAATCGTCGGCAATGGCCGGCAGGCCGGTGACCTGCGCGGCGTGACGCGCTTTGAGGATCGCGTTTTCGATAAAGGTCAGGCCGGTTTCTTCGGCGGAATCGACCCCAAGCTCAGTCTGGGCGACGACGTCGAGGCCAAAATCTTCCAGCAGCGAGGCCAGCTCGCGAACTTTACCGGCGTTGCCGGTAGCGAGTACAACTTTTTGCATATTCAATCCTGTTTAGTCAGCCAGCGCCGCGACGGCGGGCGGGATCTGCTGTGGGTGAATGATTTTTATCTGTTTATGACGGCCCAGTTCGCCTTTTTCGATAAGCACCTGGCTTTTCGCGACGCGGAACTGTTTAGCGAGATATTTTACCAGATGAGCATTTGCCTGGCCGTCGACGGGTGGGGCGGTGATGGCGACTTTGAGCTCGTCGCCATGCAGACCAACAAGGCTGTCGCGGCTGGCCTTTGGCTGAATATACAGCCTGAGCACCAGCCCGTCAGCACAGACTTCAACGGCACTCATAGCGCCATCCACAGCCCCGGAAGCAGGACATTGCCGGTAGCTTGCAGCAGCTCGGCGATACCCATGTTAATCACGTACAGCAGCAGCACCAGCACCATCGGCGAAAAGTCGATGCCGCCCATGGATGGCAGCAGGTTGCGGATTGGGCGCAGCAGCGGGTCGGCCAACTGCATCAGCACGTATTCTACCGGGCTGCGGCCCTGGCTTACCCAGCTCATAATAGCCATCAGCAGCAGCACCCAGAAAATCAGCGAACCGATGGTTTTCAGTAGGATCAGCACCGCGGCAATCCAGATAATCGGCTGGAAGGTGACCACCATAAACAGTACGATCGCCTTGATAACGCAGAGCACGAAGGCGACCAGCAGGGAGGCGCTATCCAGCGGCCCCATTGCCGGGATAATCCGGCGCAGCGGCCCGACGATAGGCTGGGTCGCTTTCACGACGAACTGCGAAAACGGATTGTAAAAGTCGCAGCGCGCCCACTGCATCCAGACGCGTAACAACATGACCATTGTGTAGAGCTCAATGACCGTTGAGAGCAGGAAGGTCAACGTCTTCATGGCGTTCCTCAGATTCCTTATTTTTTGCTGTAGTCGCGCGCGCCGAAGATTGCGGTCCCGATGCGCACCATAGTGCTTCCCGCCGCGATAGCGGCTTCCATGTCATCCGACATGCCCAGAGAGAGCGTATCAACCGAAGGGTAGAGCGTTTTCAGTTGCGCGAATGCTACCGCCATTTGTTGGGCGACGGCAAACTGCCTTTCATACTCTGACTCTGGCGCCGGAATGGCCATTAACCCGCGAAGCTGGAGGTTCGGTAAGGCGGCGACACCGGCGGCTAAAGCGTCAAGCTCCGCCAGCGGGATCCCGGATTTACTCTGTTCATCGCTAATGTTGATTTGAATCAGCACGTTCAGCGGCGGTAAATCCGCCGGACGTTGCTCGCTCAGGCGGGTGGCGATTTTCAACCGGTCGACGGTGTGGCACCAGTCAAAATGTTCGGCCACCAGCCGGCTTTTGTTGGACTGCAGCGGGCCGATGAAGTGCCACTGCAGACCGCTAGCGCCCGCCTGCTGGAAATAGCGGATTTTATCCACCCCTTCCTGGACGTAGTTTTCGCCGAATGCCCGCTGTCCTGCGGCCATTGCTTCTTCGATAGCGCTCGCAGGTTTGGTTTTACTCACTGCAAGCAGCGTAACTTCTTCTGGAGCGCGGCCGCAGCGGGCGGCAGCGCCTGAGATTTTATCCCGGACCTGTGCCAGGTTATGCGCAATATCGTTCATATTCCGAGGATCAGTTATGGAGCTGGAAGAAATCGTGGCCCTTAGTGTAAAGCATAACGTCTCCGATCTACACCTGTGCAGCGCGTATCCGCCGCGCTGGCGTCGTATGGGAAAGCTTGAGCCTGCGCCGTTTACTGCGCCGGATGTTGAGAAAATCCTCACTCGCTGGCTTAACGACCCACAGCTGGCGCAGTGCCGTGCCGATGGTCAGGTTGACTTCGCTTTGGCTCTCCCGAACGGGCCTCGGCTGCGCGCCAGCGCTTTTGCCCACACGCGTGGCCTGTCGCTAGCTTTGCGTCTGTTGCCGCAGCAATGTCCACAGTTGGTTGATTTGGGCGCGCCCGCCGCGCTTAGCGAATTGCTAAATGAAGAGAGTGGTTTGATCCTGGTTACCGGCGCTACCGGTAGCGGCAAGTCGACCACCCTGGCGGCGATGGTGGACTACCTCAATCAACATCGCCATGGTCATATTTTAACCCTTGAGGATCCCGTGGAGTTTATTCACGCCAGCAGGAACTGCCTGATCCAGCAGCGCGAAATCGGCCGCCATTGCTCCTCCTTCGCGGCGGCGCTACGCGTAGCGCTGCGTCAGGACCCGGACGTCATCTTATTAGGCGAGCTGCGCGATAGCGAAACTATCCGCCTGGCGCTGACCGCAGCCGAAACTGGGCACCTGGTGCTGGCGACGCTGCATACCCGCAGCGCGGCGCAGGCCATCGAGCGGCTGGTGGATGTGTTTCCGGCGGAAGAAAAAGAGCCGGTTCGCAGCCAGCTGGCAGGGAGCTTATGCGCTGTGGCGGCGCAAAAATTGTTGCCAAATGCTTCCGGCAGTCGGGTTGCGCTATACGAACTTTTAGTGAACACGCCAGCGGTGGCAAATTTGATCCGCGAAGGGAAAACGCATCAGCTACCCGGCGTGATGCAAACCGGTCAGCAGGCAGGAATGCAAACCTTTGCGCAGAGTTTTCAACAACGTGCAGCGGCAGGTGAGTTATTGCCCTCGTAGAGATGAAACCAAGTTGGTATTCATTAAATTGTTAATTCAGTGTTCAATTAATGTTTTGATAAATGTTTTTATAATACAAATAAGTGGTACGACCTAAGCCTAAATAATGAATGTTATGACAGCAGGCTTACATTTACCTCGCTTCACCAGGAAAAAAGTAGGATTACCTTTTGACACTTTTGCGGGGTTCGATTTATGCTGTTTACGGGAATAGGAAGATTCTCATGAAATGATGTTTCAATAACCAAACTGTATTTGAAAATATAAATACATTATTGAACGTTTAATTTTCAGTTAATTTAACCGCTAAGATGGCGGGGTACTGCTAAGGAGAGTTTCAAGTGATTAATTTATCGGAGAATTTACTGCATTCGCGTCAGGTGACTTTCATTACTCATCCATCCATTCAGAGTAATGCATTTGCGGCGTGGTTGACTGAGAAGCTATCCGTAAACGTAACTCTGCATAATATCAACAAACCGCTAACTCAACGCCTGGCAAAAGATTCCGTAATATTGTTTGATATTGCTGTTTCCAATAAGAAATTGAATAGCGTGTGGCGAGATATTATTCGCGTGCAGGCAGATAATCCGCGTTTGTTGATTATCAATAGCGCGCAAAAGTATGAGTTGTACGAAATGGCGCAATGGCCTGCGTTATATGGCGTATTCCGTCATGACGACGACCAATCGCGCTTAATTGAGGGCGTCAAAGCCGTATTGAATGGTGAACAGACGGCTGAATTGAGCGTGATGCACCCGGCGCTGTATTCTGCAGATCAGGTCACGGCGCCGACGGAGAACTCACCGTTGACCGAGCGTGAATGTGAGATCCTCAACGAGCTGCGCTGCGGCGCAACAAATATGGATATCGCACGCGCGTTATTCATCAGCGAAAACACCGTACGTACCCATCTGTACAATGTGTTCCGCAAGCTGAGCGTGAAGAACCGAACCCAGGCGGTAAGCTGGGCGAATGAACATCTGCGTCACTGATTGCCCGGCGGCGCTACGCTTGCGCGGGCCTACGGGTTACTCCAGCGGGGGTTTTGTAGGCCGGTTAAGGCGAAGCCGCCACCCGGCGCGAAAGCGGTTCCGCGTCCGCTGCCATGATTGCCCGGCGGCGCTACGCTTGCGCGGGCCTACGGGTTATGCCAGCGAGGGGTTTTGTAGGCCGGGTAAGGCGAAGCCGCCACCCGGCGCAAAAGCGAATCCATGCTTCGCTTTCATCCCAGAGCTACCGATCAGTATCCCTGTTCGAAATAGCTTTCGAGGATAACCACGGCAGAGGCGGAATCAACGCTGCCTTTATTGAGCGCACGAAAACCACCGTGTTCAAACAGGCCGGCGCGAGCTTCGACGGTGCTTAAACGCTCGTCGTGGAGGGTGATTTTCACGCCGAAGCGGCCATGAATTTTATTGGCGAAATTACGTGCGCGCGCGGTTAGCGGCTGTTCGGTGCCGTCCATGTTCAGCGGCAGACCGACAATCACCGCTTCCGGCTGCCACTCTTTCAACAGCTTTTCGATGATGTTCCAGTCCGGCTTGCCGTCCTGCGCCTTCAGCGCCGGGAGCGGACGCGCCGTGCCGGTAATGCGCTGCCCAACGGCGACACCAATGCTTTTAGTGCCAAAATCAAAACTCAAAAAGGTACCGCTCATTATGCATGCCCCGCGTCGGCAGGCATCGTCACGATATCGATACCGATAAGTTTGGCCGCTTCGCGCCAGCGATCGGCAATCGGCGTTTTAAACAAAATATTCTGATCGGCCGGTGCGGTAAGCCAGGCGTTATCGAGAATTTCCTGCTCCAGTTGCCCTTTTTCCCACGACGCGTAGCCCAACGCCACCAACACGTTGCTCGGTTGTTTATCGGTACCGAGGGTTTCCAGCACGTCGCGTGAGGTGGTGATCACCGTGTTGTCGGAGATACGGATGCTGGAGGAAAAATCAGACGGCGGCGTGTGCAGGATAAAACCGCGATCCTCCGCCAGCGGGCCGCCGACCATCACCGGTTTATCCAGGCGAATTTCCGGGTTGCGCGCCACCGGCGCGATTTTCAGTTTTTCCAGGATCCCTTCCACCTGCAAATTTTCCAGCGGCTTATTGATGATAATGCCCATGGCGCCATCGTCGTTGTACTCGCAAATATAGACGACGGAGCGACGGAAAAGAGGGTCCTGTAGCGCAGGCATGGCAATCAGAAAGTGATGCTGTAAATTCATTGTCAGAGGTTCTGTTCCTGGTTTAAAAAAACAACACCCAGTATGCGGGTAAAGTAGAAACGTGTCGATGCACTTTGTTTTACAGGCGCCAGAGAGGCGCCTGACGGGCGGGCGTTTGCCCTTCCCAGTGCTTATTTGTTGATACGTTTTTCGATAGCGTCCATCAGCATGCCGGTAATCGACACGTCCGGGAAAGCGGCTTCGATTTCGCGCACGCAGGTCGGGCTGGTGACGTTAATTTCGGTCAGGCGATCGCCGATGATATCCAGGCCGACGAAAATAAGGCCTTTGGCTTTTAGCGTCGGGCCGACGCGGCGGGCGATTTCCCAGTCGCTTTCGGTCAGCGGACGCGCTTCGCCACGGCCGCCGGCGGCCAGGTTGCCGCGCGTTTCACCGCCCTGCGGGATGCGTGCGAGGCAGTATGGCACCGGCTCGCCGTCTACCACCAGCACACGTTTGTCGCCGTCTTTGATGGCCGGCAGATAATTCTGCGCCATGCAGTAGCGGCTACCCAGTTCGGTCAGGGTTTCGGAAATGACGCCGAGGTTCGGATCGCCTGCTTTCACGCGGAATATTGAAGCGCCGCCCATGCCGTCCAGCGGTTTGAGAATGATATCGCCGTGTTTTTCCCAGAACGCTTTCAACTGGGCTTTATTACGGGTGACCAGCGTTTCCGGAGTTAGCTCGGAGAACCAGGCGGTGAACAGCTTTTCGTTACAGTCGCGCAGGCTCTGCGGCTTGTTGACGATAAGCGTGCCTTTCTCTTCCGCGCGTTCGAGAATGTAGGTGGCGTAGATAAACTCGGTATCGAACGGCGGGTCTTTACGCATCAGGATGACGTCGAGATCCGCCAGCGGCAGATCCTGTTCGCCGGTGAACGCGTACCATTTGTCGTAATTCTGCTCGACGCTCAGCGTGCGCGTACGGGCGCGGGATTCGCCGTTGATGAGGTACAGGTCGTTCATCTCCATATAATGGAGTTCATAGCCGCGACGCTGCGCTTCCAGCAACATCGCGAAGCTGGTGTCTTTTTTAATGTTGATGGATGCGATAGGGTCCATCACGATGCCGAGCTTGATCATTGTTCTCTCCATTAGCGCTGTCGTGTTTGCGGATTGTTGCGCCAGATTTTAGCCCAGATCGCCAAAACGCACCTGCAGCGCGGTGATGGCGGTGAGCGCGGTAGTCTCAGTACGCAGAACGCGCGGTCCCAACAGGATATCAGTAAACTGGTAGCGAGCGGTCATCGCTATCTCTTCCGCCGACAGGCCGCCTTCCGGGCCAATCAGCAGGCGAACACGTTCAACCGGCAGCGGCAGCGTATTGATACTGGCGCTGGCGCGCGGGTGCAGGTTGAGCTTGAGGCCGTTTTCTTCCTCGGCGCACCAGGCTTCCAGCTGCATCGCCGGGCGTATTTCCGGCACGACGTTACGGCCGCTCTGTTCGCAGGCGGCAATGGCGATTTTCTGCCACTGCTGAATCTTCTTCTGCAAGCGTTCGGCATCCAGTTTAACGCCGCAGCGCTCGGAAAACAGTGGCGTTATGAGGCTTACGCCAAGTTCGATCGATTTCTGGATGGTGAATTCCATTTTTTCGCCGCGTGACATCACCTGGCCGAGATGGATGTGCAGCGGAGATTCACGATCGTCGAGCTGGCCGCGGATAACCTCAACCATGACGTTTTTCTTGCCCGCTTCGGTGATGACCGCGTCAAAAACCTGATTGCTGCCGTCAAACAGCTGTATTTCCTGGCCTTTGCTCATGCGCAGGACGCGGCCAACGTGGTTTGCCGCGTCGTCGCTCAGGGCGATGTGGCTGCCGGGGGTAATGCGTTCCGGGTGGTGGATGCGAGGAATGCGCATGCTTGATATTCCGTTCTTCGCGCAGATAGCGCCTTCCCCTGGGCGGGGAAGACGGCGGCTGCAAATTAACAATTGCCGCTAGTGTAGGTTAGCTCTTTTGCGCCTGGCAAGCCTGCTGGACGTAAGGATTATGGTTGCCCTGTACTTTGGCGATTCGCTCATCGCGTTCGCACTCCCAGGAGGTCACCGGGTACTGCTTATCCCAGGCGGTAAACAGCTGGGTTTGCTGGCGGGAAAGAGTCAGCTGATAGCGGTCGCGCATATAGAAGTAGGTGCGGGCGATCGAGCCGCGGGCGCGTACCGGCGGTTCGGCGACTTTATCTTTGAAATCCACCTTCATGGCGCATTGACCATACTGTCCATCGCCGCCGTTCCACTGGCTGTACATAAAGTTGCCGCGATCGCCATTGACCTCGCCGACCGCAGGCTGCAGGTTATGCATATCGCTTTCCATCTTGCGGTATTCCGGATCTTTGGCGCAATTTTTACGCCCGCCATCCTGCCAGCACTGGCGCTGGTGGCCGAATTGCCACGCCGGAACCACGTGTTCCCATTCGACCCGGCTGGCGCGGTTCTCGTTTTTACGCACTTTGTAGCCGCAAGATTCCAGATCGATAACGCCTTTTTTACCCTGCCAGTCGATTTTACAACCGCAATAAAAGTCGCCGGGGACGTCGGCATTCACTTTTACGCCTGCGGCTTTCGCCTGGGAAAAACTATGAATACCAGCTGCCGCAAGCGGGCCGCTGGCTGCCACGCTGAACAACGCGACGGCAAAAACATACATACGGGACATCGTAAACTCCGTGTCAAAACGAGCCCGCAACGTAGCGAATGAGGGTGTCAGATGCAATCAGTCAGATCAGAAAGTTTCTAATTAATTCCGGTGGTTACTTTTCCGCCACCAGTAGATCGCCGCAGCGAACGCAGCGGTAACTGGCTTCACCGCGCACCACGCGGTTATGACGACGGACGGTGAGCTGATGCTGCTGGCACTGGCAGCGATAGGGGAAGGTGTTCTGGCGTACTGAATCGAGCTCAAAGCGGTGGGTGCGGCGGGCGGGGACGCCCAGCACGGCCTCCATCATCCATTTCCACTCTTTACCGTGTGGCGCGACGCGGCCAAAGTGTTTCCACACCAGCAGATGCGCCAGTTCGTGCGGTACCACTTCATCGATAAACGCCTGCTGGTTTTCCAGCAATAGTACTGGATTGAGGCGGATCTCGTTTTTCTCCAGCCACGCGGTGCCTGCGGAGGTGCCGCGCTGCTGATAAACCAGCGTCGGTTCCGCATAGCGGCGTTCCAGCTTGAGATTGGCGGTGGCGAGATGCTCCCGCAGGCTACGCATGACGGCCTGCTGGATAGCGATGGGAATTCGGGGTGTTTTCATAGCGCCAGAGGATAGTGCGCCGCGCGGGGGAGAGCAAGAAGAAGCTTCCTCCCAAAGGGGAGGAAGCACAGAGGGGATTAATCGCGAGCGCCGATTTCGCGCAGCGGGCGTCCCTGCATCAGGTTGCGTTCAATATGTTCCAGCGAGACGTTTTTGGTTTCCGGAATCAGCCAGATAGTCAGCAGGATAAACAGCACGTTCAGACCGCCGTAGACCCAGAAGGTGTTGGCGCTGCCGAGAGAGTTCAGCATGGTCAGGAAGGTGGCGCCGACGATCATATTGGCAATCCAGTTGGTCGCGGTGGAGCAGGTGATACCGAAATCGCGGCCTTTCAGCGGCTGTATTTCAGAACACAGTACCCAAATCAGCGGGCCGGCGCTCATCGCGAAGCCGACGATAAACATCAGCAGCATCAGTACTGCAAAGTACTGCGCGGTAGCAGAGTGAATACCGATATGCATCATGCTGCCCAGTACGCCCATACCGGCGGCCATCACGATAAAGCCGAGGATCAGCGTCGGTTTACGGCCCCAGCGGTCGACCAGGCCGATAGCGATAAAGGTGGCCAGTACGTTGGTCAGGCCGACGATCACTGTGCCCCACATTTGCTCAGTGGTATTGGCATAGCCCGCCAGTTCAAAAATCTTCGGCGCATAGTACATGATGACGTTCATCCCGGTGAACTGTTGCATGATCTGCAGCAGGACGCCAAGGAACACCGCGCGGCGGAAGTTGCTGTTCTCTTTGAACAGCGCCCAGCCGGACTGTTTGACTTTCAGGCTTTCGCGGATTTCATCGAGCTCGCGTTTGGCTTCGGCGCTGGTATCGCGCAGGCGCAGCAGGACGCGTTCGGCATCGACGAAACGGCGTTTAGCGGCAAACCAGCGCGGGCTATCCGGCAGGAAGATTACGCCGATCAGCAGCAGGATTGCCGGGATGATAATCACGCCGAGCATCCAGCGCCACGCGCCGCTGTAGCTGAAGGCGGTGTCAGAGAGGTAGGCGCCGAGAATACCGATAACTGGTACATCGAAATCATACTGCCGCGGATTTTCTCCGGCGCGATTTCCGATAAGTACAGCGGCGCGGTGTAAGAGGCGACACCAACCGCCAGCCCCAGCAGGACGCGAGAGATCAGCAGGATTTCGACGTTCGGCGCGGCGGCGGAAAATAGCGAACCGGCCACGAACAGGATCGCGCCGATCATCAGGCTTTTTTTACGCCCAAGTTTGAAAGAGAGCCAGCCGCTGCCCACTGCGCCGACGGCGGCGCCGAACATCATGGAGCTGACCACCCACTCCTGGGTATGCGCGCTGATTTGGAATTCATTGGCAATGAACGGTAAGGCGCCGGCAATAACGCCGATATCAAGGCCGAACAGTAAGCCGGCCAGCGCGGCGAGGAAACAGACAAAGAACGTCATCGTCTTGTTTGAACGCCCTTGTTTTTTGTTGTCAGGCATAACGCCCTCCAGTTGAGTTATTGATTCTGTCGATGCTTAGAGTAGGGGAGTGCAGGACAAAAAAACGTGATTACAATCACGACTGTGTAATCGGTTACACTAAGGTAAAGATATGTAATCAGTAAAAACACATTCAAATCATAGATATAAAAGGCAAATATCGCCAATAAGAATGGGCTGAAACGGCGATTTTTGACATGTTATGTAACATTGTGAAAAGAGTTCGCGCCTGCGGGTAGCTAGAACGATCCCGCCCTTGCGGCAGATATGTAATCGCTTTCATCAAGTGGGGAAAGGAAATGGATCAAAGACGGTCAAACGTCGGGGGAGAGATTCAGGGCAACAAAAAGGCCAGCGCGGGGCTGGCCTTAAGCAGTCAAGCGGGGTGGCTTATTTCAGGCCAGCCGCTTCGCGCAGCAGGGCTGCTTTGTCGGTTTTTTCCCATGGGAAATGTTCGCGACCAAAGTGACCGTAAGCGGCGGTCTCTTTGTAGATCGGGTGCAGCAGATCCAGCATCTGAATCAGGCCGTACGGACGCAGGTCGAAGAACTCGCGTACCAGCAGGGTCAGCTGTTCAGAAGGCACTTTTTCGGTGCCGAAGGTTTCGACCATGATTGAAGTCGGTTCAGCGACGCCGATGGCGTAGGAAACCTGAATCTCACAACGATCGGCAAGGCCAGCGGCAACGATGTTTTTCGCCACATAGCGCGCCGCGTAGGCTGCGGAACGGTCAACTTTAGATGGATCTTTACCGGAGAACGCACCGCCGCCGTGACGAGCCATGCCGCCGTAGGTATCAACGATGATCTTACGACCGGTCAGACCGCAGTCGCCCATCGGGCCGCCGATGACGAAACGTCCGGTCGGGTTGATGAAGAACTTGGTGGAAGCGTTCAGCCATTCGGTCGGCAGAATCGGCTTGATGATCTCTTCCATCACTGCTTCCTGCAGGGATTTCTGATCGATATCTTCAGCGTGCTGAGTGGAAAGCACAACCGCATCGATGCCGACGATTTTGCCGTTGTCATACTGGAAAGTGACCTGGCTTTTCGCGTCCGGACGCAGCCACGGCAGGGTGCCGTTTTTGCGGACTTCAGCCTGGCGCTGTACCAGACGGTGCGCGTAAGTCACCGGCGCCGGCATCAGCACGTCAGTTTCGTTAGTGGCATAGCCAAACATCAGGCCCTGGTCGCCCGCGCCCTGTTCCAGCGGGTCGGCACGGTCAACGCCCTGGTTAATATCCGGGGACTGCTTACCAATGGCGCTCAGGACCGCGCAAGAGTTGGCGTCAAAGCCCATATCGGAATGCACGTAGCCAATTTCACGCACCGTGTTACGGGTGATCTCTTCGATATCAACCCATGCGCTGGTGGTGATTTCACCGCCAACCAGAACCATGCCGGTTTTGACATAGGTTTCGCAGGCTACGCGCGCTTTCGGATCCTGTTCGAGGATCGCGTCCAGCACGGCATCGGAGATTTGGTCAGCAATTTTGTCTGGATGCCCTTCTGATACAGACTCGGACGTAAAGAGGTGTTTTGCCATGTTTTATTTTACCTGTGAGTATTCGTGTAGCTCATACTGTTGTGTAGAGAGGCTTTGATAGATGACCCTACCAAGGCTTGCAGGTAGTGACACGAGCAGTCTGAGTGTTAATCAGTATAGATGGATTAACTTCTGGATGGCTATTTTAGGTCAGAACTTCATCGCATTTCCACATTTTTTTGACATCGCCCGCATTAATGGAAAAAGCGTGGTGGAAATTTTTCCTGACAACTCCGGCAAGACGCGTATTTTTATTTTGCATTTTACCCCGCTTCTCGGTATAAAACGCCGCGCGCGGCTCATTAAAAAAGCGCACGAAGCCCATCTCGTGACGCCACTTCCAGCCGGGTTAAGCACTCTGTTACACAGCGGCGGTTTCGCCAGCTGTACGATATGTATATACCCTAAATAATTTAAGTTGCAGGACAAAACGGCTAGCCGTTTTGAACAGCGCTTGCGCTGGCCCCGTAGGGGCGAGGCCGAAGGCCGAGTCACGCGGCAAGGGCGCGAATTCCCAGGAGCATAGATAACTATGTGACTGGGATGAACGCACGCAGCCAACGCATCTGCAGCTTGAAGTATGACGGGTATAGCTTTGGCTTGTCGCTGGCCTTTTTCGGGGCAGTGTGGAGGTGATACCAGATAATGAACCAACGTTTTTCGCCTGATTCGCCGCGTCGTTCTGTCGCGCAATTCTATCCCGCAATCTGCATCTCTTTCGTGCATACCTGCCGATGTTCTACCCATCTCGGCGCTTCTCAGGATTCCAGGGCCTCCAGGCTTTTTGAAAACTGAACAAGGGCGCTCTTGCGTGAGCAAGGGTTTTCTCGTGGTTTCTCCGGGCTGTCATACCAGCTTCGGGTACGTGTTTTACTATATATGAATAAGAAACCGGTCGCGCAGCTGCAGTGCCAGCACTATCTGCTGGGATTAAAGGCTGTTCATGGGTTGTTATCGCGTCTGTCGACTGCGATAGTAGTTAATATTACAAGTTGAGGTTCGCTATGTCTGACGACATGTCTTTGGGTTCGCTTTCGTCAGCAGGCGAACACGGTGTACTACGTTCCATGCAGGAGGTTGCGATGAGCTCCCAGGAAGCCAGCAAAATGCTACGTACCTACAATATTGCCTGGTGGGGTAATAACTATTACGACGTTAACGAACTGGGCCATATCAGCGTTTGCCCGGATCCTGACGTCCCGGAAGCGCGCGTCGACCTGGCCGAGCTGGTCAAAGCGCGCGAAGCCCAGGGACAACGCCTGCCGGCGCTGTTCTGCTTCCCGCAGATCCTGCAACATCGTCTGCGCTCGATTAACGCCGCCTTCAAGCGCGCGCGTGAATCCTACGGTTATAACGGCGACTATTTCCTTGTCTACCCGATCAAGGTCAACCAGCACCGTCGCGTGATTGAATCCTTGATCCACTCCGGCGAACCGCTGGGGCTGGAGGCTGGTTCGAAGGCTGAGCTGATGGCGGTGCTGGCGCACGCGGGGATGACCCGTAGCGTGATCGTCTGTAACGGTTATAAAGATCGTGAATACATCCGTCTGGCGCTGGTGGGCGAGAAGATGGGCCATAAGGTCTATCTGGTCATCGAGAAGATGTCGGAAATCGCCATCGTGCTGGAAGAGGCCGCCCGTCTGAACGTGGTGCCGCGCCTTGGCGTGCGTGCGCGTCTGGCCTCGCAGGGTTCCGGTAAATGGCAGTCCTCCGGCGGCGAGAAATCTAAATTCGGCCTCGCGGCGACGCAGGTGCTGCAACTGGTCGAAATTCTGCGCGAGGCAGGCCATCTTGAGAGCCTGCAACTGCTGCACTTCCACCTCGGCTCGCAGATGGCCAACATTCGCGATATCGCCACCGGCGTGCGCGAATCGGCGCGTTTCTACGTCGAGCTGCATAAGCTGGGCGTTAATATTCAGTGCTTCGATGTCGGCGGCGGTCTGGGTGTCGATTACGAAGGGACCCGCTCGCAGTCCGACTGTTCGGTGAACTACGGCCTGAATGAGTACGCCAACAATATCATCTGGGCGATCGGCGACGCCTGTGAAGAGAACGGCCTGCCGCACCCGACGGTGATTACAGAGTCCGGCCGCGCGGTGACCGCGCACCACACCGTACTGGTTTCCAACATTATCGGCGTCGAGCGCAACGAATACACCGAGGCGACCCCGCCGGCGGAAGACGCCGCGCGTCCGCTGCAGAGCATGTGGGAAACCTGGCTGGAGATGCACGAAACCGGCAACCGCCGCTCGCTACGCGAATGGCTGCACGACAGTCAGATGGATCTGCACGATATCCACATCGGCTACTCCTCCGGCACCTTCAACCTGCAGGAGCGCGCGTGGGCGGAACAGCTGTATCTGAACATGTGCCATGAAGTACAAAAACAGCTCGATCCGAGCAACCGCGCCCATCGTCCGATCATCGATGAGCTGCAGGAACGTATGGCGGATAAAATCTACGTCAACTTCTCGCTGTTCCAGTCGATGCCGGATGCCTGGGGCATCGATCAGCTATTCCCGGTGATGCCGCTGGAAGGGCTGAACAAGTCGCCGGAACGCCGCGCGGTGCTGCTGGATATTACCTGCGACTCCGATGGCGCCATCGATCACTATGTTGACGGCGACGGGATCGCCACCACCATGCCGATGCCGGAATACGACCCGGAGAACCCGCCAATGCTGGGCTTCTTTATGGTCGGGGCTTATCAGGAGATCCTCGGCAACATGCACAACCTGTTCGGCGATACCGAAGCGGTAGACGTTTTCGTCTTCCCGGACGGTAGCGTTGAGGTTGAGCTCTCCGATGAGGGGGATACGGTGGCGGATATGCTGCAGTATGTTCAGCTGGATCCGAATACGTTGCTGACCCAGTTCCGCGATCAGGTGAAAAATACCGGTCTCGACGCCGAGCTGCAGCAGCAGTTCCTTGAAGAGTTCGAAGCGGGGCTGTACGGATATACTTATCTTGAAGATGAGTAACTAAGACTAATCCGCTGGTGGGTCGGTTTATGTTAATAAACCGACCCTTTTTTATAAATGAAATCTGAAAAAATATAGTGGATGCTTTTTAAAGCGATAATAGCCTGTACACTGCCGCGAGGAATTAATACTTAGTGGAACAGGGACAGAATATGAAAAGTATATCGCGGTACGGTCTTATTATCGGTTTATTATTAGGCGGTTGTTCGAGCCAGGCTGTGTACCATGACCGTGCGGCGTCTACCACCGATGTCGCCACCCGCTGGGGCAGCGACGTTCACTCAACGGTTAAAGGCGTGTCCGCAGAACGCCAGGATTCCCATCCTGACGAAATCGTATTGATTAATTATTCCGGTCAATATCATACCGGTTTCGACCAGCTGTATAGCATTCGAATTAGCGATCTGGAATATGCGGTACGCGATGCTAATTTTAACTCTCTCCCTATTACTCGCAGCTATAATAATTCTACCGGAAAATGGCAATACGCTGTTGTGGCCCGCGTTGGCACACAATATCAATTATATGTTCGTAATTATAGCCATCGCGTGGATTACGAAATTATTGCCACCGTGGATGGTCTCGATGTCCTGAGCGGCAAGGCCGGTTCGCTCCAGAATAATGGTTATATTATCCGTGCCGGCGACTCGCTGGCGATCAAAGGATTCCGTAAAAATAACCGTACCGTAGCGGCGTTTGAGTTTTCTGATGTTGCGCAATCTTATGCCGCCCATTCCGCTCAGGGGGACACGCGCAACGCCGGTATCATCGGCTTTGCCGCCTTCGCCTTACGCGGAGAAAAGCCGGCGCCGCTTCCACCGTGTTCGGCTCAGGCCTTCCCGGCGAACGGTTTCGCCCCGGCGCCTTGTCAAAAATAAACGTCCCGCTTGCCGCCGGGCGGTTTTCAGGCGATAATTTGTCCTTATAAGCAGTAACCTAATTCAAACCCTTCCTCGTCGGGCCTAACGACGCGGAGGGGTTTTTTTATACTTATTTTTTACGTTCCACGACTGTGAAAAGAGGTCATACCCATGAGCACTTTAGGTCATCAATACGATAACTCCCTGGTATCCAACGCTTTTGGTTTCCTGCGTCTGCCGATGAACTTTATGCCGTATGAAAGCGATGCGGATTGGGTCATCACCGGCGTGCCGTTTGATATGGCGACCTCCGGGCGCGCGGGCGGCCGTCATGGCCCGGCGGCGATCCGTCAGGTGTCAACCAACCTCGCCTGGGAGCACAACCGTTTCCCATGGAACTTCGACATGCGTGAACGCCTGAACGTCGTGGACTGCGGCGATCTGGTCTACGCCTTCGGCGACGCTCGCGAAATGAGCGAGAAACTGCAGGCGCACGCGGAGAAACTGCTGGCGGCCGGTAAACGCATGCTCTCCTTCGGCGGCGACCATTTCGTCACCCTGCCGTTGCTGCGCGCCCATGCCAAGCATTTCGGTAAAATGGCGCTGGTACACTTCGATGCCCACACCGATACCTACGCCAACGGCTGTGAATTCGACCACGGCACCATGTTCTACACCGCGCCGAACGAAGGGCTTATCGATCCGAACCACTCCGTGCAGATCGGTATTCGTACCGAATTCGATAAAGATAACGGCTTTACCGTGCTTGATGCGGGCCAGGTTAACGACCGCAGCGTCGACGACATCATCGCTCAGGTGAAACAAATCGTCGGTGATATGCCGGTGTACCTGACCTTCGATATCGACTGTCTGGATCCGGCATTTGCGCCAGGTACCGGTACGCCGGTGATCGGTGGGTTGACCTCTGACCGTGCGATCAAACTGGTGCGCGGCCTGAAGGATCTGAACATCGTCGGAATGGACGTGGTTGAAGTCGCCCCGGCTTATGACCAGTCTGAAATCACCGCCCTGGCGGCGGCGACTCTGGCGCTGGAGATGCTATACATTCAGGCAGCGAAGAAAGGCTAAGCGTTTACTGCTGCTGCGCGACGCATGCGCAGCAGCAGTATGCCGCCGGCGCACAGCGTGATCAGCTGTGATGCCACCAGAACGGAAAAACCTGAACTTACCGATCCCACCGATTTCATCACCACTCCCATCAGCAGCGGAATAAACGCCGCGCAGATATTGCCAATGCCGTTAATGATCCCATAGGCGCTGCCCACCGCTTCGCGCGGGGCGTGATGCTGCACCACCGCCGGGATCGCCGCCCCCTGTAATCCCCAGAAAACGTTCGCCGCCAGCATAAACAGCGCCAGCATCGCCGGCTGCTGGCTGAGCATCAGCGCCAGCACGGAACCGGCGGTGAGTAGGCCGCCGATAATAAACAGCAGCGGCGCCTGCTCCGGGCGCATTTTGTCGAGGAGCACGCCGCCAACAAACTTTGAGCCCAGGCTTAACAAAAAGGGTACTGCCGCCAGCAGGCCGGTGGCCTGCAGCGAGAAGTGGTGCTCGTCGCGTAGCCAGGCGGGCAGCCAGGCGCTACTTCCCCATAAATAGCTGAGCGTGGCGATTTCCACCAGCAGGATCCAGCCAAGCAGCGGCGTACGCCAGGCGAGGGCAAAAGTCTGACTGAAGCCCGGCTTCGCGCGCTGTGCGGTCACTTTTGGCGCGGGAAGAAACCGCCAGATTAATCCGCCGCCGAGCAGGAGGTTAAGCAGCGCCAGCGCGTAGAAGGAGCCGATCCAGCCAACATGCGCCATCAACCAGGTGACTAGCGGGAAGCCTACCGCCAGCCCAAGCGATACGCCGAGGGCGGTCACCGCATTCGGTTTACCTATTTCATCGGCGGCGAAGTTGTCGTTGATAAAACGTGTCTTCAGTGAGAATAGCGGTCCCTCCGCCACGCCAAGAACAATGCGCGCGATTAACATCCCCAAGAGCGAGCCCAGCAGCGGTGAAACTGCGCAAACCAGCGCCCATATAGCAATGCTGCTTAAGAGTCCCTGGCGGTAATGCCATTTACTTTCTATAACTGGGGTTAATAATAATGCCGAAAATCCATAACCCAGAAGAAAGCATGTCATTAGCATGCCTTGTAACATTCTGTTTTCATTTAATTGAAAATGGGCAGCAAATTCCGGGTTAAGGATCATCACCGAGATATTTACCCGATCGACGTAGGAAATAATTATTAACAAAAGTAATGCTATTACCCCTTGCCATCTTGCCGCCATTTGTTGTCTCCACGCTTAATTTAATGATTACCGGTTATTATTTTTTTAACGCCAGAAATAGTTACATAAGTAAAATGATTCACCAGTGAAACTCGTTGTTTTTAAAAGATTAAATAAATGATTGTTTCATGGGTGAAACACCATGGCTTCCGCCGTTGCACATTTTTAATGATCGTCTGCAAAAGAAGTCAATAGTCGCGTGTGAAATTTAAATCGGCATTTTTATTTATAATGGATCACCACTTTAAATATCATCATTTCATCTGAATGCAGTTTTTCGTGATCAATTGCACACTTAGCTAATTTAAAAGTCATTCATTAACAAGTTTGTCACATTAACGCTTGACGAAACATTCGCCGCTTTTATATTGACCGTATTAAATAAGAAACAGAGTTTCATATATGAAACAAAAGCCTGGAGGATTGCGATGAGCTGGATAGGCGTATGTGACGCGGAGCAAGTACAGGAAGATTTTCCATATAGCGGCAATATCGACGGTAAGGAAATCGGTATTTATCTGATTGATGGCGAATATTACGCGCTGGAAGACGTTTGCCCTCATGCCTATGCGCTCCTGAGCCAGGGCTTTGTCGAAGATGGCAAGGTGGAATGCCCGCTGCATGAGGCGGTATTCGACGTCAAAACCGGCCAGTGCCTGCATGGCCCCGGCGGTCGCAACCTTAATCGTTACCCGGTGCGGGTATACGACAATCAGATCCAGATTACCTTTATCGAGGAGAACGTGGCATGAGCGAATCCCTGGACTTCAACCCGGCGCTACCGGAAAGCCGCCAGTTTACGCCACCGGCGGAAGGCGGAAACGGCAATATCCATAAGCCTGGCGACTATCACAATCTGATTTGGCAAACCCGCAGCCGGGTGCCGGAAAACTGGGAACTGCAGCTTATCGCGACCCTGGAAACGCTGTTCGAGCAGGGCGCGGAAAGTCTCGGTGAACTGGTGAGCGGCCTCAATGGCGTCAGGATGCATGACCAGCAGGGCGAACCGTGGAGCGAAAGCAGCTTCCAGGCATTTTTACAGGTTAACGGCTACTGAGGACACAGCGATGACGACAACGGTACAAAACTATCTTGATAAAGGATTGCGCGGCCTGTGGTATCCGGTGCTGGCGAGCTGGGAAGTGCAGTCTGCGCCGGTAGGCATTACCCGTCTCGGCGAGCAGATCGTGGTCTGGAGAAATAAAGACGGCCAGGTGCAGGCGCTGGAAGACCGCTGCCCGCACCGCGGCGCGCGCCTGTCAATGGGCTGGAACTTAGGCGATCGTATCGCCTGCTGGTATCACGGCGTGGAAGTCGCCGGCAACGGCGAAGTCAAAGACGTCCCGGCGGTTGACCGCTGCCCGCTGGTCGGCCAGCAGTGCGTGCGCAGCTACAGCGTGCAGGAAGCGCACGGGGCAATCTTCCTGTGGTTCGGCGTCACCGCCGACCAGCAGCCGGATGAACTGAGCTTCCCGGAGGAACTGGCCAACCACGAAAAATACAGTAACTTCCTGTGCACCGCGGCGTGGAAATGCAACTACCAGTACGCGCTGGAAAACGTGATGGATCCGATGCATGGCACCTATCTGCATTCATCATCGCACTCGATGGCGGAAGGCGATCGCAAAGCCGATATGGTACTGCAGCCGACGAAAACCGGCTTTATCTTCGAGAAAAAAGGGCAGAGCGGCGTCAACTTTGACTGGGTTGAACTGGGCAACAGCGGCGCCTACTGGATGCGCCTGTCTATTCCGTACAAAAAGCGTTTCGGGCCGGGCGGCCACTTCTGGATCGTCGGCATGGTGGTTCCGGAAGATAACGACAACTGCCGCGTCTTCTTCTGGCGCATCCGCGGCGTTCAAGGCTGGCAGCGCGATCTGTGGCGCTTTATGTACCGCAACCGTCTGGAAAAACTGCACTGGGAAGTACTGGAACAGGATCGCGTGGTGCTGGAAAGCCTGGCGCCGAACGCCCGCGATCATGAATATCTCTATCAACATGACGTCGGTTTATCCCGCCTGCGCCGCATGATGCAGAAAGCGGCGAAAGAGCAGTTAGCGCTTCGCGAAGCGCAGCAGGGTGCCGCCTGATGAACGGCCTGCTGAACGGTAAACGTATTGTCGTCACCGGCGCGGCGCGCGGCCTCGGTTACCACTTTGCCGAATCCTGCGCCGCGCAGGGCGCGACGGTGGTGATGTGCGACATCCTGCAGGGGGAGCTGGCGGAAAGCGCTCATCGCCTGCAGCAGAAGGGCTATCAGATCGAATCCCACGCCATCGATCTTGCCAGTCAAGCGTCGATCGAGCAGGTCTTCAGCGCCATCGGCGCGCAGGGGCCTATCGATGGCTTAGTCAATAACGCGGCAATGGCCACCGGCGTCGGCGGTAAAAACATGATCGATTACGATCCGGACCTGTGGGATCGGGTGATGACGGTCAATGTCAAAGGTACCTGGCTGGTGACCCGCGAGGCGGTACCGCTGCTGCGCGAAGGGTCGGCAATCGTCAACGTCGCTTCGGATACCGCGCTGTGGGGCGCGCCGCGGCTGATGGCCTACGTCGCTAGTAAGGGCGCGGTGATTGCGATGACCCGCTCCATGGCCCGCGAGCTGGGTGAAAAGCGGATCCGTATCAACGCCATCGCGCCGGGGCTGACCCGCGTTGAGGCCACGGAATACGTTCCCGCCGAGCGTCATCAGCTGTATGAGAATGGCCGCGCGCTCAGCGGCGCTCAGCAGCCGGAAGATGTCACCGGCAGCGTGGTCTGGCTGCTGAGCGATCTTTCGCGCTTTATCACCGGCCAGCTCATCCCGGTCAACGGCGGTTTTGTCTTTAACTAACAAGTGAGGCGGTATGGCGAACGATCAGGAAGTGAAGTACCTGGTACCGGGTCTGGAGCGCGGTTTACAACTGCTGCTGGCGTTTGGCGAACAGCATCGCGATCTGACCTTTGCCGAGCTGCATCGGCTGGTGGATATGCCGAAAGCGACCGCCTATCGCGTGGTGCAGACGCTGGAATATATGGGCTTTCTCGAGCGCAATGCCCGCACCAATACCTTTTCGCTGGGCATGAACGTACTGCGTCTGGGCTTTGAATATATCGCCTCACTGGATGTCGCTCAGGTGGGTCAGCCGGTCATCGAGCAACTGCGCGATATCAGCCAGTGCAGCAGCCATCTGGCGATCCGCGACGGCCGCGACATTATCTACATCGCCCGCGTCAGCGCCGCCGGTTCGCGTATCAACCAGGTCAGCGTCGGAACGCGGCTACCGGTGCACTGCACCTCGCTTGGCCGCATGCTGCTGACCGATGTTTCCCGCAGCGAGTTTGAACAATTGTTCCCGAATGAACGTCTGCCGGGCAATACGCCGGGCCAGCTGTACGACCGCGAAGCGCTGTGGCAGATGGTGCAGCAGGATAAAGCCCGCGGCTACGTGATTGGCGAATCGTTCTACCGCCACGGCATCTCATCGATTGTCTATCCGGTCTTTGACCGCAGCGGCCGGGTGGCGGCGGTCGTCAGCATTCTGGTGCCGTCGGACGAGATCCCGCAAAGCGATCGCGAACGGTTGCAGAACGACGTCAGTATGGCGGCGGACAAAATTTCCGGCTTCCTCGGATATTTGTCACAGGCAAGTTAAATCAACAACTTAACAGCAGGCGCTTGATTGCGTCGGGCATGTTTTACGCCCAAATTCGGGCGACTGAACGGTAAAGAGGCGACGAATAATGAGTATTACCGGAATTGAAAAGCTGGAATTTGGCGTAGACGACCTGAACCACAGCGCCAAATTTATGCGCGATTTTGGCCTGACCGGCGACGCCAGCGGCCGCGCGTTTACCACCCTCAGCGGCGCGCGGGTCGAACTTAACCCGACCGATGCCGCCGACCTGCCGCCAGCCTTTGAGGCGGGCAACACTCTGCGTCGCATGACCTGGGGCGTGGCGGATCGGGCGGCGCTGGATGCGCTGCGCCCGAAGCTGGAACGCCAGCCCGCTTTCCGTGAAATCGACGGCGCGCTGGAGTGTCGCGACCCTAACGGTATGACGCTGCGGGTGCAGGTTAGCCAGCAAACGGCGGTTGAACTGAACGTTGAACCGATCAACCAGTGGGGCGATGTGCGTCGCATCGACACCCCGAGCCCGGTGTACGACCGCGCGCAGCCGATTAATGTCGGCCACGTGGTCTTCTTCGTGGAAGAACTGGCGGCGGTGGAAAGTTTCTATCGCGAAGTACTCGGCTTCCAGGTGTCAGACCGCTACATCAATCGCGCGGTGTTCCTGCGCTGCGGCGTGCGCGGCGGACACCATAACCTCTTCTTATTGCAGTTGCCCAACCGCAAGCGCGGGCTAAACCACGTCGCGTTTACCGTACGGGATATTCATGAAGTGATCGGCGGCGGCATTGCGATGAATAAAAACGCCTGGAGCACGTTTATCGGCCCCGGCCGCCATCCGGTCTCCTCGGCCTACTTCTGGTATGTCAACAGCCCGACCGGCGGCGCTTTTGAGTACTACACCAACGATGACTATCTGACGGAAAACTGGCAGCCGCGCGAACTTGAGCATTCACTCGTGTCCTTTACCGAATGGGCGGTGGAAGGCGGTATCGATCACGATACCCGTCGCCAGCAGAAAAAACCGGAGGCGGTATGACGGCGCGGATAGTCATTATCGGCGGCGGCCAGGCTGGCGGCTGGGCAGCGAAAACGCTGCGTGATGAAGGGTTTAGCGGCGAGATTTGCGTGGTTGCCGAAGAGCAATGGGATTTTTACGAGCGTCCGCCGCTGTCGAAAGCGGCATTGCTGGAGGCCGAACCGGCGCTGCCGCGGTTATTCAGCGCCGAGGCGCAGCAGGCGCTGGAACTGCGCTGGTACCGCCCGCTGCGCGCGGAATCGATCGATCGGCAAAATAAAACCCTGGCGCTGAGCAACGGAGAAACGCTGGCGTATGACCAACTGCTGATCGCCACCGGCGGCCGCGCGCGGCTGCCGTCCGAGGCCTGGGCGCAGCATCCGCAGGTCTATACCCTGCGCCACTGGCAGGACGCGCAGCGTCTGAAGCAGCGGCTGGCATCGGCAACGCGGCTGGCGATCGTCGGCGGCGGCTGGATTGGCCTCGAAATCGCCGCCTCGGCGCGCAAAAGCGGCGTAGCCGTGACCCTTTATGAACAACAGCCGGCGCTGTGCATGCGCTCGGTCAGTATGGAGGTCTCGCAGGCGCTGGATGAGTTGCATCGCGGGCAGGGCGTTGATATTCGCCGCGGCTGCGGCGCGCTGGAGCTGGAAGATGATAACGGCCTGACGACGCTGCACTGCGATGGCCAACGGGAAACCTTCGACGCGGTGGTGGTGGGGATCGGCGTCGATCTGAATCTCGAACTGGCGCGCGATGCCGGGCTCACTGTCGAGCGCGGAATTGTAGTCGATGCCCAGGGGCGCAGCAGCGATCCGGCGATTTTCGCCGCCGGCGATGTCGCCCAGCACCATCAATACGGCCTGTGCATTCAGTCGTGGGCCTTTGCGCAAAATCAGGCGATCGCGACGGCGAAAGCGATGCTCGATCCGCAGGCCAGCGGCTACGACGAGGCGCCGTGGCTGTGGTCAGATCAATACGATCGCAATATTCAGATCCTGGGGATCCCGCAGGCGGGCAGCCGCACCATCGTGCGTGACGAGCCGCAGGGCGCGCTCTACTTCTCGCTGAACGCCGATGGACGTTTAACGCAGCTGGTGGCCTTCAATAATGCACGTACCGTGAAGCTGGCGAAGCGCTGGATGGCGGCGGGGAGGGATCTCTCTGACGTCCCGCTCGCTGACCCGACTTTCTCGCTGATGTCATTGCGATAATTAACGCGAACCCTTAAGGGGGAGAAATGACCACATTAGAGACTAACGCCGCGCCTGCTGAGGCGAGCGGCGAGGGCGTCCGCACGCCTGAAAAGGCGGTTCGTTGGGCCATTCCGCTGTCGCTGCTGGCCTGCGTACTGCTGGCGTTTTTCGACAAAATCAGTATCGCCGCGCTGTTTTCCGATAGCCACTTCCAGCAGGCGATGGGGATCGATTTCGATACCACCCGGCTGGGTATTCTGATGAGCGCCTTTTTGCTGAGCTACGGCTTCTCGTCAGTGTTATTAAGCGGCCTTGGCGACCGGATTGCGCCGCTGCGCTTGCTAACTGGAATGATGGTGGTGTGGTGCATCCTGATGGTGATCATGGGCTTCACCCACAACTACGCGCTGATGGTGACGCTGCGCATCCTGTTGGGCATCGCTGAAGGGCCGCTGTTCCCGCTGGCGTTCGCCGTGGTGCGCCACACCTTCCCGCAGCGGCTACAGGCCCGCGCCACCATGCTGTGGCTGCTCGGCACGCCGGTTGGCGCGGCGCTGGGTTTCCCGCTGTCAATTTGGCTACTCAATACCTTCGGCTGGCAGAGCACCTTTTTCGTGATGGCGATGCTGACGGTACCGGTGCTGATTTTTGTGCGCATCGGGCTGCGCGGCGTGCAGCTGGAGGCGAAAGTCGGCAGCGATAAAACGTCGCAGGAAGTGCGCCGCAGCGCGCGGCGCGAGCTCTTCGTGAGTCCGCATTTCTGGATGATCTGCATCTTCAATATCGCCTTTCTCGCCTATCTGTGGGGGATCAACGGCTGGCTGCCGGGCTACCTGATTAAAGGCAAAGGCATTCATCTGGAACACGCCGGCTGGCTGTCGTCGATGCCGTTTATCGCCATGTTGCTAGGCGAAATTATTGGCGCCTGGCTGTCCGACCGCGTCGATAAGCGCGCCGCCGCCTGCTTTATTTCCCTGGCGGGCGCCGGAATCGGGCTGGCGGCGGTGATGCATTTTAGCGCGCCGTTGCCGGTGATCGCGGCGATGAGCTTTAGCACCTTTATGTGGGGCACCGGCGCGCCAAACATTTTCGCGCTGCTGGCTAAAGCGACCCATCCACGGGTCAGCGCCACGGCGGGTGGAATTTTCAACGGGCTGGGAAACTTTGCCGGGGCGCTATCGCCGGCGGTGATGGGCGCGCTTATCGCCTTCACCCATAGCATGGATTCCGGGCTGATTTTTCTGGCGGTGATGGCGGCGGTGGGCTGCGCCCTGTTACTGCCGCTGCTGAGACGTTACTGAGGATAAAACGATGACTGATTCAACCGTAACTGCAAAACAGAGTTTGAAACCTGACCATCTGACGATGGAAGAGTGGGTGGAGTCGCGTATCGCGCGCTTTGAAGGCCGTAAATACGACTGGAATGCGCTGAAATTCCAGGCCGATTTTGATCCGAAATATCGCCGCGCGCAGATGCGCTACATCGGTACCGGCGCCACCGGCGTCGCCAGTGATACCAACACCGTTCCGGCCGAGCACTTCACCTTCTCCACCATGGTGTTGCCGTCCAAATGTGAAGGCCCGCTGCACCTGCATGATGACGTAGAAGAGGTGTTCTTCATGCTCAAAGGGCAGATCACCCTGATGATTCAGGACGGCGACAACTATACCGAAACCGTACTGCGCGAACGCGATCTGATCTCGGTACCGCCTGGAATCTACCGCGGTTTGTTTAACCACGGCGAAGAAGAGGCGCTGATGTGCGTGATGCTCGGCACCCATAAGCCGCATATTCCGACCTACCCGGAAGATCATCCGCTGGCAAAAGTAAAACGTACCTAAGGGGCGATGATGACGGGTTTTCGTGAACAAGGAAGCGGCATTCCGCTGACGCTGCTGCACGGCATCAGTTCCGGCGCGGCCTCCTGGCATAAACAGATGACGCTTCCCGGCTACCGTGTGCTGGCCTGGGATATGCCCGGTTATGGCGAGAGCCCGATGCTGGCGGCAACGCCGGCGGATGCTGGTGATTACGCCGACGCGCTGGCGCGAATGCTGGACCGCGCTGGAGTAGAGCAAACCATACTGGTCGGCCATTCGCTGGGCGCGCTGGTGGCGGCCGCCTTCGCCGCGAAATACCCGCAGCGGGTGCTTTATCTGGTACTCGCCGACGTCGCGCAGGGATACGGCCAGGCGGAGGCGGCGCAGCGGGAAAAAGTCTGGCAGGGACGTCAACAGCAGATGGCGCTGGGCGGCGAGGCGATGGCGCAGGGGCGGGCGGCAAAACTGCTGCGCCCCGGCGCGCGCGAAGCCGATGTGGCGACGGTGGCGGCAGGCATGCGCAGGCTGCGTAGCGAAGGTTACCTCGCCGCCGCCTGGATGCTGGCGCATGACGACATCCACCGCTGGCTCGCCGACTATCGCGGTCGTCTCTCGGTGTGGTGCGGCGAGCAGGATGCCATTACCCAACCGGAGCTGGTGCAGGGAGTGGCGCTGCGTTACGGCGCCCCTTACATCGCCATCCCGCAGGCTGGACATGCCAGCTATCTCGATAACGAAACCTTTTTTAATCAACAGCTTTTACGCATAGGGGAAGAGGTGCGCGATGAATGCACAAATTGAAGGACGCGTCGCGGTAGTCACCGGCGGCTCGTCAGGGATCGGCTTTGAAACGCTGCGCCTGCTGCTGGGCGAAGGGGCGAAGGTCGCCTTTTGCGGCCGCAACCCGGATCGGCTGGCCAGCGCCCATGCGGCGTTGCAAAACGAATATCCAGAAGGCGAGGTGTTCTCCTGGCGCTGCGACGTACTGAATGAAGCGGAAGTTCAGGCCTTCGCTGACGCGGTCGCCGCGCGTTTCGGCGGCGCCGACATGCTGATTAATAACGCCGGGCAGGGTTATGTCGCCCACTTCGCCGATACGCCGCGCGAGGCCTGGCTGCACGAAGCTGAACTGAAACTGTTCGGCGTGATTAACCCGGTAAAGGCTTTCCAGCCGCAGCTTGAGCAGTCGGATATCGCCTCGATTACCTGCGTGAACTCGCTGCTGGCGCTGCAACCGGAAGAGCACATGATTGCCACCTCTGCTGCCCGTGCCGCGCTGCTCAATATGACGCTGACCCTGTCGAAAGAGCTGGTGGAGAAAGGCATCCGCGTGAATTCCATCCTGCTGGGAATGGTCGAATCCGGGCAGTGGCAGCGCCGTTTTGAAAACCGCAGCGATAAGAGCCAGAGTTGGCCGCAGTGGACCGCGGATATTGCCCGTAAGCGTGGGATCCCGATGGCGCGTCTTGGTAAGCCGCAGGAGCCGGCGCAGGCGTTGCTGTTCCTCGCTTCGCCGCTGGCCTCCTTTACCACCGGCGCGGCGCTGGACGTTTCCGGCGGTTTCTGCCGCCATCTGTAAGGAAAGATGATGAAAAAGGTCATGTTAATCGGCTATGGCGCGATGGCCCAGGCGGTGATTGAACGCCTGCCGCCGCAGGTGACGTTGGGTTGGATCGTCGCCCGCGAATCGCATCATGCGGCGATCCGCCAGCAGTTCGGCCACACGGTGACGCCGCTTACCGATCCGCTGCAATGCGAAGAGACGCCGGATCTGGTGCTGGAATGCGCCAGCCAGCAGGCGGTCGCGCAGTACGGCGAAGCGGTGCTGGCGCGCGGCTGGCATCTGGCGGTGATCTCCACCGGCGCGCTGGCGGACAGCGAACTGGAACAGCGTTTACGCCAGGCGGGCGGCAGGCTGACGCTGCTGGCTGGCGCAGTCGCCGGGATTGACGGCCTGGCGGCGGCGAAAGAGGGGGGGCTTGAACGAGTGACCTATCAGTCGCGTAAAAGCCCGGCCAGCTGGCGCGGCAGCTATGCCGAACAGCTTATCGACCTCAGCACGGTCAATGAAGCGCAAATTTTCTTTGAAGGCAGCGCCCGCGAGGCGGCGCGGCTATTCCCGGCAAATGCCAACGTGGCGGCAACCATCGCGCTGGGCGGTATCGGCCTTGACGCGACCCGGGTACAGCTGATGGTCGATCCGGCGACGCAACGCAACACCCATACGCTACACGCCGAAGGACTGTTCGGCGAGTTTCACCTGGAGCTGAGCGGCCTGCCGCTCGCCAGCAATCCGAAAACATCGACCCTCGCGGCACTGAGCGCGGTACGCGCCTGCCGTGAACTGGCATAACGCAGAGAGGCTGAGATGGACGAATTAGACATTTTTATCGGCGGCCAGTGGCGTCGCGGCGGCGGCAATTTAATGCACAGCCTGTTTCCGGCAGAGGGCGCTATTAACGCGGCGCTGCATGCGGCAAGCCTCGATGATTTGCAGGAGGCGATCGACTGCGCCGACCGCGCCTGGCGGGAGCCTACATGGCGGGCGATGCTGCCGCATCAGCGGGCGAAGATCTTGCATGAGGTTGCCGATCTGATTGAAGCACAGCTTGATGCGCTCACCCAAAAGCAGAGCCGCGATAACGGTAAACCGCTGGCGGAAGCGCGAGGGCTGGTGATGAGCGCGGCGGGAACGGCGCGCTATTTTGCCGCCGCCTGCGAACTGCTTGAAGGCGAGCTGCCGACGCCGCGGCAGGCGGATCTATTGACCCTGAGCCGCTATGAGCCGCTGGGCGTGGTGGCGGCGATCACCCCATGGAACTCGCCGATCGCCAGTGAAATGCAGAAGGTGGCCCCGGCGATCGCCGCCGGAAATGCGGTGATCCTCAAACCGGCGGAAGCCACGCCGCTCATGGCGCTGGAACTGGCGAAGATCTTTGAGCAGGCCGGTTTACCCGCCGGACTGCTGAGCGTGCTGCCGGGTAAAGGATCGATTATCGGCGATGCGCTGGCCCGCCATCCTAAGGTGCGCAAAATTTCCTTTACCGGCGGCACTACCACCGGGCGTCACCTGGCGCACGTGGCGGCGGAAAAGCTGATCCCGGCGTCGCTGGAGCTGGGCGGCAAATCGCCGACCATCGTGCTGGAAGATGCCGATATCGAACAGGCGGCGCGGGGCATCTGCTACGGCATTTTCAGCTCCGGCGGTCAGGCCTGCATTGCCGGCTCGCGGCTGTTTGTTCATGACAAAGTGTATCCGCAATTAATGGCCCGCCTGCTGGAGTTAACCCAAGGGCTGCGGATTGGTCATCCGTTCAGCGCTGGCACCCACGTCGGGCCGCTGATCAACGATAAACACCGCCAGAGCGTGCTGGAGTACGTCGAGCTGGCGAAACGCGAAGGCGGCAGCGTGCTATGCGGCGGCGAGATCCCGGCGGATCCGGCGCTGGCGGCGGGGAGCTATTTCCTGCCGACCATCATTGAAGGGCTGAACAATCAGGCCCGCGTTTGCCAGGAAGAGATCTTCGGGCCGGTGCTGGTGGCAATGCGTTTTCACGATGAAGCGGCGCTGATCCGCGAGGCCAATGATTCGGTCTTCGGGCTGGCGGCGGGGATCTGGACGCGCGATACCGGCCGCGCGCTGCGTCTGAGCGAGCAACTGGAAGCCGGTACGGTGTGGATCAATACCTACAAAGTTTTCTCCATTTCGACCCCGTTTGGGGGCTTTAAAGAGAGCGGTCTGGGCCGCGAAAAAGGGATCCAGGGGCTGAAAGCCTGGATGCAACAAAAGAGCATTTATCTGGCGACGGGTAATAGCGTCAACCACTGGTGCGACTGAGAAAGGGTGAGCAATGAGCGAAATGATAACCGTCGGCGATGCCATCGCCAGAACGCTGGAGCAGTATCACGTTGAAGCCATTTATGGCGTCATTTCTATCCATAACCTGCCGATCGCCGACGCCGTCGGCCAGCGGGAAAAAATCCGCTTTGTTCCGGCGCGCGGCGAAGCGGGCTCGGTGACCATGGCTGACGCCCACGGCCGTTTTTCAGGGCTCGGCGTGGCGCTGACCAGTACCGGCGCGGGCGCGGGTAATGCGGTCGGCGCGCTGGTTGAGGCGATGAACGCCGGTACGCCGCTGCTACACCTGACCGGACAGGTCGAAAAAGCCTGGCTGGACGCCGACACCGGTTTTATTCATGAAACCCGCGATCAGTTGACCTTCCTGAAAGCCAGTTCGAAGCGCGCTTACCGCATTAGCAACGCCAACCAGGCGGTGGCTATCCTGCATAAGGCGATTCAGGAGGCGCAAACGCCGCCGTGCGGCCCGGTATCGGTGGAAATCCCCATCGATATTCAGAGCGCCAAAATTCCGCTTTCACTGCTGACCGCGCCGTTGAAACGCGCTCCGGCGGTTGAGCCGGAAGCGTCGCTGGTCGATACGCTGTGGGCGCAGCTTAAGCAGGCGAAGCAGCCGCTGCTGTGGCTTGGCGGCGGCGCGTTAGAGAGCGGCGAGGCGGTGAAGACGCTGGCGGATGCGGGGGTGACGGTGATTTCCAGTACCCACGGCCGCGGCATTCTGGCGGACAGCCATCGCGCCAGCCTGCGCGCGTTTCATAATTCTCCCGCGGTTGAAGCGCTGATTTCACAATGTGATTTCACACTTGTGGCTGGTTCCCGGCTACGCAGTAACGAAACGCGCTCGTGGACGTTGGAACTGCCCACGCCGCGGGTGCAGATTGATATCGACCCGGCGGCGGCCAGCCGTAACTACCTGATGGACAACACGCTGGTGGCGGACTGCCGGGCGCTATTAGCGGCGCTGGCAGCGCGGGTGCAGGGCCGGATGTGGGGCGATGCGCGTTGGGATAGCCAGCTTAAAGCGGCGGTAGAGGCGGCGGAGCAGGGGCTGCGCGACCAGTGCGGCGCTTACGCTAAATTGAATGACGCGATTGCGCAGGCGCTGCCCGATGACGGCATTCTGGTGCGCGATATTACCGTCTCCGGCAGCCTGTGGGGCAGCCGCCTGTTCCGCGCTCACGGCCCGCTGATGAATATCCATTCTCTGGCCGGCGCCATCGGTATGGGGCTACCGATGGCGGTGGGCACCGCGATTGCCAATCCGCAACGGAAAGTGGTCGGCCTGGTCGGCGACGGCGGCCTGAGCCTCAACCTTGGCGAACTGGCGACCCTGGCGCAGGAGAAGGCCAACGTAACGCTGTTGATTATGAACGATGGCGGCTACGGCGTGATGCGCGGTATTCAGGATAAGTACTTCGGCGGCCGCCAGTATTACAACGAGCTGCACACGCCGGACTTTACCCTGTTGGCGCAGGCGATTGGCCTGCAGGCGTGGAGCGTGGAACGGGCGGAGGATTTCCAGGCGGTGATGACCGAAGCGCTGGCGATGCCGGGGCCATCGGTGGTGGAAGTGAAAATGGGCCAGATTGGCGCGCTGCGCTTTGCCGGCCCGCCGCAGAAGACGCTGTATTAATGATAATCCAGTGACCCCAACCCTCTCCCTTCCGGGGAGAGGGTACCGCACGGCACAGGGGGTTAATCAAGGCGCCGGACGGTTGCTCCTGCGCGCCGGGAGAGGGCCGGCCCGCAGGAGAGGGTTCATTACACGGTTAAAATACGTTAAACGGATATTCGACGTAGAACCGCACCTCATTACCGCTGACGTTATAGTCGCTGGCGTTGCTGGAAACGCGCAGCACCGAATAGCGTAGTCTCAATTTCAAATCTTTCGCCATGCCGTTTTGCACCTGGTACTGTACCTGGTTGAACCATTCGTGTTCTTTACCGTTGCTGGTCTCGGCGGTTTTAATGTTATCGCCGCGAACGTAGGCGGTGGTCCAGCTCAGGCCCGGTACGCCCAGTCCGGCAAAATCCAGGCCATAGGAGGCCTGCCAGGAACGCTCATCCTCGCCGTTAAAATCGGACCAGTAGGAGTTAGCCAGCCAGATGGTGTTGCCGCCATCGCCGACGCCGCCCTGATTCTGATACCCACCGTAGTGGTAGCCGGTGCTGCCGCTGCTTTGCTGGTAAGCGACTTTAAAGGTATGAATATCCCAGATATAGCTGGCGGCCAGGCTCCAGATGCTGTTGCTGCGCCCGGTGTCATTGGCGTCGGCATATTCTTGATCTAAGCGCGAGTTATAGCCATTGAAGTCAACAATCAACTGCTGGTCGGCGGCGAACGGCTGCTTGTAGTTCAGGCCGAGATACTGCTTATTCAGCACGTCCTCGACGTGTGTAGCGTATAGCGCGCCGCTGAGCTGGTCGTTGAATTGATAGCTGGCGCCGCCAAAGGTCAGGCTCTTCAGGCCGCTGTTGTGGCTATCGTCGCTTTTGCGCTGCTGATCGGTGAGATAACCGGCGTTAATTTCCAGACCGTCGATTTCTCTTGAGGTCAGCATGGTACCGGTATAGCTCTCGTACAGCAGCCGCGAGTCATCGGCGTAGACGATAGGCAGCATCGGGCGCTGGCTGCCGTAGCTGAGTACGGTATTCGAGAAGCGCATTTTAGCGGTAGCGCCGAATTTGGCTAAATCGGACTTCGCGCGGCCATCATCATCCTGGGCGAAAAAGTCGATACCGCCCGCGCCGCTGCGGCCGCGACCGCCGTCGAGGCGCACGGCGTACTGCGCAATGCCGTCAACGCCGAAGCCGACCGGTCCCTGGGTGAAGCCGGATTCGAAGGTAGCGATAATACCCTGACCCCATTCGGCTTTATCCGGCAAACCATCGCGATAATCGCGTTTGATATAAGCGTTACGTAAAAAGAGATCCAGGTGGCTGTCTTCAATAAAGCCCTGACTGGTAGATTGTTGGCTGGCGAAAGCCGGCGCGGCGGCAATAATGCCAAGTGCGATTAATGGTAATTCTTTTTTCACTGAGGGCACTTCTCTGTCTGTCGATATATTCAAGGGAATCACTGCCAGTCAGATATTCTCCTGAAATAATGTCGAAAGCAATCATTGTGTGAGCAGTTATTGCAGCCGGAAACAGGCTGTATGGCGCATGAGCCGTGTACCAGGCAGTAAGGGGTGGACTATTTATTATTCGGGTAAAGACGATTCTGGAAGCCAGATAGTGTGTGGCCTTTTTAATTTACCAAATAATATATTTCTGAATCGCCGGGCATAAAATAATTGGCTGTGATGCGCTGTGATAATAATTAACGGTTTGTGCGCTTAAATTATCAATTGATGCGGCTAAATATTTTTACGGGTATATAAAAAAGGGAGGCAATAATGCCTCCCGCTGTCGCTTATTTAATACCGTCGGCCTTCATGCGATCGCGAATATGCTGCGCGCGGGCTTCCGATGCCGGGTGATCGTCAAACATGGAGCTCTGACGGCCGGCTTCCAGCTTGGCCAGTTTTTCGAAGCTGGTGGCCAGTCCCGATGGATTGATGCCGCGTTTACGCAGCAGGTCGTAAGAGTAGTCGTCCGCTTCCGACTCCTGGCGCTGGGAGAACTGCGAGTTCACCAGTTTTTCGCCGAGATCGCCCAGCTGCGACTGAGACAGGCTGCCGACGATGCCGCCAGCGGAGGCCGCCGCCGCGCGCACGGCGTTAGTGCCCAGCGCGACCTGCATGCCTTTCTTCACGTGGCCCAACGCAACGTGGCCCATTTCGTGGCCGATAACCGCTTCTACTTCGTTATCGTTCATCAGGTCCATCAGGCCGCTGTAAACGCGGATGCAGCCGTTGGCCATCGCGAAGGCGTTGACGTCTTTTGTTTCATAAACCTTGTAGTTGACCGGCTGGCCGTTGATGTTATCGCCCAGCGCGGCGGCAATCTTGCTCAGGCGTTTGCTGTACTCGCTGCTGGCCGGAGAAATAGTAGCTTTGGCGTCCATCTCTTTACACGCCTGGTCGCTTAAGGTTTTTACCTGTTCGTCGCTAAGAGAGTAGGCCTGGAATGCTTCCGCGCCCGAGCTCAGCAGGGCGTTGGAGTCCATGTTCTGACATCCGGTTAATGTTGCTGCGATCCCGAAGGCAAGAAGGGTTGAGCGAATTTTCATTTTTATCTTCCACAATCTTATGGTTTTTTATCTGAATAATGGGCGACGACGGACCCGCCTCGTCCTGTGCAAAGTATAAATAGTATCTCATGATCCGGGCGAGTGGATTCCGCGGCAGCACAACGTGTTCCAGAGATTTCTTAATGGGCAAAAGGATGCTCCATGTACATGCTTTGTCGCTTGGGTTACATTGTTCACACTTTTTTCCGGCGTAGCCCAAAACGCGCTCTCGTCAAGTCGTTAAGGGCATGGCCTTATAACATCCGAACTGGAGTCAAAATGTCCTCACGTAAAGAGCTTGCCAACGCTATTCGTGCGCTGAGCATGGACGCTGTACAGAAAGCCAAATCCGGCCACCCTGGCGCCCCGATGGGCATGGCTGACATTGCCGAAGTCCTGTGGCGTGATTTCCTGAACCATAACCCGCAGAACCCGTCCTGGGCCGACCGCGACCGTTTCGTGCTGTCCAACGGCCACGGCTCCATGCTGATTTACAGCCTGCTGCACCTCACCGGTTATGATCTGCCGATTGAAGAACTGAAAAACTTCCGTCAGCTGCACTCTAAGACTCCGGGCCACCCGGAAGTCGGCTACACCGCAGGCGTGGAAACCACCACCGGCCCGCTGGGTCAGGGTATCGCTAACGCAGTCGGTATGGCTATCGCGGAAAAAACGCTGGCGGCGCAGTTTAACCGTCCAGGGCACGACATCGTTGATCACTTCACCTACGCCTTCATGGGCGACGGCTGCATGATGGAAGGCATTTCTCACGAAGTGTGCTCCCTGGCTGGTACCCTGAAACTGGGTAAACTGGTGGCGTTCTATGATGACAACGGCATCTCCATCGATGGCCACGTTGAAGGCTGGTTCACCGACGATACCGCGAAACGCTTTGAAGCCTACGGCTGGCACGTGGTGCGCGGCGTTGACGGTCACGACGCTGACGCCATCAAACGCGCGGTAGAAGAAGCGCGCGCGGTCACCGACAAACCGTCCCTGCTGATGTGCAAAACCATCATCGGCTTCGGTTCGCCGAACAAAGCAGGCACCCATGATTCCCACGGCGCGCCGCTGGGCGACGCGGAAATCGCACTGACCCGCGAAGCGCTGGGCTGGAAATACGCTCCGTTTGAAATCCCGTCTGACATCTATGCGCAGTGGGATGCGAAAGAAGCCGGCCAGGCGAAAGAAGCCGCGTGGAATGAGAAGTTTGCCGCCTACGCCAAAGCCTTCCCGCAGGAAGCAGCCGAATTCACCCGTCGTATGAAAGGCGAAATGCCGTCTGACTTCGACGCGAAAGCTAACGAGTTCATCGCTAAGCTGCAGGCGAACCCGGCGAAGATCGCCAGCCGTAAAGCATCGCAGAACGCCATTGAAGCGTTTGGCCCGCTGCTGCCGGAATTCCTCGGCGGTTCTGCTGACCTGGCGCCGTCCAACCTGACTCTGTGGTCTGGCTCTAAGCCGATCAACGAAGACACCGCCGGTAACTACATCCATTACGGCGTACGTGAATTCGGTATGACCGCGATTGCCAACGGTATCGCGCTGCACGGCGGTTTCCTGCCGTACACCTCTACCTTCCTGATGTTCGTCGAGTATGCGCGTAACGCGGTACGTATGGCGGCGCTGATGAAACAGCGTCAGGTGATGGTCTACACCCATGACTCCATCGGTCTGGGCGAAGATGGCCCGACTCACCAGCCGGTAGAGCAGGTGGCTTCCCTGCGCGTCACGCCGAACATGTCCACCTGGCGTCCGTGTGACCAGGTTGAATCCGCGATTGCGTGGAAATATGGCGTAGAGCGTCAGGACGGCCCGACCGCGCTGATCCTCTCCCGTCAGAACCTGGCGCAGCAGGAGCGTACCGAAGAGCAGCTGGCAAATGTGGCCCGCGGCGGTTATGTGCTGAAAGATTGCGCCGGCCAGCCGGAACTGATCTTCATCGCCACCGGTTCAGAAGTGGAACTGGCGGTTGCCGCGTGGGACAAACTGACCGCCGAAGGCGTGAAGGCGCGCGTGGTCTCCATGCCGTCCACCGACGCGTTCGACAAGCAGGATGCGGCCTATCGTGAATCCGTACTGCCGAAAGCCGTTTCTGCCCGCGTAGCGGTAGAAGCCGGTATCGCGGACTACTGGTTCAAATACGTTGGCCTGAACGGCGCCATCGTTGGCATGACCACCTTCGGTGAGTCTGCGCCGGCTGAGCAGCTGTTTGAAGAGTTTGGCTTCACCGTTGACAACGTTGTTGCCAAAGCGAAAGCACTGCTGTAATCGCTGGTACGGTGCGGGCTGATGCCCGCACCTCAACCCTCTCCCACAGGAGAGGGTGTGAACACCAAAAACGGTAACCCCTGGGTTACCGTTTTGCTTTTATCTCGCCACCCGGTTTTTTTGTAGGCACTATTCCTCGAACATGTAACTACCCTGTAAATTATTCCAAAGAAAATGTGACGCAAGTCATATAGCTGGTTTATTGCTCTGGACAAACATTCCTTTTATTCCGACTTTGGCTTATTCTAGCTGAAGCGTTTCAGTCGTATAAATGTTCGACAATTAATCAATCAGTCGCAGTTTGCGACAGGTAAGGTTCCCCTAAAGGCGTTGCTGGATTACTCTGTCAGCCACCTCAAATCAGGGATAACCTTGCAGGAGACCTATGACCATACGCATCGCGATTAATGGCTTCGGTCGCATAGGACGCAACGTGGTTCGCGCTTTGTATGAATCCGGGCGTCGTGCGGAAATCACCGTGGTGGCGATCAATGAACTGGCGGATGCCGCAGGCATCGCGCATTTATTGAAGTACGACACCAGCCATGGCCGTTTTTCCTGGGATGTTCGCCAGGAGCGGGAACAGCTGTATGTCGGCGATGACGTCATTCGTCTACTGCATGAGCCTTCTATCGCCGCGCTGCCCTGGCAGGAGCTGGCGGTGGATGTGGTGCTGGACTGTACCGGCGTATACGGTAGCCGTGAACATGGCGAAGCCCATCTTCAGGCTGGCGCGAAGAAGGTGCTCTTTTCACATCCTGGCGGCAACGATCTCGACGCAACGGTAGTCTTCGGCGTCAACCATGATGAACTGCGCGCGGAGCACCGCATTGTCTCCAACGCCTCCTGCACGACCAACTGCATTATTCCGGTCATTAAACTGCTAGATGATGCCTACGGCATTGAGTCAGGAACGGTCACGACAATCCACTCCGCGATGCACGACCAGCAGGTGATCGATGCCTATCATCCGGATCTGCGGCGCACCCGTGCGGCCAGCCAGTCAATTATTCCGGTTGATACTAAACTTGCGGCGGGGATCACCCGTATTTTCCCGCAGTTTAACGACCGTTTTGAGGCGATCGCGGTACGTGTACCGACGATTAACGTCACCGCAATAGACCTGAGCGTGACGGTGAAAAAACCGGTAAAGGCCTGTGAAGTCAACCAGTTGCTGCAAAAAGCAGCACAGGGAGCATTTCATGGTATAGTTGACTATACGGAATTACCGTTGGTCTCGACAGATTTTAACCACGACCCGCACAGCGCCATCGTTGATGGTACGCAAACCAGGGTCAGTGGCGCGCATCTGATCAAAACGTTGGTCTGGTGCGATAACGAATGGGGCTTTGCTAACCGAATGCTCGACACGACGTTAGCGATGGCTGCGCAAGGTTTCAGGTAAGGCGCTGCGGCGCTTGCAAAACTTTATCAAGAATCAACGAGAGGATTCACCATGTCTGTAATTAAGATGACCGATTTGGATCTGGCAGGTAAACGCGTTTTCATCCGTGCTGATCTGAACGTACCGGTTAAAGATGGCAAAGTGACCAGCGACGCGCGTATCCGCGCCTCCCTGCCGACCATCGAACTGGCACTGAAACAGGGTGCTAAAGTAATGGTTACTTCTCACCTGGGTCGTCCGACCGAAGGCGAGTACAACGAAGAATTCTCTCTGTTGCCGGTTGTTAATTACCTGAAAGACAAACTGTCTAACCCGGTTCGTCTGGTTAAAGATTACCTGGATGGCGTTGACGTTGCTGCCGGTGAACTGGTGGTTCTGGAAAACGTTCGCTTCAACAAAGGCGAGAAAAAAGACGACGAAGAACTGTCTAAGAAATACGCTGCGCTGTGCGACGTATTCGTCATGGACGCTTTCGGTACCGCGCACCGCGCGCAGGCTTCCACCCACGGTATCGGTAAATTCGCCGATGTCGCTTGCGCAGGCCCGCTGCTGGCCGCTGAACTCGACGCGCTGGGTAAAGCGCTGAAAGAGCCGGCTCGTCCGATGGTTGCTATCGTTGGCGGTTCTAAAGTTTCCACCAAACTGACCGTTCTCGACTCTCTGTCCAAAATCGCTGACCAGCTGATCGTTGGCGGCGGTATCGCTAACACCTTCGTTGCCGCTCAAGGCCACAACGTTGGTAAATCCCTGTACGAAGCGGACCTGGTTGACGAAGCTAAGCGCCTGCTGAGCACCTGCGATATCCCGGTTCCGACTGACGTTCGCGTCGCTACCGAGTTCTCTGAAACCGCCACCGCGACCCTGAAATCCGTTAACGACATCAAAGATGACGAGCAGATTCTGGACCTCGGCGACGTTTCCGCTCAGAAACTGGCTGATATCCTGAAAAATGCCAAAACCATCCTGTGGAATGGCCCGGTTGGCGTATTCGAATTCCCGAACTTCCGTAAAGGTACTGAAATTGTCGCTAATGCTATCGCAGACAGCGAAGGTTTCTCTATCGCAGGCGGCGGTGACACCCTGGCGGCGATTGACCTGTTCGGCATCGCTGACAAAATCTCCTACATCTCCACTGGCGGCGGCGCATTCCTCGAATTCGTGGAAGGCAAAGTTCTGCCGGCAGTAGCAATGCTCGAAGAGCGCGCTAAGCAGTAATTTAGTTCAGGCGGGGAAACCCGCCTGTTTTTCAGCGCGCTAACGTACAATTTTGTACAGCTCGCGAACCTTCTTCAACGGTCGAAGATACAGATACAGGACTAAGTAACATGTCTAAAATTTTTGATTTCGTAAAACCGGGCGTCATCACTGGCGACGACGTTCAGAAAGTGTTCCAGGTAGCTAAAGAAAACAACTTTGCTCTGCCAGCGGTAAACTGCGTGGGTACTGACTCCATCAACGCCGTTCTGGAAGCTGCTGCGAAAGTTCGTTCTCCGGTTATCGTTCAGTTCTCTAACGGCGGCGCTGCGTTCATCGCGGGCAAAGGCGTGAAAACTGACGTTCCGCAGGGTGCTGCTATCCTCGGCGCTATCTCTGGCGCGCATCACGTTCACCAGATGGCTGAACATTACGGCGTGCCGGTTATCCTGCACACTGACCACTGCGCGAAGAAACTGCTGCCGTGGATTGACGGCCTGCTGGACGCGGGTGAAAAACACTTTGCTGCCACCGGCAAACCGCTGTTCTCTTCCCACATGATCGACCTGTCTGAAGAGTCCCTGCACGAAAACATCGAGATCTGCTCTAAGTACCTGGCTCGTATGGCCAAAATGGGCATGACTCTGGAAATCGAACTGGGCTGCACCGGCGGTGAAGAAGACGGCGTGGACAACAGCCACATGGACGCTTCCGCACTGTACACCCAGCCGGAAGACGTTGATTACGCGTACACCGAGCTGAGCAAAATCAGCCCGCGCTTCACCATCGCCGCTTCCTTCGGTAACGTACACGGCGTTTACAAGCCGGGTAACGTAGTTCTGACCCCGACTATCCTGCGCGACTCTCAGGAATATGTTTCTAAGAAACACAACCTGCCGCACAACAGCCTGAACTTCGTATTCCACGGCGGTTCCGGTTCTTCCGCTCAGGAAATCAAAGACTCCGTCAGCTACGGCGTTGTCAAAATGAACATCGATACCGACACCCAATGGGCGACCTGGGACGGTATCCTGCAGTACTACAAAGCGAACGAAGCTTACCTGCAGGGCCAGCTGGGCAACCCGAAAGGCGAAGACCAGCCGAACAAGAAATACTACGATCCGCGCGTATGGCTGCGTGCCGCTCAGACCTCTATGGTGACTCGTCTGGAGCAGGCATTCAAAGAGCTGAACGCGATCGACGTTCTGTAATTTCGCTTGCTGCGAGCTAACGAAGGGAAACGGCGTTTCCTTTCATTACCGGCATAAAAAAGGCTTCCTGCGGGAAGCCTTTTTTTTAGCGACTTACGCAGGTGCCTTTTTCCCCGGCTAATATCTGTGGCGCATCCTTTAACGCGCCGATAAAGGCGTTATTTCCGGTCTGTTTGACAAACTGAATGACCGCTTCCGCCTTCGGCCCCATTGCGCCGTCCGGCGCGGCAAACGGCGCGAGCGTCGCAATGGTGACCTGACGTAACGGGCGAGCCTGCGGCGTCCCCCAATCAACATAGACCGCATCGGCATCCGTCAGTATCAGCAGGTGGTCGGCATGAATGGCGCTGGCAAGCGCCGCCGCCGTCAAATCTTTATCGATAACCGCTTCGACTCCCCGGTAACCGTGCGTATCGGCAACCACCGGGATCCCGCCGCCGCCGCAGCAAATCACCAGATGACCGGCATCCATCAGCGTCTGAATGGCCGCGCTATCAACAATATTTAGCGGCCTGGGGGAAGGGACCACCCGACGGATATAGTCGCCATCCGCTTTCATCTGCCAACCATAGCGTTTTTCCAGCTCCGCCTGCTGCTGCGGCTGATAAACCGGGCCAATATATTTCCCCGGCGCCGCGAAAGCGTCATCATTTGCCGCCACCTCTACGCGCGTCATCAGGGTGCTGACCGGCGCACCGGCGTACTGCATCAGTTCCTGAGCGATAGCGAAGCCTATCATCCCCTGACTTTCCGCGACCAGAATATCCAGCGGCCAGGCGGGAGATTCCTGATAGGCGGCGTTTTGCAGCGCCAGCAATCCTACCTGCGGGCCATTACCGTGCACGATCACCAGTTGGTAATCGCGGGCTAATTCCGCCGCCATCCGGGCAAAAAGTTGAATGCTGCGCTGCTGATTTTCCGCGCTGAGCACTTCTCCGCGCTGCAGCAGTGCGTTACCACCCAGCGCAATAACGATTTTCTTTTTCATGATGACCTCATTGAATTATAGAAGTGCGCTAAAAATATCGTTTTAGCGGCCAGGTAATGTGATGAGATCGCCACTTTATCGAGAGTAAAAAATATCTCGCTAATAAATATTATATTCGCTGGTTTTATTTAAATGTTTTTAAAGATGATTATTAGATTTTTTTTAATAATTTCGTCAGCAGTCTTTAGGAATTTAAAACAATGGATTTTGTGTGACTTTGTTCAAATGAAATACATGGTTACCCCGATATGGTTAGCGGAGTTAAAACATCAATCCTTCACCCATCCTCTGGGATGGCCTGAGGTGAATATTGCCGGGAGATAGCTTATGTCAGGAACGTATGAGGTAACCGAGGTGACCAAAAGAAAAGGAATACCCGCCTGGTGGGTCACGGTATTTCTTTTCTGGTTAGGTTGGGTATTTATGTATGCCGATCGCACGGTTTTAAATCCGGTGATGGGTGAGCTGGAAAAAGAGTTTGGTTTAAGCGGAACGCAATTAGGAGTACTCAACTCCGTATTCTATTTTTCTTATGCATTGCTACAGGTGCCGGCAGGGATCCTCGGGGACAAAATCGGTAAGAAAAAAGTGCTGGTGCCTGGGTTTATTCTGTTTGGCGTTTTTACCGCGGTCACCGGCTGGGTAAAAAGCTGGTATATGCTGCTGTTTGCCCGCGTGGTCACCGGCGCAGGCGAGGGGACATATTATGGCCCGCAGTACGGCTTGTCTTCCGAGCAGATCCCGAAAAAATTCCGCTCGCTGGGCAGCGCGATTATCAATAGCGGAATGGCCTTTGGCATCGCGCTGGGTCTGATGACCTCCAGCTGGCTGGTCTATGACCAGGGTTACTCGTGGCGGATGCCGTTTTATGCCATGGCGATACCTTCGGTGCTGGTAGGGATTGCTATCTGGCTATTCGTGAAAGAGAAAAAGCGCACCGCCGACGCTGAGGGCAAACCGGTACAAAAAGGTAAATTTAGCGATCTGTTGAAGAATCGTAATTTAATTCTGACCTATATTATGGTGTTCTGCAGCCTGTTTGGTTTCTTCGTTATTCTGACCTGGCTTCCTTATTATCTGCAAAACGAGCGCGGTATTGCCGGTAGCGAAACCGGATTTATTTCGTCGCTGGTCGCGTGGATCTCTATTCCCGGCGCGCTGTTGTTCTCAGGGCTCTCGGATAAATTAGGCCGCCGCAAACCGTTAATTTTATTCCTCGTGCCGGTGGCGATTGCCAGCATGCTTTCCATTATTTGGATGCCGAGCATGACCGGCGTCATCGTGGCGCTGTGCGTGTATGGCCTGGTTGGCAAACTGGCGCTGGATCCGGTGCTGGTGGCGCTGGTCGCCGATAGCGTCGATGAAACCAATTACAGCACCGCGTTTGGTTTATTTAATTTTATCGGGATGAGCTCATCGATTCTGGCGCCAATTATTGCAGGGGCGGCGCGCGATATTACCGGCAGTCTGGCTTCGAGTTTTTATGTTTCCGCGGCGCTGCTGGTCATTGGTCTGGTCGCTATGCTGTTTTTAAAAGAAAAACGCACATAAAGAGGTAGCGGTAATGATTTACGCTTTTATTAAAAAGGGAAGCTTTCAGGATTCCGTAAGCCTGATGATTATTTCCCGAAAATTAAGTGAACGCCCGGAAGTGGATCAGGTTTCGGTCATGATGGGCACCCCGGCGAATAAATCGATGCTGGAGTCGACCGGATTCTGGCATCCGGATTTCGCCGAGGCGACGCCCAACGATATTTGTGTCGCAGTTCGCACGCAGGAAGCGCAGCCGGAAATTCTCGATTTAATCCGTGAACAGTTAGAGAAAGAGCTGAGCGCTATCGCTAATGCATCAGGCAGCTCAACGCAGCTGGTCAAGGCGCGGCGCTGGGAGAGCGCCTGCCAGAAATTACCGGACGCGAATCTGTTGCTGGTTTCGGTGGCAGGGGAGTACGCCGCCAGGGTGGCGAAAGAGGGATTGTTAGCCAATAAGAGCGTGATGCTGTTTTCCGATAACGTCCCGTTGGAGCAAGAAGTTGAACTGAAAACGCTGGCTCGCGAGAAGGGGCTCATTGTGATGGGACCGGATTGCGGAACGGCAATGATCGCCGGCAGTCCACTGGCCTTTGCCAACGTTTTACCGCAGGGCGGAATTGGCGTCATCGGCGCATCGGGGACCGGGATCCAGGAAATCACCTCGCAGGTGGCGCTGCATCAACAGGGAATTAGCCACGCCATCGGCCTTGGCGGGCGCGATCTCAGTGCCGAAGTCGGCGGTATCAGCGCCCTGACCGCGCTGGAGATGCTGGCGGCCGATAGCGCGACGCAGGTTATCGCTTTTGTCTCCAAACCGCCTTCGCCACAGGTGCGTGCCCGCATCATTGCCGCCATGCAAAAACAGAATAAACCGGTGGTGGCGCTGTTCCTCGGCAGCCGTGCCGAGCAGCGCCGCGAGGGCAACGTCTGGCTGGCGAACTCGCTGGCGGACGCCGCGCAGCTGGCGGTACTGCTGATGCGGGTAGCGCAACAGCGGCAGAGCCAGCCGCAGGTTGCAGGCAAGGGGATTTATGGCCTGTACGCTGGCGGTACCCTTGCCGCCGAGGCCGCGATGCTGCTCTCCGATCATCTGGAAGTGCCGGTCAGCGACAGCCACGCCGAGGGCGTGATGCTGGAAGCCGGCGGGCATCGCATTGTCGACCTTGGCGACGATAGTTACACCCTCGGCAGACCGCATCCGATGATCGACCCAACCACCCGTAGCATTGAAATTGAGAAGCTGGCGGCAATGCCGGAAGTTGGCGTGCTGTTGCTGGATGTGGTGTTGGGCTATGGCGCCTGCGCCGATCCGGCCGGGGCGGTGGTTGAGGCCATCGAGCAGGTCCGGCGTAAACGTGCCGCGCCGTTGGTGGTCATCGCCACCATGACCGGCACCGATGCCGACCCGCAGGGCCGTAGCGAGCAGATAGCCATCCTGCGCGATGCCGGGGTTGCGGTGGTCGAAACCCTCGAAGAGGCGACGCTACTGGCGGTTAGCCTGACGCAGCATCAGCCGCAGAGCGAATCGACAGCGCATAACCCGCTGCTCGACGGCGTGCAGGTCATTAATGCCGGGTTGCGCAGCTTCGCGCTGGATCTACAAAGCAGCGGTACGCCGGTGGTGCATTATCAGTGGGCGCCCGTTGCCGGCGGTAACGCTCGTCTCGCCAGTTTACTCAAGCAGTTACATTAAGTTCAGAGGTATGAATATGTACTCATCAATTGCACAGGCTAACGAAGCCATTATCGAACGAATTAAAGCCGCGCGCCCGCATTGGGTTGCCGTCCGTCCTGCGAAAGAGGCGGTGGCTGAACTATCTTCTGGACGTAAATTACTGCACGCCGGGCCGCCAATCGCCTGGCAAGAGATGACCGGGCCGATGCGCGGAGCCTGTATCGGCGCATAGTTGTTTGAAGGCTGGGCGACGAGCGAAGAAGAAGCCGTGCGGATGCTGGAGCAGGGAGAGGTGGAATTCATCCCTTGCCACCACGTGGGCGCGGTGGGGCCGATGGGCGGGATCACCTCGGCGAACATGCCGGTGCTGGTGGTGCGCGATGTGGTTCATGGTAACCAATCCTGCTGTAACCTGAATGAAGGGATCGGCAAAGTGATGCGCTTCGGCGCCTACGGCGAGGATGTGCAAACGCGTCTGCGCTGGATGCGCGACACGCTCGCGCCGGTGCTGCAGGAGGCGCTGTCACGAATGGAAAACGGCGTTGACCTGACGGCGATGATGGCGCAGGCGATTACCATGGGCGATGAGTTCCACCAGCGTAATATCGCCGCCTCGTCGCTGCTGCTGCGCACGCTGTCGCCGGTCATTGCCGGCCTGGATCGGCCAAAGGCGGAAATTGTCGCCGTGCTGCAGTTCCTCAGCGTTACCGATCAGTTCTTCCTCAACCTGGCGATGGCTTACAGCAAAGCGGTGATGGATGCGGCGGCGGAAATCAAAGCCGGCTCGGTGGTGACCGCCATGACCCGCAACGGCCGCGAGTTCGGCATTCGCGTTAGCGGTACTGGCGATCGCTGGTTTACCGCACCGGTGAATACGCCGCAGGGGCTGTTCTTCACCGGCTACAGCCAGGCGGATGCTAACCCGGACATCGGCGATAGCGCGATTACCGAAACGCTGGGCATAGGCGGCGCGGCGATGATTGCCGCACCGGGTGTAACGCGCTTCGTCGGCGCTGGCGGCATGGGCGCGGCGCTGGAAACATCGGAAGAGATGTCTGAAATCTATCTTGCCAACAACCCGCTGTTCCAGATCCCATCATGGGATTTCAAAGGCGCCTGTCTGGGATTGGATGTTCGTCGGGTCGTGGAAACCGGCATCACACCGCTTATCAATACCGGTATTGCCCACCGCGAAGCGGGGATAGGCCAGGTGGGGGCGGGAACCGTTCGCGCGCCGCTGCTGTGCTTTGAGAAAGCGCTGGAAGCGTTGGCCGAACTGCACCACATCACAGCCTGAGTCGTGAGAGGGGCGGCGCTGCCGCCCCGGAGAGACGCCGATGAAAACCCTCAATGCGCTGGCCTGTACCGGCCTTGAACAGTTAGCCGATGGCGTGTGGCAGCGCCATAGTCAGTTTTCACAGGCGGTTAATTTCGTTCACGCCGATGGGATTTTACTGACGCTGTTTCGCTACGGTAAAGGTATTGGCCCGACGGGTATTCTGTTTAGCAGCACCGAGTTTGCGCAGTTGGCTAATCTTCCGCGGCTGGTTAAGCAAGGGCGCTTGTTTTGGGGGGAGGGCGTTGCCATCCGCCCGCGTCGGACGCTCAAACTTCGCTTTCCCGTCGGCCGCTCGTTTCTTCTCAATCTTTCGGCTTATTCATGCCAGAGCGGACTATGCGCCGCGCTCAATCAGCCGCTGGCGGATAGGCCGTTTTATTCATCTATTATGGGCGAGCTTGAGCGCTGGCAGCGCGGCGAGCGCCCGGACTGGGAATGGCTGATTGGCAATGGGCCAGGATTAACCCCCAGCGGCGATGATATGCTCGCCGGGATGCTGGCGGTGCTGCACGGCGCCGGTTTTTCTGACCGCCTGCACGCGTTTATCCCCCCGGCGGATCAACTTACCTCGCTGACAACTTCGGTAAGCTGTAGCTATCTGAATAGCGCCAGGCGCGGCGAGTTTTCGCTGCCGGTGGTTAAGGTGATGCGCGGGCTGCAATCAACCGGCGATCCTAAGCGGGCAATTCAGCGTTTGCTGGCGGTAGGTCATACTTCTGGGGCTGATACCCTGCTGGGGATGGCATTCGCGCAGCACTGGTTACAGAGAGTGGATTCAAGGAGAACGCATGCTCGATCAGGAAACCATCCGCACGTTTATACAGGTCGCCGAGACCGGGAGTTTCTCCCGCGCGGCCAGTCTGCTGCACAAAACGCCGGCGGCGATTAGTTATCGTATCAAAACGCTGGAAGAGCAGGTGGCAACGCAGCTCTTCTTACGCACGACCCGATCGGTAAGCCTGACGCTGGCCGGGCAACATCTGCTTGAGCACTGTCGGCAGTGGTTGAACTGGCTGGACGTGATGCCCGATGAACTCCAGCAGATTAATGCCGGCGTCGAAAGACAGGTTAATATCGTTATCAATAATCTTCTGTATCAGCCGCAAAGCGCCGCGGATCTCCTGACCTGGCTACATCAGCAGTTTCCCTTTACCCGCTTTCAGCTTTCCCGCCAGGTCTATATGGGGGTCTGGGACTCTTTGCTATACGACGATTTCCAGCTGGCGATTGGCGTCACCGGCTCGGAATCCCTGTCCAACAATATCTCTTTATTGCCGCTCGGCGATATTCGCTGGCAGTTTGTGGTGGCGCAGAATCATCCCCTTGCCACTCATCCCGCGGCGGTGCTCTCCGACGATGCGCTACGCCGCTATCCGGCAATTAATATTGAAGATACATCGCGGACTCTGACGCGTCGTGTCGCCTGGCTGCTCAATGGGCAAAAAGAGATCAAGGTGCCGGATCTCAGCACCAAGCTGGCCTGCCATCTTAGCGGCCTGGGGGTCGGCTTCTTGCCGGAACGGATGTGTCGCGCTTACCTGGAGTCCGGCGCGCTGGTGGCCCGTGCGGTCGCCAACCCCCGCCAGCCTTCGCCGCTCTCCGTTGCCTGGAAGAATGCCGGCAGCGGTAAAGTCGTCAGTGAAATCGCCAGGGCGTTCGAGCGCAAAGAGGCATTAGTCAGCGGTTTTTTGCGGATGGTGGATCGTCCTGCGCAAGCGTAATGCTGCGTTAGTTTCATCTGGATCAGATTGAGAAATGGCATCTTCGGTGGTTTTTGTTTACCTTTAAAAGGTCATTTTCGTGAGAATGATCTCATTTGCTTTTTTTTGATATGACCCAAGGATTACTAAATGGAAGATTTGAACGTTGTCGATAGCATCAACCATGCCGGGACCTGGCTGGCGCGCAACCAGGAGTTGCTGCTGAGCTATGCCGTCAACATCGTTGCCGCTATCGTTATCCTGATCATCGGGATGATCGTGGCGCGCATCGTTTCTAATACCGTCAACCGCCTGATGCTGGCGCGTAAGATCGACGCAACTGTCGCCGATTTTCTCTCCGCGCTGGTGCGCTACGCGATTATCGCCTTTACGCTGATTGCCGCCCTGGGCCGCGTTGGCGTGCAGACCGCCTCAGTGATTGCCGTGCTGGGCGCCGCCGGTTTGGCCGTGGGTCTGGCGCTGCAGGGGTCATTGTCGAACCTTGCCGCAGGCGTACTGCTGGTGATGTTCCGCCCGTTCCGCGCCGGTGAATATGTCGATCTCGGCGGCATTGCGGGCACCGTGCAGAACGTGCAGATTTTCTCCACTACTCTGCGTACCGTCGATGGCAAAATCGTGGTGGTGCCGAACGGCAAAATCATCGCTGGCAATATCATTAACTTCTCCCGTGAGCCGGCGCGCCGTAATGAGTTTATTATCGGCGTCTCCTACGATGCCGATATCGATAAGGTGAAACAACTGCTGACCGCGATTATCGAATCCGATGACCGCATTCTGCGCGATCGCGAAATGACCGTTCGCCTTAATGAACTGGGCGCCTCTTCGGTAAACTTCGTGGTTCGCGTATGGAGCAAAAGCAGCGACCTGCAAAACGTCTACTGGGACGTGCTGGAGCGCATTAAGCGTGATTTCGACGCTAACGGCATCAGCTTCCCGTATCCGCAGATGGACGTACACATGGTAAATCAGCAGGAAAAAGCGCAGTAATTTTTTCCTGCTATGGCACAAGACCGGCACCGCCGGTCTTTTTTTTGTCTTTGTGTATTAGCTTTACTTATTAATGATTAAAATTATCAATTTCCGCTAATGATGACGACACGCTATATTCTCCGGCATTAACGATGAAACCGGAAAATTAAACGATGCTATCTTATTACTTTCAAGGGCTTGCGCTGGGCGCGGCGATGATCCTGCCGCTCGGGCCGCAAAACGCTTTCGTGATGAATCAGGGGATCCGCCGCCAGTATCATTTAATGATTGCGCTGTTGTGCGCGCTTAGCGATCTGGCGTTGATCTGCGCCGGAATTTTCGGCGGTAGCGCGCTGCTGATGCAGTCGCCGTGGCTGCTGGCGCTGGTCACCTGGGGCGGCGTCGCTTTTCTGTTATGGTATGGCTTCGGCGCGCTGAAGACGGCGATGAGCAATAATCTCGAGCTGGCCAGCGCCGAGGTCATGAAGCAAGGGCGCTGGAAAATTATCGTCACCATGCTGGCGGTGACCTGGCTTAACCCTCATGTGTATCTCGATACCTTTGTGGTGCTCGGAAGCCTCGGCGGACAGCTGGCGGTCGAGCCTAAACGCTGGTTCGCGCTGGGGACGATTAGCGCGTCATTCTTATGGTTCTTCGGCCTGGCGCTGCTGGCCGCGTGGCTGGCGCCGCGTTTACGTACCGCGCGGGCGCAGCGAATCATCAACGTGCTTGTCGGGCTGGTGATGTGGTTTATCGCCCTGCAGTTGGCAAAAGATGGCCTGCAACATATACAGATGCTCATCAACCAGGCTTAGTCCGATGGACTTTCCGCGCGTAAGCGCTAAGCTAGCTGGCATGCGTCCTTAAAATGGGCGACCTAAGCAAGATGGAGAAACGACAGTGAAGTTAAAAGTCTTAGCCCTGGCGGCAGCACTCGGATTCAGCACGATGGCGGCGCAGGCAAATGAATTGCCGGATGGCCCGCACATTGTGACTTCAGGCACAGCAAGCGTTGCAGCGGTTCCGGATATCGCCACTCTGGCGATTGAAGTTAACGTCGCGGCAAAAGATGCGGCATCGGCAAAAAAACAGGCTGACGATCGCGTTGCGCAATATCTCTCTTTCCTCGAAAAGAGCGGCATTGCCAAAAAGGATATCAGCTCGGCAAACCTGCGTACCCAACCTGATTACGACTATCAGAACGGCAAAAGCATCCTCAAGGGCTATCGCGCGGTGCGTACCGTTGAAGTTACCCTTCGTCAGCTCGATAAGCTGAATGGCCTGCTGGACGGCGCGCTGAAAGCGGGGCTGAACGAAATTCGTTCCGTATCGCTGGGCGTTGCGCAACCTGACGCCTATAAAGATAAAGCGCGTAAAGCGGCTATCGATGATGCGGTGCATCAGGCGCAAGAGCTGGCTGCTGGCTTCCACAGCAAGCTGGGGCCGGTCTATAGCGTGCGTTACCATGTTTCCAACTATCAGCCGAGCCCGATGGTTCGCATGATGAAGGCGGCTGACGCCGCGCCGGTCTCCGCCCAGGAAACCTACGAGCAGGCGACCATCCAGTTTGATGATCAGGTTGACGTGGTCTTTGAACTGCAGCCAGCACAGGCCGCCGCGCCTGCCGCGCCGGCGAAACCAGCTGAAGCGCCGAAACCGGCTCAGTAAGCCGCAGCGACAAAAAAGCCACTTCAGTGAAGTGGCTTTTTTTATGCCCGCCGTTTAATCCTGGCGCAGCACCTTGTGGCCGTAATCAATAAGCGCATCGGTCACCCGGCGCATCATGCGGCTTTCCGGCGCAAAGCGGTGCCAGTAGAGCATCCGGCGCTGGAACAGCCCCGGCGTCAGGTCGATAAGCTCGCCGCTCTTCAGCTCTTTCTCGATCTGCAGGTGCGGGATCATACAGCAGGTGGTGCCCTGGCGCGCCAGCTGCACGAAGGCCTCCGACGAGTTGACGATATGGCAGGGCACGCTGCCCGGCGGCAGGTCGAAGTTTTGCTGCAGGAACGCCTGGTGCATATCGTCGAGATGATCGAAGGCGACCACCGGCGCTTTCAGCAGCGCAGAACGCGTTACCCCGTTAGGGAAGTAGCGTTGCGCAAACTCCTTCGAGGCGACGAACAGGTAATCGAGCGCGCCGAGTTGATCGACCAGGCAGCTTGGCAGCGCCTGCGGCTGAATACTCACCGCGCCGACCACTTCCCCACGGCGCAAGCGCTCCTGGGTGCGGGTTTCATCTTCAACCTGCAGATTGAGGCGAATAGGGGAGTCGGATAACACGTTGGCCAGCGCCGGCAGCAGCCAGGTCGCCAGACTGTCGGCGTTGACCGCCAACGACAGCAGCAGCGGCGTGGAGCCGGTCTGCTCATCGCCAAGCCACTCTTCTTCCAGTAGCTCAACCTGGCGCAGCAGAGCCAACAGTTTTTGCCCCTGCTCGGTCGGGCGCGGCGGCACGGTACGCACCAGCAGCGGTTGGCCAAACATGTTTTCCAGCTGTTTGATACGCTGTGAGACGGCGGACTGTGTAATGCATAGCTTCTGCGCGGCGCGCTCAAACCCACGTTCCCTAATCACCGCATCCAGCGCTTGTAATGTTCTGTAGTCCGGTCGTTTCATTATTCTGGCGTACCCCCATAACTTTTCGTTAACCCGCACTATGACATAAATTTGTTTTTGATAAAGACGAAAATGGTCTGCTCAGATGTGTGATCGCCATCGCAGGGACAATTCATCCGTCGATGTTCTATAATGCGCGGTAAGTATTCACATCTCGGACGATAATCATGACGCAGGATGAACTGAAAAAAGCAGTCGGCTGGGCAGCGCTGCAATATGTACAACCGGGCACCATTGTCGGTGTCGGCACCGGCTCCACGGCGGCGCATTTTATTGATGCGCTGGGGACCATGAAAGGGCAGATCGAAGGCGCGGTATCCAGCTCCGACGCCTCTACCGAAAAGCTGAAAAGCCTCGGTATCCCGGTATTCGACCTTAACTCCGTCGACCGCCTGGGCATCTACGTTGACGGCGCGGATGAAATTAACGGCCATATGCAGATGATCAAAGGCGGCGGCGCGGCGCTGACCCGCGAGAAGATCATCGCCTCGGTTGCCGATAAGTTTATCTGCATCGCCGACGCCTCCAAGCAGGTTGATATCCTCGGCAACTTCCCGCTGCCGGTTGAAGTGATCCCGATGGCGCGCAGCGCCGTCGCGCGTCAGCTGGTGAAGCTGGGCGGCCGCCCGGAATATCGTCAGGGCGTGGTGACGGATAACGGCAATGTGATCCTCGATGTACACGGCCTGGAAATTCTTGACGCTATCGCGCTGGAAAACGCCATTAACGGTATTCCGGGCGTGGTGACCGTCGGGTTGTTCGCCAACCGCGGCGCCGACGTGGCGCTGATCGGTACCGCCGACGGCGTGAAGACCATCGTCAACAAATAAGACGATCGGGGGGAAGTTTCGCGCTTCCCCCTAAATTTTTTTCTATGGCCTTAATTTGGTGACTTGTGTCACATTTACGTAACCTTTCTGAGTAACAATCTGCCATCTATTCTCTTTCTGGTGTTTTGTCCTGTCTTTTGCTTCAACGTGATATTTCTTCAGGTCGGCGAGGCAAACGTTCATATTGCCGCGATAGTTTTTTTTGATATGTTGCTGGAAGAGTTTTTGTTCAGCACGACATCAGTACCAATAAAAACAGGACGGGGAAATGGCTAAGGTATCACTGGAAAAAGACAAGATTAAATTTCTGCTCGTTGAAGGCGTGCATCAAAAAGCAATCGATAACCTTCGTGCGGCAGGTTACACCAACATCGAATTTCACAAAGGCGCGCTCGATACTGAAGAGCTGAAAGCGTCGATCCGTGATGCCCATTTTATCGGCCTGCGTTCCCGTACTCATCTGACTGAAGAGATCTTCGCCGCGGCGGAAAAACTGGTGGCGGTGGGCTGCTTCTGTATCGGCACCAATCAGGTCGATCTGGATGCGGCGGCAAAGCGCGGTATCCCGGTATTTAACGCCCCGTTCTCGAACACCCGTTCGGTGGCTGAGCTGGTCATCGGCGAGCTGCTGCTGATGCTGCGCGGCGTGCCGGAAGCTAACGCCAAGGCGCATCGCGGCGTGTGGAATAAGCAGGCGGTAGGCAGCTTTGAAGCGCGCGGCAAAAAACTGGGGATTATCGGTTACGGCCATATCGGCACCCAGCTCGGCATTCTGGCGGAATCACTGGGGATGCACGTCTATTTTTATGATATCGAAAACAAACTGCCGCTGGGCAACGCCACGCAGGTTCAGCATCTCTCCGACCTGCTGAACATGAGCGATGTCGTTAGCCTGCACGTGCCGGAAAACGCCTCCACCAAAAACATGATGGGGCCGGAAGAGCTGGCGCTGATGAAACCGGGCGCGCTGCTGATCAACGCCTCTCGCGGCACGGTGGTCGATATCCCGGCGCTGTGCGATGCGCTGTCGCGTAAACACCTGGCCGGCGCGGCCATCGACGTCTTCCCGACGGAACCGGCGACCAACAGCGATCCGTTTAACTCTCCGCTGTGCGAATTCGATAACGTGATCCTGACGCCGCATATCGGCGGTTCAACTCAGGAAGCGCAGGAAAACATTGGTCTGGAAGTGGCAGGCAAGCTGGCGAAGTATTCCGATAACGGTTCTACGCTGTCGGCGGTGAACTTCCCGGAGGTTTCTCTGCCGCTGCACGGCGGACGCCGTCTGCTGCATATTCATGAAAACCGCCCGGGCATCCTGACGGCGCTTAACCAGATTTTCGCCGCGCAGAACATCAACATCGCCGCCCAGTATCTGCAAACGACTCCGCAGATGGGCTATGTGGTAATTGATATCGAAGCCGACGGCGACGTCGCGCAGCAGGCGCTGCTGGCGATGAAAGCGATCCCGGGCACCATCCGCGCCCGTCTGCTGTACTAATTTGTTGTTGCCTCACGGGCAGGTCGCATACCTGCCCGTATTTTTTTAACGCCTTCCTGGCGTAATTCTCGAACCCGCACAACACTCTACCAGCGCCAGGTTTTGCCTGGCGTAATCACCGCCGGCAGCGGGACATCCCACTGTTCGCTCGGCAGGGTATCCACCTGCTGGCAGTCGTGGGCGTAGCCTACCGGCTGCAGGCGATACTGCCGCCAGTTCTGTAAGGTACGATCGTAGAAGCCGCCGCCCATCCCCAGACGTTGACCGCTGGCATCGAAGGCGACCAGCGGGGTAATCAGCACATCGAGCTCGGCCAGCGGCAGGACGTCGCGCACGTCGAGCTTTGGTTCATAAATCTTCAGGCGATTGAAAATCAGCTGGCTTTGCGGATGGTAATGCAAAAACAGCAGATTACCGGGGCTAAACGGATGCAGTACCGGCAGATAAACCCGCTTGCCCGCCCGCCACAATTGCTCGATCAGCGGTTGGGTGTCCAGCTCGCCGTCGAAGGAGAGGAACAGCGCCACGGTATGAGCGAGAACGACGGGCGGATACGCCATCATTCGCTCAGCGGCCTGCAGGGCGAAGCGCTGCTGCTGTTCGGCACTAAGCGCGCGTCTACGCTCGCGGATCTGCTGGCGAATTTGCTGTCTGGAGAGCGGGATATCGGGCTGTATAGTCATGCTGGTCTCATTACGAGCAGGCGAAACGATACGGGAAAGTGTAATACAGGGCGGCACAGGCCGAAAACAACGTTGAGGGGATAATGCGAACTTAAGAAGGGAATCTCCGAGATGCCGCCGCAGGCTGTAACCCTTGAACCCTTGGTTCAAGGTGAATGCGTCGTCACAGTTTTAAGGCTTCTCGGGCGAACCGAGCATGCTCACCAACCGTGGAGCGCCACATTCTTGTGGTATGAAATATCGGCTCAGGGGACTGGCCCGCTTGCAAACATCTCAGAGAAATTTTGTTCTTGCGATTACTCTAACACAGTTAACGACAAAGTGTTATTCAAACTTCGACCCCGGTCTTTCGCTTATGCGACCTTGCTCAAGCAATGCCTGTTCGATGGTCTGCTGAAGCATGCGAATGCGCTGTTCCATACTGGAGGCGTAGTCGCGGGTCTTCGCTTTTTCCTGAGTCAACTCATAGCTGATGTTCAACGCGGCGATGAAGACCAGCTGCTCAGTATTTGTGACTCTAGTGCGTTCTTTTAAATCTTGCAACCGCTGATTAAGGTCTTCAGCTGCCTGATTCAGGGCATCCCTTTGTTCAGGCGGGCAATTCACTCGCAGTGAACGGCCAAAAATTTGGAGATCTACGGGTTGTGCAGACATGCCACCTTCCTGCTGATTGACTGCGCTGCCTTCACGTCCGAGCCCGGCTCTGCGAAGGGGCGACACTATAGCTACCCTGGTGCGGGGATACAAGCCCTTTTCTGGTTCACCAGGGTCCAAAGTGGTAGCATATCATGAATATTCCTCCCAACGATGACGAATGCGCATGTCTATACAGAACGAAATGCCTGGTTACAACGATGTAGACCAGTTACTGAACCAACAAGGGGTGGGATTAACCCCGGCCGAAATGCACGGTTTGATAAGCGGCATCCTCTGCGGCGGCAACACCGACAGCAGCTGGCAGCCGCTGGTGCATGACCTGACCAACGAAGGCCTTGCCTTTGGTCATGAACTGGCCCAGGCGCTGCGTAGCATGCATTCCGCCACCAGCGATTCGCTGGAAGATGATGGTTTCCTGTTCCAGCTGTATATGCCGGAAGGCGACAACGTCAGCGTTTTCGACCGCGCCGACGCGCTGGCGGGCTGGGTTAACCATTTCCTGTTAGGCCTTGGCGTGACCCAGCCGAAGCTGGATAAAGTGAAGGATGAGACCGGCGAAGCCATCGATGATCTGCGTAACATTGCGCAACTCGGCTACGACGAAGATGAAGACCAGGAAGAGCTGGAGATGTCTCTCGAAGAGATTATTGAGTACGTACGCGTCGCCGCGTTACTGTGCCACGATACCTTCGCGCGCCAGCAGCCAACCGCACCGGAAGTACGCAAGCCAACGTTACACTAAATAAAAACGACATTCAGGGGGCGTCATGACACAGCAGGAGTTTCTTTCTCGTCGCCAGGCATTATTGGCGCAGATGCAGCCGGGCAGCGCGGCGCTGATTTTTGCCGCGCCGGAAGCGGTACGCAGCGCAGATTCGGAATATCCCTACCGGCAGAACAGCGATTTTTGGTACTTCACCGGCTTCAATGAACCGGAAGCGCTGCTGGTGCTGATCAAAAGCGATGACACGCACAACCATAGCGTGCTGTTTAACCGCGTTCGCGATCTGACGGCGGAAATCTGGTTTGGCCGCCGTCTGGGACAGGATGCCGCGCCGGGGAAACTCGGCGTCGATCGCGCGCTGGCGTTTAGCGAAATCAACCAGCAGCTGTATCAACTGCTCAACGGCCTGGACGCTATCTATTTCGCCCAGGGCGAATATGCCTATGCCGATGAAATTGTGTTTAACGCCCTCGAAAAACTGCGTAAAGGTTCACGTCAGAACCTGCAGGCGCCGAACTCCGTCATCGACTGGCGGCCTGTGGTGCATGAAATGCGCCTGTTTAAATCCGCGGAAGAGCTGGAAGTAATGCGCCGCGCCGGCGAGATTTCCGCCCTTGCCCATACCCGGGCGATGGAAAAATGCCGCCCAGGCATGTTCGAATATCAGCTGGAAGGCGAAATTCTCCATGAATTCAACCGCCATGGCGCGCGTTTCCCGTCTTATAACACCATCGTTGGCGGCGGCGAAAACGCCTGCATCCTGCACTACACCGAAAACGAATCCGAACTACGTGATGGCGATTTAGTGCTGATTGACGCCGGCTGTGAATACCGCGGCTATGCGGGCGATATCACCCGCACCTTCCCGGTTAACGGTAAATTCACTAAACCGCAGCGTGAAATCTACGACATCGTGCTGGAATCGTTGGAAACCGCGCTGGAGCTGTATCGTCCGGGTACCTCTATTTATGAAGTTAATCAGGAAGTGGTGCGCATTATGATTACCGGCCTGGTGCGGCTGGGGATCCTGAAAGGCGAGATTGACGAGCTTATCGCCAACAACGCCCACCGCCCGTACTTTATGCATGGCCTGAGCCACTGGTTGGGTCTGGATGTACACGATGTCGGTAATTACGACACCGACCGTTCGCGCGTCCTGGAACCGGGAATGGTGCTGACCGTCGAGCCGGGGCTGTATATCGCCGCCGACGCCGACGTACCGGCGCAGTATCGCGGCATCGGCATTCGTATTGAAGATGACATCGTGATTACCGAAGATGGCAACGAAAATCTCACCGCCAGCGTGGTGAAGAAGGCGGATGAGATCGAGGCGCTGATGGCGGCGGCGCGCCAGTCATGAGCGTGCTGATTGTCGGCGGCGGGATGACCGGCGCGACGCTCGCGCTGGCCATCTCCCGTTTGACCGGCGGTGCGCTGCCGGTCCATCTGATTGAAGCGCAGGATCCGGCGTCGTCACGCCACCCTGGTTTTGACGATCGGGCGATAGCCCTGGCTGCGGGCACCTGCCAGCAGCTGGCGCGCATCGGTATCTGGCAGAACCTTGCTAAACGAGCGACGCCTATCCAGCGGGTACACGTCAGCGACCGCGGCCATGCCGGTTTTGTAAACCTGGCGGCGGCCGATTATGGCCTGTCGGCGCTAGGGCAGGTGGTTGAACTCCACGATGTCGGCCAGCGGCTGTTCAGCCTGCTGCGCGAGGCGCCGGGCGTCACCCTGCACTGTCCGGCGAAAGTGGAAGCGGTCAACCGCACCCAGGATAGCGTCAGCCTCACTCTCGACAGCGGCGAAACGATCAACGGTGAGCTGCTGGTGGCGGCAGATGGTTCGCGTTCGTCGCTGGGCGCCCGCTGCGGCATTAGCTGGCAGCAGCAGTCCTATGAGCAACTGGCGATTATCGCCAACGTTAGCACCGCGTTGCCGCACGAAGGCCGCGCCTTCGAGCGCTTTACCGAGCACGGTCCGCTGGCGATGCTGCCGATGTCGCAAGGGCGCTGTTCGCTGGTGTGGTGCCATCCGCAGTCGCGGCGCGACGAGGTGCTGAGCTGGTCTGACGAACGTTTTTGCCAGCAATTACAGCAGGCGTTCGGCTGGCGGCTGGGGCGCATTACCCATGCCGGTAAGCGTAGCGTCTATCCGCTGGCGTTAACCACCGCCATCCGTTCGGTGTCGCACCGTCTGGCGCTGGTCGGCAACGCGGCGCAGACATTACACCCGATCGCCGGGCAGGGCTTTAATCTCGGTCTGCGCGACGTGATGAGCCTGGCTGAACTGCTTGCCGACGCCCACGGGCTCGGCGAGGATGTGGGCAATTATTCTCTGCTGTGCCGGTACCAGGCGCGGCGAGCGGATGATAAAGCCGCCACCATCGGCGTGACCGATGGGCTGGTGCATCTCTTTGCCAACCGTTGGGCGCCGCTGGTGGCGGGGCGCAACGTCGGTCTGATGGCGATGGAATTATTTACCCCGGCGCGCGATGCGCTGGCGCAGCGTACCCTCGGTTGGGTTCCCCGTTAAGGAGTAGAACGTGCAAAGTGTTGATGTTGCCATTGTTGGCGGCGGAATGGTGGGACTGGCGGTAGCCTGTGGTTTACAGGGCAGCGGCCTGCGCGTCGCGGTGCTGGAACAAGCGGCGCCGCAGCCTCTTGACGCCGATGCGCCGCCGGCGCTGCGCGTTTCGGCTATTAATGCCGCCAGCGAAAAGCTACTGGATAAGCTGGGCGTCTGGAGCGAAATCATCGCCCAGCGCGCCAGCTGCTATCACGGCATGGAAGTGTGGGACAAAGATAGCTTTGGCCGCATTAGCTTCGATGACCAGAGCATGGGCTTTAGCCATCTGGGCCATATTATTGAAAATGCCGTGGTGCATCACGCGCTGTGGCAAAAAGCGCAGCGCTGCGCTGACGTTACCCTGCTGGCGCCTGCGCAGCTGCAGCAGGTGGCGTGGGGCGAAAACGAAGCCTTCCTGAGCCTGCAGGACGGCAGCATGCTGACCGCGCGGCTGGTGGTCGGCGCCGATGGCGCCAATTCGTGGCTGCGCAATAAAGCCGATATTCCACTGACCTTCTGGGACTATCGCCATCATGCGCTGGTGGCGACGATACGTACCACCGAGCCGCATCAGGCGGTGGCGCGTCAGGCGTTTCACGGCGAAGGCATTCTGGCCTTCCTGCCGCTTAGCGATCCGCATCTGTGCTCGATCGTCTGGTCGCTGTCGCCGGAGGAGGCGCAGCGGATGCAGCAGGCCGATGCAGCCGCGTTTAACCAGGCGCTGAACATCGCTTTTGATAATCGCCTTGGCCTTTGCCAGCTTGAAAGCGATCGGCAGGTTTTCCCGCTGACCGGACGCTACGCGCGTCAGTTCGCCGCCCATCGTCTGGCGATGGTTGGCGATGCCGCCCACACTATTCATCCGCTGGCCGGGCAGGGGGTAAACCTTGGCTTTATGGACGCCGCCGAACTTATCGACGAGCTGAAGCGCCTGCACGCGCAGGGTAAAGATATCGGTCAGCATTTGTACCTGCGCCGCTATGAGCGCAGCCGCAAGCACAGCGCCGCGCTGATGCTGGCGGGTATGCAGGGGTTCCGCGAAATGTTCTCCGGCAGCCATCCGGCGAAGAAATTCCTCCGCGACATGGGGCTCAAACTGGCCGATTCGCTGCCTGGCGTAAAACCGCAGCTGATTCGTCAGGCGATGGGCCTTAACGATCTCCCCGCCTGGTTACGTTAACCCCGTCACACTTCTTTTACCCGGCCTGCGCGCCGGGTTTTCTCCCTCATTTGAAATATTCTAATTTCACCTCTTATTTCGCATTAGTTTTATTAATGCGCTCTTTTTTTTGTTAAAGAAATTAGGCCCGTAAAATCGCATAAAACACCATCATCACCTGACTGGTTGGCTCATCATGTTAATTTTATGTGGCATAAATCGCTTTTTTCCAGTCAATAACTCTGTAGGCTTTCCGGCGCGCTTTGGTCATAAGCTAATGTGATGTCCTGATTTACCTTATGGTTTAGCACCGGGTTCGGTGGTAAGTTCAGGCAAAAGAGAACGTTTGCGTCGGCGTCCGTAAGCGGTGCCGTCGCCGGATTTCGTGGCGCAAAATCGCCGACAATATCGTGGCTGGTTCCGTTTTATTCGATGAGGAAAAGATGGCTCAACAGACTCCGTTGTATGAACAACACACGCTGTGCGGCGCTCGCATGGTGGATTTCCATGGCTGGATGATGCCGCTGCATTACGGGTCCCAGATTGATGAGCACCACGCGGTGCGCGGCGATGCAGGGATGTTCGATGTGTCGCATATGACCATCGTCGATTTCCACGGCAGCCGGATCAGAGAATTCTTGCGCTATTTGCTGGCAAACGATGTGGCGAAGCTTACCACCCCAGGCAAAGCGCTCTACACCGGCATGCTAACCGCTTCCGCCGGCGTCATCGATGACCTGATTGTTTATTTCCTTTCTGAAGATTATTTCCGCCTCGTTGTTAACTCCGCCACTCGTGAAAAAGACCTCGCCTGGATTTCCGAACAAGCCGAACCTTACGGTCTTGAAATCACCGTTCGCGACGATCTGTCGCTGATCGCGGTGCAGGGTCCGCAGGCGAAAGCGAAGGCGGCGACGCTGTTCACCGACGCTCAGCGCCAGGCCGTGGAAGGCATGAAGCCGTTCTTCGGCGTACAGGCCGGCGACCTGTTTATCGCCACCACCGGTTATACCGGCGAAGCGGGTTATGAAATCGCTATGCCGAACGAGCAGGCGGCGGATTTCTGGCGCGGTCTGCTGGACGCCGGCGTTAAGCCGTGTGGTCTTGGCGCGCGCGATACTCTGCGCCTGGAAGCCGGGATGAACCTGTATGGCCAGGAGATGGATGAAGGCGTCTCGCCGCTGGCGGCGAACATGGGCTGGACTATCGCCTGGGAGCCCGCCGATCGTAACTTCATCGGCCGCGAAGCGCTGGAAATGCAGCGTGAAAAAGGCACCGAGCAGCTGGTTGGCCTGGTGATGACCGAGAAAGGCGTCCTGCGCGGCGGCCTGCCGGTACGTTTTACCGATAGCGACGGTAATCAAAAAGAAGGCATTATCACCAGCGGCACCTTCTCGCCGACGCTGGGCTACAGCATCGCGCTGGCTCGCGTACCGGCCGGGATTGGCGAAACCGCGGTGGTGCAAATTCGTAACCGTGAAATGCCGGTAAAAGTGACTAAACCTGGTTTTGTACGCAATGGCAAAGCCATTGTGTGATTTCCCTTTTTTGGAGATGAATTGATGAGCAACGTACCAGCAGAACTGAAATACAGCAAAGAACACGAGTGGCTGCGTAAAGAAGCGGACGGCACCTATACCGTCGGGATCACCGAGCACGCGCAGGAGCTGCTTGGCGACATGGTTTTCGTTGACCTGCCGGAAGTGGGCGCCACCGTTGAAGCGGGCGCCGATTGCGCCGTTGCCGAATCCGTGAAAGCGGCTTCCGATATCTACGCGCCGATTAGCGGTGAAATCGTTGCCGTCAACGAAGAGCTGAACGACTCTCCGGAACTGGTCAACAGCGACCCGTATGCCGACGGCTGGATCTTCAAAATTAAAGCCAGCGACGAAGCGCAGGTTGCCGCGCTGCTGGATGCGACCGCCTATGAAGCTCTGTTAGAAGACGAATAAATGTGTGCCGGATGGCGCTGCGCTTATCCGGCCTACGAACTTTGTAGGCCCGGTAAGCGCTAGCGCCACCGGGCAATTCAGGTAAGTAGAGACAATCACGATTCACCGCACGTTTCAGGAACCATCGCTCATGACTCAGACTTTAAGTCAGCTTGAAAACCGCGACGCCTTTATTGAACGTCACATTGGCTCGGACGCTCAGCAGCAGCAAGAGATGCTGAAGACCGTCGGCGCGGATTCGCTTAACGCCCTGATTGGCCAGATTGTGCCGCAGGATATCCAGCTGGCGACCCCACCACAGGTGGGCGACGCGACTACCGAATTCGCCGCGCTGGCGGAGCTGAAGGCGATCGCCGGTCGCAACAAGCGCTTCAAGTCTTACATCGGCATGGGCTACACCGCCGTGCAACTGCCGCCGGTCATTCAGCGCAACATGCTGGAAAACCCGGGCTGGTACACCGCCTATACCCCTTACCAACCGGAAGTATCCCAGGGCCGTCTGGAATCGCTGCTCAACTTCCAGCAGGTCACTCTGGATCTGACCGGGTTGGATATCGCTTCCGCTTCGCTGCTTGATGAAGCCACCGCCGCCGCCGAAGCGATGGCGATGGCCAAACGCGTCAGTAAACTGAAGAACGCCAACCGTTTCTTCGTTGCCGCCGACGTCCATCCGCAAACCCTGGACGTGGTTCGCACCCGCGCGGAAACTTTCGGCTTCGACGTGATTGTCGATGACGCCGACAAAGTGCTCGATCACCAGGATGTCTTTGGCGTGCTGCTGCAGCAGGTCGGCACCACCGGTGAAATCCACGATTACAGTAAACTTATCGCCGAGCTGAAAGCGCGCAAAGTAATTGTCAGCGTCGCCGCTGACTTTATGGCACTGGTGCTGCTGACGGCGCCGGGCAAGCAGGGCGCCGATATTGTCTTCGGTTCCGCCCAACGTTTCGGCGTGCCGATGGGCTATGGCGGCCCGCACGCGGCCTTCTTCGCGGCGAAAGATGAATTCAAACGCTCCATGCCGGGCCGTATTATCGGCGTATCGAAAGATGCGGCGGGTAATACCGCGCTGCGCATGGCGATGCAGACTCGCGAGCAGCATATCCGCCGCGAGAAAGCGAACTCCAACATTTGTACCTCGCAGGTTTTGCTGGCCAACATCGCCAGCCTGTACGCGGTTTTCCACGGCCCGGCGGGCCTGAAACGTATCGCTGGCCGCATTCATCGCCTGACCGACATTCTGGCCGACGGCCTACAGAAGAAAGGGCTGAAGCTGCGCCATGCGCACTACTTCGACACCCTTTGCGTCGAAGTGGCGGATAAAGCCGCGGTGCTGGCGCGTGCCGAAGCGCTGCAGATTAACCTGCGTAGCGATATTCACGGCGCGGTTGGCATTACGCTCGATGAAGCGACCACCCGCGAAGATGTGCTGAACCTGTTCCGCGCCATCGTCGGCGACGATCACGGTCTGGATATCGATACCCTGGATAAAGACGTGGCGCTGGATAGTCGTTCGATCCCGGCGGCGATGCTGCGCGACGATGCGATCCTCACCCATCCGGTGTTTAACCGCTACCATAGCGAAACCGAGATGATGCGCTACATGCACGCGCTGGAGCGTAAAGATCTGGCGCTGAACCAGGCGATGATCCCTCTGGGATCCTGCACCATGAAACTGAACGCCGCGGCGGAGATGATCCCGATCACCTGGCCGGAATTTGCCGAGCTGCACCCGTTCTGCCCGGTCGAGCAGGCGGAAGGTTATCATCAGATGATCGCCCAGCTTTCTGACTGGCTGGTTAAACTGACCGGCTATGACGCCGTCTGTATGCAGCCGAACTCCGGCGCGCAGGGCGAGTATGCTGGCCTGCTGGCGATTCGCCACTATCACGAAAGCCGCAACGAAGGCCATCGCGATATCTGCCTGATCCCAAGCTCCGCGCACGGCACCAACCCGGCATCCGCGCAGATGGCGGGTATGCAGGTGGTGGTGGTGGCCTGCGATAAAAACGGCAATATCGATCTTGCCGATCTGCGTGAAAAAGCAGAGCAGGCAGGGGCGAATCTTTCCTGCATCATGGTCACCTATCCGTCGACCCACGGCGTGTATGAAGAGACCATTCGTGAAGTATGCGAGATAGTGCATCAGTTTGGCGGTCAGGTTTACCTCGATGGCGCCAACATGAACGCCCAGGTCGGGATCACTTCTCCGGGCTTTATCGGCGCTGACGTTTCGCACCTCAACCTGCATAAAACCTTCTGCATTCCGCACGGCGGCGGCGGCCCGGGTATGGGCCCTATCGGCGTGAAAGCGCACCTGGCGCCGTTTGTACCGGGCCACAGCGTGGTACAGATTGAAGGCATGCTGACCCGTCAGGGCGCGGTTTCCGCCGCGCCTTTCGGCAGCGCTTCCATTCTGCCGATCAGTTGGATGTATATCCGCATGATGGGCGCGGAAGGGCTGAAACAGGCGAGCCAGAACGCGATTCTCAACGCCAACTACATCGCTACCCGATTGAAAGATGCTTACCCGGTGCTGTATACCGGCCGCGATGGTCGCGTGGCGCACGAATGTATTCTCGATATTCGTCCGCTGAAAGAAGAGACCGGCATTAGCGAGCTGGATATTGCTAAACGCCTGATCGACTTTGGTTTCCATGCGCCGACCATGTCCTTCCCGGTCGCCGGGACGCTGATGGTTGAGCCGACAGAATCGGAAAGCAAGGTAGAGCTGGACCGCTTTATTGACGCCATGCTGGCGATCCGTGCGGAAATCGATCGCGTTAAAGCCGGTGAATGGCCGCTGGAAGATAACCCGCTGGTGAACGCGCCGCACACCCAGGGCGAGCTGGTAAGCGAGTGGAACCATCCGTACAGCCGCGAGCTGGCGGTATTCCCGGCTGGGTTGCACAACAAGTACTGGCCAACGGTGAAACGCCTGGATGACGTGTACGGCGACCGTAACCTGTTCTGCTCCTGCGTCCCGATGAGCGAATACCAGTAAGTGGTGAATTAGCTAAACTTTTAAAGGCGCTGCGGCGCCTTTATTTTTTGGAGGGAAGGTATGGCGATAGCTCTGATTAGCGGCGCGAGCCGCGGCATAGGCCGGGCGACGGCGCTGCTGCTGGCGCAGGAAGGGTATACCGTCGCGGTTAATTATCATCACAACATTAAAGCCGCCACCGAAGTGGTCAATACCATTGTTGAATCTGGCGGCAAAGCCACGGCGCTGCGGGCCGATATCAGCGATGAAGCGCAGGTGATGGCGATGTTTGAGGCGGTTGACCGCATGGGCGAACCGCTGGCGGCGTTGGTCAACAATGCCGGGATCCTGTTTACCCAATGTACGGTAGAGAGCCTGAGCGCCGAGCGTATTAACCGCGTGCTGGCCACCAACGTCACCGGATACTTTCTTTGCTGTCGCGAGGCGGTAAAGCGCATGTCGCATCGGCATGGTGGCAAGGGCGGGGCGATAGTTAACGTTTCGTCGGCGGCGTCGCGCCTTGGCGCGCCGGGGGAGTACGTTGATTATGCCGCGTCGAAAGGGGCAGTAGATACCCTGACCACCGGGCTGGCGCTGGAAGTGGCGGCGCAGGGGATTCGGGTAAACGGCGTGCGTCCGGGGCTGATTTATACCGAGATGCACGCCTCCGGCGGCGAACCGGGACGCGTGGACCGGGTGAAAAGTTCGCTACCGATGCAGCGCGGCGGCCAGCCGGAAGAGGTCGCTCAGGCCATTGCCTGGCTGCTGAGCGACAAAGCGTCGTATGTGACGGGTAGCTTCCTCGAACTGGCGGGCGGTAAATAACCCTGGCCATCGTTCAATAGCCCGGCGGCGCAGCGCGAGCCGGGGAAACCTTCCCGGATAGCGGCTACGCCTTATCCGTGCTACCCAACAACGCGAGCCGGGTAACCCGACGGTCTACCAGGAGGCCAGCCATAGCCTAAGGCGCATTCCCCAACTGCTGGTCCAGCCGGTGGTAACCGACTTCACCTCGCCTTGAGAAATGACCACCAGAGTTGGCGTCACCTGGATATCCCACTGCCGGGCCAGCTGGCCGCTCGGATCATTTACCGTCGGCAGCGCCATTTTCTTCCTGGTCAGCCACTTCTCCAGCGCGGCGTTATCGCCGGAACGCAGGGCTACCGTCAGCACATTGCCGCCGTCGGCGGCAAGCGATGCCACCGACGGTGTGGTATAGCGACAGACTCCGCACCAGGTCGCCCAGACGTACAGCAGCAGCGGCTTTTGCTGGCTCATGGCGTTCAGATCCAGCGTTCTGCCGTCGAGTGTCTGCAGCGATGTGGCGCTGAAGTTTTGCGGCAGCGTGGGCTGGCGAAAATAATCCACCGCCAGGCTCACCGCCGCGCCAATCAGCAGCCATAACGCCAGCTCGCGCAGCCAGCGCCTTATTTTACTGGCCACGGGCTTTCGCCAGCTGTTCTTTCACCAGCCCCTCCAGATCTTCAGCAGGGATTGCGCCGGCCACCATCTGATCGCCGATGATGGTCGCCGGGGTGCCCTGAATATTCAGCACCTGCGACAAAATCAGGTTCATTTTCAGCGAATCCATGGTCTTGTCATCAATATTCACGCTATCGGTGGCGGTTTTCTTCTGCGCGGCGGCGATGCTGGCGTCATCGTGATAGCCTTTTTTCGCCATCAGCCGCTGATGCAGCGCCCAGAACTTATCGGGCTGTTGACGCCAGGTGGAGAGCGCGGCTTTAGCGGCATTCACCGAACTCTGCCCTTTAAACGGCAGCAGCTTAACGATGAGCTGGATGTCCGGATTATCATGGACGATTTTTTCCAGCATCGGATCAAACTGTTTGCAGTAAGGGCAGTTGTAATCGGTAAACGAGACGATCGTGAGCTTCGGCGCTTTCGCGCCGGTGCGCGGGCTATTCGGATCGTTAAACAGCAGTTGGGCTAACTGGTCATTACCGTTCGATTGTGGTTCTTCCGCCGGGGCGGCGAAGCTGAAGGCCGATACGCACAGCAGCAATAAGGCGGTGATAGCTCTCATGTTATTTTCCTTTAGCGGCGGACAGGGTGGCGAGAAGTTGTTCGCGGTCTAACAGCGCAGGCAGAATCTGTCCCTGCGGCAATCCCGGTCCGTAAATCTGGTTAAACGGCACCGCGGCGCTGCCGCGTGCGGTTAAAAACTGACTAATGTCGGCGGAGGGGCGGCTCCAGTCGCCACGTAAGGCGACCAAGTCTGGTTCTGATAGCGCCTGCTGGACGTCGTCGCGCAGCAGCACGTTGTATTTATTGGCTTTACAGGTCACGCACCAGTCGGCGGTGACATCAATAAATACCCGTTTATGCTCCGCCAGGGCGTTAGCGATAGCCTGCTCGCTGAGCGGCTGCCAGTTAACCCGGTCGCGACGCGGGCCCTGGCCGTCCTGTTGTGCGACAAAGGCGACGGCGCCCGCTATCACGATGGCCAGAGCGCCCGCTCGCAGCGCCGTACGCCAGCGGTAGCGCCAGGCGGTGGCCAGGAGCAGGACGATGGCCAGAATCACCAGCAGGGTAAGCACCGGCGTACGGCCGATGTGGATCGTCAACAGGCTGACCAGCCATAGCGCTGAGCCAAGCATCATCAACCCCAGCACCACCCGCAGATGATTCATCCAGCGGCCTGGACGTGGAAGTCGTTGCGCCAGACCCGGCCAGGCGACGATAAGCAGCCACGGCAGGCTCATGCCGATCCCCATGGCGAAGAAAATCCCCCACAACAGCGGCAGCGGCGCCACTAGCGCCACCGAAACGGCGGTACCGAGGAACGGCGCGGTACAGGGCGTCGCCAACAGGGTGGCGAAGGCGCCCTGCCAGAAATGGCCCATTAATCCGTTGCCGCCCCGGGTGGCGAGGAAGGTACTGGCGTTGGAGGAGAGACGGATTTCGAACAGCCCTAATAAACTGGCGCTGAACAGCACCATCACCAGCGCCATCGCGCCGATAAACCACGGGTTCTGGAACTGGATCCCCCAGCCGAGCGCCTGATTACCTAAACGTAGCGCGGTCATCATCAGCGCCAGCGCCAGGAAGGAGACGACGATCCCGCATACCGAGGCGAGGAACTGCCGCCGCACCGCGCCGCGTTCACGACGTTCGGTTTGCACCAGCGAGCCGAGTTTCATCGCCAGCACCGGCAGCACGCACGGCATTACATTGAGGATTAGCCCGCCGGCCAGCGCCATCAGCAGCACCCAGCCTAACGCCAGCCCCGGCGCGGCGCTGCCGGCGGCGATGGCGATTTGGCTTTCCTGCGCCTGACCGCTATCGGCCAGCACCAGCGACAGCGTTTTGCCGCTCAGATCCGGCGCCGCTTCACCCCAGCTATCGGTGACCGGTACGGTGGCGGTCAACGTATCGCCGCGGCTGGTAAAACTCGGCTTGCCGAAATCGACATCCTCCATGCTGTCAATAAACAGCGCTGGCTGCTGCCAACCGGCATCGCGGCGGGCGGTTACCGTCAGCTTACCGCTGACGTAACTGGCGCTAAGCGCCGAGGTGAGACCGTCGCGCAGGGGCAGCGTTCCCATCGCGCGGGTGAAATCGTAATTAAATTGCTCCCCCGCCGGAGCCGTCATATCCAGCGAAAAGGGGTAGTCAGTGAGAATACAGACATTGCTGCAGGTAGAGAGCGTCAGTACGCCGCTAAGCGTCGGCGGTATTTTGCCGCGCAGGGTCATCGGGAAGCTAACGTCGCCGTGATACCCCTGAGTGGAAATACCCGCGACGTCGAAGCGTTGCGGCGTCGGCCAGCGCCAGTTCACCTCCAGCGGCGTGCGCCAGGTGATAGCCGGCGCGATGCCGCCTTCGCCCGGCGAACGCCAGTAGGTTTTCCAGCCCTTTTCCAGCGCTACGTCTAAAAGCAGGCGGGTGTCGCCATTGCTTTCGCTTTGCGCCCGCAGGCGCACGCTGGCGTGTTGATTGTCGGCGACATGCAGCCAGCCGCTATCGGCGGCCTGGCTGACGGGCAGCCATAGCCAAAGCAGGCAGACCAGCAGTCGCCTGAATACCATAAACATAAATTTTCTCCGTAAGTAATAAATTAACCTGAGCTGTCAGGAGAATTAATCACTCACGGAAGACGCATAATCGTAGATGCACCCGCAATCGGGGAGGTGAAATGACGCGGGGAGGCCAGATTCGCTCGATGCGCGGCGGGATGGCCGCCAGCACCGCCAGCAGCAGAGCGATCGCTAATAGCGCCCCTTCAAACAGCATCGGCGGAACGGCCATCAGCGACTTGGCGCTGAGTTCGCAGGGGGAAACCGGCGCCTCGGCATTATCTGGGCCAGGTTGAGCGGATTGGCTGGCGGCCGTGACGTTCATCACCAACGCATGCATCCCCGCCATTCTCTGGGCGGTGCAGATCAGCACCACCAGGCAGGCAAGGAGTACAAGAAGAATGGCTTTGCGTTGTCGCTTAATCATGGTCGCCTCAAATATTCACGAGGCCTATCTTATCGGGCGAACGCGTTTTAGCAATGGTAAAGCTGTAAAGAAGTGTCTGGCGGATAAGTGATTTGCCCCCTCCCGGCCGGGAGAGGGCGGTTAATTACAGATTCTCGCCGTTGCTGGCGATGACTTCTTTGTACCAGTTAAAGCTCTTCTTGCGCGAGCGGGACATGTCGCCGGTGCCGTCGTCGTGTTTATTGACGTAGATGAAGCCGTAGCGTTTGCTGTACTGGCCGGTGGTGAAGGAGACGCAGTCGATGCAGCCCCATGGGGTATAACCCATCAGATCAACGCCATCATAAGTCACCGCTTTTATCATCTCTTCGACGTGGGCGCGCAGATAATCGATGCGGTAGTCATCGTTGATGCTGCCGTCGGCTTCTACTTTGTCGTAGGCGCCAAAGCCGTTTTCCACGATAAACAGCGGCTTCTGGTAGCGCTCATACAGTTCGCACAGGGCGTAGCGCAGGCCAACCGGGTCAATCTGCCAGCCCCAGTCGGAGGCTTTAACGTGCGGGTTCGGCACGCTACCTTCGAAGCCGGAAATGGCATCGCCGGTGCCGCCTTCGGCTTTCACCGCGTTGGTCATGTAGTAGCTGAAGCCGAGATAGGCGCAGGTGCCTTCACGCAGGATCTGCGCGTCGCCGTCTTCCATCTTGATGTTGAAGCCGCGGCGTTCCCATTCATTCAACACATAGCTCGGGTAGTAACCGCGCAGCTGGACATCGGTAAAGACATAGCGTTCGCGCATCGACTCCTGGGCAAACATGACATCTTCCGGTTTGCAGGAGTAAGGGTAGAGGGCGACCATTGCCAGCATGCAGCCGACCTGCATTTCCGGGTTGATGCGCCGCGCCGCTTTCACCGCCAGCGCGCTGGCGACGAACTGGTGATGCAGCACCTGGTACATGGTCTCTTCCGGGTTTTCATGCTCGGTATAGACCACGCCGGAACAGCAGTAGCCGAACAGCGGCGCGCGCCAGTTACGCTGGTTATTGATCTCGTTAAAGGTCATCCAGTATTTCACTTTGTGCTTATAGCGCTCAAAGACGACTTCGGCGAAGCGCACAAAGAAATCGACCACTTTACGGTTGGTCCAACCGCCATAATGCTGGACCAGATGCAGCGGCATTTCAAAGTGGGAAAGGGTGATCACCGGCTCGATGTTGTACTTCAGCAGTTCATCAAACATGTCATCGTAGAATTTCAACCCTTCTTCATTCGGCTGAGTTTCGTCGCCCTGCGGGAAGATGCGGGTCCAGGCAATAGAGGTGCGGAAGCATTTGAAACCCATCTCGGCGAACAGTTTGATGTCTTCTTTGTAGTGGCCGTAAAAATCAACCGCTTCATGATTAGGGTAATATTTACCCGCCTCGACCTGTTGGGTGATTTCGCGCGGCACGCCGTGCGCCCCGCCGGTTAAAACGTCGCAGATGCTGGGGCCTTTGCCGCCTTTATTCCAGCCGCCTTCAACCTGATGCGCGGCGACCGCGCCGCCCCACAAAAAGTCTTTTGGAAGAGTCAATTTTTTCATCTTTGCTAATCTCTATGAATAACTATTGCGATTGAGTCTAGCAAAGCGAAATTGAATGTCACGATATAACAAATTCCGCTAAAGGTAATATGTTACATCGGAAAAACAGGCTGTTATTTTTAGCCGATTTTGCGCGCTAATTTACGCCCCAGGGTTTCGAGAATATATATCACCGGGATCTGCGTTGTAATATCGTAAACGCCGCCGATGCGCGTTTGCGGCACGTGCCAGGAGAGATTGAAATCAGCCAGTTTTGCCAGCCGCGAATGCTCATGGCTGGTAATCGACATCACCTTGCAGTGATGCAGACTGAACTGGCTGGCAAAGCGAAGAATCTCTTCGGTTTCGCCGGAGACGGAAAGCACAATCGCCAGCGCATTGCGGGCCATGTCATTGGTGACCGGGAAATAAGGATCGTCAATATGGTTGCTGAATTTCCCGACGTTGGAAAAGAAGCGCGCGCCATATTTCGCCAGCGCGCCGGAGGTGCCGGCGCCGACGAAAATAATACGTTCGGAGGACAGAATAATATCGACGGCTTGTTCGAGCAATTGATCGAACTCGTCATTATTGACGCTTTTAAAAAAGCTCATTATTTCGCTGGCGCCGATATTTGCCTGTTGAGGCTCATTCTGCTCAAGATATAATTTAAAACGTACGCGAAATTCAGAGTAGCCCTCGCACTGCAGTTTGCGGCAGAAGCGCAACACGGTAGTGGTGGAGACCCCGGCGGCCTCGGCCAGTTCGCGAATAGTCATGTACATCACTTTGTCACGATTCTTAATGACGTAGTGGTAGACCATCATCTCAAGATTATTGAGACTAGCGACAGCGGCGTGGGAGAACATACTCACAGTGGCGAACTCACAATTCATAAAGACCAAGACGGAATTATATCATGCAGGCTAATGACATTACCTTTTTTCAGCGTTTTCAGGACGACATCCTCGCCGGGCGCAAAACGATCACCATTCGCGATGCGGCGGAGTCGCACTTTAAGCCCGGTGATGTGCTGCGCGTCGGACGCTATGAAGATGACGGCTACTTCTGCACTATCGCCGTTACCGCGACCTCGACGGTGACCCTCGACACGCTAACTGAACAGCATGCTCAACAGGAGAATATGACCCTCGAACAACTGCGGCAGGTCATCAGTGAAATCTATCCTGCGGAAGATCGGTTTTATGTTATTGAATTCAAACGCCTTTAAATAAAACCAGCACAACTGTTAGTTGAAATATTGTTGTAACACTATGATTTTAATGTGTTTACAAATATACATCGTTTTATTTTAGCTAACAGGTGTTCACTGGAATCATTCTCAGTTAACCTAAGTGGGCAATGAAAGCGTTCTTGTTTTCACGGAGTCAAAATATGGTTCGCAAACCATTAATCACTCAGGGATATTCTCTGGCAGAGGAAGTTGCCAACAGCATCAGTCACGGGATCGGGCTGGTGTTCGGTATTGTCGGCCTTGTGTTGCTGCTGGTGCAGGCGGTAGACACGAACGCCAGCGCGACGGCGATCACCAGCTACAGCCTGTACGGCGGCAGTATGATTATGCTGTTCCTCGCTTCCACGCTCTATCACGCTATCCCGCATCAGCGGGCGAAACAGTGGCTGAAGAAATTCGACCACTGCGCCATCTACTTGCTGATTGCCGGAACCTACACGCCATTTTTGCTGGTGGGATTGAATTCGCCGCTGGCAAAGGGGTTGATGATTGTCATCTGGAGCCTGGCGCTACTGGGGATCCTGTTTAAGCTGACTATCGCGCACCGCTTTAAAATTTTGTCGCTGGTGACCTATCTGACGATGGGCTGGCTGTCGCTTATCGTAGTCTATCAACTGGCGGTGAAGCTGGCGGTGGGCGGCGTAACGCTGCTGGCGGTTGGCGGGGTGGTGTACTCGCTGGGGGTCATCTTCTACGTCTGTAAACGTATTCCTTATAACCACGCTATCTGGCACGGTTTCGTGCTCGGCGGCAGCGTGTGTCATTTCCTGGCGATTTATCTTTACGTCGGCCAGTCCTGATCAAACTTCCACGGTGGCGCTGCGCTTACCGTGGCTACAATATTCTGCGGCCTGAAAATTCCACGGTGGCGCTGCGCTTACCGTGGCTACAATATTCTGCGGCCTGGTAGCCCGGCTGAGGCGCAAGCGCCGTAAGCCGGGAACTGTTCCTTAATCTTCTTCCAGCGAATACGGCAATGGCTTGATGCTCAGGCTGCCGGCATCGTCACGCACGCGGAACACGCTGTCCGGTTCCATATCGTTATTCATCACCACCTGGACCATCAGGCTTCCGTCATCCAACTGTACGGCTGCCAGCACCGTACCGGTGCGGCGCCAGTTGTCGCCCATTTTCAGCTCCAGATCTTCCCCGGCTTCCGGCACCCGGCTGGCGGTACCCGCCAGCGTCCACAGCGCGCGTTTATTGGCGCCGCGGAATTTCGCCCGGGCGACCATTTCCTGGCCGGTGTAGCAGCCTTTCTTGAAGCTGATACCGCCCAACGCCTGCAGGTTGGTCGCCTGCGGAATGAACTGCGCGCTGTTTACGCTGTCGATAACCGGCAGACCGGCCTCGATGTTCAGCGCCAGCCACTGCTGACTGTTGTTAAGTTGCGCTTCGCCGCGCAGCGCGTCCGTCACCCGGTTGGCGGTGTCGGCATCGGTCACCAGCAGGAAGCGTTCGGCAGGGTGTTCAAACCACAGCAGGCTGGTCACGCCTTCGGTGACCACCGGTTTACCGGCATCCGGCAGCGCGGCGAACAGCGGCGCCAGCGCGGCGCGCGCCTGGAAACCGGCAACGCCCAGCAGGACCAGATCGTCGTTTGCGGCGATGGTGACTTTGGAGAAGACGGCATATTTTTTCAGTTCGGTCAGCTGCGCTTCGCGCAGGCTGCGGCGCTCAATCCACGCGAAACCGCCGTCGCGGTGGAAGACGCGCAGGTTGCTCCACATTTTGCCTTTGGCATCACAGTGCGCGGCAAGCAGATGCCGATCGGCGGTTAAATGGCTGACATCGGCGGTGATCTGCCCCTGCAGATACTTCTCGCCATCCGGACCGGTAATCGTCGCCAGCGCCCAATCATCCAGCGTCATCAGCGTTAACGGCAGACGAGCGGAAGAAGAGGGCTGACGCGGAGGAAAAGGTGTAAAAGCCATAGTCATATCCTGAATAGCTTAACGCAGAGTGAATGACTAATGGTAAAAGAGCTATGGTGCAATGCAAGCGCTTTCGGCAAGCCATTTGTGCCCTCCGGATGCGGTGAATAGCCAACCGGATGTTGGGCTTTTATGGAATGCTGCTCGCACAAGGCGATATTACTGTAAAGTAAGTGCCTAAAAAGGGTTAAACTAAGCTATATCTTGATGCTGGAAGGACAACATGGACATTAACAACAAAGCTCGCATCCACTGGGCATGCCGCCGCGGTATGCGCGAACTCGATATCTCCATCATGCCGTTTTTCGAGTATGAGTACGACACGCTCAGCGATGACGACAAGCGCCTGTTCATCCGTTTGCTGGAGAACGATGATCCGGATCTGTTTAACTGGCTGATGAATCACGGCAAGCCGGCAGATGCGCAACTTCAACGGATGATTAATTTAATCCAGACTCGGAATCGGGAACGTGGTCCTGTGGCAATCTGATTTACGTATTTCCTGGCGTTCGCAGTGGTTCTCGCTGCTGCTGCACGGGGTGGTGGCAGCGATAGTGCTGCTCATGCCTTGGCCGTTAAGCTACACCCCGATTTGGCTCCTGTTGCTATCGCTGGTGGTGTTTGACTGCGTGCGCAGCCAGCGGCGGATCCACGCTTGTCAGGGAGAAATTAAGCTGTTGATCGATTCCCGTTTACGTTGGCAAAAAACGGAATGGGATATCGTCGGGACGCCATGGGTTATCAGCAGCGGTATGCTGCTGCGCCTGAAGCATGCGGAAACCGGTCGTAGCCAGCATTTGTGGGTGGCGGCGGATAGCATGGATGCGGGGGAATGGCGGGATTTGCGCCGGCTGGTGCTGCAAAAACCGGCGCACGACTAACTCAGGATCAGGCGAAGTGCTCCGCCATTTCGCCGAGGATCTGCTCGCACCAGTTCTGGATGCGCTCATCGCTCAGGTCGTATTGATTGGTTTCATCCAGCGCCAGGCCGACGAACAATTGGCCATCGGCGATAACCGGTTTCGGGCTGGTGAACTCATAGCCCTCGGTTGGCCAGTAGCCGACAAACTTCACGCCTTTGGTCGCCAGCTTATCGTGCAGCATCCCCAGTGCGTCAAGGAACCATTCGCCGTAACCAAGCTGATCGCCCATGCCGTACAGCGCGACGATTTTGCCATTCAGATCTAAGGCGTCGAGCTGTTCCCAGACCGCTTCCCAGTCTTCCTGAATTTCGCCGAAATCCCAGGTCGGGATGCCGAGGATCAGCACATCGTACTGGCTCATCAGCGCGGGGGAGTCATCTTTCAGATTATGCAGCGTCACCAGCTCGGGGCCGATGATATCGCGGATTTTTTCCGCGGCCATTTCGGTGTAGCAGGTACTGGAGCCGTAAAAAAGACCTATATTCATCGCGTAAACGTCTCAATTCTTGCCGTGAATTGCGCCCAGTGTACCAGAAAGGCGGCCTCTTAAGGCATAATGAGGGTGTATAACGAACAAAGAGGCCGATGTGAAACAGGATCTGGCACAAATTGAACAGTTTCTCGATGCCCTTTGGCTGGAGCGTAATCTGGCGGAGAACACGCTCAGCGCCTATCGTCGCGATTTGACGATGCTCGTGGAGTGGCTGCATCATCGCGGGCTGACTCTGGCGAGCGTCGGCAGCGACGATCTGCAGGCGCTGCTGGCCGAGCGGCAAACCGGCGGCTACAAAGCGACCAGTACCGCACGGCTGCTTAGCGCCGTGCGCCGGTTCTTCCAGCATCTGTACCGGGAGAAAATCCGCCCGGACGATCCCAGCGCGCTGCTGGCTTCACCGAAGCTGCCCCAGCGGCTGCCGAAAGATCTCAGCGAGGCGCAGGTTGAGCGTTTGTTGCAGGCGCCGCTGGTGGAGCAGCCGCTGGAGTTGCGCGATAAGGCGATGCTGGAAGTGCTGTATGCCACCGGTCTGCGCGTCTCTGAACTGGTTGGCCTGACGATGAGCGATATCAGCCTGCGACAGGGCGTACTGCGGGTCATTGGTAAAGGCAACAAAGAGCGGCTGGTACCGCTGGGCGAAGAGGCGGTGTCATGGGTAGAAAATTACCTTGAATACGGCCGCCCGTGGCTGCTGAACGGCGTGGCTTCGGACGTGCTTTTCCCCAGCCAGCGCGCGCAGCAGATGACGCGACAGACCTTTTGGCACCGCATTAAACACTATGCCGTACTGGCGGGGATCGATAGCGCGAAGCTCTCCCCGCACGTCTTGCGTCATGCGTTCGCCACGCATTTGCTCAATCACGGCGCCGATTTACGCGTGGTGCAGATGCTGTTAGGACACAGCGATCTCTCCACCACGCAGATCTACACCCACGTGGCGACCGAACGTTTACGACAACTTCATCAACAGCATCACCCGCGGGCGTGAGCGCTGAATAAAAGGACTGAGTATGAAAAAAGGTTTATTGATGTTCACCCTGCTGGCGGCTTCACTCTCCGGCGCGGCGCATGCCGATAGCGCGGCGATCAAACAGTCGCTGGCGAAACTGGGTGTGCAGAGCACCGATATTCAACCGTCGCCGGTTTCCGGGATGAGCACGGTGCTTACCGACAGCGGCGTGCTGTACGTCACTGACGATGGTAAACACATTATTCAGGGACCGATGTACGACGTCAGCGGCGCGCAGCCGGTTAACGTCACCAACCAGTTGCTGGTCGGTAAGCTGAACGCCTTAGCCAAAGAGATGATTGTCTATAAAGCGCCGAAGGAGCAGCATGTCATTACCGTCTTTACCGACATCACCTGCGGCTACTGCCATAAACTGCACGAGCAGATGAGCGACTATAACGCGCTGGGGATCACCGTGCGCTATCTGGCCTTCCCGCGCCAGGGGCTGCAAAGCCAGGCCGAGCAGGACATGAAAGCGATCTGGTGTGCGAAAGATCGCAATAAAGCGCTGGATGACGCCATGAACGGTAAGGGCGTACAGCCGGCGAGCTGCAATGTGGATATCGCTAAACACTACACGCTTGGCGTACAGATGGGCGTCAACGGTACCCCGGCGATGGTCCTCAGCAATGGTATGGTGCTACCAGGTTATCAGGGGCCGAAAGAGCTTAAAGCTTTCCTCGACGAGCATCAAAAACAGACAAGCGGTAACTGATTCGCGTGAAACAACAGATACAACTACGCCGCCGCGAGGCGGTTGACGGCGTCGACCTTCCCGCCGACCTGCCGCCGCTGCTGCAGCGGCTGTATGCCAGCCGCGGCGTGCGCAGCGCGCAGGAGCTGGAACGCGGCGTCAAAGGCATGTTGCCATGGACGCAGCTTACCGGCGTTGAAAAGGCCGTTGAGATGCTGCATGACGCTTTCCAGAAAGGGCTACATATTGTGGTGGTCGGCGATTTTGACGCCGATGGCGCCACCAGTACCGCCCTTAGCGTGCTGGCGCTACGCGCGCTGGGCTATGGCAACGTCTCCTATCTGGTGCCGAACCGTTTTGAAGACGGCTATGGCTTAAGCCCGGAAGTGGTCGATCAGGCGCACGCGCGCGGCGCGCAGATGATCATGACCGTCGATAACGGTATTTCATCGCATAGCGGCGTCGATCATGCCCATGCGCTCGGCATCCCGGTGCTGGTGACCGATCACCATCTACCGGGCGATACGCTGCCGGCGGCGGAAGCTATCGTTAACCCTAACCTGCGCGATTGCGACTTCCCGTCAAAATCACTGGCCGGGGTCGGGGTGGCGTTTTATCTGATGCTGGCGCTGCGCACCTTCCTGCGCGATAACGGCTGGTTCGAGGCCCGCGGTATCGCCGCGCCAAACCTTGCCGAGCTGCTGGATTTAGTGGCGCTGGGCACCGTTGCGGACGTGGTGCCGTTAGATGCCAACAACCGCATCCTGACCTGGCAGGGGTTAAGCCGCATTCGCGCCGGAAAATGTCGGCCAGGGATTAAAGCGCTGCTGGAAATTTCCAACCGCGATCCGCAAAAGCTTGCCGCCAGCGATCTCGGTTTCGCCCTCGGGCCGCGCCTGAATGCTGCGGGGCGGCTGGATGATATGTCCGTCGGCGTTGCACTGCTGCTGTGCGATAACATCGGCGAAGCGCGGGTGCTGGCCAACGAGCTCGATGCGCTCAATCAAACGCGTAAAGAGATTGAGCAGGGGATGCAGGCCGAAGCGCTGACCCTGTGTCAGAAACTGGAACGTAGTAGCGAGACCCTGCCCGGCGGGCTGGCGATGTACCATCCGCAATGGCATCAGGGGGTGGTCGGCATCCTGGCATCACGGATTAAAGAGCGCTTCCATCGCCCGGTTATCGCTTTTGCGCCTACCGGCGACGGCACGCTCAAAGGTTCTGGCCGCTCTATTCAGGGGCTGCACATGCGCGATGCGCTGGAGCGCCTTGATACGCTTTATCCTGGGTTAATCCTGAAGTTTGGCGGCCACGCGATGGCGGCGGGCTTATCGCTGGAAGAGGCGCGTTTTGAGGAGTTTCAACAGCGCTTCGGCGAGCTGGTGACCGAGTGGCTGGATCCCGCATTATTGCAGGGCGAGGTGGTTTCCGATGGCCCGCTGGCGGCCGCGGAGATGAGCATGGAGGTGGCGCAGATGCTGCGCGATGCCGGGCCATGGGGGCAGATGTTCCCGGAACCGCTGTTTGATGGCCGTTTCCGCCTGCTGCAGCAGCGGCTGGTGGGCGAGCGTCACCTGAAAGTGATGGTCGAGCCGGTTGACGGCGGGCCGCTGCTGGACGGTATTGCCTTCAACATCGATACTTCCATTTGGCCGGATAACGGCGTGCGTGAAGTACAGTTAGCCTACAAGCTCGACATCAACGAGTTCCGCGGCAACCGTAGCCTGCAGCTGATCATCGATCACCTCTGGCCAAATTGACAACAGTGTATTAATAAGGGCGCGAATCCGGTAGAATTCCGCTCTTATCACCGCATTTTGACAAATCCATTAAAAGAAACCGACCATGTTTGAAATAAATCCGGTAAAAAACCGCATTCAGGACCTCACGGAGCGCTCCGACGTTCTTAGGGGGTATCTTTGACTACGATGCGAAGAAAGAGCGTCTCGAAGAAGTAAACGCCGAGCTGGAACAGCCGGACGTCTGGAACGAACCTGAGCGCGCACAGGCGCTGGGTAAAGAACGTTCTTCCCTGGAAGCTATCGTCGAAACGCTGGATCAGATGACCCAGGGTCTGGAAGATGTCGCCGGACTGCTGGAGCTGGCGGTAGAAGCCGAAGACGAAGAGACCTTCAACGAAGCGGTTGCCGAGCTGGACGGGCTGGAAGAGAAGCTGGCGCAGCTTGAGTTCCGCCGCATGTTCTCCGGCGAATATGACAGCGCCGACTGCTATCTTGATATTCAGGCCGGTTCCGGCGGCACCGAAGCCCAGGACTGGGCCAGCATGCTGATGCGCATGTACCTGCGTTGGGCGGAAGCGCGCGGCTTTAAGACCGAAATCATCGAAGAATCCGAAGGTGAAGTCGCGGGCATTAAATCCGTGACCATCAAAATCATTGGCGATTACGCCTACGGCTGGCTGCGTACTGAAACCGGCGTTCACCGCCTGGTGCGTAAGAGTCCGTTCGATTCCGGCGGCCGCCGTCATACCTCCTTTAGCTCGGCGTTCGTTTATCCGGAAGTTGATGACGATATCGATATCGAAATTAACCCGGCCGACCTGCGTATCGACGTATACCGCGCCTCCGGCGCCGGTGGTCAGCACGTTAACCGTACGGAATCCGCGGTGCGTATTACTCACATCCCGACCGGGTTGGTGACGCAGTGTCAGAACGACCGTTCGCAGCACAAGAACAAAGACCAGGCCATGAAGCAGATGAAAGCGAAGCTTTATGAGTTGGAAATGCAGAAGAAAAATGCCGAGAAGCAGGTGATGGAAGATAACAAATCCGACATCGGCTGGGGCAGCCAGATCCGCTCTTACGTGCTGGACGACTCGCGTATTAAAGATCTGCGCACCGGGGTGGAAACCCGCAACACTCAGGCGGTGCTCGATGGCAGCCTGGACCAATTTATCGAAGCAAGTTTGAAAGCAGGGTTATGAGGAACCAACATGTCTGAACAACAAGCACAGGGCGCTGACGCGGCAATTGACCTTAATAATGAACTGAAAACCCGTCGTGAGAAGCTGGCTGCGCTGCGTGAGCAGGGCGTCGCATTCCCGAACGATTTCCGTCGTGACCATACCTCTGACCAACTGCACGCTGACTTCGATGCCAAAGAAAACGAAGAGCTGGAAGCGCTGAATGTCGAAGTGGCCGTTGCTGGCCGCATGATGACCCGTCGTATCATGGGTAAAGCGTCTTTCGTTACCCTGCAGGATGTCGGCGGCCGCATTCAGCTGTACGTCGCCCGCGATGACCTGGCGGAAGGCGTCTACAACGATCAGTTCAAAAAATGGGATCTCGGCGACATCATCGCCGCCCGCGGTAAGCTGTTCAAAACCAAAACCGGCGAGCTGTCCATCCACTGCACCGAGCTGCGTCTGCTGACCAAAGCCCTGCGCCCGCTGCCGGACAAATTCCACGGCCTGCAGGATCAGGAAGCGCGCTACCGTCAGCGTTACCTCGATCTGATCTCCAACGACGAATCCCGTAACACTTTCAAAGTACGTTCGCAGATCCTGGCTGGCATCCGTCAGTTCATGGTTGGCCGCGGCTTTATGGAAGTGGAAACCCCGATGATGCAGGTGATCCCAGGCGGCGCTTCCGCGCGTCCGTTCATCACCCATCATAACGCGCTGGATCTGGACATGTACCTGCGTATCGCGCCGGAACTGTACCTCAAGCGTCTGGTGGTTGGCGGCTTCGAACGCGTTTTCGAAATCAACCGTAACTTCCGTAACGAAGGGATCTCCGTTCGCCACAACCCAGAGTTCACCATGATGGAACTCTATATGGCGTATGCGGATTATAAAGATCTGATTGAGCTGACCGAATCCCTGTTCCGTACTCTGGCGCAGGACATCCTCGGTAATACTGCCGTGCCTTACGGCGATCAGACTTTCGATTTCGGCAAGCCGTTCGAAAAACTGACCATGCGTGAAGCCATCAAGAAATACCGTCCAGAAACCGAGATGGCGGATCTGGATAACTTCGATTCCGCGAAAACGATCGCTGAGTCTATCGGCATCAAAGTTGAGAAGAGCTGGGGTCTGGGCCGTATCGTGACCGAGATCTTCGAAGAAGTGGCGGAAGCGCATCTGATCCAGCCGACCTTCATCACCGAATACCCGGCAGAAGTTTCTCCGCTGGCCCGTCGTAACGACGTGAACCCGGAAATCACCGACCGCTTTGAATTCTTCATCGGCGGCCGCGAAATCGGTAACGGCTTTAGCGAGCTGAACGACGCCGAAGATCAGGCGCAGCGCTTCCAGGATCAGGTTGATGCGAAAGCCGCCGGTGACGACGAAGCGATGTTCTACGACGAAGACTATGTCACCGCGCTGGAACACGGCCTGCCGCCGACCGCCGGTCTGGGCATCGGTATCGACCGTATGGTGATGCTGTTCACTAACAGCCACACCATCCGCGACGTTATTCTGTTCCCGGCGATGCGTCCGCAGAAATAATCGCTCTTCGCGAAAAGCAAAAAACCCGGCTTGCCGGGTTTTTTTATGTCTGATGTCAAGGTTCGTCGCTGGCGTAGCCTGGGTCTTTAATGCTCGTCACTCGCGGTTACGCACGTAAACGCGCGACAAAGTCTATTAACGCCTGACGCGCGTTTTTGTTTTGGGCTTCCAGTACCATCCACGGGCTAAAGGCCCACGGGGTAGCGGCCAGCGCGCTTAACATTTCCGTCAGCTCAACCCACTGATAACCCATTACTTCATCATCATTCGGTTGCAGCTCGCTGACCACGCGTGCGGCAAAAACCGGGCACACTTCGTTTTCGACGATGCCATTCGGTGCGACGGCGCGGTAGCGGAAGGCCGGATGGACGGGGGCAATATCAGCGATCTCGACGCCCAGTTCGAAGCGGCAGCGCCGGGTGACGGCCTGTTCGAAGGTCTCGCCCTGTTGCGGATGTCCGCACACCGAGTTAGTCCACACGCCGGGCCAGGCTTTTTTGCTAAGCGAACGGCGCGTGACCAGGAACTGGCCTTGCTCATTGAACAACCAGCAGGAAAATGCGAGATGCAAAGGGGTATCGAGCGTGTGGGCGGCATACTTCTCCAGCATACCTGTGGGTTTATCTTGCTCATCCAGCAAAATGACGTGTTCCCCGGCCATGACGACTCCTGAAAAAAATAAATGACCCGGCACAAACCCGCCGGGTCATGTACTCAGGCCACTAGGGTAGCCCATAAATGGGAGAAAGGCATTACCAAAACAAGCCCTGGTAGCATGTTGGCGACAGGGAAAAGCTTGATGTTACAGATGCGCAACCCGGTCGCTACCATCAGCAATCCACCGGCGCAGGAGAAATCCGCCATCATTGACGGGGTGATCATCGGCAGAATAAACACCGCCAGCATCGCCAGCGCCACCTGAATAACGATCTGCGGGATAGCGATGGTCATCACCGCGTAGCCCAGCAGGGTTGCGAATATCCCGGCGGTGAACAGATCGAGGATCGTTTTAATGTACAGGATTGACGGATCGCCGCTCATACCTTCGGTCATGGCGCCGAAAATACCGGTACCGCTGGCGCAAAACAGCACCAGGATAGCGACGAATTTTTCGGTGAATTCTTCATGACCTAACCCCTGAACGGGCGGCAAAACTTTATTAATCAAGCCACGTGTTGAACCCGCCGCGCTGCCGATGCGTTTTTCCAGATGCAGCAGTTCGCCGAGGAAAGCGCCGAGTACCATTGCCAGCACTACCGCCGGCATATATTTCACCTTCAGCACCAGGGTGATGCCCAGGCCAACCGAACAGAGACCAAAGGTCATCGGTAGCGCGGTTTTGACGCGTTCCGGAAGTTTGCCTCCGGCCATTGCGCCGATCAATCCGCCGATAATCACGGCGGAACCATTTACATATGGACCAATTAACATTGCGAGTTCCTGTTACGCGTAATGCAGCGCGCCTTCACCCCAGCGCGGGATGTTATTGACCTCAAGGTCAAAGAGGTCGAGCGCGCGGTTCACGCTATGGGTAATAATGTCATCTGCGCTTTGCGGGCGTTGATAGAGCGCCGGAACCGGTGGAAAGATGATGCCGCCCATCTCGGTAACCGCCGCCATATTGCGTATATGGCCGAGGTTGAGCGGGGTCTCGCGCGCTAACAACACCAGCCGACGGCGTTCCTTCAGCACCACGTCCGCCGCGCGGGTGAGCAGATTATCGGTGAGACAGTGGGCGATAGCGCCCAATGACCGCATTGAGCAGGGGGCGACTAACATCCCCAGCGTTTTAAACGATCCGCTGGAGATAGATGCGCCCAGATGGTTGATAGGGTGTACCACGTCAGCCAGCGCCATCACTTCGTCTAAGCGGTAGTCCGTTTCCAGCTCGCAGGTCTTTTCCGCGCCTTTGGAGACCATAAGGTGCACTTCTACCGCCTGCGGCCGCAGAAGCTCCAGCGCTTTGACGCCGTACTGGAATCCGGAAGCGCCGCTAATGCCAATGATGATGCGTGGTGTCATGGTATTTGCCCTTATTCGAAATCCGGCAGGAAACGTTTTACATCAACCGCTTTGAACTTAGAGCGCTCAAAGTTGTGCTTCAGATGGAACGGTACGGTGCAGTCGAAAATGGTTTTACACGACATTCCCTGCTGCAGAATGCTGGGGCTGTATTCCGGCACCTGCGACGGGTCGAGCGGATGGCAGCGTACGCCAGGGATCACCACGGTATCGACATCGCCCTGGTAACGGGTTTGCATCGCCCATAGCACGTCGTCGCTATCGAAAATATCAACATCTTCATCTACCAGAATAACGTGTTTGAGTTCCGGGAAGGCGGAGAACGCCAGTAGCGCAGCCTGGCGCTGGCGGCCTTCATCGGCTGGAGACGACTTTTTGAATTGCAGCACCGCGAGCAGCTTGCCGCCGCCCGCCGAGTGGGCGAAGACGTTGAGCAATTTGCCCGGCATGGCGCGTTCTACCATATCGAGAATACTGGCTTCGGTCGGGATCCCGGCCATGTTGACATGTTCTTCGCCTGGCCCGACGGTGGTGCGCCAGATGGGGTTGATACGATGGGTAACCGCTTTAACTTTAATGACCGGAATCGCCTCTTTGGCTTCGCCGGTATAGCCAGGGAACTCCGGCATGGCGCGGCCGGTATTGGTGTTTTGATCTTCACGCACGCGTACGTTCGGCAACAGTTCGCCTTCGATAACGATTTCGGCGTGGGCGATGGCTTTTTCATTAATGGTTTTACACTGCACCATCTCCACCGGATGGCCGCGCAGCGCGCCGGCGATACTTAGCTCATCAAAGCCCAGCGGGGTGGTCGGTGGTTCAAAGCAGGCGGCGATTTCGATAGCCGGGTCCACGCCGATACTAATCGAGATCGGCAGCGGCTGTCCCGCCGCTTCCGCCTTCATGCGGAAGGCATCGATATGGCGGCCCGGCGTCAGCCACATTGAGAGCTCATCACGGCTCTGTACGCACAGACGATGAATGGTGATATCGGATTCACCGGTTTGCGGATCGGAGGCATAGCACAGGCCCATGGTGATATACGGGCCAGCGTCTTCTTCGGTGTTGGTTGGGGCAGGCAGCAGCTTGCGCAGATCGAAATCATCATCGCTTGCGAGGTGCACCACTTCCTGGCATACCGCCGCGCCCTGCACCATGGTCGGGGCAATGGCATTTTCAACGGAGTCCTTCAACAGGTGGCCCAGTTTCGCCGGTTCACACTGCAGGAACTGGCTGACGCGCTGGCGTGAACCGTTCAGACCGATGGCTACGCTGATGTCGTTGAAGCCCTTAATGTTGTTGAATACCATCACCGGGCCGTTCTTACGCGTCGGACGCTGGCAGGTACCGCCGGCGCCCACGTAGCGATAAACGCCGGAGAGCTCGGCGTGGGGATCGACTTCGGTATCGGTTTCAACATATTCGCCAGGTAGCGTTTTTAATAGCGCCAGGGCAGAGCGTAAATCATGCACCGACGACGGCGCTTTTTTATCTGAGTGTGCCATGAGTGTTCCTTTGGGAAAGCAATTTCGCTAACCGCACAATATTTTTGTTCGATTAATTAAACAAATACCGTTTACCGGATGGTCAGTAGATCAAAAAGGTTTAATTTAAAAAGCTGTTAAAAAATGATTAATTAAAATGGAGGGATTGCCGCGGCTTTTTATTTGATTCCATTAGTGCAATACTGACCTGCAGATAAAGAGGGGTTAGATAATGGATCTGAAACGCTTACGCTATTTTTGCCGGGTGGTCGAACATGGCTCGGTTAGCCAGGCGGCGAAATCGCTCAACATGGCGCAGCCGCCGCTCAGTAAGCGGATACAGGAGCTGGAAGAAGAGCTGCAGGTGTCGCTTTTTGAACGCCGCGGCAACCGTATTGAACCAACGGAAGCAGGCTATTTTCTTTATCGTAAGGGTTGTGAAATATTACGCCAGGTGGAAGATACCGCCAGGGAAACGGCCGATATTGCGCAAAAGACCCGTGCGGAAGTGCGCGTTGGCTTAACTCATCTTTATCAAAACTATTTTCAGCCTTTATTAATGGAGCTCTATCGGCGAAATCCAGAAACGGCAATAAATATCTCGGTGACCGATTCAAGTCATCTGGAAACGTTATTAAATGAAGGCGCTATCGACCTGGCCTTAATACAGCGGCCCTACCGTAGTGAGGGTTTCGATTATGTCTCCTTCGACCCGATAAAATTGGTAGCCGTCATTAATAAAAAATGTCTGCCGCAGCCGCCGTCTAATCCCTTCGATTATAACGCGCTGGCGAAGATGCCGTTGGTGCTGCTTCACCGGGCGAAAGATTCCGGCACCTATGAGATGCTGATGGATCTGTTTCGTAAATCCGGCGTCAGTGCGAAAGTGATTATGCATATTACCCAACCAGGAGTAATTCTCGACTGGCTGGAGGGCGGACTGGAAGCGGCGACGTTGTTGCCATCCTCGGAAGTGAATGCTGAAAAACTGCCTCATTGCTATGTGGTTGATGTCTTCCCCTCGCCACAGATATTTTATCCGGCGCTAGTGAAATTACCGTCGATGTCGTATCTCCCCGCGTTGATGGATATTATCGCCGGAGGCTATCCATTTAGCGCGCCGAAGGGAGTAGAGGTCGTAGAATAAGCGTAGAACATTGGGGATCGTCCATCGGGCTGGTATGATATTCGCCCATGATGCCGAGATGAGAAACCGTTGAGTGCAGGACGCCTGATGAAAACACGCTTTTATATCGCGATGATGCTGCTTGGTAGCTTGGTATTAGCCGGCTGTTCCAGTACATCCGATTCTGGTTCCACCTATACCGTGAAGCGCGGCGATACGCTGTATGCGATCTCCCGTAGCACTGGCACCAGCGTACGCGATCTGGCGCGCCTGAATAACATCTCTCCGCCATACACTATTGAAGTCGGACAGAAGCTGAAACTTAACGGCGGTTCGAAAGCAAAAAGCAGTACCGCCGGGAAAAAATCCTCCAGCACCCGCACAGCCTCCGTAACGCCATCATCGGCGGTGCCGCAGTCCTCATGGCCGCCGGTGGGGCAGCGCTGTTGGCGCTGGCCGACCAGCGGTAAAGTGGTGATGCCGTACTCCACCCGCGATGGCGGCAATAAAGGTATCGATATCGCTGGTACCCGCGGCCAGCCGGTTTACGCCGCCGGCGCCGGTAAGGTGGTCTACGTCGGCAACCAGCTGCGCGGCTACGGTAATCTGATTATGATTAAGCATAACGAGGATTACATCACCGCGTATGCGCATAACGATAAGATGATGGTTAACAACGGCCAGAGCGTGAAGATTGGCCAGCAGATTGCGACCATGGGTAGTACGGACGCCGATTCCGTACGGCTGCATTTCCAGATTCGCTATCGCGCCACGGCCATCGACCCGCTGCGTTATCTGCCGCCGCAAGGCAGTAAGCCTAAGTGCTAAAAGGTTATTTTATCAGCAGTTAGCCCAATTCGGGCTTGCCACAGGGTGCGTAAGGTCTATAATGCTTTTCGCACCTCTTCGCGGGCGTAGTTCAATGGTAGAACGAGAGCTTCCCAAGCTCTATACGAGGGTTCGATTCCCTTCGCCCGCTCCAAACTCAAGTCTCCTGAAGTCTGCCAAACTTAATTTTACCTTTATAAATAAGCAGTTATAGCATTCTGGTAGTCTATTGAACTCAATTGTACTCCCCTAAGGGCAAGCTCAATGTGGGGGTATGGATGGGGGGGTAATTGTCCCCCCTGTTGAGAGGTACCCCCAATGAAGCTGACAGCTCGTCAGGTTGAAACTGCAAAACCTAAAGATAAGCCCTACAAACATCGCTGATGTTGGTGGTCTTTACCTGCTGGTTAATCCCAACGGTAAAAGATACTGGCGTCTCAATTAGCGGCTGGCAACGATCTTTCTAATAACTTGCAATAAAAACGCTTTCGGCAGCCGTGTTACATTGTTTGCGCTGAATCTTTTCCGTGATGCTATCCGTACATAGACGGGGGCGTGTTACATCACAAAATACAAAATTCCCTCCAGTATAAGTATCTGATGAGCAATTAAAAGTGTACTCTTTTGAGTGTTACATCTGAGCGGATAGCTCAACAAATTTATGATGCCTCCTGTTACGTATGGATAACCGCTATGCCAAAAGAGAACAAAAATCCGAAGCTGCGCAACTACGATCCTCGTTTTATCTACTCTCTTGTAGTTAAGCGTTACTTCTCTGAGATGAAGACGAAGGTAGAAATTGCAGAGGAGCTCGGTCTGTCTCGCTTCAAAGTTGCACGCCTGATTGATGAAGCCATTGCGCAAGAGTATGTAAAATTTACTTTCCCTAAACAGCAGGCTCTGGACGAGGAAATAGCGCAAAATCTCTGTAAGAAATACGGATTGCAGGATGCCGTTGTGCTCTCTGTTTCTGAATCCTGGTCTTCTCAGGAACAATTGAACGTCAAGCTGGGAGGGATAACGGCGACCTACTTGAGTGAGATTCTCAAAGAGGGTATGAAGTTTGGTCTGGCCTGGGGGCGGGTTCTTTCAAGTACGGTGAGTCAACTGACGACATTACCTGTTCTGGATGTGGTTCAGCTTTCTGGCGTTCATCCTGGCATTGAATTTAGCCAGGGACCGATTGATCTAATCCACAAAGTTGCCGCAATTTCCCACGGAAGAGCGCACCCGATGTATGTACCCATGTGGGTGGATGACGAAAGTTTAGCCCAGAAACTCGCTGACGATCAGGCTGTTCAGGATACGCAAAAATTTTACTCGAATATGGATGTCGTTATTACGGGCATTGGGGCCTGGAAAACGGGCTCTTCCAGTCTATGCGATATATTCCCTGAAGCGTGGCGTGAGTCTTTAATAAGCCAGGACATTACTGCTGATGTATGCGTAACACTGGTAAATAGCAAAGGGGAAATTCTGGATAGTCCGCTGAACCGCCTGGGTTTCGGCATTACGACAGATCAATTGCGTGCCACAAAGAAACTGATTGGTGTGGCTGGAGGGGACGAAAAATATGAAGGTATAGTTGCCTCTCTCAAATCAGGTCTTCTGAATGTACTGATTACTGATTTTGATACGGCTATTAAACTTCTGGATTAATAGCCGCTAGCGCTTTGCGCCTCGGCAGTATTATTCAATATCGGCGTGGCGTTCCTTCATCGTCTGACTGGTTTCATTAAGATTGGCCATTAATGACAGCACAATACTGTCATAGGTCAGCAGAGAAGCCTGTTCAAAAAGAGAGCCCATTGGTTGGGCACTGTGACCTGCCGGGATGGTGAGTACGTGATCCGCCAGGGCCGCCAGGGTGGAATCTGGTGCGGTAGTGATGAGTGCGATATACACGCCATTGTTCTTTGCTATTTTCACCTGGTTAATCAGGCGTTGAGTCTCTCCGGAACCTGAACCAACGATCATCAGGTCGTTTTTGCGAGAATGTGGAGAGCTAATTTCGCCTACCACGCTGACGGACAGGCCAAGGTGCATCAGCCGGTTGGCAAAAGCATTTATCATTTGTCCTGAGCGTCCAGCACCGGCAAGGAATACATGACCGGCTGTGATAATAGAATCAACGAGTGAGTTAAATTCTTTCTCATCTATTTTATCGACAAGTGAGGATAACTCGTGCAAAACGAGGGAGTACTTTTTCATGATGGTCATTCTTTTATTGAAAAAAGGCAGATAGGGGATATCTGCCTTTTGTTTATCAGGATGCTACAAGCATCTCTTCGACATATTTCCCGACTTCGTGCGTTTTGAGATTACGGCACGACTCGATGAACGAAATATCCTGGAAGAGCGTAAAGAGGCGACGCAGCACAGACATATGCTGATCGCTGGTGGCGAATGCGAGATTAAACATAATGCTGCATTCAACTGTTAGGTCAGCATCTTCCATCTGACCAAACACGACTCCTTTATCAAAACGCACAATGCTTATGCTGTTGGTTTTTACCAGCGTATAGTCTGCATGCGGGATGGCAATGCCCTGACCGTTCGCCATCAATAAACCAGTTGGATAAGTCTTCTCACGCTCCAGGCAGGCCTGAATATACTCGGGAGTGATATAGCCTTTCTCCAAAAGCTTCTGGCCGGCAAACTCAATTGCTGCATGCCAGTCAGCGATCGTACCCTCAACGTCATTTACCAGAATCTCAAGCTTCATCATTCACCTACTTAAGCATTTCTTCTTTAACAGCATCAAAAATCTCATCTTCGCCCAATCCCGTTAACAGGCCCGCTCCGACAATCACACGAGTAGTGATGCCTGGGTTATCCAGCTTGGTTGAAGAAACAATCAGGTCATAGCTGTTAAATGTGTCCGTGGTGCAAGCCATCAATGAGGATTTATCTACCTGCGCTTCGATATTCTGTTCTTTCAGGTAGTCCTGCAGGACAGAAACCATGATGGAAGAGGAGGCTATGCCGTTTCCGCATACAACTAAAATCTTTTTCATTTTCAATCACCTTATGAAGTTTTAAGCCGTTTTTTCTGCCTCAGTTTTCAACTGACGGCGTGCTTTCTGTTTGAGTAAATAGCCTACGGACAACAGCAACACAGCGGCGAGAGCATAACCTGCGATGCCAATATGGCTGAGTCCAGCAAAGAGACCGGTGAACGGGTTAGCTGAAGGGTTAAGCGATGAGTACATCACGCTGGCATCAGGATTAGTGCCGAATTTCTGAAACACTTCATTTGTTGCTGGAGCCATCCAGGATGCGATGTATAAGCCGCCGCCAAACAGGATGATGGAAGTCACCCAGGTACGAATAATGTTGCCATTAAAAACCGGTACCATGCACGCAATAAAGAATACGAACTGTGAGAGATCCCCCAGCGGCATCACTCGGTTGCCGGGAAGGACAACGGCGAGGATAACAATGACCGGGATCAGCAGCAGTGCAGGCGCGATAACTGAAGGATGACCAACTATCAGTGCGGTATCCATCCCGACAGTGATCTCACGATCCGGGAAACGTTTAACCAGTTTCTTACGTGCCACGTTGGAGAGCGGAACCAGACCTTCCATCATGATTGAGGTCATGCGTGGCAGCAGGAGCATCACAGCGGCAAGGTACATACCCAACTGCAGGCTGGCGATAATGGTGTGATATGGAGATTCCCAACCATAACCACAGAAGCCAAGAAGAATACCAATAATGAAACCAACCATGGTCGGATCGCCAAGGATCCCAAAGCGTTTCTGAATGCTTTCCGCCGTAACGTTCAGATTACGGAATCCAGGGATGCGATCGTATATCCAGTTAAACGGATAAGCGAACAGCAAATAGGTGTTTGCAACCGGGTGGGAGATGGCAACACCTTTGGGCAGGTTGAAGAATTTTTCGTTGTTTTTAGCACCCAGGTCAGCCGCAATAAGCGCCCAGACATGGAACAATGCAGCCGTAAGAACACCGTAAAGGAAGCTGCCAGAGTAAGCGCCAACAATTGCCCCCATTGAGGCATTCTGGTGAAGGTTAAATACGTCAACGTTTACGCAGTCTGTCAGACGGGCCACCAGCATGGCAATATTCACCGCAACGCACAGAGGAATAATTATCGCCCCCATGCTTGAGCCAAAACCCATTACGGCGGTGGCTGCGCCGCCAACATCAATGGCGCTCAGTGAGGAGCCGGTGGCTTCAGCAAGCCCCGTCACCGCTGGCTGCATTTTTTCAAGCATCAGCTTGATGGTCATGGTTAATGCAATAAAACCGATGCCGACTTTAATGGCTGATGAAATACACTCCGACAGCGGACGCCCCAGAAGTTTCATCAGCACAAGGAAAATGACCGGTATAAAAATAAAGTTACCCAGGTCATTGATAAACTGTGTGATCAGTTCCATTTATTAGCCCTCAGATTTCTCATCATCTGGTCTGAAACCCATATTCCATCGCACATCTTCAGGTTTCGTCAGCAATGCGTTGTCGCTGCGTTCTGCTTCGAGTAGATTCTTTTTGGAATTTTCCCTTGCAGTGGCAAAGTCGAACGCATTGTCATACCAGGCATCAACGATCATTTTTGTGTATTCAAGATCATTAACTCTGCAGCCAAGACCAATCACCTGAGCATTGTTACTGAGTCTTGCTCGCTTGGCTGAGTAGGGGTTGGTGACGGCTACAGCACGAATCCCCCAGTGCTTATTTATCTGGCAAGTAAAGCCAATTCCGGTTCCGCAAATGTAGATACCAAGGCGGCATTCGTCCCGCTGAATAACACCTGCCATTTCATCCGCAAGACGAGCGAAGTTGTTGAAACCGTCTTCTTTTCGTTTTACGGGATCGTACACGACATCAGCATTTTTCTCTTCTTCAAGGTACTTTTTAATCTCCTCCTTACGATCAAACCCTACATCATCACATGCGATTGCAATTTTCGTTTTCATCTCAACTAACCTGTCATAAAGAACTTAAGCCAAGTATGCTGTTGGTAAATATTGGTTGTCAACTGAGATCAAAATCACAAAATTCATAACTCGTTGATTTTATTTAAATTAAAAACCAATAAAAACAAACAAAAACTAATTTACACCAATTTTATTGTGCCATTCAGAGAAGAAGGACTCATAGGCTGTAGACAACAAACTCGCTTTAATCCTGTTAATATATTGATTTAAAAATATTTTATTTTTTTGGCTGTTACTTTCGCGAATGACTGCTCACAGGCCGATGGTAACTTGTCTTCTCCTTGAGTTTGTTTTTGTTTGCATCTTGTGTGCTATGATTCGCTTCATGGCATTGAGTTGAAAGGTTATAGGGGGGGGGAAGGATGTACCTGGTTGATGAAAGGAGAAAATTGATCCTTGAAGAGATTATTTCGGCTGGTACCGTATACGTTAGCGATCTTGCTAAAAAGTATGAGGTCACTTATGAAACCATCCGCAAAGATCTCACCCATCTTGAAAAAAAAGGGCTGCTGGTTAAAAGCCATGGAGGCGCAACCTTAAAGCAGGGGGCGGTCGAACATCCTTTCCAGGTCAGGGAAAAAGAAAACAGTACTTTCAAACAAGCTATAGCCAGAAAAGCGCTGGATTTTATCCCCCCCAATAGTTCAATGATTATTGGTACCGGGAGTTCTAACTATGAATTGGCTAATCTGTTGTGCATGAAATCTGGCTTTAAAATTTTTACCGATTCTTTGCCGGTGGCCAGTGTGCTGATCGAGTCAGATAACCAGGTCTTTTTGTTCGGCGGAGAACTGAGGAAAAAAAGCTCTTCTGTCTTTGGCGGGTGGGCTGTGTCAATGATTAATGACATTAACGTTGATCTATGCTTTATCGGCACCGATGGCTTCAACAATATGACGGGCCCGTCCACTCCCTCCTCCTCAGATGCCTTTCTGGATCGAACGATCATTGCCCATTCCGAGAAGAAATATATTCTGGGCGATTACACTAAGTTCCAGCGCAGCAGCTTATTTAAGATCTGCGACTGGTCTGAGATTACCGCGCTGATCACTAATGAAATTGCTGATAAAGACGGTATTGCCGAAGTTGCGAAACATACGACAGTGATAACCTGTTGATTCTAAATTCAATAACGGTACATCTCATGTGCCGTTGTCCCGCATAAATCACAACCATCAGAATTTCATGCTCATAAGAGCGTTTGAAGTATCGCCATCGTAAAAACCATAAAAATAAGTCAAATTAATAAAATTAATTATAAATCAACAATATAAATATTTGTGGTTCATTGGGTAATTATCATTTTTGCTCTTATGAGCATTTCAAGTGATGCGCTTATGTGATTTTGTGTGATCAAGATATAACTTTTGCAAGCTCCTCATTTCAGCAATTCACTGATGTGCTATAACTGCTCATGTGATTAGGGTTATGCTCACATGAGCAAGTGGTTAGGTGAGGAGAAAAAAGTGGGTGCGATTTCTATCAATGTCGCTGATGGGGCGGCATTCAAAAATTATGATGAAGTGCTGGAGCATATTCACCAGAAACATCTGGCCGATGGGATTGTAAGAGAGACTTACCTCCGAGCGCTGCGTGAACGTGAAGCCGACTATCCAACTGGAATTTTACTTGACGGCTATGCTGTCGCCATCCCCCATTGCGATAGCCAGCACGCCGTCAGCCCGGCGATTTATATCATTCGTTTGCCACAGGAAATAGAAGTTAATCAGGCTGATGGCGATGAAAAATTGTGGGTTCGCCTGGTTGTCAACCTGGTTGTTACCCAACCAGCAGATCAATTGCAGTTGTTGAAGGCGCTGTTTAACCATCTTCAGCTAGCTGATTTTTACCACCAGATGCTGGAGCTTCCCGCTGAAGAAGCAAAGGCATTGTTTATTAACACGATAATTAAATAACAATTACCCGGAGATTTTACCATGATTACTATCCTCGTAGCCTGCGGAAGCGGTGTCGCAACCTCCACACTCGCCGCTGATGAAGTTAAATCGGTTTGTGCTGAATACGGCATTGCCAACTTTAAGATTAATAAATGCAGCATGTCCGAACTGGCCTCTGAAATGCAAAGCGCTGATGTGGTCCTGACGACGAATAATTATAAAGGTGATATTGGTAAGCCGCACATGAGCGTCGCCGGTTTTATTACCGGTATTAACGAAGCCGCACTGCGAAAAAAATTAGGTGAACTGTTAAGCGAAATTTCCAAAGGCTAAAGTCTAAAAAAGACGGGGGATGGTTAAATGGAAATGTTAAAAAGCATCATGTTTACTATTACAAGCATGGGCGCTACAGCAATATTGCCGCTTGTTATTTTCCTTTTAGGTCTGGTTTTTCGAATGAAAGTGGGTGCCGCCATTAAATCTGGCATCACTGTAGGTATCGGTTTCATCGGTCTGGGACTGGTTGTTGGGCTGCTAAATACAGCCCTGCAGCCAGCAATTACGTATTACTCAAAAATTGGCAGCGGGTTCACCGTGGCTGATATTGGATGGCCTGCCGTTGGCGCAGCTGCGTGGGTTGCCCCGTTTGCCGCAATGGTTATTCCTATTGGCATTATCCTGAACTTGGTCCTGGTTCGTCTGAAACTTACCAAAACTCTTAATGTGGACATCTGGAACTACATGCATTTCCTGGTTCCGGGGGCTCTTGCGTATTTCGTCTTTGACAGCTTTTTCCTTGGGTTGGGTGTCGCCGTGGCTCTGAGCGTAGCCGCACTGTTTATTGGCGATCTTATTGCGCCAAGATGGCAGAAATACTACGGCCTCGAGGGGACGACCTGTACCACAATGATCCACATCGGATGGACACTTCCATTTGCATGGATTGTTAACAAAATTATCGATTTCATTCCGGGTTTAAACAAGCTGGATGTGGATTTAGAGAGCGTTCAGAAACGACTGGGTGTATTCGGTGAACCCGCGATTATTGGCGTGATTGTCGGTTGTCTCCTGGGATTGTTAACCAAACAACCCATTACAACCATCGTGCCAATGGCGATGGGCGTGGCTGGCGTCATGGTGCTATTGCCAAAAGTGGTTGGGGTCCTTATGGAAGGACTTAACCCGATAGGTAAGAGTGCTAAAGAAATCATGCAAAAGCAGATGGGTAAAGATGCGGAACTGAATATTGGAATGGACTGCGCCCTTGCGCTTGGCGATCCGGCAACGGTTACTGTCACCGTTATTACTATTCCCCTGACAATGCTTTGTGCGCTGGTTTTACCGGGTATTCAGATATTCCCAATCGGCGTATTGATGTCAATTATCTACATGACGACCATGACCGTCATGGTCAGTAATGGCAACGTTATTCGCTCAATTATCTCAACCTTACTGTTCTGTGTAGTGGTTATGTATCTGGGGGGATATGTCGCGCCCGGTGCAACTCAGTTCCTGAACGGTGCTGGCGTCGGCCTGCATGGCCAGGGTACGGACTTCGTATTAACCGGCCCATGGGAGATTCTGACCTACTGGTTGAGCACAGTTACGCATTAATTTAGGGAGTTGACTCAAATGGCACAAATTTTACCATCAATATTTGGTGCAAACATATTACGTTTGCAGGAAGAAATTCAGTTTCTGGAAACGGAAAAAACAGAAATTCTGCATGTTGATTTAATGGATGGCACTTATGTAAGCAATATAGCTTTCGGTCCTAATCAAATTGCGGCAATGAAAAAAGCCAGTTCAATGACATTTGATGTGCATATGATGCTGGCAAACCCGGAAAGACATATCGATGATGTTATAAAAACCGGGGCGGAAATGATCTCGGTTCATTATGAATCAACGCCGCACGTGCATTATATTATCCAGAAGATCAAGAAAGCCGGACGCAAAGCCGGTGTAGTACTCAATCCGGGGACCCCGGAACACGTAATTGAATATCTTTTAGATGATATTGACTATATCTTGATTATGACCATCAACCCAGGTCAGCCTGGTCAGACATTTATTGAAAAAAGTCTGGAGAAGATCAGGAATACTAAAAAGATGGTTGCCGGACATAATATTCAGATTGAGGTTGATGGCGGCGTTAATGCTGAAATTGCTAAAAAGGTAAAAGAAGCGGGTGCTGATTTAATTGTTGTTGGTGGCGCGTTATTTAATGATGCACCGAGAGAAAGCTATCAGAAATTAAGGGCAGCGATCCAATAGCAGTTCGGTGCCAAATAAACACAATAACCCTACACGCCATTAATGGCATTGATTAAATCACCAATTACCTGAAAGGGGAGTCGTCCTCCCCTTTGTCATGAGATTTTGAGGAGTATAGTGAAATGAGTAATTTTGAAGGTAAAGTCGCGCTAGTAACTGGTGGGGCACATGGAATCGGTAAAGGAATTGCTAAGCAATTCGCGGACCGTGGGGCTCATACTGTCATTGTCGATTATAACGAAGAAAATGGTAAAAAGACGGCCGAAGAGTTAACTTTCGGTAATGTTAAATCCTTATTCGTTAAAACCGATGTATCCGATCCGAAAGCTCTGGAAAACGTTCGTGAGCAGGTTTTTCAAACCTTCGGACGTATTGATATTTTGGTATTAAACGCTGGTGTGGCGTTTGCTAATAAGGTTAATAACATCACTTTTGAAGAGTGGAATAAGACGATTGCAATTAACCTTACTGGCCTGTTTAACACCGTTAAAGCATTCTACGACGACTTCACTACTAACCATGGTTCTATCGTTTATATCTCATCCGGCTCGGCGCTTTCCGGTACTGGCGGTGGCGTGAGTTACCCGGCCAGTAAAGCTGGCGGTGAAGGATTGATTCGTGGTCTGGCAAAAGAACTGGGACCTAAGGGTGTCAATGTTAATGCTATCGCCCCACGCCTGATTGATACCGGTGAAATGATGCGCGTCAATTATCCTACCCAGGCCGATCTTGATGCTGTTCTGGAAAAAATTCCAGTGCGCCGCCTTGGCACCATTGACGATGTAGCAAACCTTGCAATCTTTTTGGCTGATAAAGACAACTCGTACATCCAGGGGCAAACCATTCTGATGGATGGTGGTCGTACCATCGCTTAAAGGGAGGGAATCACATGAGCGTTCAACAAAATACTTTAAGTATCCTGCGCGAGTTGCAGCAAAATGCGATGAAGATTGATGATGCCCAGGCTACCCAATTCGTCGCACAGATTAAGAATGCCAAACATATCTTTCTGCAGGGCGCGGGTCGTAGCGGCATCGCCATCCGCGGCTTTGCAAACCGCCTTCTCCACCTCGGTTTCTCAGTAAGCGTAGTGGGCGAAATTTCTTCTCCTCATACGAAACCGGGCGACCTGGTCATTATTGGCTCCGGTAGCGGTGAGACCGGCAGTCTGGTGAGCCTGGCGCAGAAGGCCGTAGCCTGTGGCGTGGATGTGGCGCTTGTCACAATGAAAGCGGAGTCCACAATCGGCAAACTGGCCAAAAGTACTCTTGTATTGCCTGGAACTGTGAAAGAAGACAACGATCGCGAAGAAGGTGCTTTTTCGCAGCCTATGGGATCGGCTTTTGAGCAACTCTGCTTTATCACCTATGACGCTATCGTGCTTGAGCTGATGGCCCAACTCGGTGAAACCAGCGACACGATGTTTAAGAGACACGCTGACCTTGAGTAATCGCCCGGAAACGTCCCCTCAAGGGACGTTTCCTTTTTAGCATTAATGTCGTTGGTTCTTTTGTGCATGAACAAAGATTCTTCTTATAACAATATTGGACATCTAGCCTGGTGTGCTTTGGTAGCTCTCGGCATTCAACGACACGATCGGCTTGTTATTACCGAGGCGCAGGAAAATATATTTCTGATCCGCTGGTTGGCCGATGCCAGAAAACAGAAAAGATTCCCCAGAAATTTAACTGAGCACATAGACTGGCTACTTGCTCAGGGGCGTCGACTTGGCGTTCGGGCACGTCTGAATCAGAAACTGCATTATTTATGGCTTATGAGCAGCGGCGATCTTCACAATATGCCGGATCTACTTCGATTGACCTATGCTATCGAAATGGCAAAAGCTGGCGGTTGGCAGTATGACCTTGTTGATGAGAAGAAGATGGCGGCTGGTATCAGCAAATTCCAGAATATGAATTCGTTTTGCCTGGAAAGAACAGCTATTGAGAATGGATTTGATTCTAGCGGGAAACAGATAGCCCCACTTCATATTCGGGTGTTTGGTCAAGTTGAGAGGCTGCTGTCACTTCTGGAGTGCTTTGGACTTAAACTCGATGCAATAGAATCGTATTCAAATGAATTTTCTGCAGCCGAATCACCGATTTTTTTACTACAGCCAGTGATGGCCTGACGTAGATACGCATCACGGTATATTTAGTCACTGACCAATAGGGATGTTAACACTACGCTTTATATCAACATGGGACAGACCTTTAAATTCTTGTACCGCATTTGACGCAGTGTTTATCACCATCAGAATCGTTGCCAAACAAAATACAATGCCGGCCTCTGATAGACGGACTGGCTCCAGTTTCGACAGTATATCCTTGGTTTCTCTGTATTTGATGTTGTCTTTCATCTTTGCGTCAAGGTATATGCAGGTCATAAGTACTTTACTGGCGACATTACGTTAGTCATGTTCAAACCACGGGCGTTCAGTCTGGTATTCCGGATGGTATTGCAGCGTACTGCCACAGAGATGACAGTTGTAGCGGTCGAAGGGAGCGGTCTGTGCAGTATGGGTATTGGCAACTGCTGCGGTGTATTTCCAGAGCGGAATAAAGGCTGGCAACCGTGTGAATGTCGCTCAGTCTGGCAACTATCGTGAACCGTTCAGCGAGTCGGACATCAAGAGCGCAGTGGCCTTTTTTAATATCGTATTCTGTTCCTCCAGGCGGCGAACCTGCTTTTCCAGCTCGCGGATACGTTGCTGGTCTGGAGTAAGGGGTGTGGCAGAGGGCGTAATCCCTGGCGCTCTCGCCTGAGCTGGCGTACCCAGCTCTCAAGAGTGGTGGAACCGACATTCATCGCTTCACTGGCTTGTCGATATGAGTAGCCCTTATCAAGAATCAGCTGTGCACATTCCAGCCTGAACTCAGGGGAAAGTACTCTTAGTTTTCTTGTTCATTAAGTCACCTGTTTTGTGTTGAGGTGAGAATATCACCTTTAATCAGGTGGCCAAATTTAGTGTGCCACTACACACTAACGGGGCGTTATGGCTTCTATTGTCTGAAATCTGATACATTGCACAAACATCATGTGGATAGCTGTAAAATTCATCAGTATGATTATGTGTGCCATTGCCAGTTAAGAAATGCGGAGAGGACAATATGGATGTTACTGATGAGGCTTTGTTGAGTTCTGGCTTTACACCATCGGATTTGAAGAAGATAAAGAACAACGTTGAAAGCTATGGTGGAACGTTGGGGAATGCAATCAGGGACCTGGCCAGGCGATTTATTCTTGCCGTGTGGGTTGTATCCGGTTGCGTTGCTGTATTCATTTTTCTTGTGATGTTCGCATCTGAGCAGAGTGTTTTCTCTGGTGCTATTGGCCTTTCTTGTGGCGCAGCGGTTGCAATTTTTATACAACCGCCTGTACTTGCTTATAAATCTTGGCGATTCTGTAGAGCGAACAAATCTTAATTAGTACTGTTATCAGTAGCCAGAAGATCAAAAATGACTTTCGCTTTGACACCATATCCAGCGATTTTCATCGTTAGCTTAGGCTTGCTCATTGTGTCAACTTTTCGGTAGTAATCACGCGGCAGCCAACGGAATAATCGCCAAGCTCCGGGTTTCCTTGCTAAGCCGAAGATACTATAGACACTCGCCCCTAGAGTCACCGTATTATAAAGAGCTAATCCACTTTTTGGGCTAAACCCCATAAATTGTGCGGTCTCCATTGCGCCATCAGCAAAAATTCCTTCCGATTTGGATTGTTCTCCATAGCGAAGATGGCTTGCTTCTTTTGTTATACCGTTAATACCATCAACAAATAAAACTGCTCCTGCAAGAACTCCAATAGGGGTCATAGTGGACATCATAACCATCCCACCAAATAATGCTGCTCCAGATACCACTATATGGATTGCCGAAATCACGTATCCGACGATTTTATTGTTTTCCCTGACAAACTCGATCTTTGCATAAAGTTGGGCGGCTCTGGTTCTTAACAGGCGTTCTTGTTCTTGCAGATTATCTGTTTCGGCACGCAGATTCTTGATGCATGCAATGCATTCTTCATCGGTTTTAGCTCGTCGTGCTGTTTCAAATTCTTTATCTACAACCTGTTTTATCTCTTCGACAAACTTGATTCGTGTAAGACCATCTTGCAAATAGAATGCTGACAGCCGGTTTGCTGTTTCGACGAGTTTCCGGGCTTCAAGATTCACCATGGTATCTGACCATGTTCTGTTCCAGCCCCTGTTGAGCAGCGCAATATCCATTAAAGACTCCTTCCCAAAATGTGTCTGGTCATTTTACGTGCAGTAAGGTCGAAGACAACAGGAAATGCTTTCCCAACGTCTGATTTTAGCGGAACGAACACATAATCAAACTCTGAGACTCCACATGGTAATTCTCTATTTTTCATCGTCCGACGTTTCAAACGTCCTGGAGTACGGGCAGGACTGCGAGCGCGTCACTAGCGTAATAAGCAATGCCCCATCAAGCGGAAGCTAGTACAGGCTGCGTTTAATACGCAGACCGAAGAGTTTTACTTTAACGCTGACGATTCTGTTATGTCGTTTCGTGAATGCAAAGAGGCGAACGGAATTGGCCGTAAGACCCACACCTGCCGCGCAGAGACTGAGCAATGGCTAAATAAAGAGCCTGCTCGTTATGTTGAGCCACTGCCGCCAGACTTCCCCGGCGTTCGCCTGGACGATGCCACATTGAAACCGCGCGAGCACGCCGTCCCCGAATCGACAACCGGATAGAATGCTTTTCTCAAAGCCTGCCGCGAGTTCCTGATTTGCGATGATTTCATCCTGAAAAGAATCTGCTAAAGCTGGGCGCTGACTCTATGACCGATCATCCGTGGCGATTCAGAGAGATACATCAGGTCATCCTTAACCCGACGCATATCCAGAAGGTGATTAATCTGCGAAGTGATTCATTACGCAGGCAAAGCGGGGTGAAAAGTTATCGCCAATAAGAACCGTTTCCTCATTCAGCCGCTTTAACATATACAGCTTGTCGGCACGTTCGTAAGCGTCGAAGAAAAGATAATCGACAGCGTCCGTTGCTTCATCATCGGGGGATTTTTCGCGTCCCTCGGGAGTGAGCATGAAAACGCCGGCAGTATGTCCAAGCGGACGAGCATACCGAAAGAACAATTTTCGGTTTACAGCAAACTCGCCGTCATCGCTTTTGAGCTTTCCTTGCACTGATAATGAAAGGTGCCCGGAGTTGTAGCTGGTAATCAGCATGATTCCATGGAGTTCCTTTTTGGTATTCTGGATGTCGAGTATCGACGTGAATTCCGAGGAGCAGGAAAAACTGATTTCTTGTTTTTTAGCATTCCCAGTGATAATCAAATAAGCGATTGCTGCCAGCCCAATAATGACGATTACGACTGACCAGAGTAAAAAAGAGTGATCGCTTTCCTGCTTCATATCATTCCTCATGATGGCGATACTGGCTGATGCAATGGTAATAGCCGAGGTTGAGGCCGCATTCAGCGGCAAACGACCAATCAACCAGGTTATGGTTGCTCGCCCAGGTATTAAGATACAGATCTTTAGGGTGCGAGCAGTTGGGGCTAATCCCCACGGACTTGAAAATATCCAGCGCTTTCTTTTCGCTTATCGTGTCTGTGAGGGCATTTCCTAATATATGTACACGGCATTGCTCGTAGTCGATGGTGCGCAAGATAGCCGCGTCCGTCATGGCTATATGATTGGGTATCCATGTTAACCACGCTGTCGCCAGCACGGCGATGCTGGTAATTAACGCTGTGATAGCGACAGGCCATCGGTTTGGTTTCTTTCTCCTCGGCGTCGATGCAACATAGGCAACTCTGGCGGCCGTTTGCGCTTCTTCCATTTGCTGAATATTGATATTGACGTCGCCCATCCGAAATCCAATACGAGGAATGGTAACGATGAGTTCTGCAGGATGACCTGTTGACGTAATGGCTTTACGCAAAAATGAAATGTGCTGGTTAAGATTCGCATCCGTCGCTCTGGCGCCATTCTGCTGAAAAACATTCAGCAGAATTTCATCGCGCGAAGATATCTCTTTACCATTTTGCAACAAATAGAGCAGTAATTGTGTGGCCACATTATTCAATGTAGCTATTTCACCAGATGCCACGTCTTTTAGGGTATTTTTAAGTGGTCTGAAAACTAAACCATCACTAATAATTACGGATTTAATTTTGTTTATTGGTATATGAGAAATCACTGATGTCTCCTTTAAAGCAGGATATCTCGCATTCGAGTGGGGGAAGCAACAGCATAACATAATTCATTTATAAAAAGAGGTTGTGCCATAGATCGATTTATTATCATTTACATAACAATATTTTAATATTCTTTATGTAATCATTCATTCTCCTTCCTTTCTTTCACTATCTTATTGTCAGCACTCACTTTTGGTATCCCTTTCAATTTTTAAAAATATTTTATAAATATATTCTGCCAGTTATCTGTTCTAAATTAAAAAATAGTTGATAGTTAAAAACTCTATAAAAACTATAAATAATAGACATTAACACTGTTAGTTGCGTGTTTTTTGGCTGATTTTTAGGTAAAAGATCGATCTGCAGGCGGGAAAGCAACACGATTTCCTGAGTTTGATTGATTCCGTATTTTGGCATTGTGTCAATTTTTCGTCGACTTAATATAAGCCCCGAAACAGCGTAAACGACTGTGGACGGTATTTCTGATGGAATACCAATGAACTTCAAAATACGGTGCGGCTTGAGATGGATTGTTTGCAAGGATATGCGCTGCCGCCACCGCGAGATCGGGCTTTCCCGGACAGGAATTGTCTGTGGAAATAGATCGTCGAAATAACCAAAACACAGATATAAGGTTAAGTAGTAATATGAAAATGAAAAACGTGGCTGTGGCCTGTGCGCTGATGGCGGGAATGACTTTTACTGCATCTTCTGCTTTCGCTGCAAAAAATGTTGAACCGACTAACGGTAAAATCCACTTCACCGGTTCTCTCGTTAATTCCGCATGTGGTCTGGCGCCAGAATCCAGCCCGGTGCAGGTGAATTTTGGCGAGATCCCAACCTCTCAGTTAAAAGACAACCAACGTGCTGGCGTTAAACATGCCAAAATCGTTCTGCAGGGTTGCGATACGACTGTCGCAAAAACCGCTACCGTGACTTATACCCCGGCAACGATTGATGCAGACAACAACGCGCTAGCCGCCTTCACCTCTGGTACCGCCAAGGGCGCAGGCATCGGTATGGTTGACAGCGGCAACCAGGATGTTGAGTGGGGTAAAGCTGCCTCTCAGGTCAACATTACCGATGGCGAAACCGACATTGATTTCGTCGCTTACCTGCAGGCAAACAACGCATCTGCAGCGGTAACTCCGGGTGATTTTGAATCTACCGTTAATTTCCAGATCGATTATCAGTAACGATCTGCAGCGGGCGCATTAACGCGCCTGCTTAACCCTTCCTGCGAATAACTGAAAGGAAATGCGGTTATGCCTGGATGGCGTATTTTACTGCTTTTTATCTTCATATCGCCTGCATGGGTTTCGGCTGACACTCAACGTCTTGTCAGTACGCCCGGAAAAATGCGTATGCGGGGAAATATTATTGAAGCTGCTTGTTATGTCGATCCGCGCGACCGGTCGCTACTGGTTGAATTTGATGACCTCTCAGCCAGAGATATTTCCGGAAAACCTGAAAAAGTATCTGCGCATGATTTCAGCATTCATTTGCTGGGATGCTCACTAGGGGATTCTCAACATCCCGGTAATGTGTTTCAACGCGCCAATATTACTTTTTCCGGCGCAGCCGATACCGACAATCCAGATTATCTGAGCGTGCAATCGGAAACTGAAAATTTAGCGATAGAAATATACGACAGCAAAGGACAGCAAATTCACCTGGGCGAACCATCACCGGACTATGTACTTAACCCAGGAAAAAATACGCTCAAATTTACGGCTTATTTGATCTCCCGCGATGGAAGAATGACATCTGGCGAATTTACTGCGGTCACGCATTTTGTTGTGAATTATCTCTGAGCTGCACTGCAATTCGGGTATCTGAAGGTTGCGAACGAAAATGATCACGCTGAAAACAGATAAAAAACGTCTGGCGCTTTTTATTGCTCTGGTCTGCGCCGCTTCATGGGCTGAAGCGGATGAGGCCATTGAATTTAATACCGACGTACTGGATGCCAGCGACAGGCACAATGTCGATTTACAGCGTTTTTCCGAAGGCAACTTTGTGGCTCCCGGAGAATATCTGCTGGATGTTCGTATTAACAGCCAGGAGATTCCTCAACAGTCAATCCGTTATATCGCCGATCCGGCCAATTCACATAAATCTATGGCGTGTCTGACGCCGCAACAACTCGAATTACTGGCGCTTAAAGAAGAGGCGCTGACTCATATTCATCCGCTTAACGCAAACTGCTATGACATTTCCCGCCTGCCGGGTGTGGCGCTGAATAATAGCGCAGGCGTACTGGACATTACCGTGCCTCAGGCATGGATGAAATATACCGACCCAGACTGGACGCCGCCGGAGCGCTGGGATAACGGCGTCGCCGGGCTGATTTTTGACTACAGCATCTCAGGGCAGGCCACGCATTACGAACAGGGCGGCGATCATTATCGCTCGCTGTCCGGCTATGGGCAGACAGGTTTTAACCTCGGCGCATGGCGTTTTCGTGGCCAGTATCAGGCCAATTACGCTTCAGATGGTAATCATGGGCGTATCGACTGGGATCAGATCTACGCTTATCGCCCGTTACCGATGCAGGCTGCAAAACTGACGGTCGGCGAAATCTATCTCAATTCTCAGGTTTTTGACTCGGTGCGCTTCACCGGGGTCAACCTCGCCAGCGACGAACGTATGCTGCCGCCAAATTTGCAGGGCTACGCGCCTGAAGTGCACGGCATCGCCCGCAGTAATGCGAAGGTCACCGTCAGTCAGCAGGGCCGTGTTATCTATCAAACCACCGTTCCTGCGGGGCCGTTTAATATTCAGGATCTGCACGGTTCGGTACGCGGTACGTTGGATGTGCGGGTCGAAGAGCAGGATGGCAGCGTACAAACTTTTCAGGTCAATACGGCTGATATTCCTTACCTGACGCGCCCGGGCTATGTTCGCTACAACGCCGCGGTCGGCAAGCCATCGCGTTATAACCACGACGTTCAGGGCCCTGCGTTTTATAGCGGCGATTTTTCCTGGGGGGTGAGCAATGCATGGTCACTGTACGGGGGCGCGTTGCTCACCGGCGAGCGCTACAACGCCTGGTCGATGGGGATTGGACGGGATTTAAGCTGGCTGGGAGCGCTGTCGGCCGATGCGACGCAATCCGTGAGTCGGGTGAAGCATCAGGCTGAACAAAAAGGCATGTCCTTTAAGCTCAGCTATGCCAAAACCTTTGATGAGTACAACAGCGCGATTACCTTTGCCGGATACCGCTTTTCACAGCGTAACTTCCGCACCTTCTCGCAGTTTCTCGACGAGCAGTATGAAAGTAACAACAGCGCCGGCAACGAAAAAGAGATGTACACCGTTACCGGCAACAAAACCTTTTTTGCTGACGATCCGCATTTAGCGACCACGCTCTACCTCACCTATACCCACCAGAACTATTGGGATCGCGGTTCCCAGGATCGTTACGGGTTATCGATGGGACACAGTTTTTCCTTCGCGGGTATCCAGGGGATCAGCGCCAACCTTGCGGCTTATCGCTCTGAGTATCAGGGCAAACGGGACGACAGTCTCTCGCTTTCAATTTCAGTGCCATGGGGCGATGGCCGCTCTATGGATTATGAATTACAGAACAGCGGTAACCAGACCAGCCAAATGGTTTCGTATTCCGATAACCGCGATCGCAACAATCCGTGGCGCTTGCGCGCAGGGGGTTCCGGGGAAGGTCATACGGCATTTGATGGCTATTACCAGCACCGCAGCATGATGGCGGAACTGGAATCCAACGTCAGCTGGCAGCAATCACGCTATTTCTCCGTTGGCGGCACGGTACGCGGCGGCTTTACGGCGACGCGTCACGGCGCGGCGTTACATAACAGCCAGGCGTCAATGAATACCGCCAGAGTGATGGTTGATACCGATGGCGTTGCCAATGTGCCGCTTAACGGCGAACAGGCGCACTCAAATCGTTTCGGTATTGCTGTTGTACCGGACGTCGTCAGCTATCACAGCTTTGATACCCGTATCGATGTGGACGCCATGGATGAGGACATTTCCGCGACCAAAGCGATCGTGACTAACACCCTGACGGAAGGCGCCATTGGCTACCAGCGCTTTGCCGTCGCGCAGGGGCAAAAAATGATGGCACTGCTGCGCCTGAAGGATGGCTCGGTGCCGCCGTTTGGCGCCGAAGTGTTTAACGCCAACGGCGTCAGCGTCGCCATGGTGATGGAAAACGGCATGGCCTGGATTGCGGGGGTGAATCCGTCCGAGCGTCTTTCCGTTGCCTGGGCCGGTCGTGCGCAGTGTCACTTACAGGTGCCGCAACAAATCAACCCGGAAGGTAACGTGCTGTTGCCTTGTGAATAATTTCAATAACCTGAATGAATTTTGTCATGAATAATAAATCTCTTAATTTCGCGCGCCGTTGGCTTAAACCCGTGGCCTGTGGCCTGTTTTTTATTGCCCAGATCAATGCTTCATGGGCGGGAATTGCGCTCGACCGTACCCGCATGATCATCACCGGTGATGCGCGCTCGGTAAGTGCGAACTTAACCAACACCAGTCCGAGTATTCCCTTTCTGGCTCAGTCGTGGGTAGAGGACGCCCACGGAACAAAAATTACCTCGCCATTAATGGTCTTACCGCCGCTGCAACGGATTAACGGTGGGCAGAAGGGAATCGCCCGCGTGACGAAAACCAGCGGAATTAACGCGTTGCCACAGGATCGCGAGAGTCTGTTCTATTTGAACGTGCGTGAAATTCCGCCAAAACCGGATAAGCCGAACGTACTGCAGTTGGCGATGCAGTCGCGGATCAAATTGTTCTATCGGCCGACAGCTATCGTGCCGGAAACGCCGGGGGCCGTGTGGCAAAACCAACTGACCTTTCACAAACAGGGTCAGCGCTGGACCGTGGATAACCCAACGCCATACTTCGTCACCTTAATCGGCTTAAGCCGCAAACCTGAAGCCCAGGGCGGCGGCAGGCTGACTGATTTCCCGGGGATTATGATCTCGCCGAAATCCTCCCTCGATTTCAAGGTTTCGGATGCCAGCGTCAGCCAGTTCAGCATGATGTACGTGAACGATTTTGGCGGTCACCCTGAATTGAAATTCAGCTGTACAGGCAATGTGTGTAAAGCATTGCCGATGGAGCAACAGCCCCGGTAAAGGACTCGTAAATGAAAAAGATGCTTTGCGCTCTGCTGATGGCAGGCATGGCCTGCTCGGTTCAGGCCACAAGCGGCCGCCATGATATGAGCAACGTTTCCGGCGAGTATGGCAACGTCCGCTTTCATGGCCGGGTATTCGTTTCGCCGTGCGTGCTGGATATGGCTTCACGCGATCAGACCATCGATCTCGGTGATATTTCCGCCAGCCGCTTTCGCCAGAGCGGCGATCGCAGCGATCCGGTATTGGTGACGCTGCACCTGAATGGCTGCTTAAAAGGCTCCGGGCACACGTTAAAGGATTTCCCTGGGCAGACCAGCGAGCTCCCTGAGCTGGCGCACAGTACGGTGGAGCGTGGCGTTTCGATGACTCTGATGGCCGAAAGCGCGCCGGAAAACAGCGATCTTGGGCGGATTCGCGGCGATGTGCGCGGCGCGGGCATTCGGCTACTGACCGAACGCAACCAGTTGATCCATCTGAATCAACCGCAACGCATGTGGATCCTCAAACCGGGCGATAACGCGATTCACTTTCTTGCCGCGCTGGAATCTTTTGGGCAGGAGGTGACCGCTGGCGACTTTAACGGTCTGGTCAGACTTAAGCTGGAGTATCTATGAGCGTATTGCACAAAGCACTGCTGTGGGTCGCCCTGGCGGGCTGTCCGCTGGCCGGGCAGGCATTTACCCTCGGAGAGGGAGAACCACAGGGCGGTTCGCCACATCAGTACGATATTGAACTGAGCTCGCTGGATGTCAGCAAAAACCACGAGGGCGGCAGAACGGATCCGTTCACCTGGAATTTGGGCAGTTGGTATGTCGTGGATTTTCATTGTGAGCAGGCCGACATCTCGCGACAGCCGATTTACTACACAACCACGACCACCATGCCGCCTTCTAATCAGGGAGCGAACCGTTTTCGTCTGAATGAGTACCTGGATGTGGAAGTCCAGGTATGGGTCGCCGGGCGGTATAACAACTATGTTCAGGCGCCGTTCACCAACTTTTCGAATCGCTACAACGACCATAACTGCAAAAAGCGCAAAGGCTACGAGCGAGCTACTAACATTGAAAGTGGCTCTAAAGGGAAAGTGACGTTTATTGTCACTAAACCCATTATTAACGGCATCAATATTACCTCTCAGTCGCTGGTGGAGGTTGCTGGACGTCTGGGCAACGCGGGACCTACGCCGACAACGCCAATTTCCCGTGTGGTCATTAAATCCGGGCTCATTACCGTACCGGACAAATGCATCTTTAATCGGGGAGACAAAATCAGCATTGAATTTGGCGATCTGCCAGGCTCCGCCGCCCGGCTCAACGGCACCAACTACAGCAAGTCGATCCCCATTCATGTGGTCTGCGAGGGGGGGAGCTTCGATCAGGGCGCGTTGAACATTAATCTTGGCGTACAAACTACCACGGCGTCAGGCACGGCGGGGTTTAACGATCATCTCCTCGGCACGCTGAGCGGTGGCCAAAAACGCGACGACCTTGGCATCGTGATTAAAGACGCGAGCGGCGGCACCGTCGTGCCCAATCAATTCTACAACGTGAAGGGTTTTTACCAGAATCAGGGCGACTGGAATCTTACCGCCGCGCCGGTGGCAAAACCGGGCGTGGGAAGCGTTAAAGAAGGTGAGTTTGAAGCTTCTGCCACCGTTGTCGCGCAGTTTCAGTAGGGGGATGCCATGAGATTTACGGCGTTAATCGCGACCAGCGCGCTACTGCTTGGCGGCTTGGCGCAGGCCGACACTAAGCTGGTCGGCGGCGATATGTATTTTCACGGCACCATTCGAGCGTTGGCCTGCAGCCTTGTGCCAGGAGGCGACAAAATCGAGGTCGATTTCGGGCAAATCGCGACGCAGGATCTCTATCTCTCGGGGCGCAGTAAGCCGAAAAAATTCAGCATTGAGTTACGCGACTGCAACCCTGAGGTTTTTCGCGGGATCTCGGTCACTTTCAGCGGGCGTGAGGATGCGGAGTTGGCGGATCATCTGGCGCTGGATAGCAGTGAACAAGGCGCCTCCGGAATCGGCATTGGAATGAGCGAAGAGGATGGTACGGCAATCCGCCTTGATGAAAGCACGTCAGTCAAAGAGATTACTGAAGGCTCGATGACGCTGAACTTTTTGGCATGGGTCGCGGCGGAACCGTCGGCGATAAAAAATCAGACTCTCGAATACGGCCCCTTCAGCGCCAGCGGGACCTGGACGCTGAACTACCAGTAGCATGATGAACGCATTGCATCGTATTGCGCCGCTGCCGGCGCAGAAAGTATTGCTCGTTGTCAGTCTGCTGTTCTGGGGCGGGGCAATGCATCTCTACTGGCCGAATAACGGCGGTAGCGGTTTGTCGTTGCCGCTAAATATTACGGCCTGGATTTATGCCGTTGTGCTGGCAGCTAGCGCATCGATGCTGGTACCTCGTCAACGCTGGCGGATAACTATACCCGCAGCGGGGTTTACGATGGGTGCACTCATTCTAACGTTGCTTTGTCTGTTGACGCCTGAGGTTTGGCGGTCCGAGGCGCTGCTGGTCGCGGGGGCGTTGCTGGGAGGCGTGCTTGTTTATTTGGCGACGTTGCAAATTCCGCTTACGACAAACACGCTGACAGTACTGCTGGCTCTGCTCTGGGGCGCGAGTGTCCTCGAATGTCTGGCGTTTACTTATCAATACTGGCATTGGCCGGGGGTGAATTACTGGGAGTTTGCCTGGCGGCGCGGTACGCGCCCCTACGGTATTTTTCAGCAGGTTAATCTGATGGCCAGCTTCACGGCGTGTGGCGTGCTGCTGTCAGCATTGCTCTTTTTACGGCTACGTGGCGGATATCGAATTATCATCGCGATTGCTCTGGTGCTAATGGGATTTGTACTACATGAGTCTCAGTCGCAAACCGGTTACCTGTCTGTGGCGGTAGGCGAGGCCTTGCTGCTGGCGGTTTTTCCTGCGCAGCGCCGTACGCTGCTGTTACTCCTGCTGCCGCTGGCGATAGGCATGATTGCGGGCGCGCTTGCTCGCCATTTCTTGTCGGTGGTGACGATTAATCACCTGACGACCTCCCAGGTGCGCTGGACGGTGTTGAAAGCATCGCTGGCATTATTTGCCGAACGTCCGTGGGCAGGATGGGGCGTGGGCAGTTTCGCCGCCGTGTTTCTTGAACGCGCGGGTCCGTTGGGGCTGAGTAGCATCTCGCATCCGCATAACGAACTGGCGCTGTGGCTGGTGGAGGGAGGGCTGATTGGATTGCTGGGGGCGCTTTGTTTTATGGCGAGTGGTTTATGGCTCTGGCTATACGGCAATCGCTGGCATCGCGCCTGCCTGGTGGCGGCGCTACCCGTCGTTATCCATATGTTGACGGAATACCCCGTCAGGCAGTCAACGCCACACTGGCTACTGCTGATTTTGTTGCTTCGTTGCGCAGACTGTAGGCGAAAGGGGGCACGGCTGCCGTTCACCCTGGCGACGCTGTTGCGTGCCGTGGCATTGATCGCGGTTGTTGTCATCACACCATTGCTGTTTCTCACGCTGCATACGCAGCAGCAACTGACGCTGGCGGAGCGACAATCAACACAGTGGCGTCTGGCCGAATCTCTTCCTGTAGGAGGCTGGCTGCTTGCCACCCGCTACCGGTTTGATGTCCAGATGGGGTATCTACAACGATACCAACATACCCGCGATGAGCGTTGGCTGGCAGCCGTTCGCCGCTGGGCGCCTGACTATGTGCGTGTTCAACCGGACCCGAATGTCTCCTTCACGCAGATCTTGCTGGCCTTACAGCAGCGAGATCTGGCTGAGGCGCATCGTCTGGCGACGCGCTTTTGTCTGTTATACCCGAATGATAGGCGTATTCCATGGCTGCAGAATGCGCGACGTCCTTTTAATCAAATAATGGAGTGAGATAAGCAAATCCTCTTATCGGCCCACGCCCACTACTGAGCCAGAACGACCTGCGCGAGCCGATCGGTGATGTTATCAAGCGTGCAAATCTTAATACGATGGTCCCGTGAATCAGAGAGGATAACCGTTTCTCCGTCGCCTTCGATTTCAAGAATAAATCTCGCCCCCAGGCGCCTGGAATTTTTATAGCGGGTGCTGATTCGTTGGGGAGAGCAGTCGTTGATGATGCTTAAATAGGGAAATTGCTGACGCAGGCTACGCCCGAGCAGCATTGCCTTAGCAGCCACACGAGGCTGGCCTGCAATAATCACAATGTCGGTCGGCGGATGCGCTCTGGCGGGTTGTGGACGATAACCGAGCAGAGTGACAATCGGCTCCATCATGAATGCAAAACCGCAGGCGGAAACCGGTTTTTCAGCAATACGGCTGGCGCAGGCATCGTATCGGCCGCCACGGCTGATGATTAACTCGCGCTCCATGGCAATGCTGCGCCATTCAAAGACCAACTGACAATAGTCATTGGCGGGAAACAGCGCAGGATCGTATTGCCAGGCAATACCGGCTTGGGTCAGGGCGTGCTGAAGGCGCTGGAACCGATGACGGGAGTCAACGGTAATAAAATCCGCCAGGCAGGGCGCCGCAGGAGCAAGACGCTGAAGAAGGATATCCTCATGATGGATCAACCACTCCGGATGTTTCTCCAGCCAGTGCTGCTGCTCCGGGTTCAGCAAATGCGCGATGGGCTGATAATAATCGCGTAACGCCCGGCGGAAAGCCGCCAGCGAGGGCTCGTCACCCAGCATATTAATATGCAGTTCCGCCATTTCACCGAGGCCAATACGCCTGAAGAAAACCGCCTGCATGACCAGATGCTCGAGTTCGATATCAACGCCCGGCATGCCGAATGCTTCGACGCCAATTTGATGATTTTGCCGGATATCTCCATCCAGGGAGCGTTGACGGAACATGGCGCCGGAATACCAAATCCGGCTCATTACTGCGGTATGAGGGTTATCGGCCATCAGGCGTAGACATCCGGTTGTCCCATCGCCACGTAATTTTCCCTTGTCGGCCATCACCGGGCCGCCTGGGGCGAATAGCGATGTATGTTCAAGTAAGGGTAACCTGATTTGTTGATAGCCATGCTGGCGCAGAAACTGTTCAGCCTGAAGTTCCAGCCAGGTCCACTGTTCTGACGGGGAGGATTCATATTTACGCGGGCGGCCGCAATGTCTTGCCCGCAGCGGCCTTTCCATCTGGGCTTCAAGTTGCTGGCTCAACGCTTGCGAGGCGAGCAGGCAATTTTGCGCCAGTGCATGGCGGATTCTGGTCACCAGCGCCCGATTTACCGGTTGCCGGCAGAACTCCTGGAAGTGGGCCTGTCGCTGTTGCTCATTCTCACCGAGCTTGAGCCAGGCAGGATGAGGAACTATCAAACCTGAAGGCAGATTACCGTGACTATGGCACCCCGGGCTCCCGTCTTCGTCACATTCAATAAAGCGTTTTACGGCCAGGAAATAGGTTTCAGGTTCCAGCGGGCTGCATAGGTAGCGGCTGTCCCACAACGCGCCATGCCGTTGGTAACGACGATTATAATAAGGCACATAGCTGCGTCCGATATGCTGAATAAAACGGCTCAGCGCCTGTTTATCCGGAGCGCTGACCAGCAGCAGGATACGTGGAACGGCAAGTGACCAACTGTGAATAGACACGGCGTAACGTTGCGCCGCGTCTTGCATACACCGTTCGAAGGCTGAGTAATCCTCCTCGTGGCGGAATAACTCCTCGCCATTATGCCCGCGAAGCTGCGCCAGATGCGGCATCCCCGGAATAAATAATCTGTTTTTTCTCGGCATGTCCACGGTTCTCTGCTTAAGGATCTCGCTGTGTGTCAGGGTGAAATGCTGAAGGCGGGATAAGCGCCGCGACGAGTACCGTCCTGCCGCACGGTACCCAATCTGGACGTGTTTACTGACAGTGCTGTTGCAGCCAGTCAATGAGCGCTTTCTCTTCGAGCGACATTTGACGGGAGCTGGCGAGGTCCCATAGCCGTATCTCATTGTCGGTATTCAGCGTGATTATCGCGCGACACTGGCTTTGTAGGGCGGTTTGATGCTGGCGTTTAAGTTTGTTGCCGCTGCAATCCACCATCACGCTTAACTTCTCAATACGCTGGCGCAGAAGCTCCGCCAGCATCTGGGCCCGCAGGCCATCATCCTGACATTCACTGGTAATGACCACGTCTGGGTGAAAATGCCACAACGGATTATCTTTCTGGCTGACGGTCTGAATCAGTAGCAGCAGGCGTTCGATACCGATGGCAAAACCGCAGGCTGGCAACGCCTTCGGATTGAATAACTCCGCCAGGCCGTCGTAGCGGCCACCGCCGCAGACGGTACCCTGCGAACCCAGTTCATCAGTCACCCACTCAAACACGGTGCGGGTGTAGTAATCCAGCCCGCGCACCAGACGGGGATTAATGGTATAGGGAATGTCGGCCTTATCGAGCAGTTCGCAGAGTAGCGAAAAATGGCGACGGGAGTCTTCGAACAGGTAATCCAGCAATCGTGGCGCCTGTTCCAGCATGGGCTGCATGGTCGGATTTTTGCTGTCGAGAATACGTAATGGATTGGTTTCCAGTCGTTTAAGGCTATCTTCATCCAATTGCTCACGATGAGCATTAAACCAGTCAACAAGGGCGGCTTTATGCGCCCGCCGTTCATCCGGCGTGCCCAGGGAGTTAATTTCCAGCCTGACATGCGGGGTCAGGCCCAGCTCCTGGAACAAATCCCGGACCATAAAAATCATTTCAGCATCGACGTCTGGCCCGGCCATGCCGAAGGCTTCAGCGCCGAACTGCGTGAACTGACGCAGTCGTCCCTTCTGCGGGCGTTCATAGCGAAACATCGGGCCCTGATACCACAGGCGCTGGGTTTTGTTGTAACACAGATTATTTTCCAGCACCGCACGCATGCAGCCGCTGGTCCCCTCGGGACGCAACGTAATCTGTTCGCCGCTTTTATCCGTAAAATTGTACATTTCTTTGGCAACGATATCTGTGGCTTCGCCAACAGCACGTTCGAATAAGGCGACCGGTTCCAGCAGGGGTAAGCGGATCTCCTGGTAGCCATAACGGTAGGTCAGACGACGGAATTTATTTTCAAGCCATTGCCAGATTGGCGTTTCGGCGGGCAGTACGTCGCGCATACCACGTATGGCTTTTAACTTTGCACTCATCGTTTATGACTCCTGATGCGAAATTCCCATATACTGTGCAGGTCTGGCGGGTTCCGGTTGGCGCTGCAACCCACCAGATTGTCCAGCGGGCAGCGGCAGTTTGCCGCTGCTCACTCTTATGCCGCCCGTTGCGCCAGGTCGGCAATCACGTCATCGATCAGCGCATCAATCCGGGAACTGTCCAGGTGGTGAGCGGTGGTGATCAGATGGGCCACGTTGCCGGACGTTGCCAAGCAGTGTTTCTTCCATACCCATTCAGAAGGCTTCGGAAAGACCACCGTGATGGAGTTTTTGTGGCACAGCGCGTCAATACCTGCTGCTTTAAAGCGATCCACGGCGTATTTCGCCATGTTGAGGCTGTGACCAATGCGGCGATGCCATTCGGCATCGGTATGGCTGCGAACGGCGGCCCACATCATCAAAGGGGTGTGACCGTTGCGTGACCCTGAAATCGTTTTATCGTGGGCGGAGATGTAGTCGATCTCTACGCTGATACGGTCGACGTTGGCTTTCTTGGCTACCACAATGCCGCATGGAATCGGAGAGCCGATCATTTTGTGTCCGGAAACGCCAATCGAATCGATACCATCCGCGAAGGTAAACGGTTGTGGATCCTCCACGAAAGGCAAGATCATGCCGCTTAGCGCGGCATCCGCGTGTAGATAATAATCTTCACGTGGGATCCCCAGCGCAGCGATACGTTTCTGTATCTCAGCGATATTATCAACAGCGCCGCGTACCGTTGTGCCAATATTGGCGAAAATGATGGGATGGCGTTCGCCTGAGGTCCTGATTTTATTGATCAAATCGTCATAATCCATTTCTCCGTCTGGCTGAGATTCCACCAGTTGCGATTTGATACGCAGCAGTTTGACGATTTTAGCGACGGAATAGTGAGTATCTTTTGAATAGTAGAGCGTGCCTTCCGGGAACAGCTCTCTTCCCAGATAGCAACCAAACATATTACTTTCTGTACCGCCGTTGGTGACATAACCCCAGCTTTCCGCAAAGGGGATTTTGAATATGCCGGAGAAATACTCCATGACTTCTTTTTCAAAGTCGAAAGAGTTGAGTAAATAGTTACAGTACTCCCCCCAGTCACCACAGTTATTAATTGAGAAACGCAGGAAGCGCTCCAGCATGGTGTAATCAAAATCAGCAGATTCAGGGTAGCCAATATTAAAGTAGCGATTTTTTACACAGTATGACCAAAATGCATCAAGTTTATTTTGATCGGCAATAGATAAAGACATATGAATCTCCATATTTATGTTGGTGAATAAAATATTATTTTTGAAGGTAAAGAATATCCTGGCCTTTTTTATTACGTCCGGCCGCGACAAAAGAAAACAGAGGAATGGTTACCATCATCATAATTGTGCCCCAGAAAATGGAATCAGTACCCGAACCGAGCAGGGCGAATATACTGTAAATCATACCGATGACAGTCAGGACGCAATAAAACATAAAGCCACGTCCACGGTTGAGCTTTTTAGAAACCATGATGATAGGTAGCGCGATAATGGCATACATATAAGGCAGCAGGGAGGCAAATACCGACATCAGAATCACCACCTGGAACTGTTTGGCGAGATCGGGGGAAGCCGTCAGTAACAGCACCAGACTCATCAGCACCCCAGAAATAATCAGACCTTTCATCGGGACATCATTTTTATTGGTCTCGGCGAAAATCTGCGGAAATAACCCCTGTTTCGCCCCGGCCCGCGGCCCTTCTGACTGTAGAATCAACCAGCCGGAAATGGAGCCAAAGCAGGCGATAATACTCAGCGCGGAGGCGATGTTGCCGGCCATATCGCCAAACATATAGCGTGCCGCATCGGCGAATGGGGCGGCAGATTTGACCAGTTCGGCGTGGGGAACCAGGCCCATGATAACGGTACAGCTACCGACGTAACATACGGAGGCAATCAGCAGACCATATACGGTTGCGCGAGGCACCGTGCGTTCAGGATTTTCCACCTGTCCGCTGGAGACCACGGCGGATTCCACCCCTAAGAAACCCCACAGCGCAATGGAGGCCGCGGAGACGATGGCTGAGCTGTCGCTGTTGCCCGTCCCGTTGTAGACTTCAGAGAACATTTTCGGGTCAAACCAGAACCAGCCGACAATGCCCACACCCAGCACGACGACCAGCATGCAGCTGGCGGTGAAGGACTGCGCGCGCCCGGCCGTTTTAGCCCCCAGGCTGCCTAAGGCAATAAATGCCCACAGAATAGCGATAGCGGTGATACAACCGTAAACCGGATTATGCAGCGCCGGGAAGAAGTAACTCAGATAGCCGACCCCGGCGACGAGGAGCGCGACGTTGCCAATCCAGGCGCTGATCCAGTAGCAAACCGTCGTCTGAAAACCGATGAAAGGGCCAAACGCATCGCTGGCATAGGCCACGATCCCTCCTGCGCGAGGGGTAATAAGACTGGTTTTAGCGAAAACCAACGCCAGCGCAATTACGCCAATAATAGTAAACAACCATCCCCATAGTGAAATATATCCCACTCCGGCGAGATTGGTCGGCAACATAAAAACACCGGAACCCATCATATTTGATGCGGTCACAAGGGTTAGTGCCGTTAACCCCATTTTTTGCGCAGTACCCGCGCTGACGCTTCCCATATATATCCCCTCTGTATTAAGTAAATGCTTACTTGGTTATTAAGCGCATTTTTTCACAGGGCAGGTGCGGGAATATGATCTACATCATTTTTTGAAAATGATATGCGCGAATATATATTAATTTCTGTATAGTTTTTAAACAGTGATTGGGTAATTCACTCCGTCCCCTTTTTATTTAATCATCAAGGTCAGTGGTGATTGTGCAATAAATAACGGACGGGCTAATTTTTATAGGTGAGCGCCATAGTGAGTGGCTGCTGATTTTTCGGATGCAAAAAATAAGGGGCAAAAGCCCCTTTATCTTTATTTCAACGCATCTTGTTATTAAGTTTCACCGCTCAGCAGGTGGTTTACTGGACCGGCTGGTACTTTTCGCCATGCTGGCAAACACGCCGTCGCGGAATATCCATGCGTGCACTAATGCCGCCGAGAGATGTAGCAACACCACCGCAAAGAGCAGTTTAGCTAACAGGCGATGGGCGTCGTGAAACCAGGCAAAAAGCGCCGGGCTGGTCGGGGTAATGGCCGGAAGGTTAAGTCCTTCAAACATAACTATCGGAACGCCCGCAGCCGACAGTTGTGCCCAGCCAAGCAATGGCATTGCCAGCATCAGCGCGTATAGCGCCCAGTGTGACGCTTTTGCCGCCAGCACCTGCCAGCGTGAGAGCTCCGCAGGAAGATGTGGCGGCCGGCTATAAAACCGGTTGGCCAGGCGAATGAGCGCCAGCAGCAAAATAGCGATCCCCAATGGCCGATGTACATCCACCAACCAAATGCGATGGTGTAATGAAGTCATCATAGCGGCGCCGATGAACAGCATGGCCAGGATCATGATTGCCATCAGCCAATGCAGATATCTCGCCAGAAGGTTGAAATGCTGCGGCGCGCGCCTTTGGTCAGGTTTATTCGATATCATTTAACCTCCTGTTTTTGCACGGCTTCGGTTGCTTTGCCGTAGCCAATTTCCCGTTCGCGACGGCTCCAGGAATGTGAATAGGCGCCAGAGCGCGCATTTAAGACGGGGTCGTTAGAGACCTCTACTCCAGCAGGCACGATGGAGGGATCAAAGTTAACGTCACGGCAGGCGCCTTCGGCTTGGGCGACGAGTTGGGTGACTTTGAGCGTACCGGCGACGACCTGCTGGCGATCCTTTGGCCATGGCTGCGAAGGGTCATCCACCGCGTCGCCAGCTTGGGCGAGTTGCAATACCAAATCCCAGTAAATAGGATGCTGAGAAAGTCGCTGCTGTAATTGTTCGAACAGGAAGTTATGGTCGGCTTTCTGTCGCTGTTCATCAGCGATAGAGACAAATGGATCGCGTGGCCGCATCATCCAGCGTACGGGCTGGCGCTGGCGGTCGGCGTTCACGAGATAGAAAGCGTTAATACTATAAAATGTCGCCCCGGCAAAGCCGCCTGGCGCTGGCTTTTGCGCCGCCCACTGTAAATATTTACTGGCTTCCGGGTAGTCCTGTAAAAATACCGCGAGACGCTGCGGATCGGGCTTACCGGTGGCCGGGTCGACGGCGGTGGCCTTCTTCATGGCAAGAAAGCCCTCCGGGTTTCGGGTGGCGAAGTAGGGCTCGTTGTTCATTGCCATGCGCCACTGCTGTTTATCGTCCGTTTTCAGTAGCAGCGCCATGCTCAGGGTTTTCGTTGAATTATCAGCCGCGTGTGGATTACCTGCGCCAATGGAGAATCGCCCTACAACGGGGGTTTTCGACTGTGAAAAGAGCCGCGCGGTGGAATAAGAAACGGCTGGAGCGGCTGGCTCGAACGTCCCGGTAAAACAGATCCCTTTGCCGTGTGCCCGGCGAAACCCGGCAGGAAAAGGCTTGTCTGGATCGGGGACTAATGACTGGCTGGTGGTTCGCGAACCCAGCCAGCCTGAGGTCCAGGCGAATGCCGCCGCCGTTGCCCCGACGATGACCGCGATGGACGCCAGCGCGCGCCAGGTATTTGGGGATCGGAAATCCAGTTTTGACATAGACCTTTTCCTGTTATTAAGTTTTATTCCACATCACGCTTACTTTATTTCAAATAACGCAGTTAATATCGTGAAAATATAGGGGCATTATTGATGTGTGGACGTTGTCGCTATATTTTTTTATGTGCTGGGAAAGATTGTGTTTATTATAATTTAGTTGGTTGTGTTTCTTCTTTAACCGCATTTTTATTCTTCATGAATTATCATGATAATAATTATAATTGGTGCGCGAACGAAAGAAACAATATCACGAAAAGTTTATACTTCTGTGCAGTTAACGTGATAATAAAAAATGTCATTATCCGCGCCGGATGACGGGCATCACCGACCCGATTCAGGGTATAGTGAAAGCCAAAGTGGTCTCGGAATACATTGCCTACAGCGTGACGAGGGTAATGTGTTGAGCTATATATCTATGTTGGATAAATTTCACTGAAAAATCAAAGTGATGAACGATAAAAAATGGATTAAAGCAGAAGACGTGGCGAAACTCGCCGGCGTTTCCCGTTCAGCCGTCTCCCGCGCTTTCACGCCTGGGGCCTCGGTGTCGCCGAAAACCCGCGCCAAAGTGCAGGCCGCCGCGGAAACCCTGGGCTACCAGGTTAATATCATCGCCCGTACGATGAACACCGGCAGCAGCAACTTTATCGGCATCATCACTTCAGGGTTCGATAACCCTTTTCGCAGTAAGCTGCTGGCGCCGCTGATCCACCAGCTGGCGCTGCATGGATTTATGCCATTGTTGATGAACGCCGATGATCCGCAGCAGTTAGCTCCTTCGCTAAAACATCTTCTCAGCTATCACGTCGCTGGCGTCATTATCACCTCCGGCGCGCCGCCGCTGGAGCTGGCTGAGGAGTATCTTGCGCGAAAAATTCCCGTTACGCTTATCAACCGTCATGCTGAACTTCCCGGTTGCGACCGCGTCAGCAGCGATAACGCGCTCGGCGGGAAACTGGCCGCTGAGCTGTTACACGCAGGCCAGTGCCGGGACGTCGGTTTTATTGGCGAAAATCGTGACAATTTCAGCACCCGGCAGCGCTACGAGGGGTTTATTCACCATGCCAGCGGGCTGGCTGTCACGGCGCATTTCTGCGAAACGGGCGGTTATCAGTCCGGTTTTGCGGCCGCTCGCCGGCTCGCCGCGGAAAGGCCAGGATTGCAGGCGCTGTTTTGCGCCACCGATATGCTGGCGATTGGGGCGATGGATGGGCTACGAGCGGATAATCCAGCGGCCGTCCTTCCGGCAATTATTGGCTTCGACGATATTCCCCAGGCGGAGTGGCAGCCTTATCAACTTACCACTATCCAGCAGGACACCACGCTGTTGGCTTATCACGCGGTGGAGATGCTGGTTAGCCGGATCGCCAAATTCAATCAACCTTCACGTCACCGAGAAGTCGCTGTGAAATTAATAATTCGTAATAGCGCTAAATGAAAAATTCATTTTATGATGAATCGATCACAGAATTATCGCTAAAATCCATCCACACTCACTGCGCTCTTCGGGGCTTTTTTAAATAAAATTGCACACGTGTGCAAAAGGAGTAAATAATGACATCACTGGATTCCTCTGCGCTACAGGCCCGCTATCGCCTGGCCTGCGAGCTGGCGAAAGCGGGTGCCGAGCTGGCTTTCGAATACTATCAGCAGCGCGAGGCGCTGGCGGTAGAGCATAAGGGCAATGACCTTCAGGACGTGGTGAGCGTGGCCGATAAACGCGTAGAAGCCTTTGTTAAGCAGCGCATTACTGATGCGTTTGCGGAGGATGGTTTTCTCGGCGAAGAGAGCGGTACGCAGATGCCGGACGCCAGGGTGCTATGGGTGGTTGATCCCATTGATGGTACCAGCTGTTTTTTGAATGGGCTGCATACCTGGTGCTTGTCGCTGGCGATCGTCGTTGACGGCGAGCCGGTGGTTGGCGTCGTCTACGATCCCAACCATCGTGAGCTGTTCCATGCGCTACGGGGCCATGGCGCCTGGCTCAATGAGACGCCAATTCGCCCACATCCCGCAGCAACGGTCAAAGAAGGGGTGATGGGCGTCGGAACGTCGCATCGGGTGACGCCGGCGCAATTCCTGCCTTTTCTTGACGCGCTGCTCAGCGATGGCGGCATGTTCATCCGCAATGGCTCCGGCGCGTTGATGAGCGCATGGGCGGCCGCCGGGCGCCTGATTGGCTACTACGAACCGCACATGAACCCGTGGGATGCCTTACCCGGTCTGGTGTTGATGCGCGAAGCGGGGGGAGTCGCCAACGACTTTCTGGCGCAAGAGGGGATTCGCCATGGTAATCCCCTCCTGCTGGCCAGCCAAACGCTGTATCCCCAACTACAAAAGATGATCCTTCAACCATTACATTAACCCTTACAGGTTCGGGCTGTTTCTGATTATGTACCCTACACAGTAACGATAACGACCCTCACGGACGAAGCACATCAATCAGTCAAGCCTCCGACCGTCGGAGAAACTATTATGTCTGGAATTATTCATTTTTTCCGGGCGTCGCCGCCGCAAGCGGGCGCCGCGTTTGATGAAAAACGTTTTCGCCGGGTACGTTGGCAAACGTTTATTGCTATGACCCTGGCCTACGTGACGTTCTACGTCTGCCGCTTATCGTTCACCGTGGCGAAAAGCGCGCTGGTGGAATTAGGCATTACCCCAACGGAGTTGGGGATGATTGGCTCGACGCTATTCTTTAGCTACGCCATCGGCAAACTGGTTAACGGTTTTATCGCCGATCATGCCAACGTGGTGCGCTACATGAGCCTTGGTCTATTGCTCAGCGCCGGGATGAACCTGCTGATGGGCATGACCACCAATGCCATGCTGCTGGCTATCTTTTGGGGGATCAACGGTTGGGCGCAGTCGATGGGCGTCGGCCCTTGTGCGGTTTCGCTGGCGCGCTGGTACGGCTTTAAAGAGCGGGGAACGTTTTACGCCATCTGGTCGACGGCGCATAACATCGGCGAGGCCATGACCTACATGGTGATCGCCGCGGTGATCGCGGGTTTTGGCTGGCAAATGGGCTACCTCTCCACGGCTGCGCTTGGCGCCGCTGGCGTGGTGCTGTTGCTGCTGTTTATGCGCGATTCGCCTCAGAGCTGCGGCTTTCCCTCCATTAATGTGATTCGTGATGAACCGCAGGAAGAGACTGAAGCGCGGGGATCGGTGTTCAAAAACCAACTGCTGGCATTGCGTAACCCGGCGCTGTGGACGCTGGCGCTGGCATCGGCATTTATGTATATCGACCGTTATGCGGTGAACTCGTGGGGGATCTTCTTTCTGGAGCAGGATAAAGCTTATTCCACCCTTGAGGCTTCTGGCATCATCGGCGTTAACGCGATCGCTGGTATCGCCGGGACCATCATCGCCGGCATGCTCTCTGACCGCTTTTTCCCGCGCAATCGCAGCGTCATGGCCGGATTTATCAGCCTGCTGAACACCGCGGGTTTCGCCTTAATGCTCTGGTCGCCGCATAATTACTACACCGACATCCTGGCGATGATCGTCTTCGGTGCGACCATCGGCGCGTTAACCTGTTTCCTCGGAGGATTGATCGCCGTCGATATCTCTTCACGCAAAGCGGCGGGGGCAGCGCTGGGAACCATTGGTATTGCCAGCTATGCCGGGGCGGGGTTGGGCGAATTTCTGACCGGGATCATTATCGATAAAACCGCGATCCTCGAAAACGGGAAAACGCTTTATGATTTCAGCACGCTGGCGTTGTTCTGGATAGGCACCGGATTGGGTTCCGCGTTACTCTGTTTTACCACCGCCGCCATCGTCGCCCGACGCCATGCCGTCGAACGGCAGACTTCATTCTCCTCATAACTGATTAATCGATAAGGAAGATTTTATGATGCCTGCAAGACATCAGGGCCTTTTACGCCTGTTTATCGCCTGTGCGCTGCCGCTGCTGGCGATGCAATCCGCCGTCGCGGCGAACTGGCAACTGGAAAAAGTGGTGGAGTTAAGCCGCCACGGTATTCGCCCGCCAACGCCCGGCAATCGTGAAGCCATTGAAGCCGCGACCCAGCGTCCATGGACTGAATGGACCACCCACGATGGGGAGCTGACCGGACATGGCTATGCGGCGGTCGCCAATAAAGGGCGCGCGGAAGGGCAGCATTATCGCCAGCTTGGCCTGCTACAGGGGCAGTGTCCCAGCGCGGAGGATATTTATGTTCGCGCCAGTCCGCTACAGCGTACCCGGGCAACCGCGCAGGCGCTGGTAGATGGGGCATTTCCCGGCTGCGGCGTGGCGATTCATTATGTCAGCGGCGATGCCGATCCGCTGTTCCAGACCGACAAGTTTAGCGCGACGCAAACCGATCCCGTCCGCCAGCTGGCGGAAGTGAAGGCGAAAGCCGGCGATCTGGCTAAGCGTCGGCAGGCGTTGGCGCCGACGATCCAGTTATTAAAAGCCGCGGTTTGCCAACAGGATAAACCGTGCCCCATTTTCGATAAGCCCTGGCAGGTGGAGCAAAACCAAAGCGGTAAAACTACCATTAGCGGGCTGAGCGTGATGGCCAATATGGTTGAAACGCTGCGTCTGGGCTGGAGTGAAAACCTGCCCTTGAGCCAGTTGGCGTGGGGGAAGATTACCCGCGCCAGCCAGATCACAGCTATTCTGCCGCTGTTAACGGAAAACTACGATCTCAGTAATGACGTGCTGTACACCGCGCAAAAGCGCGGCTCGGTGCTGCTCAACGCGATGCTGGACGGAGTGAAAGCGGACGCCGCGCCGAACGTACGCTGGCTGCTGCTGGTGGCCCATGACACCAATATCGCGATGGTGCGCACGCTGATGAATTTTAGCTGGCAGTTGCCGGGCTACAGCCGGGGCAATATTCCGCCGGGCAGCAGTCTGGTTATAGAGCGCTGGCGCAACAGCAAAAATGGCGAACGTTATCTGCGCGTCTATTTCCAGGCGCAAAGCCTGGACGACCTGCGACGCCTGCAGATGCCGGAGCGTCAGCACCCGATGCTGCAACAGGAGTGGCGTCAGCCTGATTGCCAGCAGACCAGCGTGGGCACGTTATGCCCGTATCAGTCCGCGCTGGAGGCCTTAGGTAAACAGATCGATAAAAGCGCGGTACCGCCGGTGAATATGGTTCTTTAATCAGCGCAAACGCCATAATCCTTAGCGGAAATAGGATGGATTATGGCGTATTGCTTAAAAGCGTTAGTGATTCGAGTAATAATTACAGAGATATTGGTTTAATGGACGCATGGCACTAATTTACTGAGAGGAAAAATAAGCAAGCCTCCTCTGAGTTTTGTTACGTCTTTATGTAATATGCCTTGGTTTTTTGGAATTTTTAGGAAAACATTTAGGTGCGCTAAGATTGTTCACAACTCAGGAGTTGGTTACCATTTAACTTCTCAAGATAGTGCTCTGTAATAGTATAGATATTTACTTTAAAGAGTAGGGGGGTAATACTTCAATTAATAACATATTGAAGAAGTTGGTAATGGTCATATTTATTGGCGGGCTAAATTTGGTTGGTGTGATATTGGTTTTGTTGGATTTTATGCCACCATTTTCGTGGGAGTAAGTTAAAGCTAAAAAGGATTTATGCAATGGTTGAATATTATTTTGGCCATGATGGCCTCCACAATATCTCTCCTTTTGATAGACCAGCAACATGGGGAGGGCCAGGTCCGGTTGATTTTAATTTTCATGATCTAGCAAAACAATTGGACTGTTCGCGGAATTTCAATCGAGTTGGTATTATTTATTCTAATGGTGTGAGCCAATGGTTGGTAAGACCCTCCCGGCGGATTGCCAATTCGGCCCAAAGCATAGCAAGTCATGTTATTGTCACAAAGGTTTGTGATATCTCACAAGAAGGTTCCACAAAAGCTATTGTTAAGACACTTCAGGCACCATCACTGGCCACCGAAATTACATCAACGGCACTTTCATGCGGAGCGGCTGTAATCACATTAGCCCTTGCTCTTACTGGAACGGCGATACTTCCCATTACGGCTGGAGCATCGGTGCTGGTAGCCGGAGTTATTGCTGCCAGCGGCGTAGCTACCGTTGGGCAATGTTTTATCGGTGCGGGAAGATTATGGACAATAAGTAGAGGTAGGGAAGAGCGTTTAGCATGGCTTGATTCGCAGGATTGGTATCTTACTACGACTACTATCCTTGATATCATTTCTCTTGCAGGTGCCGGAGCTGGGTTAGCGAAATCTATCGAAGTGTGGAAAACGATGAAAAAAATATCTTCAGCAGAAGCTTTATCATGGCTCAGAGGCCTAAGTAGATTTGAGCGTAAGCGGCTTACTTATGAAATCATTCGTAATGAAAATCCGGGAATATCTAACTCTGGCATAAAAGCTGCTATAGAAATGGGGCGTTATCCTAAACGATTTCCATCTGAAGCATTACAACGAACTCTACAAAGGGAGTTGATGCAAGTGATTGTTAACTCATCAGCATTTGCAGGGAGCGGCATTTCCGGAACTGTTAGAAATCCACACAATCTAAAAAAAACAGGACAATATGTGATTGGGATAATACAATCCTTTTCATTAACATAAAAATTGGTTGGCATAATGATTGAGCATATCAAAAAAAGCCTTGTGTTAAATATTGATGTGGAAAAAAATCTTGCGTCAATGAGTCCCCGACAACTTGAGGTGGTTAAGCAGCGTTTGACCGAATATATAGGGGCGAGAGTTGGTGGACATACGTTCAGTATTCCAATGGTGGGCGGAATACTATTTGCTATTTTTTGCTTTGTTATGCCGCAAATTACCGTGTGGGAAATTATTTTCAGACTTAATGGATGGCCTGATTATGCTATACTGGCTGCGGCTTTTCCCTCGGGAGTTTTGTATAGCATATTGATTTGTATTCCGGGGTTTCTTACTGCACGAGGCCGGTTAATAGGTCTGAAATCTTTTTTATGTGTCATTGCTGGGACAGGAATCATTGCAATAGCATTTTTTTTATTCGCTGTTATTACTTTCATTATGGGGGGAGGTGATGATGCGGGCGATCTCATCGGTGCTATTTTAGGGGTGTTTTTTATTGCGATAGGCATCAAATGCCTCAATACGGTTATGTTCACTAAAACAATCGCATTTTACTTACTAAATCGGGTCTCCCGCCAGCAAATAAAATTGCAACACTCATCAGGTAAATATTTTGGGTGTCGATGATTGTTCATATCTACGCGTCAGTTACTATTTGAATACTCAATGCGTGACGATATCATAGTCTGGATATTGACTTTAAGAGCGCGCTGTCATTATGTATAGCTGTTAGATTATTTATCCCGGACTAGCAACGATTTTTTGAACAGCACGGGGTTGGGGTTTGCCGATGGGGATGCCGACCCCTCTTTCTTGTGGGTTTTGCTGACGTTGATGGTGATTGTGACCGTGGCGTTGAACTATCTCATCCGTAAGATTGTGTCAGGAAATAGGGTATGAAATCTATGTGAAGTTATTAAACAACGGACCTTTGCTGGCCCGTTATTTCTCCACATCATTCCCTTTTCTTCAGCTATTCACCTTCATCGCCATAATAGAGCTTGCCGATCTTAATGAGCGGTCGGCCCTGGGATTTACGGTGCAGATTGCTATCGCGCAGCGAGTAGACGCAGCCGCATTACTCCTGCTGGTAAAAGCGCTCGCGCTTGCTGATATCGATCATCCGCGAGGATCCGCCCTGTTTACGACAGTTATAATCCCAGTAGACCATGCCTGGATAATGCCCGGCGGCGCGCTCGCCGCAGTCGTTGATTTGCTGCATGTTCTTCCAGCGTGAAATTCCCAGCGAACTGCTGATAACGCTAAAGCCGTGCTCGTAGGCATAAAGCGCCGTGCGTTCGAAGCGCATATCAAAGCACATCGTGCAGCGCACGCCGCGCTCGGGTTCCCATTCCATCCCCCTGGCCCGCGCGAACCAGTTATCGGTGTCATAATCGGCATCGATAAACGGCACACCGTGTTTGTGCGCAAAACGAATATTCTCTTCCTTGCGGATTTCATACTCTTTCTGCGGGTGAATGTTGGGGTTATAGAAGAAAATGGTGTAGTCGATACCGGAGGCCTGAATCGCCTCCATCACTTCCCCGGAGCAGGGAGCGCAGCAGGAGTGGAGCAGCAGTTTATCGGCTCCGTTGGGCAACGTCAGCTGTGGGCGCTGGAACTCGGACATCAAGTCATTCCTGAAGTAAATACATCCAGCGCCAACTGTAGCATGTTGAAGGGCTGCTATCCTTCCCCAGAAATGTCAGGCCGCGCAACCTCACGCGGCGCTGAATTCATCTCAAATTAACCTCTCACGCCGAGATAGCCGTGGATCGCCATATAGATCCCCACCGCGCCGATTAGCACGCTGGAAAAGTAGGGGGCCCGACGGGCGAGCGTGTTAAAACCACTCCAGCGTTTGGCCACCTGGCGAACGCTTACCGCCGCGCCAACGCCGACGGTGACCAGCGTCAACGCCAGACCGATGCTGAAAGAGAGGACCAGCGTCGCACCTAAGGTCAGGGCTTTGAGCTGGATGCAGATAAGCAGTACGGTGATCGCCGCCGGGCAGGGGATCAATCCGCCGGTCAGGCCGAACAGTAAGATCTGCCAGTTGGTGACCTCCCGGCCGTCAAAGCGACGTTGAATATCGTTCGCATGGGCCCGCTCGTGGGCGTCCTGATAGGCCTGACTTCCTTCCTCAAGGCCGTCCAGTTCATGATGATGATGTTCATGAAACGCCAGATCATAATCGTGGGTATGGCGCTGGTGGCCGAGCGTCAGGCGTACGTTAAAGTCATGCGGTTCCGGGATGGTCTGCGCGGATTCTAAATAATCGCCTTTATCAACAAAAGAGAACATCTGCGCGAAGCTGCTCCCGCTGCGCCGTGTCGCCAGTGAGACATCGCCAGCGGCCCATCGGGTGCCACTTAGCGTGCGTATGCGCCAGCGCGGCGGTTCTCCTTCTTCGAAGATGGAAAGGGCGATTTTACCGTGGCCGGTGTCGACGATTTGCGTTTCATCATCATGATGATGCGCATCCCGATCCTGCATGGCCTGCAGCCAGTTACGTTCACCGCGCCAGGTGCGTCAGAACATCCATATTGCGGTACCGAGAATGATGAACGCGGAAAGCAGCTGCAGCCAGGGTTCAGCCGCTTCGGCGGTAAATTTCTGGCTAAAATACATGCCGCCAAAGGCGATCAGCCAGACGATGGCGGTATGCGAAAGGGTCGCGGCGAGGCCCAGCATCACCGCCTGACGTACCGTGCCTTTAATGGCGATGATGAACGCCGCCATCATGGTCTTTGAATGGCCCGGTTCCAGGCCATGTAGCGCGCCTAACAGAATGGCGCTGGGAATGAAAAACCAGGCATTGCCCTGCTGAAGTAAAGGTAAGAATTCGTTCATAAGAAGAGAGTAGGTTGTCGTTGGTGAACGGGATTCTACTCCCCCCCAGTATAAGATACTACCCCCCAGTAGATTGCAAACCTATAATTGAGGCATTGAGTTCGCCAGTGAGGTTAACGTGTCGCATACGATTCGGGATAAAAAGAAGCTGCAGGCCAGAGCCAGCAAGATTGAGGGGCAGGTGAGCGCGCTGAAAAAGATGCTGGATGAGCCGCACGAATGCGCCGCCGTGCTGCAGCAAATTGCCGCTATTCGCGGAGCGGTAAACGGGCTAATGCGTGAAGTGATCAAGGGCCATCTGACGGAGCATATCGTTCATGAAGGCGATGAAGTGAAACGTGAAGAGGATTTGGACGTGGTGCTGAAGGTGCTGGATTCCTATATCAAATAGCGGCCACGGATAGCGCCGGCGGCGACAGACGCGCCGCCGGCTTCAGCATTAGCTGTGTTTGTTTTTCATCTCAAAACGCGGTGATACCAGGCCGTACAGCGTCCAGCCCATAAAGGTCACAATCGCGCCGTAGAGCATCGCCTCTTCGCCGGAGGAGTACAGCGCATAGAAGCTGTATACCGCACCGATAAAGGCAATCACGTTGGTGGATCGCGCTTTGCCCGGTTCCACATTGGCCATTTTCTGGATAATCGCCAGCGCGGCCATCGACAGAATGTACGGGATGATGTTAGTCACCACCGCCAGGTTAACCAGCACGTTGAACTGATTACTCAACGACGGGCTAATGGTCATCAGCGACAAGCCGGTTTGCAGGATAACGATGGTCAGCATCCCCTGAATCGGCGCGCCGGAAGCCGAGACGCGGGAGAAGATTTTCGGGAAGTAACCTTCGTCAGACGATGATTTAAAGACCTGCGCGATGGTGAACTGCCAGCCAAGCAGCGAACCGCAGCAGGACATCACCATCAGCCCCATAATCACTTTACCTACGCCTGGCGTGAACATCTGGGCAAACGCCAGGCCAAACGGCGCCGTGGAGTTAGCCAGATCCATGTTTGGCACGATCCCGGCGATGACGTTGGTCGAAACGATATAGATAACCGCCGCGCCGAGGGTACCGCCGAGTACGGCGATCGGCACGTTACGTTCCGGGTTTTCGACCACATCGGTGTTGGCGCAAGCGGATTCCAGACCGAGGAAGGCCCACAGCGTCATGGCGATTGACGAACCAACGGCGCCGAAGAACGGTACGTGGTGCGGGTTCCAGGACTCGACGTACATCGTCGGGCTAAACCAGAACCAGCCGATAACGCACAGGCCGACAACCGGAATGATGACCCCCCATACGGTGATGCTACTGATCTGGCCGGTAATGCGCGCGCCGCCGAAGTTGGCTACGGTACAGATCCACAGCACCCCGATAGTCGCCAGGCCAATCTGTACCGGTGACAGGGTGGCGCCGAACAGCTCGGTGCCATAACCCACCGCGGAGATAGCGATGGCGACGTTGGCGATCAGCAGCGAGACGCCGTAGGTATAGTTGGCCATAAAGTTGCCAGACTTGCCGAACGCGTACTCGGCGTAACCGCCCATCCCGCCTGATTTACGGCTAAACATCCCGCATTTGGCGAAGGCCCACGCCAGCGCCATCGATCCTACCGCCGTCACCAGCCAGGAGATGATGGAGATAGTCCCCACCTCCGCCAGCTTGGTGGGCAGCATGATGATGCCGGAGCCCATCATGTTGACCATGGTTAAGATGGTGAGCTGTACCACTCCCATCTTGTTACTGGATTTGCTCATACAGTTTCCCCTTTCAGCAGCGCGCTTTGTTTCTCGCTTTCCGCGATGACATAGCACCAGACCTGTTTACGGCCATCGTGCTCCTGGATATAAACCCCCTGCAGTTCCGGCGCGAAGCCCGGCAGCAGGTTGATCCCTTCTTCCAGTGCGGTGAAGTACTGCAGCACTGCGCCGCCCCAGACTTCGCCCGGGACTACGCACAGCACTCCCGGCGGGTAAGGCAGGGCGCCTTCAGCGGCCACGCGGCCTTCGGCTTGCGGCAACGGCACCAAATCGACCTGGCCGCGCAGATAGGCGTAGTTAGCCTCTTGCGGGTTCATCACCACCCGTGGGAAGTGATCTTTACGGAACATCTCTTTTTGCAGCTGTTTGACGTTGTGACGGGCGTACAGGTCATGCATTTCCTGACACAGCTGGCGCAGGGTATAACCGGCATAACGCTCTTTGTGCTGGCTGTAGATAGACGGCAGAACCTCCTGCAGCGGCGCATCGGCGTCGAGCAGCTTATCGAAGCGCGCCAGCAGGGCGACCAGCTGCTGCAGTTTGGCCATATCTTCCGCCGGGGTCAGCAGGAACAGAATGGAGTTAAGATCGCATTTTTCCGGTACCACGCCGTTTTCACGCAGGAAGTTGGCGAGAATGGTGGCCGGTACGCCGAAGGCGTCATATTCGCCGCTGGCGGTATTGATCCCCGGGGTGGTCAGCAGAAGTTTGCACGGATCGACAAAGTACTGATGCTCGGCATAACCGTCAAAGGCGTGCCAGCGTTCGCCTGGGCCAAACTCGAAGAAGCGCAGGTCAACGGCGATTTGCGCGGTTTCATATGACTGCCATGGTTTACCATCGACCATTTTTGGCACAAACGGACGGATGTGCTTACAGCTTTCAAGGATCAGCTTACGCGCCTTGATGCCGTTCATGACGCAGTCCATCCACATGTTGCGGCCGCTTTCGCCTTCATGCATTTTGGCGTTGATATCCAGCGCGGCAAACAGCGGATAGAACGGGCTGGTGGAGGCGTGCATCATAAAGGCGTTATTCAGACGTTTATGCGGAACATAGCGCTGTTGCCCTTTGATATGGCTGTCTTTTTTATGGATTTGCGAGGTCTGGGAGAAACCGGCCTGCTGTTTGTGCACCGACTGGGTTACCAGAATGCCCGGATCGTTTTCATTCAGCTCCAGCAGCAGCGGCGAACAATCAGCCATCATCGGAATGAACTGTTCATAGCCGACCCACGCGGAGTCAAACAGGATGTAATCGCACAGATGACCAATTTTATCGACCACCTGACGAGCGTTATAAATGGTGCCGTCGTAGGTACCTAACTGGATCACCGCCAGGCGGAACGGGCGGGCATCCTGTTTCCGATTCGGCGCCACTTCACCGACCAGCTCGCGCAGGTAGCGCTCCTCGAAGCAGTGGGCGTCGATACCGCCGATAAAACCGTACGGGTTACGCGCGGTTTCCAGATAGACCGGTGTCGCCCCGGCTTGCAGCAGCGCGCCATGGTGGTTGGATTTATGGTTGTTACGGTCGAACAGTACCAGGTCGCCCGGCGTCAGCAGCGCGTTGAGCACCACTTTGTTAGAAGAGGAGGTGCCGTTGAGCACGAAGTAGGTTTTATCGGCGTTAAAGACTTTTGCCGCATGCTGTTGGGCAATGCATGGCGCCCCTTCGTGGATCAGCAGGTCACCCATGGCGACGTCGGCGTTGCACAGGTCGGAGCGGAACAGCGTCTCGCCGAAATACTCGACGAACTGATTACCGGCCGGATGACGGCGGAAGAATTCCCCCCCCTGATGCCCCGGGCAGTCAAAGGCGCTGTTGCCCTGTTTAACGTAATCGACCAGCGCGCTAAAGAACGGCGGACGCAGTTCGGTTTCATATTTATGCGCAGCGGCTTCCAGCTGGCGGCCGTAAAAGTCGTTGCGGGTTTCGTCGTGTTCAAATACCCCCTGCACCGAAGCCATATATTCGGCTGGGACAACTTCTTCTTTATTAATAGCGATAAATACCGGGATGTTATAGCCGGTAGCCTTTAACTCATCGAGTTTACCGCATTCGATATCTTCCAGGGTTAATACTACCGCGGCCACATCAATAAAGTTGGTTTCGCTAGTATTGACAATATTACGCTGGGTAGAAAAACAGTTTGGACATGTACGGCTAACGGCAATTTTTAAATCAGTCATTGTTATCTCTTTATTTTCAGATAATAGCAGGCCCTCAATTTCTCGAATGAGAAATTGATTACGCCGGACAAAAGGTAATAGTCTGCCGCTGATATAATAAATATCAGTAGAGTACCTTTTGAGATGCAATAAACCCTACCAGTCCGGTGGCTGGTAAATAGCAGGATTTATTAGGGCGAGCGCGGTTAGCTACAGGCGAATGCCTGTATTAACAACAAAAGATGCAGGAAGACCTGTATGCTGAAGCGCCCGTAGTCGGAAGACTACCGGGCATTAAAGAAATGAAAATCGAAGCTGTTACGGTGAGCAAACATCATAATATGCGTTGTCCGCCTTATGTGTGGCATCATCCTGTTATTGTTTTCCATGATATACACCTTTCAAATGATTGACTGAAGGTATGGCATATTCTATATCCGGCTTAGACTTAATCTGTGACGCCGATCACTAATAGCCTCTCATTATGATATCAATAGCTGGTATTTTGATCTTATCCAACATTATTCACTGGTTTGTTGTTTATATGTAAATATATTGTATTGCAATGTAGTTAAAATGAATAATGGCCGGTTAATCATTGCGTTATTTCAGCCATATGACGGAAATATGTCGTATACTCGGGGCTTTCTGACTTCTACCCTCTTAACATTATGTTTATTAAGGATTAAGAGGTTCCTGTAGTACGAAAGAACGCTGTCAATCATTATCCCTTTATTGCCAACATAAAATCTGGGAAAAGAGAGCCTGGTCGAGTTTTCATCTAAAAGATATCGCTCAGGGGCTAGACAAAACCACCGTCTGGTTATCAAATGGTTAAATAAAATTAACGCCTGTGTGAATGATAGGCAGGTAGAAAAAATGGTCAATACGCTTTTCGGCATGACAAAGCGCTAAGATCGCCTTATTGGGAGAAGTTATGCATTCCTCTGTTAACAAAAATGAAAGCCGGACCTTCTTTGGTCACCCTTACCCTCTGGGATCGCTGTTCTTCACCGAAATGTGGGAGCGATTCTCGTTTTATGGCATTCGCCCGTTATTAATCCTGTTCATGGCGGCCACCGTCTATGACGGCGGTATGGGCTTAGCCCGTGAGAACGCGTCGGCCATCGTCGGCATCTTCGCGGGCGCCATGTACCTGGCGGCGCTGCCGGGCGGCTGGTTGGCGGACAACTGGCTCGGCCAGCAGAAAGCGGTGTGGTACGGCTCGATTCTGATCGCGCTGGGCCATCTGTCGATTGCGCTGTCAGCGTTTATGGGCAACAACCTGTTCTTTATCGGGCTGATGTTTATCGTGCTCGGTTCCGGCCTGTTTAAAACTTGCATCTCGGTGATGGTCGGTACGCTGTATAAGAAAGGCGATAGCCGTCGCGATGGCGGTTTCTCGCTGTTCTATATGGGTATCAATATGGGGTCGTTTATCGCGCCGCTGATTTCCGGCTGGCTGATTAAATCCCACGGCTGGCACTGGGGCTTCGGCATCGGTGGTATCGGTATGCTGGTGGCGCTGGTGATTTTCCGCCTTTTCGCGGTCCCGGCAATGAAACGCTACGACAGCGAAGTGGGTCTCGACTCCACCTGGAATAGTCCCGTCGCGAAGAAAAACGGCGTTGGCGCCTGGCTGCTGGCGCTGGCGGTCGGCGTGGCGGTGGTGATTACGCTGATTGCTCAGGGGGTGATAGTCATTAACCCGGTGGTGGTCGCCAGCATGCTGGTGTACGTGATTGCCGCGTCGGTGGTGCTCTATTTCATCTACCTGTTTGTTTTTGCGGGGCTTAACCGTAAAGAGCGCGCGCGTCTGCTGGTCTGCTTTATTCTGCTGGTTTCCGCCGCCTTCTTCTGGTCAGCCTTCGAGCAGAAACCGACTTCGTTTAACCTGTTTGCTAACGACTACACCAACCGCATGATCGGCGATTTCGAAATCCCGGCGGTATGGTTCCAGTCGATTAACGCCCTGTTTATCATCCTGCTGGCGCCGGTATTTAGCTGGGCATGGCCGGCAATGGCGCGCAAAAACGTGCGCCCGAGCAGCATTACCAAGTTTGTTATCGGGATTCTGTGCGCGGCGGCGGGCTTCGGCCTGATGATGCTGGCGGCGCAGAACGTGCTGAGCAACGGCGGCGCCGGCGTATCGCCGCTGTGGCTGGTGGGCAGCATTCTGATGCTGACGCTGGGCGAACTGTGTCTGAGCCCGATAGGCCTGGCAACTATGACCCTACTGGCGCCGGAAAGAATGCGCGGCCAGATGATGGGGCTGTGGTTCTGCGCCAGCGCGCTGGGTAACCTGGCGGCGGGGCTGATTGGCGGCCACGTGAAGGCCGACCAGCTGGATATGCTGCCGGATCTGTTCGCCCGCTGCTCGACGGCGCTGCTGATCTGCGCCGCGGTGTTGTGCGTGCTAATTGTGCCGGTGCGCCGTATGCTGGAGAACAGCAAATCCGTCGAGCAAAAACCGGCGACCAATGCCTGATTGCGCAAGCGGTCAATGAAAAGCCGGCGCTGAGCGCCGGCTTTTTTATAGTAAGCAGAGTATGGAAACGGTAGCCCGGATAAGGCGTAAGCCGCTATCCGGGGATTTCCCTGCTCGCGATGCGCTGGCTTACGGTTCTTCGGAACCCACCGCCGGACCGCGATAATCGCCGCCGAGGGCCTTAATCAGCGTGATATCGGTGCTAAGGCGCTGGGCCTGGATATCCAGCAAAAACAGCTGCTGGGCGATGGCCGGTCGCCGCGCTTCTTGTGCGGCATAGCGGCTTAACAGGCCGCGCTGGTGATGGGCGCTGGCGCTGCGGGTGGTGGCCATCGCCGCCGTCACCTTCAGCTCCTGCAGCGCCACCTGCTGGTTGAGATCGTTAAGCTGACTGGAGCTTATCGCCACGTCCCGTACCGCATCCAGCACCGCCTGGTTGTACTGCTTAATCAGGATATTGCTCGCCGTACGTACCGACTTCAGATTGGCGTTCAGGCGGCCGCCATCGAATATCGGCAAATACAGCCCCGGCAGCAGGTTAATCTGCTGGAAGGACGACTTAAACAGATCGCCGACGCTCAGCGCGTTATATCCCCAGAAGGCTTTAATATCAAAATGCGGATAAAAGGCCGCTTTCGCCGCATCGACCTGGCTCATAGAAGCGGTCACATAACCGCGCAGGGCCTGCAGATCCGGGCGACGCGCCAGCAATTCGAAGGAGAGTGAATCCGGCAGCGTTTCCTGCAACGCCGGCAGAGCGACCGGGTGGATCTCCGGCATACTCTGCGCGTCGGCGCCAATTAGCGCCCGCAACGTTTCGCGGTACTGGGTCAGCGTGCCGCGGGCGGTAATCACCTGCTGCTGCGCGCCAAGCAGTTCCGCCTGCGCATTGGCGATATCGACGCTATCCTCCACGCCGCGCTGGGTGCGGTGTTCATGCGCCTGTACCGACAGCCGCGCAATTTCTTCTAGCTGCTGGAGCAGAACGATCTTCTGGAAGGTAGCCTGCATGGCGAAGTACAGCTGCGCCACGCTGCTGGCAAGGTCCAGTTCGATACCGGCGGTTTCCGCCTGGCGAGCGTTCTTTTCGCCAATAGCCGCCGCGACGCGGGCCCGGTCGGCGCCCCATAAATCGATATTCAGCGTCGCGCCGACGCCCACGGTATTGAGCGTGTACCACGGGCCGTTTTTATCCACCGGCAGAGAATAGGAGTAGGGCCAGCTAAAGGATTTATCGGTTATACGCATCCGGTTCTGCGCCGCCACGGCGGTCGCCTGCACGCCCATTGCCGACTGCGCCAGCTCGACGGTGGATTGTGACTGTGAGATGCGTAGCCGCGCCGCCTGCATGGTCGGCGAGTTTTGCAGCGCGCGGTTTACCAGCATATTGAGCTGGGGATCGTGATACCCCTCCCACCAGCGGGCCGCCGGCCAGCCGCTATTCGCCAGGTGGATCACCTGCGCCAGCTGCGCCTGTTGCGGATTAACAATGGGCACTTCGCCAGGATCGTCCTGAATCAGCGCGCATCCTGTCAACAGAGTCATGGCGAGAGCCAGCGGTGAGTAGCGCAGCAAACGTGCTACGGCGTCCATTTTTATCATGACGGTTCTGCCTGTCGCGTAAATTCAGAAGGTTTGTCTGACCAGTCCGGCAGGGTGGCCAGTAAAGCGGTCAGCGGTGCGCCGAATGGATTCGCCGGATCGGCAGCCGGCGGCGCAACAAGTGCCGTCGGCTGCTGACGTTCAATATCATCGGCATACGCCTGTAACTGTTCGGCACAGCGGCTTAAGAAGGGATCTCCCGGCGCGGCGTACAGCCGGTAGCCCTCGCTCAGGCGGACTATCTCCTGCGCCTGCTGCCAGGTGGCTTTGCTCGGCCAGGATTTCGCCTGCGGCCACGGATGCGCAAAAGTGCCCAGCGGCTCGGCGGCGACCCGATGCAGCAGCGTTTCGCTGGTGGTCAGCGCCTGGAACAGCGGCACCATCTGCGGCTTATCATCTTTTGTGCGCAGGAAGTCGGCTATCTGGCGATAGAGTTGCGCCAGCCGCGATTTCAGCTGCGGCGCTTCGCTATCCGGCCATAGATAAAGATGGACGATCGACGAGACCAGTACACCGAGCAAAATACCGATGACGCGGTCGCGCAGTTCCGTCAGGTTGGTCAGTGGACCAAACCAGCTGAGGAATGCCAGCGAGAAGGTAAAGCCGATTTGGATCCCGGCGTAGGCAATACGCTCTGAGCCGGCGGCAATCCACGCCGAGAGCGCCATTACCGGCAGAACCATCGCCAGCAGGCCGACGATGGACTCGGTCCACGGTTGTACGAAGACGATCAACAATAGCGCCAGCAGCGTGGCGAGCAGCGCGCCGCCGATACGCAGCCAGGTTTTTTGCATCGTCGCCCCCAGCCCCGGCTGGGCGACAATCACGCAGCTCAGCATGATGGTGTGGATCCCTTGCCAGTCCGCGGCGGTATAGAAGACGTAGCACAGCAGCGTCGCCAGCAGGGTTTTCAGGGCGAAATGCAGATAAGCGGGATTGTGCCAGGCATCCGGCAGCAGCAGCGGCGACTTCTCGGCTTCACCCTGCGGCAGGTCGATGGCTTCACCGCGCGCCAGTTTCGCCAGCACATCAGCCATCTCTTGTAAAATCCGCGTATTGGCGCCGCGATCATCAATGGCCGGCGCGGAGAATGAAAACGGCGTACCCTCGTTCATCGAGGGCGCCAGCGCCTGTAACGCGGTGGCTATCTGCTGGCGCGCCGCGGCGCGATCGTCGCCCGGTTGCAGCAGCGCCGCGAGGTGATAGCAGCGCAGGGTGGTCGCCATCAGCGCCTGCCAGCGCGCCGGATCGGCGGCAATTTCCGGCGCCGCAAAGCGCGCCTGCTTAAACAATCCTTGCAACTGATTAAAACGCCCGGCGATCTCTTTGAAGGTCGGCGGCGCGGCGTTTAGCGTCAGCACGTCGGCGACCTGCCGCTGCATCACCACCAACTGAGCGCGGAATTGATAGCCGGGAAAGGCCTGGCGAAAGCAGGCGTTGACCAGGAGCGTGACCAGCGTTGCGGTATTGATCGCCACCCAAAGCCACAGCAGCAGGCGCACCAGAACTTCACTTTGGCTGGTCATTGACGGGAAGGTCTGGGCATAAATCACCGCCAGCGCCACCACGAAAAACGCCAGCCCGAGTTTGCCCAGCACGCGCATCAGATACATCGCGCCAAAGAACAGGCATACCGAAGCGACCAGGCGAATCAGCGGGAAATCATAGGTCCACTTGATGATCAGCAGCACCAGCCCCAGCGCCACGCTGATGGTGACAAAAAACAGGACGCTGCCCAGCTTAATCATCAGGATGTTCGGCTGACTGACGTAAAACACCACGATCAGCGCTACGGCGAGAAACGGGATCTGCAGGGTCATAAACAGGGTGATCAGCACCGCGCAGCTCAGCGTCAGGCGCAGGGTATAGTTGGCCCGCCCCGGCGCGTCGGCGAGTTCCCGTTGCAGAAACAACCAGAAGTTATGCATGCCGGACCCTTATTTCGCCTGCAGCACGGCGCTGGCGGAGGCGCCCATGCGGAACAGTTCCGGGTCGGGATCTTTCACCGCGATTTTGACCGGGAAGCGCTGCGACACATGTACCCAGTTGATGCTCTTCTGAATCACCGGCAACCCGCCAATGACGCTACCGCCCTCCGGCAGTACGCCTGAACCAACGGAATCGACGACGCCGTCAAAGGGGCGGCTGTGGTTGGTCATCACCGTCACGGTTGCCGGCACGCCAGGCCGAACGTTTTGCAGATCGGTTTCGCGGAAGTTCGCAATCACGTACCAGTGGTCGTTATCCAGCAGCGTGAAGACCGGTTTCAGGGCGGAAGCATATTGTCCGACGGTGGTTTTCAGGGCGATGACTACGCCGTTAAACGGCGCGCGAACTTCGGTGAACTCCAGGTGCAGTTCCGCAAGGGCGATTTGCGCGACGATCCCGGCGCGCTGCGCGACCATCGCATCGACGCCGGTGACCGCGGCATCAGCCTGTTTGGCCTGCAGCAGCGTGGCTTCCAGTTCGGCGCGGGCGGCTTTTTCCGCGGTGCGCGCCTGATCGAGATCTTCCTGCGCGGCGAATCCCTGCGGCACCAGCGGTTCCAGGCGGATACGGGTCGAGGTGGTCTGTTTCACCAGCGCCTTCGCACGCTCTACCGCGGCGCTCACTGATTGGGCGTTATACTGCTGGGCTTTAATGGTGCGCTGGGTCAGCATAATCTGCGCATCAAGCGCCGCCAGCCGTGATTTGGCATCGTCCAGCATCGCCTGATAGGGGCGCGGATCGATGCGGAACAGCAGATCGCCTTTCTTCACCCGCTGGTTATCGCGGATCGGCATTTCAACGATTCGCCCGCTGACTTCCGGCACCACGTCGATGGTGTCGGCGTAGACGTAGGCGTCGTTGGTTTCCGGCGAAGTCTGTAACTGCCAGATAACCACGATCAGCGCCACAATGGCGGCGAGGACGAGAGCCAACAAGGGCCATTTTTTCCGTAAAACGCTTGGGCTGGATTGAGTCATAGGTATTTAATGTGCGAAAAGAAGAAACCACAGAATAGTGGCAAATAGAAACATTAACGCCAGGTAACTTAATACCAGCGGGGAAAAGCGCGCCTGCCAGCCTTTACGGGCAATCAAGATATGGCAAGGGATCAGCAGTAATGCGCCGCCTAAAAAGCAGAAGAACCAGCCGGGGAATGCTGCGCCTAATACCGGTATGGCGGGGGATAAAGAGCAACCGGAGACCGCCAAAAGAAGTAATAACAATGCCGGGCGCGCCCGTTTTACAATTTGCTTCAAAGGAAGATACCTGAATGTTCATGCCATTGAACAATTGAGTTTATTCGTTGTTGACGAAATAAACCCTCAATATACTCGTCATACTTCAAGTTGCATGTGCGTTGGCATTCCTCGCTCACCCCAGTCACTTACTGGAGTAAGCTCCTGGGGATTCTCTGCGTCGCCGCCTTCCTGCAACTCGAATTATTTAGAGTATACACCGCCTAAATTATAGCGCTGATGGTTTGCTTAGCCGAGTTATGGTTATCCTCTGATAATAGTTTAATTTCGCGTAGGTATTAAAAAGTCGCTTTATCATTAGCGAAATAATTGAAATAGGGCGTTTCTCATTTCTCCATAGTCAGCGGCTATGCCGCGAGCTATTCTTAGGTAAGTACAATAAAAATACTGAGGCAATGTCATGGATAAAGAACTACTGGAAGCGGGCTACCGGGCCTATACCGGCGAGAAGATAGATGTCTATTTCAATACCGATATCTGTCAGCACTCGGGTAACTGCGTGCGCGGCAGCGCGAAGCTGTTCAATCTTAAACGTAAACCGTGGATCATCCCCGATCAGGTGGATGTGGCGACGGTGGTCAAAGTGATCGATACCTGTCCCAGCGGCGCATTGAAGTATCGCCACAAATAAGCGAGGAAATGATGGAAATTCTGGAAGGCCACAACAAGTTCTACGTTAATGACGCCGAGGGAAACCAGGTGGCGGAAATTGTCTTTGTTCCAACCGGTGAACATCTGAGCATTATTGAGCATACCGATGTCGATCCCAGCCTGAAAGGCCAGGGCGTGGGTAAACAGCTGGTAGCGAAAGTGGTCGAGAAAATGCGCCAGGAACAACGCAAAATCATTCCGCTGTGCCCGTTTGCCAAACACGAATTCGATAACACCCGCGAGTACGACGACATTCGCGCCTGAAATACGGCGCCGGCTGTGGCTGGCGCCGTGCTGCGATCACCCGGCCAACCGGCAGGTGGCATGATCCGGTAAAAAGCGCTGAATGATCTCTCCCAGATGCTCGCGAGTGACCGGTGGTGAGAACAGATACCCCTGGAAACGATCGACCCCCAGCGCTTTTAGCTGATTAAATTTCTCCAGACTATCCACTCCCTCGGCAATACAGCGGCTCTGCGTCAGCTGGCAGTAGTAGACCAGGCTTTTAATCAGCACCAGTGCGTGCGGGTCGCGCTGAAAATCATTGACGATACTCATATCCAGCTTGTAGCCGCTAAAACGCGCCGTGCGCACAGGGAACATGACGCTGCTGTGCGAGAAGCAGTCGTCGAGAAAGATGCGAAAGCCTTGCTGCTGAATATTGCTCATATTCGCTACCGCTTTTCCTTGCTGCTGTAAATCGACGGTTTCAGCAAATTCCAGCACCAGCCGGTCGGCCCACAGTGGGTTCTGCAGTTGTTGCCAGGCGGTTTCCATCATACGGGCAAGATTATCGTGATAGGCGATACAGGGAGGGATATTGACCGAAAAATAGAACTCGCCCTGATAGCGATTGATATTCTGCACCGCTTCCTGCAGGACAAAGGCGGTCAGTAATAGCCAGGCGTATTCGGAGTGGATATGCGGTAGAAACTCGCCCGGTGGCAGTACCACGCCATCTTTGCGCCAGCGCGATAATATCTCGATGCCCTGCAGGCGTATGCGGTCGTCGACAATCGGCTGAAAGACCGGAAAGATCTGCCGTCCATGAATGGCATGAATAAACTCACGTTCGAAGGGAGTCAGCGCAGTGATGCTCTGACCGGCAACGCGTTTGCTTCGGCTGCCCGGAAACCGGCTCGCCAGATGCGGATGATACTCCACCATCTTATTTAGTCCTGAGGTTCTTTGGTTGTAGAGCGTTTTCTGACTAACGCCGCGGATTTGCGCCTGACTGGTGATGCTGTGGCCATACAGCAGGGCGAGGGTGGCGTTAAGTTCGATTTTGCTTAAGCCCGACGGCGGCTTGCCGCGCGCCAGTGCCTCGATGGTAGAAAGCTGTTGCAGGGCGGGGTAGCCGACCAGGCCGCCTTTCAGCAATGCCGCCAGACGGCGGCAGGGTAGATCGGAGGAGACCGCCTGTACGGCGGCCAGCAGGCGGCGGTCGCCGACCTGGTGCAGTAAGGTTTGCCACAGCCACGGCGCCGGGCTGCGGCTTAAGATCACCATAGGCAAAGGTCGTTTGGCCTGGTTGAGTAACCAGGCGGCTTCGCGCAGGACGAACAGTAGCCACCAGGGATCGTCGGGCAGAAAAACCACGATTTGCCGGACGTCGGCTGGCGCAGATATCGACAGCATGGTCTGCATCCGCGGCTGTAGCCACACAGGCTGGCGGCAACCGTCGTCGACCATGCGGGCTAATCCCGCCGCCGCCATGGCGCAGGGCGACAGGATGTAGTCTGTCGTCGCCTGCGGGATATCGGCTTTACTGGTAGACAAACGTCACCCCAATAATCGACTGGACGTTACCCGCCGTTACCTGGCCGCTGGTGCGCGCATAGGTAGCGGTCAGCCCGAGATTCACCGGCGAAGTGCCAACTGTACCCAGTGAGACATTGCTGTTGGCCGGAACGACGGTACCGTTGCGCGTCATCTGGACGCCAATACCCTGCGCCGGCGAAGCGGAAGCGGTATTGGTGAAAATGGAGTTGGCGCTATCGGCGGTGGTGCCGGAAAGGTAATAGCCAAGATTCTGGTTTTGCGCGCAGTGGACGGTGACCGGCACCGCCATCGAACCCGGATAGTCGGGTAGGGTCACGGTCACATCGCGTGCGGAGACATCGCAACCGCCGGTCGGCACGACAACGTCGTTATTGGCGTATATATTCCACACGAACTGGAAGGAGTCGCTGTTGTAGTTGTTGGTTTGATGCAGAATCAGCACGGCAATCAGCGATCCGGCGGTAATCGCCACCCCGCCCGCGGTACTGACCGGAGTCAGATAGAGTACGGTCGGCCAGGGTTTATCGGTGGTCGAATCGTAGATTACCCGCGAGGTTTCCGTGGTGGTCGGAAACGGATAAGAGGTGCCGTTATATTTTACGGTACCGGAAAAGCTCGATAGTACGCCGCCGTAGGCGGATCCGCGCTGTAGCGTCACATAGTCGGTAATGGTTTGCGGGTAGTCGTTATGGCAGAAAATTTGCGTCGACAGGTCGACCACCAGGTTTTGCCCTACGTTGACGGCCGGGGTCAGGTTGACATAAACGTTGGCCGAGCCGCCGCCGATGGGGATAGTTGCGCCGGTGGCGGTCTTACAGGCGAAGGACCAGGCGTTAATCGACCAGCCCATCAGCAGCAGGGTGGTTAACAGAGCGATGACTTTTTTCATAAACAAACTCTCCTGACTCAGGCGTAGGTATAGGTGACGCTTATCACCGCCTGAATGGTTCCCTGGGTGGCGCCGCCGTTAACCGACAGGGCCCGAACCTGCAGCGGAAAACGCGCCGACTGCGAGCTATCGTCGACCTGAACCGACTTTTGCGCCCCGTTATTGAGCGTGGTGCCGCTGTCGTCCTGTAGTTCGAGCTGGATATTTCCTGCGGTACCCTGATTCTTGTAATAGCCGGTGCTGTCCGCGGTGCCGCTAAAGGTGGCGACGACGCGCGATGTGCCGACCGGGCAGTTGCTTAAATCAAGCGCGGTGCTGTGCCAGGCCGAAGCGGAACCCGCCGACACCAGGCTGAAGGTATAAAGATCGCCGAGGTCAACGTTGGCATTGGTCGTGGAGACCGTACACGGCTTGGCCACCACTTTGCCGTTCACCGTGATGGTGATGTCGGCGGCCTGCAGCGGGATAATGTTTAACGCCAGCGCGCCTGCCAGAAGCCATCCTGCGTAGTGTGCTTTCATCTCAGCCTCCGGTTACTGGAATTCAAGGGTAAAGGTGGCGGTAGCATAGACGTGACCGGCAGTCACCGGTACGCGGGTTGCCATCAGCCGGGCGTAAAAACCGAGGGTGTTGGTCTGCCCCGGCGTTAAGGTGGTCCAGGCGATCGACGAAGAGGGCGCGTTGACCGGCAGCATCGTCTGCTGGCCGTTGAGGATCTGCACCGCCATCCCCGCCGCCGCGGAGGCGCCGCCGTCGATTTTTAACAGGTCGTTATTGTCGCTATCCGGAGTGCCGTTAAAGCCGACTTTGACCGCCGTCACCGAACTGCCGCAGGGCGACAGCACGATACGAAACGGCACCAGCGGCGTGGTTGCGCCGACGGCGTTAAACTGCTTCGCGGCGTTATCCATCAGATCGACGGTAAACTCTTTCGATTCGGTGGCCACCGCGCAGGCGTTGTCGCGCACGTAGCCGCTGATGGTGATGGTGCTGTCCGCCGCAAAGGCGTTAGCGCAGACCAGCGTCAGGACGGCGCCGAACAGGTTAAGTGGTTTTTTCATCATCATGCGTTCCTTAACGGCACTCTGCCGATAGCTGGCTCAGCGCCTGCCGCTGACTCTCTTCCGGCAGGCGGTAGCTGGCCACGCAGCTGGCGTCCGCGCCTTCGCCCCATTTCACCTGCACGCTGCCGGCGAGCGGCATCCCGCTCAGGTAGACCTGGCCATTATCGGCCACGATACTGCCGCTCTGGTTGCTGCCTGAGGTGACCATCGCGCCAAACGGCACCGGTTTGCCGTTATGGGTCAACGTCATCAGTAACTTGACCCCGACGTGGGCTTTGAAGTCCGCCCGCACGATAGCGCCGTGGGTAGGGACGACGCTCACCACCGCGTCATCGAGATCGACGTTATCGGCAAGGGTATTGGTATCCAGCGCCACCCGGTTTTCGCGATATTCGGTGGCGTAAGGCAGTACCGCATAGCCGCGCCAGTCGGTACGTACCCCGGTCTGGTTTTCCACTTTTACATCACCGGCGCCCGGCGCTTTCACCAGCACCACGGTGTCATTCAGCGGCTGGCTCAGGGTCACGCCGTTAGCGTGGGCCAACACCCCGCCGCTGACGCCGTAGTACAGCTGTTTGAAACCGTCGCTGCGGCTGTAACCGACGTTGGCGTTGCCGTAGCCGCCGCGATAGTTCAGCGCCGCGTAGCCGGTGCCGCTGCTATCGCCTTCGCCGCCGCTGGCATAGCCGGTCTGCACGCTATAGCTCAGGTTATTGTCTTCCAGCAGGGTGCCGTAAAGTCCCGCCAGATTGGTCATCCGGCCATTAAGATCGTGCGACATGCTGTAGCTGGCGCTGGCGTGCCGCCATACCGATTTGCTGTCGGAACGCAGCCAGTGGCTGAACGGAATATTGACGTTGACCGCCAGCATCTGGTCGCGGCCCTGCTGCCAGGCGTTTTTAGTCAGGCTGTAGCTCAGCGTCCAGTTGATGTCGTCCACCGCCGCGTTGAGTCCGGCCTGCAGCTGCTGGTCCGCCTTGCCGGTCGACCAGTAGGTCTGATGACTGCCGCTCAGATAGAGCGTGGCGGTACGCCCCAACTGTTGGGTCACGCTCAGTTGCACTTTGCCGCGCTTGTTATAGGCGAGGTTGTAGTAATCGGTGAATTTCGGCTTCACCTGGATCACGCCATCCTGGGTCTGTACGTCGTAACCGCTCATCCGGCGGTAGGTAGTATCGGCAAAGCTGTAATAACCTTTAGTGGAGTAGCGATAGCCCACCAGTTGGATATTGGTGCCGACATCGCTCAGCGACTTGTTATAGAGGAAGCGAATCGACTGCCCCTGATGATCGCTGTCGTCGGGTAGGGTGGCGTTGGCCTGGGTGACATCCAGCGAGACGGCGCCGAAATCGCCCATGTTTTTCCCCACGCCGAGATTAAAGGCGCGGTAGCGGTCGGCAAGTTGCGTACCGCCATACAAAGTCCAGCCCGCAGGCAGGCCGTGTAACAGGGTGCTCTGAAAGAACTTCGGCTCTTCCTGCTGATCGTTGCCGCTGCGATATTCGCCGGCGGTCAGCGCGTACCGGGTATGCCCTTCGCGCTGCAGTACCGGCACCGTTGACCACGGCACGCTAAAGACCTGGCTGGTGCCGTCGTTTTCTTTAATCGTCACCTGCAGATCGCCGCCGTTGCCCGCAGCATAGAGATCGTTAATGGTGAACGGGCCCGGCGGGACCGTGCTCTGGTAAATCTCATAGCCGTTTTGTTTGATCGACACCTGCGCGGTGCCGCGGGCGATACCGTGGATCACCGGCGCAAAGCCCTTCTGGCTATCCGGCAGCATGTTGTCATCGCTCGCCAGCTGGGCGCCGCGGAAGTTAATGCCGTCGAAAACATCGCCGTTGGTGTAGCTGTCGCCGAGGGTCAGACGCGAGCGCAGCGGCGTGATGTCGCGCTCAAGCCAGGTGTTAACATGCTGCCATTTGTTCTCATTGCTGGAACTGCTGCCGCCGCTGCTGTAGCTCCAGGTGGTGTTATCACGCAGTCGCCAGGCGCCAAGGTTAAGGCCGCTTTGTAGATTTAAATAGGCGTAGTTGCTGCTGCCGCCGGTATCGTTATGGACGTTGTTGCCGGTGAAGTTGTAGTTCAGCAGTCCGGCGTTGATACCGTCATCCCACATTTCTGGCGGAATATAGCCGCGCGCGCGGTTGCCCATAAAGGCCTGCGGTACGGTGAGATACAGGCGCTGCTGACCGACGTCGAAGCGCGTCGTGGCATCGGTGATAAGTTCGGTCAGCGGCACGCAGGCGTCGGCGGCGAGGGCGTTCATCCCGGTCACCGCCGCGGTGTTGACCCCCATTCCGGCCAACTGCCCGCGGGTCAGACACGGGCTTAGCCCATGGCCTTTTTCGCCGCGGTTAAAAGTGACATCGCGAGTGGTCATAAAGCCGTCGTTAAGATAAATATCGACTCGGTAGGTGCCGGGCGGCACCTCTTGCCCGTTTTCGAAACCGGAAAGATCGGCCACCGCCGCAGGGTCGTCAGCCAAAAAACGCGGGTTAAAATAGAGTTCAGCCTGCGCGTGGCCCGCCTGCAGGACAAAACAGAGTGCCACGGGGAATTTCGCCATGGCTAAAATAGCGCGTGGGCGGAGCCTGGCGCTGCGGGAACCAAAACGGTCCAGTCCATATTTGAGATGTGACATAGTCCCTCCGGTCTCAATTCGCCCGGCTGTCAGTTCTTATTGTTATGCGCGGCATGGCCCGCCCGGCGGGCCAAACCTGTGTTAACGCAGCACGCCAGTCATTTTTGGGGTCAGCGCGCCGTAATCATTAATCGTGCGATAAGTTATGTTGCTACCGGCATCCGGCGGCAGCTTGACGGAGGTTTTACCCATTGGCGGCACCAGCGCGTTTTCCAGCACCCGAGTGCCGGCGTTAAGTTCGGTGACGGTCAGGTAATAAGGGGTAGGGTTAGTCAACGTTAACGACGAACCGCTGCGGCTAAAGCTCAGCTTTTCCGCCGCCTGATCCGGCGGTAGCGCCAGCTTCGCCGGGCGATAGTAGAGCTTGATGCGGCTGATAATCGCCAGTTGCAGGGTATTTTCGCTCAGCTTGGATTTATCCATCGACGGGATGGCTTTCACGTTAATCCAGAACAGGCTTTCGCGATCCTGCGGCAGTTGTTTATTGGTGGCGTCAATGATGCGCAGGGTATTTTCTTTTTTGCCCTGCATGGCAAACAGCGGCGGCGTAATCACGAAGCGGCCATCTTTGCCGCCGTCAGCGTTTTCCACCCAGGACTGAATCAGATAGGTGCTGCTGTCATCATTATTGGTTACCCCTAACTGTACCTGTTTTTGCCCGGCCGGATAGATAACCCGCGTGGCGCCGAGCGCAACGCCGGCCTGAGCCCAGGCGGAGTAACCGCTTGCGGCCATCATCAATAATCCCGCCAGTAGTCCGCGCGTCATCCCCAGTCTCTTTTTCACGTTTACCCCTTTTGTACTCACCGTTGTTTCCTGTTTCCGGATGTCTGCTGGTTAATTACTGATAGGTCAGAGAGAACCAAACTTGCGCGTTTGCCGCTCCTCCGGTGACCTGATTGCCGGTCGCCCGATATTTGGCTACAAAATGTAGCGTGGTGGGGCCGGTATACAGCCGCCGCCAGGCGCCCGGCGGGCTATTCAGCGGAATCAATTGATCTTCATTATCAAATAACGCGATGCCTACGCCGGTGGCGATACCCGGTCCTTCGCCAACCGAGAGCACATCCGGATTTTTGCCATCGGCCACGCCGCGAAACGACACGCCGACATGCTGGCTGACTGCGGTGCTGCAATCCTGAAGGTGAATATCGAATGGCACGGGGTTGGCATCTTCCCCGGCTGAATGAAAGCGATTGCTGCTGATCTGCCCCATATTGACGGTCATCTGCTGGTCGCCGGCTTCAACGCGGCAGGACTCGGCGATGATGACGCCCTGAAAACGCATGTTTCCCCCGGCGACCGTGACGTTCCAGTGGTTGCCGGCTTGCGCCAGCGGCGAAAGCAGAAACATCAGCAGACCTGTCTTCACGCCTTGCATCGTTATCACCCCAATCCCGTAGTGGATAACGGGCCATCCTGGCCCGGAATGCTTCCCTGTCTGATGTTTGAATTACTCGTATTGCACTTTGAAGGTGGCGTCTGCGTTAGCAGTACCGGCAGTAGCCGCGCCAGTGGCGTAGTAACGCGCCTGGAAAGGAATGATGTTGGTGCCGTCGTTCAGCGTGGTGGCCGCGCTGAAGGTTGCGCCATCCAGGCCCAGCGGAGTGCCGGTTTTGTCGAGGATCTGTACGCCGACGTTGGTCGCGCCGCCAGCAGCGGAGCTCTGCAGTGCCAGAACGCTGGTGTTGGTGCTATCAACCGCGGTACCGGAGAAAGCGACAGAGGCTTTGGTCGCGACAGTGGTATCACAGTCATCTAACTGAATGTTGAAACCGACTGCGGAGCTGGTGCTGCCCGCGGTAGCCAGTTTTGCCGAACGAACCTGGCCTAACTGAACGGTCTGATCGATAGAACCGGCATCGACTGCACAGGCTGCGTTGACGATTTCTCCTTTAAAATGCACTGTACCGCCATTTACCGTGGTGGTATCGGCCAAGGCCGCCGCGGAGCTCAGGGACAGAGCTGACAGAACAACGATTGCCAGTGTTTTGATTTTCATGCTGTTTTCCTTTAAACAAAATCGATATTACGAACCAAAATTGGCAGCCGTTTTGCCTTCCAGGCATTCCATAAATCAGCCGAATGGTGCGACTGCCGGTTCTGCACAGTTTTCGCCCCTACTGATGAGTCAATTGGGGCCATTTTGACTCGTCGGGATTTATGGCTTTTATTTTGTTTGTGTTGGTGTATTCTTGGATTTATATACTGATTTTTATTTATTTAATGGATTTAAAAACTACGGCTCTGCCGGGTATGGAAAAACGACGTGCTTGAGTTCAATGTTGAGAAGTGAGTGTGTGGTAGATAGTCGGAGGAGGATAAGTAAAGAAAGGTCGTTATAGAAATTAATGTAAATCAATCAGATAAGATTTTTTTTGATGAAATATGCACTTGTCAGTTGCAAAAGATTACAAAACATTTTTATGATATAGACAGTTTGGCCCCAATTGACTTGTTCAATCTTAAAAATTTTCCTTTTTATCAATTGGTTATCCTATTTCTTCCGCGCTTGTAAATTTTCCTCTAAAAGGTTGTTTCTTTCCCATATCCCGGCAAAACGCGCTGCATTACTGGCGGTATAACGGACAGTGTGGCGAATATTACGATGTCCGAGATAATCCTGGATCAAACGGGTATCTGCCCCTCTTTCAGCTAGCTCATAGCCGCAGGCGTGGCGCAGCATATGTGGATGCGTATGCGTCACGGTTCCTGCCTCTTCCCCGGCGGCGCGGATAATACGATAAGCCTGTTGCCGTGAAAGCGGGGTACCGCGGCGCGAGATAAATAGCGCGTCGCTTTTACCTGCTGCTTTCCAGTTGGCCCGTTGTTGCGTCCAGCGTTCTATCGCTTCGCGTTCATCAAAACGCAGCGGATGTACGGTAGAGAAACCGTTCTTTAAGCGGCGGACATTGATGCGTCCTTCGTTAAGGTCGAGATCGCGATAGTGCAGATCGAGTAATTCGCTGATACGCATCCCGTGACGAAACGCCAACAGGATCAGACAGTAATCTCGTTCGCCGGTTGGGCCGTGCTGGGCCGCCTGCATCATTGCCTGTACTTCTTTGGCGGTGAGAAAACGACGTCGGTTCACAATTTTAAGCTCCTGAATTTAAGTTTACTCGCAAGGAACAGCCTGGGAAAAAGATCCCTGGCTGGATAAAAAACAATCTGAATGCAAAGGCCGTATTATTTGAAGGGGCTAATGACAAAACAGGTATCACATTACATTTACACATGCATAAATTATCGCCACGCGATAATTCTTATTTTTATCTATTTTATTCTTTACCACAATAGAGCCGCGCAAGGTCGCGGGCAGGTGCATAAAATAGCAAGGAAAAAAGTTAATGCCAGCTATTTATTGAACGGAAAACATGTGCTGAAAGGATTAATTTAACAATAAATAACGAACTAATATCCTGATGAATTACAGGTGCATAGGAACGTTTTTTTTCATGTTCTAAATAAGAACTTTTAAGAACAATAAACATATTTAACGTATGGTTAATTTTTATTAATGTTTCGCAAGAAAAAATCTATATATGAGGAAAGCTGCAATTTATCGCAGCCTAAACAGAGCAAATTTGCAACAGCCAGACCGTGGGAAGGGTTTGCAATGTCTGCAGGGGGAAATGCGATGCACCGATAACGAAACGCCATCCGTGGCGTAAGGTTACCTTACTGGAAAAGCGACGTTCTCTGCTTCTCGCGGGATTTATCCCAAATCCCGTAAAAGCGTCCGGCGTTACTGGCCGTGTACCAGACGGTATGGCGAATGTTACGGTGGCCGAGATAATCCTGGATAAGACGCGTATCGATGCCCATATTGGCCAGCGCAAAGCCACAGGAGTGACGCAACATGTGCGGATGAATTTCCAGCGGTAGTCCTGCCTGATCGCCAGAGGCGGAAATAATCTGGTAAAACTGTTGGCGTGAAAGCGGGTTACCCTTACGTGATAGAAATAACCACTCGCTGGTGGATTGTGGATATTCATCACGAATATCCAGCCAGCGCTTTAGTGCCAGAATCTCTTTATTCAGCAACGGGTGTGTCGTTGAGAACCCTTTTTTTAAACGGTGGATGTAAATACATTTTGAACGCAAATCAATATCCGAAATTCGCAGTCGGCAAATTTCACTGGCACGAAATCCATGAATAAAGCAAAGCAATGTCAGGCAATAATTACGAGCAGCATGTGGTCCACTATTGGCAGCGTTAAGTAGTGACTCGATTTCATTCTGAGTCAGGAAGTTCCTTTTTTTTATTTCGCTATTATTCTTCATTATGTTCCCTTTCTATTGCAGGCGTACATTACTATCCCATAGGCTCTGGTTGGCCTATTACAGGATCCGAAGATAGGTTTCGCATTTTATAAGTAAGCATGATGCGGATCGTTTTTAATATTCCTCAAGTAACAAGGACCGTGTCGCGGTAACGCTGCGCGAAATCCAGTGGGTATAATGAAGTCTCCCCGCCGTTGGAGTGGAGTGCGCTGGCGAATTTTTGATGCGATGCGCTCAGGCATTTGATGTATATCGATTTTCCTGGGGGTTTACACGTCCTGTTCATCCTTTCTCCTCTTGAGTATGCGCGCTTACAGCAAGGTCATTGACTACCGGCTGATAAACTGAGTCCTGGCTGGATAACGCTATGACCGTTATCCATGAGGATAATTGCCTCAATAAACAGGTTGGTATTGCGTAAATGTTTTACCGTAGGCAAACAGCGTCCGGCGATTGTTAGCATTCACTGCAACACTACAACAGCGATTAAACCATACTGCAAAAATCGTAGGGAGAATAGCGTTAATAAATGTGCAGACGTTTCAAAGAGAGATTTTACTTATTATCGAGCAGTCGGAATTTTCCGCTCAAGTAATCAGTTAACGGGGGGCTTAATCGGAGTTTTTCAGCAATTTTAGGAAGTTATCGATGTTGGTCACTCAGCCGTAACCGCTTATGATACATAGATAATTCATCTTCAGGAGCTCATGGAAATAGATGAGCTAGCTTCCCTGGGTTAGCAACATAATAGCTACCTGTGACCCACGATTATATTAGTTGGTAAGACGGTGCGGCGCTAAAGAAGTTACCCTATGAGCGCCGTCGCTTACGAATTATCTTAACTGCTGGTAGAACAGGATAATAGCGATGGCAATCATGATAAGCCCTGAAACCATGCTTACTCCCTTCGCCGCCTGCGGACGGGCTGCCAGTACCGCGCGTGAACCGTATCCGACCAACAGATAAATTAGCGTACAGGTCATCAGATGCATCGCGCCCAGCGCCGACATCTGCAGTGCCAGCGGCCAACTGCCGTGGGGATCGGTAAACTGTGGCAGCAGGGCGAGGAACAACAGAAAGACTTTTGGATTAAGGCCGCTAATACATAACCCTTTAACCGCCCATCTATTCCAGCTGCCAGCCGATTGTTTCGCCGCGCTCGGCGCCGCCGGATGGCGTAATATCATGACCCCGAGCCACAGTAGATAGACCGCGCCCGCCAGCGTGATCGCTGATAGCGCCAGCGGATGGCCGGCGATCAACACGCCGACGCCAGCGACGACGACAATGGTCGCCAGCAGATGACCTGACATCAGCCCCATCACTGCCGGGACCACGCGACGACCGTTGATACCGGCGCTAATGGCATAGGCCCAGTCGGCACCGGGAGTCATAATCAACAGAAACGAGACTACCCAGAAGCTGGCGATCAGGCTCATTTCCATCAGCAACGCTCCTTAATGATATTAGGCATCACACACTCGCAAAATTAGGTTATCGTGTGAGAAAGAATATCGACATAGAAGCGAAATGAGCTTTCAATGTTATGTCCTGAACCGGCGTTTAAAGAGAAAATCTTCCAAATGGATAGCATAGATCGAAAAATTCTTGCTGAGCTGCAGGCGGATGGTCGTCTGTCGATAACTGAACTGGCGGAGCGGGTAAACTTGAGCCTCTCTCCCTGCCACCGGCGACTACGCGCGCTGGAGCAAGAGGGGGTAATCACCGGCTATCGCGCCAATCTCGATCCGGGAAAAATGGGGTTCAATTTTCTGGCTATCGTGTTCGCCACGTTAAAAGAGGGCGATAAGAAAGCGGTCAGCGCTTTTGAGGAGGCGGTGGCGGAGATCCCGCAGGTTGTGCTGGCGCAACGATTGTTTGGCGATCCGGACTATCTGATGCACGTCGTCACCCGGGATCTTCCTGCGTTTCAGAAACTCTATGATGACAAACTATCGGCGATGCCCGGCGTGCAGCATTTACGCTCGACGCTGGTGATGAAAACCGTGGTGCAGGATCGCCCTTTCCCACTGGAGACGTTAAACGCTTCCCGCTAATGCCCTGCAGGCAGGGCAATCAGAATGGCGAATTACCACTTTTCATCACGCGCGTCGCGGCGGCCTTCGCGCCGATTTTCACGCTTATCTTCGCGACAGCGCATATTGCTCTTATCGTCATTTCTCACGCATTCACGTTTTTCTTCACGTCCACTCTGGCGCGCATCCTGACGGATATCGCGAGCATCCTGGCGTTTTTCCGCGCGGTAGGTGGCGTGCGCGCTGAGGGGCGGCAGCAACAGGGCGGCGGTAAGCAGAGGCAGGATTATTTTTTTCATTGTCGGAACCTTAAATATAAAAATAAATAACGGAAGGTTATAATTGTGGTTCGTAATCTTATGTAAATCGACACAAAATGTGCTGAATTCTCTTTTTTTTAGTTTATTATTAAACGCGCCCGGCAAATTCTCATTTTATTATTCTCGTTGCTACGTATTTTAGCTTATTACGCTAAAGAGATTACGTATATGGCATCAGGGCTCATTCGCTTTAAGTATTTGCCTTGATTTTTATCAACGATTCTTATTCATCAGGTTGTGGCGGGTATTTAGCCGTGCGATGCTCGCGGCATGAGATTTTTCTCAGTCCCCGCGAAGTTAAATGGAATTGTTAATAAAAGGAATATTATATGAAGCGTTCAATTATTGCTGCTGCAGTATTTTCAACCGTGCTGATGAATGTTAATGCTTTTGCTGCGGCGCCAAATGAAGAGCAGGGCGAGTTAGTTATTATTGGTAATGTTATTAATTCTTCCTGTCGTTTTGAAACCGATTATAGCAGTACAATTCAGCTGGCTGATGTTGATGCAACCCGTTTTGCCGGCATGGCGGCCGGTGACGTCTTATCCGGTAATTTCGCCACCAGTAGCGATCCATTAACTATCGTTTGCCCGGAAGGCACAGTATTGAAATCGATTGATATTAGCGGCGGGACCTATACTACCGGCGGCGTACTTAATCCTATCGCGACGACAACTTCTGCTAATGGTGTCGGTTTTAAATTAAAACTAGGTGATTCGGAGATTAATGAAAATACCATGTATGACGTTAATAATTTGCCGCGGGCGGTGACTTCTGTGGGCAATGGCGTCTATCAAATGAACTTCTCTGCGCAATACGCCAGAATTGATGCCGCCACTCCGGTGACCGCCGGTGAAGTCCGCTCGGTGTTAACGATTGCCGTATCTGCGGAGTAAGGACCTGTGCCGGCGTTTCGCCGGCAATTATTGTGCTGAGGGTGTGGTGCTATGAAACGGATTTTATTAGCAGGCTTATTTATCGCTATGCAACCCGCGCATGCCGGAGTGGTGATTTTCGGTACCCGGGTTGTCTATCCGGCTGAGAAACAAGAAGTGGTCGTACAGTTGATGAATCATGGCGCCCGCTCTTCACTGGTGCAGTCGTGGATAGACGATGGCAATACCTCGTTGCCGCCGGAAAAAATCAACGTGCCTTTCCTGCTGTCGCCGCCGGTGGCGCGCATAACGGGTAACTCCGGTCAGCAGCTGCGAATTAAAAAGTTAGCCAACAAACTTCCGGCGAACAAAGAGTCGCTGTTTTATCTCAATGTACTCGATATTCCTCCGAATACGCCAGGCAGTGAGGGGGCGAATACGCTACGGTTTGCCATGCAAAACCGTATTAAGCTTTTTTATCGCCCTAAAGGCATCGCGGCGGTAAATAAAGATACGTTTAAAAGTATTTCGTTGTCTTCGCGCAAAAACGCTCTGCATATTGCCAATGGTTCGGCAAATTGGTTGACGATTACTGAAATTAAACTCAGTAACGTTAAAGTCAATGAGCGCAGCGTTATGCTTGCGCCGTTATCCAGTCAGGATGTTTTTTTAAAAAATAATCTCGCCCGCCAGTATTCGCTAACGATGATTGATGATAATGGGAACTTTATTAGCGACAGGCTCAATGTAAAATAATAAATAATGGAGTTGGCCATGTTAAGGATGACGCCGCTTTCCTCAATGATATTGTTGGTTTTATTATCCGGCCAGTTGCAGGCCGCTGAGGAGACTTTTGATACCAATTTTATGATCGGCGGAATGAAAGGTGAGAAATCGTCAAGCTTTCGCTTCGCGGATAATCAACCGCTGCCTGGGGAATATGAATTGGATATTTACGTCAATAAACAATGGCGTGGTAAATATCCAATCGTAGTCGCCAGTAATCCGGATGATACCTGCTTGTCATCGGCATTATTAAATCAGCTGGGAATCAAAGCGGATAGCGCGCAGATGGTGAAAGATAACCAGTGTATGACGCTAAAATCTGCGGTGCGGAGCGGCAGTTATACCTTTAATATCAATATTTTTCAGCTTGATTTAGAAATTCCGCAGGCCTACGTTCTGGATCTTGAGCGCGGCTACGTCGCGCCGGAAAGTTGGGACCGCGGCGTTAACGCGCTCTATACCTCTTATTATCTGAGCCAGTATTACAGCGACTATAAAGACAGCGGCAATAACAAAAGCACCTATGCCCGTTTCAACAGCGGGCTGAACCTGTTGAGCTGGCAGTTGCACTCTGACGCCACCTACAGCAAGGCCGATAGCGGCGGTGGCGACTGGAAGAGCAACACCCTGTATCTGGAACGCGGCTTCGCGCCGATTTTAGGCACCTTGCGCGCGGGCGACATGTATACCTCAGCGGATATTTTCGATGCGGTACGCTTTCGCGGCGTTCGTCTGTTCCGCGACATGCAAATGTTGCCAAACTCAAAACAGAACTTTACGCCGATCGTACAGGGGATTGCCCAGAGCAACGCGCTGGTGACTATTGAGCAGAACGGCTTCACCGTCTATCAGAAAGAGGTGCCGCCGGGACCGTTCGCGATTGCCGATTTACAACTCGCCGGCGGCGGGGCGGATCTCGATGTCACTATCCGGGAAGCCGACGGCTCGGTAACCACCTACCTCGTGCCTTATTCCTCGGTACCTAATATGTTGCAGCCGGGGGTGTCTAAATATGACATTGCCGCCGGGCGCAGCCATATCGAAGGCGCCAGCAATCAGGAAGACTTTATGCAGGCTAGCTATCAATATGGCCTGAACAACCTGCTGACCCTGTATGGCGGTACCATGCTCGGTACCGACTATCAGGCTTTTACTATGGGAACCGGGTGGAATACTCATCTCGGCGCGGTATCCGTTGACGGTACCTGGGCGCGCAGCGATCAGGATAACGGTACTTTTGAAGGGCAAAGTTATCAGCTTGCCTACAACAAATATCTCACCCAGACTAAAACGCGTTTCGGTATGGCGGCTTATCGCTATTCAACCAGCGACTATCGTACCTTTAACGATCATGTCTGGGCGAAGAACCGTAATAGTTATCACCATGATGATAATGACGTTTACAACATTGATGATTATTACCGTTATGATTTTGGCCGTAAAAATAGTTTTTCCGCCAATATTAGCCAGTCGTTGCCGGAAGGATTAGGGTCTTTCTCACTGAGCGCTTTATGGCGTGATTACTGGGGAAAAAGCGGCAGCAATAAAGATTATCAACTGAGCTACACTAATAACTGGCAGCGGGTTTCCTGGACCATTTCGGCCAGCCAGACCTATGATGAGGATCATCATGAAGATAAGCGCTTTAACCTCTTCATTTCGATTCCGCTTATCTGGGGAGAGAGTGATAGCGTGCTGGCGCGTCGTCTGACGTTGTCGAATTCGACGACTTTCGATAACGACGGTTTTGCCTCCAATAACACCGGCATCAGCGGAACCGGCGGCCAACGAGACCAGTTTGATTATGGTGTGAACTTTAGCCGGCAGCAGCAAAATCATGAAACCACCGCCGGCGGCAACCTTACCTGGAACGCGCCGCTGGCGACGCTGAGCGGCAGCTACAGCCAGTCGTCGAAATATACCCAGGCAAGCGGCAGCCTGTCGGGTGGAGTGGTAGCCTGGTCCGGCGGCGTCAACTTCGCTAACCAGCTATCGGAAACCTTCGCCATTATTCAGGCGCCGGGTCTGGAAAATGCTTTCGTCAATGGTCAGAAATATCGCACCACCAACGGTCAGGGAACGGTCATTTTCGATCATGTATTGCCCTATCGCGAAAGTTCGTTACTGCTGAATACCGCCAATACGCAGAGCAAAACCGAGTTGATTGGCAACCGTAAAGCGGTCGCTCCGTACCGCGGCGCGGTGGTGCTGGCGCGTTTCGATACCGATCAACGTCAACCCTGGCTTATTCACGCCGAACGCCCGGACGGTACGCCGCTGAAATTTGGCTATGAAATTGAAGATAACGACGGACAGAATGTCGGCGTCGTCGGTCAGGGCAGCATGCTGTATATCCGCACCGATAACGTACCGCCGTCGATAACCATCGCGGTCGATAAGCAGCAGGGCCATTACTGCACCATTACATTTAAACATACCATTGATGAAGGTAAGACCTATGTCTGCCGCTAAAAGGACGATTTTCATGAAATGGATAATTTTGCTGGTATTAAGCTTATGCTCTTTTTTAGCGCGGGCGGGGAACTGTGATGTCACCCCGGATGTTAAATCGCTGACGGTTGACGCTAGTGGTAATTACACATTTAAACCGCTGGCGGCCAGCGGTGAATTGAATGTCCAAAACAGTGATATTCAGGCCGACGGATTTCACTTTATCTGCAACAGTACGCAAAATGTCAGCGTCTCGGTGGCATCGTCGCCCCCTGACAATAAAGACTTCTACGTGGTGGTCGGCAGTAAAACCTACGTGATGGAGTTTTCTCTCGATCCTGCAAAACTCAACGCGCTTGCGGATGGTAATATCATAAAAAATCAGAGTTATAACTTAGCGGATATCTTCAACAGCGTGATCGGTATTCGCTATACGATTAAAGAAGGCGCGGCGGTCGGGACGCAGGTGAGGCCAGGAGAATCCTTTCCACTGCTTTACTCGATGCGCTTTGAGTACTGTAAAGGCAATAAAGATTGCCATGTGATAACCATCAATTACACCTTTAACGTCACCCTGCAGATTAATATTATGACCTGCGGTTTTGACGTCCCGAGCCGTCTCATCAATATGGGCGATTACAGCTACTTCGATATTAAAGAAGACAAAGCGCAATATCGCATGGAAAGCGTTGATATCGACTGTAGCCAGAACGAGTCGGCGGTATTCGAACTGACGCCCGGTAAAATTGATTATTACTTTGTCGCCGCCTCCGGCTTTGCCGGCACCAGCAAAATATTGAAGAATGACGATCAGGATGCCGCCACCGGCGCCGGAGAAGTCGGTTTTCATCTGCGCGATAGCCAGGGCGGGGAACTCCAGTACGGCAGCGGTTTCCTTTATCACTCCGACGAGGAGGCCCGGCATGGCAGCAACAACCCGATCTATCTGCAAATCAAACCGATGAAATATGGCGAGAATATCCGCGGCGGTACGATTAAAAGCCGGGTCATTATCGTGGTGAACAATAACTAACCCTCTGTACCGCGCGCCTTCCTTTGCGCGCGGTGTACGTGGTTTACGTGGTTGCGACCGGTTCAGGTCGCAACTGCTGCTGGCGAATACTCACCAGCGCCACCAGCGCCAGTAGCGCGAAAGCCAGCAGCATCAGCGCAATGGGGATATAGCTATCCCACATCATGAGAAAAGCCACCGCCAGCATCGGGCTAATACCGCCGGAAATCACCGCCCCAATCTCATGTCCCAGCGCCAGCCCGGTGTAGCGTACCTCCACCGGAAATAGATCCACCATCAGACACGGCTGCGCGGCAATCATCGCGCCATGGCACAATGGCAATGCCAACAGCATGGCGAGCAGCATCGCCGGGAAGGTGTGCATATTCAGTAGCCAGAAGAAGGGGAAGGCCACCAGCGCCATGCCTATCACGCCGATGTAGTAAAGCCGCTTACGGCCAATGCGATCGGAAAGCCATCCCCAGCCGAGAATCGTGGCGATCTCCACCGTCATAGCGATGGTGACCGCCGCGATCAGGTCGCGGGTGTCGATGCCGATATGTTTGCAATAGACCACTGAAAATGTGAAGAAGATATACACCGCGCCGTTTTCCGCCAGCCGCAGGCCGATCGCCTGCAATATCGCTCGTGGATGATTTTTAAAGGCGCTGAGTACCGGTAAATGATGGGCCTCATTTTGGCTGTCGTTTTCTGCTTTGCGCGCCACGAATTCCGCGTTTTCCTGGATGTTACGGCGAATATAGACGCCGACCAGAAAGATAAACAAGCTGAGCAAAAACGGAATACGCCACGCCCACGACATCACCTCTTCCTGTGGTAGCAGCTGTACCAGATAGAATGCCAGCGAAGAAAGAACAAACCCGCCGCAGACTCCTACCTGGCTCCAGGCGGTGTAGTACCCTTTCTGGCTTTCCGGCGCGTTTTCGCTGAGCATCAACACCCCGCCGCCCCATTCGCCGCCGGAAGCCACTCCCTGTACAAAGCGCAGCGTAATCAAGGCGATTGGCGCCAGCACGCCGATGTGGGCGTAGGTTGGCAGCAGGCCAATTAAGAACGTACTGGCGCCCATCAGCGTCAGGGTGATGATTAGCGTCATTTTGCGACTGTAGCGATCGCCGAGATGGCCGAATATCACGCCGCCGAGCGGGCGGGCGATAAAGCCGATGGCGAAGCCGGAAAAGGCTAAAAATGAACCGAGCAGCGGGTCATTCGTGGCGGGGAAAAACAGTGGCCCGAAGACCAGCGCCGCCGCGGTGCCGTACAGGAAAAAATCGTACCATTCCAGCGAGTTGCCGAGAAAAGACCCGATGATTAATTTGCGCATAGGTTGCGCCGGGGGGACCGTTGTACCGCTCACAGCTCCAGACATAAGGTTAACTCCAGTGCAGGTGAATCAGGCGGCGCCTGCTGGCGCCGGGCGATGGGTCGGCAGGGTTTTTATGGTTATGATGAAACTTAACGGCACGACGCCATGCTAAGGGTGTGGAACTGGCGATTAAACCAGACCAGCCCGTCGCTGGGGTTGCCGAAGCGGATCTGTTTGACCTCGCAATAAAATACGCTGTGGCTGCCCACTTCATGGCTGTCGGCAATGACGCAGTCGCAGTTCGCCACGGCGGAAGCCAGCGCCGGCGAACCGGTCTCCAGCGCCAGCCATTCGTCGTGCAGGAAGCGTTCTTCAGAGCGGATTTGGCCGTTGGCGAAAATCCCGGACAATTGCTGATGTTGACCGGAGAGCACGTTAACGCACAGCACGCCGTTGTGCTGGAATTTGCCGTGCGCGAAGGACGAGCGGTTCATGCATACCAGCAGCGTCGGCGGCGAATCCGTCACGCTACACACCGCCGAGGCGGTAAAGCCGAAGCGGCCCGCCGGGCCATCGGTGGTAATGATGGTGATCGCGCTGCCCAGTTGCGCCATGGCATTACGAAAATCAGATGTCAGGTTCATAGTCATACCCGTTATTTCAGTTTGACGTATTCGAAGCCTTCAATAACCAGCCGCGGGGTTTTGGCCCGCGAACAGCACAGCAGGATCTGGTCGTTGTCTTCGCGTTCTTCTTCGGTTAAATACTCGTCGCGGTGGTCAGGTACGCCGCTACAAACGTTGGCGAGGCAGGTGCCGCAGACGCCCTGTTGGCAGGAGACTTTCACTTTGATGCCGGCCTTTTGCAGCGCGGCGACGATGGTCTCGTTTTCGCCGACGGTAACGCTAAGGTTGAGTTCCGGAACCTCAACCTCAAAGCTGCCGCCGCTGGTTTCGACCTCGCGGTTGAAATACTCCTGATGCAGCCGCTCCGCGCTGAAACCGCACCCCTGCGCCGTTTCATTAATCCACGCCATAAAACCCTCCGGACCGCAAACGTACAGGTGGCCGGCGGCGGCATGAGGCGTCAGGAGTTCCTGAGGGCGGATCCTGCCGTTTTCATCGCTGATATGTAGCTGAACGTGCGCGCTAAAGTGGCAATCCGCCAGCTCGGCCAGAAACGCCATTCCCTCACGGCTGTGGCCGCAGTAATGCACTTCGAAGGATTTCCCGGCGCGAAATAGCGTATCGGCCATCGCCAGCATCGGCGTGATGCCAATGCCGCCGCCGATCAGAATGCTATGAGGCGCCGACATCTCCAGCGCGAACAGGTTGCGCGGGGGGCTAATTTGCACCTCGTCGCCGGGCTGTAAAGCATGCGCCGCCAGCGAACCGCCGCGCGAGGCGCGATCCTTGAGGATCCCCAACCGATAGCGCTGCGGGTGATGGGCGCTGCCGCACAGCGAATACTGGCGCACGATGCCATCGCCAAGATGCAGATCGATATGCGCCCCGGCGCTAAACGAGGGCAGGGAAGCGCCGTCCGGCGAGGCCAGCGTCAGGACTACCACCTCGGCTCCCTGAATTTCGCGTTCTGTGACGCGTACCGTCAATGTTTCAGCCATAGTTTTTCTCCACCCGCGAAGGGCTTAACGCATATAAATGCCGCCATTGATATCCCAGGTCGCACCGGTGATAAAGGTGGCGGAGGGCGCCGCCAGCAGTTCTACCGCGCGGGCGACCAGCAGCGGATCGCCAAGCCGCTTCATCGGGATCATTTCCAGCAGCGCCGGCATTTTCTCTTCCGGCACCGCGGCGCGAACGGAAGGAAGATCCAGCGGCCCCGGCGCAATCGCGTTGACGCTCACCCCGGCGTTACTCAGGGCGCGGGCGAAAACTTTGGTCAGGGTAATAATGCCGCCTTTGGAGGCTGCATAGTGGGCGCCGGAGGCGGTGCCGCCGTTTTGCCCGGCCAGCGACGCGAGGTTAATAATGCTGCCCTGCTGGCGCTGGCTGAAATAGCGGCCGATGGTCTGGCAGCCGACGAAGGTACCGCGCAGGTTGGTACTGGTGACGCGATCGAATTCTTCTACGTCGATCTCCATGATCGGCGTAGTCAGGGTTAAGGCGGCGTTGTTGACCAGCACGTCGAGTTCGCCGAAGCGTGCGCGGATCTGCGCCAGCGCATCGCTGAACTGTTGCGGCTCGCGAATATCCAGCGCCAGCGGCAGCAGCCGCTGCTGGCTGGGATCGATCTCCTGCGCGCTGCGGGTGACCGTATCGAGATTGAGGTCGGCCATCGCCACCTGATAGCCCTGTTGCCAGAGATGGCGGCTAATAACCAGCCCGAGGCCGTTGGCCGCGCCGGTAATAAGTACGCTACGTGTCATAAAGTCCTCACAGGATGTAGCCAATGCTATGCAGGTAATCGTCGCCGTTAATCAGGCGCACCACCTTTTGCAGGATGCGGAAACTGTCGCCCTCCGGCGCCAGCGTCCAGGTGACGTCAGCGGCGTAGTGCTGTTCATTGCCCTTGCGGTACTCGTAAAGGAATTGGGCGCAGCGTACTTCGACGACCTCATCGCTGGCGCTGAGCAGGCGATAACGTCCGCTCATGCGGATAGTGCGCGCGCGCGGGGTGGTGGAGATCGATTCGCCGCTGTATAAACGCTGCACGCGTTTTTCCCGCATCTCGTGGTTGTCGTAGGCGTAGTTGAGCACGTTGGCGAAATCGGTGGTCTGCTGGTCGATGGGAATGATGTACATTCCCTCGGTGCGCCACAGCGCCAGCCATTCACGGAATTCGCCTTGATCGAGCAGGTCCGCTTCCAGGTTAATAAACTGAATGGCAGCGTTGAGGATAGGTGATGTGTTCATTATTGCCCCCGGTTATCAGCGGTCATGTACTTTTTCCATTGTTGATAGGCGGCGCGCATGCCGGTTTCGGCGCTGACGTCGCTGCGCAGGCCGTCGGCGGTGCGGACTTCGCCGGGCAGGCCGCGGTTGAGCATGATCCACAGATCGTCGCCCGCACCGCCGCCGCGCTGCACCCGCTCCCAGGCCTCTGAATCATCGGGGGTGCCGAAGCCCATCGGCCCCTGGAAGTGTTCGTGCAGCCGCAGGCGCGCCTGGTTGGCGATCGCCGGGCCATCTTTCATGGTCAGCACCATGTGATGAATTTCCGTCTCTTTTACCGATATCGGCTGCAGCACGCGGAAGAAGGCCATTGAACAGGCGACATTGGGGAACAGGTTAAGGTTAAAACCGCTGCCGCCGACCGCGCGTACGATACGCCGCACCTGCTGCTCGTCGTGGCCTTCCTCGCGCAGGGCCTGGGCCAGCTCGCTAAAGCGCTCCGGGATTGGCGCATCGAGATTGTCTTCCAGATCGATAAGCTCGGGGATCATCACCATCACGCTGTGGCCGTTGCCGAGATCTTCCACGAAACCTTTGCCGTCGACGAAGTTGAGCATCTCTTCGGTCTGTTTATCGACCGAGCTTAAAAACGACTTATGAACGATCGGGAAGTGATAGCCGTCGGTGGTATTTTCCAGCTGGATTTTCCAGTTGCCGGGAAAGCGAAAACGGTGCGCGGCCGTGGCCTGCAGCGCGTAGCCAGCCCCCTGTTTCATGAACAGATCCATCCATTTCATCGCCGGGCCGAGGAAGTCGGTCAGTGGCTCAATGTCGTGGTTGAAGCTGGCGAAAATCATTCCGGCGTAGCTTTCAACGCGCAGGCGCACCATGCCGAGCTCAGATTTGTTCAGCGTATCGCCGTAGCTCTCCGGATGCGGCACGCCGCGCAGCGCGCCGTCGAGGCCATAGCCCCAGCCGTGATACGGGCAGGTAAAACCGTTCGTTTTCCCGCTGCGATGTTCGCAAACGGTGGCGGCACGGTGGCGGCAGCGGTTGAGCAGCACGTTGATATTGCCTTTGCGATCGCGCACGACGATCACCGGCTGGGTACCCACCATCGAGGATTTATAGCTGCCGGCGTCAGGGATTTCGCTCTCGTGGGCGACCCATACCCAGGTACGGTTAAAAATGTTGTCGATTTCGAGGTCGAAAATTTCCTCGGAAGTATAGAGACAGGTATGGACCCGGTCGCTTTGCACCAGTGCCGCCAGCGTTTCGGCGGTATGGCTGGTATCGATATTTTTTACCGGAATACATTCAGACATTGTCACTCTCCACATATCTCTTTTAATGACCATCAGGCACCGGTAAATCGGCGAGCGAATGCCAGTCAGCTACCGGGCGGCTAAATAAATTACGGGTGGTAAAATGATGAATTAACCACTGTTGATCTTGTTTAATAAATTCAATGACGAGCTCCGCGCTATTTAAATGCGAGCCGCCGCGGCGAAACGTTGAAGCTTGCAGCATTTTCCAGCGGCCAACCGCGTGGTTATTTTCGCCAACGCGAATATGCTCGGCCGTTAAATAATGTACGTTGATGGCGAAGTGCGACGGCTCGCTAATATAAGCGTTCATCATCCCGACGATCGCCGCTCTGCCGTAGTAGCGCCCGAGCTTGTGTTGATATAATTCGCCGATACCTTCCCAAATAGCCGTTTCGCTAAATAGCGCGCCAATTTCTCGGGCGGTATCCGGATGCGTTAGATCATCACAGAGATGCATATACTGGCTGATGGCGTTACGGATCTGCACCACGGCTTCCAGCTTTTCGAGGCGTTGCAGCATTTCTTCATTCATTACCGGCTCCGTGTTGACTTATAAATAGCCGGGCTGCGGCGAGTGGCCGAAGAACATATTGCCGGCGTTGATGTATGTCAGCTCGCCCATAAAGGCGTGCTGGGTGATGACCATGGAGTCGCGGGCATAGCGCTGCAGCGGGCTGCGCATTGAAATGCCCGGCATCCCGGCCAGTTTCAGCGCGCGGGTGGTGACCGAAGCAGAGACGCGGGTAATATGGGTGGAAGAGAGGCGCATGGCGTTAATCCGCTCTTCTCCCGGTTCATCGCCGCGCAGAATCGCCTGCCAGACATCGTCGATGGCGTCGTAGAACCAGCAGCGCGCCGAACGGAGTTCCGCTTCGCAGTGGGCGATTTCCATCTGCGCGAATTGACGATCCGCCAGGCACGGCGCGCCGGTGACCGAGCTTTGTCGTTCGGCAATGGCGTAAATCTCCGATAACGCCGCGCGGGCGATACCCAGCGCGACCACCGACAGCACCTGAGTGGCCAGCGACAGTACCGGGTAGCGATACAAAGGGCCTTCGAGGTTAAGTTCGCCGCCGCGAATAAAGGTCCACTCCTGCGGCACGAAGGCATTATTCAGCACCACGTCATGGCTGCCGGTACCGGAGAGGCCGACCGTATTCCAGACCGGATCGATGGTGAACTCCCCGGCGGGTAGCACCGCGATGCGCGGTAGCGGACGGTCGCTACCGTCATCGGTTAGAATGCCCACGCCGATAAGTTCGGCGCCGCTGCAGCCGCTGGCGAAGCTCCAGCGCCCGCTGACGCGATAACCGCCATCCTGAGTCGTCGCTTTTTGCGGCGGGAAGATCCCGCCGGCAAAGACAATATCCGGCCCGTGGCGGTAAAGCTCATCGAGACTGCTCGGCGGCAGGCCGCCAAGATAAAACGGATTCATGCCGAAGCTCGCCACCCAGCCGGCAGATCCGTCCGCCGTTGAGAGCGTTTCAATTAACTGACAAAACTCCGCAGGTGATATTTCATCGCCGCCGTAGCGTTTTGGCACCAGCGCGCGATAAACACCAATATTTTTAAAGCGGGAAATGATATCTGCCGAGATATATTTCTGCTGCTCGAACTCCTCGCTGCGTTTTTTAATATCCGCGAGTAATTCGGCAAATTCTATTGTCGTGGCGTGCAGGGTCTTTTCCGCACGCGAAGTTGCAGAGGGGTTTAACATGCGATTTAGCCTCTTCCAGTTAATGAAAGTACGGTTTTATTATTTTAATTTTTCCAGCAAATACTCAGCGTAATTAAGTAAATCGAACTCTTTATTTTTATTGGCGACTAATTGCAGAGCCACCGGGCGATGATTAACTTCGCCAAGCGGCAGGCTCAGGGCCGGATGACCGCTTAAATTAAATGGGCGCACCAGGCGAGTCAGGTTGACCACTTTGAGCGGATCCGCCGCTTCTTCCAGCGTTGGCGGGCATTCTGGCAGGGTCGGCAGCAGAATCAGCGGGGTTTTCGCCAGTTGCGCATCCACCGCGGCGCTGAATTGTTGACGCACGCTTTCCGCAGCCTGCCGCTGCTGAGGGCCGATCTCCGCGCCAGCGCGGATCCGCTGGGCGACGTCCGGCGCCAGATTCGGCGCGTCGATAATGTTGTGAAACGCCAGCCAGTTTTCCTGGCTTATCACCGTAAGCCCGGCCTGATGCGCTTCGTTGAACCCCGGCAGTTCAGCGCTAGTCCATGTCAGACCCGCCTGCTGCAGACGTGATACGATCAGTTGCTCAATTTCCGGCGTTGCCATGCCCGCCAGATAGCTTATCGCGGGGGCTTCCCGGCGCGCAGGAGGCACTGATTCCCCCAGCGCTTTTGCCAGCGCCTGACGCAATGTGGCGATATCGCGGGCGAACAGGCCGACGCAGTCGAGCGAACTTTCAGTCGGCATGACGCCAGCGCGGCTCAGGCGGCCAAAGCTCGGCTTCAGGCCAGCCACGCCGCAGCAGGCCGCGGGCATTCGCACCGAGCCGCCGGTATCGGTGCCGACGGCGAAGTCGACTTCAGCGGCCGCGATCACGGCGGCAGAGCCGCTGGACGAACCGCCGGGGATTAACTGCGGATAATGCGGATTACGCGGCGTACCGCTATGCGGGTTAATGCCGGTAACGCCAAAGGCCAGCTCGTGTAGGGTCGTTTTGCCGCGCAGCTGGCAGCCGTTATCCAGTAGCGCCGCGACTACGGCCGCATGGCGGACGGCAGGCGGCGCATCCTGCAATACCGGGCTGCCGGCGCGGGTCGGGAAACCGGCAATATCGAGGCTGTCTTTGACCGCAAACGTCAGCTCGCCGTCGCCAAGGGTAAAGCGCGAGATAAACCCGGATTGTGCGTTTTCTGTCTCTGTACGATGTTCAGTAACCATGTTTCACAACTCCGTAAGGGGTGATAATTACCGCGCTAAATGACTAAAAAACGACCCGCTGGCGTTTGAGATAATCTTGTCAGTAAAACTTGAAATTTCAAGTAATTTGTCACCCGTTTTTTACATCGAAATTCATGATAAGACGACGCTATGAAGGCAATGATTTTTATTAATGTATTGATTTTTATGGATAAAAAAATGTGTTTAAATTTTAATCTCTTGAGGGGCGTCACAAAAATAAATGAAAAATATAAGTTAAAAAAATGATAAAAAAGTGTGCGAAAAACGCAGGGGAGGGCAGAATAAAAAGAATAACCATTTATAGAAAATGGTTATTATTGCAGGGGATTAGTCATCGAGATTATGCAGAATGAGCGCCAGCACCTGATTCATCTTTTTTTCCTGCGCTGGGGTGATGCCCTTGAAGGCTTTAGCAAACACGGTTTCCGCTAACGCCCGGGCTTCGGCAACTTTGGCTTCACCGGCGGCGGTAAGTTCCGCTTCGGTGACCCGACCATCGCTGACGCTAACGTGGGTCGTGAGCAGGCCATCATCGCGCAGACGGCCAACAATTTTGGTCACCGTTGGCATCTTACTAACGGCATATTCGGTGATCCGCGAAATACTGGCGCGGTGGTACTGATGCACCAGCATCAGTACGCGAAAGCGGGAAAGGTCGATGTCGATTTTTTTGAGCTCGATTTCCATTAATTGGGTATAACGGGCGTAAACGTTAACCACCCAAAAGAAGGGAAACTCTTCTTTATGAAAGCGGCTTTCGTGGCTCTCTGGCGGGGTCGAAGAGTGAGTCTTATCCACAAGCATCTCCTTGCCTGACGACGATAGAATGTGCAGATGGTATGCGTATTTGGCGGTTATTGCAAAACGCAATACGCTGTAATAAGACCCTGCGATGCTGAGGTGATTAAGCTGACTTCGGCACAATGCGAGACCTCTAAAAGGTGACGACATTATGTTAGCCATACGTTATTTAAGCCGCGAAACACGCTTGCTGCTGGCGGGCGTGCTGGGGGTTACGCTGCTATGGGCCGCCATGACGCTGCATGCCCATTGGGGAGCGTTTATTCAGTGGTGTCTGGCGATGCAAATTACCCTGCATCGCTACCTGGTCATGTACCTGTTGCAGCTCAACGATAACCAGTACAGTGGCGGCGTCTGGCTGCTGGTTGGGGCATTTCTCTATGGCGTGCTGCACGCAATTGGACCAGGGCACGGTAAATTCATCGTCACCACGTACCTCAGTACCAACCAGGAGAGCGTGGCGGCAGCGCGGATTGTCCCGTTCCTTGGCAGCCTGATGCAGGGAGTGAGCGCCATATTATTCGTCTTTATCCTCGCGGTTGGCCTGAACCTGGCCTCTGGCGACCTTAGCGCCAGCCGCTGGTACGTGGAGAAAATTAGCGCCCTGATGATTGGCGCCTTTGGCGCATATGTTATCTACCGGGCGCAGGCAAGCCTGCGCCCGCGCAAAATGACGATTAACGCAGTGACGCCTTTGCATGGGCATGATGCACAGTGCGGCTGTGGCCATCATGGCGTTGGGCGCGAATTACACGGCGTCGACTGGAAAACTCGCCTTGGCGTCGTGCTGGCGATTGGCGCGCGTCCCTGTAGCGGAGCAATCATGATCCTGATGTTTGCTAATGCGCTGGGAATTGTCAGTTGGGGCATTGCCGCGGTGATGACCATGGCATTAGGCACCGCGCTTTCAATCCTCGGATTGTCGCTGGTGGTACGCTATGCGCGCAATCGGGCGATCAACTTGTTTATCGCCGATAGCCGTCAGCTACGCTGGCTGGTGCCGTTGGTGAAAATGATTGGCGGCGTGCTGCTCATCTTGTTTGCTACAGTGCTGTTTCTAACTGTCATCCCGGTCAGCGCCAACGGCGATTTTATTGCCGCCGGATGTTAGTCGTTTTCCAGCAGGCGCATCAATACCCGCAGCGCCTCGTCTAACTGCTGGCGTTGGGGGACGGAAAGCCCCGCCAGCAGTTGTTGCTCATTCGCCACGTGGGTGGCAACCGCCTCATCGATCAGCGCTCGTCCCTCTGGCGTTAACGCTACCAGCATGCTGCGGGCATCCTGAGGATTTGCTAAGCGGGTAATCAACCCTCGTTTTTCCAGCGCCTTGAGGCGATGGGTCATCGTGCCGGAGGTAATCATCAGTGTCGAAAAGAGCTGGGTCGGCGACAGCACGAATGGCTCGCCGGCGCGGCGCAGCGTCGCCAGCATGTCGAACTCCCAGCGTACCAGAGAATGTTTGATGAAAGCCGTCTCAACGCGCGGCTCCAGCAGCATGGCGCAGCGTTTCAGGCGGCCGATTGGCCCCATCGGGCTGCAATCCAGATCCGGGCGCTCGCGCTGCCATTGGGCGAGAATGCGGTCAACGGCATCCGTTGGCGGTAATTTGTCCATGCGTGCTCACTTATCTTGATATCAAGATATTTATCGATACATACTTGCTACACAATTTAACTTGATATGAAGATAAAATCATGGCCTTTTTTACTCGTCATCTGGCGGTCGATCTGCTGCTGACCGCGCTGGCTCCCGCTATCTGGGGAACCACCTATATCGTTACTTCGCAGTTCCTACCGCCGGACCGTCCTTTTATCGCCGCGCTGTTGCGGGTATTACCTGCCGGAATTGCGTTGTTACTGTGGAGCCGTCAGTTTCCGCAGCGTGGTGAGTGGTGGAAGCTGATCATCACCGGAATATTAAATATCGGCGCCTTTCAGGCGTTACTGTTTATCGCCGCTTATCGTCTTCCCGGCGGGTTGGCGGCGGTGATCGGCGCGATTCAGCCGCTGCTGGTGATGCTGCTGGCCTGGTGCGTGGATCGCCAGCGTTCGCCGTGGCTGGCGGTGGTTTCCGCCTGCGCCGGGATCATCGGTATGGCGATGTTGCTGCTTTCTCCGCGCACGGTGCTGGATTCGTTAGGTATCGGCGCCGCCTTTCTTGGCGCCGTTAGTATGGCACTGGGCACCTGGCTGTCGCGGCGCTGGGCGCTATCGTTGCCGGTCGTGGCGATGACCGGCTGGCAATTGCTGATTGGCGGGATCGTTTTACTGCCTATCGCGCTGCTGGTGGACCCGCCGCTGCATAACGTCACCCTATTACAGGCCGCTGGTTATGTCTGGCTGTGCGTAGCCGGGGCGATGCTGGCGTATGGCTTATGGTTTCGCGGTATCAGTCGATTGTCGCCGGTGGCGGTATCGGCAATGAGCCTGCTAAGTCCGGTGACGGCGGTACTGCTGGGATGGATTTTTCTCGGTCAGAGAATTGAGGGAATGGCGTTGGCGGGGCTGATTGTGGTGCTGGCGAGTGTGCTCTCTATTCAGCGCGCGCTGGCGAAACGTTGACGTGAAAAAGCCCCATGAAGGGGCTCGACATTGCCGTGTTTTTTTACGTGGCGGGAGCCAGACCAGCCGTCCTCAGACGACCTGTCCGGCAGCTCCCTCTGCGACCATTCGGTTATTTAGACAGTTCCGCCGTCATGTGTACCTGATTACCGGTATAGGCTTCGGTAATGTGGTAAGAGGCGCCCTGATCTTTAGCGATAGCAGCGATTTTTGCTTCTGCGTTGTCCAGGGTATCAGAGGTCACGCTCACCGGGTGAGCCGCAAAGCTTGCGAAAGAAACCAGAGACAGCATACCAGCAGCAGCAAGTAATTTTACGTTTTTCATGGTGTTTATCCTTTTAACTTTTATGGTGGAAAGCGTTGTGCTTTCGATGGGTTTATAATAAGTCTGCTAACTATAACGTACGTTGCAAAAAGTGCGATTTAGATCACATTTTTGTGACGGTAGCATGACTGCAAATGGAATTTTTATTGAAAAAAACTTTAAAAACAGAATGTTATATCTCATCTTCGATAATGCTAATTTCCGTTGACCTGCGTTTAAGCCTCGCCAGAATTTTGCTTGGCATTCATTGTGTGAATGGTTTGGTGGTTTTTTGGCTTTCTGTAACGGTGATACTTCGCCCGCTGGCGAAGCATTGCTAGCCATCGGCGCGCTACAGTGCTGCTTCATTCGTTACTGGAGGAAAAAACCATGATTGCGGTACTCTTTGAAGCACAGGTCACGCCAGTGCAGCAGGAACGATACCTTGCGCTGGCGGCACAGCTGAAACCGCTGCTGGAGACTATCGACGGCTTTATCGCCATTGAGCGTTTTCAAAGCCTCAGTGCGCCGGGGAAGATATTGTCGCTGTCCTGGTGGCGGGATGAGCAGGCGGTGGCGGACTGGAAGCGCAATATTTGTCATCAGGCGGCGCAGCGGGAAGGGCGGGAGTCTATTTTTGCTGATTATCAGATTCGCGTGGCGCAGGTGCTGCGTGAATATCAGATGCAGAGTCCGCGCTCTGCGTAACCGACATTAAGTGGAGGCGTTATGCTGCAACCTGCGGTTGTGATTAATGATGACGAAGCGCTGGCCGTGGCGATGGCGGCGGTTGCTTCGGCGATGGCTGACCCTTCACGAGTGAAAATACTCTGCGCGCTAATGGATGGCCGGGCATGGACAGCGACTGAGCTCTCCGTCGCGGCGGACATTTCGCCGTCGACCGCCAGCGCGCATCTTAGCCGGTTAGTCAGCAGTCGCTTACTGATCTGCCTGGCGCAAGGGCGGCATCGCTATTATCGCCTGGCGGGTGGTGATGTCGCCGGATTGCTGGAAAATATGATGACGATGGCCGGAAAAAGCGCGGTGCCGCTGGCCACACGAACGCCGGGGACGCTGCGTATGGCGCGTACCTGCTACGATCATCTGGCGGGTGAGGTGGCCGTCGCCATCTATGATTTTCTGCAACAGCAAGCGTGGCTCACGGCTAATGGCGCAGCGCTTACCGCGACGGGGGAGGCGCATTTCGCCCGCTTAGGTATTGCGTGCGATGGCGGCTCCCGCCGCAAAGCCTGCTGCGCCTGCCTCGACTGGAGCGAGCGCCGTTTTCATCTTGGTGGTGCCGCGGGCGCTGCCTTGTTGCAGTGGGGCGTGCAAAAAGGTTGGTTCATGCTGGTGCCCGGCTACCGAGAAGTGACAATTAGCGAGCCCGGTAAGCGAGCGCTGCGTCAACACTTTGGTTTGGCGCTGTAGACCCGGCAGCGGTATGCCCGTTCAGCAGTGATTCATATTGACGATTTGCTTATGCATCACCTGCGAGCTATTCATTCCCAACTTTTTCATGATGTGAATGCGATGGCTGTGCACCGTCTTATGGTCGATATTCAGCAGCGAGGCAATTCGCTTATTGTTATTGCAGGCGATAATAAGTTCCAGTACCTGCAGCTCTCTGGCCGTCAGCTTTCGCTGCGTGCGCAAATACCGGGACTGTGGGTTTTCATCCTGCGTTCTGGTAATTGCCGAAAATGCGTCTAAGGAAGATTTTTCCGTCAGGATTAACAGGTTTTCCAGATCTATTAATTCCCGGCACAGATTGGCGATATCGCTTTTTACCATCAATACCAACAATGTACAGCGCGAGAAATGAAAGCGCAGCTTGTTGAGTAATACGACCGTATCGGCAGCGGATATATCCTTGTGGATCATATTGAGGATCACCGTCTCAGCCAGGGGCGCGACGCCCCCTTGTACGATGTCCTGATAACTGGCCTGGGTGATATCCTGGTGAATATCGCTCAGATAATCGTGAATAGATTGGCCAATGATATTGTCGTCGGTGTACAGCAAGATATTGTTCAAGGGCATTAAACTCTCTTCTTCCGCTTGGCTTCCAGAATCAAATCGATCAGCGTTTTTTCTATTTTCTTCCTGTCGTCGCTGCGGCGGAACTTAAACTGACAGGAAATCTGATAGTAGTTTTCCTGATTCTTCTCTTCGCTATCCAGCGTGACCATCGCCACGTTCTTGATAACCAGATCAACGGTGATTTCGCCATATTCCGCCAGAGACAGAATGGCGTTTTTCAACGTTGAGTTGTTGGCAAGGAATTTCAGGTTTGGACTTTGCGCAATCAGCGCGCAGCCGCCATCAGAAATATCTTTGATATCAAAAGCATAGTTTTCGCCATTTTTGTGGCGGCCATGACAAAAGAAATCATTCTCATCGCGCAAACGAAATCTGGGATCTCGTCGTCTTTGTACAACCTGGATGCATTCTGGTAACGCAAATGCCACCTTATTGCTATTCTCCGCGCCGCCAGCGGAATTCTTCTGCCGCTGGGAGGTGAACTCGATCTTTCCTGAATCGCTATGCAGAATAAATTTGAATTTATTCCCCGCCGGGATTTTGCTCTCGCTGCGGATATGGAATTCGGCAAAATCGACACGCGCAATCTGAGTACTGATGCTTTTGTTATTAAAGAAAATTTCTATCTCTGTTTGCTTTCTCTGTTCCTCTCTGAAAATAGCAATGATTTCATACTTACTGGTTTTTATCGTTCCCTCTATCATGGGTAATCCTTGTTGAATCGTTACTGTGCATAGTTAATTTTTTTTACAGCAATAGCGACATACTGATTATGTTAACCAGATGTTTTTGTGAACGTTCGATGATATTGACTATCTTTGTGGCCAAATTGATTTGTATAAACGTCGAAGCCGATATTGTTTTTTCCTGTAATCAAGAGTGTTAACAAAAACCATGGAACAATACAAACGACAACAGCCTCCCAATTAGGAGGCCTAAGAAATAACGTAACTCAATGCAATTTATAAGGTTATTGCCCGGATAAGGAATCAGCAAAACCCGATTTGTAGGATATATAGTGCCAGCAGAGATGGCCTAATTCCAGCTTAATATTAAGGGGATAACCCTTTACGACAAACGCCGTAAAGGGGGGAGTTGACGCCATCAGCGGGTGATGCTATCCAGCGTCGCCAGCGCCTCGGCGGGCAGAGAAAGCGTCGCGGCGGCGAGATTTTCCCTTAAATGCGCCACCGATGAGGTGCCCGGAATCAGCAAAATATTCGGCGAGCGCTGCAGTAACCACGCCAGCGCCACCTGCATCGGCGTGGCGTTGAGCCCGGCGGCAACCTCGTTAAGCTCCTGCGCCTGTAGCGGCGTAAAACCACCCAGCGGGAAGAATGGCACGTAGGCGATGTTTTGCTGCGCCAGCGCGTCGATTAACGCGTCGTCACCGCGGTTAGCGATGTTGTATTGGTTTTGTACGCAGACGATGGGCGTCAGCTTCTGCGCATCGGCAACCTGTCTGGCGGTGACGTTACTCAGACCGATGTGACGAATCAGACCGCGGGCTTTTAGTTCCAGTAAGGTCGTTAGCGGTTCCTCCAGCGAACCTTCCACCGGGCCGTGGGTGCCGAGCATGCTGCGCAAATTAACCACCTCCAGCCTCTCCAGGCCGAGGTTACGCAGGTTATCTTCGACGGCCTGGGTGAGTTCCGCCGGCGACATCGCCGGTAGCCAGTTGCCTTTCTCATCGCGGCGGGCGCTGACCTTGGTGACGATACACAAATCATCGCCATAGGGATGCAGCGCCTGGCGAATTAGCTGATTGGTGATATGCGGGCCGTAGAAATCGGAGGTATCGATATGATTCACCCCGGCGGCGACGGCTTCTTGCAGAACGCGAATGGCGGCGTCGGGATCTTTTGGCGGGCCAAATACGCCGGGGCCGGCGAGCTGCATGGCGCCGTATCCAAGCCGATAAACCTGACGGTCGCCTAAGATTGCGACCCCGGATAATGTTACGTTGGACATAATGACTCCCTCCGATGATAGGCAAGGAGTAAGTGTAATCCCGTCAGGGAGAGGTAATGGGCGAGAATGTTGGCAGAACGTGCGGCGACGCTGAAGGCGTCGCCGCGAGAGCGATTTAACTGAAGAACATCACCGAGACGCAGAGCAGCCCGACGATCAAGGTTATGAGATTACCCAGCGAACGGTAGGGCTTGAGCGCCGGAATGATATACGTCGACAACGTCGGCATGATGAACAGAATCATGGCGATAAGCGGGCCGCTGATGGCGTAAATCATCGAGATGGCGTTCGGATTGATAAAGCAGACGATGAAAGTCAGCGCCGAGACCAGCATAATCGACATGGCGCGGTTAAAGGCGCGGCTCTTGCGAATGCCGAGCTGGCCGAGAGACGTTTTAACGATCTCGCTGGCGCCTTCGATCACCCCAAAATAGGTGCCGAGGAACGATTTCGACATCGCGACCACCGCGACGATAATGCCGGTTACTGCAAGCCAGCCCGGCGCGCCCGGCGCCATGGAGAGCGCAGAGAGAATCGTCACCCCTTCATTACGCGCGGCTTCGATGTACGGCAGCGGAATGGACAGCAGGCAACTGAAGACAAAAAACAGCACGCTGGCGCAGATGATGGTGTAGGCCACCTTCATGATTTTTTTGCATTTACCCATGGCCAGCTCACCATATTTCTCCTGCTGATCGATAGCGAAGGTCGAAATAATCGGCGTATGGCTAAAAGCGAAAACCATCACGGGAATTGAGATCCAGATTTGGTGCCAGGTCTTTGCGTTCAGCTGCATCTGACTGGTGAGGTGTTCCGGTTGCCAGCTGCCAATCAGGTAGATGGAGAGGAACAGGAAACAGCCAATCAGCGGGAAGACGAGGAATCCCATCACTTTGATGGTCATATGGCGCCCCATCAGGAAGATCAGATTCAGTACCAGCACCACGGCGAGGCTCAGCAGAGCGCGTATCCCAGGGGTCATCGCCACGTGTCTCGCCAGTTGTTCAGCCAGCGAATTAGTGATTGCCACGGCATAGATCAGGATCACCACGAAGAAGGCGAGAAAGTACAGGCTGGTGATCAGATTGCCGACTTTTTTGCCGTAGTAATGATTGACCGCGCCGGTGATCCCTTCACCGGCCGCCACTTTTGCCGACAGGATGAATTGACACAGCGCTCTGTGCGGCCAGTAGGTTAACGGCCAGGCAACCAAAGCGGTAAGGAACAGCACGATGGCGCCGGCCGAACCGAGTTGAATCGGCAGGAATAGGGTGCCGGCGCCTACGGCAGTGCCATATAGAGCAAAACTCCATAGAGTTTCTTCTTTAGACCAAATTTTAGACATTATGCGAATTTATCAACCGTATAACCCAAAAAAAGGAGTGCAATTTACCACATTTATGAATCGTTTGCGGTGATAGTTTTCGGCGATAAATAAACCTGCGGATCGCCAAAGGGTTAGGCGATCCGCGCGATCGAGAACGTTAATTATTCGGCAGACTCTGCGGCTGGCGATACTTCAGGACGCGCACGCGCAGCGTATCCCACGCCCAGTTAAAGAACATGGTGTAGGGCAGGAAGAACAGCATAAAGCCGATTTCCAGCATAAATGCCTGCACCAGCGACACGCCGAGTACCAGCGCGACGACGGTGACGCCGATGATGATAAAGCCGCACTCAAAGCCGATGGCGTGCAGCGCGCGCACCCACAACGTACGCGCCAGTCGTGAAACCGGCCACAGACGGTCGAAGGCGGCGTTATAGATCAGGTTCCAGACCATCGCCATGGTGGCGAGCAAAATGGCCAAGCCGCCCATTTCGACCACCGATCGCTGCATTAACCAGGCAGCGGTCGGGGCCAGAATTAACGTGGCGAGGCCTTCAAAGCTCGCCGCGTGGAGTACGCGTTCCAGTAGCGTCTTACGTTGCAGGTTATTGGTTTTCATTTTGGGATACCTCGTGTTAGTTCTGTCATCCAGATTTACCCGGCATTTTATGGAAAAATGTGATAAACAAAAGATAGATTCCATCGATAAAGTAGATAGGTTATGCATTATTCTCCCGAAGCTCTCACCGCCTTTGTAGAAGCCGCTGCCAGCGGTTCGTTCTCCGCCGCTGCCCGGCGGATGCGTAAAAGCCAGTCCACCATCAGTACCGCGATTTCGAATCTTGAAACCGACCTTGGGGTGGTGCTGTTCGATCGTTCCACTCGCCAGCCGACGCTGACCGCTCAGGGCGAGCAGGTGTTGGGCTATGTGAAAGCAATACTGGCCGCCAGTTCGCGGCTGGATGAGCTTGCCCGCTCCTTATCTGGCAATACTGAACCGCGATTGACCTTCGTTTTGTCGGACACTCTGCACCCGGATGTACTGGAGAATTTGCTGGAACAGTTCGATCGGCGTTTTCCGCATACCGAGTTTGAATGTCTGATTGGCGAAGATGAAGACGTGGTGGATCTGCTGCAAAAAGAGCGCGCGCAGGTGGGGCTTATCGAAGCCAGGGACAGCTATCCGATGGAGATCGGCAGCATGCGCTTACCGTTGCAAACGGCAATGGGGATTTATGTTGCGCCGGGGCATCCGCTGGCCGGTCAGGAACGGGTTTTCTGGGATGATCTGCACGGCTGGCGTGAACTGCGTCTCAGCACTTATCTTGAGAGCGCGCCGGATCCCTCTCGCGGCCAGGTATGGTCGGCGCCCAACTATTTACTGCTGCTGAGTATGGCGGTGCAGGGCTTTGGCTGGTGTATTTTGCCCTGCGCGCTAGTGGAAGAGTTCGCCGGTAGCGGCAAGCTTAAAGCGTTGAATATCGCCGGCTGGCCGCGGTCGATCTCGGTGGATCTCTTGTGGAATAAGCGGGCACCGCTGGGGGAAGCGGGCAGCTGGCTGCGCCAACACCTTGAAGGGCAAGGCCGCGAGTCGTGACGGCGAACTTTGTGAACCGCCTCACTTTTTTTAAACAATTGCGAAATTTTTTGATAACAATTCTCTACTATAACGGCATCTATTGATGGTTCTTTGCGCAGAAGGTAAAGGATGAAAGATGTCGTGATCGTCGGCGCGTTGCGTACGCCCATCGGCTGTTTTCAGGGAACGCTGGCGCGTCACTCGGCGGTGGAATTGGGCAGCGTGGTGGTGAAGGCGTTAGTCGAGCGGAGCGGAATCGATCCGCAGTGCATTGATGAAGTGATCCTCGGTCAGGTGCTGACCGCGGGCACCGGGCAGAATCCGGCGCGTCAGTCGGCGATCCGCGGCGGGCTGCCGAATACCGTTTCGGCGATCACCATCAACGACGTTTGCGGCTCCGGACTGAAAGCGCTGCACCTGGCGACTCAGGCCATCCAGTGCGGCGAAGCGGATGTAGTGATTGCCGGCGGCCAGGAAAACATGAGCCGCGCGCCGCATGTGCTTACCGACAGCCGAACCGGCGCGCAGCTGGGCAATAGCCAGCTTATCGACAGCCTGGTGCATGATGGGCTGTGGGACGCTTTCAATGATTACCATATGGGCGTAACGGCGGAAAATCTGGCGCGAGAGTATGGGATTAGCCGAGAATTACAGGACGCCTGGGCGCTTAGCTCGCAGCAAAAAGCGCGGCGGGCGATAGACTCCGGGCGGTTTCGCGATGAAATCGTGCCAGTCGCCACCGAGCATAACGGCAGTAAACGGCTGGTGGATACCGATGAGCAGCCGCGGATGGATGCCAGCGCTGAAGGGTTAGCCAGCCTGATGCCGACCTTCGACCAGCTTGGGTCGGTGACCGCGGGTAATGCATCGAGTATTAACGATGGCGCGGCGGCGGTGATGATGATGAGCGAGTCAAAGGCCCAGGAGCTGGGGCTGCCGATTCTGGCGCGCATTCGCGCCTTCGCCAGCGTCGGCGTCGATCCGGCGCTAATGGGCATTGCGCCGGTACACGCTACCCGCCGCTGTCTTGAGCGCGCGGGTTGGCGGCTGGATGAAGTGGATTTAATTGAAGCCAATGAAGCTTTCGCCGCCCAGGCGATTTCCGTTGGCAGAGTGCTGGAGTGGGATGAACGGCGGGTTAACGTTAACGGCGGGGCTATCGCTCTGGGCCATCCAATTGGCGCCTCCGGCTGCCGTATTCTGGTGTCGCTGGTACATGAAATGATTAAGCGCGATGCGCGTAAAGGGCTCGCGACGCTGTGTATCGGCGGCGGTCAGGGCGTTGCGCTGGCGGTGGAGCGCGCATAATACGATCTCGCGCCGTCTTTGGCGCGAGGTCCATCATCCTCACCGATCTTCCTTTCTTCGTTTTTCTACCTGATTTTCATTCTCTGCGCTTATTTTTCAAAGATAAGCTAACCAGTTGTATTTTAAGTGTTTACACAGGTCACCGCTCCTTGGCGATGTGATCCGTTTTGCGTTTTTATCATTTTTAATCATAAAAAATGAAACGTTGTTTTAATTGTCATTGAAAATGATTTTTCCGCGGTCTACTATGTGAGCATTAGCAAAACGGAACTCTGTTTTATTTTTATGATGGGGATGTTCCAGGAGTTCTTCTTAACCTCAGAACCTTGCCTGTGGTGAGCAGGCCGTGAAAGAAAGGAACCAGATATGATTCTTGATGCATTCTCTCTTCAGGGGAAAGTCGCGGTAGTGACCGGCTGCGACACCGGTTTAGGCCAGGGCATGGCGGTTGGGCTGGCGGAAGCGGGCTGCGATATCGTCGGTATTAATATCGTTGAGCCGACGGAAACCATCGAGCGCGTTACCGCGCTGGGGCGTCGTTTTTTAAGCCTCACCGCCGACCTGCGGCAGATAGATGGTATTCCGCAGTTGCTTGAGCGCGCGGTGGCGGAATTTGGCCACATCGATATTCTGGTCAATAACGCGGGGCTGATCCGCCGTCAGGATGCTATCGAATTCAGCGAGAAAGACTGGGATGACGTGATGAACCTGAACATCAAAAGCGTCTTTTTCATGTCCCAGGCCGCGGCGAAGCACTTCATCGCCCAGGGTAACGGCGGCAAGATCATCAATATTGCCTCCATGCTGTCGTTCCAGGGCGGGATCCGCGTGCCGTCCTACACCGCCTCGAAAAGCGGCGTCATGGGCGTAACTCGCCTGCTGGCCAACGAATGGGCGAAGCATAGTATCAATGTTAACGCCATTGCCCCCGGCTACATGGCAACCAACAATACCCAGCAGCTGCGTGCCGATGAACAGCGCAGCGCGGAAATTCTCGACCGTATCCCGGCCGGTCGCTGGGGGCTGCCGAGCGATTTAATGGGTCCGGTAGTGTTTCTTGCTTCCAGCGCATCCGATTACATCAACGGCTACACCGTGGCGGTAGACGGCGGTTGGCTGGCGCGCTAACAGACATAGTCGTACAACCCGCCAACCGGCGGGTTGTTTTCTGAACAATGATCGTCCATATCATGAGGTTTAAATAATCCATACTCGTTAGTCATAGAAAATAAAATACTCGCCATACATCAGGGTTTTTTTGACGAACGGACAGCATTTTTTGCATAAGATAAAGTTTAATGTCCATCACAAAAACAATGCTACCAGCCGTTTTATCCATATCTTCGCCATCTCCCGCCTGACACCTTAGCCCTGCGATCCCGTACTTTCACTGCACGCATACTCTGTTGAGGCAGGAAAAAAATGACTTCATTGACCACCGATCCGGGTTTACTCCCCAATGCGCAGCGCAACACCCGGCGCATGAACCAGTTTGTCTCCATTGCCGCCGCGGTGGCGGGTTTGTTATTCGGCCTTGATATCGGCGTGATTGCCGGGGCGCTACCTTTCATCACCGATCATTTCGTTTTATCCAGCCGTCTGCAGGAGTGGGTGGTCAGCAGTATGATGCTTGGCGCGGCGATTGGCGCGCTGTTCAACGGCTGGCTCTCTTTCCGTCTTGGCCGTAAATACAGTCTGATGGTCGGCGCGGTGCTATTTGTGGCGGGCTCTATCGGCTCGGCATTCGCCACCAGCGTCGAGATGCTGCTGGCGGCGCGTATTGTCCTTGGCGTCGCCGTCGGTATCGCCTCTTATACCGCGCCGCTCTATCTTTCTGAAATGGCGAGTGAAAACGTTCGCGGCAAGATGATCAGCATGTATCAGTTGATGGTCACGCTTGGCATCGTGCTGGCGTTCTTATCCGATACCGCCTTCAGCTACAGCGGCAACTGGCGGGCGATGCTTGGCGTGCTGGCGCTGCCGGCGGTATTGCTGATTATCCTGGTGGTGTTCCTGCCTAACAGCCCGCGCTGGCTGGCGGAAAAAGGCCGCCATATCGAGGCCGAAGAAGTGCTGCGCATGCTGCGCGATACCTCGGAAAAGGCGCGCGATGAGCTGAATGAAATCCGCGAAAGCCTGAAGCTCAAGCAGGGCGGCTGGGCGCTGTTCAAAGTGAACCGCAACGTGCGTCGGGCGGTATTCCTTGGCATGTTATTGCAGGCGATGCAGCAGTTTACCGGCATGAATATCATCATGTATTACGCGCCGCGGATCTTCAAAATGGCCGGCTTTACCACCACCGAGCAGCAGATGATCGCCACGCTGGTGGTCGGCCTGACCTTCATGTTCGCGACCTTTATCGCGGTGTTTACCGTCGACAAGGCCGGGCGTAAACCGGCATTGAAAATCGGCTTTAGCGTGATGGCGTTGGGCACCCTGGTGCTGGGCTACTGCCTGATGCAGTTTGATAACGGTACCGCCGGCAGCGGCCTCTCCTGGCTATCGGTGGGGATGACTATGATGTGTATTGCCGGGTACGCGATGAGCGCCGCGCCGGTAGTCTGGATCCTGTGCTCCGAGATCCAGCCGCTAAAATGCCGCGACTTCGGCATCACCTGTTCGACCACTACCAACTGGGTGTCGAACATGATTATTGGCGCGACCTTCCTGACGCTGCTGGACGCGATTGGCGCGGCAGGCACGTTCTGGCTCTATACCGCGCTGAACGTGGCCTTTATCGGCGTGACCTTCTGGCTGATCCCGGAAACCAAAAACGTGACGCTGGAGCACATCGAACGCAAGCTGATGTCCGGTGAAAAGCTGCGTAACATCGGCAACTGATCACACGGATTCACGCGGCAGCCACGGGCTGGGAACCTTAATGGTATCCCGATGGCTGTCGCCGTTAATGATATGTAGGGCGCTCAGGCGGCCAATTTCATAATGCGGCAGTTGCACCGTTGACAGCGGCGGCAGGAAGAGATCGCCAATCCCCACCATATTGTCATAACCCACCACCGCCACATCTTCCGGGATCCGCAAACCCTGCGCCAGCAGCGTCTGGTAGACCATAAAGGCGATGCGATCGTTGCCGCACACCACGGAATCAAACCGCGGTTTACCCTGCTCAATATGGGCCAGCAGCTGGCCGGGAATATCGCGATAGTGTTCGTCACCGTAGGTCATATAGCAGTGATCGAGCGTATCCGGATCAACCTGCGCCTCACGGCAGGCGCGTTCCAGCCCCTGTCGGCGGCGTATCGTCGCCAGATGCCTGGCCGGAAGATGCAAACAGAGCGGGCGGCGATAGCCGGCGGCCAGCAGCGCTTTCACCGCGTCGTACTGGCCTTGCTCATCGTCCGGAATATAGCTGGCGACGTTCTCGTTCAGGCTTTCGCAGTTGGCCAGCACGCAGGGCAGCGTCAACAATTTTGCCGGTAGCGGAACCTGGCGTAGCCCCATGGTGGTGTAAATGATGCCGTCCGGGCGGTGGGAAAGTAGCAGGTCGAGAATGGCATCAGGGTTGTCATCCGAGAACATGTTGACCACAAAGCTGTTCCAGCCGTGGGCCCGCGCCGTCTCTTCGATAGAGAGCGTTATCTCTACCGAGAAAGGGGTGGTCACCGTGTCCAGCGCCAGTACGCCGATGGTGCTCGGCGTTGCCCGGGCGCCGCGAATTTTCTTCGCCGACAGGTCGGGGACGTAATTGGTCTGTTCAATCGCTGCCTGTACGCGGGCGAGCGTTTCCGCCTTCAGGCGCTCCGGGCTGTTCAGCGCGCGGGATACCGTCATCAGTGAGACGTTGGCTAGCTTCGCTACATCTTTCAGGGATGCCATGGTGATTACTCCGGTATACAACTAAGTCGCTGATGTAAAAGGATCATACGATAGTCTATCCCAGCCCGATGGTGAAGCATGGCGAGGAATAGTTGATCGCGATCTCATCTCCATTATGTTAACGTTAACTTTTGTGATTAACATCATGAATCGTCACAAAACCAGATGAGAGTTGTTTTTTGTTAACGTTACCATTTGCACATTACTCCAACACGAGAATGTCATGATGAAGACACATCACTCTCACAGCTACCCCTTACTCAGTGCCTTACTGTTTTTCTTTTTTGTTACCTGGTCTTCTTCCGGCTCGTTGCTTTCCATCTGGCTACATCAGGAGGTAGGGCTGAAAGCCGGGGATACCGGCATTATCTACGCGGTGCTGTCGGTCTCGGCGCTATTCGCCCAGATTTGCTACGGCTTTATTCAGGATAAACTGGGGCTGCGCAAAAATTTACTCTGGTATATCACCGTCTTACTGATCCTTTCCGGGCCGGCCTATCTGCTGTTTGGCTATCTGCTCAAAATCAACGTGCTGCTCGGCAGTATTTTTGGCGGCATCTATATCGGCCTGACCTTTAACGGCGGCATTGGCGTGCTGGAGTCCTATACCGAGCGCGTGGCGCGGCAAAGCCAGTTTGAATTCGGTAAAGCGCGGATGTGGGGATCGCTGGGCTGGGCGGTGGCGACCTTTTTCGCCGGGCTGCTGTTCAACATTAACCCACAGCTGAATTTCGCCGTCGCCAGCTGTTCCGGTCTGGTTTTCTTCATGTTGCTGGCGCGGCTTAAGGTTTCTTCAGCGCCGCACGCCATGCAGGAGGCGGTCAGTGGCGGTAAAGTCACGCTGGAAGACGCGCTGCGCCTGCTGACGCTGCCGCGCTTCTGGGCGCTGGTGTTTTTCGTCGTCGGCACCTGTATTTACGGCGTTTACGACCAGCAATTCCCGGTCTATTTCTCTTCGCAGTTCGCCACGCTGCATGAAGGGAACGCGATGTATGGCTATCTCAACTCATTCCAGGTGTTCCTCGAAGCGGCGGGGATGTTCTGCGCCCCGTGGCTGGTCAATCGTATTGGCGCGAAAAACGGCCTGATCTTCGCCGGCATGGTGATGGCGATGCGCATGGTGGCCTCCGGGCTGGTGGAAGGCCCGGTTCTGATCTCGATTACGAAACTGCTGCACGCCGTGGAATTGCCGGTGCTGCTGGTTTCCATCTTTAAATACAACAGCCTGAACTTTGATAAACGCCTTTCTTCCACCCTGTACTTGGTTGGTTTCGCCTGCACCAGTTCGGTTATCGCCACCGTACTGTCGCCGCTGGCGGGCTATAGCTACGAAAAATACGGTTTCGCCGACTCCTATTTGATCATGGGACTGCTGGTGTTCTGTACCACCTTCATCTCCATCTTCCTGCTGCGATCCAATAAGGCCTCTTCGGATTCGCTCATGTCGCAGCCATCCACTATCTGACTGAAAAGAGAAATGAATATGATGTATTCCATTAGTAACGCGGAGCGGGAACTGCAGACGAAAAGCGTGGATCTCAACCCGCGCTGGTATCCGCGTTATCACCTGGCGGCCCGTGCGGGCTGGATCAACGACCCCAACGGGCTGGTATGGTTCGACGGCTGGTACCACGCGTTTTATCAGCACCACCCGTATTCAAACCAGTGGGGGCCGATGCACTGGGGCCACGCGCGCAGCAAGGATCTTGTGCATTGGGAACACCTGCCGGTGGCGCTGGCGCCGGAAGGGCCGGAAGATAAAGACGGCTGCTTCTCCGGCTCGGCGGTGGTTGATGGTGATACGCTGGCGCTTATCTACACCGGCCATAAATTTCATGGCGATCCCGCTGATGAAAATAATCTGTACCAGGTCCAGTGTCTGGCGACCAGCCGCGATGGCATCCATTTTGAGCGCCAGGGGATGGTCATTGATACCCCGCCGGGGATGCACCATTTTCGCGACCCGAAAGTATGGCGTGAAGGTGAAAGCTGGTACATGGTGGTCGGCGCGCGGGTAGACGACGTCGGCCAGGTGCGGTTGTACCGTTCCGCCGACCTGCGCCACTGGCAGGATGCCGGTATTCTTGCCCAGGCCGAAGCGGGGATGGGCTACATGTGGGAGTGCCCGGATTTCTTTGAACTCGATGGCAAGCGGGTGCTGATGTTCTCGCCGCAGGGGATGGCCGCAGACGGCTTTGCCCGGCGCAATTTATTCCAGAGCGGCTACCTGCTGGGAGACTGGCAGCCGGGGCAACCTTTTGTCCGCGAAGAGGCGTTTGTCGAACTCGACAGCGGCCACGATTTCTATGCGCCGCAAAGCTTCCTCACCCCCGATGGCCGACGAATTGTTATCGGCTGGCTGGACATGTGGGAGTCGCCGCTGCCGGAGCAGCAGGACGGTTGGGCCGGTATGCTGTCGCTGCCGCGCGAGTTAAGCCTCGGCGCGAATAATCGGTTATTGATGCGTCCGGCAAAAGAGGTGGAAGGCCTGCGCCGCGACTGGTTCCCGTGGCCGGTCAGTTCGTTGAAGAATCAGCAACTGACGATGGTAGAGCACTGCGAAACCATGGAGGTCAACCTGCATTGGGATACGGCCAATAGCGGCGCCGAGCAGTACGGTTTGAGCTTTGGCGAAGGGCTGAGGGTATATGTCGACAATCAGATGCAGCGTCTGGTGCTGGAGCGCCGCTATCCGCAATATGGTTTGTGCGGCACCCGCAGCGTTGCGTTACCGGCCGGTTCGGCGTTGAAGCTGCGGCTATTTTTCGATAGCTCATCCGTTGAGGTTTTCGTCAATGATGGCGAAGCCTGCCTCAGCAGCCGTATTTATCCTGATGCCCGGCGCCGGGAATTAGCTTTATTTTCCTGGAGCGGCAGTGCGGCATTAATTGATGGCGGAGCGTGGAATATCTAATTAAAGAGTCATTAACCAGAATCACCCGTTAGCAATCGCTGGCGGGTATTTAATATTTACCAAAATAATAAAACAATACCTTTAATATATAATAAGCAGGGTCTAACGATGAATAAAATCTGGGTTGGATGTCTTATCTCGTCTTTATTTATTCCCGCCGCCGGCGCGCAGCAAACGCTTTCGCTTGAGGAGCGCCTGGCGCAGATGGAGCAGCGCTTAAAAGCCACCGAGCAGCGGGCGCAAAACGCCGAGGCGGAAATCCGCGAACTGAAGCAGCAGGAGCGCGCGACGGCTAAAAGCAGCGTGCCTGCGCCCGCGACGGTTGCCGCGCCCGCGCTGGCGGTGAATAAAGATGTCGATTTAAAATTTTACGGTGATGTTGAATTTAATATGGATGGCGCCAGCCGAACCGGCAGCCTGACCTCGGTAAAAACCAGTGCGAATAAAAACTGGGCGCCGGGGGATAAAGAACGTTGGGATATCAATGGGCGTATTTTGTTAGGGTTCGATGGCTTACGTAAAGGCGCTAATGGTAAATATTCCGGCTTTAGCGTACAGCCGCTGGCGGATATGACCGGAAAAATGAATCTTGATGATGCCGTATTTTTCTTTGGTCAGGAAAATGACTGGAAAATAAAAGTGGGGCGTTTTGAAGCCTACGATATGTTCCCGCTGAATCAGGATACGTTTATTGAATACTCTGGTAATACCGCCAACGATCTCTATAGCGACGGTTACGGTTATATCTACATGATGAAAGAGGGGCGCGGGCGTAGCAGCAGCGGCGGTAATTTCCTGCTGAGCAAATACCTCGATAACTGGTACTTTGAGCTCAACACGCTGGTGGAAGACGGCAGTTCGCTGTTTGTCGATCAAAACTACCACGGCAACGCGCTCGATAATCGTAAAAACGTGGTCTACGTGCGGCCGGTGGCGGCCTGGCAGTCCGGGCCGTGGTCGGTGGCGGCGGCGGTTGAGAGCAATCTGGTGAACAATGCTTATGGCTATCAAAACCAGAATGGACGCTGGGTCGATCAGTCCAGCCGTACCGGTTACGGTCTGACGATGAGCTGGAATACGCTTAAAACCGATGCCGAAGATGGCATGGTGGTGAATCTCAGCACCGCTTATCTGGACGCGGCGGATGAAGAGGATTTCAGCGCCGGTATTAACGCGCTGTGGCATCGCGTCGAGCTGGGATATATCTACGCGCACAACAAAATCGACCAGTTCAACATGGCGGGGGTCAGCGGCGAGTGCGATGGCGACTGCGCGATTCTGACGCCGGGCCGCTATGACATCCACACGATTCATACCTCCTGGCAACTGCCGAATATCATGGATATGCCGAACTTTAATATTTATCTCGGCGCCTATGCCTCATGGCTGGATTCGTCGGCCCAGCAGGGCGGGAACGCCGACGAACGCTATGGCGCGCGCGTGCGCTTTAAATATTTCTTCTGATGTGGCCGCCGCCCAACAGCAACAGTGGAAAGTTATCGGCAGGTTTGCTTCACTGGAGCAAACCATAAAGGAGCAGATAATGAAAACCATCGGCCTGCTGGGCGGCATGAGCTGGGAATCCACCATTCCCTATTACCGGTTAATTAATGAAGGCATTAAAGCGCGGCTCGGTGGCCTGCATTCCGCCAACCTGTTGCTTCATAGCGTTGATTTTCATGAGATTGAAGCCTGCCAGTCGGCAGGGGAGTGGGATCGCGCCGGCGAGATCCTCGCCGCGGCGGCGCTGGGGCTACAGCAGGCCGGCGCCGAGGGCATCGTGCTGTGCACCAACACCATGCATAAGGTGGCTGATGCGATTGAAGCCCGCTGCGAGGTGCCGTTCCTGCATATCGCCGATGCCACCGGGCGGGCTATCAGCGCTAAAGGCCAGCGTCGGGTCGCGCTATTGGGTACCCGCTACACCATGGAGCAGGATTTTTATCGCGGCCGTCTGCAGCAGCAGTTTGCCATTGAGACGCTGATCCCGCAGGCCGACGATCGGGCGCGCATCAATCAGATTATTTTTGATGAGCTGTGCCTCGGCACCTTTAGCGACGCCTCGCGCGACTATTATCTGCAGGTCATCGAGGCGCTGGCGGCGCAGGGGGCGGAAGGCGTTATCTTCGGCTGCACCGAAATCGGCCTGTTGGTACCGGAAACGAGTAGCCCGCTGCCGGTATTTGATACCGCGGCGATCCATGCCGCCGACGCGGTGGAATTTATGCTCTCTTAAGTACCGCCGCCAGCGGCTGTTCGATACGCGGCAGGCTGGTTTGCAGATGCTGGACAAAGGCGTCGACCAGCGCGGAACCGGGGCGATGTAGCGGGCGGATTAGGCTGACGGTAAAGGGCACATCGACGCTGAATCGCCGCACCACCACGCCGCTCTCAGCGTAGTCGAGGGCGGTGAGCGGGTTGACCACCGAAATGCCCGCTCCGGCGCGCACCATCGCGCAGATCGACGCCGCGCTGTGGGTTTCCACCACCATCCGTCGTTTTACCTGGTGCTCCATAAACAGCGCATCAAGCAGCTGGCGGTAGCTGTCGGTGCGCGACAGGCTGATATAGTTTTCGCCGTGGAAGTCGGCGGGGGTGAGTTCGGTTTTCGCGGCCAGCGGGTGATCTTGTGGCAGTACGCAGACCTCATTTAAGGTCAGCAGCGGCGTGCGCTCGGTGCCGGCCGGCGTATGCAGCGTTTCCGTTAACCCTAAATCGTGGCGCTGGGCGGACAGCCACTCCTCCAGCAGCGGCGACTCCTGCGGCACGATCTGCAGGCTGACGTCCGGATAGCGCGCGAGGAACGGTTGTAGCAGCAGCGGCAGAAATGACTGCGAAAAGACCGGCAGACAGGCTATCGACAGCTCTCCCTGGCGGAATTCGCGCAGGCTCTCCGCGGCGCTAACGATGCGATCCAGCCCGTACCACGAGCGCTGTACTTCTTCAAACAGTCGCAGCCCCTGGACCGTCGGCTGCAGACGGCCGCGGGCGCGGTCAAACAGCTTTAACCCGAGTACTTTCTCAAAGCGCGCCAGTTCACGGCTGACCGTCGGCTGCGAGGTGTGCAGCATCCGCGCCGCTTCGGTCAGGTTGCCGGTGGTCATCACCGCGTGGAAAATCTCAATATGGCGTAAGTTGACGGCAGGCATGGGCGGCTCCCGGTTAGCATCAGATAGCCATATCATTTTTGCATAGACTCGCGACAAAACGATATTTTTTATTCTCTTCCCGCTGTGGCGTAATCGGAAAAAACATCGACAAACACACGCACGCACCGGAGTCCTTATGCCACGCTCGCTGAACGCCACCGATACCGATCTGACCGCCGACAATCTACTGCGCCTGCCCGCTGAGTTCGGCTGCCCGGTATGGGTCTATGACGCGCAGATTATCCGCCGCCAGATTGCCCAACTTAGCCAGTTTGACGTAGTGCGTTTTGCGCAGAAGGCCTGCTCCAATATTCATATTCTGCGTCTGATGCGCGAGCAGGGCGTGAAGGTGGATTCGGTGTCGCTTGGCGAGATCGAACGCGCGCTGGCGGCAGGTTACGATCCCGTGCAGCATCCGGACGATATCGTCTTTACCGCCGATCTGATCGATCGCGCGACCCTCGAGCGGGTGAAAGCGTTACAGATCCCAGTGAATGCCGGATCCGTGGATATGCTTAGCCAACTGGGTGAAGTCTCTCCGGGCCACCGCGTCTGGCTGCGGGTCAATCCAGGATTTGGCCACGGCCACAGCCAGAAGACCAATACCGGCGGTGAAAACAGCAAACACGGTATCTGGTTTAGCCAGCTGCCGCAGGCGCTGGAGGTGATTCGCCGCCATTCGCTGCAGCTGGTCGGCATCCATATGCATATCGGCTCCGGCGTTGATTACGGTCATCTTGAGCAAGTATGCGGCGCGATGGTGCGCCAGGTGGTGGAGTTTGGTCAGGATCTGCAGGCGATCTCCGCCGGCGGCGGATTATCGATCCCCTATCACGAAGGCGAAGAGGCGATCGATACCGATCACTACTTTGGCCTGTGGAATGCGGCGCGCGAGCAGATCGCCAAACATCTGGGGCATCCGGTGAAGCTGGAAATTGAACCGGGGCGTTTCCTGGTGGCGGAATCCGGGGTGCTGGTATCACAGGTGCGTAGCGTGAAAGAGATGGGCAGCCGCCACTTCGTGCTGATCGACGCCGGCTTTAACGATCTGATGCGCCCGGCCATGTACGGCAGCTATCATCATATTACCGCGCTGGCGGCGGACGGGCGCGACCTGAGCGGCGAGCCGCAGCTGGAAACCGTGGTCGCGGGGCCGCTGTGCGAATCCGGCGACGTCTTTACCCAGCAGGAGGGCGGCAAAGTGGAAACTCGCCTGCTGCCGGCGGTCTCGCCGGGGGATTACCTGGTGCTGCACGATACCGGCGCCTACGGCGCATCGATGTCTTCAAACTACAACAGCCGCCCGTTACTACCGGAAGTGCTGTTTGATAACGGCAGCGCGCGCCTGATTCGCCGTCGCCAGACCATTGAAGAACTGCTGGCGCTGGAGCTTATTTAAAGAATGGCCCCGTCGTCACCGATTCACGCAGTACCAGCGTACCGGTGAACGGCGGGATGGTTTCGATCGGCTGTGCGTTGGCGAGCTTAATCGCCTGGTCGATGGCGGTGGTAATCATATTGTCGATCGGCAGATAAACCGTTGATAATCCCGGCTCCAGCCACTTCGCGCTAGGAGCGTCGTCAAAGCCGAAGAGCGATACGTCCTGCGGAATGCGCAGCCCCGCCTGATATAGCGCTTTCGAGGCGCCCAACGCCATATCATCGTTACAGGAGAAGAGCGCGCTAAACGGCGTTTTCTCTTCTAATAATTCCCGACACAGCTCATAACCGCGGGTCATCGTTGAATCGCCGTATTTGACCCGCGCCGGTTCCCACGCAATTCCGTGTTTTTCCAGCGCGCTGCGGTAGCCCGCCAGGCGCGCTTTACCCGTTGGGGTATGCATCGGCACGGTCAGGCAGGCGATATCGCGATGCCCTTGGGAAATCAGATAGTCGACGGCCTGAAACGCCGCTTCCTGCTGTTCAAAGAACACGCAGCGTTCCCGCGCCTGGCTAACATCGCGATTGATCACCACCAGCGGCGTTTCAATGGTTTCGATAAGCGACATGATTTTCTGTTCGCTCATATGGCGGGTGTAGAGCACGATGGCGTCACACTGACGGTCGGCCAACATTTGCACCGCTTCTTCTTCCCGCTCGGGCGCATCGTGGCCATCGGTGACGATAAGCTGCTTGCCCCAGGCTTCCGTTTGACGCGAGGCCTGCTGCAGTAAGCGGCCAAAGTAAAAACCGTCGAATGTCGATACCACCAGGCCAATGCTGTTGCTGGTTCGATTCGCCAGCGAACGGGCGAGAAAATTAGGCCGGTAGCCCAGCTCTTCCATCGCTTTGAAGACCTGTTGACGGGTACTCTCTTTTACCTGACCTGTGCCGTTCAACACGCGGGAAACCGTCGCTTTCGAGACGCCTGCGCGTATTGAGACATCCAGCATTGTTGCCATTCGTCGATTCCTGATAACCGGTGATAGGGCGCAGTTTATCACAGTCATTCAGAGGGATATGAACCTGACGACGGCAAAGACTATCGCGATCACGCTTTTTGCGGAAATCCTGTTGAAGGCATTTTCAGACCCTTGATGCGCGGGCGGGCGCGGCGCGCTAGAATTCATCGATTCACAGGGGGAAAAAATGCAGATTCAACCGTTGTACGCCGCGCCGCAGCATGGGCTGCAGGTGGCGGAGTGGCTATGGCAGGCTTTTGCCGGCGATGCCTTACCGCAGGCGTTTTTTAGCAGTATTGTTGAACATAGCCAAACGCCGGGGGCGCTGCCGCTGACCTTTATCGCCACCGAAGGCGAGGCGCTGCTGGGGACCGTAGGGCTGTGGCGTTGCGATTTGCTCAGCCGTCAGGATCTGTTTCCCTGGATGGCGGCACTGTTTGTCGCCGAAACGGCGCGCGGGCAGGGGCTGGCTGGGAAGCTGCAGCGGCACGTCATCGACTATGCCCGCCAGTGCGGTTATCCGCAGCTTTATCTCTATTCCGCCTGCCGCGACTTTTACGAACGCTTTGGCTGGCGCTATATCGGCGAGGGCCTGGATTACCCGGCCACCGCCGTGAGCCTGTACCGCTACGACTTGTCACTTTCCGCGGGCGTTATCACTGAGTGACGGCGCACCAGCGTCGGGCTGAAGAGGTGAGTGATTTCCGGCGCCGGGCGCTGTTCCGCCAATGCCAGGGCCAACTCCGCCGCCTGGGTCGCCATGGTGACGATCGGATAACGCACGGTGGTCAGGCGAGGGCGCACGTAGCGCGAGATCAGCACGTCATCGAAGCCAATCAGCGAAATTTCCTGCGGCACCTCGATACCGTTATCGTTGAGCACCCCCATTGCGCCTGCGGCCATTGAATCGTTGTAACAGGCGACGGCGGTAAAGTTTCTGCCGCGGCCTAATAGCTCGGTCATCGCCAGCTCGCCGCCGCTTTCGTCAGGCTCGGCGAGGGTGACCAGCCGGTCATTGACGGGCAGGCCGCTCTCTTTCAGGGCATCGTAATAACCTTGCAGCCGGTCTTCGGCATCGGAAATCGCGTGGTTAGAGCAGATATAGCCAATGCGGCTGTGGCCCTGCTGAATCAGATGGCGCGTCGCCAGCCAGGCGCCGTAGCGGTCATCGAGCGCCACGCTACGCTGTTCGAAACCCGGCACGATGCGGTTAATTAACACCATGCCGGGGATCTGTTTCATCAGCCCCGCCAGCTCGTCGTCGGGGATCATTTTAGCGTGCACTACCAGCGCCGCGCAGCGGTGGCGGATCAGCTGTTCAATTGCCTGACGTTCCTTTTGCACATTGTGATAGCCGTTGCCGATAAGCAGAAAATTACCGGTGCTGTAGGCCACCTGCTCGACGGCTTTAACCATCGCGCCGAAGAAGGGATCGGAAACGTCGCCCACCACCAGACCGATGGTTTCCGTTGACTGCTGCGCCAGCGCGCGGGCGTTGGCGTTGGGGTGGTAGTTCAGGGTTTCCATCGCCGCCGTTACCGACTGACGAGAGGCTTCACTCGCTTTTGGCGAGTTGTTGATAACGCGTGAGACGGTAGCGACGGAGACTCCTGCGAGTCGGGCTACATCCTTAATTGTCGCCATACCTGACCTTTTTTAGGGTAAGCGTTTACATGATAGTTATGTTACGGGAAAGCGCAGCGGATTCAAGGCTACGGCCATTCTGGTTGATACAAATGTGACGCAGACAAGGATTAGCGGTGACAAAGTTACACAGCACAATGCGTGGGATGCAACGGTGAAAAGAGAATTCTCATCTTTGCTTACACTTTGCGATTAGCTGTTGCGAATGTTCGCTGGTTTCGTTGAGTGCTGCATTGATACTCTGGCTATCCCAGAGGTATTGATAGGTGGAGTCAACGTCACGTTGACCACTTAATTACACCAACCTGCGCAGATGCGCAGGTTTTTTTTTGCCTGTTATTCATGCTGTTACAGATAGCGAGAATCGTAATACCTGGTTGCACTTAGGCTCATTCCCTTGCGTTTTCGCGCTGGCGCGATCCCGGGTAAAAACGCGACAATCAGGGTCCCAGAGGTATTGATTGGTGAGTTTCTTAAGTACGCACTTCGTACTGATTATCTTGCACCGACCTGCGCGGATGCGCAGGTTTTTTTATTCTGAATTTTCTTCCCCCACACTGCTTTTCCCCGCCTTCTCATGTAACCTGCTCGGAATACTAAATCAGCCACGCGGAGTCGTTATGCTGTTGGGATTTTTTCGATTACTGTTCAAAGGATTGTACCGGGTACGATTGACCGGAGACACTCAGGCGCTCTATCAGGAAAAAGTATTAATTACGCCAAATCATGTCTCATTTCTCGACGGTATTTTACTGGCGCTCTTTCTGCCCGTTCGGCCAGTGTTTGCGGTCTATACCTCGATTAGCCAGCGCTGGTTTATGCGGGCGCTGACGCCGCTTATCGACTTTGTTCCGCTGGACCCCACCAAGCCGATGTCAATTAAGCATCTGGTGCGCTTGATTGAGCAGGGGCGCCCGGTGGTTATCTTTCCGGAAGGGCGTATTTCGGTAAGCGGTTCGCTGATGAAAATCTACGACGGCGCGGCGTTTGTGGCGGCGAAGTCGAAAGCGACCATTGTGCCGCTGCGAATCGAAGGCGCCGAACTTACGCCATTCAGCCGTCTGAAGGGGCTGGTAAAACGCCGTCTGTTCCCGCGTATTCAGCTCCATTTACTGCCGCCGACGCATCTGCCGATGCCGGAAGCGCCGCGCGCCCGCGATCGGCGAAAAATCGCCGGCGAAATGCTGCACCAGATTATGATGGAAGCGCGCATGGCGGTGCGCCCGCGTGAAACGCTGTATGAGTCGCTACTGGCGGCGCAGGACCGTTTTGGCGCGCGTAAAAACTGCGTGGAAGATATTAATTTCCAGCCGGATACCTACCGGAAACTGTTGACCAAAACGCTGTTCGTCGCGCGTATTCTGGAAAAATACAGCGCGCAGGGCGAGAAAATCGGCCTGATGCTGCCTAACGCCGGTATCAGCGCGGCGGTGATTTTCGGCGCGATTGCCCGCGGGCGTATCCCGGCAATGATGAACTATACCGCCGGCGTCAAAGGACTCAGCAGCGCGATTACCGCCGCGGAAATCAAAACCATTTTTACTTCCCGTACCTTCCTCGATAAAGGCAAACTCTGGCACCTGCCGGAGCAGCTGACTCAGGTGCGCTGGGTGTTTCTGGAAGATCTGAAAGGCGATGTCACTACCGCCGACAAGCTGTGGATATTTGGCCATCTGCTGGCGCCGCGTCTGGCGCAGGTCAAGCAGCAGCCGGAAGATGCGGCGATGATCCTCTTTACCTCCGGCTCGGAGGGGAACCCAAAAGGGGTGGTGCATAGCCATAAAAGCCTGCTGGCTAACGTGGAACAGATTAAAACCATCGCCGATTTTACCGCCAACGATCGCTTTATGTCGGCGCTGCCGCTGTTTCACTCCTTCGGCCTGACGGTCGGCCTGCTGACGCCGCTATTCACCGGCGCGGAAGTGTTCCTCTATCCAAGCCCGCTGCACTATCGGGTGGTGCCGGAGCTGGTCTACGATCGTAACTGTACCGTGTTGTTCGGCACCTCAACCTTCCTCGCCAACTATGCCCGCTTTGCCAACCCATATGATTTTTATCGTCTGCGCTATGTGGTGGCAGGGGCGGAAAAACTGCAGGACAGCACCAAACAGCTGTGGCAGGACAAATTTGGCCTGCGCATCCTTGAAGGCTACGGCGTGACCGAATGTGCGCCGGTGGTCTCCATCAACGTTCCGATGGCGGCGAAAGTCGGTACCGTCGGGCGCATTCTTCCGGGGATGGATGCCCGATTGCTGGCGATGCCGGGCATCGAGCAGGGGGGCCGCCTGCAGTTGAAAGGGCCAAACATCATGAAAGGCTATCTGCGGGTAGAAAACCCCGGCGTGCTGGAAGCGCCGACGGCGGAAAACCAGCACGGTGAAGTGGAGAGCGGCTGGTACGACACCGGCGATATCGTCGTCTTTGACGAGCAGGGCTACGTTCGTATTCAGGGTCGCGCCAAGCGATTCGCCAAAATCGCCGGTGAGATGGTCTCGCTGGAGATGGTCGAGCAGGTCGCTTTGGCGGTCTCGCCGGACAAAATGCACGCCACGGCCATTAAGCAGGACGCCAGCAAAGGCGAGGCGCTGGTGCTGTTTACCACCGATAATGAACTCAATCGCGAAAAGCTGCTGCGCTACGCGCGTGAACACGGCGTACCGGAGCTGGCGGTACCGCGCGATATTCGTTGGCTGAAACAGCTGCCGGTACTGGGCAGCGGCAAGCCGGACTTTGTCACCCTGAAAGGCATGGTTGAAGAGGCGGAACATACACATGAGTGAGTCAGTGCACACTAACGCTTCACTGTACTCGAAAGGGATGATAGCGGTGATCTGCGCCCAGTTCCTGTCGGCCTTCGGCGATAATGCGCTGCTGTTCGCCACCCTGGCGTTGATGAAGCAGCTCTACTATCCGGAGTGGAGTCAGCCGGTATTGCAGATGTTGTTTGTGGGCGCTTACATTCTCTTTGCGCCGTTTGTCGGGCAATTTGCCGATAGCTTCGCCAAAGGCCGGGTGATGATGGTCGCTAATGGCCTGAAGCTGCTCGGCGCCGGGTGTATTTGCTTTGGCGTCAATCCGTTTATCGGCTATACGCTGGTGGGTATTGGCGCGGCGGCCTATTCGCCGGCGAAATACGGTATTCTGGGCGAACTGACCACCGGCGATAAGTTAGTGAAGGCTAACGGACTGATGGAGTCGTCGACCATCGCGGCGATCCTGCTGGGCTCGATGGCGGGCGGTATTCTTGCGGACTGGCACGTGCTGGCGGCGCTTATCGTTTGTGCGCTGGTTTATGGCGGCGCGGTGGTCGCTAACCTGTGGATCCCGAAACTACCGGCGGCTCGTCCTGGACAATCGTGGCGTTTCAGGCCGATGACGCATAGCTTCTTCAGCGCCTGTAAGACGTTGTGGCGTAATAGTGAAACGCGTTTCTCATTGATGGGCACCAGCTTGTTCTGGGGGGCGGGGGTGACGCTGCGCTTCCTGCTGGTGATTTGGGTGCCGGTGGCGCTTGGGATCACCAGTAACGCGATGCCGACCTACCTCAATGCGATGGTCGCCGTCGGGATTGTGGTTGGCGCTGGCGCAGCGGCGAAGCTGGTCACGCTGGAAACCGTCTCGCGCTGTATGCCCGCCGGGATATTGATTGGCGTCGCGGTGATCGTCTTCGCGGTACAGCAGTCGCTACTACCGGCATTTGGCCTACTGCTACTGCTTGGGGTGTGTGGCGGCTTCTTTATCGTGCCGCTGAACGCGCTGCTGCAGGAGCGCGGGAAACATACCGTTGGCGCAGGTAACGCCATTGCGGTACAGAACCTTGGTGAAAACGTGGCGATGTTGCTCATGCTGGGGCTGTACTCGTTGGCGGTCAGCGTTGGGATCCCGCCGGTTGGCGTGGGGATAGGATTTGGCGCGGTCTTTGCGCTAGCCATCGCTGCGCTGTGGTGGTGGGGACGGCGTAAATAATCGCCGGAGAGGGACGGATTCACAAATATCTGCTCTCCGGTAGCCCGGGTAAGGCGTTAGCCGCTACCCGGGGTTTTTACCCTCTTATGGCGCCGGGTAGGTATACACCTTATGCACCGCCTCAATCTCCTCTAACACCTCTTCGCTCAGCTCAAGATGCAAACTTTCGACGTTGGTCTTGAGCTGCTCCATGGTCGTGGCCCCGAGCAGGGTGCTGGCGACAAACGGCTGGCGACGCACAAAGGCCAGCGCCATTTGCGCCGGATCGAGATTGTGGCGTTTGGCAATGTCCACATAAGCGGCCACCGCTTTCTGCGCCTGCACGCCGCTGTAGCGGGTAAAGCGGCTAAATAGCGTATTGCGTGCGCCAGCCGGCTGCGCGCCGTTGAGGTACTTACCGGTCAGCGTACCGAACGCCAGGCATGAATACGCCAGCAGCTCAACGCCCTCATATTGGCTCACTTCCGCCAGCCCCACTTCGTAGCTGCGGTTAAGCAGGCTGTACGGGTTTTGAATCGTGACGATGCGCGGAAGGTCGTGCTTATCGGCCAGATGCAGATAGCGCATGACGCCAAAGGCGGTTTCGTTAGAGACGCCGATATAGCGGATTTTACCGGCGCGCTGGAATTCGGTGAGGGCTTCCAGCGTATCGAGCAGGGTGACCACCGGCGCAGAGTCGCTCCAGGTATAGCCCAGCTTGCCGAAACAGTTGGTCTGGCGCTGCGGCCAATGTACCTGATAGAGGTCGAGATAATCGGTTTGCAGACGTTTGAGGCTGTCGTGCAGCGCGTCGCGAATGTTTTTGCGATCCAGCGCGTGATTCGGGCGAATGCTGCTGTCGTTATTGCGCGCCGGACCGCTGACTTTAGAGGCGATAATCAGCTTTTCGCGGTTGCCGCGTTTCGCCAGCCAGTTGCCGACGTAGGTTTCGGTCAGACCCTGGGTTTCCGGGCGCGGCGGGACAGGATACATTTCGGCGACATCAATCAGGTTGATTCCCTGACTTACGGCGTAGTCGAGCTGTTCATGAGCGTCGGCCTCGCTATTTTGTTCACCAAACGTCATTGTGCCCAGCCCCAGCGTGCTGATTTCAAGAGAACTGTGTGGGATACGGTGATACTGCATAGCCGGCTTCCTTATTTTTATCAACAAGGTCAGGAGTTTCCCGACAAAACTATCTCCCCACAAACTTCAAAGCGCTTGCAGGCTGATGGGAATAACAACATGGCAGAGGGAGAGAAAAAGAGAAAGGGAAAATATCAAAAAAGCCGGGTCTGGAGATCCTGAAGGGGGCTGCCCTGGGGATATAGCAGGGGGATCCCGACTCTTTTCTGTGGCAGTGGTTGTCGGAAAATATGCGGTTAACCGACGAAAAAGCTTAACGCTTAATAATTTGTGACACGTCGTCGCGGTTGATCTGCATTTTATTGCCTTGCTGATCTTCGTAGCTTATCAAACCGGTGTCATCGTCAACCGCCGGTTTACCGTCGGTAAGAATCATACGTCCATCTTTTGTCGCCATGACATAATCGCTGCTGCAACCGGAAACCGAGAACGCCAGTCCTACGGCGGAAATCAATACTGCCCATTTTTTCATCGTCATTACCTCTCTTATGGCCGCACCTCGTACCAGTATATTAATAGCCTGATTTGTGAGACATAAAAAGCAGTAAAGTCTTAAAAAGGATTGCAGCCCGCTTCCGGACTGCAATTTTGTGGCTTACAGCGGGTTTTTCTTATTGCGCATCAGGTTGAGCGTCTCGACCGCAATGGAGAAGAACATCGCGAAGTAGATGTAACCTTTCGGGACATGCATATCGAAGCTCTCCAGCATCAGGGTGAAGCCGACGAGGATCAGAAACGACAACGCCAACATTTTGACCGACGGGTGACGGTCAACGAAGTCGCCGATCGGACGCGCGGCAAACATCATCACCCCAACCGCAATCACCACCGCGGCCATCATAATGAACAGATGATCGGAGAGACCCACGGCGGTAATGACTGAATCAAGGCTGAAGATGATATCCAGCAGCATGATCTGCACGATGGCGCCAAAGAAGGAGTGGACGTTGGTTTTAAGACCTTCTTCCTCGCCTTCAATAGATTCGTGGATCTCTTTACTCGCTTTCCAGATAAGGAACAGACCGCCGAGCAGCAGGATCAGGTCGCGAAACGAGATCTCCTGCCCGAATACGGTGAAGAGCGGGTTGGTGAGCTTAACGACCCAGGCGATAGATGCCAGCAGGCCGAGACGCATCAGCATGGCTCCCATTAGCCCGATACGCCGCGCATGGGCGCGTTGAGCGGTGGGAAGCTTAGCGACAACCAGAGAGAGAAAAATAATATTATCGATCCCGAGAACGATCTCCAGCAGCGTCAGCGTGCCGAGCGCCAGCCAGGCGTTAGGATCGGTTATCCATGCAAATAACATTGTTCAAAGTCCTGCAAAAAATAAAGTGGTAATTATATGCAGGCGTTATGGCAGAACAAAAAATTATTCATGGCCTAAGAGAAAATGACGCGCAAGCAGCGCGGCGGTGAAGTTTTTTTTCAGATAAAAGCCGCGCGGTAGGGTGAGGATCGGCTCGCCGTGGGCGCCGATCGCTTCCGTTAGCGCTTTGCTGTTGGCCGCTTTTGGGCGCAGCTGCAGTACTTCGCCGTGGCGGGCGGTGATTCGTTCAACCTGGCCGAGCACGATAAGATCCATCAACTCCTCCCAGTCCATGCGCAACTGGCGATCTTCTTCCTCGTCCGGCGTCCACAGCAGCGGCGCGCCGACGCGGCGTTCCGCCAGCGGGATTTCGCGCTCGCCTTCTACCGGGATCCACAGCACGCGTTGCAGCTTATGCCGTACGTGGCTGCTTTCCCAGGTCACGCCGCTATTACCGGTTAGCGGCGCTACGCAAACAAACGTGGTCTCCAGAGGTCGGCCCTGACGGTCAATAGGAATGGTTTTCAGCTCCACGCCTAAGGCGGCGAAATCCTGCTCGGGTTTGCTTCCGGCGCTGGCGCCCAGCCAAATCTCCAGCAGGATGCCAATCCAGCCCTTATCGCGTTTCAGATCGCGAGGAATAGGGATCCCTGCCAGCGCCGCCAGTTCACCCAGCGAATAGCCCGCCAGCCGCTGGGCCTGAGCAAGAAGTTGCTCCTGACTTTGCGGCGGAGCGGTAAGCGGAGCGATGGCTGGCATGATAGAAAACCTCTGGTTAAAAAATGAGCGCTATTTTTGTGCGTTGTGGATAGAGTTTACCTTTTTATGGGTAACTATACCAATATGATGATTTATATATGTTTTTTCTCCCATTTTTCCGTTTATGAAAACAGTGGAAACGGGTTTTCCAGAACTGGTCACTGACAATGAACAGGATCTTACACCATGTTATCCACAGAAAAATGGGATAACTGGGGAAAAGCCTCACTACTGGTTCGATTTACAGCCTTGACGTGCGACGAAAATCGAATTTTTAGACAAAATGTGCCCGACGAATGTGCTTTATCTGTGGATAAAAGCGGCATTGTTCGATCTTTCATCAGTTGCCGGATCGCATATGTGATGATCATCACGTTATGCTGTAATTTGTCGGCGAGAAGTATGATAACTTAATGAATAGTATGTCATTATTAAATGGTTCCATCTCTACGTCGTTCGGACTACTCCGGGTTTTCCCTGGTTAATTCCGTACTTCTTCACAACTCTATCCACAGAAAAAGTGAATAAAATGGCCCGGGGATGGCGTTCACTGTTTATAACTCGGGTGATTACTGTGAGTTATTCAAATGTTATTCGTTATCACGCCACACAGAGAGTGGTTTACCGTTTCCAACGAGTGTGAAACAATCATTCACATTGAAGCTTATTTTGAGGTAGTCCGGTGATTGATGACGATGGCTACCGCCCAAATGTCGGCATTGTAATTTGTAACCGTCAGGGCCAGGTGATGTGGGCCCGGCGTTATGGTCAGCACTCGTGGCAGTTCCCGCAAGGGGGCATTAATCCAGGCGAGTCCGCCGAGCAGGCAATGTATCGGGAATTGTTCGAAGAGGTTGGGTTAAGCCGCAAAGATGTGCGGATCCTGGCCTCGACCCGTAACTGGCTGCGTTACAAGCTGCCTAAACGTTTGGTGCGTTGGGACACAAAGCCGGTTTGTATCGGTCAGAAGCAGAAGTGGTTTCTTCTACAACTGGTCGGCAGCGATACGGCTATTAATATGCAAACCAGCAGTACACCTGAGTTTGATGGCTGGCGATGGGTAAGCTACTGGTACCCGGTTCGTCAGGTGGTGTCGTTTAAGCGCGACGTTTACCGCCGGGTGATGAAAGAGTTCGCGGGCGTCACGATGTCGCTTGCTGAAACCACACCCAAGCCGCAAAGCGCGCCTGCTTATCGACGTAAAAGAGGTTAAGCCACGCACATTATGCTCACTCGGTTGCGAGAAATAGTCGAGAAGGTCGCCAGCGCGCCGCGTTTAAACGAGGCGCTGGATATCCTGGTTACGGATGTCTGTAAAGCGATGGAAACGGAAGTTTGTTCGGTTTACCTGGCTGACAACGATCGACGCTGCTATTACCTGATGGCCACGCGCGGGCTGAAAAAACCTCGCGGGCGCACAGTCGCACTCGCATTTGATGAAGGTCTCGTGGGGCTGGTGGGGCGTCTGGCCGAGCCTATCAACCTGGCCGATGCGCAAAAACATCCCAGCTTTAAGTATATTCCAGCCGTTAAGGAGGAACGCTTCCGCGCCTTCCTTGGCGTGCCGATTATCCAGCGGCGTCAGCTGCTGGGCGTGCTGGTGGTTCAGCAGCGCGAACTGCGCCAGTTCGATGAAAGCGAAGAGTCCTTCCTTGTCACCCTCGCCACCCAGATGGCCGCTATTCTCTCCCAATCGCAGTTAAATGCGCTGTTTGGGCAGTATCGCCAGACCCGCATCCGCGCGCTGCCGGCATCATCCGGGGTGGCGATTGCCGAAGGCTGGATGGATGCCAGCCTGCCGTTGATGGAGCAGGTCTACGAGGCCTCGACGCTGGATACCGCTTCCGAGCGCGAACGTCTCACCGGCGCGCTGGAAGAGGCGGCGAATGAGTTTCGTCGCTACAGCAAGCGCTACGCCGCCGGAGCGCAAAAAGAGACGGCGGCTATTTTTGACCTCTATTCGCACCTGTTATCCGATGCGCGCCTGCGCCGTGAGCTATTCGATGAAGTCGACAAAGGCTCCGTCGCTGAATGGGCAGTGAAAAAAGTCATTGAGAAATTTGCCGAGCAGTTTGCCGCGCTCAGTGATGGCTACCTTAAAGAGCGGGCGGGGGATTTGCGTACTCTCGGGCAGCGGCTGTTGTTTCATCTCGACGACACCACCCAGGGGCCGAATACCTGGCCTGAGCGCATTATTCTGGTGGCCGATGAACTGTCGGCAACCACGCTTGCGGAAGTGCCGCAGGACCGCTTAGTCGGGGTGGTGGTGCGCGACGGCGCGGCCAACTCCCACGCGGCTATCATGGTGCGTGCGTTGGGCATCCCGACGGTAATGGGCGCCGACATTCAGCCGTCACTGCTGCATGGCCATACGTTGATCGTTGATGGCTATCGCGGCGATCTGTTGGTCGATCCCGAACCGGTGCTGCTACAAGAGTATCAGCGGTTAATCAGCGAAGAGAACGAGCTGAGCCGGCTGGCGGAAGACGATCTTGAACGCGCTTCCGAGCTGAAAAGCGGCGAACGGGTAAAAGTGATGCTCAACGCCGGCCTGAGCCCGGAGCATGAAGAGAAACTCGGCAGCTTTATCGATGGTATCGGGCTTTACCGCACCGAAATTCCGTTTATGTTACAAAGCGGCTTCCCCTCCGAAGAGGAGCAGGTCGCCCAGTATCAGGGCATGCTGCAGATGTTTAACAGCAAGCCCGTGACCCTGCGAACGCTGGATATCGGCGCCGATAAACAACTGCCGTATATGCCGATTAGCGAAGAGAACCCGTGCCTTGGCTGGCGCGGGATCCGTATTACGCTCGATCAGCCAGAGATCTTCTTGATCCAGGTGCGCGCCATGCTGCGCGCTAATGCCGCCACCGGCAATCTCAGCATCCTGCTGCCGATGGTCACCAGCCTCGAAGAGGTTGACGAAGCCCGCCGCCTGATCGAGCGCGCCAGTCGCGAAGTCGAAGAGATGATTGGTTACGCGATTCCGCGCCCGCGCCTTGGGGTGATGCTGGAAGTGCCGTCAATGGTCTTTATGCTGCCGCAGTTGGCAAACCGCATCGACTTTATCTCCGTCGGCACCAATGACCTGACGCAATACATCCTCGCGGTCGACCGCAATAATACCCGCGTCGCCAATATGTACGACTGCCTGCACCCTGCGGTATTGCGGGCGCTGGCGATGATTGCCCATGACGCCGAGCGTTTTGGTATCGATCTGCGCTTGTGCGGCGAAATGGCCGGCGACCCGATGTGCGTCACCATCCTGGTGGGCCTCGGCTATCGCCATTTGTCGATGAACGGCCGTTCGGTCGCGCGCGTGAAATATCTGCTGCGCCGTATCGATATCGAAGAAGCGCAGGAGCTGTCACGGCGCAGTCTGGAAGCGCAGATGACCACGGAAGTGCGCCACCAGGTGGCGGCATTTATGGAGCGCCGCGGTCTCGGCGGCCTGATCCGCGGCGGACGGTAACGTAGATACTGTTATCGGTTTGCAACTTTTTAAGGGTTTTCCCGGACGCGGCGCGTTGCGCCTTCTCCGGGCTACCAAATCGCATCGCGCTGTACCCCTGGTAGGCGGCATCGCCACCGGGGCATTTTGAGATCGCCATCACCAATAGTGTCAGCCATCATGGTGAATAAATTAAAGGCAGGCCGCACGGCCGTAGGTCGGGTAAGGCGTTAGCCGCCACCCGACAAAAAAACGGCACCGCGTAGCGAGCCCGGGGAACAACCGCACGCTGTTAGCATCCTTATACATATCTTTTACACGTTCAGCGCGGATCGCACTACATGCTTATGCTATCATTCGCCTCCTTCGGAGTGCCCGTTTTAAGCGGGCACGGATCATCACCGCTGTCCACTTTCGGCGGAATAACAAGTCTTTATGGTGACAGATGAATAGTGGCTACCTGCATTTTCCGGAGTTCGATCCGGTAATATTTTCCATTGGACCGGTCTCTCTCCACTGGTACGGCTTAATGTACCTGGTTGGTTTCGTCTTTGCGATGTGGCTGGCCACCCGTCGGGCCAATCGTCCGGGCAGCGGCTGGACGAAAAATGAAGTGGAAAACCTGCTCTACGCGGGCTTCCTCGGCGTATTCCTCGGCGGCCGTATCGGCTATGTGATGTTCTACAACCTGCCGGTCTTCCTTAGCGACCCGCTATATCTGTTCCGCGTCTGGGATGGCGGCATGTCGTTCCACGGCGGCCTGATCGGCGTGATTCTGGTGATGATTATCTTCGCCAAACGCACCAAGCGTACCTTCTTCCAGGTCTCCGATTTTATCGCGCCGCTGATCCCGTTTGGCCTCGGCGCCGGGCGTCTGGGCAACTTTATCAACGGTGAGCTGTGGGGCCGCGTTGACCCGAGCTTCCATTATGCGATGATTTTCCCGGGCTCGCGCGCTGAGGATCTGGCGCTGCTGCCGTCGCATCCGGAATGGCAATCATTATTCGATACCTACGGCGCGCTGCCGCGTCACGCCTCGCAGCTTTATGAGCTGGCGCTGGAAGGCGTGGTGCTGTTCTTGATCCTGAACCTGTTTATCCGTAAACCGCGCCCGACCGGTTCCGTTTCCGGCCTGTTCCTGATTGGCTACGGCCTGTTCCGCATTATCGTGGAATTCTTCCGTCAGCCGGACGCACAGTTTACCGGCGGCTGGGTGCAGTACATCAGTATGGGGCAGATTCTTTCGATCCCGATGGTGCTTGCGGGTATCATTATGATGGTTTGGGCTTATCGTCACCGTCCGCAGCAACAAAACTCTTGAGGAACCATGAAACAGTATCTTGATTTGATGCAGAAAGTGCTCGCTGAGGGCACGCCAAAAAATGACCGCACCGGCACTGGCACCATCTCTATCTTCGGCCATCAGATGCGTTTTAACCTGCAGGAAGGCTTCCCGCTGGTGACCACCAAGCGCTGTCATTTACGCTCCATCATCCATGAACTGCTGTGGTTCCTGCAGGGCGACACCAACATTGCCTATCTGCACGAAAATAACGTCACCATCTGGGACGAGTGGGCGGATGAGAATGGCGATTTGGGGCCGGTTTACGGCAAACAGTGGCGTTCCTGGCCCGCGCCGGACGGCCGCCATATCGACCAGATCGGCACGGTCATGGAACAGTTGAAAAATGACCCGGACTCCCGCCGTATCATCGTGTCGGCATGGAACGTCGGTGAGCTGGATAAAATGGCGCTGGCGCCGTGCCACGCGTTCTTCCAGTTCTACGTCGCCGACGGCAAACTCTCCTGCCAGCTGTATCAGCGCTCCTGCGACGTGTTCCTCGGCCTGCCGTTCAACATCGCCAGCTATGCGCTGCTGGTGCATATGGTGGCGCAGCAGTGCGATCTGGAAGTGGGCGATTTTGTCTGGACCGGTGGTGACACTCATCTCTACAGCAATCACCTGGAGCAGACTAACCTGCAGCTGAGCCGCGAACCGCGTCCGCTGCCGAAGCTGGTCATTAAGCGCAAACCGGCGTCGATTTTCGACTACCGTTTTGAAGACTTCGAAATTGAAGGTTATGACCCGCATCCGGGAATTAAAGCGCCTGTGGCGATTTAACGTCTCTGTAGTGATGACAAACCGGCGCCAGCAGCGCCGGTTTTTTTATGCCCTTTGCAGAATTTTGCGAGCCTGATTTCTGACGCCGCTCAATATCCTGCAACTGGCGAATTTTTTCCCGAGCCGCGACGCGAACCGTAGATTTACCATTCGAATGGATAATCAGAGCAACGCATACTCGACGCCATGAACAGACAGCATGGCTACACCCTAATTGAAATGCTGGTCACCATGATGCTGGTGGTCATCCTCAGCGCTAGCGGTATGTACGGCTGGCAGCGCTGGCAACAGCAACAGCGCTTGTGGCAGGTCGCCTGCCAGGTGCGCGATTATCTCGTGCTGCTGCGCGATGACGCCAACTGGCACAACCGCGACCGCGTCATTAGCATCGGACAATCGCCCGCCGGCTGGTGTCTGAGCGCAAGCGGGATGGAGGCTGACTGTCACGCGAAAACGCCTTTTACCCTACAGCCGCTATGGCCGGGAATTACGCTGCAACATTTGACGGCGGGCATTGGTTTTTACGGCCTGCGCAACAGCGCCTGGGCCGGACATATCCTGTTGCAAGGCGATGGCGAAGCGTGGCGGATTGTTGTCTCTAACTGGGGACGCATACGCCTGTGTCGGGAAGGGGAGGAATTATGCCAGTAGCGGCGCGCGGTTTTTCGCTCATTGAAACGCTGATTGCTATGGCGATTGGCTCGGTATTACTGCTCGGAGCCGCTCGTTTCCTTCCGGCGCTACAGCGCCAGATTCTTCGCCAAACGCAGCAGCAGGCGCTGGAAAATGAGCTATGGCAGCGGGTCTATACGTTAGCCAAACATTTGCAGCGCGCCGGATATTGCGCGGGTCACTGTAATGGTCAGGCGCTGGTGATTGCCGACGGCGGGCAGTGCGTTATTGTTCGCTGGGATGGTAACGGCAACGGCATTTGGGAGCTGGCGCCGGAGGCCGATGCCGATTCTACCGGTTTTCGCCTGCGCGATGGGGCGCTGGAAACGCGGCGCGGCGTCACTGACTGCGGCGGTAAAAATTGGGAGAAAATGACCAATCCCGCAGCCATAACGGTAACGAGTTTTCACGTTGAGCGGCAGGCGATAAGCGGGTTCTCTCCTGAACTTATCGTTACCCTGGGGGGGCAGGCGCAATCGGACTCGCGTATTTCCACCGAGGCGCAATATCGGGTAACGGGGTTCAACCTGTGAAACGCCAGCGCGGAGTTTCATCGCTACTGATGGTACTGCTATTACTGGCGTTGGGCAGCCTGCTGCTGCAGGGAATGAACCAGCAGCAGCGATCGCTGCTGGCGCAGGTGAGCGCCGAAACCCAGGCGATTCGCGATACGGCCGCCGCGCAGTCGGCGCTGCAGTGGGGCAAAGGAGTGAACTGGCCGCTGCAAAGCGCTGTGGTGTGTCAACTGGAAAACAGTCAACGCTGGCGCGCATGCCTGCGGCTTTTTAATGATGGCCGCGCGCTGCTTATCGCCGGCAGCGGTACAGTACAGCTGTGGCAGTCAGCGTGGGTTGAACAGGGCGAGCTGCGCTATTTAGCGCATGGATGGAGCGATTTTTGCCCGTTAAAGGAGAGTGCGTTATGCCTGATGCCGTAGCGCGCCAGCGCGGTTTTAGCCTGGCGGAGACATTATTAGCGATGGCGCTGTTAATCATGACCATCGCGGCGCTTGGCGGTTATCATCGGGGGCTAGCCGGCGGCGCCGCTCAATTGAACGCCTATCGCCAGCAGTGGCGGGAAGCGTGGCGCTTTAGCCAGCTCATTCCCCCGGCACAGCCCGCGAAAGGGCAAATAAGCCGCTTGCAGACATCCAGGCAAAGTTGTGTCAGCATCACGGTAACGATCACCATGCCCGCCGCTAAGCGGGTGCAGATGAACCGGCTACATTGTCCGGTAAATCAGTAGTCAGGAGCGAATATGTTAAGGGTGTACCACTCAAACCGTCTGGATGTGCTTGAAGCGTTGATGGAGTTTATCGTCGAGCGCCAGCGGCTGGATGACCCTTTCATGCCGGAAATGGTGCTGGTGCAAAGTACCGGTATGGCGCAATGGTTGCAGATGACGCTGGCAAAGCGCTTCGGTATTGCGGCGAATATCGAGTTTCCGCTGCCGGCCAGCTTTATCTGGGATATGTTCGTTCGCGTGCTAGACGATATTCCCGGCGAGAGCGCCTTCAGTAAACAGAGCATGAGCTGGAAGCTGATGACCCTGCTACCGCAGTATCTCGACGATGAAGCCTTCACATTACTGCGCCACTATCTGAGCGATGATAGCGACAAACGTAAGCTGTTCCAGCTTGCCGCGCGGGTGGCCGACCTGTATGACCAGTATCTGGTTTATCGCCCGGAGTGGCTGATGCGCTGGGAGGCCGATGAACGGGTGGACGGGCTGGGCGACGCTCAGCAGTGGCAGGCGCCGCTGTGGAAAGCGTTAGTCGAATACACCGCAGAGCTTGGGCAACCGCTGTGGCACCGCGCCAATCTGTACCAGCGCTTTATCAGCGCGTTGGAAAATGCTGACCAGCCGCCAGCCGGGCTGCCGTCGCGGGTCTTTATCTGCGGCATCTCGGCGCTGCCGCCGGTGTATTTGCAGGCCCTGCAGGCGCTGGGTAAGCATGTCGATGTCTATGTACTCTTCACCAACCCCTGTCGCTACTACTGGGGCGATATTAAAGATCCAGCGTTTCTTGCCAAACTGATGTCGCGCCAGCGCCGCCACCACCGCGAGGCGCGCGAGCTGCCGCTGTTCCGCGACACTGAACAGGCGCCGGGATTGTTTAATGATGATGGCGAGCAGGATGTCGGCAATCCGCTGCTGGCCTCGTGGGGCAAGCTCGGGCGCGATTATATCTTTCTGCTGGCAGGGCTGGAGCGCTATGAAGAGCTGGACGCCTTTGTCGATATCGCCCCCGATAACCTGCTACATAATCTCCAGGCCGATATTCTGGAACTGCGCAACGCCGCGGTGGCGGGACGCACCGCGCAAGAGTTCGCCAGCAGTAAGAGTAAGCGTCCGCTGGCGAATGACGACCGCAGCCTGGCTATCCACGTCTGCCATAGCCCGCAACGTGAAGTGGAAGTGCTGCATGACCGACTGTTGGCGATGCTGGAAGAAGACCCGGCGCTGACGCCGCGCGATATTATCGTTATGGTCGCCGATATCGACAGCTACAGTCCCTATATTCAGGCGGTTTTCGGCGCGGCGCGCGGCGAACGCTGGCTGCCGTGGGCGATTTCCGACCGACGGGCGCGGGAATCGCACCCGGCGTTACAGGCGTTTATCACGTTGCTTTCTCTGCCGGACAGCCGCTTCGCCAGCGAAGATGTGCTGGCGCTGCTGGATGTGCCGGTACTGGCGGCGCGCTTCAATATTAATGAAGAGGGGTTGCGCTACCTGCGCCAGTGGGTCAATGAATCCGGCGTACGCTGGGGCATGGATGACGACAACGTGCGCGAAATGGATCTTCCGGCGACCGGCCAGCACACCTGGCGTTTTGGGTTAACGCGTATGCTGCTGGGGTATGCGATGGACAGCAGCCAGGGCGAGTGGCAGTCGGTGCTGCCCTATGATGAATCCAGCGGGCTGATTGCCGAACTGGTAGGGAATCTCGCGTCGTTACTGATGCAGCTTAATCTGTGGCGCCGCGGTCTGGCGCAGGATCGCCCGCTGGCAGAGTGGCTGCCGGTGTGCCGCGATCTACTCACGGATTTCTTCCTGCCGGATAGCGACACCGAAGCGGCGCTGGCGCTGATTGAACAGCAATGGCAAGCCATCATCGATGGCGGTCTGGATGCGCAGTACGGGGCTGCCGTGCCGCTATCGCTGCTGCGCGATGAGCTGGCGCAGCGCCTCGATCAGCAGCGGATCAGCCAGCGTTTCCTGGCCGGGCCGGTGAATATCTGCACCCTGATGCCGATGCGCTCTATCCCTTTCAAGGTCGTCTGCCTGCTGGGGATGAACGATGGCGTCTACCCGCGTACACTCGCGCCGCTGGGCTTCGATTTAATGAGCCAAAAACCGCAGCGCGGCGACCGTAGCCGTCGCGACGACGACCGCTACCTGTTCCTGGAAGCGCTGATGTCGGCCGAACAGAAGCTATACATCAGCTATATCGGCCGCTCAATTCAGGATAACAGCGAGCGCTATCCTTCGGTGCTGGTACAGGAACTGGCTGACTATATCGGTCAGAGCCACTGCCTTGAAGGCGATGAAGCGCTGGACTGCGATGCCAGCGAACGCCGCGTTAAGGAGCACATTACCCATCTGCATACGCGTATGCCATTCGATGCCGCCAATTATCTGCCGGATGAAGATCAGAGCTATGCAAAAGAGTGGCTGGCCGCCGCCAGCCAGCAGGGAGAGGCGCATAGTGAATTTATCCAGCCGCTTGCGCCGCTCGATATCGACACGCTGCCGTTCGAACAGCTGTTACGCTTTTGGCAGCATCCGGTGCGCGCTTTCTTCCAGCAGCGTCTGCGGGTGAATTTCCGCTCTGAAGAGAGCGAGATCCCCGAAGATGAGCCTTTCGTGCTTGAAGGGCTAAGCCGTTACCAGTTGAACCAACAGTTGCTGAATACGCTGATTGAACAACAGGATGCGTCAGCGATGTATCGTCGTTTTCGTGCGGCGGGTGAGCTGCCTTTTGGCGCGTTTGGCGAACTGGCATGGGAGGCGCAGCGTCAGGAAATGCAGAACCTGGCTGAGCGGGTTATCGCCAGTCGTCAACCCGCGCAAAGTATGGAGATCGACATACAGTGCAACGGTATCAATCTCACTGGCTGGCTACAGCAGGTACAGCCGGATGGGCTATTGCGCTGGCGACCGTCGCTGCTGAGCGTCTCTCAGGGCGTGCAACTTTGGCTGGAACATCTTGTCTATTGTGCTAGCGGCGGTCTCGGCGAAAGTCGGTTGTTCGTGCGCAAAGAAGGCGAGTGGCGTTTCCCGCCACTGGCGGCGGAGCAGGCGCAGGCGTACCTGAATGAGCTGGTAGAAGGCTACCTGCAGGGGATGTCAAAACCGCTACTGCTGTTGCCGGAAAGCGGCGGCGCGTGGCTAAAAGCCTGTTACGACGCGGAAAAGGATGTCATGTTAATGGATGACGAAACGCAACAAAAAGCGCGCAGTAAGTTCCTTCAGGCCTACGAAGGTAATATGGTGGTGAGCGGCGAAGGTGCCGATATCTGGTACCAACGCCTGTGGCGCACTCTTGAGCCTGCGTACTATGAAGAGATTATCGCGCAGGCTCAGCGTTATCTGTTGCCGATATTTCGTTTCCATCAGTCCGAATAAAATTGTAATAGTATAAAAATTGCGCAAAAGAAGGTTGTTCATTTATTATGCGCAACGAATCACGGACTGATGTTGTAAATACCTTGAAGATGGCGTTTTGCCTGATGATGGGTATCCACGCTGACGCTATGCAGCGCGAAGTTTGTTAATGATGAGGTCCGTGAATGCCCCGCAGTTTATGGTTCAAAGTTCTTGTTGTAGTGGTCGCCCTCTGGGCGCCGTTAAGTCAGGCAGACACCGGATGGCAACCGATTCAGGAAACCATCCGCAAAAGCGAAAAAGATCCCCGTCAATATCAGGCCATTCGCCTGCAAAACGGCATGGTCGTGCTGCTGGTATCCGATCCGCAGGCGGTAAAATCGCTGTCGGCGCTGGTGGTGCCGGTAGGCTCATTACAGGATCCGGCCGATCATCAAGGGCTGGCGCACTATCTCGAGCATATGACCTTAATGGGCTCGCAGAAGTATCCGCAGCCTGACAGCCTTGCTGAATTCCTCAAAATGCACGGCGGCAGCCATAATGCCAGCACCGCGCCGTATCGCACCGCGTTCTACCTTGAAGTGGAAAACGATGCTCTCAACGGCGCTGTCGATCGGCTGGCCGATGCCATTGCCGCGCCGCTGCTGGATAAAAAATATGCCGAACGCGAACGTAACGCGGTCAACGCCGAATTGACCATGGCGCGCACCCGGGACGGGATGCGCATGGCGCAGGTGAGCGCCGAAACCATCAACCCTGCGCACCCGGCTTCACAATTCTCCGGCGGTAACCTCGATACGCTGAGCGACAAGCCTGGTAGCCCGGTGCTTGATGCGCTGCACGCTTTCCGCGACCGCTGGTACTCGGCAAACCTGATGAAGGCGGTCATCTACAGTAATAAGCCACTGCCTGAGTTGGCAAGCATTGCCGCCGCGACCTACGGACGGGTGCCAAATCACGACATCAGTAAGCCGGAAATTACCGTACCGGTCGTGACCGATGCGCAGAAGGGTATTGTGATTCACTACGTGCCGGCGATGCCGCGTAAGGTGCTGCGCGTTGAATTCCGCATCGATAACAACAGCGCTCAGTTTCGCAGCAAGACCGATGAGCTGGTGACCTATATGATCGGCAACCGCAGCCCTGGCACCTTATCCGACTGGCTGCAGAAGCAGGGGCTGGCGGAAGGGATTCGCGCGGATTCCGATCCGGCCGTCAACGGCAATAGCGGCGTGCTGGCCATCTCCGCTACCCTCACCGATAAAGGCCTGGCGCACCGCGATGAAGTTACCGCCGCTATCTTCAGCTACCTGAATTTGCTGCGTACTCAGGGGATTGATAAGCGCTACTTTGATGAATTAGCCCACGTGCTGGAGCTCGATTTCCGCTATCCGTCGATTAGCCGCGATATGGATTATGTGGAGTGGCTGGCCGATACCATGATTCGCGTGCCGGTAGAGCACGTACTGGACGTGGTTAATATCGCCGACCGCTATGATGCCCAGGCGATTAAAGATCGTTTGGCGATGATGACGCCGCAAAATGCGCGTATCTGGTACATCAGCCCGAATGAGCCGCACAATAAAACCGCTTATTTCGTCAACGCGCCTTACCAGGTTGATAAAATTAGCCCCCAGACCTTCACCGACTGGCAGCAAAAATCTGCGGCCATCAAGCTGCAGCTGCCGACGCTGAACCCGTATATTCCGGATGATTTCACGCTGATTAAGAGCGATAAGGCGTACCCGCATCCGGAGCTTATCGTCGATGAGCCGACGCTGCGCGTGGTGTACGCGCCAAGCCAGTACTTTGCCAGTGAACCGAAGGCCGACGTCTCGCTGGTGCTACGTAATCCGCAGGCGATGGACAGCGCGCGCCGACAGGTGATGTTCGCGTTGAATGATTACCTGGCCGGAATTGCTCTCGACCAGCTTAGCAATCAGGCCGCGGTAGGCGGGATAAGCTTCTCGACCGGCGCCAACAACGGTCTGATGGTTAATGCCAATGGCTATACCCAGCGCCTGCCGCAGCTCTTTACCGCGCTGCTGGACGGCTACTTTAGCTATACGCCGACCGAAGAGCAGCTTGAGCAGGCGAAGTCCTGGTATGCCCAGATGATGGATTCGGCGGACAAAGGTAAAGCCTATGACCAGGCGATCATGCCGATTCAGATGCTGTCGCAGGTACCCTATTTCGAGCGTAAAACACGTCGCGATTTACTGCCGTCAATTACCTTGAAAGAGGTGATCAACTACCGCGATAACCTGAAAGCAAGAGGGCGGCCGGAGCTGCTGGTCATCGGTAACATGAGCGCCCGACAGTCCACCGATCTGGCCCGCCAGATCCAAAAACAGCTTGGCGCCGATGGCAACGAGTGGTGTCGCAACAAAGACGTACTGATCGACAGCAAACAGCTGGCGATGTTTGAGAAAGCAGGCAGCAGCACCGACTCCGCGCTGGCGGCGGTTTTCGCGCCGCCAAACGTCGATGAATACAGCAGCATGGCCGCCAGTTCGCTGTTAGGGCAGATTATTCAGCCCTGGTTCTATAACCAGTTACGTACTGAAGAACAACTCGGCTATGCGGTCTTCGCCTTCTCAATGAATGTTGGCCGCCAGTGGGGGATGGGCTTCCTGTTACAGAGTAGCGATAAACAGCCGGCTTTCCTCTGGCAGCGCTTCCAGGCCTTCTTCCCGACGGCGGAAGCCAAACTGCGGGCGATGAAACCGGAAGAGTTTGCTCAGATCCAGCAGGCGGCGATTAGCCAGATGCTGCAGGCGCCGCAAACGTTGAGCGAAGAAGCATCAAAGCTGAGCAAAGATTTCGATCGCGGTAATATGCGCTTCGATTCACGTGATAAAGTAGTGGCTCAGATTAAACTGCTGACGCCGCAAAAACTTGCCGATTTCTTCCATCAGACGGTGGTGGATCCGCAAGGCATGGCACTGTTATCCCAGGTTTCCGGCAGCCAGAACGGCAAGACGGAATACGCCGCCCCTGAAGGCGGTAAAGTATGGGAAAGCGTCAGCGCATTGCAGAAATCCTTACCCCTGATGCGAGAGAATGAATGACCGAAACCGCTGAGTCTCTTGACCCACTCCGCTTGCCCCTGACGGGCGAGCGGCTGATAGAAGCCTCTGCGGGCACCGGAAAAACCTTTACCATCGCCGCGCTATATCTACGGCTGCTGCTGGGGCTGGGGGGAGAATCCGCTTTCCCCCGGCCGGTCAGCGTGGAAGAGCTGCTGGTAGTTACCTTTACCGAAGCGGCGACGGAAGAGCTGCGTGGACGTATTCGCAGTAATATCCACGAGCTACGGATTGCCTGCCTGCGCGAAAGCGCCAGCGATCCGCTCTATGCCTCTTTGCTCGCGGAAATCGCCGATAAAAACCAGGCGGCGCAAACGCTGATGCTGGCGGAACGCCAGATGGACGAGGCGGCAGTCTTTACCATCCATGGTTTCTGTCAGCGAATGCTGAGCCTCAACGCCTTCGAGTCCGGCATGTTGTTTGAACAGCAACTGATCGAAGACGAGTCCCGCCTGCGTTATCAGGCCTGCGCCGACTTCTGGCGTCGCCACTGCTATCCGCTGCCGCGCGATATCGCCGCGGTGATCCATGAACAGTGGAAAGGGCCGCGTGACCTGCTTAAGGCGATCGACCGCTGGCTGCAGGGCGAAGCGCCGCAGCTAAAATCGCCGCCGCCCGCGGAAGAGACGCTGGCAAGCCGCCATCAGCAAATCCTTGAACGTATCAATGCGCTGAAGCAGCAGTGGCGAGAACAGGTGGGTGAAATTGAAAACGTGCTGGAAAGCTCAGGGCTCGATCGCCGCAAGTTCAACCGCGGCAACCAGGGCAAGTGGATCGAAAAGGTAAGCGCCTGGGCACAGGAAGAAACGCTGAGTTATCAGTTGCCTGATGCGCTGGAAAAATTCTCGCAACCGTTCCTCATTGAGCGCACCAAAGACGGTGGCGAACCACCGTTGCATCCCTTATTCAGCGCGGTAGAAGCGCTGCTCGCCTCACCGCTTACCTTAAACGATCTGGTTATCGCCAGGGCGATGGTGGAGATCCGCGAAGCGGTCGCCCGCGAAAAGCGGCGTCGAGGCGAACTGGGCTTTGACGACATGCTCAGCCGCCTGGACGACGCGCTGCGCGGCGACAGCGGCGAAGCGCTGGCCAGCGCTATTCGTCAGCGTTTCCCGGTGGCGATGATCGATGAGTTCCAGGATACCGACCCGCAGCAGTATCGCATCTTCCGCCGCATCTGGCGCCGTCAGCCGGATACGGCCCTGCTGCTGATTGGCGACCCGAAACAGGCGATTTACGCTTTCCGCGGCGCCGATATTTTTACCTATATGAAAGCGCGCGGCGATGTCGCTGCCCACTATACGCTGGATACCAACTGGCGTTCGGCGCCGGGCATGGTACAGAGCGTTAATCGCCTGTTCGGCCTGAGTGATAATCCATTCATGTTCCGCGAGATCCCATTCTTGCCGGTGAAGCCTGCCGCTAAAAATCAGACGTTGCGCTTTACCATTGATGGGAAGCCGATCCCGGCGATGAACATGTGGTTAATGCCTGGCGAAGCCGTCGGTTCTGGCGATTATCAGTCTTTTATGGCGCAATTGTGCGCGACGCAGATCCGCGACTGGCTCAGCGCCGGCCAGCAGGGGCGCGCGCTGCTGTGGCGCGGCGAAAAAGCCGAGCCGGTGCGCGCCTCCGATATCACCGTGCTGGTGCGTAACCGTCTCGAAGCGGCGCTCATTCGCGATGCGCTGCAGCTTTTGTCGATCCCGTCGGTCTATCTCTCAAACCGCGACAGCGTTTTTGAAACCCCGGAAGCGCAGGAATTACTGTGGGTTCTACAGGCGGTACTGGCGCCAGAGCGTGAAAACACGCTACGCAGCGCGCTGGCGACGTCGATGTTTGGCCTTAATGCGCAGGATATCGAAAACCTCAATCAGGATGAACGTGCCTGGGATGCGCTGGTAGAGGAGTTCAGTGAATACCGTCATATCTGGCGCCAGCGCGGCGTAATGCCGATGCTGCGCGCGCTGATGGGGGCGCGTCATATTGCCGAAAACCTGCTGGCGACCCACGGCGGCGAACGCCGTTTGACCGATATTTTGCATATCAGCGAATTGTTACAAGAGGCGGCGAATCAGCTGGAGAGCGAGCACGCGCTGGTGCGCTGGCTGACGCAACATATCGCCGAACCGGACAGCAATGCTTCCAGCCAGCAGATGCGTCTGGAGAGCGATAAGCACCTGGTGCAAATCGTCACCATCCACAAATCAAAAGGACTGGAATATTCGCTGGTCTGGCTGCCCTTTATTGCGCGCTTTCGCAAACAGGAGCAGGCGTTCTATCACGACCGCGATTCCTTTGCTGCGGTACTCGACCTCGGAGAGGGGGAGAATAGCCTTGAGCTGGCGGAAGCCGAGCGCCTGGCGGAGGATTTACGCCTGTTGTACGTCGCCCTGACCCGCGCGGTGTGGCACTGCAGTCTCGGGATCGCGCCGTTAAGTACCCGTCGTAGCGACAAACCTGGCAACAGCGATTTTCATCATAGCGCCCTCGGCCGCCTGCTGCAGGACGGCGAGCCGATGGACGCGGCGGGATTGACCGCGCGGCTACAGGCATTGTGCAACGATGATATTGCGTTATGTCTTCCCGATACCATGGATCAGACGCCGTGGCAGGCGCCGGAAAACGCGCTACCGCCGCTTTCGGCGCGGACGCTTGAACGTCAGGTTATGGACGACTGGCGGGTGACCAGTTATTCCGGCCTGCAGCTGCATGGTTCCAGCGCCGGTCAGGACCTGCTGCCGCGGCTCGATATCGACGCCGCGGGCGTGGGCGAGGTGGCGGAAGAGCCGCAACTCACGCCTCATCAGTTCCCGCGCGGCGCGTCGCCGGGGACTTTCCTGCATAGCCTGTTTGAAGATCTTGATTTCAGCCAGCCGGTACCGGTTGACTGGATGGCGCAAAAACTACAGTTGCACGGTTTTGGCGAAGAGTGGGCGCCGGTGTTGAGCGAATGGCTGGACGGCGTGCTGCGAACACGCCTGCCGGGGGCGGAAATCGCTCTGAATCAGCTGGGCGCGCGGGATAAACAGGTGGAAATGGCCTTCTATCTACCGATTGAACAACCGCTGGATCCGCTGCGGTTGGACGCGCTGATCCGCCGCTATGATCCGTTGTCGGCTGATACCCCGGCGCTCGATTTCCGCCAGGTCCGCGGGATGCTGAAAGGGTTTATCGATCTGGTATTTCGTCACGATGGCCGCTATTACCTGCTGGATTACAAATCGAACTGGCTGGGCGAAGACCGCGAAGCCTACACCCAGCAGGCGATGATCCAGGCGATGCGCCTGCATCGCTATGATCTGCAGTACCAGCTGTATAGCCTGGCGCTACATCGTTATCTGCGTCACCGTATTGCCGATTATCACTACGAGCGGCACTTTGGCGGCGTCATTTATCTTTTTTTACGCGGCATGGATGGGCAGGAAGGCGGGCAGGGGATCTTCACCACCCGTCCGGCGCAGCCGCTGATTGACGGTCTCGACGCGCTATTTGCCGGCGTTACCCTGGAGGTGGACTCATGACTATGGATGAACTGCTGCTGGCCGCCGCCGAGCAGCGCCTGCTGCGACCGTTGGACGTTCAGTTTGCGCTGATGGTGGCGCAGGATGCCCCTCCGGCAGTGAAGCTGGCCGCCGCGCTGCTGAGCCGGGATGCCGGAGAAGGTCATGTCTGTCTGCCGCTGTCGCGCCTCAACGCTGAAGAAGCGCTAAGCGGCAAGGCCGGCGAGATCCGTGACCAGCTGCTGGCGATGGCCGGAGAGCCGCAGGACTGGCCTCAATTGTTGCTTTCTTCGTCAGCGGTGAGCCGCGGCGACGAACCGACGCCGATGATTTTATGCGGCGACAGGCTGTACCTGAACCGCATGTGGCGTAATGAACTCACCGTCGCCCGCTTCTTTAATGAGACGAACCGGGTGCTTGAGGTCGATGAAGAGCGGCTAACGGCAACCCTGAATGAACTCTTTCCGGTAACCGACGATATCGACTGGCAAAAAGTCGCCGCGGCGGTGGCGCTGACCCGGCGCATTTCGGTGATCTCCGGCGGCCCGGGTACGGGAAAAACCACTACCGTCGCGAAGCTGCTGGCGGCGCTGATTCAGATCAACGACACGCCGCGTTGTCGAATTCGGCTGGCGGCGCCGACCGGCAAAGCCGCAGCGCGTCTGACGGAATCCCTTGGGGCGGCGTTAAGAAAACTTCCGCTTAGCGAGGAGCAAAAAGCGCTGGTTCCCGCCGATGCCAGTACGCTGCATCGCCTGTTGGGCGCGCAGCCCGGTAGCCAGCGCATGCGCTACCACGCCGGTAATCCGCTGCATCTGGATGTGCTGGTGGTCGACGAAGCGTCTATGATCGACTTACCGATGATGTCGCGCCTGATTGATGCTTTGCCGGAACACGGGCGGGTGATCTTTCTCGGCGATCGCGATCAGCTTGCCTCCGTGGAAGCCGGGGCGGTGCTTGGCGATATCTGTGCCTGGGCGACCTCCGGTTATACCGCGGCGCGAGCGCAAGAGCTGTCGCGGCTGACTGGCGCAACGGTGCCGGCGGGCGAGGGGCAGATGGCCGGAGCGCTGCGTGATAGTCTGTGTCTGCTGCAAAAAAGCTACCGCTTTGGCAGCCATTCCGGTATCGGCAGCCTGGCGCGGGCGGTCAACGCCGGTGCGCGTGCGGACGTGAAAGCGACGTTACGCCAGCCGTTTGAGGATATCGTTCTGCAGCCGCTCAGTACCACCGAGGAGTATGAAGCGATGCTGATGGCGGCGCAGGAGGGCTACGGCCGTTATCTGCAGCTTCGCCGCGAGCAGGCCGCGCCGGAACAGATGATTGCCGCCTTTGGCGAATTTCAGCTGCTGTGCGCGCTGCGTGAAGGGCCTTATGGAGTAAGCGGCGTGAATGAACAGCTGGAGCTGATGCTCCACCGTAAGCGGGCGATTACGCTACCGCGCCATTCACGCTGGTACGATGGCCGTCCGGTGATGATTTCCCGCAACGATAGCGCGCTGGGGCTGTTTAACGGCGATATCGGTATTGCGCTGGAAAGGGACGGCGAACTTCGCGTGTGGTTCCCGATGCCGGATGGCAGTATTAAATCGGTGCAGCCAAGCCGCTTGCCGGAACATGATACCGCATGGGCAATGACGGTGCATAAGTCGCAAGGCTCGGAGTTCGATCATGCGGCGCTGATCTTACCTTCTCGTAGCGTACCGCTGGTAACCCGCGAGCTGGTTTATACCGCGATAACCCGTGCCAAACGGCGCCTGTCGCTTTACGCCGACGAGCAGGTACTGGCGCAAGCCATCGTGACGCGGACTGAACGGCGCAGCGGCCTGGCGGAGATTTTCGCCGGACACGGGTAGGGGGGAAGGGCGTGAATACGCTCTTCACCTCTGATTAGTAAGCAAATAAAAGTAATAGCCAGAGTAAAGAGACTGAGTTCATGGCAAAGAAATAGGCTACGTAGCTTTTGGGAGTACTTGGTGTTGATATATCAGCAATAACAATAATTACCACTGAAATAATAAGATTAACGATGGATAAAACGATAAATAAAAGAATAACCATAGCGGCAGCGGCAGCGGCAAGGGCTGCATAGGCCGGTCCACTGTTCATCATTGCTAAAAGTAATAATATCCAAGGGTAAATAGAAATCACGGCGGTGATTTTTTTTATGTTTCTGGTAATTACGTTGGTTTTCTTTTTCATTGTTAACCTTTATCTTTTGGAGTGGCTTGTTAATATAATTAAAGAAGTCGTTCTGGTCTGATTTGTTTAGTAAATTAGTGACATTAATATCATCCACGCCACAGATATTGAATTCATGCATAAAAAATATAATGTTGCACCATTTCTTAGTGGTGGCTTGGAATTTTTTACAATAATAATGATGATTGTTGAAATGATTAAGTTGGCTATAGCTAATAAAAAGCTAACCATCAAATAGCCGAGAAATGCTGCAACGCCATTATTCGTTAAGTGCACCAGCAGTAAGCAAAACCAGGGATACAATGCAATAAATGTTGAAATGCATCCTATGTTTCTGACCAGCCAATTGCCTTTCTTTTCCATAACAAGTATATATCCTTATGTATTATTATACTTTAAAGAGTTAATGCTATACTCATTATGATTATTATTGCCATAAAAGCATAAGAATTATCCATGATGCTGAAATCGAATTCATGGCGAGAAAATAAGCAGGCGAGCCTTTGGCGAGCGGAGGTTTTGATTTCTTGGCAGAGATGATAATGATTGATGATATAATTAAATTAAGAACAGATAGAATTATGCTTAAAAAGAATATGGCCATAACTTCACCTATCGCCGCATAACCGCTTATGGGATGCTGATAGCAATCCAAAATTAATGCAATAATAATAACCCACGGGTAAATTGATACTGTGAAAGTTATTTTCTTTATATGTCTGATTAGCCAATTAGGTTTCTTTTCCATAATTATACCTGTCCTTGATGGCGCTTTTGAACTATTCTTACCGAAAATACATCGTAATTTGCTGTTAAGTATAAAGATATAGCCAAAGAAGTAACATGGTGTTCATTGCGCAGAAATAGATTTTTAGCCTTCTCGGTTTTAGCAATGTAAAAACGCTCATGCATCCGATAGTGATAAGCGAAAGTGTAAGGTTAATAATCGATAATAAAGTGATAAGAGCCAGTAGATGTAATCCATCTTCCGTAAAATTGTCGGGGGTGAGACTCTGATTAATATGTACTATCAATATTATTAACCATGGATATATAGCAATGGTGGAAACAACCTTCCGCGATCGACTAGTAATCCAATTATCAGATTTAGGCATTATCCATCATGTTTATCAATAATGTTCTGGGATTTCATTCGTTAGAAGGGATCATAGCGTTGATGCAGTGATAAAGATATACATCGATATTAAACCAGGAATAAAGCCCGGATGCTGGAAATGTGTCACTGATGTGGCGGTGATAGAACAAAATTACTGTTCTGAAGGCGTGGGATATGCCTATTTGCAGTCAGGTAGCCCGGATAAGGCGCAAGCCGCTATCCGGGGGAGTATCCGTCAGCCGAGGTCAGCCATCAACACCTTCGAACGACGCTGATAGTTGTACATCTGTTTTTTACTCTCCGGTAGCAAATCAATATCCACCGGGGTAAAGCCGCGTTCCTGGAACCAGTGAATACTGCGGGTGGTCAACACGAATAGCTTGCTGAGCCCCATCTGCTTCGCCTGGGCGGCGATACGGCTCAGCAGTACCTCGCCGCGTGACGAACTACGGTAATCCGGGTGCACCGCTACGCAGGCCATTTCGCCGATTTTCTCTTCCGGGAACGGATAGAGCGCGGCGCAGGCGATTGTGGTGTTGTCGCGCTGAATAATGGTGAATTTATCTATCTCCATCTCCAACTGTTCGCGCGAGCGACGCACCAGAATGCCTTGCTGCTCCAGCGGGCTGATAAGATCGAGGATGCCGCCGATATCGTTAATGGTTGCCCGGCGGATCTGCTCGGCGCTTTCCATGACGATCTGCGTACCGATGCCGTCACGTGAGAACAACTCCTGCAGTAGCGCGCCATCTTCCTGATAGCTAATTAAATGGCAGCGGCGCACGCCGCTGCGGCAGGCTTTCACCGCCCCGCGCAGGAAGCGTACGGTACCGGAATTATAGTCTTCTTCCGCTTCCAGCTCCTCTACCCGCGCCTGCGCCTCGTTAGGGAACAGCTCGGAAACGATCTCGCCATGTTGGTCGTAGACCCCCTGCGACGAGCAGAAGCCGATCATCTTTTCAGCTTTCAGCTTTATCGCCAGCTGGGTGGCAATCTCTTCAGAAGTGAGGTTGAAGCTCTCGCCGGTGACGGATACCGCGACCGGGCCCATGAGCACGATTGCGCCGCTGTCCAGTTGGCGATGAATGGCTTCTTCATCGATGCGGCGAATACGGCCGCTGTGGCAGTAATCCACACCATCATCGACGCCAAGGGGTTGAGCGATAATGAAATTGCCGCTCACCACGTTGATATGCGCCCCCTGCAGGGGCGTATTGCCGAGGCTCATCGACAGGCGGGCGGTAATTTCTAACTGCAGCATACCGGCGGCCTGCTTCACCAGCTCAAGGGTTTTGGCGTCGGTGACGCGGGTCTGCTTGTGATAAACCGGCTCGTGGTGATGTTCCGCGAGATTAGCGTCAATTTGCGGACGCGCGCCATAGACCACCACCAGGCGAATACCGAGGCTGTGCAATAAGCCAATGTCATTGACTATGCTGGAAAAGTTATCGTGCTCGATGGCTTCTCCGCCCAGCATGATGACAAACGTTTTTCCCCGGTGCGCGTTTATATAGGGAACAGAATGGCGGAATCCCTCGACCAGTTCAGTGCGACGCTCCTTCACCATGACAAACCCTCAATGCATGATTATTCGTAATAAGTGTATTTTTATTCTGTTTTGCTTCGTGGCGCAACCCCTAATTTGTCACTAATTTGCGAAAACATTGTGACAAAACCTTGGGTGTCAAAGTTTGTTTACCCTTTTATAGATGACAGGTTATGCGGCTTTAGTTAAAGTTTCTGGTCAATCTGTTCATTTTGGCTTCAAACGCGTTTTTTTGCTTGGGAGTGGCATGTCGGGATACAAGTCGGGATTAAGCCGCCGTCGTTTTTTACAAGGGGCGGGCGCCATGTGGTTAATGAGTGTAAGTCCGGTCGGTTTGGCCGCCGCCGCGCAGGTTGTCGCGGTGCGTATCTGGCCGTCGTCGACCTACACCCGCGTCACGGTGGAATCCAATCATGTACTGAAATATCGGCAGTTTGCGTTAAGCAATCCTGAGCGAGTGGTGGTTGATATTGAAGGCGTTAACCTGAATTCGGTCCTGAAAGGGATGGGCGGGCAGATCCGCGACGACGACCCGTATATCAAATCCGCGCGCGTGGGCCAGTTCGACCCGCAAACCGTGCGGATGGTGTTTGAACTGAAACAAAACGTCAAACCGCAGCTGTTTGCGCTGGCGCCGGTCGCCGGTTTTAAAGAGCGTCTGGTGATGGACCTTTATCCCTCTACGGCCACCGATGTGCAGGATCCGCTACTGGCGTTACTGGAAGATTACAACAAAGGCGATCTGGAACGTCAGGTACCGCCGGCAGAGAGCGGGCCGCAGCCGGGGAAAGCCGGGCGCGATCGTCCTATCGTTATCATGCTCGATCCCGGCCACGGTGGTGAAGACTCCGGCGCGATTGGTAAATACCGTACTCGTGAGAAAGACGTGGTGCTGCAGATTGCCCGTCGATTGCGCGCGCTCATTGAGCGTGAAGGCAATATGAAGGTCTTTATGACCCGTAACGAAGACGTGTTTATTCCATTGAAGGTGCGCGTCGCCAAGGCGCAGAAGCAGCGTGCCGACCTGTTCGTTTCGATTCACGCCGACGCCTTTACCAGCCGTCAGCCGAGCGGCTCTTCGGTGTTCGCGCTCTCGACCAAGGGCGCGACCAGTACCGCCGCAAAATACCTCGCGCAAACGCAGAACGCCTCAGACTTAATCGGCGGCGTTAGCAAGAGCGGCGATCGTTACGTCGATCACACCATGTTCGATATGGTGCAGTCATTGACCATCGCCGACAGCCTGAAATTTGGTAAGGCGGTGCTGCAAAAAATGGGCAATATCAACAAGCTGCATAAAAATCAGGTGGAGCAGGCGGGCTTTGCGGTACTGAAAGCGCCGGATATTCCTTCAATTCTGGTCGAAACGGCCTTTATCAGTAACGTCGAAGAAGAGCGTAAACTGAAGACCGCGAAATTCCAGCAGGAAGTGGCGGAGTCGATTCTGGCGGGGATCAAAGCCTACTTTGCCGATGGGGCGACGTTGGCCAGACGCGGATAAAAAAATAGCGCCTTCGGGCGCTTTTTTTGTAGCGGTATTTACGGATGGCAGAAACAAAAAAACACCCTTTAGGGTGTTCAATGTGTTGGTTGCGGGGGCCGGATTTGAACCGACGACCTTCGGGTTATGAGCCCGACGAGCTACCAGGCTGCTCCACCCCGCGTCCGTCTTTACTCTTCCATCGAGTAAATTTGCTTCTGATTGTAATTGGTTGCGGGGGCCGGATTTGAACCGACGACCTTCGGGTTATGAGCCCGACGAGCTACCAGGCTGCTCCACCCCGCGTCCGCGTCTACTCTTCCATCGAGTAGATTTACTTCAGATTTTAATTGGTTGCGGGGGCCGGATTTGAACCGACGACCTTCGGGTTATGAGCCCGACGAGCTACCAGGCTGCTCCACCCCGCGTCCGTGGAAGCGCACTATACTCCGCTAGCGTTCTGATGCAACCTTTTTTCGTAGAAATCGTCAATTTTGTAAGGAGTGGCGGCGAAATAGACAGTGATGGGCGGATTTTTACACAATTTGGGCTGCGGCGCGCTTTCGCGCATTTCATTAGCCGCATGGGTTTGTTATCTTCATCACGCACTAAGGCTTAGCAGCAATAAAGAAGAGATACCATGAAAGGACGTTGGGCAAAATATGTAGCGACGGGGGCAATGCTGGCGATGCTCGCCGCCTGTTCCTCGAAACCGACCGATCGCGGTCAGCAATATAGTGATGGCAAGTTTACCCAGCCGTTTTCATTGGTAAACCAACCTGATGCGGTCGGCGCGCCGATTAACGCCGGTGACTTCTCTCAGCAGGTTGGTCAGATTCGTAGCGCCTCTCCGCGTCTCTATAATAGCCAGAGCAGCGTTTATAACGCGATTCAGGAGTGGCTGCGTTCCGGCGGCGATACCCGCACGTTACGCCAGTTTGGTATTGATGCCTGGCAGATGCAGGGGGCCGATAACTACGGCAACGTGCAGTTTACCGGCTACTACACCCCGGTCGTGCAGGCCCGCCACACTCGCCAGGGCGAGTTCCAGTATCCTATTTACCGTATGCCGCCGAAAAACGGCAAACTGCCTTCCCGCGCCAGCATTTATGCCGGAGCGCTCAGCGATAACTACGTGCTGGCCTACAGCAACTCGCTGATGGATAACTTCATCATGGACGTTCAGGGCAGCGGCTATATCGACTTTGGCGACGGTTCGCCGCTTAACTTCTTCAGCTACGCCGGGAAAAACGGCTGGCCTTACCGTAGCATCGGTAAAGTGCTTATCGACCGCGGCGAAGTGAAGCGGGAAGATATGTCGATGCAGGCGATCCGTGAATGGGGCGAAAAGCATAGCGAAGCGGAAGTCCGCGAGCTGCTGGAACAGAACCCCTCTTTCGTCTTCTTTAAACCGCAGTCCTACGCGCCGGTGAAAGGAGCGAGCGCGGTACCGTTGATTGGCCGCGCGTCGGTCGCCTCTGACCGTTCGATTATTCCTCCGGGAACCACCTTGCTGGCCGAGGTGCCTCTGCTGGATAATAACGGTAAGTTTAATGGTCAATACGAGCTACGCCTGATGGTGGCGCTGGATGTCGGCGGGGCGATTAAAGGCCAGCACTTCGATATCTACCAGGGCATCGGCCCGGATGCGGGTCATCGCGCCGGTTGGTATAACCACTATGGCCGCGTGTGGGTACTGAAAAACGCGCCAGGCGCCGGTAGCGTCTTTAGCGGTTAACGTTTAAACGTCCGTATGTTTCTAACCCGGATCCGCGCAACGCGCCGGTCCGGGGTCTCCACTTTATTCTGAGGTTTTATGTCTGTAGTAATCAGCGATGCCTGGCGCCAGCGGTTTGGCGGCACGGCGCGTTTATATGGCGAAAAGGCGCTGCAGTGTTTTGCCGAGGCACATGTTTGCGTGGTCGGGATCGGCGGCGTCGGTTCATGGGCGGCGGAAGCGCTGGCGCGAACCGGGATTGGCGCGATTACGCTGATTGATATGGATGATGTCTGCGTCACCAATACCAATCGCCAAATCCACGCCCTTGGCGGCAACGTTGGGCTGGCGAAAGCGGAAGTGATGGCCGCGCGTATACGTCTCATTAACCCGGAGTGCCGGGTTACGGTTATCGATGATTTCATCACGCCGGAGAACGTAGCGGAATACCTGGGAACGGGCTTTAGCTATGTTATCGATGCTATCGATAGCGTCAGGCCAAAAGCGGCGCTGATCGCCTGGTGCCGGCGTTATAAAGTCCCATTGGTCACGACCGGCGGAGCCGGCGGGCAAATTGATCCGACGCAGATCCAGGTCGCCGATTTGGCGAAAACAATTCAGGATCCGCTGGCGGCGAAACTGCGTGAGCGTCTGAAAAGCCAGTTCGGCGTAGTGAAGAACAGTAAAGGAAAGCTGGGCGTCGATTGCGTCTTCTCGACCGAAGCGTTGGTTTATCCGCAGGCGGATGGCAGCGTATGCGCAATGAAAAGCACGGCGGAAGGGCCGAAGCGGATGGATTGCGCCTCCGGTTTTGGCGCGGCGACTATGGTGACGGCGACCTTTGGTTTTGTCGCCGTATCCCATGCGTTGAAGAAGATGTTGGCAAAAGCGCAGCGTCAGGGGGAATAGCCCGGCAGGCGTTTCCCCGGAGGGCGCAGAACCGTAGCCCGGCTCAGCGTAGCGCAAGCCGGGGAGACGGCGTTTGAATTAGTTCTCGCGGGCGGCGGCGAGCACCGCGTCGCTTAGCGCCTGCAGCCCCTGACTGCGTGAAGCGCTAAGCTGCCCGCGCAAACCCAGCTCATCGAATAGCGCCAACGGATCTTTCGCTAAAATCTCAGCGGCGCTTTTTCCGTCGCAGGCGGCTAACAGCACCGCCAGCAGACCGCGCACGATACGCCCTTCACTATCGCCAAAGAAGCGCATCTTGCCCTCGGCATCAACCTGATACCCCAGCCAGACGCGGTTTTCGCAGCCCGCAATCTCTTTCGCCTGCGCCCGCTGGTCATCCGTTAATGGCGGCAGTTTCTTACCCACTAAAATCAACTGGCGGTACTTATCTTCCCACTGGGTCAGCGGGGCGAAGGTCTGGCGCAGCATCGCTTCACTGAGCGCGGCGCTTAAAGGTTGGGAAGTCATCATTAATCCACCAGTATTTCCAGCGCGCGGTCGATAGCGTGTACCAGCGCATAGACATCATCTTGCGTATTGTACGGCGCGAATGAGGCGCGCAGCGTACCGCTGACGCCTAATGCCGCCAGTAGCGGCTGCGCGCAATGTTGCCCGGCGCGTAGCGCAATGCCGGACTCCGCCAGCAGCGTAACCATATCGCTATGATGTACGCCCTCGAAATCAAAGGCCAGCAGGCTCGAATCCTGGCAGCGGAACGAACGAAAGCCGGGCCGTTTTGCCAGTTCATCTTCCGCAAGCGTCGCCAGGCTACGGCTCCAGTTTTCCGCCTGTGCAAGATCGATCTCCTGCAGCCATTCCAGCGCGGCGCTGAGGCCGATAACGCCGGCGACGTTGGGCGTCCCGGCTTCAAGCCGCCAGGGGGCGGGCTGGGTTTTAAAACCATCGAACGAGACTTCAGTAATCATTTTGCCGCCGCCGAGCCACGGCGACATCTCCGCCAGCAGGTCGCTTTTGCCATACAGCGCGCCAATACCCGTTGGGCCATACAGCTTGTGGGCGGAGAAGGCATAAAAATCGATATCCAGCGCCTGCACGTCGGCGGGGAAGTGCACCGCCCCCTGCGCGCCATCAACCATCACTATCATTCCCGCCTGATGGGCGAGAGCAATAGCCTGCTGCAGGTCGGGGCAGCCGCCGGTGACGTTAGACATCTGGCCAATCGCCAGCACCCGGCTGCGCGGAGAAATAAGCGAAGGGAGTTGCGCGACATTCGGCAGACGATCGGCGCCCAACGGCAGCTTGACCACCCGCGCGCCGGTTTGTTCGGCAACCATCAGCCACGGCACCAGGTTGGCGTGGTGTTCGGCTTCGCTGACGATTATCTCATCGCCAGGATGCAGGCGCGGGCGCACGTAACTCTGCGCGACCATATTGATGGCTTCGGTGGTGCCGCGGGTCCAGACGATATCTTTGCCGGAAGGCGCGTTAAGCCAGTTGGCGACGCGTTCGCGCGCCGCCTCGTAGCGCTCGGTAAGATGCTGGGCGGCGGCAAACTGGCTGCGGTGGACGTTGCCGGCGCTCAGGCGATAAAACTGGTCGCTGGCATCGATCACGGCCAGCGGTTTTAGCGCCGTCGCCGCGCTATCCAGGTAGACGCCGGCATCCGCCAGGGCTGGAAACTGGGCGCGGAAATGGGCGGGATTGAATGCGTTCATGGAATTCCTCATATCGATATCACGATCGTCGCGCAAATTCCCCATTAGGGCAAGGCTGGTGATAGCGAGGAGGCGGGGAGAACGGTGATTTTTCGGCAAAAAAAAGCACCGCGCATTGCGGTGCTACATTAAATCACTATGGACAGACAGGGTAAATGTACAGGAAGTGAAAAGGTAGCCTTGCTACCATGGTCTGCAAACCCAGACCAATTGCAAACACAACAACACAACATCACAACCGTAAGCCAAAAGCTTGTTGGAACACGCATTCCAAAAAAAGCTTTTCGTTCCGGCTCAGGAAGTGCCGCCACTATAGGTATTTGCTGGTAGAACCTCAACGGACAATTTATAATGGCTCAGATAAAAAAAACTAATAGGTTAACTGTTGTTTCCTATTTGTTAAAACTCGTTAACATCTCAGTCAGAATAACCATGTCGAAGCGATTACCACCTCTGAATGCATTACGTGTTTTTGATGCAGCCGCACGTCATCTGAGCTTCACTCGCGCAGCCGATGAGCTTTTTGTGACGCAGGCCGCAGTAAGTCACCAAATCAAGTCACTAGAGGACTTTCTGGGCCTGAAGCTGTTTCGTCGACGCAATCGCTCGCTGCTGTTAACGGAAGAGGGGCAAAGCTATTTTCAGGATATTAAAGAGATTTTTTCGCAGCTCACCGAAGCGACGCGTAAACTGCAGGCGCGCAGCGCGAAAGGAGCGCTAACTGTTAGTTTATTGCCCAGTTTCGCCATTCAGTGGCTGGTGCCGCGACTCTCAAGCTTTAACTCAGCTTATCCGGGGATCGATGTGCGGATCCAGGCGGTGGACCGTCAGGAAGACAAACTGGCCGACGACGTCGACGTGGCGATTTTCTATGGCCGCGGCAACTGGCCGGGGCTGCGTGTTGAAAAACTATACGCCGAATATTTACTGCCGGTTTGTTCGCCGTTGTTGTTAACCGGTGACAAAGCGTTGAAAACGCCTGCCGATCTGGCGCAACATACGCTGTTACATGATGCGTCTCGCCGCGACTGGCAAACTTATACCCGGCAACTGGGTCTAAATCATATCAATGTGCAACAGGGACCGATATTCAGCCACAGCGCGATGGTGCTGCAGGCGGCAATCCATGGACAAGGCGTCGCACTGGCCAATAACGTTATGGCCCAGTCCGAAATTGAAGCAGGCCGTTTGGTCTGCCCGTTTAATGATGTTCTGGTCAGTAAGAACGCGTTTTACCTTGTTTGTCATGACAGTCAGGCTGAACTGGGTAAAATAGCCGCTTTCCGCCAGTGGATTTTAGCGAAGGCGGCGAGCGAACAAGAAAAATTCCGCTTTCGTTACGAACAATAACGGCCTGATGACCAGGCGTTAACTGACTTTGTAGGGTATCAACATGACCAGCCGTTTTATGCTGATTTTTGCCGCCATCAGCGGCTTTATCTTTGTGGCTCTGGGCGCCTTTGGCGCACACGTATTAAGTAAATCGCTGGGTGCGGCCGAAATGGCCTGGATCCACACCGGCCTTGAGTATCAGGCGTTTCATACGCTGGCGATTTTAGGCCTGTCTGTCGCCATGCAGCGGCGGATAAGCATCTGGTTTTACTGGAGCAGCGTGTTTTTGGCGCTGGGAACCGTGTTGTTCAGCGGCAGCTTATATTGCCTGGCGCTGTCGCATTTACGCCTGTGGGCGTTCGTTACCCCGGTTGGCGGCGTCTGCTTCCTTGCCGGTTGGGTATTAATGTTAATTGGTGCAATTCGTCTGAAACGTAAGGGCGTTGTTCATGAATAAGGTTGTCCTCTATTGTCGCCCCGGGTTTGAGAAAGAGTGCGCAGCAGAAATTACCGATAAGGCAGCCCGCCTTGAGGTATTTGGTTTTGCCCGGGTCAAAGACGACTCCGGCTATGTGATTTTTGAGTGCTATCAGCAGGGCGATGGCGAGAAGCTGGTGCGCGATCTACCGTTTAGCTCGCTGATTTTCGCGCGCCAGATGTTCGTCGTTGGCGAACTGCTGCGCGACCTGCCGCCGGAAGACCGCATCACGCCGATCGTCGGCATGCTGCAGGGCGTGGTGGAAAAGGGCGGCGATCTGCGCGTTGAGGTGGCGGATACCAACGAAAGCAAGGAGCTGATGAAGTTCTGCCGCAAGTTCACGGTGCCGCTGCGCGCGGCGCTGCGTGAAGCCGGCGTGCTGACCAACTATGAAACGCCAAAGCGTCCGGTGGTGCACGTGTTCTTTATCGCCCCCGGCTGTTGCTATACCGGCTACTCCTTTAGCAATAACAACTCGCCGTTTTATATGGGGATCCCGCGCCTGAAGTTTCCTTCTGATGCGCCGAGCCGTTCTACGCTGAAGCTGGAAGAGGCGTTTCACGTCTTCATTCCGGCGGATGAGTGGGACGAACGTCTGGCGAATGGCATGTACGCGGTGGATCTCGGCGCCTGTCCGGGCGGCTGGACCTATCAGCTGGTGAAGCGCAATATGTGGGTCTCTTCGGTCGATAACGGCCCGATGGCGCAGAGCCTGATGGATACCGGGCAGGTGACCTGGCTGCGTGAAGATGGCTTCCGCTATCGTCCGAACCGCAACAACATCTCGTGGATGGTGTGCGACATGGTTGAGAAACCGGCGAAGGTGGCGGCGTTAATGGCGCAGTGGCTGGTGAACGGCTGGTGTCGCGAGACCATTTTTAACCTCAAGCTGCCGATGAAAAAGCGCTATGAAGAGGTGTCGCAAAACCTGGCCTATATTCAGGCGCAGCTTGATGAGCACGGTATTAACGCGCAGATTCAGGCCCGTCAGCTGTATCACGACCGTGAAGAAGTGACCGTACACGTGCGTCGCCTGTGGGCGGCGGTCGGCGGCCGCCGCGACGAGCGCTAATTAGCGCTCAGCAGCCCCGGCCACGAATCAGCGCGGCCGGGGATCACGCGGATGGCAAACGCAGCTGTTGCAGGTTGCCATCGAGCTGTAAATCCGTTTGCAGGCGGGCGATTTCCCGGCAGGTAAACGCCATCTCTTTATGCTCTTCAAGTTTCTTACGCCACTTCTCCGGCACATCCGCAAGCCGCGCGTAGATGCCTTCTAAATCCTGATAAGCCGTTAACAGCTGCGCCGCGCTTTTCGGCCCAATTCCGGCAACGCCCGGTACTTTCGAACTGCTAATCCCCGCCAGACCCCAGTAGTCCGGCAGTTGCTCCGGCGTCACGCCGAATTCATTGGCGATAAACGGCGCATCCAGCCAGCGTTTCTGGAAATAGTCGCGGATGCGGATGGTCGGCGACAGCAGCTGACAGTAGCCTTTATCGGTCGAGACAATAGTCGCCTGATGCCCGGCCTGGGCAACTTTAACGGCGAGTGTGGCCGCCAGATCGTCCGCTTCGCTGCCGGCCAGCGCCCAGCAGCGGATACCGCGCTGTTCGAAGGCCGCCCGCAGCGCCGGCATTTCCGCCTCCAGCGTTTCCGGCATCGGCGCGCGCCCGGCTTTATATTCCGGCAGCCGCTGATGGCGCCAGCCGTGGGCGCGGTCTTCATCGTCGAACACCGCCACGGCGTGCGTCGGCTGGCTGTGGACGATAAGCTGTTCCAGGGCGTGCAGGCAGGTATCCGCGCAGGGTGAACCCTGTACCGCATGAATACGGCGGATCAGGTTGAGCGCGTCGACAATTAACAGATGAACAGCCACAAGATACCTCCCTTTGTTCTCAGGCTATAAGGGTAACATCGGTGGCAAGGCGAGGCTATCGGTAGAGCGAAGTTCGGGAAGCAGGCTCGCAGAATGAGCCAGGGCTGGAGGAGAGTTGGCCCGACATGCCGAAGCGTGCCGGGCCAGAGGCGTTAATCGCAGGCGACGATTTTCATCGCCAGGCCGCCGCGAGAGGTTTCGCGGTACTTGGCGTTCATATCTTTGCCCGTTTCATACATCGTCTCGATAACCTTATCGAGGCACACGCGCGGTTCGCTGGTACGGCGCAGGGCCATACGCGCGGCGTTAACCGCTTTGACCGCCGCGATGGCGTTACGCTCAATGCACGGTACCTGCACCTGGCCGGCAACCGGGTCGCAGGTCAGGCCGAGGTTATGTTCCATACCGATTTCCGCGGCGATGCACACCTGGGCCGGGCTAGCGCCCAGCAGCTCCGCCAGACCGGCCGCCGCCATCGAGCAGGCCACGCCGACTTCGCCCTGGCAGCCGACTTCGGCGCCGGAGATAGAGGCGTTCATCTTGTACAGCGAACCAATGGCGCTGGCGACCAGCATATAGCGGGCCAGAGAGTTAGCGTTCACCTTACGGATAAACTTGTCGTAGTAGGCCAGTACCGCCGGAACGATACCGCACGCGCCGTTAGTTGGCGCGGTGACAACGCGGCCACCGGCGGCGTTCTCTTCGTTTACCGCCAGCGCGAACATGTTGATCCAGTCCACGACCGCCATCGGGTCGCTGTTAGTATTGTCCTGGCTCACCAGCATGCGGCGCAGCGCGGCGGCGCGGCGCGGGACGCGCAGTTTGCCCGGGAGCACGCCTTCCGTAGTGATGCCGCGCTCGATACCGGCGCTCATCACTTCCCACACCGCGGCGAAGTGCTGTTCCAGCTCTTCTTTGCTGTGCAGCGCCAGCTCGTTCTGCATCATCAGGCCGGAGAGCGACAGGCCGGTTTCATTGCAGTGTTTCTGCAGGTCGGCGGCGTTTTTGTACGGATAAGGCACGGCAACCGGCGCTTCGGTGGTCAGGCCGAAGTGCTCTTCATCGACGATAAAGCCGCCGCCGATGGAGTAGTAGGTCTGGCTGTAGAGCACCTTGTCGCCGCCCAGCGCGGTAATGCGCATGCCGTTCTCATGCAGAGACAGGTTGTCGGCATGGAAATTCATGCACTGGTCGACAGGGAACGCGACTTCGTGCTGGCCGTTCGCCAGCAGCAGGCGGCCGTGGGTGTTAACGTCCTGAATAAAGCCCGGGATCGCGTCGATGTCGACGGTATCCGGCAGATTGCCGGCCAGTCCCATGATAATGGCGATATCGGTATGGTGGCCTTTACCGGTCAGAGACAGGGAGCCGTAAACGTCGACGACGACTTTGCTGACGTCGGCCAGCAGGCCGCGCGCAATCAGGTCGTCAGTAAATTGTTTGCCCGCTTTCATCGGTCCAACGGTATGGGAGCTGGATGGGCCAATGCCGATTTTGAAAATATCGAATACGCTGATCATGATGTATTCCAGTACTGTCGGAAAGCGCGCCGCCGTTAAGCGGCGCGAGGGGAGGTCTTAAGAGAATTAGCTGAACAGAGAGTAGAAAATCGCGGAGATGGCAATCAGGCCCATAATCACAACGAAGACGTTGCTGATGTGGCCGCTGTATTTGCGCATGGCCGGAACTTTCTGGATAGCGTACATCGGCATCAGGAACAGGATCATCGCGATAATCGGGCCGCCCAGGGTCTCAATCATGCCGAGGATGCTCGGGTTCAGCGTGGCCACAATCCAGGTGGTGACCAGCATAAACAGCGCGGTCAGCTTGTTCAGTTTGTTGATTTCGATGGTTTTGCCTTTGCCGCGCAGAGACTTAATCACCATGCCGTTGAAACCTTCACGAGCGCCCAGATAGTGGCCGAGGAAGGATTTGGTGATAGCGATCATCGCGATGATCGGCGCCATCCAGGCGATAACCGGTGCGTTAAAGTGGTTCGCCAGGTAAGACAGAATCGAGATGTTCTGCTCTTTCGCCGCCGCCAGGTCTGCCGGAGACAGGCTCAGTACGCAGCTGAAGACGAAGAACATAACGGTCAGCACCATCATGATGTGAGCGCGCGCCAGGATGCTGGAGCATTTCTTCTCAGCGCCTTCGCCGTACTCTTCACGCTTCGCGACCGCGAAGGAGGAGATGATCGGCGAGTGGTTAAAGGAGAAGACCATCACCGGGATCGCCAGCCACAGGGTCATCAGCAGACCGTTACCGGTTGTTGTCGCGCTGCTCAGCGACAGGGTTTCCAGCGCCGCGCCGTTCCACTGTGGGATCAGATACAGCGCCAGGATCATCAGCGCGATAACGAACGGGAATACCAGGATGCTCATTGCTTTAACGATCATCTGCTCGCCGAAACGAACGATGGTCATCATGCCGACAATCAGGATCAGGGACAGAATGGCGCGCGGCGGCGGCGTCATGTGCAGCTGGTGCGCCATGAAGCTTTCGACGGTGTTGGTGATAGCCACGCTGTAAACCAGCAGAATCGGATAAATTGCGAAGAAGTAGAGCAGAGTAATCAGCTTACCTGCACCCACGCCAAAGTGTTCTTCAACCACTTCGGTGATGTCTTCACCCGGGTTTTTACCGGAAAGCACGAAGCGGGTCATACCGCGGTGTGCGAAGAAGGTCATCGGGAAGGCCAGAATAGCCATGATAATCAGTGGGATCATACCGCCGACGCCGGCGTTGATTGGCAGGAACAAAACGCCCGCGCCGATCGCCGTGCCGTACAGGCCCAGCATCCACATGGTATCCGTTTTGCGCCATCCGCTGCGGGTTTCACCCGAAACGATAGTGCTGGTTTGTGTGGTTTCCATCTGTATCTCCTGGAGGAATCAACAAAATCTAGTAAATAAAAACGATTAAATAATATGAAATTCGTTGCTTTACGGTTTTTTAGAAATTTTCTCCGTAACAATTGGGCGGCAAGATACATTTATATGGAAAATACATCAGTGATCGGGATCCCAAATGCAATAATCCACTTTAAATCTGAACGTTTTTAGCCCAACAGTCTGTTTATGGTGATCAGCCAGATAAATGTGGCGCGAAGGCTATCATTTGCAGCACATGAGATAAAAGCTCTGTTACCAAATAACGAGGTTTTTGCTGCAAAAAAGTGATGTAAACGACGTTTTTTCGCCATAATGTTATTTTTATGGTGAATTTTATTGCTCTTTTTGGAAACGCAAACGATTGGCTATGTGGAAACTCTACGAATCATTAATTAGAAAAATTAATTAACTGGAAATTGCGGGCGGGAGTACCCGGGCAGGGTATCGACCGCCGCCCGGGAGAGGTATCACGTTATCAGGAGCAGATTTCGTAGCACGGAATGTAGGCGCTGCCGCCCGGAAGCTTCATGCGGTGCTGGGCAACGAAGCCCTGCAGCAGATCGTCCATGCGGCGCATCATTTCTGGATCGCCATGCAGCTTGTAAGGGCCATATTTCTCGATGGCCTGAATACCGACTTCTTTCACGTTGCCGGCGACAATCCCGGAGAAGGCGCGACGCAGGTCGGCGGCCAGCACTTCCACCGGTTGGTCCGGATAAAGTTTGAGATTAGCCATATTGTCGTGCGTTGGCTCAAACGGCATCTGCAGGTCCGGCGAAATACGAATCGACCAGTTGAAGCTATAGGCGTCATCGGTTTCGCGGCGGCTCTCTTTGACCAATGGCATCGCTTTTTTCATCTGGCGCGCCACTTCCGCGGCATCGTCGATAATAATGCGGTAGTGGCGGCGAGCCGATTCGCCGAGGGTATGAATGATGAACTCGTCCAGCACGCGGAAGTAGTCGGCGCTCTCTTTCGGCCCGGTGAGGATAAGCGGCAGCACCTGTGATTTGTTATCCGGATGCATCAGGATGCCCAGCAGATAAAGCAGCTCTTCCGCAGTACCCACGCCGCCCGGGAAGATGATAATACCGTGGGCGATGCGTACGAACGCTTCGAGACGCTTTTCGATATCCGGCATGATGATCAGTTCGTTGACCAGCGGGTTTGGCGGCTCAGCGGCGATAATGGAAGGTTCGGTCATGCCGATAAAGCGGCTGTCTTTATAGCGCTGCTGGGCGTGGCCGACGGCGGCGCCTTTCATTGGCGCTTCCATGGCGCCTGGCCCGCAGCCGGTGCAGATGTTCAGTTCGCGCAGGCCAAGCTGGGTACCGACGCGGCGCGCGTACAGGTACTCATTTTCATTAATAGAGTGGCCGCCCCAGCAGACAATCATATTCGGCGCTTCGCCGACGTGCAGCGCGCGGGCGTTGCGCAGAATAGAGAACACCAGGTTGGTGATGTGAATTGAGCTTTCGAGATCGAGGTTCGGGAAGCGGACGGTGTTGTGGATCTGCCCGTAGACGAACAGGATATCGCGCAGCACGGCAAACAGGTTGGCCTGCAGGGAACGGATAATACGGCCATCGACGAAAGCGTCTTCCGGCGGGTTGATCAGTTCCAGCTTCACGCCGCGTTCGCGGCGCAGCACGTTAATATCGAAGTTTTCAAAACGAGACAGTAGCTCCTTGCTGTTATCGGTCAGGCTCCCCGAGTTGAGCACAGCAAGCGAGCAGTTGCGAAAGAGTTGATACAGGTCACTACTGGCGGTGCGTTTAAGCATATCCACTTCCAGCTGTGACAGCATATCCATTGAACCAAGCGGGCTAACGTGTGTAATCAAGTGAACTCCTTACAGGACGATTATCGTCTTCCTGTGATTACAATAGCCCTGGCCGTAGTCTTTCCACAACCTTGCGTACGCGTTAACGCACGCAAAGTGTGAAAAATTTCGCTTATTGCCGCGCCAGACGGCCGGTTGCCGGCACGAATTCACCGTTGCTGCGCCACGGATTGATATCCAGGCCGCCGCGGCGGGTGTAGCGAGCGTACACGGAAAGCGATTCCGGGCGGCAGAAACGCAGCACATCATTAAAGATGCGTTCGACGCACTGTTCGTGGAATTCATTGTGGTGGCGGAACGACACCAGATAGCGCAGCAGTTTTTCGCGATCGATTTTCGGCCCGCGATACTGAATCTGTACCGAGCCCCAGTCCGGCTGGTGGGTGATCAGACAATTCGATTTCAGCAGATGGCTGACCAGCGTCTCTTCGACGACTTTGCCGCTGGCAGCATCCTGCAGGTAGTCGGCGCTGAACTGATAGTTATCAATCTCGATATCCTGATCGTCGATGCAGGCGCCATGCAGATGGGCGACCGGTTGCCCTTCCAGCTCATCGAGTCGGTACAGCGAAACCTTGACCTCGCCCTGGGCGCAGGCGCTGAGATCGCGGGTCAACGTCGCCTGGACTTCCTCCCAGTCGGCGAAGCGGGTCTGGTTGAAGCTGTTCAGGTACAGTTTGAAGCTTTTCGATTCCACCAGATTGACGGTGGTATCGCTCAGCTCCACGTAGCCGACGGCGACCTGCGGCAGGCCTTTGGCGTTCAGCCACGACAGCTCGTACAGCGTCCAGATATCGGCGCCGTGGAACGGTAGATTATCAGCGTGCAGGCCGAGCGGGTCGCGGTTCAGGCTGCGCGGCACGCCCTGCAGCAACGAAGCGTCATAGGTATCGCGGTAATCCGTTGATTTACCGAGCGTCAGGCCGGCCAGCGCCTGATGATTATCGTAAGAAGACATGTTTCACCATAGTAAAGCGGGTACACTATATGCCAAGTGTATCCTGTCTAACGTGAAGAGAGAAACCGGTGGATCATCAGACCATAGAAGCGCTGCAATCATTTACCCAACGTTACTGCGATGCCTGGCAGCAGCGTTATGCCAGCCTGCCGCGCAGCGAAGACCTTTATGGCATCCCATCTCCCTGTATTAGCGCCAGTGAAGACGATGCCGTTTTCTGGCAGCCGCAGCCGTTTACGTTAGAACACCATCTCGATGGAGTTGAACGAGCGCTGGAGATTGTGGTACAACAGCCAATTCATAGTTATTATACCACTCAGTTCGCTGGCGATATGCACGCCCGCTTCGCGGCACAGAACCTTACTTTGCTGCAGGCCTGGAGCCCGGATGATTTCCAGCGAGTGCAGGAAAACCTTATTGGTCACCTGGTGGTGCAAAAACGCCTCAAGCTATCGCCGACGCTGTTTATCGCCACGCTGGATAGCGAACTGGAGGTTATTTCGGTCTGCAACCTGAGCGGCGAAGTCATTAAAGAGACGCTCGGAACCCGAAAAAGAGAGACCCTTTCTCACTCGCTTGCGAGTTTCCTGAATCAGCTTGAGCCCCTTCTGTAATCCATTTACCCTGGTGGTTTGTGAGAGATCTCTTACAAGACCTGTAAGAGATCGTCATCATTTTCAGCAATTTTTTACGTAGTGATTACATCTAACTTATTGTTATAAAATGATTTGGTAATTATGTGGTCTTTTAGTTTGGCCACTAATCTTAAGAGATTGTCGTAGTAAGTCTTGTAAGAAGAGGCGGAATCAGTGATCCTATGTACGTCGACAGGAAGTCGCAAATGAAGAGAACATCAGGATGATGGCTCTTCTACAGGACCCGCCAGGATGGCGTTGCAAGGACAGGCTTCAGGATGAGGCAAGGATAACGCAGGAACGCGTAAAGGACACCTCCAGGATGGAGAACGAGAGCCGCTCAGGATGAACGGTGGATCAGGAAGATCTGGACACACTTAGGGATAAGTTATTTCACATCGGGGTGGTGTGAAAGCAGGATGCGCTAGTTTATGGATGAACTTGGTCAGGAGACCTCAGGAAAAGTTTTCAAGGACGAGCAGGGAGCACCAATGTAGCTGGAATGCTGCAAAACGAACCGGGAGCACTGTTTATACAGTGCTCCCTTTTTTTATTTCTCTCGCGGATTTGCTATCCTGCGCCCGGTTTACAATTCATCGAGGTTTCCCCATGACCCTTCACGCTAGCGTGCGCGATCGCCTGCACGCCATTGAAGCGCTGCTGCGCGAAACAAACCACTGGCAGGAACAGGCGCCGGATAGCAGCGCTTTCGCCAGCGAGCAGCCGTTTTGCCTGGACACGCTCGAGCCGCTGGAATGGCTACAGTGGGTGCTTATCCCGCGTATGCATCAACTGATTGCCAGCGGTATGCCGCTGCCGCAGAACTTTGCCGTCGCGCCCTACTACGAGATGGCGCTGGATAAAGCTCATCCGGCGCGCGAAGCTATCGTGGCTGAACTACTGCTGCTGGATGCATTATTCGCGGACGAAAACGCCTGATGCTGGAGATTATTTATCAGGACCAGTGGCTGGTGGCGGTGAATAAGCCTTCCGGCTGGCTGGTGCACCGCAGCTGGCTGGATCGCGATGAGAAAGTGGTGGTGATGCAGACCGTGCGCGATCAAATCGGCCAGCACGTCTTCACCGCTCATCGTCTGGACCGGCCGACTTCCGGCGTGCTGCTGATGGGATTATCGAGCGAGGCGGGCAGGCTGCTGGCGCAGCAGTTTGAACAACACCAGATGCAAAAACGCTATCACGCCATCGTTCGCGGCTGGTTGACTGAAGAGGCGGTACTGGATTATCCGCTTGTAGAAGAGCTGGACAAAATCGCCGATAAATTCGCTCGTGAAGATAAAGGCCCGCAGCCGGCGGTGACCCACTATCGCGGGCTGGCGACGGTAGAAATGCCGGTCGCCACCGGCCGTTACCCGACCACCCGCTACGGGCTGGTGGAGCTGGAGCCGAAAACCGGGCGTAAGCATCAGCTGCGTCGCCATTTGGCCCATCTGCGCCATCCGATCCTCGGCGACAGCAAACATGGCGATCTACGGCAAAACCGCAGCGCCGCTGAACATTTCGGCTGTAATCGCCTGATGCTGCATGCCAGTCAGCTGTCATTAACGCATCCGTTTACCGGCGAGCCGCTGACGATTCGCGCGGGTCTGGATGATGTCTGGATGCGCGCGCTGTCGCAGTTTGGCTGGCGCGGGCTTCTCCCGTTAAATGAAAGGGTTGAGTTTGCCGACGACAGCGGTCAGGATGAGAGTATCGCGGATAATCCAGGGAGATAATCACTATGGCAGAAGTCGGAATTTTTGTCGGCACGATGTATGGAAACTCGCTGTTGGTCGCCGAGGAGGCGGAAGCCATTCTGAGCGGGCTGGGGCATAAAGCGACGGTATTTGAGGACCCGGAAGTGAAAGACTGGGAATCCTATACCGGCAAATACGTGCTGGTCGTGACCTCGACCACCGGGCAGGGCGATCTGCCGGACAGCATCGTTCCGCTGTATGAAGGCATTAAAGATATGTATCAGCCGCATCTGCGCTACGGCATTATCGCGCTTGGCGATAGCACCTACGCTAACTTCTGCGGCGGCGGTAAAACCTTTGATGCGCTGCTGCAGGAGCAGGGCGCGCGTCGAATTGGCGAGATGCTCACCATCGACGCCAGCGAAGACCCGGAACCAGAAAGCGTTTCCAACTCTTGGGTAGAAGCGTGGGCTAAACTGCTCGAGTAATCATGTTAAGTACGCCCTCTCCCTACGTAGAGGGCGCGCTTAAGCCGCCAGTGGCCGGATAAACGGTCAGGGTTATCTTAACGTTCTCCATCGCGCCCGGCTTCGGGCATCTGCCTGATAACCACTTCATCGTTATGGCTTTTTTCTTTGCGTTTCCCCGGCGTCAAGAGAGCCGATTCACACTCTGAAGGTAATGTCGTTCATCGACCCATCAGCGGGCGACGGTTTTCCATTTCCGTGAACTACTCCCCACAACCTTAGGCATACGCCACAAACTAACGCAGTATCACCCGCTAAAGCTGTGTATATGCACGGTGAGCCCGCCGACGCCTCTTTTTATACTTTTCCTGCCAGTGACAAAAGCAGTACGCCAGATATAACGAAAAAAACACTAACACGTCATTCTGATTACCCTACAGGTTGTGCTGTTCAGAATGAACGTAGCTAAACGCTATGATTCAGGAGTACAACAATGAGTTCATTAAGTCAGGCTGCGAGCGCCGCTGAAAAGCGCACCAATGCTCGCTATTGGATAGTGGTGATGCTGTTTATCGTCACATCCTTTAACTATGGCGACCGCGCGACGTTGTCGATTGCCGGTTCTGAAATGGCCAGGGATATCGGCCTCGATCCTGTTGGCATGGGTTATGTTTTCTCCGCGTTTTCATGGGCCTATGTGATCGGACAGATCCCAGGCGGCTGGCTGCTTGACCGCTTTGGTTCTAAACGCGTCTATTTCTGGTCCATCTTTATCTGGTCCGTATTTACCCTGCTGCAGGGCTTCGTCGATATCTTTAGCGGTTTTGGCATTATCATCGCGCTGTTTACCCTGCGCTTCCTCGTCGGCCTTGCCGAATCGCCCTCGTTCCCTGGCAATAGCCGAATTGTGGCCGCCTGGTTCCCGGCGCAGGAGAGAGGGACGGCGGTATCGATTTTTAACTCCGCGCAGTATTTTGCCACCGTTATTTTCGCGCCGATTATGGGTTGGTTGACCCATGAAGTGGGTTGGTCGCACGTCTTCTTCTTTATGGGCGGATTGGGTATTGTCATTAGCTTCGTGTGGCTGAAAGTGATCCACGATCCCAATAACCACCCAGGCGTTAACCAGAAAGAGCTGGACTACATCGCCGAAGGCGGCGCGTTGATCAATATGGATCAAAAGAGCAGTGCGCAGAAGGTGCCCTTTAACGTCAAAATGGGCCAAATCAAGCAACTGATCGGCTCGCGAATGATGGTCGGGATCTATATCGGCCAGTACTGCATCAACGCGTTAACCTACTTCTTTATCACCTGGTTCCCGGTTTATCTGGTGCAGGCGCGCGGCATGTCGATCCTCAAAGCGGGCTTTGTCGCCTCAATCCCGGCGGTGTGCGGCTTTGTCGGCGGCGTGTTGGGCGGGATTATTTCCGACTGGTTGATGCGCCGTACCGGCTCGCTGAATATCGCGCGTAAAACGCCGATCGTACTGGGTATGCTGTTGTCCATGACCATGCTGATGTGTAACTACGTCAACGTGGAATGGATGATCATCGGCTTTATGGCGATGGCCTTCTTCGGTAAAGGCATTGGCGCGCTGGGTTGGGCGGTAATGGCGGACACCGCGCCGAAAGAGATTAGCGGCCTCTCAGGCGGTCTGTTCAACATGTTCGGCAATATTTCCGGCATCGTCACCCCTATCGCTATCGGCTATATCGTCGGCACCACCGGCTCTTTCAACGGCGCGCTGATTTACGTCGGTATCCACGCTCTGGTGGCGGTACTCAGCTACCTGGTGCTGGTTGGCGATATCAAACGTATCGAACTTAAACCGGTTGCGGGGCGTTAATCATGAATACCCAATCCAGCCCAATCGTTACCGAAATGAAGGTGATTCCTGTCGCCGGGCACGACAGCATGCTGATGAACATCGGCGGCGCGCATAACGCCTGGTTTACCCGCAACATAGTGGTGTTAACCGATAACGCCGGGCATACCGGCGTCGGCGAAGCGCCCGGCGGCGAAGTCATCTACCAGACGTTGGTCGATGCCATTCCCCAGGTGGTTGGACAGGAGGTCGCTCGCCTCAACCGCGTCGTACAGCAGGTACATAAAGGCAATCAGGCGGCGGATTTCGACACCTTCGGCAAAGGGGCATGGACCTTCGAATTGAAAGTCAATGCGGTGGCGGCGCTGGAAGCCGCGCTGCTCGACCTGCTTGGCAAGGTGTTGAATGTCCCGGTCTGCGAACTATTGGGGCCGGGCAAACAGCGTGATGCGGTGACCGTGCTGGGCTACCTGTTCTATATCGGTGACCGCGAAAAAACCGATCTGGGCTATCTTGCGCGGACGCCGGGCGACCACGAATGGTACCGTCTTCGTCACCAGCAGGCGCTGAATAGCGACGCGGTGGTGCGACTGGCGGAGGCGGCGCAGGATCGCTACGGTTTTAAAGACTTTAAGCTAAAAGGCGGCGTGTTACCTGGCGAGCAGGAGATTGATACCGCCCGCGCGCTGAAAAAACGCTTCCCTGACGCCCGCATTACCGTCGATCCGAACGGCGCCTGGCTGCTGGATGAAGCGATTACGCTGTGTAAAGGTCTGCAGGATGTCCTGACCTATGCCGAAGATCCGTGCGGAGCGGAACAGGGCTTTTCCGGACGGGAAGTGATGGCCGAATTCCGTCGCGCCACCGGGCTGCCGGTGGCGACCAACATGATAGCCACCAACTGGCGCGAGATGGGGCATGCGGTCATGCTCAACGCCGTCGATATTCCGCTGGCGGACCCGCACTTCTGGACGCTCTCGGGCGCGGTGCGGGTGGCGCAGCTGTGCGATGACTGGGGGCTGACCTGGGGCTGTCATTCGAACAACCACTTTGATATCTCGCTGGCGATGTTTACCCACGTCGGCGCCGCGGCGCCGGGCAATCCGACCGCTATCGATACCCATTGGATTTGGCAGGAGGGCGATTCGCGTCTGACGCAAAATCCGCTGCAGATTATCAACGGCAAAATCGCCGTGCCAGACGCGCCGGGACTCGGCGTGGAGCTGGACTGGGAACAGGTGCATAAAGCTCATGAGGCCTATAAGGCGCTGCCAGGCGGCGCGCGTAACGATGCAGGCCCGATGCAGTACCTGATTCCCGGTTGGACATTCGACCGTAAACGCCCCGTTTTCGGCCGTCATTAATTAAAAAGGATTACGCTATGACTACATCATCTTCAACGCCAATTGTGACTGCCATGCAGGTAATCCCGGTTGCCGGGCATGACAGCATGCTGATGAACCTCAGCGGCGCGCACGCGCCGTACTTCACCCGTAATATCGTTATCATCAAAGATAACTCCGGGCATACCGGCGTTGGCGAAATCCCCGGCGGCGAAAAGATCCGCCAGACCCTGGAAGATGCCGCGCCGCTGGTGGTAGGTAAGACGCTGGGCGAGTACAAAAATGTGCTGAACGCCGTGCGTAACCAGTTTGCCGACCGTGATGCCGGCGGCCGCGGCCTGCAAACTTTCGATCTGCGCACCACCATTCACGTGGTGACCGGGATTGAAGCGGCGCTGCTGGATCTGCTGGGCCAGCATCTGGGCGTGAACGTTGCTTCTCTGCTTGGCGACGGCCAGCAGCGGAGCGAAGTCGAAATGCTGGGCTACCTGTTCTTTGTCGGTAACCGCCACGCGACACCGCTGGATTATCAAAGCCAGCCGGATGAACAGTGCGACTGGTACCGTATTCGTCATGAAGAGGCGATGACGCCGGAGGCGGTGGTTCGTCTGGCGGAAGCCGCTTACGAAAAATATGGCTTCAATGATTTTAAACTGAAGGGCGGGGTGTTGGCCGGTTTTGAAGAAGCCGAAGCGATTAGCGCGCTGGCGAAGCGTTTCCCTGATGCGCGCGTGACCCTCGACCCGAACGGCGCCTGGTTGCTTGATGAAGCCATCCAGATAGGTAAACAGCTGAAAGGCGTGCTGGCCTATGCGGAAGATCCTTGCGGCGCTGAACAAGGCTTCTCCGGCCGCGAAGTGATGGCCGAATTCCGTCGGGCGACCGGGCTGCCGACCGCGACCAACATGATCGCCACCGACTGGCGGCAGATGGGCCATACGCTGTCGTTACAATCGGTGGATATTCCGCTGGCGGATCCGCACTTCTGGACCATGCAGGGCTCGGTGCGCGTGGCGCAAATGTGTCATGAATTTGGCCTGACCTGGGGTTCGCACTCCAATAACCACTTTGACGTGTCGTTGGCGATGTTTACCCATGTGGCTGCGGCGGCGCCGGGTAAAATTACCGCTATCGATACCCACTGGATCTGGCAGGAGGGCAACCAGCGTCTGACCAAACAACCGTTTGAAATCAAAGGCGGTATGGTGCAAGTGCCGACGGCGCCAGGTTTGGGGGTTGAGCTGGATATGGACCGCGTGATGCAGGCTAATGAGCTATATAAGAAACATGGCCTGGGCGCTCGTGATGACGCCATGGCGATGCAATATTTAATCCCGAACTGGACCTTTGATAACAAACGTCCTTGCATGGTTCGCTAAGATAACGCCGACCCTGTTGGGGTCGGCAACTGCCGGTCGCCGGGGTTATTCATATTAAGGACACTTATGAAGATAGTGATCGCGCCGGATTCTTACAAAGAGAGCCTGAGTGCGCTGGATGTCGCTACCGCGATAGAAACGGGGTTTCGCGAGATTTATCCCCATGCGGAGTACGTTAAAGTCCCGGTTGCCGACGGCGGCGAGGGTACCGTTGAGGCGATGGTTGCCGCGACGCAAGGGCATATCGTACAGGTCAGCGTTACCGGGCCGCTTGGCGAACCGGTCGAAGCCTTTTATGGCCTGTCCGGCGATATGCGCTGCGCCTATATCGAAATGGCGGCGGCCAGCGGACTGGAAAGCGTGCCACCCACGCGACGTAATCCGCTACTGACCACCTCCTGGGGAACCGGCGAGCTGATTCGTCACGCGTTGGATGCAGGGGTTTCGCAGATTATTATTGGTATCGGCGGTAGCGCGACCAATGACGGCGGCGCCGGTATGGCACAGGCGCTGGGGGCGAAATTGTTGACCGCTGGGCAACAGCAAATTGCGCCTGGCGGCGGCGCTCTGGAGACGCTGGCGCGGATCGATCTTAGCGAGTTGGATCCGAGATTGGCGGATTGCCGGATTGATGTCGCCTGCGACGTCACCAACCCGTTAACCGGCCCGCAGGGGGCAAGCGCGGTGTTTGGCCCGCAAAAAGGGGCGACGGCGGCGATGATTGAGCGTCTTGACCACGGCCTGCAACACTTTGCGCAGACTATCGCCCGCGATTTGGATATCGACGTGCTGAGCCTGGAAGGGGGCGGCGCAGCGGGAGGTATGGGGGCGGCGTTGTATGCGTTTTGCGGCGCCAACCTGCGCCCGGGAATTGAGATTGTGACCGACGCGCTGGGGTTGGCAGAGCTAGTGGCTGATGCCGATTTGGTGATTACCGGTGAAGGGCGTATCGATAGCCAGACCATTCACGGCAAGGTACCGGTGGGGGTGGCGAAGGTCGCGAAACGCTTCAACGTGCCGGTGATTGGGATTGCCGGCAGCCTGACCGCCGATGTTGGCGTCGTGCATCAGCATGGTTTGGATGCGGTCTTTAGCGTGTTGTATACCGTCTGTACCCTGGAAGAGGCGCTGGCGAACGCCGCCGCCAACGTGCGGATGACGGCACGTAACGTGGCCGCGGTATTGCAGATGGGCGGTAGGCGGTAACCCGGCCGGCGCAGTGGTATTTGTAGCCCGGATAAGGCGCGTAGCGCAGCGATCCGGGAACCCTCCCCGGCGGCGCTTACGCTTACCGGGGCTACCAACCAAGTACCGGACCGTGGCGCCGTGATCCGGAACACCGAATCACACTCCCATCTTGCACGCTTCGCGGGCGACGTTATCCATCTCGTCTAACAGTTCCAGCAGTTCCGGCTCCAGCTCTTCCGGCGCGGTACCGGCGCGCAACTGGCTTTCAAGGGTATGGCACAGTTTTTTCAGCCGCGGTACGCCGCTGTAGCTGCAGCTACCGTGCAGCTTATGGATTAAATCCAGCAGGCCTTCCGGCGTCTCGCCAACCAGCTGTTCTTCAACTTTATTGCGCACCTCCGGCATAAAGGCGAGCAGCATCTGCAGCATCTCCCGAGCGAGGTCTGGTTTCATGGCCGCCTGACGCAGCGCCAGCTGCCAGTTGAGCGTGACGTTATGATCGATAACCGGCTCCACCGGTTCAGCGATTTGCGGGGCGGCGACGTGCATGCCGGGCTGATAGCGCAACAGCAGGGTGCTGAGCTTATCTTCTTCAATCGGCTTCGCCAGATAATCGTTCATCCCGGCGGCCAGCAGTTTCTCGCGTTGCCCCTCAAGGGCATGAGCGGTCACCGCGATCACTGGAGTTTGCTGCTGATGCGGGAGCTGGCGGATCAATTCGCAGGCGCGAATACCGTCCATATCCGGCATTTGAATATCCATCAGAATGAGATCCAACTGCGACTGTTTGGCCTGCTCTACGGCATCCTGGCCGCTATCGCACAGAATGACATGCTGCACCAGATCGTCCAGCAGCGCGCCAATAAGCTTAAGGTTGGCCGGGTTATCATCTACCGCCATTACCGTCATCGCCAGTTTATCGCTATCGATATAGGGCTGTGGCACCGGCGGCTGCGCGCGGCAAGAGGCCATCAGCACCGGGAAAAGCCGCGTGGAGGTCAATGGTTTAAGCAGGCAGGCGGTAACACCGTTTCTTTTCAGCTCTTCGGCGCTAACCTGCGCGTGGCAAGGTAGCCCCAGCACCAGGGTTTCGGATAGCGAGCAGGCGCGGACCAGCTTATCCCGCTGGTTGCTGAGATCGCGCATCGACACCGGAATACCGGCCAGTAAAATATCGTAGTGCGCATCCGGCAGCGCTGATAGCGTCGGGCTGTAGACCACTTCCAGCGGCGTGGTCGCCAGCAGTTCCATCGTGCTTTGCGCGGCGGTAGCATTGGCTTCAATGTAGGCCAGCTTCTTGCCCGCCAGGCAATGGGTATCGAAACCGTCAGTAATGGCGTTCGGATTCAGGTCAAGACTGATATGGAACCAGAAGGTGGAACCGCGGTTCGGCTGACTATGGAATGAGATATCGCCGCCCATCTCTTTGACCAGACGCTGGGTGATAACCAGCCCCAGGCCGGTGCCGCCGTGGCGGCGCGAGATACTGGCATCGGCCTGGCGGAAGGCCTGGAACAACCGCGACTGATCGCGTTCCGGAATGCCGATACCGGTATCATGGATCTGTACTTCAATTTGTACTCTGGAATTGCTTATCGCCCGCTGTTCAACCAGCACATCAATATTGCCGTGCTCGGTGAATTTAATCGCATTACCCACCAGATTGGTGATCACCTGCTGCAGGCGCAGCGGATCGCCAATCACATTATCCGGGACATCATTTTTGATGTTGAGGGTGAGCTCAAGGCCTTTATCGTGCGCCGAATGTGCCAGCAAGGTCACCACTTCATCCAGGGTATTGCGCAGCAGGAAAGGAATGCTTTCCAGAATCAGCTTGCCCGCTTCGAGCTTGGAGAAATCCAGCACGTCATTGATGATGGCCAGCAGATTATTCGCCGAACGTTCGATGGTGGTCAGGTGGTCGCGCTGGGTAGCGTTGAGATCGGTTTTCAGCGTCAGGCGGGTAAAGCCAATGACGCCGTTAAGCGGGGTTCGTAGCTCGTGCGACATATTGGCAAGGAACTCTGACTTGATGCGCGCGGCCTCCTGGGCGCGCTTTTTCGCCAGATCCAGCTCGACGTTCTGAATCTCCATCTGCTCCAGCGTTTCGCGCAGATCCGAGGTCGCCTGATCGACATTGTGTTGCATCTCCTCGTGGTATGCCGCAAGCGACATCGCCATTGAGTTAATGCCGTTTTTCAACATATCCAACTCGCCGAGCATAAAACCTTCAACGCGGCTATCCAACTGGCCGCGGCGGATGCGGTCAACGGTGTTGACCATATTACGAATCGGCCCGGTCACGTCGCGCATCAGGCGCCAGCCGAAAATCAGCGCAATGCCGATACAAAACAGCATCATGACGCTTGAGATAAATATCTCTTTGTACTGCTGCAGGCGCACAGATTTAAGGTCGAGCTCCAGCGCCACATAGCCAAGCATGTTGCCCGGCATTTTAGCATCGCTTTCCGGCGACTCATCGGGCAGATAGCTTTCTGACACAATAGGCGTGCGCAGCACCATGATGTCGCCGTGGCGGGTGACGCTCAGGCGGCGAGGGAAGGGCGCGCCGCGCGGGAGCTGTATTTCTCGCGGATCGAGCTGGAAGTTAGAGGTAACGAACAGCCGGTTTTTAGCATCATAAATGGAAATGGCCCGCACAATATCGGAATGGCGGCGGTGAAGCACGCTGATAAGTTGGCCGATCGCCTCGCGATTTTGCAAATTCATACCGTATTCGCTGGATACCGCCAGCGGTTCAATAATACTGGCGCCGGCATCTTCCAGCTGCCGCTGCAGGTCGTTATAGCGGTGGGCGACGAAGAAAATACTGAGCAGCAAACCAATCAAAACGGTCGGCGCCAGAATAAGAATCATCATGCGAGCACGTAGGCTGTAGTTGGTCATGCGGTTCCATTATGGGAGAATATACATATCAACCTTCAGACGGCTTCTGCATTGGTAGCCCGAATGATTTCATGTATAGAGTCAGTATATTTTTGAGATAATCCTCTACGATGGCGCAATTCTACTCTGCAAAACGGCGTGTGACGACGCGCCAGATCATAACCGTGACGGTAAATGACCTTGATCCCTTTGGCCAGGGCGTAGCCCGTCATCAGGGTAAGGCGCTGTTTGTCCCCGGCCTGTTGCCGCAAGAGCAGGCGGAAGTCGTGCTGGTAGAGGATAAAAAACAGTATGCCCGCGCTCAGGTTAAACGCCGCCTGAACGACAGTCCACAGCGCGTCGCGCCGCGCTGTCCGCATTTCGGCGTCTGCGGCGGATGTCAGCAGCAACATGCGAGCATTGAACTACAGCAGCAAAGCAAGCGCGCCGCGCTCTCCCGCCTGATGAAACGTGACGTTGACGACATTATAGCCGCTGAACCCTGGGGCTACCGTCGTCGGGCGCGTTTGAGCTTGAATTATCAGCCAAAGACCCAACAACTGCAGATGGGTTTTCGCAAGGCCAATTCCAGCGAAATCATCGATGTGGTGCAGTGCCCTGTTTTGGTGCCCCAACTTGAGGCGTTGTTACCCGCGGTGCGCGAGTGTTTAACCAGCCTGCAATCACAACGTCAACTTGGCCACGTTGAACTGGTGCAGGCGGACAATGGACCGCTGATGGTTTTACGCCATACCGCCGCGCTAACGGCGGCGGATAAAGAAAAACTGGAACGTTTTTCGCAAACTCACGGTCTATCCCTGTACCTCGCGCCGCAAAGCGAGATACTTGAACATATTCGCGGCGATGAACCCTGGTACACGTCAGACGGACTACGCTTAGTGTTCAGTCCGCGCGATTTTATCCAGGTCAACGATGGCGTAAACCAGAAGATGGTGCGTACGGCGCTGGCCTGGTTAGATATTCAGCCGCAGGACCGCGTTCTGGATCTGTTTTGCGGTATGGGCAATTTCACCCTGCCGTTGGCCAAAGCGGCGGCGAGCGTGGTGGGCGTCGAAGGCGTGCCCGCGCTGGTGGCGAAGGGACGAGAAAATGCCGCCCTCAATGGGTTGCAGAACGTGACTTTCTTTCATGAAAACCTGGAAGAGGATGTCACCCGGCAGGCCTGGGCGAAGCATGGCTTTGATAAAATTCTGCTCGACCCGGCAAGAGCCGGCGCGCCGGGCGTGATGGCGCATATTATCAAGCTGGCTCCGCGGCGGGTGGTCTATGTTTCATGTAACCCGGCGACGCTGGCGCGCGATAGTGAGGCGTTGCTTCAGGCAGGATATCGTATTCAACGTCTGGCGATGCTGGACATGTTCCCGCACACCGGGCACCTGGAATCGATAGTATTGTTTGAACGCGAGCTTACATAAAATTGTTCAGCCCGCATCGAGGCGACAGTGAAGATGCCTGATGGCGGTGTGGACTGAAGGATGACGGGTTTAAAATATGGCTTGCTGACTTCGGTAGGCTGAGTCCCTTAAGGAGAGGACAATGGTTGCGGTAAGAAGTGCACATCTTAATAAAGCTGGTGAGTTTGACCCGAAGAAATGGATCGCGAGTCTGGGGATTTCCAGCCAGCAGTCGTGTGAGCGCTTAGCCGAGACCTGGGATTATTGTCGCGTAACAACGCAGGGACACCCGCAGGCAGATCTCCTGTTATGGCGTGGCGTGGAGATGGTAGAAATTCTCTCCATGCTCAATATGGATATCGATACCTTGCGGGCCGCTTTACTGTTTCCGCTGGCGGACGGCAATGTTGTCAGCGAAGAGGTCCTGCAAGAGAGCGTCGGCAAATCCGTCGTTACCCTGATTCACGGCGTGCGTGATATGGCGGCGATTCGCCAGCTCAAAGCCACCCACACCGATACCGTCTCCTCAGAACAGGTCGACAATATTCGCCGCATGCTGCTGGCGATGGTCGATGATTTCCGCTGCGTGGTCATCAAGCTTGCGGAACGTATCGCTCACCTGCGCGAGGTAAAAGATGAACCCGAAGATGAGCGCGTACTGGCCGCAAAAGAGTGTACCAATATCTATGCGCCGCTGGCGAACCGCTTAGGAATAGGTCAACTGAAGTGGGAGCTGGAAGACTATTGCTTCCGTTATCTGCATCCAGCCGAATACAAGCGCATTGCTAAGTTGCTGCACGAACGCCGTATCGACCGCGAACATTACATCGATGAGTTTGTCGGCCATCTGCGTTCAGAAATGAAAACCGAAGGCGTAAAAGCTGAGGTGTACGGGCGTCCGAAGCATATCTATAGCATCTGGCGCAAAATGCAGAAGAAGCATCTCGCTTTTGATGAGCTGTTTGACGTGCGCGCGGTTCGTATCGTCGCCGAACGTTTACAGGATTGCTACGCGGCGCTGGGGATCGTGCATACTCACTATCGTCATCTGCCTGACGAATTTGATGATTACGTCGCCAACCCGAAGCCGAACGGCTACCAGTCTATTCATACCGTGGTGCTCGGGCCAGGAGGGAAAACGGTCGAGATCCAAATTCGCACCAAACAGATGCATGAAGACGCCGAGCTCGGCGTGGCGGCGCACTGGAAGTATAAAGAGGGCGCCAGCGCCGGGGCGAGCGGCGGTCGCGGCCATGAAGACCGTATCGCCTGGCTGCGTAAGCTGATCGCCTGGCAGGAAGAGATGGCCGACTCCGGCGAAATGCTCGACGAAGTGCGCAGCCAGGTCTTTGACGACCGGGTCTACGTGTTTACGCCGAAGGGTGACGTGGTTGACCTGCCGGCGGGCTCAACTCCGCTCGACTTTGCCTACCATATCCATAGCGATGTCGGGCACCGCTGCATCGGCGCCAAAATCGGCGGACGCATTGTGCCGTTCACCTATCAGCTGCAGATGGGCGATCAGATTGAGATAATCACCCAGAAGCAACCGAACCCAAGCCGCGACTGGCTGAACCCGAACCTCGGCTATGTAACCACCAGCCGCGGGCGCTCAAAAATTCACGCCTGGTTCCGTAAACAGGATCGCGACAAGAACATTCTCGCCGGGCGGCAGATCCTTGACGATGAGCTCGAGCATCTGGGCATCAGCCTGAAGGATGCCGAGAAACATCTGCTGCCGCGCTACAACTTTAATGAACTGGATGAACTGCTGGCGGCTATCGGCGGCGGCGACATTCGCCTTAATCAGATGGTCAACTTCCTGCAGGCGCAGTTCAACAAACCGAGCGCCGCTGAGCAGGATGCGGCCGCGCTGAAGCAGCTGCAGCAGAAAACCTATACCCCGCAGAACCGCAGCAAAGACAATGGCCGGGTGGTGGTTGAGGGCGTTGGCAATCTGATGCATCACATCGCCCGCTGCTGCCAGCCGATTCCCGGTGATGAAATCGTCGGCTTCATCACCCAGGGGCGCGGGATCTCGGTGCACCGCGCCGACTGCGATCAGCTGGCTGAGCTGCAGTCTCACGCGCCGGAACGTATCGTTGATGCGGTATGGGGCGAGAGCTATTCGGCGGGATATTCGCTGGTGGTGCGCGTGGTCGCCAACGACCGCAGCGGCCTGCTGCGCGACATTACCACTATTCTTGCCAACGAGAAGGTGAACGTGCTGGGCGTGGCCAGCCGCAGCGATACCAAACAGCAGCTGGCGACCATCGATATGACCATTGAAATCTACAACCTGCAGGTGTTGGGCCGGGTGCTCGGCAAGCTGAACCAGGTGCCGGATGTCATCGACGCGCGTCGTCTGCACGGCGGTTAATTCGTCCGTAGGCCGGATAAGGCGAAGCCTCCATCCGGCAATTTCGTAACGTCGGATAAGGTATCAATGCTTTATCCGGCCTACCTTTTTTTAAATTTCCAGGATTGTCACATGACTCAAATTGACCGCTTGCTCGGCATCATGCGCCGCCTGCGCGACCCGGAAAACGGCTGCCCGTGGGATAAAGAACAGACCTTTGCCACTATTGCCCCTTACACCCTTGAAGAGACCTATGAAGTGCTGGACGCCATTGCGCGCGAAGATTTTGACGATCTGCGCGGCGAGCTTGGCGATCTGTTATTCCAGGTGGTGTTCTATGCGCAGATGGCGCAGGAAGAAGGGCGTTTTGATTTCAACGATATCTGCGCCGCCATCAGCGACAAACTGGAACGGCGTCATCCGCATATTTTTGGCGATGCTTCAGCCGGGAACAGTGCGGAAGTGCTGGCGCGCTGGGAGCAGATCAAGAGCGCGGAGCGAGCGGAAAAGGCGCAACACTCGGCGCTGGATGATATTCCGCATAGCCTGCCGGCGCTGATGCGCGCGCATAAAATTCAGCGTCGCTGCTCGGCGGTGGGCTTCGACTGGACCTCGCTTGGCCCGGTGCTCGATAAAGTGCATGAAGAGATAGATGAAGTCATGCATGAAGCGCAGCAGGCGGTGGTTGATGAAGCTAAACTCGAGGAAGAAGTGGGCGACCTGCTGTTCGCCACGGTGAATTTATCCCGCCATTTAGGGGTAAAAGCCGAGGTCGCATTGCAGAAAGCGAACCTCAAATTTGAGCGCCGCTTCCGCGAAGTTGAGCGTATTGTCGCCGCCAGAGGCCTGGAAATGACCGGCGTTGACCTCGAAACCATGGAAGAAGTGTGGCAGGAAGTAAAACGCCAGGAAACTGATCTCTAACGAGTTTTCGTGATCAAGCGCTATTTGTGTGATTTTATAAATAACAAGCGCTTGATTTACGTCAAAAACATTTCGCCAAAAGCGGCTATTTTCTCATTCCGTTATGTTGTTGAAACACCATGTAGCCTGCCTCTTCGAGTTGTTCGAGTCGCAACGCAGGTGCGGCTGGTAGAAAGAAGAGGAGGGGAGAATGAAAGTTTGTGGCGTCACGCATGTTCGGGTATACTACTTTCCCGTCCTGGTTATTCCATCGTTTTACCCTAACTTCTCAGGTTCAGCATGACAACGAACTATATTTTTGTGACCGGCGGGGTCGTATCCTCTCTGGGTAAAGGCATTGCCGCAGCTTCCCTGGCAGCCATTCTTGAAGCCCGTGGGCTCAACGTAACTATCATGAAACTGGATCCGTACATCAACGTCGATCCGGGCACCATGAGCCCAATCCAGCACGGGGAAGTGTTCGTTACTGAAGACGGCGCTGAAACCGATCTGGACCTGGGTCACTACGAGCGTTTCATCCGTACCAAGATGACTCGCCGCAACAACTTCACTACCGGTCGTATCTACTCCGACGTTCTGCGTAAAGAGCGCCGTGGCGACTATCTCGGCGCAACCGTACAGGTTATCCCGCACATCACCAACGCCATCAAAGAGCGCGTACTGGCTGGCGGCGAAGGCCATGACGTGGTGCTGGTTGAAATCGGCGGTACCGTAGGCGATATCGAATCCCTGCCGTTCCTCGAAGCTATTCGCCAGATGGCAGTAGAAATCGGCCGTGAGCATACCCTGTTCATGCACTTGACCCTGGTGCCATACATGGCGGCAGCGGGTGAAGTCAAAACTAAACCGACTCAGCACTCTGTAAAAGAGCTGCTCTCCATCGGTATTCAGCCTGATATCCTGATTTGCCGCTCCGATCGCGCGGTTCCGGCCAACGAACGTGCAAAAATTGCATTGTTCTGTAACGTCCCGGAAAAGGCTGTGATTTCTCTGAAAGACGTCGATTCCATTTATAAAATTCCAGGCCTGTTGAAATCTCAGGGTCTGGACGATTATATTTGTAAACGATTCAGCTTAACTTGTCCGGAAGCAAACCTGGCCGAATGGGAACAGGTAATCTATGAAGAAGCTAATCCGGCAGGCGAAGTCACCATTGGTATGGTCGGTAAGTACATTGAACTGCCGGATGCCTACAAATCGGTGATTGAAGCGCTGAAACACGGTGGTCTGAAAAACCGCGTGACCGTCAACATCAAGCTTATTGATTCGCAGGATGTTGAAACGCGCGGCGTCGAAATCCTCAAAGATTTGGACGCGATCCTCATCCCGGGCGGCTTCGGCTACCGCGGCGTTGAAGGCAAGATCGCCACCGCGCGCTATGCGCGTGAGAACAATATTCCATATCTGGGCATCTGCCTGGGTATGCAGGTTGCGCTGATTGAGTTCGCGCGCAACGTAGCGGGCATGGAAAACGCCAACTCTACGGAATTTGTGCCAGACTGTAAGTACCCGGTGGTGGCGCTGATTACCGAATGGCGTGACGAAGAAGGCAACGTTGAGGTGCGTTCCGAGAAGAGCGACCTCGGTGGCACCATGCGCCTTGGTGCGCAGCAGTGCCAGCTGGGTGATGATTCTCTGGTTCGCCAGCTGTACGGTGAGCCGACAATCACCGAGCGCCATCGTCACCGCTACGAAGTCAACAACATGTTGTTGAAACCGATTGAAGCTGCCGGCCTGCGCGTTGCGGGCCGTTCCGGGGATGATCAGTTGGTCGAGATCATCGAAGTGCCGAACCATCCGTGGTTTGTGGCCTGCCAGTTCCACCCGGAGTTTACTTCGACGCCGCGTGACGGCCACCCGCTGTTTGCAGGCTTTGTGAAAGCCGCGAGCGAGTACCAGAAGCGTCAGGCGAAGTAAAAGAGTTAGAACGGCAATGCACCCAATTGGGTGCATTGTTTGTCTGGAGTTTTAGTTTAACTTGTACTGAGGAAAACCTAATGTCCAAAATCGTTAAAGTCATCGGTCGTGAAATCATCGACTCCCGTGGTAACCCGACTGTTGAAGCCGAAGTACACCTGGAAGGTGGTTTCGTCGGTATGGCAGCTGCTCCGTCAGGTGCTTCTACTGGTTCCCGCGAAGCGCTGGAACTGCGCGATGGCGACAAATCCCGTTTCCTGGGTAAAGGCGTAACCAAAGCTGTTGCTGCGGTAAACGGCCCGATCGCTCAGGCAGTCCTGGGTAAAGATGCTAAAGATCAAGCTGGCATCGATAAGATCATGATCGACCTGGACGGTACTGAAAACAAATCCAACTTCGGTGCGAACGCAATCCTGGCGGTATCCCTGGCGAACGCCAAAGCAGCTGCTGCTTCTAAAGGCCAGCCGCTGTTCGAACACATTGCTGAACTGAACGGCACTCCGGGCAAATACTCTATGCCGGTTCCGATGATGAACATCATCAACGGCGGTGAGCACGCTGACAACAACGTCGACATCCAGGAATTCATGATTCAGCCGGTTGGCGCGCCGACTCTGAAAGAAGCCGTACGTATGGGTTCTGAAGTGTTCCATCACCTGGCGAAAGTTCTGAAGTCCAAAGGCATGAACACTGCAGTTGGTGACGAAGGCGGCTACGCGCCGAACCTGGGTTCCAACGCTGAAGCGCTGGCTGTTATCGCTGAAGCGGTTAAAGCAGCAGGCTACGAACTGGGCAAAGACATCACTCTGGCGATGGACTGCGCAGCTTCTGAATTCTACAAAGACGGTAAATACGTTCTGGCTGGCGAAGGCAACAAAGCTTTCACCTCTGAAGAATTCACCCACTTCCTGGAAGAACTGACCAAACAGTACCCGATCGTGTCCATCGAAGATGGTCTGGACGAGTCTGACTGGGACGGTTTCGCATACCAGACCAAAGTACTGGGCGACAAAATCCAGCTGGTTGGTGACGATCTGTTCGTAACCAACACCAAGATCCTGAAAGAAGGCATCGAAAAAGGCATCGCTAACTCCATCCTGATCAAATTCAACCAGATCGGTTCTCTGACCGAAACTCTGGCTGCAATCAAGATGGCGAAAGACGCTGGCTACACCGCTGTCATCTCTCACCGTTCTGGCGAAACTGAAGACGCTACCATCGCTGACCTGGCTGTTGGTACCGCTGCAGGCCAGATCAAAACTGGTTCTATGAGCCGTTCTGACCGCGTTGCTAAATACAACCAGCTGATTCGTATCGAAGAAGCTCTGGGTGAAAAAGCGCCGTACAACGGTCGTAAAGAGATCAAAGGCCAGGCGTAATCCTGACTTTTTGTGAAATAAAAATGCCAGTCTGCGGACTGGCATTTTTTTTACCTGCGCATCGTGTTTACTTAAAATCGACGGCCATTTGCTGCGGGATAGAAAGCCCGCGGGTGGTTTGTACGCAGCGGTCGATATAATCGGTGAAACGCGGCGGTTTGGGCATGCCCATGCTGAGCAGTTTATCATTGCTGAAGCGGACGTTAAGCGTCGCAAAGGCGCCATACAGGCGCATCGCTTTAAGCATTAAGCGCTCGTTGCACGGGCCAAAAATATCCTTCAACTCGCGGCGCATTTTTACCAGTGTCTCATAGCTGACCTGCGCGTATCGGTCGCCTACCGGGGCTTGCTCCAGCGCCGAGGCCATCGCGCGATCGATTTCCGCAAACTTGACGCTATTCTCTTCACCGGCGGAGATATGCACCACTTCACCGCGCGCCAGCGGGCGTTGTAATAACATTAGCAGCGCGTCGGCACAGTAGTCGACCGGGATGACGTCAACGCGGTCTTCCATTGAACAAAGGAATTTTTGCAGCATCAGCCCCATACTGAACACCCAAAAAATGCTGCTGGAGGGCTGGCAGCCGTGATGAGTATGACCAACGACGATAGAAGGGCGGGCGATGATTAACGGCAACGTCGGACACTGCTCCTGCATCAGGCGCTCAATGGTCGATTTGGAGTGCGTATACTCCACCAGATGCTCGGCGTGCTCGCGGAATTCAGCGCTTTCTGCGACCAGTGAATCTGGCTCCGGGGTGCAGGACATCGCGGTCCCGACGTGGAGAAAACGCTGTAGTCCTACCACGCGGGACATTCGTTGAGCAAATTTGAACGTTCCTTCGACATTTACTTTCCAGATGAGCGGGTTATTGCCAAATGAGGCAACGGCAGCGCTGTTGATAACGTGAGTAACCCGCTCCAGACGGGGGTCGTCCAGAAATGCCTCCGGGGATGACAAATCGCCGAGCAGGATCTGCCGGGTGGTTAATGCGGCCAGCTTCTCCTCTGCAATATTGAATTTACGCAGGTTTTCCTTCACCCGGGTCAGAGCCGCTTCATCGTTATTGGCTCGCACCAGGAGCAGTAGATTAATCCCATTTTCATTATTAAGGATATTCTCTAATACCGCTCCGCCCAGAAATCCGGTAACGCCTGTAATTAATAATGTATTCATGAATGCAGTCTCTCATGGTTGGTCGACTGGATTCTAGGCGCGGAAAATTAAACGGAGATTAAATAAAAACAGGCGGCAATAATCGGTTTCTTAAGCTTATTTTAAGCTATGGAAATCAAGTGAATTGAATTTGACCCTGAGCGTAGATAAAAGATTCATTGTTTCATGTATCGGTTTGTACATCTTTGATTAATAGTTTCTTTTTATTCGTTTGAGCAGCAATAAATAACGACCGTTACGGTCATGAAAAACATTCTTTGTTACATCTTTATCCGCGAGAAGATACGTCGCAAGAAAGTTATCAATGCGCGGCTTAATGACTGGACGCGATGCATGCTAAAATAATACTCAATGTATCGTAAATACATTTTGTGCTTATTTCATAGTTTGCTAACTAATATAAAAAGAGGGCTTGCACCCGGCTGACAATGGGCTCTGGTAAGCGCAGCTGAGGACAAGACCTGAGCGCCTGAATCTGCGATAATACCTTTTTACCACCTGAACAGAGATGACTATGCAGTACCCGATTAACGAGATGTTCCAGACCTTGCAAGGCGAGGGTTACTTTACCGGCGTGCCTGCCATTTTTATTCGTTTGCAGGGATGCCCGGTTGGTTGCGCCTGGTGCGATACCAAACATACCTGGGATAAGCTGGCCGATCGGGAAGTGTCTCTATTTAGTATCCTCGCTAAAACCAAAGAGAGCGATAAATGGGGCCCGGCGACCAGCGACGATCTGCTGGCGATCATTGGCCGTCAGGGATGGACCGCCCGACATGTCGTGATTACCGGCGGCGAGCCCTGTATTCACGATCTCACGCCGTTGACAGAGTTGCTTGAGCAAAATGGTTTCAGCTGTCAGATTGAAACCAGCGGCACGCATGAAGTCCGCTGCAGCCACAATACCTGGGTCACGGTTTCGCCAAAAGTGAACATGCGCGGCGGCTACGATGTGCTGTCGCAGGCGCTGCAGCGCGCCGATGAAATCAAGCATCCGGTTGGCCGCGTGCGTGATATCGAAGCGCTTGATGAGCTGCTGGAAACGCTGGCTGATGAAAAGCCGCGAATTATTGCATTACAGCCGATTAGCCAAAAGGAAGACGCCACGCGGCTGTGCATTGAGACCTGTATCGCCCGAAACTGGCGGTTATCCATGCAGACGCATAAATATCTGAACATCGCCTGACCCCCGCTTTCTTTGCCGGGTAGGGTGCTCACCGCCCGGCAGCTCTCTTCTTCATATATGAATTCATCTTAACCCTCGACTTCAGCATGGTGTTGAGATACGCGCCAATGACAGCAATGCTATCATTGGCGCGTTAATTCAGCCGCCTGAGGCGGGCGGCTGATACGTTGACTTAAGGAACGAGTTAACCATGCAGCTAATTGATCCACCCACGGCCTTCTCTATGGACTTCTTCTCGCTCAAGGGGAAAACCGCTATCGTTACCGGCGGCAATAGCGGCCTGGGGCAGGCCTTTGCCGTCGCCCTGGCGACCGCCGGCGCGAATCTGTTTATTCCTGCTCTGCGCGAAGAACACGCTCAAACCCGAGAACTTATCGAACAGCAGGGCGTTGAGATGGAATTCATGCTGGCGGATATCACCGATGGCGGTATGCCACAGCGTATTATCGCCGCCTGCTGCGAGCGTTTCGGTACCGTTGATGTTTTGGTGAATAATGCCGGTATTTGCCAGTTGAATAAGGTGCTGCGCTTTGGTCGCACAGACTGGGATCCGATGATCGAGACTAACCTGACGGCAGCGTTTGAGCTTAGCCACGAAGCCGCGAAAATTATGGTTCCGCGGCGAAGCGGTAAGATTATTAATATCTGCTCGGTGTTTTCTTATCTCGGCGGCAGCTGGTCGCCGGCCTATGCCGCCACCAAGCATGCGCTGGCTGGCTTAACCAAAGCCTACTGCGATGAGCTGGGCCCGCATAATATTCAGGTAAACGGCATCGCGCCGGGCTATTATGAAACCGCCATGACCGCTATCACCCGTAGTATCCCAAAGGAAAACAGACGCGTGTTGGCGCATATACCCGCAGGCCGTTGGGGAGAAGCGCAGGATTTAATGGGCGCCGTTGTGTTCCTCGCCAGCCGTGCCTCGGATTACGTCAACGGCCATATTCTGGCAGTGGATGGCGGCTATCTGGTGCGCTGATTCACACGGTGTTGGATGAAATAGAAAACCGCCATGGCAGCAGCCCGATGGCGGATAAGGCAGGGAATTACTCGCCGCGATAGACGCAGCCTGCGGTGCAGGTCTCTTTTACCATTACCGCGCTCAGCAGAGGAACCAGCGGTTTCATTTGATCCCAAATCCATTTGGCCAGCACTTCGCTGGTTGGGTTCTCCAGTCCTGGGATATCGTTCAGGTAATAGTGGTCTAAACGATCGTAGGTCGGTTTAAACGCGGCTTTCAGCTCGGCGAAATCCATGATCCACCCGGTATGGGGATCGACTTCACCGGTAATCTCCAGACGCACCATAAAAGAGTGACCATGCAGGCGACCGCATTTGTGGCCTTTCGGTACGTGCGGCAGGTGGTGGGCGGCTTCGAAGGTGAAATCTTTAAACAGCGTGGTGGACATCATTAACTCTCAACAGGACGAAAAAAACCGCCGTAGGGTACCGGAAAGTACATTTTTTAGCATTAACTAAAACGGCCCTGAACGCGAAATCGCCGTTTTTGTGGTGTTTGGATGATTTAATTTATTGTTTTTCAATTATTTAACTAATCGCTTTTGTTGTTAATAACTATAACTAAAACAGGTTAGTCCATTTGGTTATTTGATATTTCCATCCCTTCTTTAATTGTTAGTATGCCCGCCGTTAACCTTACAATCTCTTCTGTTTTTGTCGCGCTGACAGGGCGTGAATAACAGCTTTGCTTACTGGAACATAACGACGCATGACGACACAGGCCCCACCTTCCAATCTGCTGCCGCTAAACCCGGAGCAACTGGCGCGCCTACAGGCGGCCACGACTGACTTTACGCCAACCCAACTGGCTTGGGTGTCCGGCTACTTCTGGGGCATGCTGAATCAGCAGCCCGGCGCCGCGGTAAGCGCGCCCGTTCAGGCGGTAGAAGCGCCGGCCATCACCCTGATTTCCGCTTCGCAGACCGGCAACGCGCGTCGGGTTGCCGAAGCGCTGCGCGACGATTTACAGGCCGCGCAGCTGAACGTGAAACTGGTGAACGCTGGCGACTATAAATTCAAACAAATCGCCGGTGAAAAACTGCTGGTCGTGGTGACGTCGACTCAGGGTGAAGGTGAGCCGCCGGAAGAAGCCGTCGCATTGCATAAGTTCCTGTTTTCAAAGAAAGCGCCGAAGCTCGATGGCACCGCCTTCGCGGTGTTTGGTCTCGGCGATACCTCCTATGAGTTTTTCTGCCAGTCCGGCAAAGATTTCGATAGCAAACTGGCCGAACTGGGCGGCGAACGCCTGCTCGATCGCGTTGACGCCGACGTTGAATATCAAGCTGCGGCGGCGGAATGGCGCGCTCGCGTAGTGGATGTGCTGAAAGCGCGTGCGCCGACGGCAGCGCCTGCCCAGCTTGCTACCAGCGGCGCAGTGAATGAAATTCATACCAGTCCGTATACCAAAGAAGCGCCGCTGACGGCGACGCTTGCTGTGAATCAGAAAATAACCGGTCGCGATTCGGAAAAAGACGTCCGTCATATCGAGATCGATCTGGGTGATTCCGGCCTGCGTTATCAGCCGGGAGATGCGCTAGGCGTGTGGTATCAGAACGATCCGGCGCTGGTCAAAGAGCTGGTGGAGCTGCTGTGGCTTAAGGGTGATGAACCGGTCACGGTAGAAGGCAAAACGCTGCCGCTGGCGCAAGCGCTGGAGTGGCATTTTGAGCTGACGGTCAACACCGCCAATATTGTTGAGAACTATGCCACCCTGACCCGCAGCGAAACGCTGCTGCCGCTGGTCGGCGATAAAGCGCAGTTGCAGCACTATGCCGCGACGACGCCTATCGTCGATATGGTGCGCTTCTCGCCGGCACAGCTGGATGCCGAAGCCTTAATCGGCCTGCTGCGCCCGCTAACGCCGCGCCTCTACTCGATTGCTTCTTCGCAGGCGGAAGCGGAAAACGAAGTCCACGTCACCGTTGGCGTCGTGCGTTATGACATTGAAGGCCGCGCTCGCGCCGGCGGCGCGTCCAGCTTCCTCGCTGACCGCGTGGAAGAAGATGGCGAAGTGCGCATCTTTATCGAACACAATGACAACTTCCGTCTGCCTGCTAACCCGCAAACGCCGGTTATCATGATTGGCCCTGGAACCGGTATCGCGCCGTTCCGCGCCTTTATGCAGCAGCGCGCAGCGGAAGGGGCGGAAGGGAAGAACTGGTTGTTCTTCGGCAATCCGCACTTCACGGAAGATTTCCTTTATCAGGTGGAATGGCAGAGCTACGTCAAAGAGGGCGTGCTGAGCCGAATCGACCTGGCCTGGTCCCGCGATCAACAACAAAAAGTCTATGTACAGGACAAACTGCGCGAGCAGGGGGCTGAAGTGTGGCGTTGGATTAACGACGGCGCCCATATTTATGTCTGCGGCGATGCCAATCGAATGGCGAAAGACGTCGAGCAGGCGTTACTGGAAGTGATTGCCGAATACGGCGCGATGGACGCCGAAGCGGCGGACGAATTTTTAAGTGAGCTGCGCGTTGAGCGCCGTTATCAGCGAGATGTCTACTAATGAGCGAAAAACATCCTGGCCCGCTGGTGGTCGAAGGTAAACTCTCCGACGCCGAGCGTATGAAGATCGAGAGCAACTACCTGCGCGGCACCATTGCGGAAGATTTAAATGACGGCCTGACCGGCGGTTTTAAAGGCGACAACTTCCTGCTCATCCGCTTTCACGGCATGTACCAGCAGGACGACCGCGATATTCGCGCGGAACGCGCGGCGCAGAAACTGGAGCCGCGCCACGCGATGCTGCTGCGCTGCCGTCTGCCGGGCGGCGTTATCACCACCAAACAGTGGCAGGCGATTGATAAATTCGCCGCGGATAACACCATCTACGGCAGTATTCGCCTCACTAACCGTCAGACCTTCCAGTTCCACGGTATTCTGAAGAAGAATGTGAAGCCGGTGCATCAGATGCTGCACTCTGTTGGGCTGGACGCGCTGGCGACCGCCAACGACATGAACCGCAACGTGCTGTGCACCTCGAACCCGTTTGAGTCGCAGCTGCACGCCGAGGCCTACGAGTGGGCGAAGAAGATCTCTGAGCATCTGTTACCGCGTACCCGCGCCTATGCTGAGATCTGGTTGGATCAGGAAAAGGTCGCCACTACCGACGAGGAACCGATCCTCGGCCAGACCTATCTGCCGCGTAAATTCAAAACGACGGTGGTGATCCCGCCGCAGAACGATATCGATCTGCACGCCAATGACATGAACTTCGTGGCGATTGCGGAAAACGGTAAGCTGGTCGGCTTTAACCTGCTGGTGGGCGGCGGTTTGTCTATCGAGCACGGTAATAAGAAAACCTATGCGCGTACCGCCAGCGAGTTTGGCTATCTGCCGCTGGAGCACACACTGGCTGTGGCGGAAGCGGTCGTGACCACCCAGCGCGACTGGGGTAATCGTACCGATCGTAAAAACGCGAAAACCAAATATACCCTTGAGCGCGTCGGCGTTGAGACCTTCAAGGCGGAAGTTGAGCGTCGTGCCGGGATCAAATTCGAACCGATTCGTCCGTACGAGTTTACCGGCCGCGGCGACCGCATCGGCTGGGTTAAAGGCATTGATAATAACTGGCACCTGACGCTGTTTATTGAGAACGGCCGTATTCTGGATTATCCGGGCCGCCCGCTGAAAACTGGCCTTCTGGAGATCGCGAAGATTCACAAAGGTGAATTCCGCATTACCGCCAACCAGAACCTGATCATCGCCAGCGTACCGGAAGATCAGAAAGCGCGGATTGAGAAACTGGCGCGCGATCATGGCCTGATGAATGCCGTCACGGCGCAGCGTGAGAACTCAATGGCCTGCGTGTCGTTCCCGACCTGTCCGTTAGCGATGGCCGAAGCTGAACGTTTCCTGCCGTCATTTATCGACAAGGTCGAAGAGGTGATGAGTCAGCACGGCGTCGGTGATGAGCATATTGTAACCCGCGTCACGGGTTGCCCGAACGGCTGCGGCCGCGCGATGCTGGCGGAAGTTGGCCTGGTGGGTAAAGCGCCTGGCCGCTATAACCTGCATATCGGCGGCAACCGCAGCGGGACGCGCATCCCACGGATGTATCGCGAAAATATCACCGAGCCGGAGATCCTGGCCTCGCTCGATGAGCTGGTTGGGCGCTGGGCGAAAGAGCGCGAAGCGGGTGAAGGCTTCGGCGACTTTACGGTGCGTGCGGGCATCATTCGTCCGGTGCTCGACCCGGCGCGTGATTTCTGGGAATAACCTGAATTGCCGGATAGCAGCATGAATGCCTTATCCGGCCTACCGTTCGCGTAGGCCTGATAAGCGAAGCGCCGTCAGGCAAGGCACACAGTGAGGAATCTATGTCCAAACTCGATCTAAACGCGCTGAATGAGCTACCGAAAGTAGAACGCGTCATGGCGCTGGCGGAAGTTAACACTCAGCTGGAAAAACTCAGCGCCGAAGAACGCGTGGCATGGGCGTTGGAAAACCTGCCCGGCGACTATGCGCTCTCTTCAAGCTTTGGTATTCAGGCGGCGGTCAGCCTGCATCTGGTGAACCAGCTGCGCCCGGACATTCCGGTGATCCTGACCGATACCGGCTATCTGTTCCCGGAAACCTATCAGTTTATTGATGAATTGACCGAGAAGCTCAACCTGAACCTTAAAGTCTACCGGGCGACGGAAAGCGCCGCCTGGCAGGAAGCGCGTTACGGCAAACTGTGGGAGCAGGGCGTTGAAGGCATTGAGAAGTACAATGAAATCAACAAAGTGGAGCCGATGAACCGGGCGCTGAAGGAGCTCAATACCCGCACCTGGTTCGCGGGCCTGCGCCGCGAGCAGTCCGGCAGCCGGGCGCATTTACCGGTACTGGCTATCCAGCGCGGCGTCTTTAAGCTGCTGCCGATTATCGACTGGGATAACCGGACGGTTTATCAGTATCTGCAAAAGCACGGCCTGAAATACCACCCGCTCTGGGAGCAGGGGTATTTGTCCGTCGGTGACACTCACACCACCCGTAAATGGGAGCCCGGTATGGCGGAAGAAGAGACCCGCTTCTTTGGCCTCAAGCGCGAGTGCGGATTACACGAAGGCTAAGTGTTATGTGGCAGACTTGGCGGCGAAAGCCGCCAAAGGCTTAATTTATATCGCGCCACGTGGCCTGAACGTAGATCTCTCCGGAGGCGCTGACATCACCGTACCACTCATTGTTATCCAGCGTTTTCAGCGAAATTTCATCGTTCATCGGAATAGAAAATTTCACCGTAGCTTTGTCCATCGTCCCTGCCTCGCCGGAGATATCGGTCCACGCCGAGGTTATCCATAGCGCATCGGTCATATCGCGCCAGCTGCCGTCGCAGCCCGCGTCATAGGTCTTGATGCTGCCATCCTGTTTGCTGAAGGAAAGCGTAGCCGGGAAGGGCACTTTAATGCTGCCGTCGTTGGCGCTGAAGATGCAGTAGGCGCGGCCGTTAATTTGCTGCGTCGGGCCGGTGGCTTTAATCAGTACCTCATCGGCGGCGGTTTTACCGGTAGTAGTGACAATGTAGTTAAAATCTAATGAGGGTTCGTCCTCGCCAACGTAACCAGCAAGCGAAGGGGCGTCGCTATAGTCTTTAGCGGTAATGCTAATACTGAAATCGCGCGGCTTAATTAGCAGTGAATTAGACGTGGTAAATTCATACATCCTACTGATTGTAGGAGTGCCGTTCGGCCTTTCGATGCGTAAATTCAACAAATCTTTGCTATCGGTGTCAGTAATGCCTGACTCCACCATTTTTTTAAATAATCTTTCGGAAAAAAAGAAATAAATCGCGCTGGACGACGTCAGTTCCCCTAGTGTGTAGCTCTGTACGCTCGAATTGCTCACCGGTTTCCACGTACTGCCGTCAAGACTAAACTGCATATCATACGATCCCTGCGAAGGGACAATTGCCGCCAGCGCACTATTAAGGATCATCGGATAAACCAGAACGGTTTGCGCCCCGCCACCGCCGTCCAGACTATAAGAGACCATCTTGCAGGCCAATCCTGAATGGGCGCCTACGGTTTGCAATTTGCAGTTGGTATTTCCTTCGGCGGGCGTGGGTACGCCATCGCTATTGATAAAGACTTCATCAACAGAATTGGTGTTAATAAGCGTAAGGTGAGCGCTTTTAGTAATAGTTACAGTGGCAGAGCTATAGAAAGGGGCTACCCGGGAACAGCGCCAGGTGCTCGTCGGGTCGTAGGTTGTGCTTGTCGCACAGGTATACATCACCATTGAAAAGCTGCTGCCGGTTGGCATTTGCTGCATATACTGGTAAAAAGCCTCTGATAAGGTCCCTCTGAGGTTTGTATCCACTTTGGCACCGTAAATACCGTTCTTCTCCACAACAGCTCCGGGTAGGGTCGAGGTGCTTTCATCACAACCGCTTCTGGCTGACGGCCCATATGAATCACAACTTTGTCCTGTCATCAGATAGGAAATTGGCGGATTATCCAGCCATAAATCTCCCTCGGTTTGTGTAGCAAAATATTGGTTGTCTGAAATATATCCGAGGGAAGTTTGATATCCTGCCGAGCGCAAACGCATGCTGCCCCAGCGGTTGGAGCCGGAAATAACAACTTCGCTACCGGTGTAAGTAATAAAAAAGCTACTGTCGATATTATTTTCAACGAATAACGTCGTTTGCTGCGTATCAGCCATAGCCGATGGCGCGACGTGAAATAACGCGCCGGCCAGCCCCAAAATGCCCCAGTGGTTTATTTTCATGGTAATGCTCTGTTTACCAATTTTTTAGAGTAATTCCAGGCTTTAATCAGCCCGGAGGTTAATTAATATCGCGCCACGTGGCCTGCACGTGAATTTCTCCTGAGGCGCTGACGTCGCCGTACCACTCGTTGTTATCCAGCGTTTTCTGCGAAATATCATCATTCATGGGAATCGAAAATTTCACCGTGGCTTTTTCCATAACGCCGGGTTCGCCGGAGATATCGGTCCATGCCGAAGTGAGCCACAGCGCGTCGGTCATATCGCGCCAGCTGCCGTCGCAGCCCGCGTCATAGGTCTTGATGCTGCCATCCTGTTTGGTGAAGGAGAGCGTGGCCGGGAAGGGAACCTTGATGGTGCTGTCGTCGGCGCTGAAGATACAGTAGGCGCGGCCGTTAATTTGCTGCGTCGGTCCGGTGGCTTTAATCAGCACCTCGTCGGCGGCGGTCTTACCGCTGGTGGTAACGATATAGTTAAAGTCCAGCGAGGGTTCATCGCGGCCAACGTAGCCTTCGCGCGTTGGGGCGTCGCTGTAGTCTTCAGAGGAGATATTGATGCTGAATTCGCGGGGTTTTATCTCCAGTGAATTGGAGGTGTTAAAGTCGAAGGCTCTGCCACCTTGCGTGACGCGGGCGTCAGCTTTTACGTTTAGCATACGAAAATAGAGCATATCGCGGCTGTCGATATCACTGATGCCGGAAGCCACCATCTTCTTGAAAAAATTCTGCGAGAAGAAAACGTATATTGTGCTGGAAGAGGCTAGCTCATTTAGGGTGTAATAATAAGCAGAATTGGAAAAATAACTTCCTTTCGTGGGGCTGGTCATATCCACCGCTTTCCAGCTATTGCCGTCAAGGCTGAACTGCATATCGCCGACGGTCGTTGAGGATAGCAACGCTTGATTATTAATGACCGGGGCGAAGCGGATACTATCACCTGAACCGTTGCTCTCCAGACTATAGTTCACCATCTTACAGGAGAGGCCGTTAATACCGCCGACGGTCTGCACCCAGCAGTTGGTATTGCCTTCGCCGGGAGTGGGGACGCCGTCGCTATTGATAAAGACTTCATCCATGGCGTTGGTGTTGAGCAGCCGCAGGTGCCCGGCTTTGGTGTAGGTGACATCCGTGGCGTACCATGTCGCATCGCTCTGGTCTTTACAGCGGGCGCCGGCGCTGGTGTCGTAGCTCGAACTTACAGTGGCGCATTCATTAATGGTGGTGGTGAAACTTCCGCCTGTGCCCATTTGCTGCAGGTAGGAGTAAAAGGCGTCAGACATAACACCGTCCAGGCTGAATATTATACCGAGATTCGAGGGCTTTGCGCCGTACACGCCTTGCGCATCCGTGGCCTCTGAAAGGGTAGTGCCAGTACTCTGGCAATCTCCACCATTAAAATGACCGCATACCAGGCCCACGATGGGATAGGAGACCGGCGAGTTTTCCAGCCACATATCGCTCAAGCCCAGGTTCGTCGTGTTTTGCCTCAAACTCAAACTATTGGCGCTAATATAGCCCAGCGTTTCCTGGAGAAATACGTCGCCGCCGTTGTCATAATCCAGGGTGCTTATCCAGTGGTTCGTCCCGCCGATTTCAGGTTCAAGCGTTCCGTTGTTGGTTACAAAGAAACCGCCGTCTATCTGGTCCTCAATATAGTAAAAGCCGTTGGACTTCGCCCCCTGGACAACTTTCGTCGCCGCCCCGGCCTGCGCCGCGTACAGCGCCGCGACCAGCGCCATTAACCCTGCTAATCCTTTAATTTTCATACTGGCCTCCTGCCATGTCGATCACCGCGCCGGTATTTCACTTCACCGGGCAGTCGTCGGTTATTTTGATAAATTTTTCGTTATAGACGATATAGTGGTTGCCCGGCTGGCGTAGCCCCGGCTGACGGACGACATCGCCAGGGCGCAGGTACCAGGCGTCCCCTTCTTCTTCCGTGGTGTTGCATCCCGGCTTAATCAGCAGCTTGAACCAGGTATTGCCGGTATTGCTGAGGGTGCCGCTCGCCCGGTCGAGGGTCCATTTGAAGTTCGCTTCGCGCGGGCGCACCACCAGGATAGTGTCCATTACCACCACCGGCTCCATGCTAACGCCGGCACCCGATGCCTTACGCGCCACGTGGTTAAAGGAGGGAACTTCGCGGAACATGACCCGGTAATAACGTTCGCGGTTATCCTTCGGGCCGTGGTAGTAAAATTTGAAATATTCGCCTTCTCCGGCCTGCAGGGTTATTTGCCGCGGGGCGAACAGCAGCTCGCCGTCCGCCGGGCGGGAGCGCACCTCTTTGCCGCCGGGGCGGTCGATGGCGCTCACCGACACCTGGTACAGGCGCGCGCTTTTGTTGTTGTTCAGCACCCGCTTGGCGGCAAACGCCGCCTCCGGGGAGAGGGAGAAGGTCAGATTACCGACCGACATCGCCTGCGCGGCCAGCGGCAGACCCAGCGCCAGCAGGCAAATTGCCGCCCGCAGGCGGCTAATTATTGTCGCGCCACGTCGTTTGTACATGAATTTCTCCTGAGGCGCTTACGTCGCCGTACCACACGCTGTTATCCGGCGTGTTCTGCGAAATTAACCCTAACAACCCATTAGCTTTCATGCCCATCTTCCTTTTCCTGCATGCCCGCATAGCTTTGCAGGCCGCTGCACACCACGTCGCCAACCCATACCGCGCCGCGCGCCTGGTTCAGATCCAGCGCCACTTCGCAGCTCTGTCCTTTGCCGTAGTTGAAGTCGATGACCGGGAATTTCTTATCAACATCCATCACAAACTCGCCGTTATCGTCGGTGCGGGTACGCCCGATATGGTTGCTGATGTGGGCATTCGCCAGCAGGCTGCCGTCCTCGGCGCGGATGCGCCCGGACACCGTGACCATCTGCTTCACTTCCGGCTCCAGCACCGCCACGTTGCCCGGATAGAGCGTCAGGCGGCTTTTACGTCCGCTCACGATGTCGTAGCTGTCCAGCGAGTTTTTGCTGTTCTGCAGTTCCACTTCATAACGGTTGTATGGCGACAGCGGCAGATAGTTGCGATTGCCGGAGAGCTGCACGATGCGGCCATTAACCTTGGCGCTCAGCTGACCGTCATCCTCCAGACCGGTATGGAAAATCACCCCGGCGTTGCCGTCGGTGCGGCCGCTGGCGGCGATATGTTTTCCCTGCCAGCCGACGCTGCCGCTGGCGCTCAGGTTGGTATTCACATAGCCATCGGCGCCGCTGTTGACGTTCAGCGTGCCGTTGGCATAGCGGGTTTCGAACTGCGCATAGGCGCCGCCGCTGAGGGTTTTGTCATCGCCGGTATTGCCGGAAACCGCCCGCGACATATTGGCGCCGATGGTACGAATTGGGCCTTCTTTAAAGCGCTTACGCGCGGAGAGGTTAGCTGTTGAATAGCCGTTCTGGTGCGACATGCCGGCGCTGAGCCAGTTGCCGAGCGGCAGAGATAGGTCAAGGGCGATATATTTCCCGGTATCGCTGCCGCTATTGCTGCTGCTTCCCGAGTTGTTAAAGCGCTGGATCCCGGCGCGCAGACCCAGAGAGCCGAATGAGCCGCTATAGATAGTCTGATAGTAATCCGCGGTATAGTAGTGGCTGTTGTTTTCTCGGTCGTCGTTGTAGCTGATGCTGAAAGTACCCAGTTTTGACCACAGCGAACCAAGGTTTAACGAGCCGCCAATGGCCCGGTTATCGGCATCGCTACGGCGCAGCGTGTCGCCAATCGAGGTTTTCTCCTGGTTGACCCAAATAGAGCTGAAACCGCCTGGTAGCGTAGCGCTCACGCTGCTGATGGCGCTCCATGAGCCGTCGCTGGCCGCCATATTTTGCAAATTGACGTTAATGGCGTTGGTCAGCGGCAGAGTAAAGCGCGCTTCGGCCACAGCGCTGGTGTCGTAGCCATAACCGGTCGCGGACCAGCTGAGGGTGCTGATAGCGCCGGAGGAAGACACGCCGGCCAACCAGGTATCTTTCGCCTCTTGTGTTTTTCTGCCGCTTTGCGACCAGCGGTCCATATGGAAGCTGCCGCCCCATACCTGCCAGGCCAGCGGCGCGCCCGCGCCGCGCCCGCGGGAGAACAACTTGTTGACTCGCTGCGTGCGTTTGCTGACCGAGCGGCCGTTAATGATGACTTCAACTTCAATATCGTAGATCCCGTAGGGCAGCCCGCGGGTATCCACTTCGTGGTTACCCATCGCAAAGTTCTGCACGCTGAGCAGGCGGCCATCGCGCTTCAGATGTACTTCACCGGCGGCGGATAAAAAGGCGACGATCGGGGTGACCGACTGGCTGTTATCAAATACCGTAGAGCTGGCCTGGTTCCCCCAAGAGGCGCCATATATTTTACCCGCGGAAATGGCGGTCATTGGGCCGAGCGACTGTAAATTCCAGGTGTCGAGCATACCGCCGGCAAAACGGTGGCCAGCGAAATCTCGCTCGTACATTGCTTTATACAACTGCTGATTCTGATTGCTGGTCCCGGCGCCGTATATCGAACCGTCCAGTACCAGATGGTGTTCGCGCAATGCGATAACGTTGTTCAATGACAGATAGCTGGAGGTGCTATCGCCGCCGCTGCTCATCTGGTTGTTGTAGACCCCGAGGTTGTAGGTGAGGCTACTGCTCAGGCCGTCCACGCTGGACTGGCCGATATCTTCGCTACGCGAGCGCAGCACGGTGCCAAGCGCCCCTTTTTTAACCACCAACTGCAGCAGTAGCCGGCGCAGGTCGAACTGAAGCTTAGCGTCGGCGGACAGCGGGATGCTCAGCGATTTGTTAAAGGGTTCATCCGCCATTTGCGTCAGCGTTTGCCTGATCTGATCGCTGACGGTGGCGTTTTGCTCTTTATCTTCCAGACGGATTTGTCGTAGGCGCACCTTACCGTTATCCAGCCAGATAAAAGCGCTACCGATGCGCTGGTCGTCCTGCGTTCCACTATTGCCTTCGAGGTGAATAAACAGCGGCAGGCTCATGCCGTCTTGCAGCGCCACGCGAAACGTTTGGGGAATAATAACGCCGCCAATCTGCGATATTTTTTCTGCGTCAGCCATAACGAAACAGGGAGACGAAAACACGACAATTCCGGACGTGATTAATACACGACGTCCATGACGATTCCATAATGAGGACATATCCCTATCCCATGGTTATTAATCTATTTTACTGGTACAAACTGCTCGCCCTGCCACAGCGCGACTCGCCCTTTTTTATCTGCGACATTTACGCGGGTGAAGCGGCGGTCTTTGCCCGGCATCAGGAAATAGCTCTCTTTGCATTCCTTACCGTCGGCGGCCTTCAGGCAAGGGCCGTAGGCCAGGATGCGCAACGTGGCGTTACCGGTATTGGTCATTAAGCCGTTGTTATACTGATAGCGGAAGTTCACCTTGCGCGGCGCGACGACCAGAATGGTGCCGATGCGGGCGGAAGCCGTGGCTACCGCATTGCGCCTGGCGCCGGTTTTTTGCGCGTCGCCCAGGGCCTGATCGAACCAGACGATGCGGTAATAGCGCTCCTGGTCATCGGCAGGGCCTTTATAGAAAAAGCGGATTTGTTCGCTGCTCTTTGCCGGCATCAGCAGGCTGGCGGGAGTTTGTAGCACTTCATCTCGCGATGACATTGGGATCACGCGGCCATCTTCCAGCGGGGAGGAGAGGCGTTCAAGCTGAATAGTAATCAGGCGACCGCTATCGGTCGTATTCTTAACTTCTTTACTTAGCGTACTGCTGCCGCTGTTCATAAAAGAGGAAATATCCCCCACGTCCAGCGCACTGGCGGGAGCGATCCCGCTTAAAAACAGACAGACTGCCAGAAGACGATATTTCATATGATTTCATCCATGAAAAAGCAGGGGAGCGACCCCTGCTTGATGCAATATAAAAAAATCAGCTGGTCCAGGTTGCGTCGAACTGCACGCTAACGTCGCCGCTCCAGATACCTTCCGGCAGGGTGCTGTAATCAGTTACAGCAGTCTTACCGTCGGAGGTGCCGCCGTTGATGGAGAAGGTGAAGCTGTCCTGTGCGCTGGTACGGCCCGCGGTGTTATAACCGTTGGACAGGGCGCTCAGGTTACCGCCCAGAATGTTGTTCGCGGTATCGATCATCACGGTATCGGAAGCCTTATCAATGGCGGTGCCGTTATAATCGATGCCCACGCTCAGGGTGGAACCGGAAGTATCCAGCTGAGTCAGGGTGTTGGTCAGCAGACGGGAGGTCAGTTTGAAGCCAGTTGCAGTGGTGTCGCCTTCAACGGTGACGTCATACAGACCTTTCTGAGTGTTAAAGCCTTTGATGCCGTCAGCATACTGGAAAGTCAGGCTTCCCAGCGGAGTAACAACCAGTTTGCTGGTGGTATCTTTTTTAGCGGTTGCGGACCAGGTGGCAACGGATTGCGCGGTGACGCTTGTTGCTGCCTGAGCCACACCCATACCTGCAAATGCAGCGACCAGAGCTATAGCAAGAACCTTTTTATTCATAACAATTCATCCTGATTTAAAATTAAGGGCCGGAGCCCTAGATTACGCATTAGTCATTAATACGCGGTAATACAAATGGTTTAGTTAATTACTCAAAGAACCATCCTGACTATGTTTTATATGGTTCTTTATCCCAGAGGTTTTTAAATTTCTATAATCAAATCAACGGGCTTTTATTAATTGGCCTTTTAAGTAATGGGGCTGCCTGCGACTGGCGTATATGAATTATGTTACATGAATATATGTGTTAATTTTATTGCACCCATTAATTTTATAAACACCTGCAATGTCACGTTATCAATTATACGCTTAATGGAATAAGGCTTATTATTTTTTGAGATAGCGTGTTGTCGATGAGATAAAATGTATTCGCTTAACATGAACAAGTCAATGTGGTGTCTTCATCAACATTGTGATGTAATCATGCACGGTTATGATTAAGGGGTGTGGTATATGAATTTCTATTTATCAGCTTCAATTTTATTCTTTTTATAGGTCGTTAAATTCCTTTTATTTCAACTGAATGCGTGTGTTTGTTCGTTTTTTGATTTTACATATTGTTCGTTTTTCCTAAATTCACTTTAGTACGTCGAATGGTTTTCTTTGCTTTGCTCTCATTTTTTTGAAGAATGTGTTTAACTCATATTAGTTATTATGGGTATGTTGATGGCGAAGATGGCGGGTGATTTTTATTGTCAGTAATAATCCGAGTGAATGCTTTTGTAGGTGATATTGCTAAATGTTAATTTATAATTCTGAAATTTGAATTGTTGAGTTTTGTGAATTTAGAGATGATATTTTTCTATAACATCATCTTTGTATTAATGAGGTTTCATTGTTTGATGTTTAGACTGATTCATATCATTTTTCATAAGAATGTCTGTTTTCCTGGTTATGATATTTGTGTTGATGCAGTTGTTTGATTGGTTTTATGAATGTTATATGGCTGTTTATGTGTGTGAATAATAAGTAATTATATTGAGGGAGGTCATCTTTTAAATGGTTTAAAAGAGTAAATTGCATATTCGATTTTTATTATACCACTGGATATGCCGTGTCAATTTATAAGCACTGGGGGAAAACCCGACGGGGAGATGCTGGCGGAGGCGACGATTATCACCTGCTATGCTGGCATTCTTTGGATGTAGCCGCGATGGGCTACTGGATGGTAAAGAATAACATTTATGGCCTCGCGGATTATTTTCGTCGTTTGGGCCTCATCGATATTGAGGCTGCCGCTCAATTCTTTGCCTGGTTATTATGCTGGCATGACTGTGGAAAGTTTGCCCGTTCCTTCCAGCAACTCTATACCAATGACAATCTTGCCGCGACTGTCGAAAGCCGTCGGGACTATGAAACAATACCGCATTCAACGCTGGGTTACTGGTTATGGAACACCTGTCTAAGCGAATGCCCTGAACTATTCCCTAACTCCCGGCTTCCTACGCGAAAGCTTAAACGCGTTATTGCAATGTGGATGCCGTTAACCACCGGACACCATGGGCGTCCACCGGTGGGGATGCGCGATCTGGATAATTTTCTTCCCGCTGATATTGAAGCGGCGCACGACTTTCTGTTAGCCATTAAGGCGCTGTTTCCGCGCGTTAATATTCCGCCGTGCTGGGATGACGATGAAGGTATTGAGCAGTTCAACCAGCTGTCGTGGTTTATTTCCGCCGCGGTCGTGCTGGCCGACTGGACGGGCTCCTCGACCCGCTTTTTCCCGCGAGTTTCCCAACGCATGCCGCTGGAAGTTTACTGGCGGAAGGCATACTCGCAGGCAGAACAAGCGATGCACGTTTTTCCGCCTGCAGCGGAGGTTGCGCCATTTAGGGGAATAGACGCATTATTTCCTTTTATTCAGCACCCTACGCCGCTTCAGCAGGCGGTACTGGATCTGGATATCAGTCAACCGGGGCCGCAGTTGTTTATCCTTGAGGATGTTACCGGCGCAGGTAAAACGGAGGCGGCGTTAATCCTGACCCACCGTTTGATGTCTGCCGGAAAGGCGCAGGGGCTGTTTTTCGGTCTGCCGACCATGGCTACGGCCAATGCCATGTTTGAGCGTTTAGCGCAATCGTGGCTGGCGCTCTATCAACCCGGCGCGCTTCCAAGCCTGATGCTGGCCCACAGCGCACGCGGCTTGATGGATAGCTTTAATCAGACCATCTGGTCCGGCGATTTCTCCGGTTCGGAAGAGCCTGATGATGCTCAACCTTTTAGCCAGGGCTGCGCCGCATGGTTTGCCGATAGCAATAAAAAAGCGCTGCTGGCGGAGGTGGGCGTCGGTACGCTCGACCAGGCCATGATGGCGGTGATGCCTTTTAAACATAATAATCTGCGGTTGCTGGGGCTTGACAATAAAGTGCTGCTGGCCGACGAGATCCACGCCTACGATGCTTATATGTCGCGGATCCTGGAAAGCCTGATTGAACAACAGGCGCGCAGTGGCAATTGCGTCATTCTGCTTTCCGCGACGCTATCGCAACAGCAGCGCGAAAAGCTTGTGACCGCCTTTAGTCGCGGCAGCGGCTATACCGCTGACGCGCCGTTATTGAGTTATGAAGACTACCCCTGGCTGACGCAAGTCGCAGGTCAGGAGATTATTTCCCGCCATGTTGCGACCCGCAAAGAGGTCGAGCGCAGCGTAGATATCGGCTGGCTGGATAACGAAGACGCCTGCCTTGCCCGTATCGAGCAATCCGCCAGCGAAGGGCGTTGTATCGCCTGGATACGCAATTCAATCGACGACGCCGTGCGCATCTATCGCCAACTGCTGGCGAGAGGCGTGATTCCCGCCGAAAAAATCTCTTTATTTCATAGCCGATTCGCCTTTTATGACCGCCAACGAATTGAGACGGAAACGCTATCGCAATTTGGTAAGTGCGGTTGCTCGCTACGGGCGGGTAGGGTGCTCATTGCCACCCAGGTCATAGAGCAGAGCCTGGATATCGATATGGACGAAATGATCTCCGATTTGGCGCCTATCGATTTACTGATTCAGCGTGCCGGCCGCCTACAGCGCCACATTCGCGACCGTCACGGTCGGCTGAAGGACGGCGGTAAAGACGAGCGTGCAGCGCCGCAGCTTCTGATCCTCGCTCCGCAATGGAATGACGCGCCGCAGGAAGAGTGGCTGAGCAGCGCGATGCCCAACAGCGCTTATGTCTATCCCGATCATGGCCGTCTGTGGCTGACGCAGCGCGTTTTGCGACAGCAGGGGGCCATTCGGATGCCGCAATCTGCCCGATTGTTGATTGAATCCGTTTACGGGGAAGATATCGCCATTCCCGACGGATTAGCTAAAGCAGAGCAAACGCAGCAGGCGAAATATTATTGCGACCGCGCGTTTGCCCATCAAATGCTCCTGAATTTTAAGCCGGGATATAGCCCCGATAGCAGTGATTTCCTGGCTGACAAACTCTCGACCCGCCTGGCGGAAGAATCAGTCACGCTGTGGCTGGCGAAAAGCGAAGGTGGGCAATTGCTGCCATATGCCTGCGGCGCGCATCCGTGGGAAATGAGCATGTTGCGGGTACGCGAAAGCTGGTGGCGTAAACATAAGTCAGAATTCGCGCTTCTGGACGGTGAACCGCTACAGCGGTGGTGTGTAGAGCAGCACCAGAACCCGGATTTCGCCATCGTGATTATGGTAACGGATTCACCCGCCTGCGGTTATTCGGCCAGTGAAGGATTAATCGGAATAATGGAGGTCTAGCAGCTAACCACATGAATAGTTTCTCTCTTTTAACAACTTCCTGGCTTCCGGTCCGTTATCGCGATGGCATCACGGGTAAGCTGGCGCCGATCGGGTTGGCGGATGAAAACGTGGTGGATATCGCCGCCACGCGAGCGGATTTACAAGGCGCTGCCTGGCAATTCCTGGTGGGGCTGTTGCAGAGCGCGATGGCGCCCAAAAACCGCAAGGGTTGGGAAGATATCTGGGAAGATGGGTTATGCGCGGATACGCTCGCCGCGGCATTAGCGCCGCTGGAGGCAGCCTTCCAGTTTGGCCCGGATGCGCCCGCATTTATGCAGGATTTCGATTCGTTAGCGGGGGGTGAGATACCGATTGCTTCTCTGTTGCCGGATGTTCCTGGCGCGCAGACTATTAAGTTTAATAAAGACCATTTTGTTAAACGCGGCGTCACGGGGCGCTTTTGCCCGCACTGCGCGGCGCTGGCGTTATTCTCACTGCAGCTTAATGCGCCGTCGGGAGGCAAAGGCTACCGCACCGGGCTGCGCGGCGGCGGGCCGCTGACCACGCTTATCGAACTGCAGGAGTATAAAGGTGAGCGTCTCACCCCATTGTGGCGCAAGTTGTGGCTCAACGTACTACCGCAGGATGCCGCGGATATGCCGTTACCTGGCGCCTGGGATGAGTCTGTTTTCCCATGGCTTGCTCCGACGCGCACCAGCGAGCAGGCCAGCGCCATCACCACCCCTGAGCAGGTTGATAAGCTGCAGGCGTACTGGGGAATGCCGCGCCGTATCCGTCTGGATTTCGTCTCCACCCAGCGAGGGAGTTGCGATATCTGCGGCAGCGAAAGCGATGCGCTACTCAGTCAGATGGCGGTCAAAAACTACGGCGTAAACTATGATGGCTGGCGCCACCCGCTCACGCCGTATCGCCTGGCGCTGAAAGGCGATGGCGGCTTCTTTTCCGTCAAACCACAGCCCGGCGGGCTTATCTGGCGCGACTGGCTGGGGTTAAGCCAGGACAATCAAACGGAAAACAACAGCGAATTCCCGGCCTTGGTCGTCAAGGCGTTCAACGCGCGCGGCCTCAACAATATAAAAGCCGGCTTGTGGGGATTCGGCGCCGACTTCGACAACATGAAGATTCGCTGCTGGTACGAACATCATTTCCCGTTGTTGATGGATGAAAGCACGATCCCGCATTTACGCAAAGCCACGCAAACCGCCATACGTCTGCTTAGCCTGCTGCGCAACGCGCTAAAAGAGGCGTGGTTTGACGACCCCAAAGGCGCGCGCGGCGACTTCAGCTTTATCGATATCGATTTCTGGAACCAGACCCAGCCGCGCTTTTTGAATCTCATCAACGAACTGGAGGATGGCCAACCCGCGCAGGAGCGGCTGGATAAATGGCAAAGCGAGTTGTGGTTATTCGTTCGTCGCTGCTTTGACGATCGCGTTTTTACCAATCCCTATGAAAACAACGATCTGGCGCGCTGCATGACCGCGCGAAAAAAATATTTCGCTACTTCGGACGAAAAGAAGAGTGCAAAAGCCGCCAGGACTAAAAAGCAGGAGGCTGCGCAATGAATGTTGTAAGTGATGAACATAAGGCCACGCTGCGTCAATGGCATGAAGAGCTGCAGGAGAAGCGTGGGCTGCGGGCCAGCCTGCGGCGTAGCGCGACGCTGAACGATGTTTGTTTGTCGGAAGGCTTCCGCTCCCTGATGATGCAAACGCATTCTCTGTGGAATACCGAGGGGAAGGAGTGGCGCTTTACCGCGTTGGCGCTGGTGGCGGCGCTGGCGGCGCAGGTGAAAACAATTGATGAACGCCAGACGTTCGCCGCTCAACTGGGACAGAAAACGGGTGATAACCCGGTGATGTCGAGGTTGCGGTTCGCCCGACTTTCGGCGGTCAAAACCCCCGACGAGCTGCTTCGCCAACTGCGCCGTGCGGTAAGTTTGCTGCACGGCTCCGTCAATTTGTTGTCGCTGGCAGATGATGTCTTTCGCTGGTGCAGGGAACAAAACGATTTACTGAATCACCGCCGCCGTCAGCAGCGGCCAATCGAATTTATCCGTATCCGCTGGGCGCTGGACTATTACCAGGCCGGCGATGCCGAATGATTTTAAAAGGAACTTCAAATGACGACTTTTATTCAGCTTCATTTACTGACTGCTTATCCTGCCGCTAACCTGAACCGCGACGACACCGGTTCCCCGAAAACCGTTGTGCTTGGCGGCGCGACGCGTTTGCGCATCTCATCGCAGAGCCTGAAACGCGCATGGCGTACTTCCGAGCTTTTTGAGCAAGCGCTGGCCGGTCATATTGGCATCCGCAGCGGCCGCATCGCCCGCGAGGCGGCGAAGATCCTGATGGAACGAGGTATTGAGCCGAAAAAAGCGGTCGAATACGTCAAGAATATAGCCAAGTGCTTTGGCAAGGTAAAAGAAGAAAAGAAACCAAAAGACGATTTGACGAATGCTGAAACTGAGCAACTGGCACATATCAGCCCGGCAGAGTTCGAGGCGGTAAAAGCGCTGGCGCATCGTTTGGCAGAAGAAAAACGCCCGGCGACGGAAGAGGAAGCCGCACTGTTACGCCGTGACCGTATGGCTGTCGATATCGCCATGTTTGGCCGCATGCTGGCCAATAAGCCGGAATTCAACGTTGAGGCTGCCTGCCAGGTGGCGCACGCGTTCGGTGTCAGCGAAACGATCGTCGAAGATGATTTCTTTACCGCCGTAGATGATCTACGCCAGGCATCGGCAGAAGACGCTGGCGCAGGCCACTTAGGCGAAACGGGTTTTGGTTCGGCGCTGTTTTATACCTATATCTGCATTGATAAAGATCTGCTGGTAAAAAACCTCAATGGTAATGAAGAACTGGCGAACAAAACGCTACGCGCCTTCACCGAAGCAGCGCTAAAAGTCTCTCCAACCGGCAAACAGAACAGCTTCGCCAGCCGCGCCTACGCGTCCTGGGCGCTGGCGGAAAAAGGTACCGAGCAACCGCGCTCACTGGCGGCGGCATTTTATCAGCCTATTAATGGCGGCGATCAACTGGGTGTCGCGGCGCAGCGCATTACGACCCTGCAGGAAAATATGAATACGGTCTACGGGCAGCAGACGGCATTTCAGCGCTTCGATGTAATGAATAAGCAGGGAAGCATGAACGACGTGCTTGATTTCATCTGCGCGTAAGGGGCGGCTTATGAGCCAATATTTGGTTTTTCAGCTTCATGGGCCGATGGCGTCGTGGGGCGTGGACGCCCCCGGCGAAGTCCGCCACAGCCATGAGCTGCCATCCCGGTCTGCGTTGCTGGGGCTGTTGGCGGCGTCATTAGGGATCCGCCGCGAAGAAGAGCAGCGGTTAAGGGCCCTTAACCAGCACTATACCTTTTTGCTCTGCGCCAGCAGCGAACCGCGCTGGGCGCGAGACTATCACACCGTACAGGTGCCGAAAGAGGTGCGTAACGCGCGCTATTTCAGTCGCCGTGAAGAGCTGCAGGATCCTGAATTGCTCAGCGCGTTGATCTCCCGGCGCGATTATTACACCGATGCCTGGTGGATGATTGCCGTTGCGGTTACGCCGGATGCGCCTTACACGCTGGAGCAGTTGCAGGAGGCGCTGCGCCATCCGGTATTTCCGCTGTATCTGGGGCGCAAAAGCCATCCGTTGGCACTACCGTTAATGCCGCTGCTGCTTGCGGGCCACGCTGCGGATGTACTTCGCCAGGCTTATCGCCAGTATCAGGAGAAATTTAGCCTATTGAGGCTTTCTCTGAGGCCGTTGCAGGATCAATGCTGGTGGGAGGGCGAGCACGCCGGTTTAGTCGCGAACAAAATACTGCGCCGTCGCGATTGTCCGCTGAACCGCCAGCAGTGGCTATTTGGCGAGCGTACCGTTAATCAGGGATCCTGGCTTAGCAAGGAGGAAACGTGTACCTCTCAAGAATAACGTTGCATACCGGCCAGCTTTCTCCCCCACAGCTATTGCACCTGGTGGACCGCGGTGAATACGTCATGCACCAGTGGTTGTGGCAGCTTTTTCCCGCAGAACAACAGCGGCAGTTTTTGTATCGGCGCGAAGAGCTACAGGGGGCGTTTCGTTTCTTCGTACTGTCAGCGCAGCTGCCTGCCAAGAGCGAGATTTTTGAGATCCAAAGCCGCGCGTTCAATCCGCAGCTCCGTGTCGGGCAGAAATTGCGGTTTAGCCTGCGGGCAAACCCAACGATTAGCAAAGCAGGCAAACGCCACGATTTGCTAATGGATGCCAAACGGCAGGTTAAAGGGCTCGTTGAGTCTAAGGACATCTGGGCGCATCAACGGCAGGCCGCGCTGGACTGGTTAACCCGGCAGGGTGAACAAAGTGGATTCACTTTAGCGGAGACCGACGTGGATGCTTATCGTCAGCAGCTGATACGCCGCGAAAAATCACGCCAGACGATCCAGTTCAGCAGCGTGGACTATACCGGCACGCTGGTGATTAACGATCCAGCGTTATTTTTGCAGCGGCTGGCGTCGGGATACGGTAAAAGCCGGGCTTTCGGCTGTGGAATGATGATGATCAAACCCGGAGATGACGAGTGACCTTTGTGCCGCTAAATCCCATCCCGCTAAAAGATCGCACGTCGATGATCTTTCTCCAGTATGGGCAGATCGATGTGCTGGATGGCGCATTTGTGTTGATCGACAAAACCGGGATCCGTACCCATATCCCGGTAGGGTCGGTAGCCTGCATTATGCTGGAGCCGGGAACGCGGGTTTCGCATGCGGCGGTGCGTCTGGCCTCGACCGTCGGGACGCTGCTGGTGTGGGTAGGGGAGGCCGGTGTACGGGTATACTCTTCCGGGCAACCCGGCGGCGCGCGGGCCGACAAACTGTTGTACCAGGCTAAGCTGGCGCTGGATGACGATTTGCGGCTGAAAGTGGTGCGCAAAATGTATGAACTGCGTTTTCGCGAGGCGCCGCCCGCGCGGCGTTCCGTTGAACAACTGCGCGGCATTGAAGGATCTCGCGTTCGCCAAACCTATGCGCTGTTGGCGAAGCGTTACGGCGTGAAATGGCACGGGCGTAATTATGATCCGAAAGGTTGGGCCAAAGGAGATATCGTCAACCAGTGCATCAGTGCGGCGACGTCGTGTCTGTATGGAATTTCAGAGGCGGCGATACTGGCGGCTGGCTATGCGCCAGCCATCGGTTTTATCCACAGCGGCAAGCCGCTTTCGTTTGTTTATGATATTGCTGACATTATTAAATTTGATGCCGTGGTGCCCAAGGCATTTGAGATTGCCGCTCGTCATCCTGCTGAACCGGATAAAGAAGTAAGGCTGGCCTGTCGCGATATTTTCCGCAGCACACAACTGACCGAGAAACTGATTCCGTTGATTGAAGAGGTGCTGTCGGCAGGGGAAATCGAACCACCTCAACCACCGCCGGATATGCTGCCGCCGGCGATCCCGGAGCCTGAATCAATGGGTGATAGCGGGCATCGAGGGCATGGCTGATGAGTATGCTTATGGTGGTGACGGAAAATGTTCCTCCTCGTCTGCGAGGGCGACTCGCTATCTGGCTGCTGGAGGTTCGTGCGGGAGTCTACGTTGGCGATACCTCAAAGCGGATCCGAGAAATGATTTGGCAGCAGGTGATACAGCTTAGCGATTGCGGAAATGTGGTGATGGCCTGGGCAACGAACAGCGAATCTGGTTTTGAGTTTCAAACCTGGGGAGAGAACCGCCGCATGCCGGTAGATTTGGATGGCTTACGACTGGTTTCATTTCTTCCCATTGAAAATCAATGAGTTGAATGTTCTTTAATAATATGAAATTGTTGGAATAAAGTTGGTAGATTGTTGGTGTCTTAAAAAGACATTAAAAAACAGTTATATATGTTTAGTGTGTTCCCCGCGCCAGCGGGGATAAACCGATTTCTGGCCTGTGTGGACTCAATTCATCTGAGTGTTCCCCGCGCCAGCGGGGATAAACCGGTGGATTGGATCCGCGTTCGGACGTCGTCGACGTGTTCCCCGCGCCAGCGGGGATAAACCGCCGCTCCCACACGTATTTGCAAATAATTTCCTGTGTTCCCCGCGCCAGCGGGGATAAACCGACCTGGAATACCTGACGCAGCAGGCGGAAAAAGTGTTCCCCGCGCCAGCGGGGATAAACCGCAGAGGAACCGGTAACCGAGGACGTGTGGCAGGTGTTCCCCGCGCCAGCGGGGATAAACCGCTGGTCAATAGCCTGTTTGATATCATCGCCAAGTGTTCCCCGCGCCAGCGGGGATAAACCGCGTATATTTTGCGCTGTTTAGTGGCTGCAAATGTGTTCCCCGCGCCAGCGGGGATAAACCGGCTTATTTCCCTTTTTTGGTTGCGGCTTCCAGGTGTTCCCCGCGCCAGCGGGGATAAACCGTCAGATTGTGAGCGGGCGCGGATGCGACAGCGGTGTTCCCCGCGCCAGCGGGGATAAACCGTTCTTAAACAGGTACGGCCAGACCAGAACGCGGTGTTCCCCGCGCTAGCGGGGATAAACCGTACCTGAAAATTGCAGCAGGTCTGGAGGAATGGTGTTCCCCGCGCCAGCGGGGATAAACCGGATTAAGAAGGAGAGAATTAACGGCGTATTCTGTGTTCCCCGCGCCAGCGGGGATAAACCGTGGATGACGTCATTAAATCGTGACGATCAGCAGTGTTCCCCGCGCCAGCGGGGATAAAGCGGCGGAGAAGGTTATTAGCGCTGAAGCGGATAGGTGTTCCCCGCGCCAGCGGGGATAAACCGACTAACAATTTGGCCCAGGCTACCAACGGTCTGTGTTCCCCGCGCCAGCGGGGATAAACCGTAGTTTTGTTTTAGGTTACGATCGCCACTTCTCATTCCTATTTCATTCTCGACTCTTTAGCTTTTCCCACTAACCTTTCGCTCAGAAAAATCCGGAGATGGGCATTGTCGGCCAAATTTCTCAGCCCAGGGGAATGGCGCCCCGTTTTTCACGTAAAGCTGGTACAGCCGCTTAACCGATTGTTGGTCGCTCGAGACCCAGCTGCTGGCATTGCAAAGTATGGCGGCATAGGCCTGAGATTTACGCGGAAGCAAACTGGCTGCTTTTTCAGCAAATTTTGCCGCCCTCCAGCGATAATGCTCCACATGGTTAAACGGTTTGGTTCCTGATTGCTGTATGCGATATTGCTCCTCGCTACCAACCCATGAATTTACTCCAGAGATATTGTTTATGGCGTCTGCGCAGGACAGGTACGTATTTGCGTCACTTAAATACTTTTGGTCAGGCTCCAAAAAATAGCTCATCAGGTTGTCGCCATGCTCGCGCAAAATGACCGCAGCCTGCCACCAGCCCTCGGCTTGGTCGATTTTAGAGCCGCTTTCGGGAAGCGTATCAACAAATGACTGTGCAAGCTGGCGGTCCTGCTGATTATCAAAATAGGGTAAGGCTTTTTGATACTGGCCATCGCGCATCAGGCGATGGGCGAGGAGGGTGCGAAATTCGATACCGTATGTATCTTCCTTATCGCGCTGTGGATTTTGCGTTTGTGGCGAGTCTGATGGCGGAAAATATTTGTCTACAAATGCCGTTAACTCTTCCATGGTGAGTAGCCGCTCGCCAATCCAGAACGGGCCTCGCCAGTAGTATGTTGGGCGATACAACAGCTCCATCGCTTGAGGGTAGTTATTATTTTTTAACGCCAGTAATGCTCGCTCGGCGCTAATTCGCTCACTCGGAATCTCATATGAGTACTCCTCGATTGCCATATTGAAGAATGGGTTTACCCAATTCTCTCCTTCCACGGGAAGTGAGCTGGCCGCTTTTTCGTACCAGACTGTCGCTTTTTTTACATCACCTTCACGCAATGCCATTTTAGCCCGCAGCCATGATGTCAGCATATTCTCTTCCGCATGTTGTAATAGCTGCGTAACCGTAGAATATTGCCCGTAACGGTAGGCCAGGGCGATAAGATGAACATCCGAAGGCAAATCATCATTGGTCGCTTTTAACAGCGCTGCCACCACTTTAGGGTAGTAAGCGCCAATCTGAAAGATGCCGTCATTGGCTGAAGCATCAACGGGAGTGGCGTTCAAATGGGCAATAAGCAACTGCCGGATAAGCGGGTCAGCAATATGCTTTTGCAGAAAAACTTCATTTTCCGGATGGCTTATATTTTCGGCAACTTGATATAGCCGTACGCTGCTGGAGAGCGATCCCTGCGCTGCCAGCCGGGCATAAAAATGGGCTTCATCGATAAAGGCGTCCGTTTCGCTTTCGCTCGCGATACGGGCCTGTTGCCCTAGACTAGCCAGGGAAAGTAACTGCGGATCGTCCTGGCCGTTACGTACAGCATCGATAATTTGCTGAAAGAGAGCAAAGGCCTCTGCTGATTCAGGACGGCTAACCTCAATATCTCTAGTGTCGGGCAAGGCTTCCAGATCGCTTAAGCTGGCTAGCGGATTCTCCTGGATTAAATCCTGCCCCAGCGCAAAAAGCGCTTTCAATCCCCATTCGCCTTGCCGCTCCGCTGGCAGCGCAAGCAGCTGGCGGAAATATTCACGCGCTAGTTCACGATCGCCGTCATACGCAACGGCGCCGAGCGCATACAGGCGCTGGGCGGCGGGAAGGTTCGCGGTCATCTTCTCGGCGGCCTCTACTGAGCCGCTCTCGAGGATCGCTTTCAGCTGGGCGCCCTGAGCGGAAGTGGCGAGCTTATCTTTGGCGGTGTCGCGCCATTGCGGCAGGAGCGGGTCGGGCGGTAACAGGTGGCTGCTGGCAAAGGCAAAGTTGCCCTGCGGCAATTCGAGCAGGCGGGCCTCGCGGTTAGTCAGAAAAAAATAGTCCGGGCATTCCGTCAATGGAGATTCGCAGGCGTGGCCGCTGGCTGCACCAAGCGCGGCGATCAGAAATACAGCCAGAGACAATTTGCGTAAAGGCATGTTGCATTCCTTGCTAAGAAGCCTGGCATCCTGCCAGGCCGTCGCTTAATGTTGGCTAAAACGACATAACGTCTTAAGTAGAGACAATATTGTTAATGGGCGACGCTATTCTCGCAATCCGAAAAAAGAGAGACTACTTTCCTGAATGAGGCGCGCCTGCCTTCGCCAGCTCTTTCACCAGCGGCAGCATCACTTTTACGACATCTCGCCCGCGGTGCTCGATCCTTCCCGGCAGCGCTTTGTCGATATATTGTTGGTTATCCAGTTGTACGTCATGCCAGCTGGTACCCTGCGGGAAGCTGCGGGTTTTACTGCGCTGCTGATAGCCATCTTTCTTACCGAGCGACCAGTTGGTCGCTTCCACGGAGAGCACTGGGATCCCGGCGCTGTCAAAAACGCTGGCGTCGTTACAGCAGCCGGTACCTTTCGGGAACTCCGGATTCAGCCCGGGATTGGTGAACGCGGCGATGCCGTGACTCCGGGCGATAGCCAGCGCGCGATCGCGGGTCAACTTGCGTACCGACGCCGGCGTACTGCGCCCGCTGTTGAAATAGAGCTTATCGCCGACCACCAGGTTGTCGAGATTAATCACCAGCAGCGTGTTTTTCTTTTCCGCCTCGCTCATGCGTTTCAGCAAATTTTGCGCGCCCAGGCGACCTTCTTCCTCGCCGCTGGTGGCGATAAAGCGAATGCCGTAACGGGTGGGGACGTTCTTTAAATGTTCCGCCAGCTCCAGCAGCACGCCGAGCCCCATTGCGTTATCGTCAATACCCTGCAGCGTCAGGCCACCAAGGTTGTTCTCAACGTCTTTATCGCTCTGCGGGGCATAGGTATCGAGATGCGCCATAATAATGATTTGCTGGCGAGACTGGCCTTCATGCGCGGCGATAACCGTGCTGCCGGTGGCGTTGTGCCAGTTCTTACGTTGGTTGCTGTCGGTATAGATGTAGCGGGTATTAAAGTTACGCACGTCGCTTTGATAACCCATCTGGGCAAACTGCTGGCGAAGATAATCGGCTGAAAGCATCTCGGCCGGCGTACCGGTCATTCTTCCGGGGAAGACGGTGGCAATATGGCGGGCCTGAGTATTTGCGGTGTCGCCCAGAGCGCTGAATGCCGGGGCGGCGGAGAAGACAAAACCTGCGCCAAGCGTCAGCGGAAGCAGACGACGGCACATCGCGGAAAACATAATGGGTCCTTACACGAGCGAAACATTTCGACCGCGTTAGTATGAAACTGTGACGCCGCTTAAACAATTTCATTTGCTCTTAAATAGCGGAAAACTCGCGCGTTAAGCACTTTTTGATATTTAGATTTCCAGCTCGTTATTCTTTTGCGTCACAACTCATTCCATTTCGTAATTTCATTTGCTTAAAGCCGCCCCCTATAGTCCTTCTATTGCTGAATGTAAGAGAGTTGTTGCGCCGTGGATTACTTGCCCCTGTTTGCCGAGTTGAAAGAGAGACCCGTGCTGGTTATCGGCGGCGGTGAAATTGCCGTCCGCAAGATTAAATTCTTGCTGCGGGCGCAGGCGAAGGTACAAGTGGTCGCCGCCGTCCTGTCGCCAGAGCTCGCTGAACAGGTTGAACGTCAGCAAATCAGCTGGCGGGCAACCGCCTTTGATGAACAGCAGGTGGACGACGTATTTCTGGTGATTGCCGCAACCGACGATCGTGAACTCAACCAGCGGGTGTTTGCCGCGGCTAACGCGCGCTACCGCCTGGTGAACGTGGTGGATGACCAGCAACTGTGCTCATTCGTCTTTCCTTCTATTGTCGACAGATCGCCGCTGCTGGTGGCTATCTCCTCCAGCGGCAAGGCGCCGGTGCTGTCGCGCATTCTGCGTGAAAAAATCGAAGCGCTACTACCCACGAATCTTGGACGGCTGGCCGAAACGGCGAGCTACTGGCGCCATCATCTGAAAACCCGTCTGACCACCACCGAAGCGCGTCGTCGCTTCTGGGAGCGCGTTTTCACCGGGCGTTTTGCCAGCCTGATGGTGGCCGGTAACCATGCGGCGGCGGAACGTGCGCTACAGGATGAACTCGACAGGCCGGAACGCAGCGTGGGTGAAATTATTCTGGTGGGCGCCGGTCCGGGGGATGCCGGGCTGCTGACGCTACGCGGCCTGCAGGCGATTCAGCAGGCGGACGTGGTGTTTTATGACCACCTGGTGACCGAGAGCGTGCGCGAACTGGTGCGCCGCGATGCCGAAATGATCTGCGTTGGCAAGCGCGCGGGCGAGCACTCTGTGCCGCAGCACGAAACGAATCAGATGCTGGTGGAGGCCGCCAAAGCGGGGAAAACGGTGGTGCGCCTTAAGGGCGGCGACCCGTTTATCTTCGGGCGCGGCGCTGAAGAGCTGCAGGCCGCCGCTGCCGCCGGGATCCCGTTCCAGGTGGTGCCAGGCGTTACCGCCGCGGCGGGTGCGACGGCCTATGCCGGCATCCCGCTGACCCATCGCGATTACGCGCAAAGCGCTGTCTTTGTCACCGGTCACTATAAATCAGACAGCGCGCCGTTTGACTGGGCGCTGCTGGCGAAGAGCCAACAAACGCTGGCGATTTATATGGGCACCATGAAAGCGGCGGACATCAGCGCTCAGCTGATCGCCCATGGCCGCGACGCGAATACCCCGGTGGCGGTGATTTCCCGCGGCACCCGCGAGGATCAGCAGACGCTGACCGGCACGTTACAACAGCTCGAACATCTGGCGAAAGATGCCCCAATGCCCGCGCTACTGGTGGTGGGCGAAGTGGTACAGCTGCATCAGCAGCTCGCCTGGTTTCAACACACAACATCTAGCGAGGGGTTTAACTCTTCGGTGGTAAATCTGGCTTAAGGAACGGTTATGGACCAAAAACGACTCACTCACCTGCGGCAACTGGAGGCGGAAAGCATCCATATCATTCGTGAGGTGGCCGCCGAATTCTCTAACCCGGTGATGATGTACTCCATCGGTAAAGATTCCAGCGTAATGCTGCATCTGGCGCGCAAAGCGTTTTATCCGGGAACCCTGCCGTTCCCGCTGCTGCACGTCGATACCGGCTGGAAATTCCGTGAGATGTACGAGTTCCGTGACCGTACCGCCAAAGCCTACGGCTGTGAGTTGTTGGTGCATAAAAACCCGGAAGGGGTGGCGATGGGCATCAACCCGTTCGTTCACGGCAGCGCCAAGCATACCGATATCATGAAAACCGAAGGCCTGAAGCAGGCGCTGAACAAATACGGCTTTGATGCCGCGTTTGGCGGCGCGCGCCGCGACGAAGAGAAGTCCCGCGCTAAAGAGCGTATCTATTCCTTCCGCGACCGCTTCCACCGCTGGGACCCGAAAAATCAGCGTCCGGAGCTGTGGCACAACTACAACGGCCAGATTAACAAAGGCGAAAGCATTCGCGTCTTCCCGCTCTCTAACTGGACCGAACTGGATATCTGGCAGTACATCTACCTGGAAAATATTGAAATCGTTCCGCTGTATCTGGCGGCAGAGCGGCCAGTACTGGAGCGCGACGGCATGCTGATGATGATCGATGACGACCGTATCGATCTGCAGCCGGGCGAGATGATCAAAAAGCAGATGGTGCGCTTCCGTACCCTCGGCTGCTGGCCGCTGACCGGCGCGGTAGAGTCCAACGCGCAAACGCTGCCGGAAATTATTGAAGAGATGCTGGTATCCACCACCAGCGAACGTCAGGGGCGCGTCATTGACCGCGACCAGGCAGGCTCCATGGAGCTGAAAAAACGTCAGGGGTATTTCTAAGGAGCCGCCATGAACACTACGATTGCACAACAAATTGCTAATGAAGGCGGCGTAGAAGCTTACCTGCACGCGCAACAGCACAAAAGCCTGCTGCGTTTTCTGACCTGCGGCAGCGTCGATGACGGCAAAAGTACCTTGATTGGCCGCCTGCTGCACGATACGCGCCAGATTTATGAAGATCAGCTCTCTTCCCTGCACAATGACAGCAAGCGTCACGGTACTCAGGGCGAGAAACTGGATCTGGCGCTGCTGGTGGATGGCCTGCAGGCCGAGCGCGAGCAGGGCATCACCATTGATGTCGCCTATCGCTACTTCTCGACTGAGAAACGCAAATTTATCATTGCCGACACGCCGGGCCATGAGCAGTACACCCGTAATATGGCGACCGGCGCGTCCACCTGCGATCTGGCGATCCTGCTGATTGACGCCCGCAAAGGCGTGCTCGACCAGACTCGCCGCCATAGTTTTATCTCCACGCTCTTGGGGATTAAGCACCTGGTGGTCGCGGTGAACAAAATGGATCTCGTCGAGTTCAGCGAAGCGCGCTTCAATGAAATTCGTGAAGATTACCTGACTTTCGCCGAACAGCTGCCGGGCAAGCTTGATATCCGTTTTGTGCCGCTGTCGGCGCTGGAAGGGGATAACGTCGCCACCCAGAGCGATAAAATGCCGTGGTACAGCGGCCCGACGCTGCTGGAAGTGCTGGAAACCGTTGACATTCAGCGCGAGGTTGAAAGCCAGCCGCTGCGCTTCCCGGTGCAGTACGTGAACCGTCCGAACCTGGATTTCCGCGGCTTCTCTGGCACCGTCGCTTCCGGTACGGTCACCGTTGGCCAGCGCCTGAAAGTATTGCCGTCGGGCGTGGAGTCGAACGTGGCGCGTATTGTCACCTTTGACGGCGACCTGCCGCAGGCCGGAGCGGGGGAAGCGATCACTATCGTCCTGAAAGATGAAATCGACATCAGCCGCGGCGATTTGCTGGTTGACGCTGAAGCCTCGTTACCTGCGGTACAAAGCGCCAGCATCGACGTCGTGTGGATGGCGGAACAGGCACTGTCGCCGGGCCAGAGCTATGACATTAAAGTGGCTGGCAAGAAAACCCGCGCCCGCGTTGACGCTATCCGCTATCAGGTGGACATCAATAATCTGACCCAGCGTGAAGTCGAAACCCTGCCGCTGAACGGCATCGGGCTGGTGGAGCTGACCTTTGACGAGCCGCTGGTGCTCGATCCGTATCAGGACAATCCGGTAACCGGCGGGCTTATCTTTATCGATCGCCTGAGCAACGTGACGGTGGGCGCGGGAATGGTCAACGAACCGCACCTGCAGGCGCAGGCTCCGACGTCACAGTACAGCGCCTTTGAGCTGGAGCTGAATCAATTGATTCGTAAACACTTCCCGCACTGGGACGCGCGCGATCTGCTGGGAGGTAAGTAATGGCCCGGCATGACGAAAACGTCGTCTGGCATGCGCATCCTGTCACCCGCGAGCAGCGCGAACAGCATCATGGCCATCGCGGCGTGGTGCTGTGGTTTACCGGCCTCTCGGGGTCGGGTAAATCCACCGTCGCCGGGGCGCTGGAAGAGGCGCTGCACGAGCTTGGCGTGAGCACCTATTTGCTTGACGGCGATAATGTGCGCCACGGGCTGTGCAGCGATCTGGGATTCAGTGACGACGATCGCAAAGAGAACATTCGCCGCGTCGGTGAAGTGGCTAAGCTGATGGTCGATGCCGGGCTGGTTGTATTGACGGCGTTTATATCTCCGCATCGAGCGGAACGGCAGATGGTGCGCGAGCGTTTGGGGGAAGGACGCTTTATCGAAGTGTTTGTCGATACTCCTCTGGCCACTTGTGAGACGCGGGATCCGAAAGGACTGTACAAGAAGGCGCGGGCAGGGGAGCTGCGTAATTTTACCGGTATTGATTCGGTCTATGAATCCCCGGAGAACGCTGAAATTCATCTGAATGGTGAACAATTGGTAACAAATTTGGTGCACCAACTATTAGACCTGCTTCGACAGAGCGATATTATCAGATCCTGAAAAGGCAACGGCATCGAGGGGTGCCGGTCGCCCGGTCAACAGGATTCGATATGCGCAATACCCAGAACCTCAGTATTATTCGTTCAGAACCGCCTCCGGCGGCCGGCGACGAGACCACCTGGTCTTTGTCGGGCGCCGCCGTGGGCTTTATTTCATGGCTGCTGGCGCTGGGTATTCCCTTCCTCATGTATGGCGGTAATACGCTCTTTTTCTTCCTCTATACCTGGCCTTTCTTCCTTGCCATTATGCCGGTCGCCGTGGTGGTCGGTATTGCGCTACATTCATTACTGGACGGCAAACTGATCTACAGCGTTTGCGCGACGATTTTAACCGTCGGGCTAATGTTTGGTCTGCTGTTCCTCTGGCTGTTGGGATAGCCTTTTTGGGATGAATCAAGCCTGGGTATCCATCGCAAAAATGTGGTACAGTCCCCGCGTTACGCGGCATCGTCCGCGCGCCAGGGTAGAGTACTCCGGCGAGTTATGGGATGATGATGCCGTTTTTCAGGGGGCAGGATGGGTAAATTAACGCTGCTATTATTAGCTTTGCTGGTCTGGCTACAGTACTCGCTGTGGTTTGGCAAAAATGGTTTGCACGACTATAGCCGGGTTAATGACGATGTCTCCGCTCAGCAGGCCACTAACGCCAAATTAAAAGCGCGCAACGATCAGCTTTTCGCCGAAATTGACGATCTCAACGGCGGTCAGGAGGCGATCGAGGAACGCGCGCGCAATGAACTCAGCATGACCCGCCCGGGCGAAACGTTCTATCGTCTGGTGCCGGATGCATCAAAACGCAATCAGGGTTCTGCGCAGAATAATCGATAAACAAGCCCAGGATGACAATATGGCAGCCACTTTTCCGGGCGTTTGCGCCGTGGTGCCGGCAGCCGGTTTTGGCCGCCGTATGCAAACGGAGTGCCCGAAACAATATCTCTCAATCGGTAACAAAACGATTCTCGAACATTCGGTCGCCGCGCTGCTGGCGAACGAGCGCGTTCAGCGAGTGGTCATCGCCGTTAGCCCCGGCGATATCCGCTTTAGTCAACTTCCCTTAGCCCACCATCCGCAGGTCACCGTCGTTGACGGCGGCGCCGAGCGTGCCGATTCGGTACTGGCGGGGCTGAAAGCGTTAGCGGATGCGCAATGGGTGCTGGTTCATGATGCCGCGCGGCCGTGCCTGCATCAGGACGATCTCTCGCGACTGCTGGCGCTGAGCGCAACCAGCCGCGTCGGCGGCATACTGGCGGCGCCGGTGCGCGATACCATGAAGCGTGCCGAACCGGGCAAAACCGCGATCGCCCATACCGTTGAACGCAATGATTTATGGCATGCGCTGACGCCGCAATTTTTCCCGCGTGAACTGCTATTTGACTGCCTGACGCGCGCGCTGGATGAAGGCGCGACCATCACCGATGAAGCGTCGGCGCTGGAGTACTGCGGCTTCCATCCCGAATTGGTCGCCGGACGAGCTGATAATATTAAAGTAACACGCCCGGAAGATCTGGCGCTGGCCGAATTTTACCTTACCCGTTCCCGACACCAGGAGAAGGCTTAATGCGAATTGGACATGGTTTTGACGTACACGCTTTTGGCGGTGAAGGGCCAATTATTATTGGCGGGGTACGTATTCCTTATGAGAAAGGGCTGCTCGCCCATTCCGATGGCGACGTCGCGCTACATGCGCTGACCGACGCGCTGCTGGGCGCCGCGGCGCTCGGCGACATCGGTAAACTGTTCCCGGATACCGATCCGGCCTTTAAAGGCGCGGATAGCCGCGAGCTGCTGCGTGAAGCGTGGCGGCGGATTCAGGCGAAGGGATATATCCTTGGCAACGTTGACGTCACCATCATCGCCCAGGCGCCAAAAATGCTGCCGCATATCCCGCAGATGCGCGTGTTTATCGCCGAAGATCTCGGCTGCCATATGGACGACGTCAATGTGAAAGCGACCACCACCGAGAAGCTTGGCTTCACCGGCCGTGGCGAAGGCATCGCCTGTGAAGCGGTGGCGCTGCTGCGTAAGGCTGCGCAATGATCGCCTTTGATGACTTAACATACCTGCACGGCAGGCCGCTGGGCCAGGGGCGGCTGAAGGCTAATCCGGAAGACTTTCTGGTGGTCGAAGACCTCGGTTTCGCCCCTGATGGCGAAGGCGAACATGTGCTGGTGCGGATTCTGAAAAATGGCTGCAACACCCGTTTCGTTGCCGACGCGCTGGCGAAATTCCTTAAAATCCATGCGCGCGAAGTGAGCTTTGCCGGGCAAAAAGATAAGCACGCTGTCACCGAACAGTGGCTGTGCGCCCGCGTGCCGGGCAAAGAGATGCCGGATCTGAGCAAATTTCAGCTCGAAGGCTGCCAGGTGCTGGAGTATGCCCGCCATAAGCGTAAGCTGCGTTTAGGCGCGCTGAAGGGCAACCAGTTCACGCTGATCCTGCGGGAAATCAGCGATCGCGACGATGTCGAAAAGCGCTTGCAGGCGATAGCCGCCGCCGGCGTGCCGAACTATTTCGGCGCGCAGCGCTTCGGTATCGGCGGCAGTAACCTGCAGGGCGCATTGCGCTGGGCCGAGAGCGGCGAGCCGGTGCGCGATCGCAATAAACGCAGTTTTTGGTTGTCGGCGGCACGCAGCGCGTTGTTTAATCAGCAAGTTGCAATTAGATTAAAAAAAACGGAATTTAATCAGGTTGTTGATGGCGATGCGCTACAATTAGCGGGGCGCGGAAGCTGGTTTGTGGCAACCACCGAAGAGTTGGCGGAATTGCAGGCGCGGGTCGATAACCGCGAGCTGATGATTACCGCTGCGCTGCCGGGCTGCGGCGACTGGGGCAGCCAACGCGACGCGCTGGCCGCCGAGCAAGCCGCGATAGCCGAAGAAACGTCGCTACAGGCGCTGCTGGCGCGCGAAAAAGTCGAAGCCGCGCGCCGGGCGATGCTGCTGTATCCGCAGCAATTGTGCTGGAACTGGTGGGATGATGTCACTGTTGAACTGCGCTTCTGGCTGCCAGCGGGAAGTTTTGCCACCAGCGTGGTAAGGGAACTTATCAATACAACGGGTGACTATGCGAATATTGCTGAGTAACGATGACGGTATCCACGCGCCGGGGATCCAAACCCTGGCGAAGGCCTTACGCGAATTTGCCGAGGTCCAGGTTGTTGCACCCGATCGTAATCGCAGCGGCGCCTCAAACTCGCTCACGCTGGAATCTTCTCTACGTACGTTCACCTTTGAAAATGGCGATATCGCCGTCCAGATGGGCACGCCGACCGACTGCGTGTATCTCGGCGTTAACGCGCTGATGCGTCCGCGCCCGGATATCGTGGTCTCAGGAATCAACGCGGGCCCCAATCTTGGCGATGACGTTATCTATTCCGGTACCGTCGCGGCGGCGATGGAAGGCCGCCATCTTGGTTTTCCCGCCCTCGCCGTTTCGCTGAACGGCTATCAACATTACGATACCGCGGCGGCAGTGACGTGCACGATTTTGCGCGCGTTAAGCCGCGAGCCGCTGCGTACCGGGCGGATCCTCAACATCAACGTGCCGGATCTTCCCCTCGAGCAAATCAAAGGCATTCGCGTGACCCGCTGCGGCAACCGGCATCCGGCCGACCAGGTCATTCCGCAAAAAGATCCGCGCGGCAATACGCTGTACTGGATCGGCCCGCCGGGCGATAAGCGCGATGCCGGGCCGGGAACCGATTTTGCGGCGGTGGATGAAGGCTATGTTTCCGTCACGCCATTGCATGTCGATTTAACCGCTCATCAGGCACATGAGGTGGTAACCGATTGGTTAGAACGCGTCGGGGTTGATACGCAATGGTAAGTAAACGTGTTGAAAGTTTGTTGAATCAGCTACGTACTCAGGGCATCGTCGATGAGCGAGTCCTCGAGGCAATCGCGCAGGTTCCGCGCGAGAAATTCGTTGATGAAGCCTTTGAACATAAGGCGTGGGAAAACACCGCGCTGCCGATTGGCCAGGGGCAAACTATCTCGCAGCCCTATATGGTGGCGAGGATGACGGAGCTTCTGGAACTGACGCCGGACTCAAAGGTGCTGGAAATCGGCACCGGCTCCGGCTATCAGACGGCGATCCTGGCGCACCTCGTGCACCACGTCTGCTCGGTTGAGCGGATTAAGAGCCTGCAGTGGCAGGCGCGTCGGCGTCTTAAACAACTTGATTTACATAATGTTTCAACCCGTCATGGCGATGGATGGCAGGGTTGGCAGGCTCGCGCGCCTTTTGACGCGATTATCGTCACCGCCGCGCCGCCGGAAATTCCGGCCGCGCTGATGGCGCAGCTTGATGAAGGCGGCGTGCTGGTTTTGCCGGTCGGTGAAGAACATCAGTACCTGAAGCGGATCCGTCGCCGCGGCGGCGAATTTTTCATCGATACCGTCGAAGCCGTTCGCTTTGTTCCGCTCGTCAGAGGGGAACTGGCCTGAACCCGGATTATTCCAGGTTTTTTTTGCCTAAGTTTAGGCGTAGGGTGGACACATTTTTCAGTGTCCTGGCCGGGCGCTGCCCGGTAAGCAAGATATTGGCAGTTAACATATTCCTGGGGGATAAATGAGCGCGGGAAGCCCAAAATTTACCGTAAGCCGTATTGCGGCGTTGTCACTGGTTTCACTCTGGCTGGCCGGGTGTACAAATACCAATAATCCGCCTGCGCCGGTGAATTCGGCAAGCGGCGCTGCGTCCTCCAGCACCAATTCCGGGATGCTGATTACACCGCCATCCTCCGGCGCGCAGCAAGTTCCTCCGGCTCAGCCGATTCAACCGATGCAGACCCAGCCAATTCAGACCCAGCCGACTCAGGTTCAGCCGATGGCTCAACAACCGGTGCAGACGGTGAACGGTAAGATTGTTTACAACCGTAAATATGGCGATATTCCGAAAGGTAGCTATACCGGCGGCAGTACCTATACCGTTAAGCGCGGCGATACCCTGTTCTATATCGCGTGGGTCACCGGCAACGATTTCCGCGACCTTGCGGAACGCAACAACGTCCCGGCGCCGTACGCGCTGAACGTGGGCCAGGTGCTGCAGGTCGGCAACTCCGCAGGCCAGCCGATCACCGGCGAAAACCCGGTATCTCAGGCTAGCGCGCAGGCAAGCGGCGGTGCGACGGCCACCACAACTTCTGCACAAAAATCCACCGCAGTGGTTGCGTCACAACCGACTATTACGTATTCTGAATCTTCAGGTGAACAGAGTGCTACTAAGATGTTGCCGAATAATAAACCAGCAACGACCACAACAACGGTCGCTCCGGTTACGGCGCCATCAACCGTTAGCACAACCCAACCGACTGCAAGCAGTACGTCTACCAGTTCGCCGATCTCATCATGGCGCTGGCCGACTGATGGCAAGGTTATCGAGAACTTTAGCGGCGCGGAAGGCGGCAATAAAGGTATCGACATTGCAGGCAGTAAAGGACAGGCTATTGTCGCGACCGCCGATGGGCGCGTCGTCTATGCCGGTAACGCACTGCGCGGTTACGGTAATCTTATTATCATCAAACACAACGATGATTACCTGAGTGCCTACGCTCATAACGATACCATGCTGGTTCGGGAGCAACAGGAAGTCAAAGCGGGGCAGAAAATCGCTACCATGGGTAGCACCGGAACCAGCTCAACAAGATTACATTTTGAAATTCGTTACAAGGGGAAATCCGTCAACCCGCTGCAGTACTTACCGCAGCGATAATTTGGCAAAGTACGGATAAGCGTAACACCATGAAAGGCGCCAGGGCGGTCGCGATATGCCTCCTTCAGTGGAGGTATAAAGAGGATAACTCCGGCGTCGTTTAGTGATGGGTCGCGGAAGGTGCTTTGCTCAGGGATCACGGGTAGGAGCCACCTTTATGAGTCAGAATACGCTGAAAGTTCATGATTTAAATGAAGACGCGGAATTTGATGAGAACGGAATGGAGGTTTTCGACGAGAAAGCCTTAGTAGAAGAGGAACCCAGTGATAGCGATCTGGCTGAGGAAGAGCTGCTGTCGCAAGGCGCCACCCAACGCGTTCTCGATGCGACACAGCTGTATCTTGGTGAGATTGGTTATTCCCCGCTGCTGACGGCCGAAGAGGAAGTCTATTTCGCCCGTCGCGCACTACGTGGAGATGTTGCTTCACGCCGTCGCATGATTGAAAGTAACCTGCGTCTGGTGGTGAAGATTGCTCGTCGTTACAGCAATCGTGGTCTGGCGCTGCTGGATCTGATTGAAGAAGGTAACCTCGGCCTGATCCGCGCAGTTGAGAAGTTTGACCCGGAGCGTGGGTTCCGTTTTTCAACCTACGCCACCTGGTGGATCCGTCAAACGATTGAACGGGCGATTATGAACCAAACCCGTACCATTCGTTTGCCTATCCATATTGTGAAAGAGCTGAACGTTTATCTGCGTACCGCGCGCGAGTTGTCGCATAAGCTGGACCACGAGCCAAGCGCCGAAGAGATAGCCGAACAGCTGGATAAACCGGTTGATGACGTTAGCCGTATGCTGCGTCTGAACGAGCGCATTACCTCAGTGGATACCCCGCTGGGCGGTGATTCAGAAAAAGCGCTGCTGGATATTCTGGCCGATGAAAAAGACAACGGCCCGGAAGACACCACGCAGGACGATGATATGAAACAAAGCATCGTCAAATGGCTGTTCGAACTGAACGCCAAACAGCGCGAAGTACTGGCTCGTCGTTTCGGGCTGCTGGGATATGAAGCCGCAACGCTTGAAGATGTGGGTCGTGAAATCGGCCTGACCCGCGAACGCGTGCGTCAGATTCAGGTGGAAGGCCTGCGCCGCCTGCGGGAGATCCTGCAGGGACAGGGGCTAAACATCGAAGCGCTATTCCGCGAATAAATCGTTTTCTCTCAAAAAGGCCCAATCCAGCGATTGGGCCTTTTCCTTTGTATTAACCGATACGGGTTTCCTGCAGGTGACGCCAGAGGATTTTTCCCTCAATGCGTTGAAATATCGCCGTCGACCAGCGCACGACTTCGCCTTGTTCCGGCAGGGTCTGGCTTTCGCGGTACAGCACCGCGCCGCCGTCATGCCATTCGCTCAACACCTGCGCATTATCAACCACGATACTTAATCCCGGGCGACTGCCGCCAGCGCTATGGAAAAAGCCGCTTACCGTTGGGTAATCCATCTTTGCGCCGCTGATAGGGACCATTGTAAATTCTTGCGCAAAGCGGCTCATTAGCGCTTGCGCGCTACCTTCTTTCCGGCCCAACCATTGTTCAATGATTACGTGGGCGTCGATAACTTCTTGAATCCATGGGTTCATGTTTACTCCAGGTTAAGCTGCAGGCAATGCAGGCGATTACTGTAAACCGCGCCTCAGGGGCGGATAAACGCGCTTTTCAGGGATATACTGTCTAAAAATTTTTGACAATAAGCCCTATTCAAATGCTAAACCTGCAGCGCGTTACCATGTTTGTCGCCGTTGTTGATGCCGGGAGCTTTACCGCCGCGGCGACGGCGCTTGGCCAGACCAAAGCGGTGGTCAGTTTTAACGTTCGCCAGCTTGAGAGTGAGCTGGGGGTGACGTTGCTTCTGCGTTCGACGCGCCGGTTAACGCTCACCGAAGCCGGGGCGGTGTTTTACCAGCGCGGCGTTGGGCTGCTGAAAGCCGCGGAGAATTTACAGGACGAGGTGCGCGCCAGCCACACCGGGTTAAGTGGTGAACTGCGGATCACCACCACCCCGGAATATGGCGCGCAGGTGATCATCCCGGCGCTGGCGGAATTCGCTCGTCGACATCCGGCGCTGCGGGTGCGCCACGTCTCATCGTCGTATCACGCGGATTTGATCTCTGAACGGTTTGATGTCGCGATCCGCCTCGGTACCCTGGCCGATTCACGCTATCACGCGGCTCGGATTTCGCGTTTCGCCATCGTGCCCGTGGCCTCGCCGGTTTTGCTGGATAAACATCCGCTGCGCACGCTTGCCGACCTGGCGCAGGCGGAGTGGATTGTTAACGAGCGCTTAGCGACCCCGCTACGCTGGCAGCTCCTGACCGTCGAAGGGCAATCGATCGCTTTTGAAATTACGCAACCACCGCGGATCTCAGCCGATAGCGCACAAGCGTTAATGGGCTTTGCGCTGGCGGGAAGCGGGGTGGCGCTGCTCCCGGAGTGGCTGGTGGCTGAAGCCATCGCGCGGCAGGAGCTAGTGCGGGTATTGCCGGAGTATATTTTTCCCTCTCAGGGGGTATACGCCGTCTACCCGGACGCGCAGCATGTGCCAACCAAGGTCCGGGCATTTATCGATTTTCTGCGCGAGCGAACCGCTTAATCCGCGGTTTTACTTTCCATCATTTTCAGCACCAGCCGGGAAAACTGCGCGCGCTCCTCTTCGTTAAGGCGGCTCAAAAACTCTTCATCGACACGGTTGCCCTGCGGCATGGAATTTGCGAGCAGCGCCTGTCCTTCATTCGTCAGATAGACAAAGCGGCGACGTTTATCTGTCGGATCGTGTTCGCGGCGCACCAGCCCGCGTTTTTCCATCCGGCTTAGCATCTCCGCCAGCGTCGCTTTCGTGCTGACGGCCGCTTCGATAAGCGTCACCTGCTCGATACCAGGATGTTCGGCTACCGAGCGCATCACCGCGTATTGCGGCTTGGTCAGTTCCGGTAATTCATGTTGCCAGCGCGCGGTGTGCTGTTGAAAAAGCTGGCGCAGAAGGTGGAACGCCTCGTTACGTAACTCCATGAACACTCCGTCACAAAAATATCACCTTTATGATAGCCGCATTTACGGCTTCTTTTCACATCTCATTTTTTTGATTATTGATGCGGATCGTATACGAACGATATTGAGATCCCGTAAAAATGAGCGTAGTTTTAATACAAATGTTCGCATACGAACAATGTGTGAGGTAGTGAATGAAACTGATTATTGGGATGACCGGGGCGACCGGCGCGCCGTTGGGCGTCGCGCTATTGCAAGCGCTGAACGAAATGCCGGATGTGGAAACGCACCTGGTGATGTCGAAATGGGCAAAAACCACTATTGAGCTGGAAACGCCCTATAGCGCTCGTGAAGTCGCCGCGCTGGCGGACTTCTGCCATAGCCCGGCGGATCAGGCCGCGACCATCTCATCAGGATCGTTTCGTACCGACGGCATGATTGTTATCCCGTGCAGCATGAAAACGCTGGCAGGTATCCGCGCAGGCTATGCGGAAGGGTTAGTCGGCCGTGCGGCCGACGTCGTGCTGAAAGAGGGGCGCAAGCTGGTTCTGGTGCCGCGTGAAATGCCGCTGAGCACCATTCATCTGGAGAACATGCTGGCGCTGTCGCGCATGGGCGTGGCGATGGTGCCGCCGATGCCTGCCTACTACAACCACCCGGAAACGGTGGAGGATATTACCAACCATATCGTGACCCGGGTGTTGGATCAGTTCGGTCTCGAATACCGCAAAGCGCGCCGCTGGAACGGCTTACGCGCGGTCGAGAATTTATCACAGGAGAATTAGTCATGGCTTTTGATGATTTACGCAGCTTTTTGCAGGCGCTGGATGAGCAGGGGCAACTGCTAAAAATTAGCGAAGAGGTGAATGCCGAGCCGGATCTCGCCGCTGCCGCTAACGCCACAGGGCGCATCGGCGACGGCGCGCCAGCGCTGTGGTTCGATAACATTCGCGGCTTTACCGATGCCCGTGTCGCCATGAACACCATCGGTTCCTGGCAAAACCACGCGATTTCGCTGGGGCTGCCGCCAAACACGCCGGTGAAAAAACAGATTGATGAATTTATTCGCCGCTGGGATAAATTCCCGGTAACGCCGGAGCGTCGCGCCAATCCAGCGTGGGCGGAAAACACCGTTGATGGCGACGATATCAACCTGTTCGATATTCTGCCGTTGTTCCGCCTGAACGATGGCGACGGTGGTTTCTATCTCGACAAAGCCTGCGTGGTTTCTCGCGATCCGCTTGACCCGGACAACTTCGGTAAACAGAACGTCGGCATTTATCGGATGGAAGTGAAAGGCAAGCGCAAGCTGGGCCTGCAGCCGGTACCGATGCACGATATCGCGCTGCATCTGCATAAAGCGGAAGAGCGCGGTGAGGATCTGCCCATTGCCATCACTCTGGGTAACGACCCGATTATTACCCTGATGGGCGCCACGCCGCTGAAATATGACCAGTCAGAATATGAGATGGCGGGCGCGCTGCGCGAAAGCCCGTATCCCATCGCCACCGCGCCGCTGACCGGCTTTGACGTACCCTGGGGCTCGGAAGTGATCCTTGAAGGGGTGATTGAAGGGCGCAAGCGTGAAATTGAAGGGCCGTTCGGCGAGTTCACCGGCCACTACTCAGGCGGCCGCAATATGACGGTGGTGCGTATCGATAAAGTCTCTTATCGCACAAAACCGATTTTTGAATCGTTGTATCTCGGAATGCCGTGGACCGAAATCGACTATCTGATGGGCCCGGCGACCTGCGTGCCGCTGTACCAGCAGCTGAAAGCCGAGTTCCCGGAAGTGCAGGCGGTCAACGCCATGTACACCCATGGCCTGCTGGCGATTATCTCCACCAAAAAACGCTACGGCGGTTTTGCCCGCGCGGTGGGATTACGGGCGATGACTACCCCGCATGGCCTCGGTTACGTGAAAATGGTCATTATGGTTGATGAAGATGTCGACCCGTTCAACCTGCCGCAGGTGATGTGGGCACTCTCCTCGAAGGTCAACCCGGCGGGCGACCTGGTGCAGTTGCCGAACATGTCGGTACTGGAGCTCGACCCTGGTTCCAGCCCGGCGGGGATCACCGACAAACTGATTATCGACGCCACCACCCCGGTTGCGCCGGACCTTCGCGGTCACTACAGCCAGCCGGTGCAGGATTTACCGGAAACCAAAGCCTGGGCTGAAAAACTGACCGCCATGTTGGCCAACCGTAAATAAGGAGAAGAAGATGATTTGTCCACGTTGCGCTGATGAACAGATTGAAGTGATGGCGACGTCGCCGGTAAAAGGGGTATGGATCGTTTATCAGTGCCAGCACTGCCTCTATACCTGGCGTAATACCGAACCGCTGCGTCGTACCAGCCGTGAACATTATCCGCAAGCGTTTCGCATGACGCAGAAAGATATTGATGAGGCGCCGCAGGTGCCGCATATTCCACCGCTGTTGGCGGAAGATAAGCGTTAAATGACTGGCCCGGATATTCCGGGCCTTTTTATGTAGAATTAAAGGGCGTGACAAGTATTTTTAATTAGATTATAACTAATGACGTAATCATTAATGGTTATAATTCACATCTTGTCAGCTATCATTACTCATTTTTTCTTCTCCCTGGTCGTTTTTTCAAACAGTCAACCCTCCGTAAGTTTTTAATTAAATACATCCAGTTTGAATCAATCTGTAAATATCTTGTAGTCTAAATATGGACTCGAACGAGTATTTAGAAATACATATTAACGCCCATTTTTTTCGAAGCGAGTTAATAAGCATTATCACTGAACGTGCATTATTTAATGGGCGTTTGGTGATAATGCTTTTCGATTGTCATGATGACAGCGTTAATAATTGCGATGTTTATTATTTTTATTGGGATATTAAAGAATGAAACTTACTAAAATCGGCGCAGCTCTGGTTCTGACTTTTGGCATGAGCGCGGCAGCGATGGCATCTAACACCATTACCTTTAACGGTGAAGTGCTGGAGACGGGTTGCAATATCACTGTTGATGGCGGTACTCCGGATGCAACCGTTGAACTGGGCAGCGTGGCAGCAACTGATTTGGTAGCAAAAGGTGACCTCGGCGCGCCGAAACAGTTCGTTTTTAATCTGGACCAGTGCCCGACTGCGTCCAATGTCAATATTGTCTTCTCTGCGCCGGTTGACCCGGTGGCTGGTGATGACTCGTACTTCGCGAATACTGCCAGTGGGGTTGGTGTCACTGCTGCACAAAACGTTGCCGTTCAACTGAAGCAAGGCGGTTCTAATGGCACCATCGTGAAGAACAATGCAGACAACGATCCTATTACCCTGGACTCTGGCTCTGCTACCGAGACCTACACCGCATCGATGATTGCTGTTGATCAGGCTGTTGCTGGTACGGTTCAGTCCGTCGTGACCTATAACGTCCGTTATAACTAATCCTGAAGGAGGGGAAACCCTCCTTATATTTTTGTGAGTGCATAATGAAACCCATCGCAGCTTTTGTTTTTTGTGTGGCCGCCGTTGCCAGCCTGAATGCGTCTGCCAGTATCGTTACCGGCGGAACGCGGGTGATTTTTGACGGCTCCCATCAGGCCGCCTCGTTATCCGTGGAAAACTCGGACAAAGTTACCAATCTTGTGCAATCCTGGGTCAGTCCCGCCGAAGGTAGCGCGCTGAAAAAAGAAACTATGATTATTACGCCGCCGCTGTTTCGCCTCGAAGCCGGGAAAAAAGCGTCGATCCGTATTGTTCGTTCAGGGATGCCGGTTGCGGAAGATCGCGAATCATTATTGTGGCTAAACGTAAAAGGTATTCCCGCTACGGATGATAGTTCTGCTGGCAAAAATACCATGCAGATTGCCATCAATTCGAAAATTAAGCTGATCTATCGCCCGGTTGCGCTCAAAGGCCAGTCGCCGGAAAGCAGTGCAAATAAAGTGGTATGGAAGCCGGCCGTCGGCGGTGTGCAGGTCAATAACCCGACGCCGTTTTATATGAACTTCTCCCGCATAGAAATTAATAATCATGCGCTCAGCGGCCAATATTTTGTCGCACCGTTCTCCACGCTGAATATTTCCGAAGGGAAGATCCCCTCCCACGGCAAAGTGACCTGGTCGCTGATTAATGATTACGGCGTGAAAGGTCAGGACAAAGTCTCTTCATATTAATCGGCATGGTACGTATCCCGTACGGATACAGGGTAATAATGGAAAAAGTTAAGCATACCTATGTCCTTTCTTTAGGGCTGGGGCTCAGTATTGCCTTCAGTTCTTTCAGCACCAATGCTCAGGAACATTTTAACCCTCGTCTTTTGGAAACGGATAGTACAGAGAGGCCAATGATGGATCTCAGTCTGTTTGCCAAAGATGAGGTACCGCCTGGTGACTATAACGTCGATATTTATATCAACGGTAGCCTGGTGGATACTAAAACCATTTCCTTTCGCAAGCTGTCGGACGACAAAAACACCACCGCCGGGCAGGTTGTTGGAGCGTGCCTGAGCGTGTCTGAGCTGAAAGCCTGGAATGTGCGGGTCGATAACTACTTTAGCGAACAGGACAAAGCCAGCGAGTGCGCCAGCCTGCAGGCTATTCCGGGTCTGGAACAGAAAATGGATCTGGCGAATCAGCGCTTTGATCTCACTATCCCGCAGGTTGCCCTGCTCAACACCGCCCGTGGCTACGTTTCGCCAGAGCGATGGGATGAAGGTATTGCCGCCGGTTTGCTTAACTACAGCGTCTCTGGTCAGCAGGATTTGCACCACCGTAATGGCGTGGACAGTAGCAACCAGTTCGTCAGCCTACAGCCGGGGCTGAACCTGGGGGCGTGGCGTTTGCGTAACTATTCCACCTACAGCCACTCTGAATCCGAAAGTGAGTGGGATTCGGTGTACACCTACGCTTCCCGCGATATTAAATCTCTGAAAAGCCAACTGGTTCTCGGGCAGGGCACCACCCGTGGCGGCGTGTTCGATAGCGTGGGTTTTACCGGGGTACAGATGTATTCCGATAATGATATGAAGCCGGACAGCATGCAGGGCTTCGCGCCGGTGATCCGCGGTATCGCCCGCAGCAACGCCGAGGTCACGGTGTACCAGAACGGACACAGCATCTATAAGGCTACGGTGCCGCCGGGGCCATTCGAATTCAGCGATATGTACCCGACCGGTAGCTCCGGCGACCTGAAAGTGGTGATCAAGGAGTCTGATGGTTCGCAAAGTAGCTTCATCGTCCCTTACGCCACATTGCCGGTGCTACAGCGCGAAGGACAGGTGCAGTATGGCCTGGTGGCGGGTAAAACCCGCCAGGACGGCTCGGATTCGCGGGCGGAAGACTTTAACTTTGTCCAGGGATCGGCGGCCTGGGGCGTCGGTAAAGGCGTGACGCTGTATGGCGGCTATATTCAGGCGGAAGACAAATACTCCAACCTGATTGCCGGTACCGGTTTTAACCTCGGCAGCGCCGGGGCGCTCTCTTTTGATATTTCACAGTCGTGGGCGGATGTCCCGCAGCCGGACAATATACGGCAGATGGAACACCATAGCGGCCAGTCGTACCGCGTGCGCTACAGCAAGACGCTGCAGCAGACCAACACCGATATTGCGGTGGCTGGCTACAAATTCTCAACCCGCGGTTATCTGTCGTTCCAGGATTTCCTCAATGATTGGGACCCGGGCAACAGCGCCATCGATAACGGTCGCGAACGTAACCGTTTCGACGTGACTATCTCGCAGACGCTGCCTTTCGGTACGTTATCCCTGACCATGTATGACGCCTCCTACTGGAACAGCCAGCACGCCGACTCGCTGAACCTCGGCTTCAGCAGCACGCTGGGGCCGGTATCGTACTCGCTGAACTATGCGCACACGAAAAACGTTGATGGCGGTTATGGCAACGATTCTGATGAATACGATGACGATAACGTCTTCTCGCTTAACTTTAGCGTACCGTTCAGCGCCTGCAGCAATAGTGAAGCGGCGCAGTCGATTTCGGCTAACTACTCGATGAACAGCAGCAAACACGGCGATACCACGCATAACATCGGTATTTCCGGCACCGCAATGCAGCAAAACCAGCTCAACTGGCAGGTATCGGAAGGCTATAACGCCGATGCAGAAGCGACCAACGGCAACGTTACCGTCGGCTACCAGAGCTCGTATGCCGATGTGTCCGCCGGTTACAGCTACGACGACTACAGCCGTCGTCTGAACTATAGCCTGCGCGGCGGAATGGTGGTTCACAGCGGCGGTATTACCCTGGCCCGTCAGTTGAATGACAGCGTAGCGCTGGTGGAAACGCCGGGCGTCTCCGGGGTGCCGATCAATGGCCAGACTAACGTCCATACCGACTACTTTGGTAATGCGATTGTGCCGTACGTGCGTCCGTACCACAGTAACCAGATTTCGCTCAATACCGTGGAGGCCAGCGATGCCACTGCGGCCATTGATAACGTCGCCAAAACCGTGGTGCCGACCAAAGGCGCGGTGGTCCGCGTGAAGTACAACACCTGGATTGGCCGGAAGGCGATGATGACGTTGATCTTCAACGGTAAGCCGGTGCCGTTCGGCGCGGTAGTCACGCAAACCAGTGATGATTCGGACGACACCCGCAGCAGCATCGTCGGCGACAGTGGCGAAGTGTACCTGGTTGGTCTCGCCGATAAAGGGCAACTGATGGTCAAGTGGGGCGACGGGGCGAACAAACAGTGTGCCGTTGACTACTCACTGGCGGGCGCGAAGTCGCAGGCCGATATTCTGTTTATCAACGGGATATGTCATCCCGTCCCGGGGGCTCACTGATGTCACGCTTTCATTTTGCTACCGTCCGACGCATGGCGGCGACGGGCCTGCTCTTCGTTGCCGGGCTGCCGTCTGCGCTGGCGTACAACACACAGGATGTCATTAACTTCAGCGTCACGGGGAATATTGTGGCAGGCAGCTGTAATGTTAGCTATCCCGCGACCGTTGAACTGGGAACCTATCTGCCAACGGATTTTATTAATGAGGGCGATAGCACGGACAATGTCCCGTTCACCGTCTCTTTCACTAACTGTTCTCCCTCGCTGACTAAAGCGACGGTAGCGTTTACCGGTGCCGTAGATGGAACCCAGCCATTCTATTTTGCCAACGGGATTACGGCAGAGGGGGGCGGGGCAACCGATGTTGCACTGGAATTATTAACCGATGCGGATCACTGGCAAATGTCTAACGGGCAGAGTCATGACGTCACTCTCGAGTCAGACAGTCATGCCGGTGAGATAATTTTTGTCGCAAGAATGGCAACCCCAGGCCACAACCCCGGTACCGGGGAGTTCCAGAGCGTCGTCACCCTGAACGTTGTTTATAACTAGTTACCTGATAAAAGGCAGGAGAGATGTCAAAATTTTTATATGCTGTTCTGTTTTTAACGGGGATGCTGGTTAGCGCAATGCCAGCTCTGGCTCGGGATAATAATCTCCAGCAGACACGTGATATTACCTTTCACGGCAGGATTGCCGCAGGGACCTGTAATGTCACCACTCCTGAAACCGTAGATCTGGGGAAATACTATAAAGGAGACTTTTCTGTTGCCGGCGGTAACACCGGCAACGTTCCAGTCACCATCAGTTTTGACAGCTGTACTGCTGAAATCAGCCAGGCCACCGTCACTTTCACCGGCACACCCTATTCCGAAGACTCGACCTATGGCTCGGTCATTTATGCCAATCAGGTGACGCCTGATGCCGATGGCGCTACCGATGTTGGATTGCAGTTGTTCGATTATCCAGCTATCCACGTGGCGCTGGCCAATGGGGTGAGTTATCCGGTACCCATTGAAAATGGCGCGGGCGCATTGAAATTTATTGCCCGCATGTACACCCCTCATGGCGCCCCAACGGCGGGTAAATTCAGCTCCGCGGTCACGTTGAACGTGACCTATAACTAACCCCGATTTAAGGCAAACAACGTGTTAAAATTTTTATATGCCACCCTGTTATTGTTGGGGCTGTTTCCGCTGGCGGCCCAGGCGGTTTGTCATCGTATCGACGACACGCCATCGCAATCTTATGTTGCGATGCCGCAGCAGCTACTGGTCTCCAGTAAAAATTATGCGCCGGGCGAGATCCTTTATGACTCCGGATATATGTCCGGCGGCACGACAACCATCAAGAACTGTGCGGGGACCTATTACGTCGGCTTTCACTACGCCGGTGCGTTAACCACCGCCAGCCCGCTGCAGGATAATGTCTATCCGTTGACCAATGGTTCAACCGCCACCGGGCTCGGTATTCGCGTCTATACCATTAATCAGGCGGGCCCGTTTGATGACGAACGGGCGATCGATAACAGCTGGCAGGAACACGATGCCGGGGCAGGCTCCGACCACACCCTCAATAATTCCGCTTATCGGGTGCAGATTATCGCCACCGGCGGGCCGATAACCAGCGGCACGTTTAACGTGCCGAGCCCGCTGGCGCGGGTCGATTATCGCGAAACGCAGAGTATTGATAGCAGTGATGGCGACATCGCCTCCACGCTGACGCTGTCGACCACCACGGTTGAAGTACATGCGATGGGCTGTACGGCGGATGTGGCGAGTCTCAACTTCCCAATGGGGGATGTCGAAGTGTCGGCATTTGATAGTACCGGCTACGTTTATTCCGGTCCGGAAAAAAACGTCAATCTGACCTGCGAGCCGGGAACCAATGTCTCGATGACCATGAATGCGGCGACGGTGTCCGGCGATAACTCAACTATTGCGCTATCCGATAATGGCGACGGGAGTACGGCGACGGGGGTGGGGGTACAGCTGGAAAGAAAACTTCCCAATGGCGGATTCTATGTGTTGATGAGCGCAGGCCAGACGGTACCGATCTTTTACTCAAAGCGCAGCGACACTTCAACCTGGTCTGCGGGGACCGACGCTGATGGCGCTACTCCCTTTTCCGGTGATACCGGCACGGCTAGTACCTATGCTGACGCGACCAACCCTGGCGGCGCTTCCGCCAATGAAACTCTGACCTTCCGGGCTAACTACCATAAAATAGGGGAAACCATTACCCCCGGTACCGCCAATGCCACCGGGACGATCACCCTGCAATATAACTGATGCTAAAAACAAAAAGCCTGACGATGACGCCAGGCTTTTTGCTATTTTAGCGGCTAATTACACCAGGCTTTTCAGGCGGTAAATCCACTCCAGCGCCTGACGCGGGCTCAGTGAATCCGGGTCAAGATTCTCCAGCGCTTCCAGCGCCGGTGAGGTCTCTTCCGGCGCGCAGAGCAGCGACATCTGCGTACCATCAACCTGCGTGGCGGCGGCATTTGGCGAAATGCTCTCCAGCTCGCGCAGTTTCTGTCGCGCGCGTTTGATCACTTCTTTCGGCACCCCTGCCAGCGCGGCGACCGCCAGGCCATAGCTCTTGCTGGCCGCGCCGTCCTGCACGCTGTGCATAAAGGCGATGGTATCGCCGTGCTCCAGCGCATCGAGGTGCACGTTGGCCACGCCTTCCATTTTTTCCGGCAACTGGGTGAGCTCGAAGTAGTGGGTAGCGAACAGGGTCAACGCTTTGATCTTATTTGCCAGATTCTCCGCGCAGGCCCACGCCAGCGACAGACCGTCGTAGGTAGACGTACCGCGGCCGATCTCGTCCATCAGCACCAGGCTGTGTTCGGTGGCGTTGTGCAGAATATTGGCGGTTTCGGTCATCTCCACCATGAAGGTGGAACGGCCGCTCGCCAGGTCATCCGCCGCGCCGACGCGGGTAAAGATGCGGTCGATCGGGCCAATTTCTACCTTCTGCGCCGGCACGTAGCTGCCGATATAGGCCAGCAGCGCAATCAGCGCGGTCTGGCGCATATAGGTACTTTTACCGCCCATGTTGGGCCCGGTGATGATCAGCATGCGGCGCTGCGGCGCCAGCTGCAGCGGGTTGGCGATAAACGGCTCTTTCAGTACCTGTTCCACTACCGGGTGACGGCCTTCGGTAATGCGAATACCGGGTTTATCGATAAAGGTCGGGCAGCAGTAGTTGAGGGTTTCCGCGCGTTCCGCGAGGTTCACCAGTACGTCCAGCTCGGCCAGCGCGCTGGCGCTGGTTTGTAAGTCGGCCAGATGCGGCAGCAGCTTTTCGAACAGGTCGTCATAGAGCTGTTTTTCCAGCGCCAGCGCCTTGCCTTTTGAAGTCAGGACCTTATCTTCGTATTCCTTCAGTTCCGGAATAATGTAGCGCTCGGCGTTTTTCAGCGTCTGGCGGCGCACGTAGTGAATCGGCGCATGCTGGCTCTGGCCGCGGCTGATCTGGATGTAGTAACCGTGAACGGCATTGTAGCCGACCTTCAGGGTATCAAGGCCCAGGCGCTCACGTTCGCGGATTTCCAGTTTGTCGAGATAATCGGTCGCGCCATCGGCCAGCGCCCGCCACTCATCCAGCTCTTCATTATAACCCGGAGCGATAACGCCGCCGTCACGCACCAGTACCGGCGGCGCGTCGATGATCGCGCGTTCCAGCAATTCGCGTAGCTCGGCGAATTCGCCCATTTTCTCGCGCAGCTGTTGCACCGGCTGACAGTCAACGTCGGCCAGCAGCTCGCGCAGCAGCGGCAGCTGCTGGAAGGCATGACGCATACGGGCTAAATCGCGCGGGCGGGCGGTACGCAGCGCCAGACGCGCCAGAATACGCTCGAGATCGCCGACCTGACGCAGCACCGGCTGCAGCTCGGTATAGCGTTCTTGTAAGGCGCCAATTGTTTGTTGGCGTTCAACCAGCACCGCGGTATCGCGTACCGGCATATGCAGCCAGCGTTTGAGCATGCGGCTGCCCATCGGCGTGACCGTGCAGTCGAGTACCGAGGCAAGAGTGTTATCAACGCCGCCGGCGAGATTCTGGGTGATCTCCAGATTGCGACGGGTGGCGGCATCCATAATGATGCTGTCCTGCTGGCGTTCCATGGTGATGGAACGAATGTGCGGCAGCGAGGTGCGCTGGGTATCTTTGACGTACTGCAACAGGCAGCCGGCGGCGCACAGCCCGCGCGGGGCGTTTTCAACGCCGAAGCCCACCAGATCGCGGGTGCCGAACTGCAGGTTGAGCTGCTGGCGCGCGGTGTCTATTTCGAACTCCCATAGCGGGCGACGGCGCAGGCCGCGGCGGCCTTCAATCAGTGAAGATTCGGCAAAATCTTCCGCATACAGCAGTTCCGCCGGATTGGTACGTTGTAGTTCCGCCGCCATGGTCTCGCGGTCGGCCGGTTCGCTCAGGCGAAAGCGCCCGGAGCTGATATCCAGCGTCGCGTAGCCGAAGCCCTTGCTGTCCTGCCAGATGGCGGCCAGCAGGTTGTCCTGACGCTCCTGCAGCAGCGCTTCATCGCTGATGGTGCCCGGCGTGACGATGCGTACCACTTTGCGTTCTACCGGCCCTTTGGTGGTAGCCGGATCGCCAATCTGTTCGCAAATCGCGACCGACTCGCCCTGATTCACCAGTTTAGCCAGATAGTTTTCCACCGCGTGGTGGGGGATGCCGGCCATGGGAATCGGTTCGCCCGCGGAAGCGCCGCGTTTGGTCAGCGAGATATCGAGCAGCTGCGAGGCGCGTTTGGCGTCGTCATAAAACAGCTCGTAAAAGTCGCCCATCCGGTAAAACAGCAGGATCTCCGGATGCTGAGCCTTCAGCTTCAGATACTGCTGCATCATTGGGGTGTGTGAATCTAAATTCACGTTGTCATTCAGTGACATGATTAACTTATTCCATTGAATTTAAAGTAAATTGTGATTTTTGTTATTCTCATTAGATATCACGTTGTCTCATAAAAAATCACCAAATCCCACTTGTAAGTGTAGGTCAAAGTGTAGGTTGTTATGTAGGTTATGGTATAATTGCACTAAATAAACTCACAACCTACACTTGGAAAGAAAAGCTGGGTTACAGCCTCAATAAATCAAGTGGTTAGCCATAAAATGGATCTTATATGACGGATAAACCAGCAGGTAAACCTTTGTCATCCAAAGCGGTTGAAATGATGAAGCCTGGGGACAAAAATAAGGCTGATACGGGTGAGAACCGAGGCTTGCGTGTGACTTGCGGTGCCTCTGGTATCAAGACCTTTTTCTACCGCTATACTAGCCCAGTGACCAATAAGCTGTCACAGGTAAAAATTGGAAGCTTCCCGCAAACTTCGCTCGCAATGGCACGTATGAAGTTGCAAGAACTCAAACTAATCAGAAGTGAAGGGCGCTGTCCGGCGTCTGAGGTGAAGAACGAAAAGCAACGGTTATTAGAAGAGAGCCAAAAACCGAAAGCGGCAGTGCTGAAGGTTGAAGGGTTGGTTGAGCTGTATCTTACCGAGCGTATTGAGGATCGTAAAACGAAGGATGGGAGGATCATCCCCGGTGCCAGAAAGCCTAAAGGGCAAGCTGAGGTTCGTCGCACTCTTTATGGTGATGCCGTTAAAACCTTAGGAACACGAAATGCAGTTGAGATTACGCGCCAGGATGTTATCAATTTAATTAATGGTATTGTTGCCAGAGGTGCAACCGTGCAGGCTGGTAATGTTCTGAGGGAGCTTTCACTCGCTTATGAGTTTGCAATTGGCCTTGGGCACTTTGATGACAGTTTTGCGAATCCGGCGTTGTTAGCAAAATCCAGCTTACGACAAACCAGAATCAAGCTCACAAATGGTCGTGGAACACGGGTACTGAGCGAGGCTGAGCTTGGAAAGTTTCTAAAATGGCTTCCGGGTTCGGCTTATACGCCAACGATTAAAAACGTGCTGCGGCTGACACTCTGGACAGGATGCCGAACAGGTGAAGTTTGCAACATGGCTTGGGATGATGTTGATCTTGAAAAAGGCACCATTCATCTGCGGGAAACCAAGACTGGGGTAGAGCGTTACGTTCAGTTATCGGATCAAGCGATCGACTTTCTCAAGGTTCTTCGACTTACCTCTGACAAATATCTGTTCCCTTCGCAGGCAACTAAAAAGCCGATCCAGCAGAAGTACCTAACTGAAAACTCATGGCGTTTACGTGAAAGCGGTCAAATGCTCGATATACCTCATTGGACGCCGCACGATCTGCGTCGTACAGTACGAACGGGCTTATCTCGTTTGCAGTGTCCAAATGAGGTGGCTGAGGCCGTATTGGGGCATACACGTGGCGGTGTTGAAGGGATCTACAACTTGTATAAGTATGATGCTGAGTGCCGGAAGTGGTTGCAGGTGTGGGCGGATTATTTGGATGATTTGATTTAAATTTGTTAATATTAAAAAATCAAAATAATAATCAATTAGGTATCAATGTGTTGATACGTAAGAAATAAGGATGAATATGAATTTCGATAACTTTGATAATTCAATTGGTGTTGACGGTTATTATAAGATAATTAGATCTAAATTTTTCCCAAATGAAAGTCCTGATATTTTTAATATTGCAGGGTTTCATGCGGAGGAACAGATTTTTAGGAAAGGTGACCTGCCCCCAGTATTAAACACAATAATCAGTTAGTAATGTCGGTTGATTTACTCCCGTATTCTCCGTTTCGCCATCCCACTGCAAACTCTGAAGGGATCTGATAATTCAACGAAGAATGAGGCCGACATTCGTTATAGTCCTGCCTCCATGCGTTTATAATTTCTTTTGCATGAAAAACATCGTGGAACCAGTGCTCATTCAGGCATTCATCGCGAAAACGACCATTAAAGCTCTCGATAAAGCCATTCTGTATCGGCTTGCCCGGCTGAATAAGCCGCAGCTCGACATTATGTTCAAAGGCCCACTGATCCAGCGCACGGCAGGTAAACTCAGGCCCCTGATCTGTTCTTATCGTCGCCGGATAGCCACGAAACAGCGCAACACTGTCCAGAATGCGTGATACCTGAACGCCTGTAATCCCGAAAGCAACGCTGATCGTCAGACACTCCTTCGTGAAATCATCAACGCAGGTCAGGCATTTAATCCGGCGACCACTGACCAGCGCATCCATGACAAAATCCATTGACCACGTCAGGTTAGGACCAGCCGGACGTAACAGCGGAAGCCGCTCAGTTGCCAGCCCTTTACGGCGTCGTCTGCGTTTTACGCCCAGGCCATTGAGATGATAAATGCGGTAGACCCGTTTGTGGTTAACGCAAAGGCCTTCACGACGCAGAAGCTGCCAGATACGCCGGTAACCGAAACGTCGGCGTTCCATTGCCAGTTCGGTGATACGTGCAGACAGATACGCATCAGCAGCCGGGCGGTGCGCATCATAACGGCAGGTCGACAGGGACAAACCTGTCAGACGGCAGGCACGCCGTTGCGACAGACCTGTCGCTTTGCACATCACTGTCACGGCTTCCCGCTTCTGGTCTGTCGTCAGTACTTTCGGCTCAGAGCCACCTGTAGTGCCTCTTTATCCAGCATGGCTTCGGCGAGCAGCTTCTTGAGACGGGCGTTCTCTTCTTCAAGTGACTTAAGCCTTTTTACTTCAGATACTTCCATGCCACCAAACTTCTTACGCCACGTATAAAACGTGGCGTCGGAGATGGCGTACTTACGGCAGAGTTCGCGGGCGGAAACACCCACCTCGGCTTCGCGAAGAATACTGATGATCTGTTCGTCGGAAAAACGCTTTTTCATGGGGTTGTCCTCATGTTGCTGATGAAGACATTACTAACATCGTCGTGTGTTAATCAATGGGGAGCAGGTCAGCCATATAAGGGATATCAACCGATTTTTAGTTCTGTTCAGTATTTCTGGTGGTAAGTATCTTTGATGGCCATTTCAGATTGATTCACATATCAGTGTTTGATACTGAAACATTATGTTACCATCAGCGCGCTGAATAAACCCGCCTGTTAAACCGGGATGCAGGATACCCGGGCCCTTTCCCCCACCCCGTAGCAGATGTATGCATTCAATACCTAACCATATTTACAGGTTGATTATATAAAAATAATCTGTTTTTAACATATGCCGTACTATGCCTATACTCACCCCGTTATCAGAGGAGATATGGGCATGACCGATAAAATTTTGACACTGCACAACGGAACCCGGCCACTGAGCGCGCTCAGCAGCCCAAAAGAAGCAATTCGACAGTTTACGCCCAACTGGTTTGCCGCCACCATGGGAACCGGCATTCTTTCTCTGTCACTGGCTCAATTTCCATGGCAGGTACCGGGAGTACGCACGCTGGCCGAAGGCCTGTGGATGTTCAACATCCTGCTGTTCATCGTATTCTCGCTGACATACTTAGCCCGCTGGGTGATGTACTTCGATGAGGCAAAGAGCATCTTTGGTCACTCTACCGTGTCCATGGTTAACTCACCGAGGGTGAAGCTGAAATATTTCAGCCACCCCGGGGGATTTCGCGTTGCCATTATCGCGCTTGTTCATCGTTTATTTCCGGGCATCGACCGACCGCTGACATGAATCATTCATGGGGTAGCAGAAGACCAACATTTTAAGTCTGCCCTTAAATTTATGCTGCATTCATTTGGCCCTGAGGTAAGCAATGTTTGGATTAGATGCTTTTCACCTTGCGAGGATACAGTTCGCCTTTACTGTTTCTTTCCATATTATCTTCCCGGCCATCACCATCGGCCTCGCGAGTTTTCTGGCCGTGCTCGAAGGGCTGTGGCTGAAAACCCGTAACGAGACCTATCGCGATCTCTACCATTTCTGGGCAAAAATCTTTGCCGTAAACTTCGGTATGGGCGTGGTGTCCGGCCTGGTAATGGCCTACCAGTTTGGTACCAACTGGAGCGGTTTCTCCCAGTTTGCCGGCAGCGTCACGGGGACGCTGCTCACCTATGAAGTGCTCAGCGCTTTCTTCCTAGAGGCCGGTTTCCTCGGCGTGATGCTGTTCGGCTGGAACCGGGTGGGGCCGATGCTGCACTTCTTCTCTACCTGCATGGTGGCGCTGGGCACGCTGTTTTCCACCTTTTGGATTTTGGCCTCTAACAGCTGGATGCAGACGCCGCGAGGCTTCACCGTTGAAAACGGTATTGTCGTGCCGCAGGACTGGCTGAAAATTATTTTTAACCCATCATTCCCTTTTCGCATGCTGCATATGTCGACCGCGGCATTTCTCGCCAGCGCTTTTTTAGTCGGGGCTTCTGCGGCCTGGCATCTACTGCGCGGCAATAACAACCCTGCCGTGCGTAAGATGTTCTCCATGGCGCTGTGGATGGCGCTAATTGTCTCCCCGATTCAGGCCTTCCTCGGCGACGCACATGGCCTGAATACGCTGGAGTACCAGCCCGCAAAAATCGCGGCCATTGAAGGACACTGGGAAAACAAGCCCGGCGAGCCTACGCCGCTTATCCTGTTCGGCGTACCCGATATGGAGCAGGAACGCACTAAATATGCGCTGGAAATCCCTTATCTCGGTAGCCTCATCCTGACGCACAGCCTGGACAAACAGATCCCGGCGCTAAAGACCTTCCCGAAAGAAGACCGGCCTGACTCAACCGTTATTTTCTGGTCATTCCGCGTGATGGTGGCGCTCGGTTTACTGATGATCGGTATGGGCGTTATCAGCCTGTGGCTGCGCATGAAGAAACGGTTGTATCAGTCACGCCCGTTTCTGTGGTTCTGCCTGTTCATGGGGCCGTCGGGTCTGATTGCGATTCTGGCCGGTTGGGTAACCACTGAAATGGGCCGCCAGCCGTGGGTCGTTTATGGCATACAGCGCACCATTAATGCGGTATCAGCGCATGGCGCTCTGCATATGAGCATCAGCCTACTGGTGTTTATTCTGGTCTACTGCTCGGTATTTGGCGTCGGCTATCACTATATGATGCGCCTGATCAAAGCAGGCCCGGTCGTCGGTGAAGGTAAAGAAGTTGATATCGGAGGCCCAGGCCAGCACAAAACCCCGGCGCGCCCTCTTTCTGCCATCGACACCTATAACCACGGGAAGCACTAAGATGATCGATTTTTCAATTATCTGGTTCGCCATCATCGTATTTGGCACCCTGATGTACATCGTGATGGATGGTTTTGATCTGGGCATCGGCCTTCTGATGCCGTTCAACCAGGATCCCATCGAGCGCGATATGATGGTCAACACCGTAGCACCCGTGTGGGATGGTAACGAGACCTGGCTGGTGCTGGGCGGCGCTGCGCTGTATGGCGCGTTTCCGCTGGCCTATTCGGTTCTGCTCGATGCGCTATCTATCCCGCTGACCGCGATGCTGATTGGTTTGATTTTCCGCGGCGTGGCATTCGAGTTCCGCTTTAAGGCAACCGAAGAACACCGTCCGTTCTGGGATAAATCATTCATCGCAGGTTCGCTGCTTGCCACGTTCAGCCAGGGCGTCGCGGTAGGATCAATCCTGAACGGTTTCCCGGTCTCCGGTCGCGAATATGTAGGCTCAGGAATGAGCTGGCTGGCTCCGTTCCCGCTGTTCTGCGGCGTCGGGCTGGTTATCGCGTATGCGCTGCTGGGCTGTACCTGGCTGATAATGAAAACCGAACACGGCCTGCACCGTAAGATGTCGGCGCTGGCAATACCGCTGACTCTCGCACTGCTGTTCGTCGTCGGCATCATCAGTATCTGGACGCCGCTCACGCACGCAGATATCGCGCAACGCTGGTTTACACGTCCAAACCTGTTCTGGTTCCTGCCGGTTCCGGTTCTGGTCGTTCTGTGTTCGTGGAGCATCGTGCGTGCCATTAAACGCGAAGCGCATTATTCGCCATTTATCCTGACGCTGGCGCTGATTTTCCTGGGCTTCTCGGGGCTGGGGATCAGTATCTGGCCGCACATCATTCCACCGTCAATCACCCTCTGGCAGGCTGCGGCCCCGGAAAATAGCCAGGCATTTATGCTGGTTGGTGCGCTGCTTATTATCCCGGTGATTCTGGGGTATACCTTCTGGAGCTATTACGTCTTCCGCGGAAAAATCAAACCCGATGAAGGGTATCACTGAGACGCGAATCAAGGTCGGCAGCATGAAAAACAATGAAACGCAGCCCTCTGTTTGGAAACGCCTGGCATGGCTGGTAATTATTTACGGCGCAAGCGTATTGGCGCTGGGCGTCGTGGCCTCGCTGTTTCGTATGCTGATGTCCGCCGCGGGGATGCATACGCACTAAATGGGCGGCTCTGTTTTATACCGGATACGGTGAGAGTGCGTATAACGGAACATCTGTTATATAAACCAAAGCGTCGCGTAGCGACGTGATATCTGAACACGCCTTTTTTTTAAATAAAACGGGGCGTTTATCAAAGCCATTCACACCGTGCTTATTTCGCCCGGAAATCTTCACCGAATACGTTACTGCTATAGGGCGTGACCCATACACGTTTCGGCAGATTACTTTTTTAAGATCTGCCTTTTCCACCCTTTACGGAGTTAAACAGAAGCCGGATCGCGACATGCTTTAAAGCACCGCCCTCGTCACCTCTGCATTATTAATAAAAGTGGTAAATTTTAAATAAATTATGAATTTTACCGTGTAAACAATTAGGTGTAGTTTTGTATGTAAAAGGTTAAATGCCTTATTAAACAAAGCGGAATCATTCAGGACATAAAAAAGGTATCCACTATGGGAATTCGTTTCACTAAAGCAGCGCTGCTGTCACTCTCTCTCACGCTTTCCGTTCATGCGCTCGCGGACCCTTTACAGTGTGAAAATAAAGATTTCACTCTACAAACGCTCGGCACTGGTGGACCAATAACGGATGACCAGCGGGCTTCATCCGGTGAGGTTATTTGGCTGAACGGCAAATCAGCGCTTCTCATTGATGCCGGTGGCGGCGTTTTCCTGCGGTTTGGTCAATCCGGGGCCCGCCTGGAAGACTTAAAGCTTATCGCTATCAGCCATTTCCATACCGACCACGTCGCTGATTTAGCCGCCATTCTTAAAGGCGGTTATTTTATACAAAATAAAGAAGTTATCGATCTGGTTGGGCCAACGGGCGGTGGTGCATTCCCATCGATGACGCAATATTTCAACGATCTCTTTAAAAAGGACGATGGGGCTTATTCCTATCTGAACGGATTGTATAACGCCACCGATGGCATCAAGTTAGCAACAAAAGTTAGAGATATTGATTACACCTCAGCAGAACCGCAGCTGGTTTATCAGGATGATGAAATGAAGATTACCGCGCTGGGTATTCCGCATGGCGATGTTCCATGCCTGGCGTTCCGTATTGAAACAGCCAAAGGCACTATTGTCGTTTCAGCGGACCAAAACGGTAGTAATAAAGCCTTCATTCCATTTGCTAAAGGTGCGGATATGTTGGTAATGCCGCTAGCGATTGATGAAAACGCGGACGCTGAATCGAAATTTATTCATGCAGCTCCCGATGTTGTCGGGAAAGTGGCCGCTGAAATAAATCCGAAGGTTCTAATCCTTAACCACTTCATGGGTAAAGGCCTGCTCCTGAAGGATGAGTCAGTCAAAATTGTTAAGCAATATTATCACGGCACGGTATATGCCAGCCGGGATCTCGCTTGTTTCCCAATCTCATTAGCCAAAAAATAAGGATCAAATCATGAAAAAAGATATCATGCTGTCAATTATGGTGAGCTCAGTCGTTGTTGCAGGAATGGTCTCCCCAGCAAATGCCGCCGACACCTCAAATGCCATCAGCACCGCAAATAAAATTGAAATTAAATCACCGACCAGTAGCGGTAAATGTGCGAGCGGTAAATGCGGGACTGAAAAAATATACGCCCAGGCCAAATTGAAACAGGACCCTCAGGATCAGCTGGTACGCGCCAGAGATGGTAAATGTGGCCTGACGGGAGATGGCCTGAAAAACCCTGCATCCCTGCAGCAAGTCAGCGACAAGAAAATTGTGAACGGCGTATGCGGGAAATAATCCAAAATGGTGCTGGCATTGGGCTGCGTGCGGAGCACATTACGACACTTTTGCAGCAGCCCAGGCGTAAGGATATAGACTTCCTCGAACTGGCACCGGATAACTGGATGAACATCGGTGGCGCTAAAAAAGAGCAACTGACAGATATTGCCAGTAAATACTCTTTAATTGCTCATAGCCTGAGTCTGTCAATTGGTGATATTTGCCCACTAAATGAGGACTATATAAACGATATTCGTCGTTTTCTTGATGAATATAATATTGACGTTTATAGCGACCACCTTTGCTTCTCCCGGGACCAGCAGGGATATCTTTATGACCTGCTGCCGGTGCCGGGGTTCCCGGACACGCTGCCGTACCTGGCTGAACGTATTGACCGGGTACAGAATTTGCTGGGTCGCCAGCTGGTTCTTGAGAATGTCTCTTCCTACCATCGCTATGAAGGTGAGATGCCCGAAGCAGAGTTTTGGTGTGAATTATTGCACCGCAGCGGCTGCGGAATGCTACTGGATATAAATAATGTTTACGTTAATGCCTTTAATCATGGTTTTGATGCACTAGCGTATATCCGTTCTATCCCGACGGACTCGATTGTTTATTACCATATTGCGGGGCATCTGGAATTTGAAGAGTTTCGTCTTGATACACACGGAATGCCGGTCCTGGATGAAGTTTTAAAGCTGGCAAAAGAAACATTCCGTATTCATGGGGCAAGGCCTTTATTGCTGGAGCGGGATAATAACGTTCCGCCTCTGAATGAACTATGTGCGGAATTAGCAGAGATCAAGACATACATTTTACAATAAGAGGGTCACGTGACTGTATCTCATTCAGTGCCTGCAAGTCTGGCAAAAGCGGAGGCTGATTTTGCTGCCCGGCTACGCGCCCGCAGCACGGGGAATGATACCTGTCCCCGAGGCCTTGCACTTTACCGAAAAATTGTTAGGGAGAATATATGCGGTGTCATTCAAAACGTCTTCCCGCTGTTCTGTCGGAATCTGGATAATGCGGGTCTTGATGATTTAACGGATGCGTTTATTCATCAGCACCGGGCCAGCCAGCCAGAGTTTCATCAAGTGGCAACAGAGTTATTGATGTTCATACGTCAGCAAAGCAATGTGTCGTACCAGAACAACGCATTGATTGAATATGAATGGCTCATGTATGCGGTGGAAATTGATGACAGTGAGGTACCTCAGGCGCAGGAAATAATGTTTAGCACCGGGCTGATTAATAACGCTTATATAGAAATTAATCCGACCCTGAAAATCATTTCCTTACCATTCTGGTTAAAAGAAGGAGAGCCTTGTTATGACGATTCGAATATGTTGCATTACTATGCAATTTTTCGAAAGAATGATAAGACAATCTGGCAAAGAAAACTTAACCAGAATGACGTAATAATTTTATCAGAAATTAAAAATTCGCCGATGCCGATAAAGGCATTACAGGACAAAGTAGCAACCCTATTTCCTGAAATGTCCTTTTTCTCATGGTTGGAACTTGGCCATAATGACGAACTTTTTTCCTTAACATTTAAGGTATGACGCTATGCTAAAGAAACTAATAAACTGGTACAACCTGATTGTATCAAAAATAATGAAAGCAGACTTTGTTGCTTTATTACTTATTCGACTCTATTTACTTCCGGTTATCTACGAAGGCGCGCACTCCAAAGTTCTGGGCTTTAGTGGCACCGTCGCCTGGTTTTCACAATCAACGGCGCAGGGCGGGTTGGGGCTACCCTTCCCGTGGTTACTGGCTTTTCTGGCAACGTCAACGGAAGTACTGGGGCTAATATGTATTGCTCTGGGCCTGTTCACCCGCATCATGGCGATTCCGATGATGGTGGTGATGAGCGTGGCGAGCCTGATGGTTCACTGGTCCCACGGCTGGCTGGCAATTGCAAGTAATAACATGGAGTCAGCCCAGAGGATGACGGCGTTCCTGCAATGGCTGATGGAGAACTTCCCGGGCCGTTATAACTATATTACTCAGCTGGGAGACCCGATCATTCTGAATAACGGCATCGAATTTTCTGCGACCTATTTCATCATGCTGCTTGTGCTGCTGGTCTATGGCGGCGGGAAATTTGTCAGCATAGATTACTGGCTGAAAAAAATCCGTATCGCATAAGGTTTCAGCGCAGGCTGAAACCAATTGCCTGAGCTATCTGAGGGCCTCCGACAGCCGAGCCCTCAGAGTGTTTTCTCAGTGACACTATGATTGTGGCAACGATTAACACAGGCGCTCATCGCTTTTATTTTTAGGCCGCCTCTTAAGTACCTGTATCCTGCAGGCAGATGCGTACAGTGGCTATAAGGCTCTATACGAAGACGGGCGTATATCCGCAAGCGCTGGCGCATGGTCACCAGGGAGAGCGAGTCATGTTCTCCCCGCCGGGAAACGTCTCGAAAGAGGGGGGCTTCGGGGTTGACGGTTACGGATTTTTCTGCCGGCGGAGGCGTTTGAAACGCTGGTCCGGGAGCTCACCATGCAATGCACCGAAAGCACGCTGTCAGAAGCTCTCACAGGGCTGCGCTGCCTTTATGGATATCTATGACATGGTTAAGTAATGCCACATGGGAGGCCGTGAGTTCGCAGTTATATCCAGCCAGATGCTGCACCATCGCGTTAAAACCTGACTAAAGCGAATCACTGGCTCCCGGTTACGTACTGACGAGGTAGACGGCAGGGCGTTTTAGCTTTGCTTGTTCTGGTAAAGATCCCAGCGGTTGCCGTAAAGATCTTCAAATACAACCACCGTGCCGTACTCCTCTTCGCGGGGTTCCTGGGAGAATTCTACGCCGTTTGATCTCATGGCATTGTAGTCACGCCAGAAGTTATCCGTCTGCAGAAAAAGGAATACCCTGCCGCCGCACTGATTACCGATAAAACCTTCCTGTCTCTCATTTGAAGCCCGTGCCAGAAGAAGATTACAATCACTTCCCGGATTAGGTGTAACCACGACCCAGCGTTTACCCAGCTGCGGTATATCCTCAACGAGGGTAAACCCCAGCTTTTCCGTGTAATACTTAATTGCCCGGTCATAGTCATCAACCACTATGGCCACATATCCCATACACCGTTTTTGCGTTCGCATTTCCGCTCCGTGAGGTTTCAGTCCAAAGCCATGAAACACAGCGATGGCTAAAAGCGAACCCAAAGGTCAGGGTAATTTATCAGCCTGTTTACTCGCCGTGGGTGAATCACGCTGAGCGGTTAGCGGAATCAGCATCAGCGCGTTAGCGTGTGAGTATGGTGTTTCCAGGGCAACGATTGCCGCTATCTTTGATTAAGTAGTCTGGTTAAATACTCGCTTGGCAAGTTTGATAAACTAACGCTTTAACTTCTTGAGTTTTTTTTGCTGCCATGTCTTGATAAACCATGCCCTAGATAATTCGAGTTGCAGGAAGGCGGCAGGGGAGTTCATCCCCAAGAGTTTACTAAAGTAAGAGACGGGGTGAGTGAAGCCAACGCACCTGCGGCTTGAAATATGACGGGTATATCCTCAGGGTTTAAAAGCTAAGTGACTAAAAAGTTGCACCGGCTAGTTAAGCTAAAATCACGCTTATGGAAATATTAAAATGAAAAAAGCTCTTTTGGTTGTTGTTACAGCAATTGCTTTATCTGGGTGCGCAAGTTCAAGTGGTAAGCCCGTTGAGGTTGTTAACGCAGATCGTGCTGGAGGTGTAGTTACCGTTGGCTATGTTAACTCAGAGAATCTACCTCTGATGGATGATGGCAGTAAAGCACGTTGGGGTGACGCCGTAGGTATTGCTACTCGTGTGTGTAGCAAGTGGGGATACGAAAGTGCGGAAGAGCTAACTCCACATGCTCGCACTGAAGGGCAGCGTAACGTCTACGGACAGCTTATGAATGGAAGCGTGACAAAGCAATATCAATGTTTGGGTGGCAACGTTAAATAATAACTACATCAAGCCATGCTTCAATCTGCTTAACTGAGGCATGGCTTGACTGACCCTGACCTAAAATCCTGTTCCATTCAGAAACAGAATTCCGGCATGATAAACACTCCCCTGAGCGGAGGTTGTGCCGATGAAAAAGTCACGATTCACCGAAGAGCAGATTGTCTTTGCCCTGAAGCAGGTGGAGTAAGGGACGTCCGTGCCAGGCGTCTGCCGCAAGCTGGGTATCTCCGATGCCATTTTTTACACGTGGCGTAAGAAATACGGTGGAATTTCCCCATCTGAACTGAAACATGTGCGCCGATTGGAAGAGGAAAACCTGCGGCTGAAGAGGCTGGTTGCCGACCTCAGTCTCGACAAAGCTATGTTGCAGGACGTGCTGGCAAAAAAGAACTGACGCTGGCATGCCTGCGCGAATGAGCAGAGATTTACAGGCCCGGTATGGTTCCAGCGAAAGACAGTCTGTTTTGCGGTACGGCTCAGCCGCAGCTCGTTCAGGTATCGTTCAATTGCTGCCGATGACAGCGCACTGCGCCTGCGAATCCGTGAGATCACCGAAACGCGAATTCACTACGGAGATCGCCGGGTACACGTGATGCTCCGGCCTGAGGGCTGGCGCGATAATCACAAACGGATATACCGCCTCTACTGTGAACAGGGTCTGTCGCTGCGCCTCAAACGGCCACGCCGTGACATACTTCGCGAAGCGCCTGAAATGAAGTATGTCTTCATCGAAAAACACCAGGCAAAGTTCAGCGTCAACACCATGTGTCGTGTGCTCTGTATTGCCCGCAGCGGTTGGTATGCCTGGCGTCTGCGCCACCATCAGCCAGGCTAGCGCCAGCAGTTCCAGCTCATCTGTGATGCTGCTGTCCGTCAGGCATTCACGGAGGCAAAACAGCGTTATGGTGCACCTCGTCTCGCTGACGAACTGCCGGAGTACAACGTTAAAACCATTGCCGCCAGCCTGCTTCGTCAGGGGCTGCGGGCAAAGGCCTCGCGGTGGTTCAGCCCGGTCAGCTACCGTGAGCATGGCCTGCCGGTGTCAGAGAACCTGCTGCTGCAGGATTTTTATGCTAGCGAGGCTAACCAGAAATGGTCAGGAGACATCACATATTTACGTACAGATGAAGGCTGGCTGTATCTTGCCGTAATCATTGACCTGTGGTCACGGGCTGTTATCGGCTGGTCAATGTCATCGCGGATGATGGCACAACTGGCGTGCGATGCCCTCCGGATGGCGCTCTGGCGACGTAAGCGACCGCAGAATGTTATGGTTCACACCGACCGGGGCGGGGAGTACTGCTCAGCGGATTATCAGGCATTAATGAAACAGCATAATCTGTATGGGAGTATGAGTGCGAAAGGCTGCTGTTATGACAATGCCTGCGTGGAAAGCTACTTTCATTCGCTGAAAGTCGAATGTATCCACGGGGAACGCTTTATCAGCCGGGAAATAATGCGGACGACGGAGTTTAATTATATCGAGCGTGATTACAATCGGTGGCGTCGTCACATTGCCTGTGGCGGCCTCAGCCCGGAACAGTTTGAAAACCAGAACCTCGCTTAGGGCCATGTCCACATTACGTGGGTAGGATCATTAATCCTCCGGATACTCTAGTATCTCTTCTTGGTTACTGAACTCCCCGCCCCGTTATTTTTCGGCGCCGACCAGCGGATGACCAGACGCTGCGGACTATTTTCCGGTTGTGACATCACAAGACTTTTTGGTTTATCTGGTTTAATACCGCAATCAAGTACTGGATGTGGCTTAGCCCAAAAGAGAGTTTCTTCGTTCTTTTTTAATAATATCAAGGCAATCATTAAGATGAACCATCTGATGCCTTGTCAACGGCATCATCAATAAACCTCCGATATTTTTATTCTGCCAGTAATCAAGTAACCAGATAGAATCAGGGTGTTCCAGTACACTTTTCTCGCTAAGAATTCGTTCTATCTGGTATTTTTCCGGTTTCATTTTAAGCTGATTTTTTGACAGTTTTTTTATTATTCTCTGGGTTTTCAGCCCCACGGCAAGACGATAAGCCATAAGAGCATCCCGGTTGACAGATGCTGAAAACAAGTTCATCTCATTTTCTGTCAGAGCATTTCCCGTATCCTGAAAATCTATATTTAGCTTTTCCAGCCATGGATGCTCGAAAATGACCTGTTGATCATTTGCAATAAGTACATTTGCGCAAATATCTTCTATCCGCGTCATATGTAGCACAAAAAATGCAAGCGTTCGATAGCCCTGATACTTTTGGCTGGCCGTATGTCGAAAGGCTCGCTCATTGACATTATCTAAAATTTCATCTTGAAATGTTTTGTATCTCCCTCCGCTGACGGAGGCTGTATGTACCAGTCCATGTAACTTACACGTTATATCTTTAACTTCTTCAATGATGCCCTGTGTTAAAGCAATTTTCAGGGCTCGCTGAAGAGGGTTCCAGTGCTCATTTACGGTCAACATGATCATGTCCTTATAGAATAGATAAAAATTATTAACCTTTATAGGAAAAAACTTGATTGGGTTTGTTTTTTAGATTCAAATACACATCGATGAATGCACGTAGTTTTGGTTGGTTTTTTGAACCTTATGAAAAATAGATATCAAGCCATCCTCTTCTGGGGGGGAATCAAACAATGCGACTTCAAGTGTACCATTTTCTAACTCTCGAGATGAATGAAAAGTAGATGAGTAAATGTGACCAGCCTCTCGCACTGCGAGATCTCTCATCAGTTCACCATCATTGACTGTAATTTTACCTGCAGGGTCGAATTTTACTTTTCCATGATTTTCTGTAAACTCCCAACGGTAAATATCGCCTTTATTCGGGAGACTGAATGAAATACATTCATGATGTAAGAGGTCATTAATAACCATAGGCCTGCTGTTTATTCTGTAATATTCTGTGCTGACCATTTAAATGGTGGAGGAAGGCGAATTGCTATCATGTCTAGTGCCGGATAAGACCCTATCAAGATACCTGCATCATAACCTTCAAGATATGAAATTCTCGTGTCGGTTACTCACCGTAATATCAACATATAGATTTGGCCAGGCTTCCCGAAATGCATGTTGTGCTTTATCGATGGCAGCGAGCAGTTGTTGTGATGAGGTCAGCCCGGCTGACGTTGCCCCTTGCTGAGTAGTAATTTGAATAATTTCCTATGGTGAGTGAAAGCAAAACATTTTGGATTTTGGAACAAGAGGGTACGGCAGGTGCAGCGGGATCAAATGAACTCCAGTGCGCTTTTTTGATGGAAGGCATCAATCTACCGGTTCGTGCAACATCGAAGCCACCGCTAGAGTGGCTAATAACTATCTCGCGACCTTGGATTGTCACATCCCGGATATCCGTATCATCAGCTAGGAAGGGATTAAACATTACCAGTTAAAGTGTTATAAAGGTGGAGAGAGTAGTGCTCAAGCTATAAATGAAGCCAGATATTATGGCATAGGCAAAGTGATACCAGTGGAAAACTCGCGGATGCCCCTCAGCGACGAATAAAAAGTAGTTACGCAATGCGCAGAGGGGGGCTTTTTTGCCATAGCCAGCATTAATTTTTTCTAATAAATCAATCCATACTTAATAGAGAATTGAGTATTTCAAGATCAGACATTTACGCAAAGTGCTGTACAAGCCTGTTAGTAAAGATAGCTATAAACCGGATATGTTTATGTAAAACCGCCCTTTACCATCATAAGTACTCTGTATCCGGTAAGTTATTGGCAATGACTGTTGGGCTCCTAGTTTTGTGAATGCCAGATCAGCCGCGCACTGATAAACGTCAAGGCTTGACTCATGGCTTACCGTCCTGACGTTTTCTACAGCAATCTGCACATCCTTATCTAGTGTCATCCCTTTCTCTATTGTTTTCCGAGCGATATCAACGACTAGATTCTTGGCATCATCACTGTTGCATTTGGGCGTCTTTTCACCGCAACCCACCATTAAACCCGATGCTGCAAGAACTAGAAGTATGTTTATTTTCATTTATTGTTTCCCTTCAATTCAAAGTGGTTGTCTTGTTACTTTTTCTTGTATTGACCATCCATTAAACCCGCCGCAGAAGCCCCGCAGTATCCTTCGCAACCACGAGTCATCACGCTGGTTTTCCCATTATTCATCTCACTTAGCACGGCAACACACTGGCTGGAACTGTCGTTCCAGACCCAACGCCGTTTCTGGTTCTCACCAGCAGCTATTTGTTGTGCTGTACCTTCCATGTTGCAGGTCCCTGATCCATCTTTGGCTGATGCGTTGAGGCTAAATTCCGCATTACCGTTCCCTGGCTTTAGTGTTAAAACTGCACCGGGCTTAGCGTATTGAGCTGCGATTGTCGGAAGTGCAACGGCTGTCAGTACTAATGCAGCAACTATTCTTTTCATCATTAAATACCCTGTTAGCTGATACGAATGTTTTTGGTGATTTTTCCCAGTGCCAGCGGCCTGCGTTTTTCCACAAAGAAATACACTACGTTGAAAGCTGATTTGCGGTGATTCCCACGACCGAGGGATGGCCAGTTGCGAAAGGATTCAATTTGTTCTTCTGAATAGGGAGTATCTGAGAAGTCAAACAGGACAAGCAGGGCTTTGCCGTCGTGCTTCATCAGTTTCTTCACCTCCGTGCTATTAACGGTTGCGGAGACATTGGAACGAGCTGCTGTTGGCTTACGGACGGCAAACTCAACGGCCACATCGTCAATGACAAAATCAATGAAACCATGCCCGGATACCGTTCCTGGTAGTTTGCTTTTTACTTCCGGCGAGACGTTATCCGCAAACCAGCCCAGTAAATAGCAACGTACTAATGGCAGTAGTTCACGTTCGCTACATTCATTCAGACGCAAAGTTTTGACAAATTCGCGCCGGTAAAGGGAGCTGAAAAAGTACTCAAAGCAGTCCGTTATCTCAGTAATGGTGGTTGCCATAGTGTTCCCCTTTTCAGGCCACCTTTGTTCGAAGATTCAACTAATGGTGATTTTGGCACCACTCGATTGCTCAGTCATAGCCTTTGATTGTCCATAAATGAGTATTTAATGGATTTTATGTCCATTGGTGATGTTCATGCAAGAGTAAAAAAGCCCCAGACTTCCTCTTATGGACGTTCTGGAGGTCAAATGATGGTTAAACTGGTAGCAGATTCAGCTGATAAGTTGGTAGGGCAGCGTATTCAGACCAGACGTAAGGAAGCTGGGCTAACTGCAGCCGATCTCGCAGAGACTATCGATATTTCTCAGCAGCAGCTCTCTCGCTACGAGCGAGGAACTAATAAGATCAACGTTGCTCATTTAGTTAAAATTGCAGTTGCCTTAAAAACGCCAATAAGCTGGTTCTTTATTGATTGCATGAAGGATTTAAACGTTTCTAATATACCGTCTAACTTTGTTACTGGACTTGATGCCGAATTAAAACAGCGTCTCGATCAAGTCTGGAATAAGTTAGATAGCGCTAAAAAGAAAAGCCTTATCCATTTTTTAGATGAATTCACAAAATCACATTAAAATTAATTCCAAAATGAAATTATTTGCATTGAAAGTATATTCCTGGTAAAATGTCATTACTGGATAGTGTCATATTATTCAGTGGTTGATACTCAAACTGATTTCCAACTTAGCATTTTATTTTATATCCCTTCTGACGGGAGGGCGTCCATCGTCTAAAGAGTCAGTACGGGTTATGGATAATTAGTTGTTTGAGTCATCAATACAAACGTATATCTACCGGAATAAACATAATGAATATTATCCGTCAGGAAGGGCTATCCATGCCCGTAAGTCAGGAACTGATTAATATAATTTTCTCTGAAATCTGCAAGAAACCACCTCTCAAGCCTAATAACTATGCTATCACCTTATTATTCAAGGATGTCAATTATAGCTTTGAAAATGGTGGCTTCCATCCTGTCGAAATAAGGCTTATTTCCCGCAATGATGAGTGGTGTTTCGATTATATTACTGACTTCAAATATATGGGCATAGACCCGGAGCTCGAAAAAGAGATCGATATCAGCTGGAGCCAGCGCTATGTCTTCCTGTCCTATGCCGGTGATTTACCCCCAGGGGAAGGGTGCGACATCTTTGCGCTCTGGCAGCGCAACTTTGCCCACTATCACTTTCTGAATATCTACACCCCCACTGTTATCTGGGAAAGCTAATTCCACCACACTGATTACCCATTATTACAACGGAGAAATTATCTGTGACTGCAAACAGAGGGATACACGCGTCAGTACAAGGGGAGCTTGATAGTCTTTGTGGCGCGTACTGTCTGGTCAATATGCTGAGCTGGCTCTACGACGGAAGGGTGAAGCGCAGACCACTCATGAACCGGCTTTTCCAGACCTACCAGCAACGGTGGCCATTACATGAATGGTTAGCTGACGGGATAGATGAAAACCGGCTCGACTGGCTGATTAAGCAGGTATTTCAGAAAGGTCACTACCACCGCCAGTTCCCGGTCAAAATCAGCAAACCTTTCGATGAAAGTCGAGGTCTTGTGGAGGGGCGTGTATTCAGCGAAATGAGGCGTTTCCTGGCGGTAACGGACCACTCCCGCCTGATCATGCTCAGCGATCAGTTTCACTGGTCCTTGATTACCAAAATGGACGAAGAAACGCTCTGGTTCTTCGACAGCCACGGGCGAACCACCATGCCCCGAAAAGCCTTCTCCTTACGCGCTGGCGCGACCCGCCGCCAGCTCTTTCCCGAAGCCATTTACTTCATCGAACGGGAGTTCTGAACATGACGACATTTACCCTGCGCGAAACCCGCATCCTTGACCGTGCCCGCGACATCATTAGCCGGTACTACCAGCCAGGTGTTCAACTTTGCTCCCCTGATGATGTAAGGCGGTGTGTGATGTACGAAATGGCCCTGCTGGAACACGAAGAGTTTGGCATCATCCTGCTCGATAACCAGAACCAGTTGCTGCACCGCGAAATGCTGTTCCGGGGCTCGTTAAATACGGTCAGCATTCACCCCCGGGAGGTTATTAAGCGGGTACTCAGGCATAACGCCGCCGCCGTCATCCTTGTCCATAACCACCCCAGCGGCGAGCCTGAACCCAGTGACTGCGACATCCAGATGACTAAAAGATTGCAGGAGCTTCTGGAAATGCTGGATGTACGGTTGCTGGATCACTTTATTGTGGCCGGGGCTGAGACGGTGTCATTAGCTGAAAGAGGGCTGGTGTGATGCAGACAGTTACCTGGTTTAATGTACGTTATTGCGGGTTACGCGCATGAGAAGGGCTACGTTGCGTCAGGTCGTGCCGGTGGTGCAAACCACCGTGTTCGATGCGTATATTGGCGGTCTTGCACCCTCGGGGCGGCGGGGCATCACCAGCCTGCTAAACCGCAGCGCCAGCATACTTAAACACGGTAGGGATGCAGCAGACTATGAGTGGGAACAACTTAACTACGCCGCTGTCGCTAAAGTACGTGCGGCACTGCTGGATGACGGTTACGCCGTGTCGTCGGTGAACATGGCGCTGTCAGCATTGCGGGGCGTGGCACAGACGGCCTTTAATCTCAATTGCATGGATGCCGAAACGCTGGCACGTATCCGGTCAGTGAAGCGCGTGAGCGGTGATATACAGCGTAAGGGAAGGGCGTTAGACAAGCAGGAAATCCGGGCGCTGATTCAGGCCGCTAAACAGCATCCGCAACCGGTACGTCGTTGTCGTGATGCCGCCATAGTGCTGACGCTTTGTGGAACGGGCCTGCGGGCCGGGGAACTGGTTAAACTTGAGCGCCGGGACTATGACAACGGCATCCTGACGGTCAGACAGGGGAAGGGGCGTAAATACCGCGAAATTCACGTGGCGGATGCAGTGGATAAGGCTATTCGTGCATGGCTGAAAGTCAGCGCAAACGAAGCTGATAGTGCACTGTTCAGCCGAATTCAGCGCAATGGCAAGGTCGCCAGCCAGCCGCTGACAACCACCGGGTTAACGGGCATCCTGGCAGTGTTACAGCAAACGGCAGGTATTGCGCAGTTTACCCCGCATGACATGCGGCGGACCTTCATTACCCGCTTACTGGAGCAGGGCGTGGATATCAACACCGTCCGCCAGCTGGCAGGCCACAGCGACATATCCACGACGACGCGCTATGACTGTCGTGGCGAGAGCATGAAAATCAGTGCCAGTAAGCGGATTAGATGCTGGTAAACGTGATGCTGTCTGTCCGTGATTGAGCTTACAGATATTGAACCTATTTAGCGTTTTTTTTTGACGTTTTGCTCATTTGACTCAATCATTTTTATAACGAAAGCTGAGTTGGAAAACGTTTCTATATCGTCTCTTTTCCACTTTCCTGACTCAACAACTATTTTACCGCTTTGGTTATCAAAATACGGTATATCTATACCAGCATTATTGAGCTCCCTGGCTATCATGTCGGTGGGTTTTCCGTCAAAGTTAGATTGCCATATTTGGTTATAAACGTTGTATACCAGTTCTGAGTTTTTATGCTTATGAGACAAGATATAATCTATGTAGTACTGGTTAACCAGTTCCGCTATCACTGCACTTCGTTTCTCAGCTGCATTTTGTTCCTTGCGACTTATGGCTGTTTTTTCAGCGATCATCTCCAGCCGAGTTTTGGTTTCTTCCAACATATGGATGGGGACGATCTTTCCAAACCTCGCTGCAACTAACCCCTTTCTTTTTTGTTGTCTCGCCCTGTTGAGGCTTCTTTCCCTTTCTGCCTTCTGCTGCATTAGTGGCTGCAAAATCGTATCGCCATTTGGCATGAGTACATCTCCTTGCATCGAACAATCAACCTACGGGCTAGGTACTCCCATCATTTCCGTGATTATCACGGTGGACGAATTTTACGCGTGATAATCACGATTGCCAATGCACAAAATCTAATCTTTTGCCGTGATTATCACGATGAACGGTCTGGTTTTCGTGAAAAGAGGCGGTTTGCGTGGTTGTAAATAGCAGCGCTCCTGAAACAGCTCAAAGGAGCACAAGCATGAACACTAACCGTATTCTCCGCAAAAAAGAAGTTCTTCACCTGACTGGGATTTCGTCCGCAACGTTGTACCGACTCATAGCTAAAGGAGACTTTCCAAAATCTAAGAAACTGACTGGTGATAGCGGTCGGGCTGTGGGATGGGGATCAAATGAAATTCAAAACTGGATTCAGTCTCGTGGGATTAGCAATACGCAGTGATCTGTAAGCCTTATCCAACCCCTGACATACCAACCATATAACCAGTAACAGTGATTGTACCTACATATGAAAGGGGGGATCACTGTTGCTGCTATGCGCTATCGGAACAGAATATGATGCAACAATTTAATCGTGAACGGGTGACATCTTTACTTGGCAAACCTCCTCTGGATATGAATAGTGCAGGCCAGCCTATGTATGGAGGATTGGACAAACTAGCATGTGTCACAGACATGCATGATTGGAAGAAAAATCTCGAACTCAAACAGCGGTTGCTTGGTCTTGCCTCAAGTGGTGACTACCTGATCAAAGTTCGACCGGCTGGTAAGTATGAGTGTGGCGGGCACTATCGCTGGGTGGTGGAAATCCGACTGAAAGCTAAATCGCGCAAGCACCCCATATTGCTGGCAATCCATTTTGCCCCAACCAGTAGTCAGCGTGGATTTCAGCGAATGGAACTTAGTCCCCAGCACTATTCTGCGAAACAGATAACGGATTTGTTTGTGTGGCTGGGGCGGAAGGGACGCATCGGCAAGTATCTGTATCGGGGATTACGTAATGCTTGGATAACAACTATTCATTACGCGCTGGATGTGGTGGGAATGAAGATCCACGACTATTTAATCAGGCTGGTTGGTGCAAGGAGCGGCGACTTTAATGATTTGCATGGAGAGCAGGAAGGGTTACGGCTGGGGTCTACGACTATCGTCGCGTCAATATACGAAAAGGCCGATGCTCCGGGTCTGGCAACTGAGAGAAGGTATGAACAGGCTGTCCTTCTGCTTGATGAGCAACAATTCCGGCGGTTTCTGCGGCTGGAGTTGCGTTTATCACCCGGCAAGAAAAAGCTCATGCTGAACAACCTACTCCGCATGGAGAATCTGGTATCTAAACTCGCATTTTATGACCGTAACGCGCTGGTAGATTCTGAGCTTGAACCTGATTTTTCTCGCCTGCTACGTGAATATGTCCCTTACCCGGTTGCTAGAGCGGATTACCAGCCGTCAGCCAGTCTGAATGGTAAGCAGGTCAGCCCGGCAAAAAAAGCTGCTGATAAGCGCGTTGATAAACTCATGGAGCGCTACCGTGTGGAATTATTCGATTCAGAGGCTGTATGGGCTATGTTACCGCTTGTTGTGGCAAAACTTGGGATTCTCGCGCAACCGCAATACTGGCAATTTAAGCATCGCCAGAAGTGGCTTCAGTTGCGACTGAAAGACGGGTAATGGTAGTTGGGCAGGGATGCCGTTTGTTTTCATGGTATGGTAATGGCGGATATGTTGAATCAGAAACCTGAAAATGAAGGTTTTAAACCGCCCAACGTTGCTGAGTTTTTGCGTGGTAGACCGGCTAACTACCGCAGCTGTTTAGTGTCAGATCTGCACCTCGTACAATGGTAGGGGAAAACCGCCGATGGTTTTTCCTGACTCTGCCAATTGCAAGGATCGTCGGTTTTGAGAAAATTCGAGGTTTCAAAAGAATAAAACCAGTGAATAGCATGTGTCTACAACCGCTATTGAATATTACCCGGAGGAAGTTGTACCGCTTAATAACCGGTAACGTTTTGTATATCCGCTAATCCCATTCTGGCCAAGTTGATATTTATTCGCTATTTACGTCTACAAGGTATATAGACGTATCTATTATGCTCTGTATACACTCTATCTCTATATTATTGTATATATGTCATTACATACTATAGCCATTATCCAGTATCAGCTATCATGAGGCTCCTGCCTCCAATATATTATAATCATTATCTAGCATCTGAACCTTGTTGGGTTCACACAAGATTTGAGTAATTCAGTTGTAAATAAACGGGGTCAGGGCATGGTGCTTTGACCTCAATATACAGGTGGATTATGAAACCATACATTACCCATAACAATATTCTTGTGACAGATTCAACGCTGGATTATTTCAAAGAAGTTGTTTTCAGTATTCCTTATAATGGTGTACCAAGTCTGCGACGTCCATTTTATCGTAATATAGCAGTATTCCTTCAGCATGTTATTTGTGTGTCGACCTGTAGTCGTAAAAACAAGAAAAAAGCAAAGATTAAGGCGAATAAAAAATGGTCTTATTCTGTGCCTGTTCCATTTGAATTAGGCCGGGAGAAACTTCCCGGCGTATTTAAGAAAAGCGGGCCGACCAATGAGCGTGCAATCGAGGCATTGGCAAGCGCGGGAATCATCAAACTAACCGGGTATTCCAATGTTCAGCACTCATGTCGGGAATATGCTGTTTCTCAACGTTTTCTGCGTAAGTTGTTTGGCACCGACAGAGAGGCATACCTTAGCCGCAAGGATCGTTACCATTATCTGACTGACATTTTCACGAAGCGTAAAAGTTACTCATTTGACGAGCTGATTGGTGTTGCGATCGACCGTGGGCAGAATGCTAAACATCAGCAGTCTAAACGCGATATCCCTAACGCTGCTTTCAGGGAACGGGTTGTGAGTGTATGGGGCAACCTTGAGCCGCTTGAAATCAATCTGGATGCACTACTTGCTTATCATCGCAAACGTTCCACTGAGAAGAACAAAATATTCATTTTTAACTTCTTGTCGCGACTGGCTGAAACAGGCGTGGATTTGGTGAAGGAATCGCCATTGATAGTGTCCTACAGGCAATCGTATAAAACCGCATACATTGGCGGGAGATCCTTTGAGGTTGGCACAGGCTTCCAGACTCTACCGTCTGACATGAAGTGGGCGTGTCTGGCTCGTGGTCACAACTATGACATCAAGGGATGCCAGCTTGAGATACTACGGCATGAGCTGTTGAGTATTGGCATTTCGGCCAAATCGCTGGAGGTGCTGGAAACTCAATATATCTGCAGGGTATTGCGTGTCGCTGAAGAATTGGTGAAGCAATTCAGGTTTTCCAGCGTATTCAACGCCGGGTTCGTTACGCTATCGCTTAAATCCAGTACCCGACGCTTGTTGAATCGTGAGCTAGGTAAGGTAGAAGCAAAGCGAGTACTGAAACGCTGGAAGCACCTTCTGAAACCCCTGAGGCGAGATCTGGCTTTACTGCTGGATCATTATGAGGGTTCAGCTTTGACCAATCGTTACGGGCGTTGTGTTACCAACGCGGTAGGACAGCCTTTCAACATTACCTATAAAGATGTGGCAGCGCGTAAACGCAGGAAGTCAGATGTGATGCGCCGGAAGTTGTTGTCGCACATGTTACAAGGCCTGGAAAGCCGGGCTGTATACGATTACGTCATCAGCCATAAGGGCGTTTGCGCACTGGAGCACGATGGGTTTGTTTCATATGAGGAGGTAACTGACTGGTCCCATCCATACCTTTTGATTGAGAAAAAGCATTGAAGCAAGTTATACATTATCTAAATCTGAGGTCTCATAGACTGGGCTGGTGTTCGGATAACTTATTGTATCTTTTCATTATGTTATAGTGTATTCTCATTTAAAGTGAGCGCAACTATATCCTGAGTTAATTGAAAATATGAAGCAAGAAACGATTGTTCAAAAAATTTGGAGTTTATGTAACATACTGAGAGGTGATGGAATCACCTATTACCAGTACGTATCTGAACTCAGTTATCTGCTGTTTCTCAAAATTGCTCAGGAAAATGGTTCAGAAAAATTGATACCCAAAGGTTATCGATGGACTGATCTAGAATCCCATGAAGAGGAGGGATTACTAGGGTTCTATCAAGAGATGCTCACACACTTGGGTGCGCATGTTAAAAATGAAGTCATAAGAGAGATTTACGCATTCCCTACAACCGTTTTCTCCCATTCTGAAAATTTAAAAGCTGTTGTAGATGGTATTTCAAAAATAGAGTGGCACCAAGTAGGAAATGATCGATTTGGTGACCTCTACAGCGGCTTGATTGATAAAAGCGCTCAGGATACTCGTTCGGGGGCTGGGCAGTACTTCACTCCACGTTCTTTAGTCAATACTATAGTGAGATTAATACAGCCAGAGTGTGGCGAATTAATTCAAGACCCAGCGACTGGAAGTGGCGGCTTCTTAATTTCTGCTGACAGCTATATTCGGAATAAATATTCACGAGAAAAATACAAATCTAACCCTCCTAAATATCAAGGAGTGGAAATAGAGAAAAATACTCGTCGAATTTGCTTAATGAATACCTTTTTACATAATTTAGACGCAAACATTATTTATGGCGATGCACTGACTGATGACGTAGCCGAGTTGGACAAAGCCGATGTAATCGTAGCCAACCCTCCCTTTGGCAATAAGGCCGGGGGACAACGTCCTTTGCGCAACGATATTCCATTCCCCAATACAAATAAGCAACTCGCTTTTTTGCAGCATATTTATTTGGGGCTTAGAGCTGGCGGTCGGGCTGCTGTCGTGTTGCCAGATAACGTATTGTTTGAATCCGGTGTTGGTACTGATGTACGCCGCGACTTAATGAATAAGTGCAATTTGCATACTATTTTGCGCTTGCCTACCGGTATCTTTTACGCTCAGGGTGTTAAAACTAATGTCTTGTTCTTTACCAAAGGCTCTGCCAAAGACAAATCTCAGCAAGAGAACTGTACTAAAAACATCTGGGTATACGATCTACGTACCAATATGCCCAGCTTTGGTAAACGCACACCCTTTGGTAATGCCGACATTGGCTTTGCACCAGAAGACTTTGGCACAGACCCACACCTCGGTGCATTTGAGAGAGTATTTGGCGACAGTCCCGATGGAACCAGCAAGCGTACAGAAGGTGAATATAGCTTTGGCGCGCAAGAGATTGAAGTAGATAAAGAGGCGATAGAAGAAAATAAGGATATTGATGAACAGCTCGCACATTCTCGCTGGCGCTGCTTTAGTCGAGAGTGGATCGCCAGCACCAAGGGCGACTCTCTGGATATCTCCTGGCTAAAAGATAAAGATAGTGTAGATACCGCTGGTTTGCCGGAGCCGGATGTACTGGCAAGCGAGGCAAGAGAGGAATTAGAGGCTGCATTGAACGAGCTGGATCGGCTGTTGACGGCATTAGAAGAGGCGAATTAATGAACAAAGTTAATTTACCAGAGGGATGGTGCCTTACAACTCTAGGAAACGTAGTTGAATTAAAATACGGCAAGTCTTTACCTGCCTCAAAAAGAGACAATGGGAAATTTTTGGTTTTTGGTTCAAACGGCATCGTTGGAAGCCATTCCGAACCATTAGTAAAAACAGAAGGTATTATCGTGGGCCGAAAAGGCTCATATGGGGAAGTGCATCTATCAAACTCTCCATTTTTCCCAATCGATACAACTTATTATGTGGATAATCTATTTAGCCAACCATTAAAATATTGGTTTTATCAGCTTAAGACGTTACCTCTAACAGAGTTGAATAGATCTACAGCAATACCCGGTTTAAACAGGGAAGATGCATATAGTCAATTTATAGCACTTCCTCCGCTAGCCGAACAAAAAATGATTGCTGATAAACTTGATGCTCTGCTGGCGCAGGTGCAAGCTACCAAATCCCGCCTCGAACGCATACTCAAAATTCTAAAAACTTTCCGCCAATCTGTGCTAGCCGCGGCTGTAAGCGGCAAGTTAACGGAGGAGTGGCGAGTCACCAACACTAAAGTGGTTGGTAAGATTAAACCTCTAGCATTTGCAGGAAAAGTAATTGCAGGACAATCACCTAGCAAATCAGAAGTTAATTCTGAAGGTAAAGGTGAGCCATATGTAACTGGCCCAGAACAGTGGGATGGTAAAAAAATATTGCATCACAAATGGACCGAGTATCCGAAGCGAATGGCTCCAGAAGGGTCAATATTTGTGACCGTTAAAGGTGCCGGAGTTGGCACTACATTTCCAGGTTGCTATGCTGCAATTGGGCGAGATGTATATGCATTCGTACCTAATGAAAATATGAACTACACCTATATTCTTTTTGCCATTCAGGCATCAGCAAAAGATGTTGTTTTAAAAGCAAAAGGGCTGATTCCTGGCTTAACTAAAAGCGATATAGTTGACCACGAAGTGTATTTGCCTTCAATCAATGAACAAGTTGAAATCGTCCATCGTGTTGAACAGCTCTTCGCCTTTTCCGATTCCATCGAACAAAAAACTAATTCCGCATTAGCACGTGTGAATAATCTCACTCAATCAATTTTAGCCAAAGCTTTTCGTGGTGAGCTTACTACTGATTGGCGAGCAATTCACCCAGATTTAATTAGTGGTGAAAATAGCGCCGAAGCTTTACTTAAAAAAATAAAAATTGAACGGGAGGTATTAAAAAAACAGCCCCGTTCTCGTATAGTCAAGAAAAAAAAGGAGAGTTCTACTCTTATGGCGAATAAACTTATTAGTGTGCTTGAAGAAACCAGAGATTGGATAGTTGCACAAGAAGCTTTTCGTCTGTGTGGAGTGGCAGATGGAACATCGACTGAGCGAATAGAAGAACTCTACTCTGAATTGCGCGATTTAGACAAAGCTGGTCGCTTGCAAATTGCTCCCGTGACTGATGAGCAAGGTCGGAAGCTTTATGACCGCTTGAAATTGGTAGGAGTCTAAATATGCGTCTGGACAAACTAACAATTGGAAGTCTTAAAGATAGTCCATCGCATCAGTTTAAAAACCTGAAGAATGTTACTATCGATTTTGCTCAAGGAAGTTGGGTGACAGTAGTAATTGGTTGGAATGGAACCGGCAAGTCTAATGTTTTGGAGGCTTTAGCTATTATATTTCGTGACTTAATTGCCAAGAAACGCACTCCAGAATTTGCCTTTCAACTTTCCTACTGTATGGGAGCGGGTAATGACAAGCAAAGAATACGCATTGATGCCGACCCTGACCGTAAGAAAGACGCATTTTTAATTTACGTTACTAACCTAAAAGAAAATGAATCAAATAGTAATATCATTGACGCTCAGGATCTTGACGTTGATGATACAAAACTATCTGAAAAACCAATAAAACTGACTACATTCCTTAATTCTGATACACAGTATCTGCCTCATTATGTATTCAGCTATTACTCTGGCGAAAGCTTACGAATGCATGAAGTATTTCGTCCTTATCTAGAAAGTTATGATAGTAAACTGCGTAACGGTGTAGACCCTGGGCTAAAACGCCTATTCTATGCGATGCCAGTACATAGCCAGTTTGTCTTACTAGCCTTTATGATCCAACAATCAGACGATGTACGGGAATTACTTGAAAAAGACATGGGCATTGATCCAGATGAGGGTATTGAATCAGTCCTCTTTGTTCTAAAGGAACCGGGATGGAGTAAAAGAAGAGGAAATAAAAAAAATAACTCTGATGGAGATGATAGATTTTGGGGTTCAAAAGGTGTCGTTCAAACCTTCTTAGATCGTTTGCAAAATATAGCTATGGCACCGATTAAAGTAAAACGCGACAAGCAAATTACTCTTTGGAATAAGGAATCTACTGAGTTTCAATATCTTTTTATTAAGGATATACATGCTCTTCGAAGTCTTGTTGATAATCAGTCCCCTGCACAATTTTTCCGTGACTTAGAAAGTACTTATGTTTCTGAGTTAATTGAAGAGGTTCGTATTCGTGTACGCTTAAAGAAAAATGATGGGAGTGTAACTTTTCGTGAGCTAAGTGAAGGAGAGCAACAGTTACTCACCGTATTAGGTTTACTACGTTTCACTGCCGAAGAAGAAAGTCTTTTTTTGCTTGATGAGCCAGATACACATTTAAATCCTCGTTGGAGTGTGGATTATATCTCTTATCTGAAGAAATTCATAGTAAATGATACTCAGCAAACAGAAACCAGCCATATTTTAATGACAACGCACAACCCACTTGCTATTGCCGAATTAGATCGTGAACAGGTACAGATTCTACGCATGTCAAAGCAAGAAGAACGCCGCCAAATTGTCGCCTGCTATCCAGAAATAGCTCCCAGAGGAATGGGATATGCTGCAATTGTGACAAGTGATATGTTTGGTATCGCTTCTACATTAGACCAATCAACTCAGCTCCTACTTGAAGAGCAGAGAGCTTTTGCAGCTAAAGAAACGTTATCTTCAGCTGAGCAACATGAATTGGATTCAATTAATGCCAAGCTTGACAGGCTTGGATTTAGATTTTTCCATCCTGATGATGAATATTCACGTTATCTGCGCTTAAGAAATTCATTTTTGATTGCTCGATTTAATACTGAACTACCTCAAGAATTAGCAAAGCAAGTGGTTGAAATGCCTCGTGTAGAGCGTGAGGAATTAGCTAAAAACTTAATTGCAGAGCTCCTATCGAAACATCCAAATAAGGATGAAGGAGAAAACTCTTGAGATATGTAAGTCGGCTAAAATTATCTATGCCTACAGGTTGGTTACAGCGAGCCCAAAGAGCTACACAAGCGGTTGCCTCTGGGGCTGCCCCTAATGATTACGACCATATTTGGCGTGAATTAAAAGATGGATTAGCAGAATTATTGCACGACAAGTGTTGGTACTGTGAGTCTCCCATAACCCGTTCTGATAATGCGGTAGATCATTTTCGTCCTAAAAATTGTGTTAGTGATGCAATAAATCAACATGATGGCTATAAATGGTTGGCTTTCGAACGATTAAATTTTCGCTATGCTTGTACTTACTGTAATAGTAGGCGCTTAGGTGTTAATACAGCAGGAGGAAAAGCAGATCGTTTTCCTCTAATCGATGAAACTTCACGTGTATATAGCGAAGGTCCCATAGATCAAGAATATCCAATGCTCTTAGATCCTTGTGAGCTTACAGATTGGAAATTACTGGGTTGTCATCAGGAAAATGGGCAGCCTTGTGCAACTAGCATAGATCCAATATCCAAACAGCGTGCAGAAGTTTCTATAGAAGTATACCATTTGAACTATGAGCCTACTTGTAAGCATAGACATACTGTTGCAGTTCAACTTATGGCTGATCTTGATGAAGCTAAACGCCTTTTTGAGCTCTCTACCCATGATCAGAGTAGGCGAAGTGATTTCATAAGAGTAGCTGAACGTTTACGACGAGCAATAGACCGAGACGCTCCATTTAGTGGTGAAATGCATTTTCTCATGCGTGGGCAACGCAGTGCTGCGCACTCATGGATACAAGATCTATTAGAGGCATAATCTGATAATTTTGGTATAATGTTTGAATGAAGTTTTCAGCCCAGATTCTGCTTTTCAGGAGTAATTATGAGCAACAACAAAAAAACTCAGGCAAGTTACGCCAAGCCATCTCGCGCTGACATCGTTCGCTCAGTAGCAACATCTACGGCTGTTGAAACAGGGCAGTCTTCCGAGAAGATCGAAGCTTCCCTTGAAGCGACTCGCAAAAAGTTAGCTCATTTACGTCTTGCGGTTTAATCCCTTCTTAATGCCTCACTAACCCAGTGTTTCATCGGCTCATAGTCCATTGATACGCCAGCATGTATAGCCGAGATATACTGGGATTTGTTTTTCTCCCAGCTTTGATAATCCAGCGGTTTGTACCCACCCTGAACGGCCATCACGTCGGCTAGCAGTCGCGACAGGCGTCCGTTTCCCTCTCTGAATGGATGGATAAGTATTAGCTCAACATGGGTGATGGCGAGAGCGGTGATGAGCTGTTCTTCATCCATTCCGCTGCATGGTGTGTATTGAGCCAGATACTTCGTGTCGAACTCGTTCAGCAGTTTTGGCAACTGCGCTGAGGGAGCAAACATAAAACCGCCCTTGCTGATATTGACCGCTCTTTCTTGTCCAGCCCACTCGTAGATGTTACCTAACCAACGGCGGTGCCAGCTTTTTAGCAGGGCTACGCTGAGCTGTCCTTCCGGAAACTGTTCTTCAAAAACAGACTGGTAGAGTTGTTCTAACAGGACAAGTTCAGCCTCATCCATCTCATCAGAAGTAGCGATCCCCAGCTTGTTAGCCAAAACTTGCTCGCCAGAGTCTTTCTCATACTGGCCTTCACTGCTGGATACATGGTATCGGCTCATGGAGATGCCCTGTGTTATTAGAGGGATGGAAAAAAAGAGGGATTATAACGCTGGATGAGTACAGTAAACAATATTCGTAAAATCAGATAGTTACAAAAGCGTAGGTTAAAATGTAGTTTTTATTCACTGGTGGAAAATAATCGTTAATAATCAGCATTAACACACCAATGCATCATCGGGGTATGGGCGTCTAAATTGTCGATTGTGCTCATAGGGTGTTATCCAGGTCCCTGATTTTTAATGGAGTGCGATTTTATTATTGTCGTCGTTATCGCATGAGGAAGACATGATAACGGAGATAGGCATTTGAGGGAAAGTGACGAAGTGGACGCAGCGATCCTGATTCCACTTCTCGAACGCGCGGCCATCGCTAAGCTGGCCGCGCGTGACGTTCAGGGCGCCAGATAAACCTGCGGAATCGCTTTTTCCGGATGCTGGCCGAGGCGCACGTCCGCGCCGTACCAGCGGCTAATGATATCCTGCTGGATAACCTGACGCGGCGTGCCCTGCGCCACCACCTGTCCCTGGTGTAGCAGCAGAATCTGGTCGGCCCACAGGGCGGCGAGGTTGAGATCGTGCAGCACCACGCAGACATGTAGCTGGCCGGTAGCGGTCAGACGCTTGAGCAGGCGTAACAGATGTTGCTGGTAATAGAGGTCCAGCGCCGAGGTAGGTTCGTCCAGAAACAGCCAGCCCTGCGGCGCGCCGTTTTGCCACAGTTGCGCGAGGCAGCGGGCCAGCTGTACCCGCTGCTGCTCGCCGCCGGAAAGCGACGGATAGCGCCTGCCGCGCAAATGATCGCAGCCGGTTTCCGCCATAACATCGCGCAGAGTCTGCGGACTGGCGGTTGCTTCCCATGGCGAGCGCCCCATGGCGATAACCGTTTCCACCGTCCAGTCGGCCTGGAGTGGAGTGCGCTGTAACATCACCGCCCGGCGGCGCGATAGCGCCTGCGGCGACCAACGCTCCAGCGCTTTGCCGTCCATCATGCGTTCGCCGCTATCCGGGGTAAGGAAGCCGGTTAGCAGCCGCAGCAGGGTGGATTTGCCCGCGCCGTTCGGGCCGATCAGCGCGGTCATCTCGCCGCCGCGAAGCGTCAGCGAAACCTGGTCAATCACCTGTCGTTGGCCGAGCCGCAGCGACAGCCCTTGCGCCCGATAGTCTTTATCCATGGATTGGTTTCTCCCGACGAAATATCAACCACAGGAACCACGGCGCGCCCAACAGGCTGGTCAGCAGCCCTACCGGCATCTCCGCCGGCGCGGCGACGGTGCGCGCCAGGGTATCGGCAATCAGCAGCAGAATCGCGCCCGCCAGCAGCGAGCCGGGGATGAGACCGCGGTGGTCCGCCCCCAGCCACAGTCGCATCAGATGCGGCACCACCAGGCCGATAAAACCGATGACGCCGCTTATCGCCACCGCCGCGGCAACCAGCACCGCGCTACATAACAACAGCAGCCGTTGCAGCGCCCGCACGTTAACGCCGAGGTAGTGCGCCTCTTCATCACCGAGTTGCAGCAGGTTAAGGCGTGACGCCATCCACCACACCGCTATTGACGCCGGAATAATCAAGCTAGCCGCCACCAGCAGCGTCGGCCATTCGGCCTGGCCGAGGCTTCCCATCCCCCACAGCGACAGCTGACGTAGCTGAGCATCGTTGCTTAGCCAGGCCAGCACGCCGACCAGCGCGCCGCATAAGGCGTTGATGGCGATCCCCACCAGCAGCAGCCGCGACAGCGAACCGTCACCTGCGCGGCTGAGGATAAAAATCACTGCCATCACCGCCAGGCTGCCGATAAACGCCGCCAGCATCGGCATATACAGGGCTAACAGCGCCGGCACGCTGAGCGGCAGCACCAGCCAGCAGGCCACCGCCAGCGCCGCGCCGCTGCTGATGCCCAGAAGCCCCGGGTCGGCGAGCGGGTTGCGAAACAGCCCCTGCATCACGCAGCCGGACAGCGCCAGCGCGGCGCCGACCAGCAGCGCCAGCAGCACTCGCGGCAGACGGATCGTCAGCCAGATATGGCGCAGGATTTCATCGCCGGAGGGCAGCAGGTTGATCAATGGCAATCGCATTGCGCCGAGGGTGGTGGCGTAGAGCGTCAAGACGACCAGCAGCAGCGCCATCAACAGCAAATGGCGAACGAGGGCAGGGCGCATCAGGGCAGCTGCTCCGCTTTTTTCCGCAGTTCGAGGAGCGCCTGCGGCGTACGCGGGCCGAAGCCGAGCAGGGCCATATCGTCGATCGCCAGTAGTTGTTTATGGCGGCCAGCGGGCGTTTGCGCCAGACCGGGCAATTTCCATAACCCGCTTTCGCCGCCCATCCCCTTGAGACCATCGGCGGAAATCACCACCAGATCCGCCTGGCTTGCGGCCACGCCTTCCTGTGACATCGCGCGATAATGGTCAAAGCCCTGCATTGCGTTTTGCAGCCCGGCGGCGCGGATCGCGCCATCGGCGGCGGTGTGCTGTCCGGCCACCATGGTATTCATCCCGCCGTGGCTGAGGATAAACAGCACCCGTTTGGCGATAGGCCGCGAGGGAATGGCGGCTACCCGCTGCTTGACCTGCTGGCGCAGCACGTCGCCTGCCGGAGTTTTACCTAATGCTTTGGCAATAACGGCGATTTTGTTATCGATGGCGGCAAGGTTATCGCCGCCCGGCACGTTGACGACCGTCACCTTGCTGTCCTGCACTTTTTGCAGCACCAGCGACGGCTGCGCCTGCGCGCTGGCCAGTACCAGCTGCGGGCGTAAGGAGAGGATCCCCTCGGCGTTTAACTGCCGTAGATAACCGACGTCCGGCAGCTTCTGCGCGGCGGCAGGCCAGGTGCTGGTGCTGTCTTTCGCCACCAGTTGCTGCCCGGCGTTCAGCGCGTAGACAATTTCGGTAACGTCGCCGCCGAGGGAAATCACCCGTTCGGCGGCCGCGCTGGCGAACAGCGGCAGTGCGGCAAGCAGTATTCCCCAACGTTTCATGCCGGCTGCCCTTCCGCGCACAGACGCGCCACCTGCGCGCGCCACTGTTGTTGCTCCGGGTGACCTTCGCTGCGCTGGCCGTACAGCTGGGCGATTTGCGTACCGTCTTTGGCAAACAGTTCGACGCTGGTGACGTGGCCATCGGAGGTCGGTTTACGGGTGACCCAGATTTCATCCACGCTGTCTTCACGCAGATGCAGGGTAAAGGCGCTGTTGAAGATGTTGAGCCAGCCGCGCATCGGCGCCAGCTTTTCCAGCGCACCGGTGAAGATCTGCACGCAGCCGCGGTTGCCGACGAAGATCATGATTTCATTGCCGTCCTGGCGCACCGTTTCCAGCAGTCCCGGCAGCGCATTATTGTCGATGCGGCAGGCCAGATCGTCGCTCACCAGGCGGAAGGCCTGCTGACGGGAAAGGTTGTGTTTACGCAGCAGGCCGAAGAACTGGTGCACATCGGTCATCGCGCGCCACTCCTTTTCCAGCGCCGCGGCGTCGGCGGAGTCGGCGTACTTTACGCGGTCGGCCGGGCGAATCGTCAGCGCGCCGGGCGCCGTCTCGCTGAATTTGGCTACCAGCGTTTGCCATGCCGCCATATCGGTTTTCCCGGTGGCATAGACCTTTAGCAGCGCATCGCCGTGCGGGTCGAAGAACTGAATGCTCTGGTGGCCGTTATCGTTGAGGTGGAACACGCTCGACCACTGGCTGAGGAACAGGCGCAGGTCGAGCGCCCGCGGGTTGAGCACCAGCCCGGCGTGGCCGCTCAGGTGCTGATGGGTAAATTCGCCGACCTGCTCGTGCACCGCGTATTCATTGCGGCAGATGCATTTGGTTTCGCCGACGCTCTCCAGGGCGGCGATAATCGCCCGTACGTCGTCGTGCAGACGCACGGCATCGTGACCGACGCGCGCGGCGGTTAATTCGGCTTCGCTAATTCCCATCTCTGCGGCGATGTCGCGGGCATATTTGGCGGTGGAGCGGGCTTTGGTGGCCTGGTAGCGCTGCCACAGATCGTCGTGTGCGTTTTGCATAATTCACATCCTTCTCTACGATGAATTTCCCCGGCCCGCGGGCCGGGGGGCAGGTTTGTTATTATTCGGGCGATCAGAAATCGATATTCACGCCCAGTTGCCAGGTCCTTCCGGGCATCACAGCCAGCGCTTTATCGTTGGCATCCTGATTGGTACTGGTCTCGATGTTGCGGCTGCTCAGGTAGTCCCAGTATTTACGGTCGGTAATGTTGTAAACCCCGCCGTTGAGACGAACGTTCTTCGCCACCTGCCAGTAAGCGGTCCAGTCCAGCATGCCGTAGCCCGGCACGCGCATATATTCGGTGCTGGAATCGGCGATGGCGGAGCCGGTGTTGTTGTAGCTCTCGCGGCTGGTGGCAGTGGCCTGTTTGCCCTTAACAAAGGTGGCGGTCAGCGCCGTACCGTAGCGCTTAGCCGGATCGTCCCACGCCACGCCGACGATCGCTTTCATCGGCGCGACGCTGTCGAGGTCGACGTATTTATCGCCGTAGTAGCTGGATTTCGATTTCCCTTCGCTATAGCCCCAGGCGAGGGTGGCGCTCAGGCCATCCACCTGCTCAAACCAGGTGCCGAAGTTAAATTTAGTGCTGATCTCGCCGCCGTAGATATAGGCCTTATCGCGGTTTTCCGCTTGATAAATGGTGTAAATATTCGACGGGACGTTAGTGAATTTACCCGGATTGTTGGCGCGCGAATAGCGCGTATAGGCGATAAAGTTCTTATAGCTGTTGTAGAACAGCGCGGTACGCACGGTGATGCCTTCGGTGACTTCGCCCTTGATACCCCATTCAATATTGTCGCTGGTCTCGGTTTTCAGATCGTTGTTGCCGATTAGCGCGTACTGCTGGCTGCCGGCATAGCTGGAGCCCAGGTTCCACGAACCATACAGCTGGCTGGCATTCGGGAACTGCGCGCCGCGCTGGTACTGCAGATAGGTCATCAGCCGCGGCGTAATGTCGTACTGGAACGTCAGTGACGGCAGCACCTGGGTGTCGCTGTTTTTACCATACAGATTCGCCACCGACGATTCGGTGAGCACGCTGCTGTTGGCGCTGAGATCGGACAGATCTTCTGGTTTAGTGGACTGATGCGTCACGCGTACGCCGGGAATAATCGCGAAGTTGTGGCTATCGAGATCGAAGTTGATCTGATCCTGCACGTAACCGCCGAGGGTGTAGCTGCGGCTGTCCGCTTCCGGCTGCATAATTTCGCTGTAGACGCTGGGGATCGGCGACTGGCTAAATGGCCGCTGGGTTTTGGTCGTGCTGGCGTTAAAACCGGCGCTCAGGTCGTGGCGGCCGATGCTTTTCGCGAGCGCGGTCTGCAGGCCCCAGGTATCGGTATCGTAGTCGGAATTGACCGTCTGCATTTTGCGGGTGACGCTATCCGGCATCCAGGTCCAGTCGTGAGCTTCGGTATGCTGGTAGTAAACCTTGGTCGAGACGCTGTCGATGTAATCGTTCATCGGCGTCCAGTCGTCTTTCAGGCTCAGCCCCCAGCGCCGCGTCTGGTTGGTTTGGTTGGCGGTGCCGATCACGCTGTTACCGCTGGAGTCCCACGAATCGAAGTGGCTGTGGTTGGTCTTGTGATAGTAGTCGAAGGTGCTGGTGAACTTATGTTCATCGTTCGGCTGCCAGATACCGGAGGCCATAAACGCGTCAGAGTGCCAGTTTGCCGGGTAAGCGTCGACGCTGCCGCTGTTGTTCTCGGTTTCCTGGCCATCGCGGCGGCTGTAGACGAAAATGCCGCGCAGCGTTTCATCGCCGCCGGCGACGGTGACGCCGTTATGCCAGCTGCGGTCGGAAGAGTCGTAGCCGCTCTGGTAGCCAAAGGCGCTGGTTTTGCCCGGGCGCAGATAGTCATCCGCCGATTTCGGGCGGAAGGAGACGTTGCCGCCGATTGAGCTGTTAGCGGTCTCCGTTGAGGTGGCGCCGGACTGAATATCCACGCTGCCGTACATATAGGGGTCGATATAATCGCGGCCAATGCCAAAGGTGTTGAGGCCGGAACGGCCAACGTAGCCGCGGCCGGTGGCGTTTGGCTGGGCAATGCCGTCAACATCGATGCCGACGCGGTTGCTTTCGAGGCCGCGGATGTTGTAGCCGGTATAGCCGCCGCGATCGAAACCGCTTTTACCGTTGCCGGAACCGCCGCTGGCGCCGGTGGCGCTGATGAGGGGTTCATAACGCATGATTGAGCCGAAGTCGTTGGCGCCTTTGTCCTGCAGCTCCTGCGCGCTCACCGAGTGCTCGCTGCCGGCTTTCAGCTGTGGGGCCGGGGCGGTCACCACCATCTGTTCCGCGCTATCCGTCGTGTTATCCTGGGTCACGGCCGCGATAGCGGCATTCTGCGCGATTGCTGCGAGCAGAGAAGTCGCCAGCAGGCTTTTCTTACACCATGCTGCTGATTGAGTCGATTTGTACATTTGTAGCCACGCCTTGATAATTATTAGTATCGGCTCACGCGTTACTTCCAGAGTGCAGGTTGGTCCGTGTTTTCCCTGGCGGACAGTGGTATTCCTGATTTAGTAATTGCGAATGTTAATGATAGGCATTATCGTTTGCAACAAAATATTTACCTATACCCTAAATAATTCGAGTTGCAGGCAGGCGGCGACGCAGAGAATCCCCAGGAGCTTACTCAAGTAAGTGACTGGGGTGAGCGAGGAAGCCAACGCACATGCAACTTGAAGTATGACGGGTATATTCTGCATTTTGTTTACATTCCTTCGGACGAGAGCAACACAACATGAGTCATAAAGCGGCGATTACCATTCACTATTGTTCCCAATGCAACTGGATGCTGCGCGCCAGCTGGATGGCCCAGGAGCTGCTGCATACCTTTAGTACCGATATCGCTTCGGTCACGCTGGTGCCCGGTACCGGCGGCATTTTTACGGTGAGCGTCGATGAGGCGCTCATCTGGGAGCGCAAACGGGACGGCGGTTTCCCGGACGCTGCCGAGCTGAAACGGCGGGTGAGGGACGTCTGCTTCCCGGAAAAAGCGCTGGGGCACGTGGATAATGCCGGGAAGCAGATCTAAAACGGCTGGTTGCGATTAACGTCCTAGTTCAACGTTGACCAGTACGCTTTGTCGGCGAGTGCGAATAATAGCGACCGCCTCTTCCAGTACCCCGGGGAGATCTTCCGCCAGCGAAACCGTCAGCGCAGCCGCGCGGCTGGAGGCGGCGAGCGCGGCGAAATCTGGCGACGACGAGAACGCGGTGGCCGGGATCGCGTCCATTTTAGCGGCATAGCCGTCGGGATAGAGCGCCCGGGTGCCGCCCGCCACCGCTCCCCAGCCGCCATTGTTGCCGACCACCACCAACACGGGGAGCTTCATCACTTCCGCGATGTGATGACACACCGCCGGATTGGCAAAGAGATAGGAGCCGTCGCCCACGGCGGCGATGATAAGCTCACCTCGCCGGGCGAGCTGCAGCCCTAAGGCGATGGGCAACGCTTCACCCAGACCACCCGCCAGCGCTTCCTGGTAATAACTGTCCGCCTGAGTCAGGCCGGCGAACTGCGGCATTGTTGTCAGTTCGGAGACGATCTTCCCCTGATGTTGATTGGCAAGTTGACCCAGACAGTAGCTCAGCCAGGGTTTGCCAATCGCCCCTTTTTGACCGGCGTGGAGGAGGGCTTCCCGTTGGTTCTTCGCGTGTTGTATCAGGCTAAGCACATGCTTTTCACGTTCAGCCACCTGCCGTTGCTTCGCCGCCACAAGCGGCTGGAGCGCCTCTTGTAAAAGTTCGAATACCTCGTCGGTTTCTCCGGCCAGGTTAATATCGGCGCGATAACCGCGGACGGGGTAGCGGGAAAAAAGCGGATCGGGGCCGATCTGGATCACCTTACAGCTGTCGTTGCAGCGGCTTTCTTCGATGATCCACGGGGCCTGCGAGTCGATAACGATGATGACGTCGGCGGCAGAAAGCCAGCCTTCGGGATCGCTGCCGGCCAGCATAGGATTGTCGCTGCCGAGGGTGACTTCAGTGCCCCAGTATTCCACCACCGGAATGGCCCACTCCTTAACCAGGGTATTGAGCCGCGCAAAGCCCCCGGACGTTCGCGCGCCGCGCTGGGCGAAGATGACCGGCTGTCTGGCATTGGCTATCGCATCGGCGGCGCTGGCAATATCCGCTCGCGTTGGCGCGTAGCGTACCGGCTGTTGGGTTGGTTCGGCATGAAGCGCTTGTTCATCGATCGTGAACGTTTCGCATAGCGGCTCGCGCGGCAGGCTCAAATACACCGGCCCCTTTGGCAATGAACGGGCTATCGCCCATGCTCTGTCAACATGCTCGCCGATCTGATCGGCAATGCGTAATTCAAAGTCCCATTTCACCGACTCGCGAATGAGCGCCGCCTGATCGCGCATCTCCTGGCCGTAGCCAATCGGCGTGTTGCGACAACCAAAGTGTGAATGCTCGCTAATTGGCGTACGTCCGCCAAAAATCAGTACCGGAATATTGCTGTTGGCCTGATTGATGACGCCGCAGGCGGCATTGGCCAGGCCTACGTTAGTGTGAACCATGACGGCCTGCACTTTCCCGCTCCCGAGATAATAGCCATGGGCCATGCCAATAGCGGCGTTCTCGTGGGGACATATCACCAGCTCCGGTACCTGTTGTCCCGTAGCGCGCATTTTGGCCCACGCTTCAATAACCGGGGGATAATCGGTACCCGAATTAATAAAAATATAGGCCACGTCGAGGGCCTGAAGCCGGTGCAGTAATAATTCAGCGGCCGATACAGTGATAGAAGTCATATTCTCTCCGGATTAACGCGATGTTATCGCCGTGATTAAAAGGTCAGGAAAATAAATGCGCCCATCGTAATGATGGAAGTAATAATACTTAGCGCCATGGTCGAGGCCATTTCTTGCTCGCCGGACTTATATTGCATAGCAATAATAATGGCGATCGAGCCCACAGGAATCGCCATCGTTAATACCACTTGTTTTATTTGCTCCATGCTGAAACCCATTTTTAACAAAATGAGGTAGCAGGCACCGGGCACCAGAATATTACGGGCGATGACGGTAATAATGGTGGCGGAGGTGATGACAATGCTGCGAGTATAGAGCACGATACCTGCGGCAAACAGCGCCAGTCCGCCGGAGGCCTTACCCAACAGACCTAGCGACATTGATACGGTTTCAGGAATATGAATATCCATTAATACTAATATCAGCGCAACAACCGGCGACCATACCACCGGCTGCTTGATGGCGTTGAGGACCCGCGTGGCAAAAGAGATATTCTGGCTTTTATCCCCCGTTGCAATGGACATCAGAATCATCACCAGCGGGAGCTGGAAGACATTTTGCGTAATACTGGAAACAGTAATTAATGAGGCGCTGACGGTGCCGAATAAAAAAGCCAGTACCGAGGTGCCAATGAAGGGAACGGCCGGCGAGCCGATGGCCAGAGCCTGTAGCGTACTGAGCGCCAGGGAGCGTTTACAGACATAACGGGCGATAGCTAAGGGAATAAGGAAACTCAGAATTAGCGCCAGGATAATAGCGATAGCGACCGGCCCCATGCTCATCACGATATGCCGCGGCGTCATGACCATATTACTGAAAATGCTCAGCGGTAAAGCATACAGCATCACAATTTTATTAATATCACCAGCCTGCTGCCAGTTAAAGTCTTTGCGTTTACCGCTGATATAGCCAATTAGAACGGTAATGATAACGGGTAAAATAGCGCCGAGGATTAATAGGATGTTGTTCTGTGTCATAGTGATTTATTCTCATTATAAATTATCGTTAGGGGCAGGGTGTTGAACTATAAATATTGAGAGTGTTCACCCCGGAAATGCGCCGCTGTTGCACTATTCTTTTTTTTCGTTGCTTACTGCATTCTTGACGCAAAAAGAAGCGTGAGGGAAATGTAAAAATAATTCGTTCAATGAGTAATTGTCATGGCTATGAAAATTAAACAAATACAAGCCTTTCTTACCGTCGCCAGCGAAGGGAATTTAACTCTGGCAGCGGAGAAAATGGGGATTACGCAATCCGGGCTAAGCCGATTGTTGCTGACCCTGGAGGAGGATCTGAATGCTACCTTATTTGAACGGCATAAGCATGGAATGGCGTTAAGCGAGTACGGCAGCGCGTTTTTACCCTATGCCATGACAATGTTGAACACGGAGAACAAAGCCAGAGAGGAAATGGCGCTGATCCGCGGGGCGGGCAAGGGGATTTTGAGAATCGGCTGCGTATCCAGTCTGTTAACCAGCCATTTTATTGATAAATTAGCCGCCTTTCATAAACGCCATCCCCAGATACACATCAAAATATTCGACCGCATTGACTCAGAGTTGTTTAAGTTGCTGCTGATGCATGAAATAGACATCGCCCTCTGCGGGCCTTTACCTCATGACGATAAAATCGTGGTGCGTGGAAAGATTAACTGGCAGGACCGTATTTGTATCATTTCAAGGCCAGGCCATCCGCTGCAAAAAGAAAAACGTTTGGCGCTGGCGGCGAGGCTGGATTATCCGTGGATCATGCCGCCGCCGTTAAGCACGCCGATGCTTATCCTTGAAGATATTTTTCGCTCGCATCAGTTACCCTGTCCAGTTCCCATTATCGAGTGCGCTTCATCCGCGGCGATAAAATCCTTTATTGCTGAGAGCGATCTTTTAACGTCAATGCCTGCCCCCGTCTATCGACTGGAAGAGAAGCTTGGATTGTTGCGACCGCTGGAAGCGGAGGGCAGCGTGTTTGTCAGAGATTTCTATGCCTGGAGCCATTTTGGCGTGTTATCCGGAGCCGCGCTGCAGTTAATCCAGCATCTGAAGCAGTGAGATGCCCTGACAGACACAAAGGTGTATAATAAATGCATCTTATTGGCTTGAGGCTGTGACATGGGCAAACGCATCGAACGTGAAAAAAAGACTATCAGCTGTATGATTCGGCTGTATCAACGCCGCTGCCCGGACGCCCGTGACGAAGGTGAGCATTACCAGGCGCTTAATATCTACGCCGACAAGCGGCTGGATAAGTGCGTATTTGGCGAAGAGAAGCCGGCCTGTAAACAGTGTCCGGTACACTGCTATCAGCCGGCGAAGCGGGAAGAGATGAAGCGGATCATGCGCTGGGCCGGGCCGCGGATGCTCTGGCGGCATCCGATTCTGACCATTCGTCACCTGATTGACGACAGGCGGCCGGTGCCGGAGCTGCCGGAAAAATATCGGCCGAAAAAATAGTGGCCTTTCCACGGTTTGCGCTGCGCTTCGCCGCCACCGGGATCGCGGTTGAAGGATCGTAGGTCGGTTAAGCGTAGCGCCATCCGACAATTCTCCCTGCTCGCGCTGCGCTTAGCAGGGCTACAGCTCCTGGCATTCGCGTTTTTTGTCGCCCCGCTAAGGCGTTAACCGCCATCGGAGATCGTTGCTGACGCCCTCTGTTTTTGGGCGTCACGAATAGTACTGGCGACAAAGGCCAGCACGAACAGCGCGGTAAATAGCACCACGATGGTTGGCGCCGGGGCGCTATCGAGATAAAACGACAGCCAGACGCCCGCCAGCGAACAGCCCACGGCGATTACCGTTGCCAGCAATAATGCGCTGACAAAGCGCCGCGTCAGCAGCAGAGCGATAGCGCCGGGCGCTATCAGCAGCGAAATCGACAGAATAATCCCCACCGACTTTAACGTCGCGACGATAGTCAGCGCGATCATGCACAGCAGACCATAATGCAGCAGCCCGCAGCGCAGGCCGCTGGCTTTGGCCTGATTGGGATCAAAGGCGTGCAGTAAAAAATCGCGCCACTTTAGCCCGATAATCAGCGCAATCGCCAGCGCAATCACCGCCGTTTGCCCGATATCGCTGGCGGATATTCCCAGCATATCGCCAAACAGAATGTGGTCGAGATGGACCTCGGATTGAATCGCCACGTACAGCACCAGCCCGGCGCCGAACATCCCCGAAAAGACGATCCCCATAATGGTATCGCGCTTGATGCGGCTGTTATCGTCGAGAAAACCGGTGGCGACGGCGCAAAATAAGCCGGCAATAAACGCGCCGATGGCGAAGGGGATGCCAATAATGTAGGCCACCACCACGCCGGGAAACACCGCGTGGCTCATGGCATCGCCCATCAGCGCCCAGCCTTTTAACACCAGAAATACCGACAGCAGCGCACAGGGGACGGCGACGATCGTCGCCACCAGCATCGCGTTGACCATAAACGGAAACTGTAATGGTTCAAGGAGCATCGTTAGCATGAGGCCTCCCTGGCGCGACGGCGGTTGGCCAGCAGGCCGTGCTTCGGCGCAAAGACAAAGGTAGCTAAGAACAGCAGCGTCTGCGCCACCACGATGATGCCGCCGGTGGCGCCATCAAGATAGTAGCTCAGCCACGCGCCGAAGAAGCTGGTCAGACTGCCGATAGCGACGGCGATGGCCAGCAGACGCGGGAAGCGGTCGGTTAACAGCCAGGCGGTGGCACCGGGCGTCACGACCAGACAGATGACCAGAAACGCGCCGACGGTTTGCAGCGCCGCCACGGTGCAGGCGGCCAACAGAGTGAAGAACAGCAGCTTCAGGCCGCTGGTGTTAAGGCCAATCGAGCGGGCGTGGTTTTCGTCGAAGAAGGTGACCATCAGATCTTTCCACTTCAGCAACAGGATCGCCATCGAAATAAAGCCAATCGCCGCCAGCTGGATAATATCCTCCGGAGCGATAGCGAGGATATTGCCGAGAATAATGGTCTGAATGTTCACCGAGGTCGGATTCAGCGACACCATAAACAGGCCGATGCCGAAAAACGAGGAGAAAATCAGCCCGATGATGGCGTCCTCTTTTAGTCGCGAACGCTGGTTAAGAAACAGCATGCTGCCTGCCGCCAGGCCGCCGGAGAGAAACGCGCCGAGCGCAAAGGGCAGGCCGAGCATATAAGCGCCGGCGACGCCGGGAACGATCGAGTGGGAGAGGGCGTCGCCAATCAGCGACCAGCCTTTGAGCATCAGGTAGCAGGAGAGAAAGGCGCAGACGCCGCCGACTAATGCCGAGACCCACATCGCGTTGAGCATGTATTGATAGCCAAACGGCTCCAGCAGCCAGCTCATCGTTGGCCCCCCGCTGCGCGATGGCTGATAAACGGCCGCTCATCGTCGGTAATAATGCGTTCTTCCGCGCCGGTGAGCGTGACGTGACGCAATACGCCGCTGAAGGCCAGCTCCAGGTTCTCGGCGGTGAAGGTGGTTTCCGTCGGACCGCTGGCCAGTACGGTGCCTTTCACCATCACCGTATAATCGCAAAATTCGCTGACTGAACCGAGGTTATGGGTAGAGACCAGCATGGTACAGCCTTCGTCGCGCAGTTCTCGCAGCAGGGTGATGATCCGCGCCTCGGTCTGCACATCGACGCCGGTAAACGGCTCATCGAGCAGGATGACTTTGCCTTCCTGAGCAATGGCGCGGGCGAGGAACACGCGCTTTTTCTGCCCGCCGGAGAGCTCGCCAATCTGTCTTTTGCGGTATTCGCTCATCCCTACGCGAGCCAGCGCGGCATCGACAATCTGCCGGTCGCGGGGCTTCGCCCGCCGCAGCCAGCCCATATGACCATAGCGGCCCATCATCACTACATCTTCCACCAGCACCGGAAAAGACCAGTCCACCTCTTCCGATTGCGGTACGTAGGCAACAAGATTTTGCCGTAGCGCGCGGTTGACCGGCTGGCCGAGAATGGCGATATCGCCGTGGCCGACGCGGACGAAACCCATCAGCGCTTTGAACAACGTGGATTTACCGGAGCCGTTGACCCCCACCAGCGCGGCAATCGATCCGCGCGGAACGCTGAACGAGGCATCGCGCAGGGCGGTGTGGCCGTTGCGATAGGTCACCGTGACCTGGTCGACGATAAGTCCCGCTTGCGGCGCAATCATGACTGTTTCCTCAGGCCATCGTTGATCCCTTTGACGATGGTTTCGGTGGTGACACGCAGCAGGTCAAGATAAGTCGGCACCGGGCCGTCGGCGGCGCTTAGCGAGTCAACATACAGCACGCCGCCATAGTGGGCGCCGGCTTCACGGGCGACCTGTCGCGCCGGTTTGTCGGAGATGGTGCTTTCACTGAAGATGGTCGGGATATGCTCCTTCTTCATGGTGTCGATGGTTTTACGCACCTGCTGCGGCGTGCCCTGCTGGTCGGCGTTAATCGGCCACAGATAACGCTCCTGCAGGCCGTTATCGCGCGCCAGATAGGAGAATGCGCCTTCGCTGGTAACCAGCCAGCGTTTGTCCGCCGGCAGTTTCGCCAGTTCGGCCTTCAGCGGCGCCATGGTCTGGCGGATTTTATCTTTGTAGGCGTCGGCGTTGCGGCGATAGGTGTCGGCATTGACGGGATCGTATTTCACCAGCGCATCGCGAATGTTATCGACGTAGATCAGCGCATTATCCGCCGACATCCACGCGTGCGGGTTAGGTTTGCCGTTGTAGGGGCCATCGCTGATGCCCATCGGCTGAATACCGTTACTGACCACGACTTCCGGTACGCCGTTCAGGTGCTGATAAAAACGGGCGAACCACAGTTCGAGGTTGAGGCCGTTGGCGAGAATAAGCTTCGCCCCCTGCGCGCGTTTGATATCGCCCGGCGTCGGCTGATATTCGTGAATTTCCGCGCCCGGCTTGGTGATTGAGCTGACGTCGGCGGCGTCGCCGGCGACGTTCTGCGCCATATCGGCGATCACGGTGAAGGTGGTAATGACTTTGAATTTTTCTTGCGCCTGAGCGGGGGCGATGGCAAGCAGCGCTAATGCGGCGGAGAACAACAGGTGCTTGAACGGCGGCAGATGCGTCATAGGATCCCTCACGGTATTGCGATTATTTAATCATCGTTTATAGCCTTTGCTATGTTATATAGCACAAGCTATTTATAAATGAAAATAATTCTTATTTAGATGTTGAGGTAATGATTAGGTTGAGAAGGATTGTGAAGGGGATTAAATCAGGGGCGGTCCGCTATTCGATGGGTCGCCGCGTTATTTTGTCGGATGGCGCTACGCTTATCCGACCTACGGTCCTGTGCGATTTGGTAGCCCGGAGAAGGCGCAATGCGCCGCCTCCGGGAAAATCCCTACGCCATGAGAGACATATCGTCGGGCTAGACTAACCGATCCTTATTAATGCCTAAACGTTTCATGCGCGACAGCAGCGTCGTGCGCTTGAGCCCCAGGCGCTGGGCGGCACCTTTTGGCCCGGCCACCACGCCGTTGCTCTCTTTCAATACCCGGACGATGAGCTGATATTCATCTTCGCCTTCCTCCGGCAGCACTTCCGGCGCTAGCGTCTCCTGTTCAATATGCATTTCCGGCAGCGACAGTTGCAGTACGTTGCCGCGGGTTAACAACACCGCGCGCTCGACGACGTTTTCCAGCTCGCGCACGTTGCCCGGCCAATCCATGCGCGAAAGGGTGCGCAGTGTCTCCGCCGGAATACTGTCGATGTTGCGCCCCAGACGGCGGGCGATTTTGAAGGTGAACGCTTTCACCAGCAGCGGAATATCGTCCGGCCGTTCGCGCAGCGGCGGCAGGTGGATCGGGAACACATTGAGCCGATAGTAAAGATCGCTGCGGAATTCACGATCGATAACCATCTGTTTGAGATCGCGGTTGGTGGCGGCGATCAGCCGTACATCGGTCTGAATCAGTTTATTACTGCCCAGGCGTTCGAATTCCTGCTCCTGAAGAACGCGCAGCAGCTTCGGCTGCAGCTCCAGCGGCATATCGCCGACCTCATCGAGGAACAGCGAGCTTTTGTCCGCCAGTTCGAAACGGCCGATGCGCTGGGCGCTGGCGCCGGTAAAAGCGCCGCGCTCGTGGCCGAACAGATCGCTTTCCAGCAGGCCCGCGGGCATCGCCGCGCAGTTCATTTTCACCATCCGTCGGCCGTTGCGCCCGCTCAAGTTATGAATAGCGCGGGCGATCAGTTCCTTACCGGTGCCGGTTTCACCGAGGATCAACACCGTACTGTCGCTCTGCGCTACCATTTCCACCTGCTTGAGCACGCTGTGCATTGCTTCGCTGCGACCGATGATTTCGCCAAACTCGCTTTCGACGTTGTTGAGCTGTTCGGTGAGCGCCAGGTTTTCATCCACCAGCCGTTCTTTCAGCCGCTGGATCTCGCGATAGGCGAGGGCGTTATCGATAGCTATCGATACGCGTTCGGCGATTTGCCGCAGCAGTTTAAGGTTGGTAGTGGTAAACACTTGCTCATCGCACTGCGCCAGCTTCAGCACCCCGAGCAGCGTATTGCCGGACATGAGCGGTAACAGGCACAGGGTCTGGATCTGGTTATCCCACATCTCGAAGAGCATTTTCTCATACGGCGCCAACGAGTCGTGCTCATGCAGATTGAGCAACAGCATCTCTTTGCTCTTAAACACCCGCTCGGTTAGCGTGCCGGCTTCATCGACTTCGCTTTGGTCGTGGACCGGATGGCTGGCGTCGAGATAGTGGGTGGAGTAAATGTTGAGCTTGCCTTTGCGGTTGCTGCGCAGCACCACGCTGATCGCGTCGATGCGGAAATAGCGGTGGATCTCTTTCGCCACCTCGCTGACCAGTTCGTCAATATCGAGGCGCGACAGGACGGCGTTGGTGATGGCCACCAGGATGCGGAAATTATCGCGCTCGTGGCACAGCAGATCGTAATCGACGTTGTTGCTGACCCGGTTTTGGATCTGCTCGGTCACGACGGCGACAATCTGCGCGAAAGTATGCAGGCGCTGGTACTCTTTTTCGCTCCATGGCCGGTTGTCGTCGCGGATGAACTCACAACCGCCGAAGATGCGGCCTTCCGCCGCCAGCGGCAGCAGGCAGTAGTAGCCGAATTCCGGGTAAATGCCGCTGGCGGCCAGCTGCGGCCAGGTTTCGGCGAAGGTCGCGTTGTCGCAATGTAGCGCGTCGGGGCGCGACAGCAGGCGGCGTACCGGGCCATGTGCCAGTACGGTTTCATCTTCGTAGCTTGCCGGCTGTCCGGCGTCGTCGCAGGCGTACCTGGCGGCGCGATGGTTGCCGTGGTTCCACAAGATAATCGCCGCCCGGTCGGCAAGCGAGGATTGCTGCACCAGACGGGTTAGCGTTTCGCTCAGTGCGGCCAGATCGGGCTGCTGTAATAAAATACGGGTGATATCAAACAGACCCTGCTGCCCGAGATCGCCCATTGGTGTATACGACATTGCTTAAGTCCAAAAAGCGCCGCAGCGCGGCGCAGAATAAAGAGATGAATCAAATAATAGTCTGTTAATAAAACAATTGTTGCCGTCGTTGAGGTCGACCTGATAAGGCGACCTCCGCCCTCCGGGCCGGTTCAGTGGTTAGCAAATTCTCGGTAGCGGCTCGGCGTGGGGAAGATCGAGCGTCCGTTTAACGCCATATAACCCTACGGAGCGCACGCCAGCGCGCTCGACAACGTCGCCAATTATCGCGGCATTCTGTCCGAGCGGGTGAGACCGTAAATGCTCAAGTACGCGCGGCGCGGCTTCTCTGGCGACGGCAATCACCAGTTTACCTTCGTTGGCGAAATTCAGCGCGTCCAGGCCCAGCAGTTCGCAGACGCCTCGCACCGTATCGTTGACCGGCAGCTTCGCTTCATGCAGTTCGATACCGCAGCCGCTGGTAGCGGCGAACTCGTGCGCCACCGCGTTGACGCCGCCGCGAGTGGCGTCGCGTAGCGCTTTGATGCCCGGAATCTCGCGCAGGGTTTGGATAAGCGGCGTCAGCACCGCGCAGTCGCTGGATAACGCGCCGTCCAGCCCCAACTGTTCGCGCAGGTTAAGAATGGTGGCGCCGTGATCGCCTAACGTGCCGCTGACCAGCAGCACATCGCCGGCGCTAATCTGCTGCGCTCCCCAGTGAATATCGCCGGGGATGGCGCCAATACCGGCGGTATTGATGAATAATTTATCCGCTGCGCCGCGCGGCACCACTTTGGTATCGCCGGTCACAATGGCAATCCCGGCTTGCTGCGCGGTAGTTGCCATGCTGCGCACCACCGCTTCCAGCGTCGCCATCTCCAGCCCCTCTTCGAGGATAAACCCACAGGAGAGATAGCGCGGCAGGGCGCCGCTGACCGCCACGTCGTTGGCGGTGCCGCAGACCGCCAGCTTGCCGATATCGCCGCCGGGGAAAAATAACGGATCAATGACGTAGCTGTCCGTTGAGAAGGCCAGCCGATCGCCCTGGGCGGCAAGCCCGGCGAGATCTAAACGCGCCTGATCTTCCTGTTCGGCCAGCCAGGGGTTGGCGAAGGCCTGCATAAACAGCTCGCCAATGAGTTGCTGCATCGCCTGACCGCCGCTACCGTGAGCTAACTGAATGCTTTTCATGCTTTATTTTCCTGACTGCGATATTGATACCAGGCGGCGCAGGCGCCCTCTGAGGAGACCATCAGCGCGCCAAAGGCGCTCTGTGGATTGCAGACGCGGCCAAACAGCGGGCACTGGTGTGGTTTACAACGCCCGGTCAGCACTTCACCGCAGCGGGCGCGCGGGTCGTCGCAAACGCGCTGCGGCGCCGGGCGGAAATGGGCCTCGGCGTCAAAGCGTTGATAATCTGGCGTCAGGCAAACGCCGGAATCGTTGATCGTCCCCAGGCCGCGCCATTCGCTATCGCCGCTCAGGCAAAAGACCTCGGCGATTGCCGCCTGCGCCAGCGCGTTACCGGCATCCGGCACCACGCGACGGTACTGATTCTCTACCCGACTGCGCTGCGCTATTTTCTGCTCAACTAGCATGATCACGCCTTGCAGTAGATCAACTGGTTCAAATCCAGCAACGACTAATGGCCGATGATAGTCGCTGGCGATGAAACCGTAGGCGTCGGTGCCAATCACCATACTGACGTGGCCGGGGGCGAGAAACGCATCGATACCGTTGTCCGGCTGGTCCAGCAGGCTGCGCAGCGTCGGCAGTAAGGTGATGTGCTGACAGAAAAAGTAGAAGTTGCCGACGTTGCGCTCGCGGGCCTGACGCAGCGTCAGCGCGGTGGCGGGCATGGTGGTTTCGAAACCAAGACCGAAAAACACCACCTCGCGCTGCGGATTCTGCTGCGCCAGCCGCAGGGCGTCCATCGGCGAGTAAACGATTCGCACATCGGCGCCGCGACTCTTCGCCTGCAGCAGCGACCCGTTTTTTCCCGGCACGCGCATCGCATCGCCAAAGGTGCAGAAAATCACATCCGGACGGCTGGCTATCTCGATACACGCATCAATGCGGCCCATCGGCAGGACGCACACCGGGCAGCCGGGGCCGTGAATAAATTCAATATTGTTCGGTAATAGCTGGTCGAGGCCGAATTTAAAGATGGCGTGGGTATGGCCGCCGCAGACCTCCATCATCCGCAGCGGACGGGCTTCGCTGTAGTCCAGCTGCCGGGCGCGCTGCTGCAGATGTTCGACCAGCTGCAGCACCTGCTCCGGCGCGCGGTATTCATCAACAAAACGCATTATCGCTCCTCGCCGTACAGCAGCGCGCCGACGTCCGGTTCAACCTCGAACATGTTTTGCAGCGCCTCGAGGGTATCGCGCGCTTCGGCTTCGTTAATCACGCTCATGGCGAATCCGACGTGGACCAGCACCCACTGACCGATGCGCGGCTGGCCCTGCTCGTCGACGGCGCCGACCAGCGTCAGATCGACTTCGCGCTGAATGCCGCACACTTCCACCTTCGCCATCACGCCGTCAATCGTGCGAATTTGCCCCGGAATGCCTATGCACATCGCTGCGCCTCCAGCCAGTTAAGCCACTGCTCCATGCCTTCGCCGCTGGTGGCGGAGAGCAAAATAATCTCGATATGCGGATTCACTTCCCGCGCGCAGGCGAGGCACTTCTCGACGTCAAAGTTGAGGTACGGCAGCAGGTCGACTTTGTTGAGCAGCATCAGGCTCGCGGCGGCAAACATATGCGGATACTTCAGCGGTTTATCTTCCCCCTCGGTAACCGACAGCACCGCCACTTTATGACGTTCGCCAAGGTCGAAGCTGGCCGGGCAGACCAGGTTGCCGACGTTTTCGATAAACAGAATACCGTTATCGCCAGCCGGCAGACGCGCAGAGGCGTCGGCAATCATTTGCGCATCGAGATGGCAGCCCTTGCCGGTATTGACCTGAATCGCCGGCGTGCCGGTGGCGCGGATACGCGCGGCATCGTTGACCGTCTGCTGATCGCCTTCAATGACCGCGCAGTCGACGATGCCTTTCAGGCGCGTCAGGGTTTCGGTGAGCAGGGTGGTTTTACCGGAGCCGGGGCTGGAGACCAGATTCAGTACCAGTTGATTGTTCGCCGCGAAGCGCGCGCGGTTGCGCGCCGCCAGGCGGTTGTTTTTATCCAGCACGTCGATTTCGATTTCCAGCATCCGCCGCTGGCTTTGCCCCGGCGCATGGGTACCCGCTTCGCCGTGGCCGTAGTGCAGATCGCCTTGCGCGCTCCGGGTCGGGGTGAAGTTATCGGTTTTTACGCCGGTGATGGTCATGGTCTGACGCGGGGCGGGAGCGAAGGGGGCGCTGCGAAACGCCGAATGCGGGTTATGTTCATCGCCTTCGATATAAAGGTTGCCTTCTCCGCATCCGCAAGTCGTACACATAATTTTTACTCCAATTCTAAACGCTGAATCTGTAAGCCATCATCCGCCACGATCTGCAACTGGTCGTTATCGCAGTGCGGGCAGCGGCGGACATGCTGAGAGACAAGATGCACATACTGCTGACAGCGTTCACACCAGCATTCAGCCTGTTGCTCGGCAATGTGCAGCGCGCAGCCTTCCGCCAGCGTGCCGCGGCACACCAATTCAAAACAGAAGGTGAGGGCGCTGGCCTCCACGCAGGAAAACGCGCCGACCTTCAGCCACACGCCGGTGACCCGGCGCGCGCCGTTTTGCCGCGCCTGTTGCTCAATGATTTCCAGCGCCCGCTGGCTTAGCGTGATTTCGTGCATGTTGGCCTCCGTTAATACTATGGCGGCTATATGCAATAACGATGCCAGGAGACCATAAACGGTGGGGGAACTGTCGATGACGACGACGGATGGCTGTCATCGACATGTCGCGATGGCGCCAGTATTTTTAATAATTCCTTTAAATTCATATAAATAAATTTTGGCATGGAAAATGCTTAACCGGTGCATCTCATGTAACGGGAGGATCCGGGATGACAATTTGGGAATTAAGTGAAAAGGCGGACTACATCGCCGATCGTCACCGCCAGCATCAGGAGCAGTGGCACACATACTGCAACTCGCTGGTTCAGGGCATCACCCTGTCGAAAGCGCGTCTGCATCACGCGATGAGCTGCGCGCCGGACAAAGAGCTGTGCTTCGTGCTGTTCGGCCACTTTCAGGTATATGTCGCGCTGGCGGAAGGCTTTAACAGCCACACCATCGAATACTACGTAGAAAGCAAAAATGGCGATGACAAACGGCTGATCGCCCAGGCGACGCTGGATGCGGAAGGGGTGATTGACGGTCGCATCAGTAACCGTTCCCGCGAAGCGGTGCTGGAACACTACCTGGCGATCATCGCCACCGTCTATGACCGTCTGTATGAGGCCATGGAGCGCGACCAGCCGGTGGATTTAAGCCATCTGGCGCAGGTCCATTAATTGTGAAGTGTCGACAAGTGTCGAAACCGACACCTGCGCGGCCTGATTTCGTCAAAAGTGACTTTCACCCGAGGATGACCCGGTGAACCGTTTTGTAATTGCTGATTCCAGCGTCTGTATTGGCTGCCGCACCTGCGAAGCCGCCTGTTCCGAGACGCACCGCCAGTATGGCCTGCAAAGTATGCCGCGCCTGCAGGTCATGCGTAATGAAAAAGAGTCTGCGCCGCAGATGTGCCACCACTGCGAAGACGCGCCTTGCGCCGCGGTGTGCCCGGTCAACGCCATTACTCGCGTTGACGGCGCAGTACAGCTGAATGAAAGCCTGTGCGTGAGCTGCAAACTGTGCGGCATCGCCTGCCCGTTCGGCGCGATTGAATTCTCCGGCAGCCGTCCGTTGGATATTCCCGCCAACGCTAACACGCCGATGGCGCCCGCCGCGCCGCCGGCTCCGGCTCGCGTCAGCTCGCTGCTCGACTGGGTGCCGGGCGTTCGCGCTATCGCCGTGAAATGCGACCTCTGCCACTTTGATGAGCAGGGCCCGGCCTGCGTGCGGACCTGTCCGACCAAAGCCTTAGTGCTGGTGGATATTCGCGATATTGCTAAGTCCAGCAAGCGTAAGCGCGAACTGACCTTTAATACCGACCTCGGCGATTTGTCGCTGTTTCAGGCGCAACAAGGGGGCGTGAAATGAGCGTGGTTGCATTAGTGAATCAGGCGGTTGCCTGGTATGCCGCCAGCGCGGTGCTGGCGTTTTTATTTAGTTTGCGTAAACCGCTGAGCGGCGCGATTGCCGGGATCGGCGGCGCGGTCGCCAGCGCGATGTTAATCGTCGCCGGCTTCTCGGCGCTGATCGCGCCGGAGCGGATCAACGGCGGCATGCTGCAGTATCTGCATCTGGCGATGCGGGTGGGCGGGATTAACGCTCTGTGGCTGTTGGCTATCGGCCTGTCGGCGCTGCCGATTTCGCTATTTAACATTTCCTGGCATCGTCATCCGCAGGCCAAATCCAACGGCCTGCTGGTTAACCTGCTGCTGGCTGCCGCCACCTGCGCGGTGGTGGTGACTAATTTCGGCAGCCTGGTGGTGATGGCGGAAATCATGGCGCTGTGCGCCGCGTTCCTTACCGGCTGCGCGCAGTCCGGCAAACTGTGGTTTGCGCTGGGGCGTCTCGGTACCCTGCTGCTGGCGTGGACCTGCTGGCTGGTGTGGTCGTTCTACGGCACTCTCGATCTGGCGGCGATTAGCCAGTTGGCCGCCGGCGCGCCGCAGAACATGGCGCTGTGGCTGCCGGGTCTGCTCGGTTTTGCCCTGCTCGCCGGGGTAATCCCGCTGCACGGCTGGGCGCCACAGGCGCATGCGGGCGCCAGCGCCCCGGCCGCCGCGCTGTTTTCTACGGTGGTGATGAAGGTCGGTCTGTACGGCATCCTGACCGTGTCGCTGGCCGGTAGCGTGCCACCGCTGTGGTGGGGCGTGCTGCTGCTGGTGTTGGGGATGATTACCGCCTTTATCGGCGGGCTGTACGCGCTGATGGAACATAACATCCAGCGCCTGCTGGCTTACCACACCCTGGAAAACATCGGCATTATTCTGCTTGGCCTCGGCGCGTTCGTCACCGGTATTGCTACCGGCAATAATGCGCTGATGGTGCTGGGCTTTATCGGCGGCATGTACCACCTGATCAACCACAGCCTGTTCAAAACCACGCTGTTCCTTGGCGTGGGGGCGGTGTGGTTCCGTACCGGCCATCGCGATATCGAGAAGCTGGGCGGCATCGGTAAAAAAATGCCGCTGATTTCACTCGCCATGCTGGTGGGGCTGATGGCGATGGCCGCGCTGCCGCCGCTGAACGGCTTTGCCGGCGAATGGGTTATCTATCAATCCTTCTTCAAGCTGAGCACCGGCGAGGTGTTTATCGGCCGTCTGCTGGGGCCGCTGCTGGCGGTTGGCCTGGCGATTACCGGGGCGCTGGCGGTGATGTGTATGGCCAAAGTCTACGGCGTCACCTTCCTCGGCGCGCCGCGCAGTAAAGAGGCGGAAAACGCCACCTGCGCGCCCTGGCTGATGACCTTAAGCGTGGTGCTGGCCGCCGCGTGCTGCGTCATCGGCGGCGTGGCGGCGCCGTGGTTGTTGCCGCTGGTCGGCCACGTTATTCCGGTTCCTGCGCAGGCCACTAGCGTCGTATCGCAGCCGCTGATCGCCATTCTGCTGATTGCCTGTCCGCTGCTGCCGTTCCTGCTGATGATCTTCTTCAAAGGCGACCGCCTGCCGGCGCGCTCGCGCGGCGCGGCGTGGGTCTGCGGCTACGACCATGAACAAGCAATGGTGGTCACCGCCCACGGCTTCGCCATGCCGGTGAAAGAAGCCTTTGCGCCGCTGCTGAAGCTGCGTCACTGGTTGAATCCGGTACGGCTGGTGCCCGGCTGGCAGAACGCCTCCGCGCCCGCCTTGCTGCGCGGCGTGGCGCTGATCGAACTGGCGGTACTGGTGGTGATTGTGATTTCGCGAGGAGCCTGAGAGTGAACCTATTCGTTGCATTAATACAGGCGCTGGTACTGTTTGCCGTCGCGCCGCTGCTGTCCGGCCTGACCCGCGTTGCCCGCGCGCGCCTGCATAACCGCCGCGGGCCGGGGGTACTGCAGGAGTATCGGGATATCCTGAAACTGCTGGGTCGCCAGAGCGTGGGCCCGGACGCTTCCGGCTGGGTATTCCGCCTGACGCCGTTTGTGATGGTTGGCGTGATGCTGACCATCGCCGCCGCGCTGCCGGTGGTGACCGTAGATTCACCGCTGCCGGGGCTGGGCGACCTGATTACGCTTATCTATCTGTTCGCCATCGCCCGCTTCTTCTTCGCCATTTCCGGCCTGGATACCGGCAGTCCGTTCACCGCCATCGGCAGCAGTCGTGAAGCGATGCTCGGCGTGCTGGTCGAACCGATCCTGCTGCTTGGGCTGTGGGTCGCGGCGCAGGTTGCCGGCTCCACCCATATTAGCGCGATTACCGATACCGTTTACCACTGGCCCGCCGCGCGCAGCATCCCGCTGATCCTGGCGCTGTGCGCCTGCGCTTTCGCCACCTTCATCGAAATGGGCAAACTGCCGTTCGATTTAGCCGAGGCCGAACAGGAACTGCAGGAAGGACCGCTTTCCGAGTACAGCGGTAGCGGTTTTGCGGTGCTGAAGTGGGGCATCAGCCTGAAACAGCTGGTGGTGCTGCAGATGTTCGTCGGCGTATTTATCCCGTGGGGACAGATGACCAGTTTTAGCGCGCCAGGCCTGCTGCTGGCGCTGGTGGTCGCCATCGTCAAGCTGGTGGCGGGAGTGCTGATTATCGCGCTGTTCGAAAACAGCATGGCGCGTCTGCGCTTTTGTGCCACCTCCCGCGTTACCTGGGCCGGGTTTGGTTTCGCCTTTTTAGCTTTCGTCTCCTTGCTGGTGGCGTGATTAAGAGAATTTGAGCATGTCTGAAGAAAAAATCGGTCAACACTATCTTGCGGCGCTGCACCAGGCCTTTCCTGGCGTGGTGCTGGACGAAGCCTGGCAGACCAAAGATCAGCTAACCGTCACCGTGAAGGTTAACTACCTGCCGGAAGTGGTCGAGTTCCTGTACTACAAGCAGGGCGGCTGGCTGTCGGTACTGTTCGGCAACGACGAACGTAAGCTGAACGGCCACTATGCGGTTTACTATGTGCTGTCGATGGAGCAGGGCACGAAGTGCTGGATCACCGTGCGCGTGGAAGTCGACGCTAATAAACCGGAATATCCGTCGGTGACCCCGCGCGTGCCGGCGGCGGTATGGGGCGAGCGCGAAGTACGCGATATGTACGGTCTGGTGCCGGTGGGCCTGCCGGACGAGCGCCGCCTGGTGCTGCCGGACGACTGGCCGGATGAACTCTATCCGCTGCGTAAGGACAGCATGGACTACCGCCAGCGCCCGGCGCCGACCACCGACGCGGAGACCTACGAATTCATTAACGAGCTCGGCAGTAAGAAAAACAACGTGGTGCCGATTGGCCCGCTGCACGTCACCTCCGATGAGCCAGGCCATTTCCGTCTGTTTGTCGACGGCGAGAACATTATCGACGCCGATTACCGCCTGTTCTATGTCCATCGCGGCATGGAAAAGCTGGCGGAAACCCGCATGGGCTACAACGAAGTAACGTTCCTGTCGGACCGGGTATGCGGCATCTGCGGCTTCGCCCACAGCACTGCTTATACCACGTCGGTAGAAAACGCGATGGGTATCGTGGTGCCGGAGCGCGCGCAGATGATCCGCGCCATTCTGCTGGAAGTGGAACGCCTGCACTCGCACCTGCTGAACCTTGGCCTGGCTTGCCACTTCACCGGTTTTGACTCCGGTTTTATGCAGTTCTTCCGCGTACGCGAAACCTCAATGAAGATGGCGGAGATCCTCACCGGCGCGCGTAAAACCTACGGTATGAACCTGATCGGCGGGATTCGCCGCGATCTGCTGAAAGAGGACATGATCCAGACCCGCCAGCTGGCGCAGCAGATGCGCCGCGATGTGCAGGAGCTGGTGGATATGCTGCTCAGCACGCCGAATATGGAACAGCGTACCGTCGGTATTGGCCGTCTGGATCCAGAAATCGCCCGCGACTTCAGTAACGTCGGCCCGATGGTCCGCGCCAGCGGCCACGCCCGCGATACTCGCGCCGATCACCCGTTCGTCGGTTACGGTCTGCTGCCGATGGAAGTCCACAGCGAGCAGGGTTGCGACGTGATTTCCCGCCTCAAGGTACGTATCAACGAGGTTTATACCGCGCTGAATATGATTGATTTCGGTCTCGACAATCTGCCCGGCGGCCCGCTGATGGTGGATGGCTTCACCTATATTCCGCACCGCTTCGCGCTGGGCTTCTCGGAAGCGCCGCGCGGCGACGATATTCACTGGAGCATGACCGGCGACAATCAAAAACTGTACCGCTGGCGCTGCCGTGCGGCGACCTACGCCAACTGGCCGACCCTGCGCTATATGCTGCGCGGCAACACCGTCTCCGACGCGCCACTGATTATTGGCAGCCTCGACCCTTGCTACTCCTGTACCGACCGTATGACGGTGGTCGATGTACGTAAGAAGAAAAGCAAAGTGGTGCCGTACAAAGAGCTGGAGCGCTACAGCATCGAGCGTAAAAACTCGCCGCTGAAATAAGGAATCGCCATGTTTACCTTTATCAAAAAAGTCATCAAGACCGGCACCGCGACCCACTCCTATCCGCTGGAGCCGATGCCGGTGGATAAGAACTTCCGCGGCAAACCGGAACACAATCCGCAGCAGTGCATCGGCTGCGCGGCCTGCGTGAATGCGTGTCCGTCTAACGCCCTGACGGTAGAGACCGATCTGGCGACTAACCAGTTGGCGTGGCAGTTCAACCTCGGGCGCTGCATTTTCTGCGGCCGCTGTGAAGAAGTTTGCCCGACGGCGGCGATTAAGCTGTCGCAGGAGTATGAGCTGGCGGTGTGGAAAAAAGAGGATTTCCTCCAGCAATCGCGCTTTGCCATCTGCCACTGTCGGGTCTGCGAACGGCCTTTCGCGGTACAAAAAGAGATCGACTACGCTATCGCGCTGCTTAAGCACAACGGCGATACCCGCGCCGAATTGCACCGCGAAAGCTTTGAGACCTGCCCGGAATGCAAGCGTCAGAAATGCCTGGTGCCATCCGATCGTATTGAACTGACTCGCCACATGAGGGAGGCCAGCTGATGAGCAATTTATTAGGCCCGCGCGATGAAAACGGCATTCCGCTGCCGATGACGGTGGAGGAATCCATCGCCAGCATGAAGGCCTCGCTGCTGAAAAAAATCAAACGTTCCGCCTACGTTTATCGCGTCGACTGCGGCGGCTGTAACGGCTGTGAAATCGAGATTTTCGCCACCCTTTCGCCGCTATTCGATGCCGAACGCTTCGGAATTAAAGTAGTGCCGTCGCCGCGCCATGCCGATATTCTGCTGTTCACCGGCGCGGTGACCCGCGCGATGCGTTCGCCGGCGCTGCGCGCCTGGCAATCGGCGCCGGATCCGAAAATCTGCATCTCTTACGGCGCCTGCGGCAACAGCGGCGGTATCTTCCACGATCTGTACTGCGTATGGGGCGGCACCGACAAAATCGTGCCGGTCGACGTCTATATTCCGGGTTGTCCGCCGACGCCTGCCGCCACGCTGTACGGTTTTGCGATGGCGCTTGGTCTGCTGGAGCAAAAAATCCACGCTCGCCTGCCGGGCGAGCTTGACGAACAGCCAACCGAATTGCTGCATCCCAACATGGTGCAGCCGCTGCGGGTGCGTATCGATCGCGAAGCGCGCCGTCTGGCCGGCTATCGCTATGGTCGCCAGATTGCCGACGACTATATGCGTCTACTGGGGCAGGGCGATAACCAGGTACTGCGCTGGCTGGAGGCGGAGAAAGATCCGCGTCTGACCGAGATCGTCACGCACCTGAATCAGGTGGTCGAGGGGGCGCGTATCCGATGAGCGAGACGGTGGTGTTCAGTCAGCTGAGCCGTAAATTTATTGATGAGAACGACGCGACGCCGGATCAGGCGCAGCAGGTGGTCTATTACAGCCTGGCGATTGGCCACCACCTCGGCGTCATTGACTGCCTGGAAGCGGCGTTAAGCTGCCCGTGGGAGGACTATCTGGCGTGGATTGGCACGCTGGAGGCGGGCAGCGCCGCGCGGCGTAAAATGGAAGGCGTGCCGAAGTATGGCGAGATTGTTATCGACAGCAATCACGTGGCGATGCTGGCTAACGCCTTTGATAAAGCGCAGTCCGCGCAGACCCCGCAGCAGCAGGCATGGAGTAAAACCCTGCTCAGCATGCTGCACGATATTCACCAGGAAAGCGCCATCTATCTGATGGTGAGGAGACTACGTGACTGACGTTTTACTGTGTGTCGGCAACAGCATGATGGGCGATGACGGCGCAGGCCCGCTGCTGGCGGAAATGTGCGCGGCCAATCCGGTCGGCGGCTGGGTGGTGATTGACGGCGGCAGCGCGCCGGAAAACGATATCGTCGCCATCCGCGAACTGCGCCCGACCCGGCTACTGATCGTCGATGCAACCGATATGGGGCTCAACCCTGGCGAAATTCGCATTGTCGACCCGGACGATATCGCCGACATGTTTATGATGACCACCCACAATATGCCGCTTAACTATCTTATCGATCAGTTAAAAGAGGATATTGGCGAGGTGATTTTTGTGGGCATTCAGCCCGATATAGTCGGTTTCTATTACCCGATGACTCAGCCTGTTAAGGATGCCGTCGCGACGGTATACGCGCGGCTTGATGGCTGGCAGGGGCAGGGCGGTTTTGCCGCGCTGGAAGCGGCCGAGGAACAGGCGTTCCCCGGCTTGCGCTAATGCTTCGCAGGGCTATAAATAGTACGGACCGTAGGCCGGGTAAGGCGTAAGCCGCCACCCGGCAATACCGACTACTCCAGATCCGCCCCGTTGCTGGCGATGACCTTCTTATACCACCAGAACGATTTCTTGCGCTTGCGCGCAAGCGTGCCGTTACCGGCATCGTCGCGATCGACATACACGAAACCGTAGCGCTTGCTCATCTCGCCGGTGGAGGCGGATACCAAATCGATACAGCCCCAGCTGGTATAGCCGATGACCGGAATGCCGTCATCGATGGCGTCGCGCATCGCCTTGATATGCTCGCGCAGATAGCTAATGCGGTAGTCGTCGTTGATTTCGCCGTTGGCGTCAATTTCATCGCGCGCGCCGAGCCCGTTTTCCACGAGGAATAGCGGTTTCTGATAGCGGTCATACATCATGTTCATGGTGATGCGCAGGCCGAGCGGATCGATGCCCCAGCCCCATTCGCTGGCCGCAATGTACGGATTCTTCAGCGACTTGACGATATTGGCGGCGTTGGTATTGCTGGCGTTCATCTCCGCTGACGCGCAGCGCGAGGCGTAATAGCTAAAGGAGACAAAATCAACGGTGTTTTTGAGGATTTCGTCGTCGCCTGGCTGTTTGGCAATAGTGACGCCTTTCTCGCGGAATACCCGCGCGGCCCACACCGGATACGCGCCGCGTGCCTGCACATCGATAAAGAACAGGTTTTCACGATCTTTTTCCAGCGCCATCCAGACATCTTCCGGCTTACAGGAATACGGGTAGAAATTACCGCCCGCCAGCATGCAGCCGACCTGGTTTTGCGGGTTAACCTGATGGGCGATTTTTGTCGCCAGCGCGCTGGCCACCAGCTCGTGATGCGCGGCCTGGTATTTCACCTGTTCCTGATTTTCTCCTTCCTCAAACACCAGACCGGCGCCGGAGTAGGGACTATGCAGCATAATGTTGATTTCATTGAAGGTGAGCCAGTATTTCACCAGTCCGTCAAACGCTTCAAAACAGGTGCGCGCATAGTGGCTGAAAAAATCGACCATCTTCCGGTTACGCCAGGAGCCATATTCCGTCACCAGATGCATCGGGACATCAAAGTGGCACAGGGTGACCAGCGGTTCGATCCCGTACTTTCTGCACTCTTCAAACATCGCACGATAGAAGGCGATACCTTCCGGGTTTGGCTGTTGTTCATCACCGCGCGGGAACAGTCGGCTCCAGGCGATAGAGGTGCGGAAGACGCTAAACCCCATCTCCGCCATCAGGGCGATATCCTCTTTATAGCGATGGTAAAAATCAATCGCCACGTGGCTTGGGTAGAATTCATCTTCGCGAAGCGTAAAGCGCTTCTCCTGGCCCAGCTTCACCGCCAGGCGATGGGCGCCGTGCGGAATAGTATCAACGGTTGTCAGCCCTTTGCCGCCCTCAAGATAAGCGCCTTCAGACTGGTTAGCGGCCAGAGCGCCGCCCCATAAAAATCCGTGTGGAAAACTCGACATGCGTTACCTCGCGTTCAAAAAAGTGTTCAGGCGTGAGTGGCCGCGCCCTGGCGCTGTCTGGCGTCGGCGGCGGCATTTTCTACCGGGATATCTTCAAAACCGAGCAGCAGCGTCAGCGCAAAGGAGAGCGCCACCGACAGCGCCATCACGCCAAAGACCCAAACGATAGTCATCGGATTGGCCGGATCGAAAAACTGGACGCTGGTGAACAGCCCCGGCGCCGCCATCGAATGGCTGGCCAGCCCGGCGATCCCCGCCACCGCCCCGCAAATAAAGCCGCTGATTAAGCTGGCGACCAGCGGGCGTTTCAGACGTACCGCCACGCCGTACAGCGCCGGTTCGGAAATCCCGGCCAGAATCGCCGATGCCGCCGCCGCTAATGCGGTCTGGCGCAGCTCCGGGTTTTTGGTTTTCCACGCCACCGCCAGCGACGAGCCGCCCAGCGACAGGTTGGCGCCGATTTCCGATGGCATCACCATGCCCTCTTTGCCGGTTTCGGCGATGGTCTGAATGATGGTTGGCGTAAAGACGCGGTGCATCCCGGTCATCACCAGCAGCGGCCAGAGTCCGCCCATGATCGCCACCGACAGCCAGCCGAGATAGCTATGGATCGTGTACACCAGCGCGGAGATCGCGCTGCCGATCCAGATGCCGAGCGGGCCAATCAGCAGGATCGCCAGCGGCGCGGCAATAAGCACGATCAGCATCGGTTTAAGGAAGTTTTTTGTCACCGCCGGGGTGATGCGATCGACCCAGCGCTCGATATAAGAGAGACACCAGGTCATCACCAGCGCCGGGATCACCGTGTAGGTGTATTTCACGGCGGTAACCGGAATGAAGGCGAACTCAACGTGCTCACCCTGCGCGGCTTTGGCCATTAATTCGATGAACCCCGGATGCACCAGCACCCCGGCGATGGCGATAGCCAGCGACATATTGGTTTTGAATTTTACCGCCGCGGAAGCGGCAACCATCAGCGGCAGGAAGAAGAACGCGCCGTCGCCGATAAGCGTCAGAATGGTCAGCGTCGGCGAGCCTTTTGGCAACGCGTCGCTCATTTCCAGGATCATCGCCAGCAGTTTGACCATCGATCCGCCAATAATCGCCGGGATCAGCGGCGACATGGTGCCGATCAGCGCATCAAGGATCCCGGCGCCGATGCGTTTTAAGGTCAGCGGCGGTTTCCCCTGCGGCTCAGCCGGGCGCAACTCGCCGGGCAGCAGATTCAGCACTTCGCGATACGCCTGCGATACGGTATTGCCGATGATCACCTGGCACTGGTTATCGCTACGCACGACGCCAAGTACCCCTTGCAGCGCTTTCAGCGCCGGGGCGTCCACGCGTTGGTTATCTTTCACCACAAAGCGCAGGCGGGTCATGCAGTGGGTTACGGCAACGACGTTGTCTGCGCCGCCGATCGCCGTCAGGATCTGGTTCGCCAGGGCTGCATAATTTTTAGACATCGGATTTTATCCTGTTTATCAATAGGGTACTGATTACACGCCAGCGCCTGACGGCGGCTATGCGCGGTATATGCATAGGAAACCGGTTCCACAAAATCATGATGAGTTTCGTTGAGTCATACAAGAATTAAAAAAATCACTTTGCAAATTTGTGATTTTGATCGCTTTGTAGGCAGCGACTGGAAAGCATCCCGGTGATGTCGGCTGCTGAAAAACGGCGAGACGTGCAGTACACTGCAGGCAACTTAAGTTACAGGAAGAACCCCATGGCAACGATGCTGGAGGTTGCGAAGCGCGCGGGAGTATCAAAGGCGACCGTGTCGCGGGTGCTGTCGGGCAATGGCTATGTTAGCCAGGAGACCAAAGACCGGGTGTTTCAGGCAATTGCCGAAAGCGGCTATCGGCCGAATCTGCTGGCGCGCAATCTGGCGACCAAAAAAAGCCAGACCATCGGGCTGGTGGTAACCAACACCCTTTATCACGGCGTCTATTTCAGCGAGCTGCTGTTTCACGTGGCGCGGCTGACGGAAGATCAGGGGCGGCAGCTGATCCTTGCCGACGGCAAACACAGCGCGCAAGAGGAGCGCGAGGCGATTCAGTATCTGCTCGACCTGCGCTGTGATGCGATCATCATCTATCCGCGCTTTCTAAGCGTCGATGAAATGGATGAGATCATCGACAATCATGAGCAGCCGATCGTGGTGCTGAACCGTCGCCTGCGCCGCCACGCCAGCCACTGCGTATGGTCCGATCACAAAGCCTCGGCGCGGATGGCGGTTGAAAAGTTAATTACCAGCGGTCATCGCGACATTGCGTTTATCACCGGTTCGCTGGATTCGCCTACCGGGGTTGAGCGTCTCTCTGGTTATAAAGACGCGCTGGCAGGCCAGGGGCTTCCCGTGCGGCAAGAACTGATCGTTGAAGGGCGCTGGACGCCGCACACCGGCGCCGCCGCTGTCGAAGCGCTCAGCCAACGCGGCGTCAGTTTCAGCGCGCTGGTCGCCAGTAATGACGACATGGCGATCGGTGCGATTAAGCAACTGCACCAGCAGGGGATCGCGGTGCCGCAGCAGGTATCGGTGATCGGTTTCGATGACATCGCGCTGGCGCCGTATGTGATCCCCTCGCTCTCCAGCGTTAAAATTCCGGTCACCGAAATGATGAAAGAGAGCATCAACAGGCTGATCTTTATGCTCGATGGCGGGGAATTTAAATATCAGCAAACTTTCCCCGGCGAGCTGATTGAACGCGAGTCGTTGGCGCGTGGCCCGCATGTCTGATGTCGTCAGCTGTCATCGTCAGTTGTGACGATGACAGCTGCTGTTAATTTAATTCCCTTAAATTTCAATGAAATAAAAGTTGGAACGTATTATGCATAATCCGGCGCGTTAACTTCTTTCCGCTGGAGAAATGGATGAACCGTTTCATTATCGCCGATGCGAGCAAATGCATCGGCTGCCGCACCTGTGAAGTGGCCTGCGTGGTCTCTCATCAGGAAAATCAGGATTGCGCCGCGCTGACGCCGCAGTCGTTCCTGCCGCGTATTCACGTGATCAAAGGTGTCAATGTGTCGACGGCGACGGCCTGTCGTCAATGTGAAGACGCGCCATGCGCCAACGTCTGCCCGAACGGCGCCATCAGCCGCGATAAAGGCTTTGTCCACGTGATGCAGGAGCGCTGCATCGGCTGTAAAACCTGCGTCGTGGCCTGTCCGTATGGGGCGATGGAAGTGGTGGTGCGCCCGGTCGTTCGCCACAGCGGCGCCGGGTTGAACGTCATGGCGGAAAAAGCCGAAGCCAACAAGTGCGACCTGTGCCACCAGCGCGATAGCGGTCCGGCCTGCATTGAAGCCTGCCCGACGCACGCGCTGGTTTGCGTCGACCGCAACAAGCTTGAGCAGATGAACCTCGAAAAACGTCGCCGTACGGCGCTGGCCTGGTAATACGCCGCATGAACGGGGTGCAAATCCGCATTCGCGGCAAAGTGCAGGGGGTGGGTTTCCGCCCCTTTGTCTGGCAACTGGCGCGACAAATGGCGCGCGGCGGCGATGTCTGTAACGACGGCGACGGCGTGCTGGTCAGACTGACCGGCGACGACGGTGGTTTTACTGCCGCGTTGGCCCGTCACTGCCCGCCGCTGGCGCGTATTGACAGCACCGACTGCACCCCGTTTCACTGGCATAAGCTTCCTCAGGATTTCACCATTCGCCACAGCGGCGGCGGCAGTATGCGCACGCAGATTGTTCCCGATGCCGCAACCTGCCCGGCGTGCCTGGCGGAGATGAACGATCCGCAAGAACGCCGTTACCGTTACCCCTTTATCAACTGTACCCACTGCGGGCCGCGCTTCACCATTATTCGCGCCATGCCATACGATCGTCCCTTTACGGCGATGGCGCCGTTCCCACTTTGTCCGCGCTGCGCTGCTGAGTACCGGGAGCCTGCCGATCGCCGTTTTCACGCCCAGCCGGTGGCCTGTGCCGATTGCGGCCCACAGCTGGAGTGGCGGGCGGGAACGCTAACGCTATTCGCTGAAGCGGCGCTGCAGGAGGCCATCGCGCGGCTGGCTGCGGGCGATATTGTGGCGATAAAAGGGATTGGCGGTTTTCATCTGGCCTGCGATGCCGGCAATAGCGTGGCGGTGGCAGCGCTGCGCGCGCGAAAACGGCGCCCGGCAAAACCGCTGGCGGTAATGCTGCCGACGGCCACGGGATTACCCGCCGCGGCGGCAACGCAGCTGCGCTCGCCCGCCGCGCCGATTGTATTGCTGGCTAAAGCGCAGGTTCCCGGCCTGTGTGACGAGATTGCGCCAGGGCTTGCGGAAGTTGGGGTGATGCTGCCGTCTAATCCGCTGCAGCATTTACTTCTGCAGGCGCTGGCGCGCCCGATAGTGATGACCTCCGGCAACCTCAGCGGCCGCCCTCCGGCATTGAGTAATCGCGAAGCGCTCACCGACTTAGCCGATATCGCCGACGGTTTTCTGCTACATAATCGCGATATCGTGCAGCGTATGGACGATTCGCTGGTGCGCTCAAGCGGTGAGATGCTGCGCCGCGCCCGTGGCTATGTGCCGGATGCGCTGCCGCTGCCGCCGGGCCTGGATAATATTCCGCCGCTGCTGGCGCTGGGGGCGGATATGAAAAATACCTTCTGTCTGGCGCGCGGCGACGAGGCGGTGCTGAGCCAGCATTTTGGCGATCTCGGCGAGGAGGGCGTCGAGCAACAGTGGCGCAGTGCGCTGCAGTTAATGCAGAGTATTTATGCATTTGCGCCGCAGCGGGTGGCGGTTGACGCCCATCCCGGCTATCGCTCGACACAGTGGGCGGCGTCAATGTCGTTACCGGTCGAGCCGGTACTGCATCACCATGCCCACGCGGCGGCTTGCCTGGCAGAACACCGCTGGCCGCTCGACGGCGGCGATGTGATTGCCCTGACCCTTGATGGCATTGGCATGGGGGAAAACGGCGCGCTGTGGGGCGGCGAATGCCTGCGGGTGAACTACCGCGAATGCGAACATCTTGGCGGCCTCCCGGCCGTGGCTCTGCCGGGCGGCGATCTGGCGGCGCGCCAGCCGTGGCGAAATTTGTTGGCCCAGTGCCTGGCATTTATTCCCGACTGGCAGTCATACCCGCAAACCGCCGCGCTGGGGCAGCGAAACTGGCCGCTGTTGGCGCAGGCCATCGAACGCGGCATTAATTCGCCGCGCGCCTCTTCCTGCGGACGGCTGTTTGATGCCGTCGCCTGCGCGCTGGATTGCGCGCCGGAGAGCCTGAGCTACGAAGGCGAGGCGGCCTGTCGGCTGGAGGCGCTGGCCGCCAGTTGTCCGGGCGTCAGCCATCCGGTCACGCTGCCCTGGCGCGGCGGCGAGCTGGATTTAGCCACCTTCTGGCGACAGTGGTTGCGCTGGCAGGCGACGCCCGCGCAGAAAGCCTGGGCCTTTCATGATGCGCTGGCCTGCGGGCTGGCGGCGCTGGCGCGCGACCGCGCCGCTTCCCGCGGGATAGCGACGATCGTTTGTAGCGGCGGCGTACTGCATAATCAGCTGCTCGCCGCCCGCCTCAGTGATTACCTCTCTGATTTTACTTTGCTTTTGCCGCAGCAGCTTCCTGCTGGCGATGGCGCGATCGCCTACGGTCAGGCGGTGGTGGCCGCCGCCCGCTGGCAGTCTCAAAGGATTTAAGATGATAACGATGATTTTACGCCAACAGCCGCGTGCGGCGGCGCTGGTATTGGGACTTATCACCGCGAACGCCCTGGCCTGGCTATGGGCGTTTCAGGCGTTTGGCGATAGCGGGGCATTGATGGCCGCCAGTCTGCTGGCCTGGGGTTACGGCCTGCGCCATGCGGTCGACGCCGACCATATTGCGGCGATTGATAACGTCACCCGCAAGATGATGCAGCAGGGGCGGCGGCCGTTTGGCGTCGGGGCGTGGTTCTCGCTAGGGCATTCGTCGATCGTGGTGCTGGCGTCGGCGGCGATCGCCGCGACGGCCACCGCCTTCAGTCAGCAGATGAGCTGGCTACACGAAACCGGCAGCGTGATTGGCACTGCGGTATCGGCGCTGTTTCTGCTGGCAATGGCGCTGGTCAATCTGGTGATTTTGCGCAGCGTGTGGCGCAGCTTCCAGGCATGGAAGCGCGGTGAAAAGGTCAGCGACGAAATCGTTAGCGGCGGCGGTATGATGAGCTGGCTGTTTGGCAAGACCTTCCGTCTGATAAGCCGCAGCTGGCAGATGTACCTGGTGGGCTTTTTGTTCGGTCTTGGCTTTGATACCGCCACCGAAATCGGCGTGCTGGGTATTTCCGCCGCCGGCGCGTCGAGCGGCATTTCGATTTGGTCGATAATGGTCTTCCCGGCGCTGTTCGCCAGCGGTATGGCGCTGGTGGATACGCTTGATAATGTGCTGATGGTCGGCGCCTACGGTTGGGCGTTCAGCAAGCCGCAGCGCAAGCTCTATTACAATATGACCATCACCGGTACCTCGGTGGTGGTGGCGCTGTTTATCGGCGGCCTGGAGGCGCTGGGGCTGTTAATGGATAAGTTCGCCCTAAGCGGCGGGGTGTGGCGCTGGGTAGGGGCGTTAAACGATAACCTCGGCGATGCCGGGTTTGTGGTGGTGGGGCTGTTCGTCGTTTGTTGGGCGCTGTCGGTGCTAAATTATCGCTGGCGCGGTTACGATAATCTGGCGCGCTAGGCTGGTTATTTTCCCGGCTTGCGCTGCGCTTAGCCGGGCTACCAGGACAATACCGTAGCCCGGCTAAGGCGTTTACGCCGCAAGCCGGGAAAACCATCACCTTACCAGTTGCTTGAGCAGCGCAAAGGCTTCCTTCATTTTGTCTTCACTCACCACAAAGGCCCGCAGCTGGTTTTCGGCATCCAGGCCTTTCGCCACCAGCCCCTCTTTGGTGGCCACGATATTCCACGTCAGATCGTCGCGGCGGGTGTCGCCGGCCAGATGCAGCGGCAGATCCGGTGTTTTCACTTTCACCAGCATTGGCGGCAATGTGAGCTCGCCCGCTTGCGCCAGCAGGTTTTTACTCAGGCACATGGCGCTGAGTAAAATCGGCTGCAGGAACGGCAGTACCGTACCGTTGATTTCCGCACAGTCGCCGAGCGCATAAATCGCCGGGTCGCTGGTTTGCAGTTGGTTATTGACCACCACGCCGCGGTTAATCTGCAATCCGGCATGGCGCGCCAGCGACGTTTCCGGGCGCAGGCCGGCAGCGGCCACCACCGCATCGACGGTTATCGCGCGCTGGCGATCGAGGCTGACGCGAATGCCGTCGGCGGTTTGCTCTAACCTCTCAAGCTGCGTTTTGAGCATCAGATGTACGCCCATCTCGGTAAGCCGATGCTGTAGGCGGCTGCTGGCTTCCGGCGGCATCAGCGCCGCCAGCACGCTGGCTGAGTTATCGACTACCGTTACCGCTTTACCGGCGCGACAGAAATCCATCGCCAGTTCGCAGCCAATCAGGCCGCCGCCGACGATCAGCACGCGCTTCGCGTCGTGCAGCTGGCTCTGCGCTGCGCCATATTCGCGCTGGCTGTTCAGCGTCAGCATCAGCTCGCGTCCCGGCACCGGCGGGATAAACGGCGTCGCGCCGGTGGCCAGCACCAGTTTGTCGTAGCGCCACTGGTTATCCTGGCTCTTCACTAACCGGTTTTCGGCGTCGATATCGCTTACCCAGGTATGGGGAAACAGACGCAGATTGTACTGCTCTGCGAACTCGCCGGCGCTTTGCAGGGTCAGATCGTCGGCCTTCTGCCCGCGGCTGATGACATGGCTGAGGTCCGGTTTGTTGTACTCATCCATGCTATCGGCGGCGATTAACGTCAGCGGGATTTGCGTATCCTGCTTACGGATATTTTTCACCAGCTGGCGGGCCGCGAAGCCCGAGCCGATGATGACGATGCCATCACTCATTTTGCCTCCGTCGCCAGTACGTCAAAGACATCTTTGCCAAGAGAACACTCAGGGCAGAGGAAATTGTCCGGCACTTCACTCCACGACGTACCCGGCTGTACATCCTGGTTAGGTTCGCCTTTCGCCGGGTCATAGACCCACTGGCACACGCTGCACTGCATCATGGGACCGAGATCGGCGGCCGCGGCGGCGGCGCAGGCGCAGTCTTGTTGTTCCGGCGTTGTCGCTGCTTCAGCAACCGGCAGCGGCGAGAGGGCCCACTGGCGGGCGATGTCGCGTCCGTGTTGGCGGCACAATTCCAGCGCGTCGATATCCGGGCGCCATTTGGCTTTCAGGCTCAGCGACATCTCAAAGCCGGCATCCTGCAGGCGGGTGGACAGACGGTCTACCGCGCCGCCGCTCCAGCCGTGTGAGCCAAAGGCGCTGGCGCGTTTATTGCGAAAACGCAGCCCGGTCATCTCTTCCACCAGCCCGGCGATTTTCGGCATCATCACGTTGTTCATGGTGGAGGTGCCCACCAGCACGCCTTTCGAGCGGAAAACATTGGTGAGAATGTCGTTTTTGTCGCTGCGGGCGACGTTGAAGATTTTTACCGCTACCCGCGGGTCGACTTCAGTGATCCCCTGAGCGATGGCGTCCGCCATCATGCGGGTGTTATTGGACATGGTGTCGTAGAAGAGAGTGATGCGATCTTCCTGGTAATCCGCCGCCCACTCGAGATATTTCTCGACGATTTGCGTCGGGTTATCGCGCCAGACCACGCCGTGGGAGGTGGCAATCATATCCACCGGCAGGTTGAAGCCGAGGATTTCAGTAATTTTCGGCGTCACCAGGCGGCTGAAGGGCGTCAGGATGTTGGCGTAGTAGCGCTGGCACTGTTCGTACAGTTCAATCTGGTCCACTTCATCGTTGAACAGGTGTTCGTCGCAGTAGTGTTGGCCGAAGGCGTCGTTGCTGAACAGCACCGCGTCGCCGGTCAGGTAGGTCATCATGCTGTCAGGCCAGTGCAGCATCGGCGTTTCCACGAAGATCAGCTGTTTACCATTACCGATATCGAGAGTATCGCCGGTTTTCACCACGTGGAAGTTCCACTCCGGATGATGATGGTGGCCGTTGATCGAGTCGATGGCGTTGGCGGTGCAGTAAATCGGCGTATCCGGGATCTGCATCATCAGTTCGGTCAGCGCGCCGGCATGGTCCTCTTCGGCGTGGTTAATGACGATGTAGTCGAGGTCAGCCAGATCGATTTCGCTGCGCAGGTTCTGCACGAACTCGCGGCTGAATTTATGATCGACGGTATCGATCAGCACGTTTTTCTCTTCGCGGATGAGATAGCTGTTGTAGCTGCTGCCGCGCAGCGTTTTATATTCGGTGCCGTGGAAATCACGCACTTCCCAATCGCGTTGGCCAACCCAAAGAATGTTATTTTTAACCGCAATAGACATAGCAACCTCAATCAATACAGTGTGTTTAAACTCAGTTGATTGGCTTATATCAAGTTGCGTGCCAACTTTTTAATTCATTGATAATTATCTATTTTTAATTTTTTATGATTTTTGTTGCTGTCAAAATGACAATGATTAAAATAGTCGATATGACAATGGGTGTTGTCAAAATGACAATGGAGCGGCAATGAGTTTTTCCGTCGACGAGCTGGCGAGAATCGCCATTGATTTACAAAGCGATATTGGTCACACCGACCGTTTTTCGCGTCTGATTACTACCCTGCGGCAGATTCTCGGCTGCGATGCCTCGGCGCTGCTGCGCTACGAGGCGCATCAGTTTGTGCCGCTGGCGATCGATGGCCTGGCGCAGGATGTGCTCGGTCGGCGCTTTGCCCTGGAAGGACACCCGCGGCTTGAGGCGATTGCGCGCGCCGGGGATGTGGTACGCTTCCCGGCGGATAGCGATCTGCCTGACCCCTACGACGGGCTGATCCCCGGTCATGAGAGTCTGAAGGTTCACGCCTGCGTTGGCCTGCCGCTGTTCGCCGGGCAGACGCTGATTGGCGCGCTGACCCTTGACGGCATGGATGCCGACCGTTTCGATAGCTTTAGCGATGAAGAGCTGCGGCTAATTGCCGCGCTGGTGGCTGGCGCCTTGAATAACGCGCTGCTCATCGCCCGTCTTGAAGCGCAAAACGTGCTGCCGGCGCAGCCGGTGCATTACGCGCAGCCTGAGCGTCAGGAGATTATCGGCCTGTCGGCGCCCATGCTGCAGCTGAAAAAAGAGATCGATATCGTCGCCGCATCAGATTTAAACGTGCTGATAAGCGGCGAAACCGGCACCGGTAAAGAGCTGGTGGCGAAGGCGGTGCATCAGGGGTCGCCGCGAGCCGCCAATCCGCTGGTCTATCTCAACTGCGCGGCGCTGCCGGAAAGCGTGGCGGAGAGCGAGCTGTTCGGCCATGTGAAAGGGGCATTTACCGGGGCTATCAGCAACCGCAGCGGTAAATTTGAGATGGCTGATAACGGCACCCTGTTCCTTGATGAAATAGGCGAACTGTCGCTGGCGTTGCAGGCGAAGCTGCTGCGCGTGTTGCAGTATGGCGATATTCAGCGCGTCGGCGATGACCGCAGCCTGCGGGTCGATGTGCGGGTGCTGGCGGCGACGAACCGCGATCTGCGCCAGGAGGTGGTGGAAGGGCGCTTTCGCGCCGATCTGTACCATCGGCTGAGCGTCTTCCCGCTGTCGGTTCCGGCGCTACGCGAACGGGAAAACGATGTGGTGCTGCTGGCGGGCTATTTCTGTGAGCAGTGCCGCCTGCGGATGGGGCTGGCGCGGGTCATTTTGGCTGAGGCGGCGCGAAACAGGCTGCAGCAGTGGTCCTGGCCGGGCAACGTGCGCGAACTGGAGCATGCTATTCACCGGGCGGTGGTGCTGGCGCGGGCCACCCAGGCCGGCGATGAAGTGGTACTGGAGCCGCAGCATTTCCAGTTTGCGGTGGCGGCGCCGATGTTGCCGACTGAGACGGTCGCAGCGGCGCCCGCGACGGGAAACGTCAATCTGCGCGAGGCGACCGACTCTTTTCAGCGAGAAGCGATTAGCCGCGCGCTGGAGGCGAACCAACACAACTGGGCGGCGACCGCCCGTGCGCTGGAACTGGACGTCGCCAACCTGCATCGGCTGGCGAAACGTCTGGGGCTTAAAGGATCCCTGCCTGGTAAAAGTTCTGCAGGTTGATGGCGCCGACCAGCAGGCCGTTTTCATCCACTACCGGCGCGGCGCTGATTTTATGTTTCATCAACCGCTCTTTGGCTTCCACCGCGCGACTTTCCGCCTGCAGCGTCACGCCGTTGCGGGTCATCGCCTGAGTGACGCCATCGTTGAGCGTACCGCCAGCAACCAGCCAGCGGCGCAGGTCGCCGTCGGTGAAAACGCCCTGCACGCGGTTGGCTTCATCGCAGACCGCCACCAGGCCGAGCCCGGTTCGGCTTAGTTCAAGCATGGCGTCCATGACGTTGGCGTCAGCATTGACCCGCGGCACTTCTTCATCGCGGCGCATCAGATGATGCACTTTGTTCAGCAGCCGCGCGCCGAGGGCGCCCGCCGGGTGGGAACGGGCGAAATCTTCTTCATTGAAACCGCGCGCCTGCATCACCGCCATCGCCAACGCGTCGCCCAGCATCAGCGTGTTGACGGTGCTGGAGGTCGGCGCCAGATGCATCGGACAGGCTTCGCGCTCTACGGCGATATCCAGCACCGCTTTCGCCGCCAGCGCCAGCGGCGAGGTGGATTTGCCGGTCATCGCCAGCAGCGGAATGGATTTCTCTTCCAGCCGCGGTACGATGAGATCCAGCTCTTTCGCGCTGCCGGAGTAGGAGATAAACAGCATCACGTCGCGGCTATCGAGCATGCCGAGATCGCCGTGCAGGGCTTCCGCCGGATGGACGAAAAAGGCCGGGGTGCCGGTGCTGGCGAAGGTTGCCGCTAGCTTTTTACCGATGTGGCCGGATTTACCGATACCGGAGACAATCAGTTTGCCCTCGCAGTGGATGATGGTTTCCGCCGCGCGGATGAAGTCGTCGCCCAGGCGTTCCGGCAGGCGGCTCGCCTCCTGCAGCTCAAGCATCAAGGTCTGGCGTCCGGCCTCTAACAAAAAGTTACTCATGATGTTCTCCAGTAATAATGACTTCAATACCTTTGGCTTCCAGCGCCCGCTGGAATTCAGGGTCAATATCGGCATCGGTAATCAATTTATCCACGCGTTCAAGGCCGCAGACAATGTTGGGACTTTTACGGCCAAACTTGGATGAGTCGGCCATCAGGATCACTTCGCGGGCGGCGTTACACATCGCCTTACTTACGGTATAGACCTCGTTAAAGGTGGTGACGCCCGCGACCAGATCAATGCCGTCGGTGCCCATAAACAGCTTGTCGAAGCTGAATTGTTCGAAGGCATTTTCCGCCAGTTGGCCGTGAAAGGAGGCCGATTTTTTACGGAAGGTGCCGCCCGGCATCAGGATGGTCTGCTCGTTATCGAGCTCGGAAAGCGCGTTGACGATATGCAGGCTGTTTGTCATCACCGTGATGTTATTGAAGCGGCTCAGCAACGGCACCATCTGCAGCACGGTGCTGCCGGCGTCGAGGATAATTGAATCGCCATCGTGGATGTATCGCACGGCGGCCTCGGCAATCTGCGCTTTCTTGTGGGTGTTGATCAGCGTCTTGTGGTCGATAGGCGGGTCGGCCTCGTCTTTATTTAACACTACGCCGCCGTAGGTGCGGATGACGGTCCCGGCATTCTCCAGTATCACCAGATCCTTACGGATAGTGGTGCCGGTGGTGTCGAAGTGTTGCGCCAGCTCTTCGACCGAGCATTTGCCCTGCGATTGCAGGTACTCGAGAATGGCTGCCTGGCGCTGACGTGGTTTCATAGGCGTTGTATCCTGCGTTTAAGTTTCGAAGTGATAATTTCGCAAGATATTAACTTTCACAACGAAATTATGCATGTTTCGGATTAAGCGCTAATGATAGTGCATTCTGACAGAGCGGATCATTGGGAAAGATCACATCAGGCTGCAATTCCTCGAGATGTTTACCGCTAAGCGTGGGGATTTTTTGCGGACTGGCGAAGACGGTGAGTCCCTTCATCAACAGCGTATCGCAAATACGATCGTTTTCATCGACGGCGATAGCGACAATCGCGCGCGGTTTAAAGCGTCCGGAGGAACGGCCTACGCCAACGCGGCCCTGCTGGCAAAGGCTATCAAAGGCGCGATTGAAGCGGCGGATCTGCCAGCCGCCGAACGCCAGTTGGCAAAGCCAGGCAATAGCGGCGGCGGTAATGAGTGCGGTAACCATAATGTCTCCTGAAGGTGTGATGCCGGGTACAACCCGGGTACCGTTTTTTGTCGGGTGGCGGCTAACGCCTTGCCCGACCTACAGTTTTGTTGCCCGGATAAGCGCAGCGCCATCCGGGAACCTTTTAAAACATCACCTGGCCGCCGGTGACGTTAATCGACTGCCCGGTGCAGTACGACGCCTGCGGGCTGGCGTAGAACATCAACACGTTCAGCACATCCTGGTAATCGCAGCCGCGTTTCAACGGCACCTTATCGATGTAGTACTGCTCGACTTCGCTCTCATCGATGCCGAGCTTGGTGGCGTACTGCGGCAGCAGCGACTGGAACATCGGTGATTTCAACAGATTGCCGAGCATCAGCGAATGCACGGTAATGCCGTATTCCGCCAGATCCAGCGCCAGCGACTGGGTCAGCCCGACGCCGCCGAACTTCGCCGCGCTATAGCCTGAGTTATGCTTACTGCCGACTTTGCCGGATTTCGAGTTGATCTGAATGATGCGACCTTTAATGCCGTCGCGGATCATCAGCCGTGAGAACTCGCGGGCGCAGAGGAAATAGCCCACCAGGTTGACCTGCAGCGAGCGGTCAAAATCGCCCAGCGCGAAGTCGCTAATAAACGCGGCCTTAGCGATACCGGCACTGTAGACCAGGAGATCGACGCGCGTGAAAATCTCATCTACGCCGTGGGCCAGGGCCGTGACGCTGGCTTCGCTGGTGGCGTCGGCGCCGAAGCCGTATGCCGTACCTTCGCCATATTCAGTGTTGATCTCCTGGGCGACGCGGCTGGCTTTTTCACTTTGGATATCAACCACCGCCACGCGGTAGCCCTCGGCGGCCAGACCGCGGCACAGAAACTCTCCTAAGGTTTGTCCGCCACCAATGACAACAGCAACCTGATTCATCTTTCTCTCCTTCTAAGCAACAAATTTCAGTACACAGCCGGTCGCGATGGCGTCCGGCACCGGGCCCGCGACGTGAACGGTTCCGGGAAACTCCGCCTGACGATGACCGTCAAAGCGCAGGGTGATGTGGCCCAGCTCGCGCAGGTTTTGCTCGGCGACCTCGCCGACGGCGGTCACCGGATAATGCCGATCGCCGAGCTGTAGCTCTGCGCCCGGGCGCAGCGCGCCGCATAGCTCACCGTGGTTGTGAATAAAGCAATACTCTTCGATATCCGCCGGTGCGCCTTCGCGGAAGGTAATGAGCATCTGTTCTTCCAGCGCCGTTGCCGCGCTGGCGCCGATACGGGTAATAGTGGTGTGGTAAATGACGGTCATCTTCAGGAACCTCTTATTGGTAAATAAATCCGGAAACGAACCACGCGATCAGCACGGTTGGCGCGCCGGTGAGGAAGCGGCTGACCAGCACCGACGGCACGCCGACGCGTACCGTCTCCTGACGGGCTTCGGCCAGCGACAGGCCTACCGGGATAAAATCGCAGGCGGCCTGGGCATTAATGGCAAACAGCGCGGGTAGGGCGAGATGCGGTGGAATGTTGCCCAGACCGATCTGGACGCCAATCAGTACGCCGATCACCTGGGCTATCACCGCGCCGGGGCCGAGAAACGGCGATAACAACGGGAAGGAGCAGATCAGCGCCAGCGTCACCAGCCCCAGCGGATGGCTGGCGAGCGGCGCCAGGCCGTGGGCAATCCAGTCGCCGATACCGGAGGCCATGATGATGCCGATCAGCGCCGAGACGAAGGCCATAAACGGCAGAATGGTTTTCAGCACCGTATCAATGGTGTCGCGTCCGGCCTGGAACAGTACCGCCACTACCGAACCCATCCCCATCCCGACCTTAGCCAGCAGGCCGTCGCTCTGTTCGGTAATCTTCTTGCTGGCATCGTAATCGCGGCCCGCGGCGGGGAGTGGTTGCACTGCCGTCTCGCCGCTATCTTCCAGCAGTTTGATGTTCTCTTCTTTTACTCCGGAGACGTAAATATCTTCGACGATGTACTGCGCCAGCGGCCCGGATTTACCGGTGGCGTGGATGTTGATGGTCGGAATACGGCGCTTCGGGTAGAGGCCGCAGCGCAGGGTGCCGCCGCAGTCAATAATGGCGATGCCAATTTCGCTTTCCGCTGGTTCACCCTCTTTAAATCCATCAACCGCCTGCCAGCCGGTCAGGCTGGCGAGCGTATCGACGATCGCCGGGCGGGTGCCTGCGGTGATATAGACAATCTTTTTGCCCTCAATGACGTCGAGTTCAAGCGGGCCGCCCCAACCGCCGGTCCCTTTTTCAATACGAATACGGGTCATGATGTCGCTCCTGACAGATGCACTTTCTGGTCAAGTTGAATCGCCATTTTTCTTTCGAAAATAGAGGTGGTCAGGTCGGTGATCCAGCCGCGGAAGAAGTTGGTCACCAGGCCAACCAGCAGGTAGCTCACCGCCAGCGGGCCAAGCGGCAGGCCCAGCGTGGTGAGGCCGTTGGCGATGCCGAGATAAACAAACAGCTCGCCGGGGTTGATGTGCGGAAACAGCCCGTTCATCGAATGACAGCTATAGGAGGCCGCCGCGTAGTAGCTCGGTTTGTATTTCTCCGGCATAAAGCGGCCAAGGCTTAAGGTCATGGGGTTGCAGAAGACAAAGGTACCGATGCAAGGCAGCAGCAGGTAACGGGTAAGCGGGTTGCCGGCGCAGCGCTGCGCCAGCTTTTCGATCCGCTGCTGGCCGATAAAGTTGATCAGCGCGTTCATGATCACCAGCAGGCTTATCAGCAGCGGCAGGATCCCGGTCACCATACCGGTAAACACCTCGCCGCCTTTCTGAAACAGGCCGATGAACCACTCAGCGCCGTGGGTAACGATTTCAATCATTGTTCTCTCCTTCAGCGTGTTATTTTTCTTGCTAACTGGAGGCTGATTTTAATCACTTTGAAAGGTTTAAAAGTGTTAAATTGATCGCAAAATGAAAGATAAATATTTTATTTTGAAAGTTTGTGCACGATGAGTGAAAAAATTAACGTGCGGATCGAACTCGGAAGACGTGCAAAAAAAGGACTATTTTGTCTGCAAATGTATTGCCGCTTCCTTGTTGGCGGGCGCATGCTTTACCATAATTACCCTTTGCCGATTTTGTTAAATGGAATTCCCATGTTGAAGCGTCGCTATCTGGCTTTACTCCCTTTATGTGCACTTCTCGCTGCCTGCAGCAGCAAACCTAAGACCCCCGCGGAAGCGGAGATGGCGAGCGGCACCGGCGGCTTTTTGCTGGAACCGCAGCATAACGTGATGCAGATGGGCGGCGATTTCGCCAATAACCCTGCGGCGGCGCAGTTCATCGATAAGATGGTGGCGAAACACGGCTTCGATAGGCAGCAGCTCCAGGAGATCCTGTCGCAGGCCAAGCGCCTGGACTACGTACTACGGCTGATGGATCGCCAGGCGCCGAGCGGGCTGCCGCCGACCGGGCCAAATGGCGCCTGGTTACGCTATAAGAAACAGTTTATTACGCCGGATAACGTGCAGAACGGCGTGGTGTTCTGGAACCAGTATCAGGACGCGCTGAACCGCGCGTATCAGGTCTACGGCGTACCGCCGGAAATCATCGTCGGCATTATCGGCGTGGAAACCCGCTGGGGCCGGGTGATGGGCAAAACGCGCATCCTTGATGCGCTGGCGACGCTGTCGTTTAACTATCCGCGTCGCGCGGAATACTTCTCCTCTGAGCTGGAAACCTTCCTGCTGATGGCGCGCAGCGAAAGCGATGACCCGCTGGATCTGAAAGGCTCCTTTGCCGGCGCGATGGGCTACGGCCAGTTTATGCCGTCGTCGTATAAGCAATACGCGGTGGACTTCAACGGCGACGGTCATATCAACCTGTGGGATCCGGTTGATGCCATCGGTAGCGTGGCGAACTACTTTAAACAGCACGGTTGGGTGAGCGGCGATACCGTCGCGGTGCAGGCGCTGGGCCAGGCGCCGGGTCTGGATAACGGCTTTAAAACCAAATACAGCGTTTCACAGCTGTCGGCGGCGGGGTTAACCCCAACGCAGCCGCTGGGAAATCATCAGCAGGCCAGCCTGCTGCGGCTGGATATCGGCACCGGGTACCAGTACTGGTATGGCCTGCCGAACTTCTACACTATCACCCGCTATAACCACAGCACTCACTACGCGATGGCTGTCTGGCAACTGGGGCTGGCGGTTTCGCAGGCCCGCGGCGGATATTGATCCTTTCATCCAGCCGACAGATTTCGAGTTCCCCGGATGGCGGCGCGTAGCGCCTTATCCGGGCTACGGTCTGGTATCCGTTTGGTAGCCCCGGGACGCCGCGCTTATCCATCCGTTTTTTCCCTTCTGCATGCCTTTTGTTGACCTTTGTTACATTTCCTCTCGCTGACGCAGATTTACATTCTTTTCTGAATCCCATATTGTTATGTTATAACATTTTATTGGGGCGGGAATATGTTCACATCGGTTTTTATGGCATCCGGCGCGGCGCGCGTGGCAATCGCCTGCGGACTGCTGGCGGCGCTATGGCTGGCCACATGGTGGGCGGTGGCGCTGCCATGATTGAGCTGGATCACCTGGTTGCCGGGTATGAAGGCATGGCAATCACTCCGGCGCTAAGCGGCGTGATTGCGGCGGGAAGCCTGACGGCGATTGTCGGGCTTAATGGCTGTGGTAAATCGACGCTGCTGAAAACGCTGGCTGGATTTATTCCACCGGTTAGCGGCCGGCTGAACTGGCGCAAAGGGCGGCCAGTGATCGGCTGGCTGGCGCAGCGCCATGCCCTGGAATCACAGTTTCCGCTGCTGGTGCGCGATGTCGTCAGCCAGGGGGCATGGCCGCGAGTCTCGCTGCTGCGCGGTCTGGGCGGCGGCGAGCGTCAGCGCATCAAGGCGGCGCTCGAGCGGGTGGGGCTCAGCGCGCTGGCCAATACGCCGATTGAAGAACTCTCGGGCGGCCAGTTCCAGCGCATGCTCTTTGCCAGGGTGATGGTGCAACAGGCGCCGCTGGTGATGTTGGACGAGCCGTTTACCGGCGTCGATGAGGCCACCAGCCGCGAGCTGATGGCGCTTATCGTCGATATGCATCGCGAGGGGCAAACGATACTGGCGGTGCTGCACGATAACCAGTGCGTGGCCGATTTCTTTCCTGAGACGCTGCTGCTTGAACCCCAGCACGCGCGCTGGGGCGAGACGTCAAGTGTGCTTCCTGCCTTCAACACCGCGAGGCAGGCATGATCTGGCATACCTTTTTTCAACCTTTTATTGAATTTGGCTTTATGCGCCGGGCGCTGGTGGTGTGCTTCGCGCTGTCGCTGAGCACCACCATGTTAGGCGTGCTATTGCTGCTGCGACGGATGAGCCTGATGGGCGATGCGCTGTCGCACGCCATTCTGCCGGGGGTGGCGGCGGGTTATCTCCTTAACGGCATGTCGCTGCTGGCGATGAGCGTTGGCGGATTTATCGCCGGGATCGCGGTGGCGCTGGTGGCAGGCTGGGTCAGCCGGCGAACGCCGCTGAAAGAGGACGCCAGTTTTGCCGGGTTTTACCTCGGCTCGCTGGCGCTTGGCGTCACGCTGGTCTCGCTGCGCGGCTCCAGCGTCGATCTGCTGCACCTGCTGTTCGGTTCGATTCTGGCGGTGGATAGCGACGCGGCGTTCTTTGTCACCGGCGTGGCGAGCCTGACGCTGCTGTGCATTGCGCTGTTTTATCGCGGGCTGGTCAGCGAGGCATTCGATAGCGCCTGGCTACAGGTCAACGCGCGGCGGCTACCGGCGCTGCTGCACGGCCTGTTTCTCGCGCTATTGGTACTGAACCTGGTGGCGGGGTTTCAGGTGCTCGGCACGCTAATGGCGGTAGGGCTGATGATGTTGCCCGCGGTAGCGGCGCGCTGCTGGGCACGAACGCTGCCGGGCATTTTGTTGCTGGCGGCGGCGATCGGCGCGTTTTGCGCCTGGATGGGATTGAGCCTTTCGTGGGCAGTGAATTTACCCGCCGGTCCCGCCATCGTGCTGACCGCCAGCGTACTGTTTTTTATTTCAGTGTTTTTTGGCACGCGCAGCCGGCTGGTCGTTGGCTGGCGCAAATTGATGGGGTAAGGAAATGATGAAACGAAGTGCAGTGGTGATGGCGTTAGCCGTGGGGCTGATGGCGCAGGGGGCGATGGCAAAAACGCTGAACGTGGTAAGCAGTTTTTCGGTGTTGGGCGATATGGTGCAGCAGGTCGGAGGCGAGCATGTTCATGTCGATACGCTGGTAGGGCCGGATGGCGATCCGCACACCTTTGAACCCTCACCGAAGGATAGCGCGCTGCTCAGCAAAGCCGACGTGGTGGTGGTCAACGGGCTTGGCCTGGAAGGGTGGCTGGATCGGCTGGTGAAAGCGTCCGGTTTTAAGGGCGAATTAGTGGTGGCTTCAAAAGGGGTTAAGACGCATACCCTTGATGAAGACGGTAAAACGGTGACCGATCCGCACGCCTGGAATAGCGCCGCTAATGGCGCGTTGTACGCGCAGAATATCCTTGATGGCCTGGTGAAAGCCGACCCGCAGGATAAAGCGGCGCTCCAGAGCAGCGGTAAGCGTTATATCGAGCAGCTGACGGCAATTGACGGCTGGGCGAAGGCGCAGTTTAGCGCCATCCCGCAGGCGAAGCGTAAAGTGCTGACCAGCCATGATGCTTTCGGCTATTTTGGCCGCGCTTACAACGTGACGTTCCTTGCGCCGCAGGGGCTCTCATCCGAGAGCGAAGCCAGCGCGGCGCAGGTGGCGGCGTTGATTAAGCAAATCAAAGCCGATGGCGTACATACCTGGTTTATGGAGAACCAGCTGGACCCGCGTCTGGTGCAGCAAATCGATGGCGCGACGGGGGCGCAACCGGGCGGCGAACTCTATCCGGAAGCGCTGTCTAAGCCGGGCGGCGTAGCCGATAGCTACGTTAAAATGCTGCGCCATAACGTCGAGCTCATCGCCAATAGTATGAAGTAACAGGTTGTCTGGTCGTCCCGGTTGCAGCGGGACGGCCCATTTTTGGATCCCCCCTCGTAAAATCACCACCTCGTCCCCATATCTCTGCCGAAAGTGCTATCTTTGATGGCCTCTTTATCTGGCTTAAGCGGGGCAAAAATGACCGATTCAGAATTAATGCAGCTAAGCGAACAGGTTGGGCTGGCGCTGAAAGCGCAGGGCGCGACGGTGACCACCGCGGAGTCCTGCACCGGCGGCTGGATAGCCAAAGCGCTGACCGATATTGCCGGTAGCTCAGCGTGGTTTGAGCGCGGTTTCGTGACCTATAGCAACGAAGCCAAATCGCAGATGATTGGCGTGAGCGAAGTGACGTTACTGGATAACGGCGCGGTGAGCGAACCGGTGGTTGTCGAGATGGCAATTGGCGCGCTACGCGCGGCGCGCGCCACCTATGCGGTATCGGTCAGCGGTGTCGCCGGCCCGGACGGCGGCAGCGCGGAGAAGCCCGTCGGCACCGTGTGGTTCGGCGTCGCCTGTGCGAACGGGCAGGGCGTGACCCGCCGCGAATGCTTTGCCGGAGACCGCGAAGCGGTGCGTCGTCAGGCGACGGCCTATGCGTTAAATCTGCTCTGGCAACAATTTCTACAAAATACTTGATACTGTATGACCATACAGTATAATTGCCTCAACTGAACAAATATTAACGGCGAAGCGAACGCGCTTCACCTCGCATGACAGGAGTAACAATGGCGATCGACGAAAACAAACAGAAAGCGTTGGCGGCAGCACTGGGCCAGATCGAAAAGCAATTCGGTAAAGGCTCCATCATGCGCCTGGGTGAAGACCGTTCCATGGACGTGGAAACCATCTCCACCGGTTCGCTTTCTCTGGATATCGCGCTCGGCGCAGGCGGTCTGCCAATGGGCCGTATCGTTGAGATCTACGGGCCGGAATCATCGGGTAAAACTACCCTGACGCTGCAGGTTATCGCCGCAGCGCAGCGTGAAGGCAAAACCTGTGCGTTCATCGATGCCGAACACGCGCTGGATCCGGTATATGCCCGTAAGCTGGGCGTTGATATCGACAACCTGCTGTGCTCCCAGCCGGATACCGGCGAGCAGGCGCTGGAAATCTGTGACGCGCTGGCGCGTTCCGGCGCGGTAGACGTTATCGTCGTCGACTCCGTGGCGGCGCTGACGCCGAAGGCGGAAATCGAAGGCGAAATCGGCGACTCTCACATGGGTCTCGCGGCGCGTATGATGAGCCAGGCGATGCGTAAACTGGCTGGTAACCTGAAGCAGTCCAACACGCTGCTGATCTTCATCAACCAGATCCGTATGAAAATCGGCGTGATGTTCGGTAACCCGGAAACCACCACCGGTGGTAACGCGCTGAAGTTCTATGCCTCCGTGCGTCTGGACATTCGCCGCATCGGCGCGGTGAAAGAGGGCGACAACGTTGTCGGCAGCGAAACCCGCGTGAAAGTGGTGAAAAACAAAATCGCCGCGCCGTTCAAACAGGCTGAATTCCAGATCCTCTACGGTGAAGGCATCAACTTCTTCGGCGAGCTGGTTGACCTCGGCGTGAAAGAGAAGCTGATTGAAAAAGCGGGCGCCTGGTATAGCTACAACGGCGACAAAATCGGCCAGGGTAAAGCGAACGCTATCTCCTGGCTGAAGGATAACCCGGCGGCGGCGAAAGAAATTGAGAAGAAAGTTCGCGAACTGCTGCTCAACAACCAGGACTCCACGCCGGACTTCGCGGTTGACGGCAACGACGCAGAAGAAACCGAACAAGATTTCTGATATCGTCTAAAAGAGTGACAAAGGGCTGCTGATGCGGCCCTTTTGCTTTTCTTAGATTATCGAGGTGCCTGTGACTGAGACTTCACCACGCCGCTCCGGCTATGCGCGTCTTTTGGATCGCGCAATTCGTATTCTGGCGATGCGCGATCATAGCGAACAGGAGCTGCGGCGTAAGCTGGCGGCGCCGGTAATGAGTAAAAACGGCCCTGAAAAGCTGGACATCACACCGGAGGAGCTCGAACAGGTTGTCGGCTGGTGCCTGGAAAACCGCTATCTTGATGACCAGCGTTTTGTACGCCAGTTTATCGCCAGCCGGAGCCGCAAGGGCTATGGGCCGGCACGTATCCGCCAGGAGTTGAATCAAAAGGGCATTGGCCGCAGCGACATCGAAAGCGCGATGCGCGAGTGTGAAATCGACTGGGCGGCGCTGGCCAAAGAGCAGGCGCAGCGTAAATACGGCGAACCGTTACCTTCCGCCTTTACTGAAAAAGTTAAAATCCAGCGATTTTTGCTGTACCGCGGCTATCTGATGGAAGATATCCAGGAAATCTGGCGAAATTTTGCAGATTGACCCATCGGGGATTTTACTTCCCTCTAAAGAAAACTTATCTTATTCCCACTTTATTCCGTCGGGCCGCTGCTTGTGATTGCATAATCAGCGTCCAGGGCGATTATTCCTTATACACAAAATCATTCAAGCTGCATCACGGCGGCAAGAGAGAACAGCTTCTGGGGCGTACGTGAGTTCACTACCGGGAGAGGACGTTCCGCCAGGTCAGAGGCGACTTGAAGGATGAAGTGTAGCTTGATTTCAGGATAATTATGAGCAAGAGCACCGCTGAGATCCGTCAGGCGTTTCTCGACTTTTTCCATAGTAAGGGACATCAGGTAGTTGCCAGCAGCTCCCTGGTGCCGCACAACGATCCGACCCTGCTGTTTACCAACGCCGGGATGAACCAGTTCAAGGATGTCTTCCTTGGTCTCGACAAACGTAATTATTCGCGCGCGACCACCGCGCAGCGTTGCGTGCGTGCGGGCGGTAAACACAACGATCTGGAAAACGTCGGTTACACCGCGCGTCACCACACCTTCTTCGAAATGCTGGGCAACTTCAGCTTCGGCGATTACTTCAAGCAGGATGCCATCAAATACGCATGGGAACTGCTGACCGGTGAGAACTGGTTCGCCCTGCCAAAAGAAAAACTGTGGGTTACCGTTTACGAGACCGATGACGAAGCTTTCGACATCTGGGCCAATGAAGTGGGCGTTCCGCGTGAGCGTATTATCCGCATCGGCGACAACAAAGGCGCGCCGTTTGCTTCTGATAACTTCTGGCAGATGGGCGATACCGGTCCGTGCGGCCCGTGCACCGAAATCTTCTTTGATCATGGCGATCACATCTGGGGCGGCCCTCCGGGAAGCCCGGAAGAAGATGGCGACCGTTACATTGAGATCTGGAACATCGTCTTCATGCAATTCAACCGTCAGGCTGACGGTACCATGGAGCCGCTGCCGAAGCCTTCCGTTGATACCGGTATGGGGCTGGAGCGTATTGCCGCTGTTCTGCAGCACGTTAACTCCAACTATGACATCGACCTGTTCCGCAACCTGATTGCGAGCGTGGCGAAAGTCACCGGCGCGACCGATCTCACTAACAAGTCGCTGCGCGTTATCGCCGACCACATTCGTTCTTGCGCATTCCTGATTGCTGATGGCGTGATCCCGTCGAATGAAAACCGCGGCTACGTGCTGCGTCGTATCATTCGCCGCGCGATTCGCCACGGCAACATGCTGGGCGCGAAGGACACCTTCTTCTGGAAACTGGTTGCTCCGCTTATCGACGTGATGGGCGCTGCCGGTGAAGAACTGAAACAGCAGCAGGCTCTGGTAGAGCAGGTGCTGAAAACCGAAGAAGAGCAGTTTGCGCGCACACTGGAGCGCGGGCTGGCGCTGCTGGATGAGGAACTGTCGAAGCTTAAAGGCGACACGCTGGACGGCGAAACCGCCTTCCGTCTGTATGACACCTATGGCTTCCCGGTTGACCTGACGGCGGATGTCTGCCGCGAGCGCAACATCAAGGTTGACGAAGCAGGCTTTGAAGCCGCGATGGAAGAGCAGCGCCGCCGCGCACGTGAGTCCAGCGGTTTCGGCGCTGACTATAACGCGATGATTCGCGTTGACGGCGCATCGGAATTTAAAGGCTACGATCATCTGGAGCTGAACGGCAAAGTTACTGCGCTGTTCATCGACGGCAAAGCGGTTGATAGCGTCAGCGCGGGTCAGGATGCTGTAGTCGTCCTTGACCAGACGCCGTTCTACGCGGAATCCGGCGGTCAGGTAGGCGATAAAGGCGAACTGAAAGGCGCTGGCTTCTCCTTCACGGTCAGCGATACGCAGAAGTACGGCCAGGCTATTGGTCATATCGGTAAAGTCGCCAGCGGCTCCCTGAAAGTGGGTGACGCGGTGCAGGCCGATGTCGATCAGGCTCGCCGTCAGCGTATTCGTCTCAACCACTCCGCGACGCACCTGATGCACGCGGCGCTGCGCCAGGTTCTCGGTACCCACGTGGCGCAGAAAGGCTCTCTGGTTAACGATAAAGCGCTACGTTTTGACTTCTCGCATTTTGAAGCGATGAAGCCGGAAGAAATTAGAGCGGTGGAAGATCTGGTGAACGCCCAGATCCGCCGTAACCTGGCTATCGAAACCAATATTATGGATATCGATGCCGCGCGTGAATCCGGCGCTATGGCGCTGTTTGGCGAGAAATACGACGATCGCGTTCGCGTACTGCGGATGGGCGATTTCTCCACCGAGCTGTGCGGCGGTACTCACGCAGCGCGTACCGGTGATATCGGCCTGTTCCGTATTACCTCTGAATCCGGTACCGCCGCAGGCGTGCGCCGTATTGAAGCGGTGACCGGCGAAGGGGCGATTGCCAGCCTGCATGCGCAGAGCGATCAGCTCAGCGATATCGCGCAGCTGCTGAAGGGCGATAGCCACAGCATCGGCGATAAAGTTCGCGCGACGCTTGAGCGTACCCGTCAGTTGGAAAAAGAGCTGCAGCAACTGAAAGAGCATGCTGCGGCGCAGGAGAGCGCTAATCTCTCCAGTAAAGCGGAAGAAATTAACGGTGTTAAGCTGCTGGTCAGTGAACTGGCCGGCGTTGAGCCGAAAATGCTGCGTACCATGGTTGATGATCTGAAAAACCAGCTCGGTTCGACGGTCGTTGTATTAGCTACGGTAGCGGATGGTAAGGTTTCTCTGATTGCAGGTGTGTCTAAGGATGTGACAGACCGCGTGAAAGCAGGGGAGCTGGTTGGTATGGTCGCCCAGCAGGTGGGCGGTAAAGGGGGCGGTCGTCCGGATATGGCGCAAGCCGGCGGTACCGATGCGTCTGCTCTCCCTGCTGCGTTAGCCAGTGTGAAAGGCTGGGTCAGCGCAAAACTGTAATAACTATAAACGCATTTACCCTAAATAATTCGAGTTGCAGGAAGGCGGCGACGCAGCGAATCCCCAGGAGCTTACTTAAGTAAGTGACTGGGGTGAGTGAGGAAAGCCAACACACATGCAACTTGAAGTATGACGGGTATAGGTGCCGTAACCTGATGGGAGCGGCATCTTGCGTCATAAGTACTGATAACGATAAAGTCGGGTTGAAGTTGTGTAGATCGGCTAAACTTAGGTTTAACAGAATGTGATGCCGTGACTGCTTACACCGCGAGGTGTTTGTCATCGCTTACTTTTTGGCGTTATATGATGGATAATGCCGGGATGCGAGAGACCCGACTCTTTTAATCTTTCAAGGAGCAAAGAATGCTGATTCTGACTCGTCGAGTTGGTGAGACCCTCATGATTGGAGATGAGGTCACTGTGACAGTTTTAGGGGTTAAGGGTAACCAGGTACGTATTGGTGTCAACGCCCCTAAAGAAGTCTCTGTACATCGTGAAGAAATCTACCAGCGTATCCAGGCTGAAAAATCCCAGCAGTCCAGTTACTAAGCTTTCCGCGCCTCGCTTTATTGTGAGGCGCATCCCTCCGGCGGTCGTTTTTCTCTTTTCTTCTCCTTTTTCTTCTCTCGCGACATCCTCTCTTTTGTTTTTATTCGCCGTGCGTCATTTTTCGTTGTCGCTTTTGAGTGGCCGTAAAGGGCTATTTCCTGTTGATAAAATACTCTTTTTGCCGTTTTTGCAGGCTAATTGCGCGTGAAGTGTGCAAACGGAAAAAGCTCTCGAAAAATTGTTTGACTTATAAGTCTCAGAAAGTAATATGTGCGCCATCGCAGCGACGAAGAGCAGAAACAAGTTCTTCGAAGCACTCGCAAGAGGCGTGTTGTGTGGTGAGGTGGCCGAGAGGCTGAAGGCGCTCCCCTGCTAAGGGAGTATGCGGTCAAAAGCTGCATCCGGGGTTCGAATCCCCGCCTCACCGCCATTTTGCATCCGTAGCTCAGCTGGATAGAGTACTCGGCTACGAACCGAGCGGTCGGAGGTTCGAATCCTCCCGGATGCACCATCTTCTCTCTGTAAACAGAAAGAAGAACGCTGTGAAAGCAGCGGCCCGCAGTGCGAGGCGTAATCGAGTCACTCTACCGATTACTCCATCATACTCAGTGTGGCATGTGTTAGTTGTGACACTGACGCGTAGTAAAGCAAGTTTCCCGATGCATCCGTAGCTCAGCTGGATAGAGTACTCGGCTACGAACCGAGCGGTCGGAGGTTCGAATCCTCCCGGATGCACCATATTCTCCTTAGTAACAGCAATATCGTTGTTACATGGTCTGCGAAATTATCGCCAGCACCAGGGAGGATAACGTTGCGTAAGCAACGGCCCGTAGTGCGAGGCGTAGACGAGTCATCCTCCCGGATGCACCATTCTTGCCTGATTCTGAATTATTCAGATGAATTCTGTAGTAAACTAGTTATTCCGATGCATCCGTAGCTCAGCTGGATAGAGTACTCGGCTACGAACCGAGCGGTCGGAGGTTCGAATCCTCCCGGATGCACCATATTCTCCTTAGCAACAGCGACGATGTTGTTTAATGGTCTGCGAAATTATCGCCAGCACCAGGGAGGATAACGTTGCGTAAGCAGCGGCCCGAAGGGCGAGGCGCAGCCGAGTAATCCTCCCGGATGCACCATATTCTCGCCACGAGATTTGCAACAGAATAACCTCGCAGTTAAATAGCTTTTCCGATGCATCCGTAGCTCAGCTGGATAGAGTACTCGGCTACGAACCGAGCGGTCGGAGGTTCGAATCCTCCCGGATGCACCATATTCTCCTTAGTAACAGCAATCTCAATGTTGCATGGTATGCGAAATTATCGCGAGTACCAGGGAGGATAACGTTGCGTTAGCAACGGCCCGTAGGGCGAGGCGCAGCCGAGTAATCCTCCCGGATGCACCATCTTATCTTCAATAAAACTCTCCAATTTTCATCCCATCAGTACGACGCATTTTATCTCCTCGATAATCAACACATTTCTTATTGGCAAGTCGCTCTTTCCACTATAATTTATCCCTGTAGATCTACCTGAACCGGGTGTGATGAATGCAAGGAGAGAAATCAATGAAATGGTTCAAAGCAATACCTGCCTTTTGCGCAACGCTTCTGGTCGCCGTATCTCTGGCAGGCTGTGCCGGATCGTCCACCAAAGAAAGCACCGGCGGTTATATTGACGATACCGTGGTAACTACCAAGGTAAAAAGCGCGCTGTTTAACGAAAAAGATATCAAATCCTCAGAAATTAGCGTGCAGACCTTTAAAGGCCGCGTACAGCTGAGCGGTTTCGTATCGTCGGCTGAGAGCGCTAAACGGGCGGTAGAGGTCACCCGTCGCGTGCAGGGCGTGCGCGTGGTTGAGAACGACCTGCGAATCAAATAATACGGTTTTCGCTATCCCGAGTTGATTAAGGCGCCTGCAGGCGCCTTTGCTGTCTCTGGCTCCCCCGCGACAAAACCCGCCTTTTGCGATACAGTAACGTTTCCTTATCCGGTTTGTGAGAACACGATGTACCAACGTTACGCAGGACTGATTTTCGATATGGATGGCACCATCCTCGATACCGAGCCGACGCATCGTAAGGCATGGCGTGAAGTATTGGGCCGTTACGGTATGCGTTTCGATGAGCAGGCCGTGGTCGCGCTCAACGGTTCTCCAACCTGGCGTATTGCCCAGGCGATCATTGAGCTGAATCAGGCTGATTTAGATCCGCATCGTCTGGCGCAGGAAAAAACCGTCGCCGTCAAAGCGATGCTATTGGATAGCGTACGCCCGTTACCGCTGATAGACGTGGTAAAAGAGTGGCATGGCCGTCGGCCTATGTCGGTCGGCACCGGTAGCGAAAGCGCTGTCGCCGAAGCGCTACTGACGCATCTTGGCCTGCGTCACTATTTCTCCGCGGTGGTGGCTGCCGATCACGTGACGCAGCATAAACCCGCGCCCGATACCTTCCTGCTGTGCGCGGAGCGCATGGGCGTCGCGCCGGAAACCTGCGTAGTCTTTGAAGATGCCGACTTCGGTCTCGAAGCGGCGAAGCGCGCGGGTATGGATGCTGTGGATGTGCGTCTGTTGTGAGCGACGCGCTGTCGCTCCTGTCGCTCTTTGCCAGCAGCTTTTTAAGCGCCACTTTACTGCCCGGCAACTCGGAAGTGGTGCTGGTTGCTATGCTTCTTACGGGGGCAAGTCAACCGTGGCTGCTGGTATTAATAGCAACAATCGGCAATAGCCTTGGAGGGGTAACTAACGTTATTCTGGGGCGCCTGTTCCCGCTGCGCAAGCAATCGCGCTGGCAGGAGAGGGCAACCGGCTGGCTTAAACGCTATGGCGCGGTGACATTATTATTGAGCTGGGCGCCTGTTATAGGCGATTTGCTGTGTTTACTGGCGGGATGGATGCGCATTTCCTGGGGACCAGTGCTCTTTTTTTTATGCCTTGGTAAGGCGTTGCGTTATATCGTCATTGCGGCGGCAACCCTTCAGGGCATGACGTGGTGGCACTAATTGGACTGATTGTTCAACCATTACAATTATGCTAATTCAAACGATTTCGACAGGCGGGAGGTCAAATTGATCCCGGATGTATCACAGGCGCTGGCCTGGCTGGAAAAAAATCCGCAGGCGCTGCAAGGCATTAAACGTGGGCTTGAGCGCGAAACGCTGCGCGTTAACGCCGACGGCACATTGGCCACTACCGGCCATCCTTTAGCTTTAGGTTCGGCGCTGACCCATAAATGGATTACCACTGATTTTGCCGAAGCCCTGCTGGAGTTTATTACCCCAGTGGATGGCGATGTCGATCATATGCTGACTTTCCTGCGCGATGTGCATCGCTACACCGCCCGCCAGCTTGGCGACGAGCGGATGTGGCCGCTGAGCATGCCGTGCTATATCGCGCCGGGCCAGGAAATTGAACTGGCGCAGTACGGTACCTCTAACGTTGGTCGGCTGAAGACGTTGTATCGCGAAGGACTGAAAAATCGCTACGGCGCGCTGATGCAAACCATTTCTGGCGTGCACTATAACTTTTCGCTGCCGATGGCGTTCTGGCAGGCCAAGTGCGGCGTGGAAGACGCGGAAAGCGGCAAAGAGGCGATCTCGGCCGGTTATTTCCGCTCGATTCGTAACTACTACCGTTTCGGTTGGGTAATTCCGTACCTGTTCGGCGCGTCACCGGCGATTTGCTCCTCGTTCCTGCAAGGCAAACCGACGACTCTGCCGTTTGAGAAGGCCGGAAACGGCATGTATTACCTGCCATACGCCACTTCTCTGCGTCTTAGCGACCTCGGTTATACCAATAAGTCGCAAAGCAATCTCGGAATTACGTTTAACGATCTGCACGAGTATGTGGCAGGATTGAAGCGGGCGATTAAAACGCCATCGGAAGAGTACGCTAAAATCGGGCTTGAGAAAGACGGTAAACATCTGCAGATCAACAGCAACATTCTGCAGATTGAAAACGAGCTGTACGCGCCGATTCGACCGAAACGGGTGACCCGCAGCGGTGAAACGCCATCCGATGCGCTGCTGCGCGGCGGCATTGAGTATATCGAAGTGCGTTCGCTGGATATCAACCCATTCTCGCCGATCGGCGTGGATGAGCAGCAGGTGCGCTTCCTCGATCTGTTTATGGTCTGGTGCGTGCTGGCCGATGCGCCGGAGATGAGCAGCAGCGAACTTCTGTGTACCCGCACTAACTGGAACCGGGTGATTCTTGAGGGCCGTAAACCGGGCCTGACGTTGGGGATTGGCTGTGAAAGCGCGCAGTTCCCGCTGGCGCAGGTGGGTAAAGATCTGTTCCGTGATTTACGTCGCGTGGCGCAAACGCTGGACAGCATCCACGGCGGCGAGGCGTATCAACAGGTGTGCGATGAGCTGCAGGCCTGCTTCGACGATCCGGAATTAACGTTCTCAGCGCGCATTCTGCGTTCTATGATTGAAGAAGGGATTGGTGGTACCGGGCGTAAGCTGGCTGATGAGTATCGTACGATGCTGCGCGATGAACCGCTGGAAATTCTAAGCGAAGATGATTTTATCGCCGAACGTGATGCGTCGGTCGCGCGGCAGAAGAAAGTAGAAGCGGAAGATAGCGAGCCGTTCGAGGCGCTTTTAGCACGACACGCGTAGTAAAAAGCGCTACAAAAGAAAAAGGCCACATCACTGTGGCCAAACTTTCATCTCTGATTCAGGGATGATGATGATAATAAATGCGCGTCTTTCATATACTCAGACTCGCTGTTGAACGAAGAGTTCATTTTATTTTAAAAAAAATCACTATCGGAGGTGAAGAATGCCGTTGTTAGATAGTTTCACAGTCGACCATACCCGAATGGAAGCGCCTGCGGTGCGCGTCGCGAAGAAAATGAACACGCCGCACGGCGATCAAATCACCGTTTTCGATCTGCGATTCTGCGTACCGAACCAGGAAGTGATGCCGGAGCGCGGCATTCATACTCTGGAGCACCTGTTTGCTGGTTTCATGCGCGATCACCTGAACGGTAATGGCGTGGAAATTATCGACATCTCTCCGATGGGCTGCCGTACCGGTTTCTACATGAGCCTGATTGGCACGCCGGAAGAGCAACGCGTGGCAGATGCCTGGAAAGCGGCGATGGCTGACGTGCTGAAAGTCAAAGATCAGAATCAGATCCCTGAGCTGAACGTCTACCAGTGCGGAACCTACACCATGCACTCGCTGGAAGAAGCGCAGGATATCGCCCGCCACATCATTGAGCGTGATGTTCGCATCAACAGCAACGATGAGCTGGCGCTGCCGAAAGAAAAATTGCAAGAACTGCACATCTAGTGCGCCTGCGTCGGCCCGGCCATCGCGTCGGGCCGCTCTCCGCTTATCATGTCGACAACGCTCTCCTTTTCCTTCCTGCACCGCGCGCTGGTGCCATTTGCCCATGATTATGCCCACGGCGATAGCGAACCGATGCATAGCCACGACTGCGCTCAATTGTTGCATATTCTCAGCGGCGTGGTTCGGGTGGAGACGCCGGTCGGGTTCTGGGTCGTACCGCCGGGGCGCGGCGTCTGGCTACCGGCACATACCCCGCACGCGTTGCGCATAACCGGCAATGTGGCCGCGCGGACGCTATTTATCGATCCGCTGGCCCGTGCCGATCTGCCCTCTACCTGCCAGATCGTGCAGATCTCACCGCTGCTGCGTGAGCTTATCGTCGCGTCGCTGGCGCTGGAAGAGCGCTATTTCCCCGGGACTCGCGACGAACGTATCTATGAGCTGATGCTGGATGAAATTCGTGGAATGTCGGTATTACCGTTCGGTTTGCCGGAACCGCATAGCGATAGCCTGCGTCGGTTGTGCCAGCGGGTGCGCGAAGCGCCCGGTGAGCCGTGGAGCAGCCGCGAGGCGGCGCAAGCTGGCGGAATGAGCGAGCGTACGCTGAACCGCCATTTTCAACAGCAGACCAGCCTGACCTGGAGCGAATGGGTGCGCCGGGCGAAGCTGATGGAGGCGCTGGTTCGCCTGGCGCAGGGGCAGTCGGTGCTAAGGGTGGCGCTGGATCTGGGTTACGGCAGCCACAGCGCTTTTAGCGCCATGTTCCGCCGGGTCATGGGGACCGCGCCCAGCGACTATTTTCGCCCGTTGGATTAATCCCTGGCGTGAACGGCATTACACAACGCCTGTAACGAGGCGCGGGCAACGTCATTATCAATGCCTACGCCCCATCGACTTTCGCCATTGGCAAAGACGCAGCGAATATAGGCAACGGAGCGGCTGTCGCTGCGTGCTCCGAGGGTATGCTCGTGGTAGTCCTTGATAACGAAATGACGTTTTAACAGCGCGCTCAGGCCGTTGGCGGCGGCGGATAACAAACCGTTACCACGTCCGTTCAGGCGGCGGGTTTCGCCATTCATCCGCAGCGCAGCCTGTAACGTCAGTTCGCCATCCTGCTGGCCGTCGCTCTGATAGTCGAGTAACGCCAGCGTCGGCTGCGCCAGCAGGCCGTAACGGTTGCGAAACAGCTGCCATAATGCGTTATGGGTCATTTCTTTACCATGGCTATCCGTTTCTTGCTGAACGTACTGGCTGAAGTCCTGCTGCAACGCCCGCGGCAGCTTAAGACCGTGGTTCTGTTCTATCAGCCACGCGCTGCCGCTTTTACCTGACTGGCTGTTAACGCGGATCACTGCTTCATAGCTGCAGCCGATATCCTGTGGATCGATAGGTAAATACGGCATTTGCCAGCGATCTCCCGGCTTACGGGCATCAAACCCTTTTTTAATCGCATCCTGGTGCGAACCAGAAAAGGCGGTGTAGGCCAGACTGCCTGCCCAGGGATGCCGTGGATGTACCGGGAGCTGGTTGCAGTTCTCGACGATCTCCACTACCCGATTCATCTGCGTAAAGCGCAACTGCGGATCCACGCCCTGGCTATAGAGATTCATCGCCAGCGTGACCAGACAGACGTTGCCGGTGCGCTCGCCATTGCCGAACAGACAGCCTTCCACGCGATCGGCGCCGGCCATCACCGCCAGTTCGGCGCTGGCGACACCGGTACCGCGATCGTTATGCGGATGCACGCTGATACACACATCCTGGCGGCGCGAGAAGTGGCGGCAAAAATATTCAATCCGATCGGCGTAGACGTTCGGCGTGTTGACTTCGACCGTTGCCGGAAGATTAATAATCATTGGCCGTTCGCCGCAGGGCTGCCAGATTTCCGCCACCGCTTCGCAGATTTCAAGGGCGAATTCCGGCTCGGTAAAACAGAAGGTTTCCGGTGAATATTCATATTGCCAACGGGTGTCCGGCTGCTGCTCGCAATGCTGACGAATAAGCCGGGTGGCGCGGGTGGCGAGCTCGATCACTTCGGCCTTTTCCATGCCGAAAACCAGCTCGCGAAACAGCGGCGCGGTGGCATTGTAGAGATGGACGGTCGCCTGTCTGGCGCCGCGCAGCGCTTCAAAGGTTCGCGCTATGAGTTCTTCCCGCGCCTGAGTCAGTACCTGAATGGTGACATCTTCAGGGATTCGCTGCTCGTCTATCAGTTGGCGCACAAAGTTGAAGTCGGTTTGCGAGGCGGAGGGGAAGGCGACCTCTATTTCTTTAAAACCGCACTCCAGCAACAGCTCCCAGAACTGCAGCTTGCGTGCGGCATCCATCGGTTCGGCCAGCGCCTGGTTGCCGTCGCGCAAATCGGTGGAAAGCCAGCGCGGCGCGGTAGTGATTTGCCGCTCGGGCCACTGGCGATCGGGCAGGGCGATAGGCGGATAAGGGCTGTATTTTTCGCAAGGATTGGTCAGCATGATGTTCTCCTGTAGTCGGAGCTTTATCCTGCATGACATAACGCATCGGCGGCTTTAGCGAAATGGACAGAAGCTAGCGCGAAATGGACAAAGTCGGGGCAATAAAAAAGGGACCCGCAGGTCCCTTTTGTTGATACTTAGTGCGCGCCTCCGCCACCGCCGCCGGCGCTGAACGGCGGTCTGGCGAACCAGACCAGGCTTAGCAGCAGGATAAAGATCCCCGCCGAGACCCAGAAGATTTCGTTGGCGGAGATAATCAACCCCTGGTTGGTTATCTGCTGGGCAATCCAGCCGGAAGCCTGCTGCTGGGTCATTCCCATGCCCTGTAGTTGATCGTACATCTGCTGGGCGTTGGGGTTGAACGGCGTCACCGACTCGGTGAGCTGCGCATGGTGCAGCGCCTCGCGGTTGGTCCACATGGTGGTGGTAATTGAGGTACCGATGGAGCCGGCAAGGGTTCGCGTAAAGTTCGACAAGCTCGACGCCGCCGCCAGCCGCTCCGGCGGCAGGCCAGAGAGGGTGATGGTGGTCAGCGGCATGAAGAAACAGGCCACCGCAAAGCCCTGGATAAACTGCGGCCAGGCCGATGCGCCAAAGTCCATTCCCGGTTCAAAGGTCCACGCGCGCCAGTAGAAGCACACCGCATACATAATAAAGCTGAAGGTCACCAGCCGCCGCATATCGAGCTTATGGGCAAAGCGGCCGATAATCGGCGACAGAATGACCGGGATCACCCCGACCGGCGCCGAAGCCAAACCGGCCCAGGTGGCGGTGTAGCCGTATACCTCCTGCAGAAGCTGCGGCAGCAATACAATGGCGCCGAAGTAGAGCATATAGGCCAGGCTGATACACAAACAGCCGATGGTAAAGTTACGCGACTTAAACAGCGACAGGTCGACTATCGGGTTATCGTCGGTCAGCTCCCAGACGATAAGGAAACTTATCGCCACCACCGCCACGATGGTCAGGATGATAATCTCGTTGGAAGCGAACCAGTCGAGCTCTTTACCGCGGTCGAGCATCACCTGCAGGCTACCGATCCCGATAATCAGCAACGCCAGCCCGACACCGTCGATACGCCGCTGCTCGGTGCGGGTTTCACGGCCGCGCAGGGTCTGCAGCGTCATGAGAACCACCGCCACGCCAATCGGCACGTTGATGAAGAAGATCCAGCCCCAGTGGTAGTTATCGCTGATATAGCCGCCGAGAATCGGGCCGCAAATCGGCGCGACGATGACCGTCATCGACCACAGCGCCAGCGCGATTGAGCGCTTCGCTGGCGGGTAGTTGCTGAGCAGCAGACTCTGCGATAGCGGGATCAGCGGACCGGCGACGATCCCCTGAATCACGCGGAAGAAAATCAGCATCGTCAGGCTATTTGACACCCCGCAGGCCCAGGAGGCGATGGCGAATGCCACCGTCGACCAGACGAAGAGTTTCACTTCGCCGACGCGCTTAGCCAGCCAGCCGGTAATTGGGATGGAGATAGCGTTCGCCACCCCAAACGAGGTGATGACCCAGGTCCCCTGACTTAGCGACGAGCCAAGGTTACCGGCAATGGTCGGAATAGCCACGTTGGCGATAGTGGAGTCCAGCACCTGCATGAAAGTCGCCAGCGACAGCGCAATGGTCATAATGACCAGTTGCGCGCCTTCGAGCGGTTTTTGCTGTTGCATTACGCTCACCCCGAATTATCCGGCGTTGGCCTGGATGATACCGTCGATCAGTTTATTTACCGGCTCAAGGCCGATTTCACGGGCATTACTTTCATAGACCGGCGAGCTACGTACCTGGCTTGCCAGCATCTCGCCTTCGCGATTGCTGGTGTCTACTTCAACCAGCGTCGACAGGCCGATGCGCAGCGGATGTTGCGCCAGCTGTTTAGCATCTATTTCGATACGAACCGGCAGACGCTGGACGACTTTGATCCAGTTACCGGTGGCGTTTTGCGCCGGCAGCAGGGAGAAGGCGCTGCCGGTACCCATATCCAGGCCGACCACTTTACCGGTGTACTTCACGTCATCGCCGTAGATATCGCTGACGATGGTCGCCGGCTGGCCGATACGCATATGGGCAAGCTGGGTCTCTTTAAAGTTGGCGTCAACCCACAGGTTGGTGGCCGGAACCACCGCCATCAGCGGGGTAGTGGTGCCAATCTGCGCGCCAGGCTGCACCGAGCGGCGGGAAACGTAGCCGCTAATCGGGCTGACGATTTGCGTACGCTGCAGCGCCAGCCAGGCGTTGCGGACTTCGGTCGCCGCCTGCAGCACCGCAGGCTGCTGTTCCAGTTTGGTGCCCAGTACGATCGCCTGGTTGGCGTTGTACTGCTGAATAGCGACGTCGAGTTCGGCCTGGGCGCTGGCGACGGTGTCACGAGCGTGCTGCAGCTCTTCGCGGCCAATCAGGTTCGCGGCGCCCAGCGGGATACGGCGATTAAGGTCTGCCTGCGCCTGGGCGAGGGCGGTTTTTTTGACGTCAATATTCGCCTGCAGCTGCTTGCTGTTAATCATCTGCTGGCGAGTCTGACGCACGCTTGCCGCCAGCTGGGTTTTGGCTTTTTCAAACGCCTGTTGGGCGTCGGTCTGGTCGAGAGTAACCAGCGGATCGCCTTGTTGCACAAAGTCGGTGTTGTCGGCCCAGACCTTGGTGACGCTACCAGAAACCTGCGCCATGATCTGTACCTGGTTCCCTGCCACATAAGCGTCATCGGTCTCTTCATAATGACGCAGGACTAAAAACCAATAAATGCCGTAGGCTACGGCCACAATAACAAAGAGCAAGGTCAGGAGCAGAAGGGCGCCTTTGCGTTTCCCTTTCTTGCTGCCTGATTGCTGCGGAGTTTGGCTCGCCGCATTTTCGCTCATCTGATTCTCCACAATTTTACATTCTTATTATTTCACATCGGCTGAGCCGACCTGTTTACCAGAAAGGCCAGCAGAAGATCTGCTGGCCTGACCGTGTTCCTTGCAACTCAAAATGTTGTGCGGCTCCGTGCTTAGCGCAGGGATCCCGCCAGCGCGCCGTCTTCTTCCATTTGGTCGAGGCGGCCAAGCAGTTTGCGGGTGATGTGCTCCAGCTGGTCTTTTTCCGCAGTGCTCAAAGAAGACCACAGCTGGTGCAGGCAGTTGTGCTGCGGAGGTAATACCTCGCGCAAGAATTGATGACCTTTGTCGGTTAGCTGCAGATGCAGGCAGCGACGATCGTTGTCGCTTTCACGGCGCTCGATCCAGCCGCGTTTTTCCAGTTCGTCGGCAATGCGGGTGGCATTAGTGCGTGACGAACCCAGCGCGCAGCTCAGCTCGGAAGGTTGAATGCTGTGATTTTCCTGAGACTCAAGCGTTATCAGCGCCATAAATAATGTCTCGTTAATCCCTTGCGCTTTCAGCATTTTGTTACGGTTTTCCAGCAGCTTACCCTGCATGTGCATACAGAGACGGGTGAGGAGAATCTCCTGGAAAGGGAAATCTTCATGGCGGCTGGCGCGGAATTTGAGCATCTGCTCAATGGGAGTAAACGAACTATCCATTTGGGTATAACCTCATTAATTACAGCCGATATAATAACTATTGTGACAAATAAAGCAAATGAATTATCGGTCACTATTAATACTTAAAATCTCCGGCGAGTCGCCGATTTTCCATGCCAAACCATAGGCTAAAGCGCTGAGTTGCGTAGGGATAATAATGCTGTTCGCCACCTGTAAGCTCAACCTGAACGCGACGAAACCTACCCGTGTTGGTAGTCACGGGGGCTGACGTCAGGGAGCAGGAGTTTCCATATTGGTGACTTATTGATAACGCTGGTGAAAATTACGCCTGGAAAGAGTTATTCACCTTAGCAGACGGCGTGATGGCTTCACAATCGCTAAAATGAGAAATCAGAAAATCCCTTTTTAGGCATATCTGTTTCGTATTGGTTCTGGGGAAGGGCGGTCCCCACGACGGTAAACGCCGTGGGGAGAGGGGAGAAATTACTTTTGCGCCGCCAGCGCTTCTTTCACCCAGCCGTCGAACAGCTGCTGGTGGGCTTTAATCCAACCATCAACGTGGCCGTTGATGTCGGCTTCTGAGGCATGGCCGGCATGCATCATCGCGTTTTCGGCGTTGATATCGGCAATCGGCAGCTTCATCAGGCTAAATAGCTTCGCCGCCGCCGGGTTCTTCTCAGCCCAGGCTTTGTTGGCGACGATGTGCATGGTGTTCACCGGGAAGCCATAGTTGACGCCGTTCGGCAGCTTGGTGTCGATATCTTTCTGTTCTCCCGGCAGAGAGGAGAACGGCACCTGCAGCCAGACCACATCTTTACCCGGTTTCAGCACGTCGCTGACCCAGTACGGCGTCCAGGTATAATAAAGAACCGGTTTGCCTTCTTTATAACGGGCGATGGTATCGGCCATCATCGCTGCGTAGTTGCCCTGGTTATGGACCACTTTATTGTTCAACCCATAGGCATCAATCTGATGGTTGATGACCGCTTCGCAGCCCCAGCCGGGGGTACAGCCGGTGAGATCGGCTTTGCCATCGCCATTGGTATCAAACAGTTTGGCGATCTTCGGATCTTTCAACTGGTCGATGGACTTAATGTGGTACTGCTCGGCGGTTTTCTTGTCGATCAGATAGCCCTGCGCCGCGCCGGTGACGAAGGTTCCTTCACGGTAGAATTTTTTATCGCCGCCCGCCGCCGCGTACATATCATCGTGCAGCGGTTGCCAGTTGGTGGCAATAAAGGTGGCATCGCCAGAGGCGATGGAGGTATAGGCGACGTTATAGTCGACTTCGCTCGGCTTTTCGACGGTATAGCCCAGTTTTTCCAGCGCGCGGCTGACCAGCAGCGTCTGGAAAGTTTCTTCTGAAATGGTACTCTGCGCCGGTTTCACGGTGATGCCTTTACCCGGCAGCTCGGCAGCAAACGCGCTGGTCGTGACGAGGGCGGTAAACGCTGTGGCAAGGAGTGTAGTATGTCGCATCGTTATTCCTTCTCTTATTTACAGAAAGGGCGGGTAATCAGCCCCAGAGGTCCGGTGGTGTACCAGCGGCGGTTACCGCGGCTGCGGGAATCGCGGCCGACGGCCTGCGTCAGGCGGTCAAGGATTATCGCGAGGATAACGATCCCGACCCCGCCGACGCTCGCCAGCCCCATATCCAGGCGGCCAATACCGCGCAGCACCATTTGACCGAGGCCGCCGACGGCGATCATCGAGGCAATAACGACCATCGACAGGGCCAGCATCAGCGTCTGGTTGACGCCGGCCATGATGGTCGGCATCGCCAGCGGCAGCTGGACTTTAAACAGCAGCTGGCGCGGGCTGGCGCCGAAGGAGCGTGAGGCCTCAATGAGGTCTGCCGGCACCTGGTTAATCCCAAGGATCGTCAGGCGGACAATTGGCGGCAGGGCGAAGATAATGGTCACCACCACGCCCGGAACGTTGCCGATACCGAACAGCATGACGATCGGCACCAGGTAGACGAACGCCGGCGTGGTCTGCATCGCGTCAAGTAACGGGCGGATGATTTTCGCCGCTCGCGGGCTACGCGCCAGCCAGATCCCCAGCGGCAGGCCGATTATCATGCAGAATAGCAGCGCGGTAAGCACCAGCGCCAGGGTGACCATCGCCTGCGACCATGCGCCGATAGCGCCGATGGCTACCAGCGAGACCAGAGTGGCTATGCCCATGCCGACGCTGGAGATCTGCCAGGCGATCAGCGCGAAGAGAATAATCGCCACCGGCGCCGGCATTCCCAGCAACAACTGCTGGAAGGCGCTGAGAATATAATCCACCGGCACGCGGATCCCCTGGAACAGCGGACGGAAGTGCAGCACGATCCAGTCGATGGCGTGGGTGACCCAGCTATCGAGCGGGATCAGCGTTTTATGGAACGGGTCCATAATATTGAAATGTTCTGGCTGCGGCGCAGGCGCGCTGTTAAGCCAGTCGGCGCCGCCGCCGTCAGCGGGCGCGGGTGTTGGGTTTCCCCAGGCGTCGGCGGACTGCGCCGCGTTATCCGCTGGCGCAGCGGTATCCCATGGGTTAGATTGATCAGCCATTGTTTGCCCCCTCGCGATCTAAAGCCTGTAGCAGCATGCGTTTTGAAATAATGCCGAGATACTGGTGCCCTTCATCCACCACCGGGACGGCGCAGGGCGCCTGGCCGACGTGGGAGAGCAGGTCGCTGAGCGGCGTTTGTGCCTCCACCGCCTGCGGGGAGTCAATTAACGCCGCATCGAGCCCCTGATTTTCGCTCAGCGCGCTTTTCAGAGAGTCGATGGAGACAATACCGACAAACTTATTACCGCGTTCAATGACGTAGCCATATTCACGGTCCTCATCCTGCAATAATTTCAGCGCTGAACGCGGGCCGAAACCGGGGGTTTTACGAATCAGGCCAACCGGGCTACGGCGGGCAATATCCTTAGCGCTAAATACCTGGCTAATATCGACGCCGCGGAAGAAAGTACGAACGTAATCATTCGCCGGGTTATTTAGAATTTCGTCAGGGGTGCCAATTTGCACCACTTCGCCATTTTGCATAATGGCAATACGATCGCCAATACGCATAGCTTCATCAAGGTCGTGGGAAATAAAAACGATGGTACGTTGATGCTTCGCCTGTAATTTGGTGAGCTCATCCTGCATTTCGGTACGAATTAACGGATCAAGCGCTGAGAAGGCCTCATCCATGAGCAGAATATCGGGATTGATCGCTAATGCGCGGGCTAAGCCGACGCGCTGGCGCATCCCGCCGGAAAGTTCGTCGGGATAGGCGTGAGCGTAATTTTCCAGTCCCACCTGACGTAGCGCATCCAGTGCTTTCTGCTGGCGCTCTTCGGAGGAGACGCCGGCTAGTTCCATACCGAACGCGGTGTTATCCAACACGTTCATATGCGGCATCAGGGCGAATGACTGGAACACCATCGCAATCTTTTTCCTGCGCACCTCGCGAAGCTCGGCATCTGAGATTTTGGCGATATCGACGCCGTCAATCAGCACCTGTCCGCGGGTGGGTTCAATCAGGCGATTGAGAAGGCGAACCATGGTGGATTTCCCTGAACCGGAAAGTCCCATGATGACGAATATCTCGCCTTCTTCAATGGCCAGACTGGCGTCTTTAACGCCAAGCGATAGCCCCGTTTTTTCCAGTATTTGCTCTTTGCTAAGTCCTTTTTCAATATATTTGAACGCGCGTTGCGGGTGCTCGCCAAATATCTTATAGAGATTCTTGATTTCTAATTTAATTGCCATGCAATAAATAATTTCCTGTCTTTAATTATATCGATATCGTACCTGGTGAAGATTATTACCTGTTTACACCCTAACATACTGAGATTCTGTGACAACCCTCGATGTGAATAGCTAGCCAAAATCTGAATGGGGAACTCTGGCTGAATTGCCCATGATATAAGGGCTGAGCCATCATATACGGCTGGTGATATTTTTTGATTATGCATGAATAATGAATGGGGAAATTGGCTTAAATGAAGGAAATATGACGAGGGAATGGCCAGTGGATTATTTGTGTGATAATAAAGAATAATGTGAAATAGATCACTGGAGAATATGTTGATATATTCCCCAGCGATTGCGAGGTTAAAAGTCCCAATCGTCGTCGGCGGTCGCTTCTGTTTTACCCATGACGTAAGAAGAACCGGAGCCGGAGAAAAAGTCGTGGTTTTCATCGGCGTTTGGCGACAGCGCCGCAAGAATTGCCGGGTTTACGGCGGCCATTTCCGCCGGGAATAACGCCTCATAGCCAAGGTTCATCAATGCCTTATTGGCGTTGTAACAGAGGAAAGCGTTGACGTCGTCAAGCCACGGGCTGTCGGCATACAATTCGCGGGTATAGGCCAGTTCGTTATCGTACAGATCCATCAGCAGATCAAAGGCGAAATTTTTTAGCTCTTCGCGCTTAGCGGCGCTGACGATTTCCAGCCCTTTTTGATATTTATAGCCAATATAATAACCGTGTACTGCTTCGTCGCGAATAATCAGACGGATTAAATCGGCGGTATTGGTCAGCTTGCCGCGGCTGGAAAAGTGCATCGGCAGCCAGAACCCTGAATAGAAAAGAAAAGATTCGAGGAACACGCTGGCGATTTTTTTCTTCAGCGGCTCATCGGCCTGGTAGTAATTGAGCATCAACTGCGCTTTGCGCTGTAGGGGAGCATTCTCCTCGCTCCAGGCGTAGGCGGCATCGACATCCTTGCTCTGGCACAGGGTCGAGAATATCGAACTATAGGAGCGAGCATGCACCGCTTCCATAAAGCTGATGTTCGACAGCACAGCCTCTTCATGTGGAGTGAGGGCGTCGGTCATCAACGCCGGGGCGCCGACGGTATTCTGGATGGTGTCGAGCAGCGTCAGCCCGGTAAAGACGCGGATGGTCAACTGCTGCTCCTGAGCCGTCAGAGCCTGCCAGTGTGGAATGTCGTTGGACAGCGGCACCTTCTCCGGCAACCAGAAGTTGCTGGTCAGGCGGTTCCACACCTCGAGGTCTTTGTCATCCTCGATTTTGTTCCAGTTAATGGCGCTGATGCGCGATAAATGGGTCATCCTGTTCTCCTTACAGCGCGCAGGACACGCAGCCTTCGATTTCGGTACCTTCCAGCGCCAGCTGGCGCAGGCGAATGTAATACAGCGTCTTGATACCTTTCTTCCACGCGTAAATTTGCGCTTTATTGATATCGCGGGTGGTGGCGGTATCAGGGAAGAACAGCGTCAGCGACAGCCCTTGATCGACATGTCGCGTGGCTTCGGCATAGGTATCGATAATTTTCTGCGGGCCAATTTCCCAGGCATCCTGATACAGCGCCAGATTGTCGTTGGTCATAAACGGCGCCGGATAGTACACGCGGCCGGTTTTTCCCTCTTTGCGGATCTCGATTTTCGCCACAATCGGATGAATGCTGGAGGTGGCATGGTTGATATAAGAGATCGAACCGGTCGGCGGGATCGCCTGCAAATTGCGGTTATAAATGCCGTAGCGCATCACGTCGTCGCGTAGCTGTCGCCACATCTCACGATCGGGCAGGGTAATGCCCGCGCAGGCGAACAGTTCGCGTACCCTGGCGGTTTTCGGCTGCCAGTCACCCTGCAAATACTGCTGGAAATAGTCGCCGCTAGCGTAACGCGACTGCTCAAACCCGGCAAAACGCACGCCGCGCTCGCGCGCCATCGCCATAGAGGTGCGCAAGGCGTGCCAGGTGACGGTGTAGAAGTAGAGATTAGTGAAGTCCAGCCCTTCGGGGCTGCCGTAGGCGATCCCCTCACGGGCCAGATAGCCGTGCAGGTTCATCTGTCCAAGGCCGATGGCGTGCGATGCGGCGTTACCCGCCGCCACCGAGGGTACCGAGCGGATATCGCTCATATCGGAGACCGCCGTCAGGCCGCGGACCGCTACTTCGACGGTGCGGGCGAAGTCCGGCGAATCCATAGCGTGGGCGATATTCAGCGAGCCGAGATTGCAGGAAATGTCCTCGCCAACGGTGGCGTAATCGAGATTTTCGTCAAAGGTGGAGGCGCTGTTGACCTGCAGGATCTCCGAGCACAGGTTGCTCATATTAATGCGCCCGGCAATCGGGTTGGCGCGGTTCACCGTATCCTCGAACATGATGTACGGATAGCCGGATTCAAACTGAATTTCCGCCAGCCGCTGGAACAGATCGCGGGCGCGGATCCAGCGTTTGCGAACGCGGTCGTCGGCGAGCAGTTGCGCATACATCTCGCTGACCGCGATATCGCCAAAGGCTTTGCCGTACAGTCGCTCAACGTCATAGGGAGAGAACAGCGCCATCTGCGCGTCTTCTTTCGCCAGCTGGAAGGTGATATCCGGAATGACTACCCCCAGCGACAGGGTTTTAATGCGGATCTTTTCATCCGCGTTTTCCCGCTTGGTATCGAGGAAGCGCAAAATATCGGGGTGATGGGCGTGAAGGTAAACCGCGCCGGCTCCCTGACGCGCTCCCAGTTGGTTGGCGTAAGAGAAGGCGTCTTCCAGCATTTTCATCACCGGCACCACCCCGGAGGATTGGTTTTCGATACGTTTAATCGGCGCGCCCGCTTCGCGTAGGTTGGAGAGCAGGAACGCCACGCCGCCGCCGCGTTTCGACAGCTGCAGGGCGGAGTTCACCGCCCGGCCGATAGACTCCATATTATCTTCGATACGCAGCAGAAAGCAGGAGACCAGTTCGCCGCGCTGCTGTTTACCGGCGTTGAGGAAGGTCGGCGTCGCTGGCTGAAAGCGCCCGGAGAGGATCTCATCGGCCAGCTGTCGCGCCAGGGTTTCATCACCCTGGGCCAGGGTTAGCGCCACCATGCAGGCGCGGTCGGCGAAATGCTCCAGGTAGCGTTTGCCGTCGAAAGTACGTAAGGCATAGCTGGTGTAGAACTTCCACGCGCCGAGGAAAGTACGGAAGCGAAAACCGTGTTGATGCGCGTGGGCGAAGAGGGCCAGTACGAAACGTCGCTCATAGCGGGCCAGCACTGCCGGATCGTAATAACCTTCGTCGCTCAGCCATTGCAGTTTCTCCTCCAGCCCGGCGAACGGTACGCTGTTGGGGCGCACGTGGCTATGGATAAATGCTTCGACCGCCTGTTGGTCCTTTTCCAGGGGAATGCGGCCATTGCTGTCGTATAAGTTCAGCATCGCATTGAGGGCGTGGAAATCAGACGCCCCGGCGGTTACACGTTCTGCGGTTGTCGTTGCCAAAATTCGCTTACTCCTTTACGCACGTTGTCGACATCTTGCTGGGTACCCATCAGCTCAAAACGATACAGATACGGCACGCCGCATTTCTGCGCGATGACCTCTCCCGCCCGGCCATAGGCCTCGCCGAAGTTACGGTTACCGGCGGCGATGACGCCGCGAATCAGCCGGCGATTATGCGGGTCGTTTAAAAAGCGGATCGCCTGGCGCGGCACGGCGCCTGCCGTTCCGCCGCCGCCGTAGCTGGGGACGATGAGAATATAGGGTTCGTCTACCTGAATTCGCTCGCGCTCGTTGAGCGGAATGCGCACGGCCGGCAGCGCCAGACGCTGCACAAAGCGATGCGTATTTTCAGAGCTGCTGGAGAAGTAGACGATGAGGCTCATAGGCTGGCCGTAGCCGCGGTGGGACGCAGGCGATTAATCATATCCGGGCGGAAGCCGGACCAGCGGGTTTCCCCGGCCATCACCACCGGTAATTGCTGGAATCCCTGCTTGCGCAGCATGTCGATGGCTTCAGGGTGTTGGTCGATGTTGACCATATCGAAGGCGAAACCGCGGCTCTCCATCGCGCGTTTGGTGGCATGGCATTGCACGCAGTCATTTCGAGTGTAAATAATAATGCGCATGATTCGTATTTCCATTTAAGATAACAAGACGGCGTAAAACATCGTGCCGAACGTTATGGGCTTACTGTTCAGGAAATACTAGATGTAGTTATTTAAAACTTCAACCACGCAATATATAGAGTTTTTCGATAAGTTATCCCCCACCGACTAGCCTGGCGGGGGAGGGAAGTCGATACCCGAAAATTACATCCGCATCGCGACCGCAAGTCGGTTGAAGGCGTTCATCAGGCTGATGGCGAAGGTTAAATCGCTAATCTGGCGGGGGGTAAAATGCTCTTCTAAAGGCAGGTACACCTCATCTTCGGCGTGGCTGGTTGCGATATCGGTTACCGATTCCGCCCATGCGAGGGCCGCGCGTTCCGCGGCGCTGAAGTGGGCGCTTACGCGCCAGCCTGCCAGCGCATCCAGTTTGCTCTGATCAACGCCGGCTTTGCGTAACGCTTTGCTGTGCATCTCAAGGCAAAAAGCGCAGCCGTTAATTTGCGACACCCGCAAATAGACCAGCTCCACCATCGTGCTGCCCAATTCGCTTTTTTCCAGCGCTATGCTGGCCTGAACCAACCCCTTATAGACTTCCGGGCTCAGTTCGCTATACGGCTGACGTAATGTGGTCATCTTGCAGTTCTCCTCTCTAAGACCCGGGCAAAATAGCACTATAATGGACTGCATTAGATAGCCATATTGTGATGAAAAAAGCAGACCATAATGGAAGCCAAAAAAGTGCCGTACTACCAGCGTATCGCCCGCCAGCTGAAATCAGCGATTGAGAATGGCGAGCTGGCGCCGGGAAGCCGTCTGCCCGCGAGCAGAGTTTATGCGCAGGAGCTTGGCGTATCGCGGGCGACGATTGAAAATGCCTGGGGCGAGCTGGTGGCCCAGGGCTGGCTGGAGCGCCGCGGCCAGGCGGGCACCTTTGTCAGCGAGCGGCTGAGCCCGCGGCAGGTCACGGCTCAGCGACCGGCGACGGGCCGGGGATCCGTAGCGCCGCAGCCTTTTCAAATGGGGTTGCCGGCACTGGATCTTTTCCCGCGCGGGCTGTGGGCGCGGGTGATGGGGCGGCGGCTACGGACGCAATCGCGCTTCGACCTCGCGCCCGGCGATCCCTGCGGCGAACCGGTTCTCCGTCAGGCGATTGTCGACTATTTACGCCTGTCGCGCAGCATCGAGTGCCAGCCGGAGCAGGTTGTGATTAGCGGCAACTATGCGGCCTCGATGGCGTTGATTTTGCGTACCCTTGCGCAGCCGGGGCAGCATATGTGGATGGAGGATCCGGGATATCCGTTCATTCGCCCGGTGGTTAGCGCGGCGGGGGTCAATATCGATCCGGTACCGGTTGACCAACAGGGAATGAATATCGACTGGGCGCAGGCACACTATCCTCAGGCGCGCTTTGCGCTGTTAACTCCAGCGCATCAAAGCCCGCTCGGCGTGGCCCTATCGCTGGAGAGACGTCGACAGGTATTACAGTGGGCGGCGCAGCGCGATAGCTGGATTATTGAAGATGATTACGACAGTGAATTTCGCTATCAGGGGAAGCCGCTACCGCCGCTGAAAAGCCTTGATGCGCCGCAGCGGGTACTGTACGCCGGGTCATTTAGTAAATCGATGTTTCCCGCGCTGCGCACTGCCTGGCTGGTGGTTCCGCTGCCGTTGGCGGCGCGGTTTCGCCGTCAGGCCGAATTGAGCCATTGTAATGTACCGACCTTATGGCAGCAGACGTTAGCGGACTTCATCAATGACGGGCATTTCTGGCGTCATCTAAAAAAAATGCGCGCCAGCTACGCGTTGCGCAGGCAGTGGCTGGAGTCGGCGCTGCAGGCGCAGGGTTTTCAGGTGGTACCGCAGTCCGGCGGGATTCAACTGGTGATGGCGGTAAAGGGGGACGATCGCGAGCAGGCCCGCCGCTGCCAACATGCCGGGCTGGCGGTGCAGGCGTTGAGCGACTGGCGCATGCTTAGCCGTGGTGAGGGCGGGCTATTGATGAGTTTTACGAATATCACGTCGGCGGTGATGGCACGTGAAGTCGTAGGCGAACTTAAACAAGCGCTGGCCAGCGTGGAATAATAAAAAACCCTGCGCACCATTGGGACGCAGGGTTAGACGCGTATTTGTTATCTTCACATGTAGTCTATCGATACTATTATCGACGCAAATTAAGCAAAACGCCAATAAACACCCCAACGGCGGCGGCGGCGCCAACGCTCTGCCAGGGTTTATCACGCACGTAGCTGTCGGCGCAGCCGGCGGCATCGCGGGCTCGTTCAACGGTATCATAGGCTGCCTGGCGCAGGCGGGTATTGCCGTTCAGGCGGGCGCGCGTCTCTTTCAGCAGCGACTGCGCTTTTTTACGCGCGTTCTCAGCTTCATCTTTCGCATCGCTACCCCATGATTTCAGCACTTCTTCCAGCGTATCCGCTAATTGGCTGACTTCGTTATGAATATCCTCGGCGCTTTCATCAATGTCGTTGCGGTTCACACGGTTAGCCATTGGTTTCTCCCTTTGTTCCATTCGAGTGATTAAGTGTAGGACATGATTTTGCATTATGCTTTTGCGGGAGTTTATGGAATTTTCTGAAAGCGCTGCTATTCGTGAATAAGGTAAGGTAAATGTGCGGTAAAAGATAACGAGGAATCAGTATGTATTTAAGACCCGATGAGGTGGCGCGTGTTCTTGAAAAAGCCGGCTTCACCATGGATGTTGTGACACAAAAAGCGTATGGATATCGCCGTGGCGATAATTATGTATATGTGAACCGCGAAGCGCGCATGGGGCGTACCGCTTTAGTTATTCATCCGGCGCTTAAAGAGCTCAGTAATTCACTGGCTGAACCTGCCAGCGAGATTAAAACTTGCGACCATTATGAACAGTTTCCGCTCTATTTGGCGGGGGATGCGCAGCAGCATTACGGCATTCCACATGGTTTTAGTTCGCGGATGGCGCTTGAGCGTTTTCTGAATGGGCTGTTTGGCGAAGCGCAGCCGCAGATGTCTCACGGCTGAATAGTCTAATGCGGGCTGCTTTGAAGTAGGCGACTGGCAGCGACCAGTCGCCGAAAGAGGGGGATCAGGCTTTAGCTTGCTGATAAGGGCTGACGCGGAACAGGCGACGGCAGAAGTCGAGAAAGTAGCCGTACACTGCGCCCATCATCATTGATACCAGAATGTTTGAACTGACCGCGGCGGCAATTTGATGCCAGTCCGCGCCTACCGACAACAGAATCAATACATACACCGGTGACTGGAAAGTCACATACGCGACGACATCAGCAATGTTTTTCATCCATCCCGAGGTGCTGATCCGGCGCGCCTGTCGCATGGCGAAGTCGCGATAGAAACCATAAGGCACTGCAATAATAATGTTGACCGGGATCGCGACCAGTCGTGAAGATAACGACTGCTCAAAGGTCATTCCGGAGAGGAAAATTTCGATCATCATGTTGACAACGGTGCAGTAGACCACCATTGCAAAGGTGTCTGCTACCGCATGACGCAAGCGGGATTGAGCAGAGAACATCGGTATGCTCCTCGAAAATGAAGTCAATAACGCCGAAAAGTGCGCATGGTGTAGCGGTTTTGGGCTGCCTGTTTTGATGTGTGTAGAGTATATCTCTGTGTTGTAAGTGACAACTAGCTATAAATTTTTATTTATCGCCTTTTTGTCGATAAAACACTCTGTGAACTGGCGTTTTTCTCAGCTTGCGCTACTTTTGTTCCTTTAATTGATTATATCGTTTAATATCAATTAGATATGATTTTGTTTTGTCAGGTGGCGAGTACGCATGGCAGGAGAAGTAGGGTTGGTAAAGCGGATGCCTGATTGCGTTATGTGATAGTGGTCACTATTGGCGTTATTTACCGTATAAATGCCGATTTTCCAGCATTTACTGCTGCATGCAAAGTGTGTGTTTTATTCTGATTATATGAATTTTAATTCATTACCACAAAGCCATTGGCGTTCCCCTGCATGGGCGTTGATTTTATAACTCACTGACGTGGCTATAAATATATTATTATGTCGCGCTATGCATTATTCATCTGCGCTAGTCAGAGTTTGTGTTCTATTTCGATATTAACCGCCAATAAATTTTAGTGAGTCTATGGGCGCAAACCTGTTCATATTTATTTGAATAATCAAAGGCTGGAAATATATATACATATATATTAAACTGCCTAGGTAATTCTTGTTTTATTTTTTCGATTTGGGATTTTTGATCTTTATGTCTTTTATGTTACAAAAACTGAATAATATTCGCTCACTGCGTGCTATGGCGCGTGAATTCTCCACTGACGTGCTTGAAGAGATGCTGGAAAAACTCAGGATCGTCACTGAAGAAAAACGTGAAGAGCAGCAGAAGATGCAACAGCAGCAGGCGGAATATCAGGAAAAAATTAATACCTGGTTGGAATTAATGGTTGCTGATGGTATTTCACCTGATGAATTAGCGCTGCATGAAATGGCCCCGGCGAAAAGCAGTAAAAAACGTCAGCCGCGCCCGGCTAAATATCGTTATACCGATCATACCGGCGCAGAAAAAACCTGGACTGGTCAGGGACGTATGCCGAAGCCGATCGCTATGGCTGTCGCGCAAGGGAAATCGCTTGAGAGCTTCCTGATTTAAACAACGTTTGTTTCAACGGTGGGGAAACCCACCGTTTTACTTAGCAGACGCCGAAATCGCCTTCTTCTGTATAAGGCGTGACATCAACCGCTTTCAGAGTAAATTTCTCACCCTGTTCGTTACTTGCCTGAACAACGATCAGACTATCGCCATTCACTTCCACTACCTTCAATTTTGGCCCGCCGACGCGCGGTTGTACCAGATCGCCTGTTGCAAACATGGTGTTTCTCCTGAGCATGGGTAACAACTAAGAACCTAAACGATAGCTCAACGATGCTGACGGATTCAATGGTCGTGCTGCTTTTTGTTAAAACAATTTATGGGTAGATGTATTATCTTTGTTAATGGTTTTTGTGGCGCTGCGGTGAGGGAAACTTATACTGTTGGCGCGGAATGATTCAAAACAGAACATGGTCAGATAAGCGAATATGAAGTATATCATTTTACTGATTATTATAATTGCTGTGCTCTACGTCCATTATCGCGGAAAAGTTCGCTATCGTTTCTGGCGTCAGCTTTCCGACCATTCAACTTTTACTGCCCCACTTAACGGGTTTATGTACCTCTTTTCACGTGTGCCGAACACCCCGTTTCTGCGTCCTGAAACGTTTCCGGAGCTTGCGATATTACAAAAGAACTGGCTGGTTATTCGTGAAGAGGGGATTAACCTGCAGCGACTGGAGCAAATAAAAGCGGCGGAAAAATATAATGATGCCGGATTTAACTCATTCTTTAAAACCGGTTGGAAACGGTTTTACCTGAAATGGTATGAAGATGCACATCCCTCCGCCAGCCAGCTGTGTCCAAAAACGACCGAACTGCTGCGCGGTATTCCTTCGGTTAAAGCTGCGATGTTCGCCACGTTACCCGATGGTAGCCGTTTGCCTCGCCACCGCGATCCTTATGCCGGGTCGCTGCGTTTCCATCTTGGGCTGGCGACGCCGAATGACGATCGCTGTTTTATTGAAGTGGACGGCGAACGCTATAGCTGGCGCGATGGCGAAGGTGTGCTATTTGACGAAACCTATATTCACTATGCGGAAAATACCAGCGGTGAGAACCGGCTGATTCTGTTTTGCGATATCGAACGGCCCATGCGTTACCGCTGGGCGCAGAAGGTGAACCACTGGCTGGGGCGAAATTTAATGAGCGCCGCCGCCGCGCCGAATGATATCGGCGACCGTACCGGCGGGATTAACCGCAGCTTCCGCTACATTTATCAAATCCGCATTGTCGGCAAGCGTTTGAAAAAATGGAATAAAACGGTTTACTACATCGTCAAATGGCTACTTTTTGGCGGCATTGCGCTACTCATCTGGCAGGCGTTTTAACGTCGGTTCCACGGCATGACCGCCAGCAGGCGCGCCATGCCGCAGAAACCGGTGAGGCCAGCGAAAGTGAGCCCCGCGCCAACGAAACCACTCAGCAAGAAAAAGCCGCTGTTGATGGCGTATCCCAGCACTACTCCCAGTAAAATCAGCGCGCCTGCGGCGATTTGCACCTGGCGCATTAGCGGCAGCGGCTGGGATTTATCTTCGACTATCGGCAATCCCGCCGCCCGCCATGCCTGAATACCGCCAGCCAGCAGCTTGACCTGCGCGGGCGCGGCGGCGGCGGCCAGAAGGCTGGCGTTATTTTGCGTGCGCGAGCCGGCCTGACAGTGAAAAATGATGATGTCGCCCGGTTGCATATTGAGCGCTGCGCCGTGAGTCAGTTGCTCTAATGGCAGCAGCGTCGCCGCCGGAATATGCTCGCGGGCATATTCGTCGGCAGCTCGGATATCAATTAGCCGCGCCCCCTGGGCGATTAGCGTCTGGGCTTCGCTGGCTGAAACGGTGGCGATACTCATAAGGACTCCTTACGGGCAGTAGATGGTTTTCAGCGTGGCGATGACCTGCTGAACGGCGGGATGGGTAATGAAATAGCGCAGGCGCTGCGCATCGCGTTCGCAGTCGATTAGCCCTTCATCACGCATTCGCGCGAGGTGCTGAGAGGTGGCTGAAGGGCTCAGGCCGGTGATTTGCGCCAGCTCGCCTGCGGTTGTACGCGGGGCTTCGCAGAGCATGCATAGAATCAATAATCGGTGGGGATTGCTCATCGCTTTCAGCAGGACAGCGGCTTCCCCGGCGCTAGCCTGCAGTTGTTGTGCTGTGGTCATTTTATTTTAGTCTTTTCTAAATTTAGATTATTCTAAAGTAAAAGATGACCCTTTACCAGCCCGCATAAAGAATCGACCTCACGCCAACTGAGCAGCCCTGGCGATATGCTGGCGGGCGTGGGCGATGCCCGCGTCGCGGCCGTGCGGGCGAATATCCATCCCTTCAGCATAGATAAATTCGACGTCGCTAATCCCCATCAATCCCAGCACCGCGCGCAGGTAAGGGGTGACCGCATCGCTGGGTTGCCCGTCATGGACGCCGCCGCGCGAACTAATAACCACCGCACGCACGCCTTCAACCAGCCCCTGCGGCCAGGTCTCGGTATAGCGGAAGGTTTCCCGCGCTCGCGCCACCAGATCGAACCAGTTTTTGAGATCGGTTGGCACGTTGAGGTTATACATCGGTGCGCCGATCACTAGCAGATCGCTAGCCTTTAACTCGGCGATGAGTGAATCAGAGAGGGCAACTCCTTGCTGGATCGCCGGGCGCGTATCTTGCGCGCCGCGCAGCGCGGCAAACAGCGCGCCATCGAGTTTCGGCAAGGCGAGGGTGGTCAGATCGTGTTCGACAACCGAGTCCTGATGGCCGGCTTCGCGGCGAATCTGCATATATTCATCTATTAGCTGGTTAGTTAGCGACGCCGGGCCGTTGATGCTGGATTTTAAAATCAATACGTTACTCATGACGGACTCCTCATAAAGTTGATGGTCCGCAGGGTAACACTGTCTTTTTTTCTCCAGTAGTGACATTATTTTTTATAATTGTATCCACTCAGGAACCAATCAATGCGCAGTGACTTGAACGCGATCCCGGTATTTGTCGCCGTCGTCGAATGCGGTAACTTTGCGCAAGCCGCAGAGAAGCTAAACGTGACGCGATCCGCCGTCGGCAAGACGATTTCCCGGCTGGAGCAGCGGCTCGGCGTCGCGTTGTTCCAGCGCACTACTCGCCGGCAGGCGTTGACCGAAGAAGGCGAGGTTTTTTATCTACAATCCCGCCGGGCGCTGGATAACCTGCGTGATGCGGAAAATGAAATACAGCGTGGAAAAACCCAGGTACAAGGGCGACTGCGAATCAGCCTGCCTGTGCTGTTTGGCCAGCGCTGCGTGGCGCCGATCTTGTTTCCTCTTAGCCAACGTTATCCTGAGCTTAAGCTCGAGCTGTCGTTTAGCGACCGCCAGGTCAATCTGTTTGAAGAAGGATTCGATATGGCGATACGGATCGGCACCTTGAGCGACTCCAGCTTTCTTAAGGCCCGGCGTTTAGGCCAGCATGGCATGATTCTCTGCGCATCGCCGTTATATCTACGACATCGGCCAGCGCCGCAGGCGCCGGAAGAACTACACGGGCATCTTACCATTGGCTATCTCTACGCCGGGCAGATGCAGAAATGGCATCTGCGCGATGCGCAGGGAGCGGCGCTCGCGTTCCGCCCGCAGCCCGGGCTGGCAATGGATGATTTCGCCGCCATCGCCGCGGCGGCGAAAAGCGGACTGGGAATCGCCTGGCTGCCGGATTGGCTGGCGGCAGACGAGATAGCGCGGGGAGAACTTCAGCAAATATTGCCGTCGTCCGTCAGCGGCAGTTTTGCGATTAGCGCCGTTTGGCCGGAAGCGGCATGGGTACCGCAGAAAATTCGCGTAGTGGTAGATGAACTGCTGGCGCGGCTGCCGCAGCAGTTAGCTGGTGGAGAAAACCAGGAGGATTCTTCAGCGCCAGGTTAATCCTGGCTTAAGGTATTCTGGCGATAATGACAGCATGATGACTGTGACGAGAACTCGCCATGAACCTGTTAGAAACGTTTAACCAGAGCGCCTTCCTCGCGCTGAATGCCGGGCCTGGTACGCCGGACAGCCTATTGCTGCTGGCGCGATTCTCCGCCAGCTGGATTATCCTTTTAGTCCCGGCGATATTGCTCGGATTATGGTTCCTCGGCGGTCGTCAGGGACATCGACAGGCGCTGTTTTGCGCCATGACGATTTTGATAGCGTTGGGGCTTGGGTTTGCCTGCGGAACGCTGTGGTTCCATCCGCGGCCGTTTATGATCCCGCTGGGCCATACCTGGATAAGCCACCCGGCGGATAACTCTTTCCCAAGCGATCACGGCACCGTGATGTTCAGCGCCGCTTTCGCGCTGCTATCATTACGCCTGCGCGGCATGGGGCTGCTGGTGCTGGCGGCGGCGCTGCCGGTGGCGTGGGCGCGTATTTTTCTCGGCGTCCATTTCCCGCTGGATATGCTGGGCGCGGCGTTGATTTCAGCACTGGGCGTCTGCGTGGCGAAAGTGGTCTGGCAACGGCTGGGGCAGACGCTGGTGGCCCTGTGCGAAGCGCTGAGTCGCCGTCTCTTCTCCTGGCTGCCGGCGCGCTTTACGCCGTAGTCACTTCCTTTGTACGCGCGCGGCCCGCCGATACAGCGTGCTGCGCGCGACGCCTAACGCCTGCGCCGCTTTACTCACGTTGCCGTTAAAGCTGGCCAGCGTATCGGCAATCAGCTTTGCATCATGTTGTTGAAGCCCGCCTGGAACGCTGGTTTGCGGCGCGCTTTGATACTCCTCCGGCAGCGCCGCGACGCCCAGGCATTCGCCATCGTCCGCCAGCGCCAACAGAACTTTGAGCAGGCTTTGCAACTGACGCACGTTACCCGGCCAACGGCATAATGTCAGTTGATGAATCAGGGCATCGGAGAGAGTAATATGGCGTTCTGCCGCGCCAAGCGAGCGCCACAGCGCTGGAATAAACTGCTTGAGTTCAGGCCATTGGCGTAGCGGCGGGATGGTAAAAGCATACTCGCGCAGGCGATAGAGCAGGTCTTCGCGAAATGCGCCTTCGGCGACGCGCTGCGCGAGATGACGGTGGGTGGCGCAAATCAAGGCGAAGTTCACCGGCGCGCTGCGATTCCCGCCCAGCGGCATGACCTCTTTTTCCTGCAGCACCCGCAGCAGACGGGTTTGCAGAGCCAGCGGCATATCGCCGATTTCATCGAGAAACAGCACCCCGCCATCGGCTTCGCGAATTTTGCCGATATAGCCGTTTTTATTCGCGCCGGTAAAAGCGCCCGCCTGATAACCGAAAAGCTCCGATTCAATCAGCGATTCGGGGATGGCCGCGCAGTTGATGGCGACGAATTTACCGCTGCGCCAGCGGCTATGTGCATGTAGTTCGCGGCTGAGGAACTCTTTACCGCAGCCGGTTTCTCCTTCGATACACAGCGCGATACCGGCATTGAGCAGGCGGACCATTTTCTCGCCTTCGCCGGACGGGCAAAACGGCAGGTTAAGCGCTGGTTGCGCGGGGACAGCGACGCTGGTGCAGGTTGGCGCACGCAGGCGGTAGTAGTAGCCACGTTGCTGGAAGGTCATCGGCAGCGGCACGCTAACCGCCGTTTGCGTCAGGCGGGGGAACAACTGCTGGAAGGTCATTTGCCCTATCTGACCGGACTGCAGGCCCAGTTCGCGAATGGCCAGCCGATTGGCCGCGGTCAGCAGGTTATCGGAGAAGACCAGCAGCAGTTCTTCGGCGCTATCGAGCTTCTGCACCCGCGAGTGCAGGCTCATTAACCACTGCTGCGGATGCAGGCTCTGTTTCACCCACAGATATTCAATCTGTTTGGCCGCCTCTTTAATCCACGCCAGAGAGTGGGGATGCGGGATATGCGCCGGGCCGGAAATATCCAGCGCCCCGGCAATCTGGCCATCGGGGCTCTGTAGGGGGACCGCCGCGCAGTACAAATCCTGATTACGGGTTAAATAGTGTTGGCGGCCTTCGACTTCGCAGCTGTCATCAATCGCCAGCGCGGTACCGATAGCGTTGGTGCCGCGACCGCTTTCGCTCCAGATATTGCCAGGCTCCAGCGCGAAGCTCTGCGCTTTTTTCATTGCCGCGCTATTGCCGAAGGTTTGGAGCACCAGCCCGCTGGCATCGGAAAGAATCACTACCGATTGCAGCCCGGCAGCACGTTGCGCCAGCGGCGTCGCCACCGGTTGCGCCAGCCGTTGCAGGCTGCGGTTGCTTTCCAGCACGTCGGCCAGTTCGCCGCCGCGCAGGCGCGGAAACTCGTCGCTCGTTGGCTGCAGGCCGTAGCGCTGGCTGCGTTGCCAGGAGTCGCTCAGCAGGGCGCTTGACTGCGTCTCGGCGGTGATAGTGAACGGATTTCCTTGCACGGCGCACCTCGTGGTCGGCTGGGTTGTGTTGCAATATTGTAGCTATTTGGTTTTCTTGGTGTTGCGATTCGCAACACAGAAGCGGGATCTTGTGCGACAAAGAGGACGCGAATCGGCAGAGGGATATATGTAATTATTTGGAAGTTATGAATTTTATGTGAAGTACGCAAAATTGGCATAACCCCTGCTACAGGAGAAAGCGTGCAGCGGACAATAGCAAAAACCACCACGCCGCTGCGCCTTAACCCTACAGAAGGAGATTGCTATGCGTTATGTTCATCCTGGCAAACCGGGCGCTTTGGTTTCATTCAAATCGGCCTACGGCAACTTCATAGACGGTAAATTCGTCGAGCCGTTAAGCGGCGAATATTTCATGAATATTTCTCCCGTCGATGGGAGCAACATTGCGCAGTTTCCCCGTTCCGACGCCAAAGATATCGATTTGGCCCTTGATGCGGCACACCGGGCGGCGGACGCCTGGGGGCGAACCTCGGTACAGCAGCGTTCTCATCTTCTGCTGCAGGTCGCCGACCGCATTCAGGAGAATCTGGAGTATCTGGCGGTAGCGGAGAGCTGGGATAACGGCAAACCGATCCGCGAAACCCTGAACGCCGACCTGCCGCTGGCGGTCGATCATTTCCGCTATTTCGCCGGCTGTCTGCGCGCGCAGGAAGGCAGTACCGCCGAAATTGACGACACCACCGTGGCTTATCATTTCCACGAACCGTTGGGCGTGGTCGGACAAATTATTCCGTGGAACTTCCCGCTGCTGATGGCGGCATGGAAACTGGCGCCCGCGCTGGCGGCAGGCAACTGCGTGGTCTTAAAACCGGCGGAGCAGACGCCGCTGAGTATTACTTTGCTGATGGAAATCATCGGCGATCTCTTCCCAGCAGGGGTGTTGAACGTGGTGCAGGGCTTTGGCAAAGAGGCCGGCGAAGCGCTGGCGACGAGCAAGCGGATCGCTAAAATCGCTTTTACCGGTTCGACGCCAGTAGGCCGTCACATTATGGCCTGCGCGGCAGAGAATATTATTCCCTGCACCGTTGAGCTGGGCGGCAAATCACCGAATATCTATTTCGCCGACGTGATGGATGGCGAGGAGGAGTTTATTGAGAAGGCGGTGGAAGGGCTGGTACTGGGCTTCTTCAATCAGGGGGAAGTTTGTACTTGTCCATCGCGCGCGTTGATCCACGAATCGATCTATGAGCCGTTTATGGAGCGGGTTATGGCGAAAGTGATGCAGATCCGTCGCGGCGATCCGTTTGATACCGAAACGATGATCGGCGCTCAGGCGTCACGTCAGCAGTTCGATAAGATCCTGTCGTATATCAAGATCGCTCGTGATGAAGGCGGGCAGATCCTCACCGGCGGCGATCGGGCGAGCATTACCGCCGAGCTGGATAGCGGCTTCTATATTCAGCCGACGCTGATTAAAGGGCACAACGAGATGCGCAGCTTCCAGGAGGAGATCTTTGGCCCGGTCATCGGCGTGACTACCTTTAAGGACGAGGCGGAGGCGCTGGCTATCGCGAACCAGACGCAGTTTGGTTTAGGGGCTGGGGTATGGACGCGGGATACCAACCTGGCGTACCGCATGGGGCGTGGCATCAAGGCCGGTCGAGTGTGGACCAACTGCTATCACGTTTATCCGGCGCATGCCGCGTTTGGCGGCTATAAGCAGTCCGGCGTCGGGCGAGAAACCCACAAAATGGCGCTGGAAGCCTATCAACAGACCAAAAACCTGCTGGTGAGCTACGGCACCGCGCCGTTGGGGCTGTTCTGATTCATTTATAACGGCTGACCCGGGGGGCGGCGTAACCGCCTTCCCCGGGCTACCTATGGCACTGGGCCACTCATTGCACTGGATCTGTAGGCCCGCGCAAGCGCAGCGCCGCCGGGCAATATCCGCGGATAAGGCGCCGCTTTTGCGCCGGATGGCGGCTTCGCCTTATCCGGCCTACGGTCTGTGCGCTCCCTGCGCCATGAGAGCCATAACGCAGAAGAAATATCGGGAGCGCAATGTGCTCTGAATTAACACAAAGCACATGTTTTCCGTACACAAAACCGTTGCAAACCGATAACAGTAGCACCGGGCGGCGACCGGTCTCATCTTATTGTTTGCGCTTTCCAGCAGCGGACCTGCGCGCCATTCGCTTGTGCCTCCAGCGGCTGCGGCCGTTCGCAGCCCTGGCTGGCGTAAGGACAGCGTTCCCGAAAGTAGCAGCCCGTCGGCAGCCGGCGGTTACCCGGTAGTTCGGTATTGCGCACACCTTCGCCTAATGGCGAACCGATGCGTGGTACCGACTCCATCAATAGCCGGGTATAAGGATGCGCGGGATTATCCAGTACCTGCCGGGCCTCCCCCATCTCAACGATTTGCCCGAGATACATCACCGCCACCCGATCGCTCATATGGCGTATCACCGAGACGTTATGCGAAATCAGCACGTAGGTGAGATTCTGCCGCTGCTGCAGTTCGACCAGCAGATTAAGGATCTGCGCCTGCACCGAGATATCCAGCGCCGAAGTCGGCTCATCGAGCACGATTATCTCCGGCTGTGACGAGAGCGCGCGGGCGATGGCGATACGCTGGCGCTGGCCGCCGGAAAAAGCGTGCGGCAGCCGATCGAGATATTCGCTACGGATCCCCACCTGTAGCGCCAGCTGCTCGGCGAGATCGCGACGCGCCTTTTCAGGCATGCGCGATTGGATCCACACCGGTTCGGTGATGGTGCGCCAGACCGGTAGCCGCGGATCCAGCGATGAGAGCGGATCCTGAAACACCATTTGCATGCGTCCGCTCTGGTTTTCGCCGCGAGCCGGCGCGCGGGTGAAGTGGCCGGAAGAGGGCTTTAACATGCCCATCAGTAGCTTCGCCAGGGTGCTTTTTCCACAGCCGGATTCGCCAACGATCCCTAAGGTTTCGCCGCGCCTGGCTGTCATATCCAGACCATTTAGCGCATAGACGCGTTCGATGACTTTCCCGCGCCAGTTTTTCTGCGCGGCAAAGGTCAGGTGCACATCATTGAGGGTTAATAGCGTCTCAGACATGGGCGTTCTCCCGTTGCGGGTACCAGCAGGCAGCCTGTCTATCGGCGGCGCTACCATGAGCCTGCAGCGTGGGGGTGATACCGCAGGCTTCACCCGCGGCGAAGCAGCGTTCGCGGAAGGCGCAGCCGGCAGGAAGACGCGCCAGATTGGGCACGGTGCCGGGAATAGAACGTAGCGGCGCGCGCGGTTCGCCATTATCGGGGGCGCTGTTTAACAGGCCGATAGAGTAGGGATGCTGCGGCTGCTGCAGCACTTCCCCGGTGTTGCCGCTTTCAATGACCGCGCCGGCGTACATGACGTACAGCCGATCGCACACCTGAGAGACCACCGCCATATCGTGGCTGATAAACAGCACGGCGGCACCGGTCGCCTGGGCCTTTTGCTTTAACAGGCGCAGCACCTGACGCTGCACGGTGACGTCCAGCGCGGTGGTTGGTTCGTCGGCAATCAGCAGGTCGGGCTCGCAAGAAAAGGCGATAGCGATCATCACCCGCTGGCGCATGCCGCCGGAGAGTTCGAAGGGATAGCGCTTGAGCACGCTTTGCGGATCGGCAATTTGCATATCCGCCAGCAGTTCGACGGCGCGTGCGCGCGCCTCACGCATCGACATGGGACGGTGCTGGCGAATGACGTCTACCATCTGCTTACCGATGCGTCGGGTAGGGTTTAGCGCGGTCATCGGCTCCTGAAAAATCATCGCGACCTTACTGCCGCGAATATCGCGCAGCGTTTTTTCCGTCAGGTTGAGCATATCGTGACCCATCAGGGTGATAGCGCCACTATGAATCTGATAGCTACCGGCGGGGAGCAGACGCATCGCCAGCATCGCGGTCACCGATTTACCGGAACCCGACTCGCCCACCACGCCGACGATTTCACCGCGATCGATGTGCAGCGAGATATTATTCAGCACGTTGACCTGGCCCTGATAGACCGGGAAACTCAGGCGAACGTTATCGATAGTTAAGACCCGATTTTCCATTAGTTGCGCCCTCCGGCCTTGGGATCCAGCAGATCCTGAATGCCATCGCCAAACAGGTTAAAGCCGACGGCGGTGATCAGGATCGCCGCGCCGGGGAAGGCGCAGTACCACCACTGATCGAGCACGTAGTTGCGGCCGTTAGCGACCATCGCGCCCCACTCCGCAGTGGGCTGCTGGGCGCCGAGGCCAATAAAACCGAGCGTGGCGGCCATCAGGATCGCGCTGCCGATATCCAGCGAGGCCTGCACCACCAGCGGCGGCAGGGCGTTACGCAGAATATGCCAGCTGATCAGATGCCAGCGCGAGGCGCCAAACGTCACCGAGGCCTCGACGAAAGTATGCTGACGCACGACCAGCGTCTGGCCGCGGGCCAGCCGCACGTAAAATGGAATACGCACGATGGCGATCGCCAGCATCGCGTTGAAAAGGCTCGGACCTAACGCCGCCGCCAGCGCCATGGTCAGCACCAGAGACGGAATCGACAGCATAATGTCCATCAGACGCATAATCAGCGCGTCGCTGCGCCCGCCAAGCACCCCGGAGAGACAGCCCAGCAGCGAGCCGCTGATCCCGGCGATCAATACCACCGCCAGCCCGGCGGCTACCGACTGCTGGCTGCCGATCAGCACGCGGCTGAACAGATCGCGGCCGACCTCGTCGGTACCAAACCAGTGATCGAACGACGGCGCCTGCAGACGCGCGGCAAGGTTGATAGCGTTAGGATCGTGCGGCGTCAGCCACGGCGAGAAGATCATTAAAAACAGCATGAGCAGCATGATCGCCGCGCCAATTAGCGTTAGAGGACTTTGGCGGATCAACCACCAACGACGCTTCCAGTGGCCGCTTTTTTCAGCCTTTGGCCGTGGAAGCGGTTGTTCCTGAGTCATCATCACTTAGCTTTCTCCCCGACCCATGCGCGGGTCGATCCATAAATAGAGCAGGTCGACTACCAGATTGACCAGTACGTAAGCAAAGGAGACCACGATGGCGAAGCCCATCACGGCGGGGAAATCGAGCGCCTGAATCGAAGACACCACGTAAGCGCCCATTCCAGGCCAGGCGAAAACCGTTTCAGTGAGCACCGCGCCGTACAGCAGATCGCCCAGCGCCAGCCCGAGTACGGTGATGGAGGGAATCAGCGCGTTGGGTAGCGCATAGCGCACCACAATGGTGAATTTCGGCAGGCCGCTGGCTAACGCGGTCCGAATGTAATCCTCATTGAGCTGCTCGAGCATCGCCGAGCGGATCTGCCGGGCGACGATGCCAAGATGAACGAAGGCAAGGGTGGCCGCCGGCAAAATGAGGTGCTGCAGGGCATTGAAGAAGACCTCGATATTGCCTTCCAGCAGTGAATCCAGCAGATAAAAACCGCTGACACGGGTGGGCGGATCGAACCAGTCATCGAGCCTGCCGCTGCCGGGTAGCCAATCGAGCTTGCCGTAAAACAAGACGATTACCCCGAGACCGAGCCAGAATGCCGGAGTCGAGATGCCGGTCAGCGCCATCAGGCGCACCAGGTGATCGGTCCAGCGATTGCGGTAAACCGCCGACAGCACGCCGAGCGGGATGCCGACCAGTAGGGCAATCAGCAGCGCGCAAAAGGCCAGCTCCAGCGTCGCCGGGAAGAAGGTTTTTAAATCTTCCAGTACCGGGCGGCCGGTGCGAATCGAGGTGCCGAGATCGCCGTGGAGCAGGGCGTCAACGTAGCGGGCAAACTGCTGCCATAGCGGTAAATCCAGCCCCAGCTGCTGGCGAATATGGCGGACGATTTCATCGCTGGCGCGATCGCCCGCCAGCAGCCGCGCCGGGTCGCCGGGAATCAGGTGCGAAATAATAAACGTAATCACGCAGACGCCGGCGACGACTAAAATCAGCCCCCAACAGCGCTGTCGTATTAAACCCCAGAAACTCATGATGGCGCTCCTCGGCCGGGCCTGCGACGGCCCGACCAGACAAGATGGAGAGACGGCCCGCTACTTGTGCATGTCGGCGATATTGTAAATCTGCTCAAGCATCGGGTTGAAAACGAAGCCTTTCACCTCTTTGTTCATGGCGACCTGATAGTTTTTCTGGAACAGGTAGACGTAGGCGGCGTCATCAATGACGGTCTTTTGCGCCTGCTGATAATCTTTGGTTCGCGCCGCCTGATCGGTGGTGGCGACCGCCTGTTTCAATAACGCATCAACCTGCGGGTTGTCGTAGAATGCGCGGTTTCCCGGCAGCCCTTTTTTGTCCGACTCGAACCAGTAGTTCATAAACATATAGGGGTCGGCGAAGTCCGGGCTCCAGTTACCGATAGCGATGTCGTAATCACCTTTACCCACGCGCTCGCGCATGGTGGCGTTGGCCAGTTTCTCCAGCTTGACCTGGATACCCAGCGCCTGCAGGTTGGCCTGAGTGGAGAGCGCAATCGGCTCCCAGTTCGGATCGTTATCGGAGTAGAGGAACGTCAGCGTTTTCGGCTTATCCGCCACCTTATCCAGCGCCGCTTTGGCTTTGTCGGGATCTAATGAATACTGCATGGCGCTGGCGTCGTAGCCCCACATGCCATCGGGGATCGGCCCGCGCATCTGCTTACCGTTACCGCCAAGAATGCCGTCGACCATGCCTTTATAGTCCGTTGCCCACGACACCGCGCGGCGCAGATCCGCCTGGTTCATCGGCGCTTTGCTGTTGTTGAGATACAGGTAGGTGACGCGCAGCGCCGGGTAGTCGTAGACCGCGACCTTGTCCTCTTTCTTCAACGCCGCAAACTGATCGACCGGCAGGGCGTCGGCGATATCCAAATCGCCCTTGGTCAACTGCAGACGACGGGCGGCGCTTTCGCCGATGATTTTCACCGTGACGCGCTTAAAGGCCGGCTTGTTGCCGCTGAAGTGCGGGTTGGGCACCAGCACCAACTGTTGCCCTTTCTGCCAGCGCTGCAGGCTATACGCGCCGGAGCCCGCGGTGTGCTCGGCCAGATAGGCGCGGGCGTCATCGGCGGCGTTGGCTTTCAGCACCGCCGGGTTAATGATGGAGGCGCCGTCATTGGCGAGCGTATGCAGGAACGGCGCGAAAGATTCCGGCAGCGTGAAGCGAACGGTGGCCGGATCGACGGCATCCACCTTCAGCCCGCTGGGAAACGCCTCCGATGGCCCCTGTTTAATGCGCATTAGCCGTTCGAAAGAGAGTTTGACCGCCTCTGCCGTCACCGGCGAGCCGTCGTCAAACTGCGCGCCTTTGCGCAGAGTGAAGGTCCAGGTTTTGCCGTCGTCGGAGGCCTGCCAGTTTTCGGCGAGATCGCCTTCGACATCGGTTGAACCTTTGCCATTATCGGTTTTGTATTTGACCAGTCGCTGATAGGCCGGGTAGGTCACCGTCCAGTCGTTGTTATCGATGGTGACGGCCGGGTCGAGCGTTTGCGGGTCGGCGGCTTTGCCTATCACCAGCATATCTTTCGGCACCGCGGCAAAGGCGGAGGGGACAGCGGCGCAGAGCGCGGCGGCTAACAGTAACGGGCGAAAACCTACGGATGCTGGGCGAGTCATGTTCATGGTGAAACTCCGTCAATCTGAGCGGGGGAGAAACAGGCGAAAACATCATCGAGTAGCGGATAACCGGCCGCGTCCGGTAGTTCGAAGTGCCACCATTCCGTGGTAATACCTTTAAATCCGCCGCCGAACATAATGGCGTTCAGCAACAGGCGATTGCGCTGGGCCTCCTGCGCTACCGCCGGGTGGTAGGGATGCGAGCGATCGTCCATTTCGTCAAAGGCGGTGCCCATGTCGAGTAGGTTGTTGTGGTCATCGAGTAGCGTTACGTCGATGGCGGTGCCGCGGCTGTGGTTGGAGCCGATATTGGCCGGTACGACATAATCCTGGTTCGGGCAGGCATTCCACAGCAGTTGCTGGGCGCGCTGTGGACGATAGGCGTCAAGCACCAGCAGGCGATAGCCCGCCAGCGCGGCGATGGCGATAGATTTCTCCAGCGCGGCGGCAGCGTCGGGGTGCAGCAGGCAGCGGGCTTCGCGATAAATCGGTTGGCCGGTAATATTATCTGCGGTGGCGTATTTCAGGTCGACACGCAGCGTGGGAAAACGCGCGGCGATATCCACCAGGGAAAGATGGCTCATCGAAAATTTCCTTAACGTTCAAACTGACCAAATTCCTGCTGCAGCGCGCGGTTCGCGGCAAGGCGGCTGGAGAGGCTCGGTCCCAGCCGTTCCACCACCGCGGAGAGCAGCAGATTAAAAAGACAACCGATCGGCGCCAGTGAATCCCAGAAGTGGCCGGTATCGGTTTTCACCTGTAATAAATCAACCGGATAGTCGCGTGCCCATGGGCACCAGATATCGGTGACCAGCGCGGTGGCAACCCCGCGCTCGCAGGCGACCCGGCAAAACTGGCGCGCGGCGACGGAGTAAGCGCGGGTATCGGTCAGCACCACATAGGGGCGCTGGTATTCAGAATTCAATGATTCCAGCCAGCTACCGGAGCTGCCGTCGGCGTAGGTCACGCGCGGGCGCAGGTATTCCAGATGGCTGAAGAACGTGTTGGCGATGCCGCGGGTCGACTGAATGCCAATGATGATAACCGCGTCGGCTTCGGCGATGCGTTGACTGACGCGGGCGAAGATCGGTTCCTGCGCCAGTTGGTAGACATAGCGAATGGCATCCAGCTCCATCTGCAACGACAGGCTGGCGCGATCTGGCTGCGCCTGCTGCTGTGACCAGGAGTCAAGCCGGTCAATCACTCCCCATTGGCGGTAGGGCGTTGAAGCGGGCTCCTTCAGGCTGTGCTTCACGTCATCGAGATTGCGATAGCCCAGCTTGCGCAGATAGCGGCCTACGGTTATCCCGCTGGTGCCGGTGGCCTGCGCAATGCTGTCGGCGGTCTCAAACGGGATATGCTCCCGATGGCTTAACAACCAACTGCCAATACGCTTTTCGCTCGGCGTGAGCTGGCTGAAAGTGGATTCAATAATGTGAAACAAGCCGTTGCTATCGTTCATCTCTGCCCTTAATGATAGTTCGCTCTCATTTAACAGAATTCTGATACTCAATTAACAAAGCACGATGCGTGCCAGCTGTGCCAGAAAGCGCTGTTTCCAGCAATATCGCGAATGTAATGGGGAAGTGTCGGATCTTGAGCGTAGATTTTGGCGATTCATTGCACAAAGAAGGTGCAATGAATCCTGGTTGTGCATCACAAAAATAAAACATATGGTTAACAAAGCGGTTATAAGCCGGAGCGGTAGAGAGATAATTTTGCTTGCCGTCAGAGACAGACAGAGTGATAACCAAAAACCTGATGATTAAAAAAGGATCATGAAATGAAAGTGAAGGCGGTGCTTGCCCTGACGCTATCCCTGGCCGCACTGGCGGGCCATGCGCGTGATATGCAGTCGATTCAACAAAGCGGCGAGTTAAAGGTTGGCGTGCCGGGGGATTATGCGCCGTTGGCGTTTCATAACGGCGCCGGCGAACTTATCGGCTACGACGTCGATATGGCGCACGATCTGGGGAAAACGCTGGGGGTGAAGGTGACGTTTATTATCACCAGCTGGCCAACGCTATCGACTGATTTAAAAGCCGATAAGTTTGATATCGCTATGGGCGGCGTAACGGAGACGGCGGCACGGGCGAAAGATTTCTCCCTGAGCCATCCGGTTGTGGCCAATGGTAAAATCGCCCTGGCGAACTGCAGCGCCGCGCCAGCGCTCGGCAGCCTTGAAAAAATCGACCAGCCGAATGTGAAGGTGATTGTGAACCCCGGCGGCACCAACCAAAGTTTTGTTGATGAGCACATCAAGCATGCGCAGATCATCCGCGTGCAGAACAATGTCGATAATCTGCAGGCGCTGCGGCAAAAAACGGCCGATATGATGGTGACCGACCTGATAGAAGGGGATTACTACCAGAGTAAGGAGCCCGGCGTGTTCTGCGTGGCGAATGAGAAGCCGTTCCCCGGCACCGCCAGCTATAAGGTCTATATGATGAATAAGGATAATCCGGCGCTGCTTGAGAAAGTGAACCAGTGGCTGGATAGCCAGGATAAAAATGTGCTCAAGCGGAAGTGGAAAATTCAGGGGTAATTCATGATTCGCGCAGCCGCCAGAATGCGACATTCTGGCGGCGCAGTGGATTAGCTTTTCTGCCGCGCCTGATAGCGGAAGTAGCAGTAGTAGCCAATCGAGGCGGTCAGACAAAGCATGTAGCCGAACGATTCGCTACCCTCTTCAACGGTGTTTTTCACCACCCGCGCGTAATTTTCATCGAGTACGGCATACCATAAGCCATGCATGCCGAACAGCCGTGAGAAGACCAGAATCGCCAGCAGGCCGCTTATCATCATGCCGTAGTAGGGCGTGCGGGTGTATTGCGCCAGTTGCGACAGCGTTTGACGAGCGTGGCGCAGCGGAGCGATCAGCGCGGCTATCGTCGCTGCCAGCGCGAACCACACCCAGCTACCGTGAGTAATAAGATCAAACAGCGCATCCAGTTCGCGGATCAGCATCGCCAGGAAGAAGCCGCCAACGAGGATATTACAGTAGCGCAGGAGCTCATATTTTTTCGCCAGCAGGAAGTGAATCAGCACGATTATCGTCAGCACGACCTCCTGTACCACCTCGGTAAGCGAAATCTCCGGAATATCGTTGCCAAACACCCGGATATCCACCCATAGACACAGTACCGCAATGGCGGAAGCCGCCGCCGCGCCGAGAAAGAAAAGTAAGCTTCTGATGACAGACATTAACACCACTATTTATATTCAAAACAGTAATGATAAATATCGTGAATGTGACTTCCTGTTCACTTTGTGCGACATCGCGGCGTGTTTTAAACCTTTTGAGCTATTTAGCGCTAAATAGCGCAACTGCAGGTGAGAAAGGGGAGCTTTACTCCCCCCAGACTGCTGACAAAGAAGGAAAAAGCGTGGTTTTTCCTTCTTTGTGGTTATCAGCCGAAAACCAATAAATTGATTTTCCTTGTTATTTGTCTCTTGCAATCTGTAAGTCCAACGGTTGCATGAGGTTTGTCATCAATCTCAGGGGAGCTTTGCTCCCCCTGCTTAGCGGGCAATTCAGACAATATCATCGACTACGCCGCCATCGACCCGCAGCGCGGCGCCGGAGGTGGCGGATGCCTGCGGCGAACAGACGTAGACTACCATATTGGCCACCTCGTCCACCGAGGCTGCACGCTGAATAACGGAAGCGGGGCGCTGCGCCATAACAAACTCTTTCGCCAGTTGTTCCAGCGGCTTACCGGTGCGGGCGACTTCCTCTTTCATCATTTCGGCAAAACCGTCAGAAAGCGTTGGGCCGGGCAGCACGCTGTTTACGGTGACGCCGCTGCCGGCGACGTATTTCGCCAGCCCGCGCGCCAGCGATAGTTGCGCGGTTTTGGTTACGCCGTAGTGGATCATGTCGGCGGGAATATTGCGTGCCGATTCGGAGGAGATAAAGACCACCCGTCCCCAGCCTTTACGCACCATGGCGGGCAACAGCGCGCGTGACAGGCGAACGCCGGACATCACGTTGGTTTGCCAGTAGTTTTCCCAGGTGGCGTCATCGGTGGCGTAAAAATCCTGCGGGCCGTAAATACCGGCGTTATTCACCAGGATATCGACTTCATTCACCGCCTGCAGCAGTTGACTAACCCCGGCGGCGTCACTGAGATCGGCCACCGCGGGATAGGGCCTGAATCCCGGCACCTCCTGTTGCAGCCGCGCCATCGCCGCATTAACGCTATGTTCGCTGCGGCCGTTGATTATCACTTCAGCGCCGCTGGCCGCCAGCCCTTTGGCAATGGCATAACCGATGCCGGCCGTGGATGCCGTCACCAGCGCGACTTTCCCCGATAAATCAATATTCATGGTTGAGCCTTTTTTATGGAATGGAGTAGTAAGCGTAGCAGGTAGGGGATTGCGCTGATGGGGGCGGGGAAGGAAGTTTGAGGGTTGTTGTGTGGTAATATAGAGAATTAACATTATGTTCTAAAAATGAAATGTTTTTAAATATTACTAATGCGGTGACGCGTATTAATTTATATTAATTTTTTTCTGAATGTGCTGCTTTTACGCTATTAATATATAGCTCGGGATGATTACAAGCGCCATTAATCATTCATTTGATGATTTAAATAGGTGAGGGAGTCCTATCTGGCTTTACAATTTTGTTCTACAAGACAGCTGAATCATGTTAGGTTAAATAAAATAGCCACATGCATTAAGGGTTAGTAATGGATATTTATATTGGCAATTATCGTTTCTCAACTTATTTTTCTACTCTGGCCGCAATGGAAGCTAATAGCTTGATGAATACAGCTGTGGCCGTGTCTGCTTTTCATTTAAGCGATGCTCTTACACGTATAAGATTTCAGGAGGAAGTAAAAAACTTTGCGCACCAACAATTACTTTTTATCAAAAGAAGCGCTAGTAATGAAGAATGTCAACATTACATTCGTAATCTTATTGAAGAAAGAAATAATCTTAAAATACAGGACCGCATGTTAAGAACAGGGGAGTCTGTAGTCGCTGCTTCAGTTAAAATATATCAAGAGAATAGAAAGGTGGCCGGCTATATCATCGATGGAATAGGTGTGGTGGTGGCTGGGCTGCAAATGGTTGCTGGAACTGGCGTGTTTGCCACATCGTTGCCAACCGGTAACGTTATAGGAATGCTTGCGGGAGCAACTTTATTTCTCAATGGCGTTTCGTCTGTCGCAGAGGGTGTCCAGAAGCTCTCCGGTTCAGATAATCCTTCGAATCTTATGCGAGATGCTTATGAAAATTCAGCACAATTTCTAGGGTTTGATCGCAAGCTCGGTCTTTTAGCATACCAGTTCGTTGATCTAGCAACATCATACTATGGACTTTTCAAGCTCACGTTAAAACCGGACGTCTGGCGGTTATATCGATATACCGCACCTGATTTCTATCGGAAAGTCTCGGCCATGAGTCGTACAGCCCTTGTAATTAAAGGTACAGGTGCTGGTTGGAAAGGACTACAGATAGGGAATAACATTTATGAAATACAAAATGGTCGAAATTGAATAATTTTCATTTCGAACCCTTAACAAATTTCCAGGCCTTCCATGAGAGGTCTAACGGGATAACGTAATAAATGATAGCTATCCCTATAATCATCGCAGGTATATAGCTTAAACTTACTGCTATGGGATAGAAGATTAGTGCGAAAATAGCTAGCGAAAATAGTAAAGCTAAACAGAGGACTCCCGCGTAAAAACGTTTTCTTAGGTCAGTAATTAATGACGTTAATGATTCATCAGAGTTTTCCTGTCGGGATAGAATTTCTTTCAGACGGGATATGTTCTTATCACTAAAACCGTTATCAACCAAATCTTTTTCAGTAATGTTTGTTTTCATCAATTGGCACCCATTGAAAGCATTAGCAGGGATAGTCTACATTTATATGAACAGGTTTTGAACTCATATTTTGTTGCCGTCACCAGCGCGACTTTCCCCGATAAATCAATATTCATGGTTGAGCCTTTTTTATCGAATGGAGTAGTAAGTGTAGCAGGTAGGGGAAGGGGGCTTCGGTCAGCGGCAATCAACAATATCGATGGCGATATCGAAATTATCCGTTAGAGCATAGCGGTGAGAGCCTCTAATAATGGAGGCTGTTTTTGGCGATTACACTGATACTGATGAGTAAACGATGAATACGACTTTTCCCAGTAAAGTCCTCGGCGATATGCGCGTTACTGCCGTAAGCGATGGCTATTTGCAGGTAGGTTTTGGCCTGTTAACCAAAATTGATGAAGACGAGTGCAGAAACATTCAGGCAAACGCCCGTATAGCACAACCGAATGCGGTCAACATAAACACCTTTCTGGTACAACAAGCTGGGATGAATATCCTGATCGATAGCGGCGCTGGCGGCGTTATGGGGTGGGGAGGCCAACTGATCAATAATCTGGCTACACTTGGCGTCAAACCAGAGGATATTGACGCCGTACTGTTGACCCATGCGCATCCCGATCACATCGGTGGCTTAATTAATTCGCAGCAAGACGCGGTATTTCCTCGTGCTGAATTGATAATACCTCAAGATGAATTCAGTTATCTCGAAGATGACCGTAATTTGGTTACGGCCAGTGAACGCGTTAAAGGTAATGTTATGTTCGCGCGCAGCGTGTTTAAACAATATCAGCATCGTTTACGGCTGATTGATGAAGGCGAGGTGTTTGCTGGTATCAGTGCCCTGGCATTGAAAGGACATACGCCAGGTCATACGGGGTATCTCCTCTCTGGAAGCATAGAACGCGTATTAGTGTGGGGGGATATTGTGCATTTTCCCCATATTCAGTTATTAGACCCCGAGGTCACGATAGCCTTCGACTTCGACCCGCTTTTGGCGCAGGAGACGCGCATTCGCCTTCTTGAAAAGGTCTGCGCTGAACAGATACTGGTTGCCGGGATGCATTTTGATACAGCAGGTTTCGCCAGGATTAAAAAATGCTCGTCCGGCTATCAAATTATCCCGGCGGACGGAATTAATAGCCAGTCTCACGCAGCCGTGGATCCTGAAATACGGATGCCACCATGAGGTTCAACTGCTGCAAATCGAAATGGGCGCCCTCAGGGCGGCATAGCAGCTCAATTCCAAAATCATTAAACTCACCTGTTAATGGATGGATTTTTATTTTTTGCTGGATCTCATCGCTGATTGAGCAACGCAGCACCAGCGAGACCCCTTTGCCATCGGCGATATTTGAGAACAGCACCGGGTAAGAGCCGCACTCCACGACGCGCCTGGGAGTAATGTTGCCTTCACGGAATAACATATCCAGATTGCGCATTGAAGTTGCGCATTTTTTACTACTCAATAAAAAGACATTGTCATCCAGAGCGGAGGTCGCGGTGATGGCTGGATGATCTTTCGCGGTGATAATCACTAACTCACTAGTGAGCAACATAGCGCGCGTATGCTGTGGGGAGGAGAAGCCCGCGCCAATAATGACCGCATCATATTCGTGTCTATCGAAAGCATTAAGTAAACTGCTGGTATTGCCGATTGAAACATCAATATCCCAGCCTAAGTCATGGCCTGAATCAATCAATGCGCTGATAACATAGGGCGGCAAACATTCAATGATGCCGATTTTAATCGTTAATCGGCGTCTTTTTGAAAGGGTAATGTTGTGTTTGCAATCATCCGCCAGGTTAAGCATTTTGAGGGCATATTCATACAATATCTTTCCCTGCTCGGTTGGGATGCACCCCTCGTTCTTCCTGTCTAATAGCGTGGCATCCAGGCTACTTTCCAGGCTGCGTATCCGATGGGAAATACTGGATTGCACTCGATTCAGACGTTCTGCCGCCAGGGTGATATTCCCCGTTTCCACAACAGTAACGAACGCCAGAAGTTCATTAAGCTTCATCTTAAACCTTATATGAGCGTTATTTTCTAACCGCCAGCATATTTATAAATTTTGGTGACTACTTTGTCATCAGATTTTTAATTATTGACGAATTTAGCGATGATTATCGCGGTGACGAACGGCCATCGATTTTTTCGCTAATAATCTCGATTTTATTCTCTGGTTTTTCCCTCTGGCGACGCTCATAACAATAAAACCATTTGATCTGTTTTGATAAGGACCTGCGGATATGTCGCTGGTAAGTAGTTGTTCACTTGATCAAGGTTTTGAGGCGCCGAGGCGCTATTTAGCCGCCGCGGCCATATTAATTGGCGTGCTAATGGCGGCGCTGGATAGTTCCATTGTCAATGTCGCCTTGCCTTCGATTGCCAGTGCGTTACGGGTCGATTCGGCGTCCGGTATCTGGATCACCAACGGCTATCAGGTAGCCAGCGCAGCGACGATGCTGATTTGCGCGTCGCTGGGCAGCAGAATCGGTGAGAAGCGTTTTTACACGGCGGGAATGGTGTTATTTACGCTCTCTTCGCTGGGCTGTAGCCTTGCGCCGACCTTTGGCGTACTGGTTACCATGCGGATACTACAAGGGGTAAGTTATGCGGTCATGATAAGCGTGGGGCTGGGATTATATCGGGTTATTTTTCCACCTCGCGCGCTAGGAACGATATTCGGGCTGAATGCGCTGGCCTTTGCGGTTGGCACGGCAATCGGTCCGGCGTTGGGCGGACTTATCATTTCGTATCTTTCCTGGCCGTGGCTTTTCTATATCAATATCCCGCTTGGCGGCGCTGCGATTATTTTCTCCCTGATTTCATTAGGGGCGGATAACGAAAAGGAGAAGGGCTTTGATTGGGCAGGGGCTCTGAGTTCGGCAGCGGCATTGGGCTTGATGGTGGTGGCAGTCGATCAAATTGGCCGCTGGGAGAGCCTGACGCTTATCTATTGCGCGGCGGCGTCAGTGGCGTTAATTGCCTTCTTTATTATCGTCCAGACGCGAGCAAAGCACCCCTTATTGCCGCTTGATATATTTCGTTCACGGCAATATAGCTTTGCGGTGCTTTCATCCGTCTCTATGTTCGTGGCTCAGGGAATGGCGCTGGTCGGCTTACCGTTTGTGTTGCAACATAGCTATCACTATTCAGTACTTGAATCGGCGTTTATCTTTACGCCGTGGCCGGTAGCTGTCGCCTTCTGCGCCCCGGTAGCGGGAAGACTGTCAAACCGTTTTAATCCGACGCAAATTTCTACCGTCGGGGTGGTTATCTTTTGTCTTGGCTTAGGGTCGTTGGCGCTATTGCCGCACGCCGCGACGGTGAATGATTTCTTGTGGCGCGTTGCCGTTTGCGGGGTGGGGTATGGCTTATTCCTGCCGCCAAACAATAAGGAGATGTTTGCCAATGTCTCAGCAAATCGCACGGTAACGGCCTCCGGCGTGCTATCAACGGCCAGGACGACAGGGCAGTCCATCGGTGCGGCGCTGGTGGCGATGGTCATTGCGCTGTTGAACGGCTTAACCGGCCCAGGCGGCGCACAGTTTGCCGTTTATGTGTTTGGCTTCGCCTGCGCTATTGCGGCAATATCCTCTATTGCCAGCACTTTACGCTTGCATCGCTAAAGAAGGGAATGCCGGTAGTGGTGAAAATGCAACCGCTACTGGCACGTTCGATTAAGTGTTTTTAGCATTTTTACCCGCTTAGTTCCGGTATAAAAATTTTAATACATTCAGCAAAACAGATTGTTTTCTTTCGTTATAATAAGGCACTTGAATGCGCTGACGCCCGGACTGGACCTGCTTTCTGATGCTGGAAATAAAAAATATCGCCTGCCTGCGGGATGAACGAATCCTTTTTACCCACTTATCGTTTGCGGTACAGCCCGGCGAGATTATTCAAATTTCAGGCCCCAACGGCGCGGGAAAAACCTCGTTATTACACCTCTTAACCGGGTTATCGACGCCAGAAGAAGGGGAAATTCTCTGGCAGGGCAAACCGCTGCGGCGTACTCGCGATAGCTGGCATGCGCAGCTCTTATGGCTCGGTCATCAGGTGGGGGTTAAAGGGGCGCTAACGGCGGACGAAAATCTGCGCTTTTACCATCCTGAGGCGACCATTGAGGCGCGCTGGCAGGCGCTGGCGCAGGTTGAGCTGGTGGGCTTTGAAGATGTTCCGGTAGCGCAACTCTCCGCCGGGCAACAGCGGCGCGTCGCGCTCGCGAGACTATGGCTCAGCCGCGCGACGTTCTGGATTTTAGATGAACCCTTCACCGCGCTCGATGCGGCTGGCGTGCAAACGCTGACCACCCGGCTGGAGCAGCACGTCGGCCAGGGCGGTGCGGTCATCCTGACCACCCATCAACCCCTGCGCCCGCTCTGCGTTCCCTTACGCACGATTATGTTGAGCGACGATGAGGCGGTCGCGGCATGATCAAGCAGATATTCTGGCGCGACCTGCGCCTCGCCTTTCGCAATTACGCCGAAATTATCAACCCGCTGTGGTTTTTCCTGATTATTATCACCCTGTTCCCCCTCAGTATCGGCCCCGAACCGCAGCTGCTCCGGCAGATTGCGCCGGGCATTGTCTGGGTGGCCGCGTTACTCTCTTCGCTGCTGGCAATGGACCGGCTGTTTCGCGATGACTGGCTGGATGGCTCGCTGCAGCAACTGATGCTGATGCCGGTGCCGCTGTCGCTGGTAGTGCTGGCAAAAATCGCCGCGCATTGGGTAGTCTCCGGGATGCCGCTGCTGATAATCTCCCCGCTGATCGCTATGTTATTCGGACTTTCGACGGCGGAGTGGCAGGTGCTGGCCTTGACGCTGTTAATGGGCACGCCAACGCTGAGCTTTATTGGCGCCATCGGCGTGGGGCTGACCGTCGGCCTGCGGCGCGGCGGCGTATTGCTGAGCCTGCTGGTGCTGCCGCTGATGATTCCGTTACTGATTTTCGCCACCGCCGCCGTGGGCGCGGCGCAGATGCAGTTGCCGGTTGACGGCTATATGGCCATTCTTGGCGCCTTTCTGGCGGGAAGCGCCACCTTAAGTCCGTTTGCTACCGCGGCGGCACTCAGAATTAGCGTGCAATAATTCCCGTTCCCTCGGGGCAATGAGGCAAAGAAAATGTGGAAAGTGTTACATCAACTCGCCATTCCAGAGCGCCTGTATAGCGTATGCGGACGATTCATTCCGCTGATGGCTATCCTCAGCGCGCTGTTTCTGATGGTGGGCTGCGTCTGGGGATTTGTCTACGCCCCGGCAGATTATCAACAGGGTGAAAGCTATCGCATCATGTATCTGCACGTCCCGGCGGCGATGTGGTCGATGGGGATTTACGGCTCAATGGCCGTGACCGCTTTTGTCGGCCTGGTCTGGCAGATGAAAATGGCGGATAAAGCGGTGATGGCGATGGCGCTGCCAGGCGCGGTTTACACCTTCATTGCGCTGGTGACCGGTTCCGCGTGGGGAAAACCGATGTGGGGAACCTGGTGGGTCTGGGATGCGCGTCTGACATCCGAACTGATCCTGCTGTTTTTATACGTCGGGGTGATTGGCCTGTATCACGCTTTTGACGATCGCCGGCTGGCCGGGCGCGCCGCCGGGATACTGGTGCTGGTTGGGGTGGTCAACCTGCCGATTATTCATTATTCCGTGGAATGGTGGAACACCCTACATCAGGGCTCGACCAATATGCAGAAAACCATCGATCCGTCGATGCGCATGCCGTTGCGTTTAACCATTTTCGGTTTCTTATTCCTCTTTATTACTCTGACATTAATGCGTATGCGTAATTTAATTCTGTTGCAGGAGCGCCGCCGCCCGTGGGTCGTGGCGCTGGCTGGCGCTAGTAAGCGCGAGGAGAACTCATGACCCGCGCTTTTCACTCCTGGAGCGATTTCTGGCAGATGGGCGGCTACGCCTTTTATGTCTGGCTGGCGGTTGCAGTGACGGTCATCGCGCTGCTGATTTTGTTCATCCATACCCGCTGGCAGCGCCGGGCGCTACTGGCGGATATACGTCGGCAGATGGCGCGCGAGCGCCGGGTATCGGCGGCGCGTAAGCAAAGCTCAATGAAGGGAGATGCGTTGTGAATCCTCGGCGTAAAGTACGTCTCTGGCTCGCCTGCGGAGTGATTGGGGGGCTGGCGCTGACCGTTGGTCTGGTGATGTATGCATTAAGCTCCAATATCGATCTCTTCTATACACCGGGCGAAGTGATATACGGCAAACGGGAAAATGGCCAGAAGCCAGAGCCGGGGCAGCGTCTACGTATCGGCGGCATGGTGATGCCCGGCAGCGTGAAGCGTGACGATAAAACCCTCGATGTGACCTTCAAACTCTATGATGCCCGCGGCGTCGTCGAGGTGAGCTATACCGGGATCCTGCCGGCGTTGTTCCGCGAGGGGCAAGGGGTCGTAGCCCAGGGGACGCTGCAGGACGGGACGCATATCCGCGCGAAAGAAGTGCTGGCGAAACACGATGAAAATTACACCCCTCCGGAAGTGAAAGAAGCGATGGAAGAGAATCATCATCCGGCTGAGAAACCGCAGGGAGCCGCGCAATGATCCCTGAAATCGGCCTCTTCCTGCTGTGCCTGGCGCTGGGCATTTCCTGCCTGCTGGCGCTATTTCCCTCCTGGGGCGCGATGCGGCAGGATGCGCGGATGATGGCGCTGGCGAAGCCGCTGTCGGTAGCGATGTTTGCCGCCATCCTCGGGGCGTTTCTCATTCTGGTGTACGCCTTTGTGGTGAATGACTTCACCGTTCTGTATGTCGTCAGTAACTCGAATACGCTGCTGCCGGTGTGGTATCGCGTAGCGGCGACCTGGGGGGCCCACGAGGGATCGTTGCTGCTGTGGGTATTGCTGATGAGCGGCTGGACCTGCGCGGTCGCGGCCCTGAGCCGTAATATTCCGCTGGAGGCCTCGTCACGGGTGCTGGCGGTAATGGGGATGATCTCCTTCTGCTTCCTGGCGTTTATCCTGCTGACCTCAAATCCATTCGTGCGTACGCTACCTGATTTCCCCATCGAGGGGCGCGATCTGAACCCTATGCTGCAGGATATCGGGCTGATCTTCCACCCGCCGATGCTGTACATGGGCTATGTGGGCTTCTCCGTGGCCTTTGCTTTCGCCATTGCGTCGCTGATGACCGGGCGCCTTGATAGCGCGTGGGCGCGCTGGTCGCGCCCGTGGACGCTGGCGGCGTGGAGCTTTCTGACGGTCGGTATCGTGCTGGGGTCCGCATGGGCCTATTATGAGCTCGGCTGGGGCGGGTGGTGGTTCTGGGATCCGGTAGAAAACGCCTCTCTGATGCCGTGGCTGGCGGGAACGGCGCTGATTCACTCGCTGTCGGTCACTGAAAAGCGCGGCAGCTTTAAATCCTGGACCGTGCTGCTGGCGATTCTGGCGTTCTCGCTGTGCCTGCTGGGCACCTTCCTGGTGCGTTCCGGGGTACTGATTTCCGTACACTCCTTCGCTTCCGATCCCACGCGCGGCATGTTTATTCTGGCGCTGTTGGTGATCACTATCGGCGGTTCGCTGCTGTTATTCGCCATCAAAGGCGGCAAGGTCCGTTCCCGGGTGCGTCACGAACTGTGGTCGCGCGAGTCGCTACTGCTGGGCAACAATGTGCTGCTGATTGCCGCCATGCTGGTGGTACTGCTGGGGACGCTGCTGCCGCTGATACACAAGCTACTGGGGTTAGGCAGCATTTCTATTGGCGAGCCGTTCTTTAATTCCCTCTTTATTGCGCTGATGATCCCGTTCTCGCTGCTGCTTGGTATCGGGCCGCTGGTGCGCTGGCGTCGCGATGAATTCCACAAGCTGCGTAAGCGGCTGCTGATTGCCGCGTTGGTCTCTATCGTGCTGGCTGTTGTACTGCCATGGCTGATGCAGGATCGTATTAAAGCCATGACCGTGGTTGGCCTGCTGATGTCGCTGTGGGCATTTGTGCTTACCGTGATGGAAGTGGTGGAGCGCGCCACCGACCGCCACCCCTTCTGGCGCGGGCTGACCCGCCTCGGACGCAGCCACTGGGGAATGGTCGCCGGTCACGTAGGGCTGGTGGTCACCGTCATTGGCATCGCCTTCAGTCAGAATTACAGCATCGAACGCGACGTGAGAATGAAGCCGGGCGATAGCGTCGATATCCACCAGTATCACTTTGTGTTCCGTGACGTGCGGGATATCACCGGGCCGAACTACTTTGGCGGTGAAGGGGTGATCGAAGTTTCGCAGAATGGCCGTCACGTGAGTACGCTGCGGGCGGAGAAACGCATTTACAGCAGCAGCCGGATGGAGATGACCGAAGCCGCCATCGACGGCGGGCTGGCGCGCGACCTGTACGCCGCGCTGGGTGAAGAGCTGGCCGACGGTAGCTGGGCGGTGCGCTTGTACTATAAACCTTTTGTTCGCTGGATCTGGTTCGGCGGGATGTTAATGGCGTTTGGCGGCGTGCTGTGCATTCTGGACCCACGTTACCGCTTACGTAAATCACTGCCGGAGAACGCGTGATGAACCGCAAAGTCTTATATTTACCGCTGGCTATCTTCCTGATTCTGGCGGCAGCGCTGATGTGGCAACTGATGCGCAATAGCGACGGCGACGATCCTACCGTGCTTGAATCAGCGCTGGTGGGTAAGCCTCTGCCGGATTTCCGCCTGGCGTCGCTGGAAAAACCGGATGTCATGCTGGATCCCTCTAACATTATCAATGGTAAACCGGTGCTGATTAACGTCTGGGCCACCTGGTGCCCCACCTGCCGGGCGGAGCATCAGTATTTGCGCTCCCTGGCGGCGCAGGGCATTCGCATCGTTGGCATCAACTATAAAGACGATCGCCAGAAAGCGGTGAACTGGCTGCACGAATTGGGCAACCCGTATGCGCTGGGGGTGTTTGACGGCGACGGTATGCTGGGGCTGGATCTTGGCGTGTATGGCGCGCCGGAAACTTTCCTCATCGACGGCAAAGGCATTATCCGCTACCGCCATGCCGGCGATGTGAACGAGCGGGTCTGGCAGCAGGAGATTCTGCCGCTGTGGAATAAATACAGCCAGCAGGGGGGCGCGTGAAATATCTTCTCATCACTTTACTGACGGCGCTGCTCTCGTTTCAGGCGCTGGCGGCGATTGATACCTATCCATTTAAAGATGAGGCTCAGGAGCAGCAGTTCCGCCAGTTGACCGAACAGCTGCGCTGCCCGAAATGCCAGAACAACAGTATTGCCGATTCGAACTCGATGATTGCCGCCGACATGCGCAAAAAGGTCTGGCAATTGATGGAGCAGGGACAAAGCAATCAGCAAATCACCGATTACATGGTGGCGCGCTACGGCAACTTCGTGACCTACGAACCGCCGGTGACCCCCGCGACGATTATCCTCTGGCTGCTGCCGGCTTGTTTTGTTGTGGGCGGCGCGCTGGTGATTTTCCGTTTAAGCCGTCGCTCACGGGCTGAACGCGTCAGCGAACTGAGCGCGCAGGAACAGGAACGCTTAAAGGCGCTGCTTGATGACAATAAAAGGACCCTGAAATGATTGTCGCTTTGCTCATCATGTTGGTGTTACTGCTGGGAACCGCGGCGCTGCTGTTTATTCCGTGGAGCGGCAGGCAGCGCGTTGACCGCAATACCATGAACCATATGATTTATCGGGCGCGCCTGCAGGAGCTTGATGAGGACATTTCAGCGGTGAACGCGGCGCAGCAACAGCAGCTGGTTGACGATTTACGCTTGAATTTATTGGAAGATTTGCCCGAATCTGCCGAAACGAATCACAAAAATAGTAGTTATTGGGTGTATATTCTTGGGGTTATTATACTAACCTCTTTATGCGTAGGGGTTTTTATCCGAACGAGTTACATGACTCGCGTGGTTGAGTGGCAGCAAGTCGTCCAGCAAACGCCGCAGCTGATGCAGCGGGTGATGGATCCACAGGGCAAACCGTTGTCGGAAGAAGAGCTGTTTCGACTGGCGCTGGGGCTACGCACCCGCCTGCAGCAATACCCGGCCGACCAGCTGAGCTGGACGATGCTCGGCAGGCTGCAGCTGGTGCTCAATAATCCAGGAGCCGCGTTACAGGCGTTTGATAAGGCGCGACAGCTGGCGCCAGGCAACGCCGATGCGCAACTGGGATATACCGAAGCGTTACTTCACTCTACGGATCCCAACGATAGCCGTGAAGCCCAGCAACTGCTCGATACGTTGCTGAAGAATAACCATAACGATGTACGGGTGCTTAGCCTGGCGGCGTTTAACGCCTTTGAGCACCAGCAGTATGACAAAGCGATCGCGGCGTGGCAGCTGATGCTGCAACTGTTACCGGCGGATGATGTTCAGCGAGAAATTATCATTCGTAGTATTGACCGCGCGAAAAAAGAACAAGCCGCTACACTGAAATAATTAAAATAACGTGAGTATTGCTCGAAGGCATATTGGATTTGCAATGGGTTATCGCTCTGAAATCACAGGATAATCACCCCCGGCTGATTATCCTGGCTCCGAAAATCTCCATAAATACAGTTGGATTAGAAGGTGAGTGCAATCGTTATAGATTTATTTATATAACGATTGCCATCTGGCAGGGACTTTTGCGTCTTTCATTTAGGAAAAGGGTTAAATAATAAGATGAGTAAACTTTCACTGGAACGCTCTGGTAGGCGAAAAATTATATTTATCGCCTTGCTGGTTGGGATCATTATTGGCGTGGTATTGCTGGCTGGTACCGCGACTATTATGCATAAAACCAGCGATACCGAATTTTGTGTGTCATGTCATACCATGCAGCAGCCTCTGGCGGAATATCAGGGCAGCGTGCATTTTCAGAACGATAAAGGTATTCGCGCCGAGTGCGCCGATTGCCACGTTCCTCATCAGCCGATCGATTATATGCTGACCAAAATTGGCGCCCTGAAAGATGTCTGGGGTGAAATGACCGGCAAAATCGACACCCCGGAAAAATACGAGGCGCATAAACTGGCGATGGCCCAGAGCGTCTGGGATGGGTTGAAGAAGAGCGATTCGGCGACCTGCCGTTCCTGCCACGACTATAAAGCGATGGATATTCTGGCGCAAACCCCTGAAGCCCGTAAGCAGCACCCGGTCGCGATCAAAGAAGGCGAAACCTGCATCGACTGCCATAAAGGCGTGGCGCATATTCTGCCGAACATGAGCGGCCTGGCGGCGGCAGGGGCCAGCGAGCTCGCTAACGCGGCGGCGAAAACCCCGGCGACCGCGACCACCCTTTACACCATTCAGACCCAGCCGTTCTGGCTGAGCGAGAAAGCGGGCGACCATAACGACGGTAACCTGATGGCCTCCACTGAAGTGAAAGTGGTGAAACGTGAAGGCGACATGGTGCTGGCGGATGTTCATGGCTGGCAACAGGATGGCGTCACCGAAGCCTTCTACGCCGCGCGCGGCAAACGCATTATGAGCGCGCTGCTGGGCGAAGAAGCTCGCAAAGCGTTAAAAGTGTCTGGCTCCGTTACCGATGAAGAGACCAAACAGGTCTGGCATGAAGTCGATCTGCAGGTCTGGCTGCCGGCGAAAAATCTGATTGGCGATCAGCAAAAAATCTGGAGTTACGCTTCTGAATTAATGGCTAACAACTGTACCGGCTGTCATGGCCTGACCGAGTTGAATCGCTTTAACGCCAACCAGTGGATTGGGGTGGTTAAAGGTATGTCCGGCCGTACTTCACTGACTCAGGAACAGGTTCGTCTCCTGACCCAGTACGTACAAAAACATGCGAGCGACATGCCAGCAGCGGCCAATCAGGACAAACAATAAGGAGCCATGATGAAAAAGAATAACGATTATGACATGGCGGATCAGAGCCAGGAACCCGGTATGAATCTGACGCGTCGCCGTTTTCTGGCTGGCGCCAGCGCCCTGATGGCGGCGCCGCTGCTGGCGGGGCTGTGGCCGCGTTCGGCGCTGGCGGAGGCCATCAGCCAGGCGATGCCGCAGTTTATCGCATTGCGCCAGGCGGAAAGCGGGATTCTCACCGGCGCCCACTGGGGCGCGTTTGAAGCCATCGTCCGCGACGGCAAAATGGTTGACGTTCGCCCGATCAAAGACGATCCGTATCCCAACGAACTGATTACCATGGCGCCGTATCAGGTTCACGCCGAAAACCGGATTAAATATCCGATGGTGCGTAAAAGCTGGTTAGAAGGCGGAGCGAAAAACAGTAAGCCAGAGCTGCGCGGCCGCGATGAGTGGGTCCGCGTCAGCTGGGATAAAGCCCTGCATCTGGTGGCGAGTGAAATCAGCCGTCTGCAAAAAGAGCATGGCCCATCATCTATTTATGCCGGTTCTTACGGCTGGAAAAGCGTCGGGATGTTCCACAACCCGAGAACGCTGCTGCAGCGCATGATGAACCTGGCGGGCGGCTTTGTCGGCTATTCCGGCGACTACTCCACCGGCGCGGCGCAGGTGATTATGCCGCACGTGGTCGGCTCTGTTGAAGTTTACGAACAGCAGACCGCGTGGCCAAACGTGATTGATAACAGCGAGCTGGTGGTGATGATCGGTTGTAACCCCATGATCACGCTGAAAAACAGCTGGAACCTGCCGGATCACGTCGGCCAGACGGGTTTTGAAGCGCTGAAGAAAAAGGGCACCCGGATGATCTGTATCGACCCGGTGCGCAGCGACAGCGCGCGTGAGTTAGGCGCCGAGTGGATCGCCCCGCGCAGCTACACCGACTGCGCGCTGATGGCGGGGGTGGCCCATACGCTGCTGGCAGAAAATCTGCATAACCCAGATTTCCTGAAAACCTACACCGTAGGGTTCGATAAATTTGAAGCCTACCTGAACGGTAAAGAAGATGGCGTCGTCAAAGATGCCAACTGGGCTGCGGATATCAGCGGCGTTGATGCTGAGACCATCAAGCAGCTGGCGCGAGATATGGCGAAGCATCGCACCATGATCATGGGCGGCTGGGGCATTCAGCGTCAGCATCATGGCGAACAGGCCCACTGGATGATGGTGACGCTGGCGGCGATGCTGGGGCAGATTGGCCTGCCCGGCGGCGGTTTCGGCTTTAGCTATCACTACTCTTCCGGCGGTAGCCCAACCGCGCGCGGCGGTATTCTGGCGGGGATCTCCGCCGGTAGCCCAACGTCGCCGGCGGCGAAAGATATTACGCCGTTCCCGGTGGCGCGCATCGCCGATGCGCTGGCGAACCCAGGCAAGACCATCGACTATAACGGCACGAAAGTCACCTATCCGGATATTAAAATGGTGTACGTGGCGGGCGGTAACACCTTCCACCAGCATCAGGATACCAACAACCTGGTGAAAGCCTGGCAGCATCCGGAAACCGTGGTGGTGAACGAACCGTACTGGACGGCGACGGCGAAACACGCGGACATCGTACTGCCGGTGACCACCACCTACGAGCGCAACGACATGGACATGGGCGGCGACTATTCGCAGCTTTATGTCTTCCCGCTGCGCCAGTGCGTACCGCCGCAGAACGAAGCGAAAAACGACTTTGATGTCTTTGCGGGGATTTCCGAGATCCTTGGGGTGCACGAGGCCTTTACCGAAGGCAAAGATGAGATGCTGTGGTTGAAGGGCATGTATGACGAGATGAAAGCCCAGGCGCGCAACGCCCGCGTGGCGCTGCCGCCGTTTGATATGTTCTGGGCTTCCAACAACTACATTCGCTTCCCGATCCCGCAAGAGAACACCCAGTGGGTGCGTTTCGCCGATTTCCGCGAGAACCCGCTGCTCAACCCGCTGGGGACGCCGTCAGGGAAAATCGAGATCTACTCTGACGCCATCGCTAAAATGGGCTACGAGGACTGCAAAGCGATTCCAACCTGGATGCCGCCGCACGAGTGGTATCGCGGGCCGGAAGCCGAGAAATATCCGCTGTCGCTTAATACCGGTCACCCGATTAACCGTCTGCATTCGCAGCTCGATAATACGCCGCTGCGCAAGAAATACGCGGTAGCCGATCGCGAAGCCATCTGGATCCATCCGAAAGATGCGAGCGCGCGCGGCATCAGTGAAGGCGATCTGGTTCGCGCCTTTAACGATCGCGGGCAGATCCTGGTCGGAGCGGTGATTACCGATAACGTTCGCGAAGGTGTGGTGCGCATCAGCGAAGGGGCATGGTTTGATCCGGCCGACCCGTCACAGCCGGGATCGCTGTGTAAAAACGGTAACGTCAACTGTCTGACCTTTGACGTGGGCTCCTCCAGCCTGGCGCAGGGGAACTGTGGCCAGATGTCGCAGTTGCAGATCGAGAAGTACACCGGACCGGCGCTGAAAAACACCGCGCACGATGTGCCGGTAGGCGCGTAACCCGCAGCTGACGTTTGAAAGACAAAACGGACACTTCCGTGAGGGAGTGTCTGTTTATCAGGTGAAAGTGAATATATTCACGGCATCTCTAATTTCACAACGTCTTATTTCCTGTACTGCATGAGCCTCGCTTTTGGGTGTAAACCTAAACGTATGCCAATCGCTTCGCTTAAAACCCTTTCAGAAGCATTTATCCAGCTCATCGAAAAGCTTGGTGAGTTCATCCTGAATATGTTTACGTCGCTGTTTCAGCAGTAAGCGGGTTGGAATAATGCGCTCGATAATTGTCGGCTTCTTATATACATACTCTGTAACGAGCTGTTTAATATCTTCCTCTGACCAACCGTCCATCACCGGCGTTGGGTTGTAGAGAAGATTTGACTGGAGGGCAGGGGCAACCTCCTCATCCAGAATCACAAAGATCTCTTCCCGACTTAAACCAGACTCCTTTAACTTCTGCGCCATCCATCGGTAGTCGTAGTCCTGGAGTTCGCGTCCGGTAAACAGCTCCGATAATGCGTGCCAGACAGGAACGCGGGTCATCAGTTGAGCTTCTGTTAGTTGCATATTAGTTTCTCCCCTGTGGTGAAACATATAAGGTTCCAAACAGAAGGTCTGTTCCGACCGATGCGAGAATTCCGCCCACTAATGCAGCAACACCAATACAAACAGGCGCAGTTGCCGCACAAACACCTGTTGCGACCACTGCAGCTCCGACTCCCCATCCTCCGGCAACACCAGCAGCGGCTATAGCACCTTGATGCATCGTTTCGGTGGTTTTATCTTCCGCTTGATAGATTTCGTAAGCGGCGACAGCTAAAGAGACAAAGAGGACACGCTTACCGGCCATACCCAAGGTTTTAGCGATGCCCGATACTGCGCCCCTGTCACGTCCAGCCGAGTGGATCATTTCTTTAAAGATTGTGGCCTGCTGTCTTTCCGATAGAGACTCGAAAGGTTGCTGAAACATCTTCGTAGCATAATGTTCAGTTAGGTCAGCCATCGTACGCCCCGATGGTTTTAACTTTTTCGCGTAGGCTCTACCGACAGGGCTGTTTCTTAGCCGTGAAAGATCCAGAATTTCGTTGCGCATCTGAGAGGCTAATGTGGCGGCTTCTCTGGGAGACATTTTCCCACTTCCAACTGATTGAACAAACTCGGCGGACATGTTTTGAATATCACGTAGATATTGCACTCTAACACGGGAGTCCTGAATACAATGCGCGGCAAAGTTTGATGCCGTTCCTTGCAGCGAGGCCAGAGCAGCAGAAAAGGCTCTCTGATCATTCTGCAGTGCTCCAGCGACAGCAGGGTATGTGAATCCCATTCAGCACCTCATCATTACTAATAGATAGGTTCCTAATGATACTTATGGTCTGTTTTTTTGCTAAGTGAACTCTATATGATTTCTGAAACGAAACCGGCAATTCGGAGTTCCCTTAGTTACTGGAACTAAGCTCCAGCTGCGTTTTGAATAGAGCTTAAAATTCTTTTTTGTTTTACGGGTCATACTGTTCAATAAGTTATTTTTATTAAAATATTAAGTACATAGCAAGTGAAGTGCGAAGAGTTATCACTTCACAATGCGTATCTGACACTACAGTGTATGTCAGATACCGGAATAAACGATTGCCAGAAGTAGCGCCAGACTCATAGGACAATATTTCTCGTCGGGATAACCTGCTGCGGACATCACTGTTCCTGCAAAAATATCTGGCCTGAATATAAACAACTCGATATTCTGAAATGCTTTGTATTTTTTGTGAACAGGAAAAAGTATGCTGAGTACATTACCCGATTTACACAGAAGTTTTGCAGAGCAACTCAAACTTAAATTTCAGTCTGATTCGCGAATTCACTCCCTTCTCGCTGGTGGCTCAATTGTTCATGGTGGGTTTGATAAATACTCCGATCTCGATTTTGTCGTTGTCGTAGACACTCTACACTATGACGAAATCATGACGCAGCGTAGGGAGCTTGCCGGAACATTAGGCCATCTGCTCCATGCTTTTACCGGGGAACATGTCGGAGAGCCTCGCCTGCTAATATGCCTGTATGGCCCAGAACTACTTCATGTCGATCTGAAATTCGTCACTCTGGAAATGCTCACTCAACGCGTTGAGGAGCCAGCAGTGTTATTTACCCGTGATAACACTGCTCTGCAGCGACAACTGGCAAAATTTAGTGCTCACTGGCCTGATATGACGCCGGAGTGGTTTGAGTCCCGAGCCTGGATCTGGCTGCATTATGCAGTGGTTAAGTTGGGAAGGGGCGAACTCTTCGAAGCGATGGGGATGCTGTCATTCTTCCGCGAGCAGGTGCTGGGGCCAATGCTGTACCGTCGTGCCAATCTTCCGCAACGTGGGGTTCGCCGCATTGAATTCCACGGCATTGATCCTGATGGTCTACTGACTTCCACGCTGGCAACGCACGATCGTGACTCCGTCAGCATGGCCATCAGAATGGCTGTTGACGCTTATATCAATCTGCGAGCTGATGCTCTGCCTGAGAATATCGCAGATGATGCGGCTCGTTGTGCGGTTCTCGCGATGCTGAAAGCGTATTCTAACAGGGTTTAAACCTGTACTCCGGTCGCTTACACGGTCGGAGTAAAGTACCAGCGATCTAAATCCCAGGATTGGCTGTCGCAGTTTAGTTACTACAATCCCATGCTAAAGCCAGGTTCAGGTGTCAAGAGTAAGGTCCGCTATCTAAAAACGTGACCTGCCTGTATGCGATATTTACACCATCACCACCATCATAGAGAACGTAGCCCGCTTCTTTGGATTTGGCAGATTCGATTTCTTTAACTGAGAGAGGTTTGGTTTGTCTTGGTATTGCCGGGTTTCCATAGTTTTAGGCACCTCAAAAACAATAAAGCTTTATGAGGTGCCTAAAAGGTTCGGATTTAATGAGTTCTCTTCGGACTTCGCGGGACAAATTCAAGGCACAAAAAAGCCCGCAGGGCTTGCGCCGTGCGGGCTCTTAGGACTTCATCGGATGACTCTGGTAATTACGACGGAGAATTTTGGTGGGCTGGCGTCTCTGTGTTTTAGGTTGTAATTATTTGAATTGTAATAACATACATTTAAAGTGATTTTTTCACGGGCCTAAAAAGGAATCATTAAATAAAGGTTTATAAGTTGGTCGATTTTAAAATAATAAAAACCGGGAAATACTATGCTCGACAACAACTGATTCTAAACGTGATTGTAAAAGTAAATGTTGTTAATGTTTAATATGTCGAAATGATAGGTTCTGAAATAGAAATGTTTATGTTGACAGAAAATAAAGTAAAAATAAACAATCCCTCATGCTATCAATTGGAAAGAGGGACTGTTGATGAGCATAAAATATTTAAAGTTAAGAGTGTAATGCACTGCTGTAAATTATCTGAAAGCAAAGTATAGTAAGCATGCGAATATTAATGGGTAAAGGGGTTTTAATTTTCGCGAAAGAACAACCAATTGCTCAAGTATCCCATGCTCAAAAAATGAAAATGGTCTAATATCAGTGTTGCCTATCACTGTATCATTCCAAAGTATAGGGAGCCAATATTTTTCCATGAAGCCATCAACTTCAAAGTAATGACTATGGCCCCCTGGATGATATCTATTAACAAACCTACTATTGCTTACACCATAAAAGCCGGTTCTACCAGCCATGCCTGTGGATGGTACAAGTGCCTCACTAAGCCATAGGACATAATCACTATTACCACAATCATTTACAATGACATTATTTTTATTGTGGTCAAGTATGGTATTTAAATCATAGTTTGATGGAAGAACACTACCTGCAAGTACCAATGTTAATTGTGGTACAATATCTCCATTTTCTATTATTTCATTGATAGCCCTTGCTACTATGTATGTCCCAAAGCTATGAGCGAAAAAAACGAAATGCTTATTGTGATTTATTTTGAATGAGTCTGTAAGTTTTGCTTTTAATCTTTTTATTTGAGTATTTCTAATGAAGGGTATGAAGAAGTTGACACCTGCAAAATAGCCATATTTATACGTTTGAAAATCGATATATGATGCTCTGTTTTGAATCAGTGTTCTTAACTTCTCCTGCCAATTCCCGAAAGTTCTAATACCGTGTACTGTCATAGCAATGATCGGTTTTTCGTCATCTAAACTGGCAAGTTTTGATGATGACTGATAATTGAAAACATTAAGGAATTTTGGTTTCCATTCCTCATTGTCTTTAACCACTTCAACAACCGTGAAGCAATAACGTTCAAACTCAGCTTTGAAATTTTGTATATCATCGGAGTAGGCGGTCATTCCTATTATTTTGCTAGGTTTTTTGGCAAGCGGAGATGTATTAATGTAGCTCAAAAGATCAATGCCATTGATCCATTTAGATTTGTCATCATCTCTTTTAGGTAACACTACATCTAAAATTAAAATATCGTAGAAAAAATTCTTTATTGAAGTTCGAGCCATGCTTGTGCAAGATACAATAGTGACAAAATCACTTGAGGTAATACCTACTGCAACAAGCCAATTTTTTATACTCTCACTGCGGACTTTATCATCATCTACTATGATTACTCTCATGACTTAATTCCCAAAAATTCGCTTAACGTTTCCTTCCATGAATATTTTGAACTATCGTAGCGGACGAGGCCGATAAAATTATTTCCGCAATCATTTTTTAATAGTTCCTCTAATGAATCTATAGAATGCGATCTATCTTGATCACTAAAAGAATCGAATTGTGTAATAAATATGATGTTTGTTCTGAGTTTTCTTCTTATTATCTTTCTGGCAATTTCATGGCCACCAAATGCTCTATTCCTACCCCCGGTGTCATTTTCGGTTTTGTCATATGTAGGTAAGCTGATATCAAGTATTATTGTGTCATAATTATTATCTATCGCTAATTTACTTCCTGAGCTAAACGAATGTGCTTGGTCTATAATAGCATCTGGTAAAAGTTCAAGGATATAATCAATAACTTTCTCACGCTTATGTGAATTATCTTCAACTATTAGTAGTTTAATCATTTTTTAATAGCCTCGTTACAAACTTCTGATGTTCGCAAAAAACATTTAGACTGTAACCTCGATTGGCTTGCTTCATATAGTTACTGGCTTTAGCCAACCCCGTCCCGCCTTCTTCCCGCATTAACTCTAGAGAGTTAGGCGATGATAATAATTCATTCAACGATTTAATTTTACTTCCAGTAAGACCAAGGTTGACATCTTCAGATAAATTATTGACGATATCAATGCAAATGTTTGAGTTGGACAGATAAGCATTAACGTTTATCTGTAATTCACTATTCAGTCCTGAATGTTTTAAACTGTTTTCAAAAATATTTATTAGTGCAAGGATGAATTTTTTAACAGTAAAGCCATCAACTATAAAATTATTTAGCTCGTTATTAAATGATTTTATTATGTTAATATTCTTGCCTTTTATTTTCTCAAGGCAATTTACGGATACATCAATAACTTGAGATAATGTCTGCTGAGAAAAGTCTCTGTGTTGATTAATATTAAACCAGTCAGATATTTCACTGATTATCTCACTTGTTTTATTTTGAGAAGCAACAATGTTTGATATCAAGTCAGTTAAAAGTGCACCACCTTTCACTAAATCTAATCGAGTCAGTAGATCGTAAAACAACTGTTGGACTTTGCCTTTAAGGTCGACGTTTATTTTTTCACGCATTAGAGTTAAAATCTCGTCCGTGATCTCCCAGAACATAGTAAAAACTTCGTCCATAAACTCATCAGCGGTCTCACAATACTCCATCCATAATTTAAAGTAGTCATACTGGCTGACATATACGTTATAAATGAAAAGTGCATTTTTATCTTCGTGCGATGTACTTACCTTCATCCATGCTTGTGCTTCGCGTATTGTTTCGTTAAATCCATTCGTAAATGTTTTGAACTCTTCAGTTATACTCTGTAGAAAAGGTGTTGATAAGATGTTTGAATACATCTCATCCCAGTAGGTCATGCTTTTAAAATTTCCGTCAACATCAATTTCAGAAATTAACCGTCGGGATTCAAGGTCAGACCGAAGATAATTTGAGAAGAATCCATGTCTGATTTCAGTAGATAAATTTGTATCTAAACCATGATTTTCATCGTATAAGAAAGCTTCTAACATGAGTCCAATTGATTTTAATAAAATATCACTTTTGGCCCCACGAACGAAGGCTTGTATTGGTACACTTTCATCACCATCTAAAGTTACTACTTCTATCTCTTCGTTTGAATCCTCTGCATATTTATACGATTCAAATAAAGTGGAGATTTCTTTGTTTAGCTTTTTCTTTAGAGATACCTCATCGACATAAATTTTACTGATTTGAAAATGGCTTGCTGAAGAATCGAGTATAAACTGGTTTACTATTTCGTCTGTTTCTTTGTAAAATACATCTTTACTAATTTTCCCATTAGCATACAGATACTCCAGAAGTCGTAATCTTTCGGCTCGAAGCTCATCGCTATTTTGGAAATCAGATAAAAAATCCATAGTTTCAAGTGAACAGATTTCTTTGAAGAAAAAGTAAAGTTTACTAGACTTTGTTATTTTGTTTGAAACTAATTCTGATGGTTTTGTCACATCGTTATCGATTATATACTCTTCAAATAATTCATTATGCAATGTCGATTTATTAGATGAAATGTACTTTTTATAAAAATGGCTGACGATAAGGTAATCTAATGTAGGTTTGAATTCAGATTCTATTTTTTGTATCAATAGTTTTAATGGAAGGCTTAAGTATGTTTCTTCTTTGTGAACAAGAACGTTCGCTGCTAAATTAATTGCTTGGTCTAAATCATTACTATCAATAAAAAATTGGATGTTTCTTTCAATGATCTTTTTTGAATACCCAATATTAGAACTTAATGCATTGCTTGGTGTTAGTTTTTCTTCACTGAAATCAATGAGATTTATTTCATCTATATTAGGTATACAATCATCTGGTGAGACCAAAAGCGTTAACTTTACTAACTCATCAGGTGTAGTGTTTTTAGTTAGTATGGAATGGGTGGTTTTAATGTGTATAGATTTTTTTTCTGGAAGATAATGAGGAACTGCTTTGACCAATTCAGCCTCAAGCCAGAAACATGCTTCTGTACCATTTAAGCGCGTAATATGAGCCCTTAGCTCATCAAAAGATTGTGTGGAACGTTTTGATAATTCATAAATTTCGATAAGATTTCTGATAGGTTTATTGTACACACCCTTATTAAGGCTAGTATCTGGTACTGTGATCTGCGTGTTCGAAACAGATTTTGTGGGACAGGCGTTCGGTTTTTGCTCAACCTCAAGTGCTGAAGAGTTTAGGAAATTGTTAATTTTATAGTCGTTGGTAATATCCTGAAGGAGATGAAAAAGTCCTTTGAAAATATTTTTATCCTCGGCATCCAATTCATCCCTTGCATCTATCAAGAAAGATATCAAACTTGAAGTAATCAGATTATATTGATCAATCAAGTTAACTTTTTGGAATAACTCTAACATATATGGAGTTATTACTACTTCTTTCATATGTGACGGAACTAAAAACTCTTGCATAAGGTTTGCGTAGTCTACAAAACCAGCGGACTTTAATTCTTTTAATTGTTTATTTAATACAACATTGATAACATTTCTTGGGTCTATTGATTGTGTTAAAATGATTAGGTAGTGAATTATAAATAAGGACATGCTGTCCGCTGTACGAGATTTCAATGAGGTACAGAAGTCCTGCATCTCACCAGCCTCACCATTAAGATAAAGTGTAAGTAATTTAATGCGAGCGTACCATAACGATTCACCCAATTCATCTTTCACTTGTTCAAGTAACTCATCTAACACATCATAACAGCCGCTTGCTAATGCTGATTCGACATCATCTCTGAATTTAACATATTTTAAAAGGCGTTCCGATTCACTTTTATATATATTTTTATAAAGGGAAATTAACGTTCTAAAAGGTAAGTCAGTATGTATGGGATTTAAACCCATAGAGTTGAAATCATATGCGAACGCATTCATTGATTCCTTGACTTTTTTTGAACTTATTAAAAATGGAAGTTCGCTTTCTATTTTTGTGTGATTTTTGGAATGCAAAAATTTATTTAGTGCGACAGGAATCGACTCTTTGTTAATAAATAATAAACTTGCTTTATTTAAAGCTGGAATGAAATTTTTACCAAAATTAACATTCTTAACGGAGATCCTATTTCTCTTTTTCATTTTTACCCCCCCTGATTTACATTAGACATAGCTACCGCACATATTTCAGTTGTGAAATATGCTGTGGTAGTTAAAGTCGACTTCAATTGTCAAAAAATTCTTTCTAAAGGAAACTTGCAAATCGTATAAAACTCACAATTTATTCGAGGTTAGCCTAACGATTTACATGATTAGGAAACTATTGAATTTACCATACCACAATTTAAGTATTGAGTTAAGATTTCCCTTAGACTGACCCTACCTCGGTAGACAACAACTGAAAATGATAGCTCTGTCAAGAAATGCATACGATGTTCGAGTATTCTCGTAGGTGGGGGAGGCTTACTATCTAATCAATCAAGCTCACAAATTAAACACCCTTTACTTTTCTCAGATTCCCGGATGGGTTAGTGTAAGTATCCTGTAAGCGCACCCGTTTTAGTTCCACGCACTTTTTGAGAGTTCCGGTTTTTCAGCCATCAACCGGTATTCCTCCGGCGTCAGGTTATTCAGGGATTCATGGGGACGCTCGCTGTTGTATTCATTCAGCCAGCTTTCCGTGATTTCCCGTGCTTCATTCAGCGTTCTGAACAGGTAAAAATCCAGGATTTCTGTCCGGTACGTCCGGTTGAACCATTCGATAAACGCATTCTGCGTCGGCTTACCCGGCTTGATAAAATCCAGTGCCACACTATGCTCTTCAGCCCACTGCGCAAGTGTTAGCGAAACCAGTTCCGGGCCGTTGTCCATCCGCAGTTCAGTGGATACCCCGGTTCGCCACTATCCTGTCCAGTACTATGACCACCCGTTGCGCCGGGATATTCAGGTCAATTTCGATCGCCAGTGCTTCGCGGTTAAAATCATCCACTACGTTGAAGGTCCGGAAGCGTCTACCGCACACCAGCGCATCGTGCATAAAATCGATGGACCAGCTCTGGTTCATCGCCTCTGGCGTCGCCAGCGGAGCAGGATTACGCACCGGCAGGCGCTGTTTTCCCTTACGGCGAAAATTCAGTTTCAGCAGGCAATAAATCCGGTGAACACGTTTATGATTCCAGGTGTTACCCTGTCTGCGCAGCAACTGGAACAACTTCTTAAAACCATATCGCGGGTAGCGCTCTGCCAGCTCAGTCAGCAGCTGGATCACTGGTTCATCGCGCCGGGTATCGGGCTGGTAAACATAGACCGTCCTGCTCAGCGATAATGTCCTACAGGCCGTGCGGATGCTCATGGCGAATTGTGCCGTCAGATAGCTGACGAGTTCTCGCTATATCGCAGGTTTTAAAGCTTTTTACAATAACGTCTTTCAGTGCACTGCACTCGAGACTCAGGCCCGCAAACATCTGTTTTAATCGCCGGTTCTCATCCTCCAGGTCCTTCATCTTCTTGATATCAGACGCTTCCATACCGCCAAACTTCGCTTTCCAGTTGTAATAGCTGGCTTCAAAATACCGGCTTCACGGCAGATATCCTTGACGGTACGTCCGGCTTCGACGGACTTCAGAACGGTAATGATGTGGTGTTCGGTGAATCGGGCTTTACGCATGGCGATCTCCTCAGAGAACATAATCAGTATGTCGGAAGCTCTCTAAAAGTGAATGGTTCGTTTTACCGGGATGCTTACACTCTGGCCTGAACTGGTTGGACGGCTTGAACCAGTGTGTGAGCTTTAATATCTGTAACGCTATCGTCGCCAATTGCAGGAAAGACATCTCTTTCAAGAGAGCGCCAGATATCGTCGGCATAGTCCTCTGTCACGCTGGCTTTCTTCACATTCCACCAACGTTCTGCCACGAGCTGGAAAGTATTGGTTTTAGCTTCAAGCGAACTACGCAGTTGTTCTTGCTGATGTTCCTGTGGATCGATTTGTTTCGCCAGGAGAGAGCGTGACTCTGCCCGGTAGTTTCTGGCATCGGCAAGGGTAACTGACGGGTAAGGGCCTATGCTCTTTTTCGCACGTCTCTTGGTAACAGGGCGAATGTAGCGAAACTGCCATATTTTGCTTCCGGTGGATTTGATGAGCAGCTCAAGGCCATCGCCATCGTAAAGAACATAGTCCGCTTCCTTAGGTTTGGCGGATTCGATTTCCTTAACGGATAGAGGTTTGGTTTGTCTTGCCATTGCCGGGTTTCCATAGTTTTAGGCACCTCAAAAACAATAAAGCTTTATGAGGTGCCTAACAAGGTGCCTAAAAGGTTCGGATTTAATTAGTTGGCATCAGACTTCGCGGGACAAATTCAAGGCACAAAAAAGCCCGCAGGGCTTGTGCCGAGCGGGCTCTTAGGACTTCATCGGATGACTCTGGTAATCACCGATGGAGAATTTTGGTGGAGCTGGCGGGAGTTGAACCCGCGTCCGAAATTCCTACATCCTCGGTACTACATGCTTAGTTTGTCTTTACATTCGCACGCCAGCTGCGGACAGACACGCCACTAACGAACTAGCCTGATTAGTTTTAGCACTTCAACCCCAGGCAGGGCATCCGCGCGATCTCTTTTGGGTTTGACCTCTCTTGATCCCCGTCCTAAGAGCGGAGGCTAGGGAGAGAGGGCTCTAAGCAGGTTATTAAGCTGCTAAAGCGTAGTTTTCGTCGTTTGCGACTATTTTTTTGCGGCTTTTTACGAGGCCAACCGCCCCTCGGCATGCACCTTGGGTTTCGCGAATCCCGTCGAATCCAGAATCAGCCCCAATGTGTACTTGAAGTATAACAGATTTGTGAAGGTGGTTACCAGCCCCTGAAGCGAGGATTCTGGCAGCATATCGAATGAAAAAGCAGCGACAACAGCAATATAGCGTGGGGCCAGGGGAGCTGGCCCGCAGAAAGGGGGGATTACCGCCCGGCGTTCTTCATGATGCGCGCCTTATCGACCGCCCATTCACGATCTTTCACGTCGGTGCGTTTATCGTGCTGTTTCTTACCTTTCGCCACGCCGATTTTCACTTTGCACCAGGCGTTCTTCCAGTACAACGACAGAGCGACGACGGTATAACCTTCGCGGTTGATGCGGCCGTATAGCGCATCGAGCTCGCGCTGATTGAGCAGCAGCTTGCGGGTGCGGGTCGGATCGCAAACGTAATGCGTGGAGGCGACCGCCATTGGCGTAAAGTTGGCGCCGAAAAGATAGGCTTCGCCATCTCTCAGAATGACATAGCTATCGCCGATGTTGGCTTTGCCTGCACGCAGAGATTTCACTTCCCAACCCTGCAGCGCGAGGCCTGCCTCGTATTCATCTTCGATAAAGTATTCGTGACGGGCGCGTTTATTCAGCGCAATGGTGGCTGATCCAGGTTTGTGGGCTTTTTTCTTAGTCATAATGTCCTGAAGTCATCGCTAGTTCTAAACATTGTTACCTCAATCCTTCCTGCGAGGCGTAATGGGCTATCTTAGCACGAGTTATGGTACAGCGTTTTTTTTAGCAGCAGATAAATGATATTATTTGTCCCGTGTTTAAATGTGGAACCTGCTATGCCTCAGATTAGCCGTACTGCGCTGGTGCCTTTCAGCGTGGAACAGATGTATCAACTCGTAAATGATGTGAAGTCCTATCCCGATTTCCTGCCTGGCTGCACCGGTAGCCGAGTGCTGGAGGCCGGGCCGACGCAAATGACGGCGGCGGTTGATGTGTCCAAGGCCGGCATCAGCAAGACTTTCACGACGCGTAATACGCTGACCGATAACCAGAGTATCCTGATGAGCCTGGTCGATGGGCCGTTCAAAAAGCTGATTGGCGGCTGGAAGTTTATTCCGCTCAGCCCGGATGCGTGTAAAATTGAGTTTCATCTCGATTTTGAGTTCACCAACAAGCTGATTGAAATGGCTTTTGGTCGCATCTTTAAAGAGCTGGCCGCCAATATGGTGCAGGCGTTCACCACGCGCGCCAAAGAGGTGTATCGTGTCGGCTAATATTGTGGTTGAAGTCGCCTATGCGCTGCCGGAAAAACAGTACCTGCAACGCGTGAAGCTGCAGGCTGGGGCGACGGTCGAGCAGGCGATTATCTCAAGCGGCATTCTGGCGCTGCGCGAAGATATCGATCTGGCGAAGAATAAAGTCGGCATCTACAGCCGTCCGGTCAAGCTGCACGACGAAGTCCATGATGGCGACCGCGTAGAGATTTATCGCCCGCTGATTGCTGACCCGAAAGAGCTGCGTCGGCAGCGGGCTGAAAAGCACGCTGAGAAATAAGCGGGAATGCACAATTAAAAAAAGCGCTCATTGAGCGCTTTTTGCATTTCTACTGGCCTGAGATTACTTGGTCAGCGCCGGTTTGTTATCAATGTTGGTTAACACACCGCTGCTGTCGAAGGTCAAGGTCAGGGTCTGCTGGGTCACTTTCTCATGGCCCGGCTGCTGGCGGAAAACGTAGAACCAGGTGTTGCTACCAAATGGATCTGACATCATCGGCGTACCCAGCGCATAAGCAACCTGCTGTTGTGTCATGCCGACACGAATTTTTGCGACATCGGTTGGTGCCAGATAGTTACCCTGGTTGATATCAGGACGGTAAACCACTCGTTCCAGAGTGGAACAGCCTGCGGTCAACATAAGGAGAACCGCTGCGGCAGCAGTCAGCGTTTTACAGCGCATAGTGATTTGATTCCTTTTTGGGCCCGAGCAATACGTGGCTCATCTGTAATATGCCGATAATAATAGACCTTTGCCCGGTTGGGAACCTTCGACTGCAGGTCTATTGGCAATTTGCTGTTCACTATGACTCTGTGAAAATCAAAAAGTTTACGCCGCAAGCAACTCTTTCGCGTTCGCCAGGGTGTTGCGGGTCACCTCGCTACCGCCCAGCAGACGGGCCAGTTCCTGCAGTCTGGCGCGTTTATCCAGCGCATGCATGTGCGTCTCGGTCATCTCGCCATCGGTCTCTTTGCAGACGAAGAAATGATGGTGACCACAGCCAGCAACCTGCGGCAGGTGAGTCACGCACATGACCTGTGTGGATTCACCCAACTGGCGGAGCAGTTTGCCGACCACTGCCGCCGTCGGGCCGCTGATGCCGACATCGACCTCATCGAAAATCAGCGCCGGGGTCTCCATTTTACGAGCGGTAATAACCTGAATAGCCAGTGCGATACGCGACAGCTCGCCGCCGGAGGCCACTTTAGCGATCGGCTGCAGAGGTTGCCCCGGGTTGGTGGTGACGCGGAACTCAATATGGTCGGCGCCTTCGGCGGTCAGATGGCGTTCATCAAAGGCGACATCAATGGCAAACACCCCGTGCGGCATAGAAAGTGAGTGCATACTTTCAGTAATCAACTGGGTGAGTTCATCGGCGCTGCGCTGACGCAGGGCGTGCAGTTCTTGCGCCGTTTCCAGCGCCAGGCGGTGATGCTCAACGACCAGCTGGCTCAGCGACTCCAGCGAACCGGCGCTATCGTCCAGCAGACGCTGCTCATCCAGCATGGCCAGATAGAACGCCGGCAGCTCTTCCGGCGCAATCTGATGCTTACGCGCCAGCGCGATCTGCCGCGAAATGCGCTGCTCCAGTTCGAACAGACGGTTAGGGTCGAGATCGAGACGGTCATTGTAGTGGCGCAGCTCATCAGTCGCCTCGCTGAGCTGAATAGAGGCTTCTTCCAGCATATCGAGCACGCTGGAGAGTTTGCTATCCATACCGACCAGCTCGCTAACCAGCTGTTTAGCGGTATAAAGCTGACTTTGCAAATTGGCCTCTTCGCCGTCGGCCAGTACCGTTAACGCATGCTGACAGGTACTGAGCAACTGGCCGCTGTTGGCCAGACGTTTGTACTCTTCGTCAATCTGTTCGAACTCGCCCGGCAGAGGATTAAATTCGTTCAGCTCTTTGAGCTGGTATTGCAGCAGGTCTGCGCGGGCGGCGCGCTCCTGGCTCTGCTGCTGATGCTGCGCCAGCTCCCGGCAGCTCTGGTGCCACTGGCGGTAGCGTTCCGCCATGCGCTGAGTAAGCGCATACTCACCGGTATAACCATCAAGCAAGGTTTTCTGATGTTCGGCTTTGGTGAGTAACTGATGGGCATGCTGGCCGTGGATCTGGATAAGCAACTGGCCCAGCTCGCGAAGCTGAGAAAGAGGCACGGCGGTGCCGTTGATGAAACCGCGGGAGCGGCCGTCAGCGCTGATCACGCGACGAAGTAAACACTCACGCCCGCTCTCCAGTTGGTTCTCTTCCAGCCAGCGCTGGGCGGCAGGGGTATCTTTCAGCGCGAAGCGCGCGCACAGGTCGGCACGGCTGGCGCCGCGGCGCACCATGTCAGCTTCGGCTCGGCCGCCGAGGCACAGCCCCAGCGCGTCGATGGCAATGGATTTCCCGGCGCCGGTTTCCCCGGTGATGGCGGTCATGCCGCTGTGAAAATCAATTTCCAGTTCACGAACGATAGCGAAATTGCTGATGGTGAGTTGCGCCAACATAGCTGCCTTCCTGTATGAAAAACCATTACTGTGTTTTCGTACAGTATAGACTGGTTTTTTATCCAGTAAAGAGGCAGCTTGTAAAATCAGAACAATTTTTTCGACCAGCCCAACTTAGTGCTTAATGTATTGAAATAGCTGTAGTCTTTCGGGTGAATCAGATTGAGGTGATAATCACAGCGGCGGATGAGCACATCTTCGCCGTCCTGGATGGGTAGCGCAATCTGGCTGTCGCAGCTGATTTCCAGATCGTTGCAGCGCTGCGAGAAGCGCAGGCGAATGGTGCTATCGCCGTTAATCACCAGCGGCCGCGCTGATAGCGTATGCGGGAACATCGGTACCAGGGTGATGGCGTCCAGAGAAGGCGTGAGAATAGGGCCGCCGGCCGAGAGCGAATAGGCCGTCGAACCGGTAGGCGTGGAGATAATCAGGCCGTCGGAGCGCTGGGAGAAGGCGAACACTTCATCGATATAGACCTCGAACTCAATCATGTGCGCGACTTTACCCGGGTGCAGCACCACTTCATTGATAGCCGTGCTGATCCGCTTCTGGCAGTCATGCTGGCACACCTGGGCTTCCAGCAGAAAACGTTTTTCTGCGATATAGTGGCCTTCAAGTACGTCGGCCAACTGCTGGAGCGCGTTATCCGGGTCAAGGTCGGTAAGAAAACCAAGATTGCCGCGGTTAATGCCGATGACGTTGATGTCATAGCGCGCCAGGGTACGCGCCGCGCCGAGCATATTGCCGTCGCCGCCGACCACCACCGCCAGATCCGCCTGCTGGCCGATTTCCGCCAGCGTGCCGGTTTTAACATTGCTAAGCTGGAGTTCATGGGCGATTTGCTGCTCAACCAGCACCTCATAGCCTTTGCCGCATAGCCAGCGCCAGAGCATTTCATGTGTGGTCAGGGCGGTTGGGTGACGAGGGTGTCCCACAATGCCGATACACTTGAAATGGTTCTTCATGATCTGGATGTCCTTGGGTTAAATGAATGATGACAATCTGTCTGCTTCCCTTGAATCCCGGAAACTGATCCCCATAATAAGCGAAGTTAGCGAGATGAATGCGAAAAAAACGCGGAGAAATTCATGAGTAGTAAAGAACAGAAAACGCCTGAGGGGCAAGCCCCGGAAGAAATTATCACGGAGCAGCACGACAACGTAGAGGCGGTAGAGCCTGAGGTTTCTGCTGAGCAGGTGGATCCGCGCGATGAAAAAATTGCGAATCTGGAAGCACAGCTGGCCGAAGCGCAAAAGCGTGAACGTGATGTGATGCTGCGCGCAAAAGCGGAAGAAGACAACCTGCGTCGTCGCACCGAACAGGATATCGAAAAAGCGCATAAATTCGCCCTGGAGAAGTTCGTTAACGAACTGCTGCCGGTTATCGATAGCCTGGATCGCGCGCTGGAAGTGGCTGATAAAGCTAACCCGGATATGGCGCCGATGGTTGAAGGGATCGAACTGACTCTGAAATCGATGCTGGACGTCGTGCGTAAGTTTGGCGTGGAAGTGGTTGCCGATACCAACGTACCGCTGGATCCTAACGTGCACCAGGCCATCGCGATGGTCGAGTCTGACGATGTGGCTGCCGGCAACGTGCTGGGCGTGATGCAGAAGGGTTATACCCTGAACGGTCGTACTATTCGCGCCGCGATGGTAACCGTCGCGAAAGCGAAGTAATTCGCTAGTTCGCCAGTAACGGCTGCCTGCGGGTGGCCGTTTTTATTGGCTTTAAATAAAAAACGGCGAACCGAAGTTCACCGTTGTTCTTTGCTGGCTGCGCTATTCCGCCACGCTTTCGCGTAATGATTTCACCGGCATCACCTTCACCTGCTTAATCATATTGTCCTGTACGTCGAGAATATCGATATCATACTGTTCGATACGTACGCGGGTTCCAGGGACTGGGATCTCCTCCAGCGCTTCCAGAATAATGCCGTTAACGGTACGCGCGTCGTCTTCCGGCAGGTGCCAGTTGAACGCTTTGTTGATTTCCCGTACGTTGGCGCCGCCGTCAATAATCACCGAGCCGTCATTAAGCGGCGTCACTTCTTCGGCAAGGGTCGGCGACATTGAGGTGGTGAAATCTCCCACGATCTCTTCAAGAATATCTTCAACGGTGACCAGCCCCTGAATATCACCATATTCATCAACCACCAGGCCGACTTTCTTTTTATTACGCTGGAATTTCACCAATTGCGTGCTGAGCGGCGTACCTTCCGGCACAAAGTAAATCTCATCTGCCGCTCGCAACATGATCTCTTTTGTGAACTCTTTCTTTTCCGTCATCAGCCGATAGGCTTCACGGACGCGCAGCATGCTGATGGCATCGTCCAGCGAATCACGATACAGCACGATACGGCCATGCGGCGAGTGGGTTAGCTGGCGGACGATAGATTTCCAGTCATCGTTGATATCGATACCGACGATCTCATTGCGCGGCACCATGATGTCATTAACGCTGACCTTTTCCAGATCCAGGACCGACAGCAGCATGTCCTGATTCCGCCGTGAGATTTGTGAACGGGATTCATTCACAATCGTTCGTAGTTCATCTTTGCTTAATGCGCCGCTAATGACGTGATCGGTTTTAATGCCCATCATGCGCATCAGTACGCGGGTAATGGTGTTCAACAGCCACACCAGCGGCATCATCAGTACCTGTAGCGGCGCCAACAGGAAACTGCTGGGGTAGGCGACCTTTTCCGGGTACAGGGCGGCAATGGTTTTAGGTAAGACTTCGGCAAACACCAGCACGACAAAGGTGAGCACGCCGGTGGCGATAGCCACGCCGGCGTCACCGTACAGACGCATGCCGACGATGGTCCCCAGCGCCGAGGCCAGGATATTGACGAGGTTGTTGCCGATGAGCACCAGGCTAATGAGGCGATCCGGTTTACGCAGCAGCTTTTCCACCCGCTTAGCCGGGCGGTTGCCTTGTTTCGCCATATGGCGCAGCCGATAGCGGTTCAGCGTCATCATGCCGGTTTCGGAACCGGAGAAATAGGCGGAGATAATCACCATGATGATCAGCGTGACGATCAGCGTGGTGGTAGAAATGTGTTCCAGGAGAGACTCCTTAGTCTTTAACTAACAAACTGCTGAAGGACGCGGCTGCCAAAATAAGCCAGGGTCAGCAGCCCGGCTCCGGCGACGTTAAACCAGACCACCCGGCGGCCGCGCCAGCCTTCGTGGTAGTGCCCCCACAGCAGTACGATATAGACAAACCAGGCCACGATAGACAGCACTGCCTTATCAATATTTTCGGTATTAAACAGGTTGTGCATATAGAACAACCCGGTGCACAGCGTCAGGGTCAGCAGCACGACGCCAACCTGGGTGATATGAAACATTTTACGCTCAATACTCATCAGCGGCGGCATTTCGCTGCTGAAAGCCAGCTTTTTATTTTTAAGCTGATAGTCAATCCACGCCAGCTGCAGCGCGTACAGCGCGGCGATGATAAGCGTGGCGTAGGCAAAGAGCGACAGGCCGATATGCACCAACATCCCCGGGGTGGTTTCGAGGTGGGTGATGTACTCGTTAGGCACGAAGGTGGCGAAGGCGAGATTGATCAGCGCGAAGGCGTATACGATAGGCAGCAATAGCCAGCCGCGATTACGCGAGGCGACGATGGTCATCACCGTACAGATCATCAGGCTGACCAGCGAGCCGACGTTAAGTAAGCTGAGATTTTGCCCACCTTCGCCGCCGGGGAAAATACGTGACTCCAGCGCGAAGGCGTGGCAAATCAGCGCTATCGTCGCGGAGAGAATCGCCATCCGCCGCCAGCTGCTGTTTTTTTGCAGCAAGCCAGGGATGATCAGCGCAAGGCTGATGGAGTAGGCGACAAGGGCAAGTAGAGCAAACACAGGCATAGGAGCGTCGACTGTTGACTAAATAAGAAAGAGAAGCAGTATAGCGTCACGCGACGTCTGCTCCAACCGTTGCAGCACATTCAGGTTTATGTCGTGTTATACTGCGCCAAATTCGTATTTTTGTGTCGCTGCGGCGACCGACCGTTTCCACCTCAGGCGAGAGACAATGTTTGATAATTTAACCGATCGTTTGTCGCGTACGCTGCGCAACATTAGCGGCCGCGGACGCCTTACCGAAGACAACATTAAAGACACCCTGCGCGAAGTGCGCATGGCGCTGCTGGAGGCCGATGTCGCGCTTCCGGTGGTGCGTGATTTCATCAGCCGCGTCAAAGAGAGCGCGGTAGGCCATGAAGTCAATAAAAGCCTGACGCCAGGTCAGGAGTTCGTCAAGATTGTCCGCAACGAGCTGGTTGCGGCGATGGGCGAAGAAAACCAGACGCTGGATTTAGCCGCGCAGCCGCCGGCCGTCGTTCTGATGGCGGGCCTGCAGGGTGCGGGTAAAACGACCAGCGTCGGTAAGCTGGGTAAATTCCTGCGCGAGAAGCACAAGAAAAAAGTGCTGGTCGTTTCCGCAGACGTATACCGCCCGGCGGCGATTAAACAGCTGGAAACGCTGGCTGAGCAGGTCGGCGTGGATTTCTTCCCGTCCGACGTTGGCCAGAAGCCAGTTGATATTGTCAACGCGGCTCTGAAAGAAGCGAAGCTTAAATTCTACGACGTGCTGCTGGTGGATACCGCCGGCCGTCTGCACGTCGATGAAGCGATGATGGACGAAATCAAACAGGTCCACGCCGCGATTAATCCGGTTGAGACGCTGTTCGTCGTCGATGCGATGACCGGTCAGGATGCGGCGAATACCGCGAAGGCCTTTAACGAAGCGCTGCCTTTGACCGGCGTAGTGCTGACCAAAGTGGACGGCGACGCCCGCGGCGGTGCGGCGCTGTCGATTCGTCATATCACCGGCAAGCCGATTAAATTCCTCGGCGTCGGCGAGAAAACCGAAGCGCTGGAGCCGTTCCACCCGGACCGTATCGCTTCCCGTATTCTCGGCATGGGCGACGTGCTGTCGCTTATCGAAGATATCGAGAGCAAAGTTGACCGCGCGCAGGCCGAGAAGCTGGCATCCAAGCTGAAGAAAGGCGACGGTTTCGACCTGACCGACTTCCTTGAGCAACTGCGCCAGATGAAAAACATGGGCGGCATGGCCAGCCTGATGGGCAAACTGCCGGGCATGGGGCAAATTCCCGATAACGTGAAAGCGCAGATGGACGACAAAGTGCTGGTGCGTATGGAAGCGATCATCAACTCGATGACGATGAAAGAGCGCGCCAAGCCGGAAATCATCAAAGGTTCGCGTAAACGCCGTATCGCCGCCGGTTGCGGGATGCAGGTGCAGGACGTGAACCGCTTGCTGAAGCAGTTCGACGACATGCAGCGCATGATGAAGAAGATGAAGTCGAAAGGCGGCATGATGAAGATGATGCGCGGGATGAAAGGGATGATGCCGCCAGGATTCCCTGGCCGCTAAAAACAAGGGTATAAGGCTATCTTGTTTGCCATTTTAGCTCCGGGGTGTGCTCGAAATGCTCACGTACTACGTGTACGCTCCGCTTTCTGCGCGCACGCCGGAACTAAACTAGCTGCACCGATATACGCCTTCTATCCCTTGTTTAATGCTCAGTACCAAGATGCTGATTGCATTTTTCCCAGAAATCAGTAAAATTTTCGGGCTTTTAATATGACACCGGGCTCCGTTCCTCGATGGGGCCCGGTTGTTTTATTCACACAAGAGGATGTTATGGTAACTATTCGTTTAGCACGTCACGGCGCTAAAAAGCGTCCGTTCTACCAGGTTGTTGTCACCGACAGCCGTAATGCACGCAACGGTCGCTTCATCGAGCGCGTTGGCTTCTTCAACCCGATCGCTACCGAGAAAGAAGAAGGCACCCGCCTGGATCTGGATCGTATCGCTCACTGGGTTGGCCAGGGCGCTACTGTTTCCGATCGCGTTGCCGCGCTGATCAAAGCCGCTAACAAAGCAGCTTAATCTGTCACGGTGGTCATGATGAGCAAGCAACACACCGCACAAGCACCTGTTGATCCGATTGTATTGGGCAAAATGGGTTCTTCCTACGGTATCCGTGGTTGGCTCAGAGTGTTTTCTTCCACCGAAGACGCTGAAAGCATTTTTGACTATCAGCCCTGGTTAATCCAGAAGGCGGGTCAGTGGCAGGTTGTTGAGCTGGAAAGCTGGCGCCACCACAATCAGGACATCATCATCAAGCTGAAAGGCATTGACGATCGTGATGCGGCGAATCTCCTGACTAATTGCGAAATTATCGTGGATTCATCGCAGCTGCCGGCGCTGGAAGAGGGCGACTATTACTGGAAAGACCTGATGGGCTGCCAGGTAGTTACCACCGAAGGCTATAGCCTGGGTAAAGTCATTGATATGATGGAAACCGGGTCGAATGACGTTCTCGTCATTAAGGCAAACCTGAAAGATGCATTTGGCATCAAGGAGCGGTTGGTTCCGTTCCTCGATGGGCAGGTTATCAAGAAAGTCGATCTCGCTACTCGTACTATCGAAGTAGATTGGGATCCTGGTTTTTAAATTCTCCGGATAAACGGTAAAAGACGGCGCTATGTGGATTGGCATAATTAGCCTGTTTCCTGAAATGTTCCGCGCAATTACCGATTACGGGGTAACTGGCCGGGCAGTAAAAAATGGCCTGCTGAGCATCGAAAGCTGGAGTCCTCGCGACTTCGCTCATGACCGGCACCGTACCGTGGACGATCGTCCTTACGGCGGCGGACCGGGGATGCTAATGATGGTTCAACCCTTACGGGATGCCATTCATGCAGCAAAAGCCGCGGCAGGTGAAGGCGCAAAGGTGATTTATCTGTCACCTCAGGGACGCAAGCTTGATCAAGCGGGCGTCAGCGAACTGGCAACGAATCAGAAACTGATTCTGGTGTGTGGTCGCTACGAAGGGATAGACGAGCGCGTAATCCAAACCGAAATTGACGAAGAATGGTCAATCGGCGATTACGTTCTCAGCGGTGGTGAGTTACCGGCAATGACGCTGATTGACTCCGTTTCCCGGTTCATTCCGGGAGTACTGGGACATGAAGCCTCAGCAACGGAAGATTCCTTTGCTGATGGGTTGCTGGATTGCCCGCACTATACCCGTCCTGAAGTGTTAGAGGAGATGGAAGTACCGCCAGTATTGCTGTCGGGAAACCATGCTGAGATACGTCGCTGGCGTCTGAAGCAGTCGCTGGGCCGCACCTGGCTTAGAAGACCTGAACTTCTGGAAAACCTGGCTCTGACTGAAGAGCAAGCAAAGTTGCTGGCGCAGTTCAAAAGCGAACACGCGCAACAGCAGCATAAACATGATGGGCAGGCGTGAGCCCCCAATATCAGTTTACCCAGGATAAGAGATTAAATTATGAGCAACATTATTAAGCAACTTGAACAAGAACAGATGAAGCAGGACGTACCTTCCTTCCGTCCGGGTGATACCGTGGAAGTGAAAGTATGGGTTGTTGAAGGTTCCAAAAAACGTCTGCAGGCATTCGAGGGCGTGGTTATCGCTATTCGTAACCGCGGTCTGCACTCTGCATTCACTGTTCGTAAAATTTCCAACGGCGAAGGCGTTGAGCGTGTCTTCCAGACTCACTCTCCGGTAGTTGACAGCATTGCTGTTAAACGTCGTGGTGCTGTACGTAAAGCTAAGCTGTACTACCTGCGTGAGCGTACCGGTAAGTCTGCTCGTATCAAAGAGCGTCTTAACTAAGATTCGCTTTCGCGACATCCTGATAGAAAGGGCTGGCCAGATGGCTGGCCCTTTTTTTATCTAAATTTTAACTATTTTGATGTAAATCAATTACAATATCGCCCGGATTTCGGAGGGGCGGTGAACGGCACTATTTTCTCACAATCAGCATTTCAACGGCGGGCCGGCTGGCTGGCGCTGTTTGCGATCCTGCTGATCGTGGTGGCGCCGCTGATCTCCATTTCGCTACAGAAAGATCCCATGAGCGCAATGCCGGGCATGCATCATGCTATGCCGATGGGCGAGTCTCATGATGGGATGTCCGGGCATGAGATGGCCATGATGCACGGCGCTGACAGCGCGTCACAGCCGGCGCATAGCATGCCGGTTGATCACGCCGAAGCCTGCGGCTATTGCGTGCTATTAGCGCACGTACCGGGGCTGCTGTTCGCGCTGGCGCTGTTCTTCGCTATGATCCTGCGGCGCATTCGCCTGCCGGCTTCTCGCCCGGTATTAAAACACTGGCGCTACTTCCCCTGGCTCTACCCTGAAACCCGCGCGCCGCCGCGGCTGTCTGCTTTTTCCCTTTAATAAAAATGAATCTGCGTACTGCGCAATGACCTCTTTTGCTTTAAAAAAGGAAGAGTATGACAACCTGCACCTCGCGCGCGGCATGGTTAAACCTGCTGCGGCGCCTCCATTTCTATATTGGTCTGTTTATCGGACCATTTATCTTTGTCGCGGCCTTGACTGGCACGCTGTATGTCGCCACGCCGCAGCTGGAAAACTGGCTGTACCATGACGCCTTACAGGGCTCGCTCAACGGCGAAAGACAGCCGCTTAGCGCGCAAATTGCCGTCGCCAAAGAGGCCACGCAAAACAATCTCCGACTGCAGGCCGTGCGCCCGGGTATTACCGCCGGCGAAACGACGCGGGTGATGTTTGCCGACCCGCGGCTGGGGGAATCAGAAAACCGGGCTATTTTTGTTGACCCGGTGACGCTACGGGTCAAAGGCGATCTGACGGTTTACGGTACCAGCGGTATTTTACCGCTGCGCCAGTGGATTGATTACGCGCATAAATCATTGCTGCTGGGCGACGGCGGCAGACTGTACAGCGAACTGGCGGCCTCCTGGATGTGGGTCGCGGCGTTGGGCGGTATTGCGCTATGGGCGATGACCCGTCCGAAACGGCGGATAAATAATCGGCTGCAAAATACCCGCCGTCTGCACGTGATGCTGGGCTGGATGTTACTGGTTGGAATGTTACTGTTTTCCGCCACCGGCTTAACCTGGTCGCAGTGGGCGGGCGGTAACGTCGATAAGATGCGCGCCGCGTTTGGCTGGCTAACGCCGCAGGTCAATACGCAACTTCATGGCGGGGAGGCGATGCCGCCCGATCCGCACGCCGGGCACCACATGGCGCATATGGCAATGGATGAGCCACAGGTGAAAGTGACTGCGGATCGGTTCGATAGCGTATTACAGGTGGCGCAGGCCGCAGGGCTGACGGCCAGCAAGCTGGAGATCCGGCCGCCAAAAGGCGCGGGAATGGCGTGGACGGTGAATGAAATTGACCGTAGCTGGCCGACGCGGGTCGATGCGGTGGCCATCGATGGCGAGACGTTACAAGTCGTGGATCGTACCCGCTTTAGCGATTTCCCGTTGATGGCTAAGCTGACCCGTTGGGGCGTCGATTTTCATATGGGTTTACTGTTCGGGGTGGCGAACCAGTTGCTGTTGGTGGCGTTCGGGTTGGCCCTGTGTGTGATGATCGTCGTCGGCTACCGCCTGTGGTGGATCCGCCGTCCGGCGCAGAGTGCGTTTAATCCTGCACAAACGTTGGTGCAAGCGTGGCTGGGGTTAAGTGTCGCCGCCCGGGCGCTTGCGCTGTTAATAGCGCTCCTGCTCGGGCTGGCGGTGCCGTTGATGGGCGTCAGCCTCGCGGCGTGCCTCGTGGTTGATTACCTGCGCTGGCGCGCGGCTTCAGCGATGAGGCTGGCAAAGTCGGTAGACTAACGTACTTAAGGCGTGCTGATCACCACGGTAACGCGGCGGTTTTCAGCACGGCCTGCCGCGGTATCGTTGCTGGCGATGGGGTACTTTTTACCTAACCCGCGGGTGGTTAAATTACTGCGCGGAATCTTCGCGCCTTCAGCCCAGGCATCCGCCACGCTGTTGGCGCGCTTTAATGACAGCGCTTCGTTGTAGCTGTCTTCGCCGTAGTTATCGGTATGACCTTCAAGACGGCTATGGGTAATACCGGTTTCAGCTAACCGTGCGGCCATACTGTGGATTTGCTGCTGGCTGTCGGGACGCAGGCGATAGTCGTTTTTGTCAAACAGAATGCTGTCAGACAAACCTAAAGACCAATCACCGGCGGCTTCGGTAAAGCCGTAAGACTTCATTGCCGCGACCTGTTCTTTCGAGAACTTACCTGGCGCCTGGCACCCAGTGAGGAGAAATGCAGCCAGAAGAGTGGGCGCAATAAATTGCCTGAGCATAGTAATTCCTTCTTATTTTTGTGTGTGATGAAAACGCTGGTTTTTCATCCGATACATATTCTGATCGGCCAGTTCCTGCAGCTCCTCCACCGAGGTGTGTTCCCAGGTCAAAGCATAGCCAATACTTAGAGAGAGCGTTGCCGTGTGGCCATTGTGGAGGTTGAATGGCTGAAGAAACTGTTCGGACAGCGTTGCGCAAAGCGCCTGGACTTCGGTTTCTGTATGCACATCGTGCAATAAAATGGCGAATTCATCGCCGCCCAGGCGCCATGCCTGGTGTTGGTCGCCAACGAATGCCATCAGGCGGCTGGCGACCTCAATAAGGACTTTATCGCCGGCGGCGTGTCCCCAGTTATCGTTAATGAGTTTGAAATTATCGCCGTCAAGAAACAGCAGCGCCGAACTATGACGTGCCGCGTCATCGTCCATCAGCTTCCCGATGACGTTGCGAAACGCCGCGCGATTCGCCAATCCCGTTAGTGGATCATGCAACGAGCTGCGCAGCAGTTGCGCATTTTTCGCCTGTAGTTGACGCTGCCAATCCTCCATTTCTCCGAGCAGGCTATTGAAGTCCTGGGCGAAGAGATGGAATTCCTCAATACGCTCTTCCGGTACACGGCGCGAGAAATGGCGGTTTTCGCGGATATCATGTACCACTTCGGTAATACTTTGCAGCGCGGCGACAATACCGCGGTGCAGAGAATGGGTGAGCATCAGGGCGATAACGGACGCCAGCAGAATACTACCGGTCAACACGATCAGCGAAGTACCAAGAAAATGACTGATTAACCGATCGAGCGCTTTCAGACGAAGCTCACCGATTATTTTCCCCTGATGCCAGATTGGCTGGACGGTCGGTTCAGGAAACAGCCATTTACTAATATAACCACTGAATTTTTCGTTTTTAACTAAGGCGTCATTACGCCAATCGGCGAAATGGCGCTGACGGCTGTCCAGCAGCATTGCTTCGGAAAATTGTCCCTGTCTTCCAAGCGTCGCCAGCGTATCTTCTGCGGCGGTAGCATCGCCAAAAACCAGCGCCGCTTCGAGACTGCGGCCCATGGTTGCCGCGGTGAGCTCAAGATTTTTTTGCGCGTACTGTTTTAAAGTGATGACAGAGGCGGCACTGAGCAAAAGCCAGACCAGCGTCATCGAAATCACTACGCTTATCATACTGATTCGGCGTAACGCGTTTTTGAAAGTGGGGCGCGGGGCCTGAGAAAAATCCTTATTCATGTGATTTCTTCCGGGCAAGCATCAGTACGTCCGGATTGACCCGTACACCGCTATGCGTCAGGACATCCAGATTAACGGAAAACCTCACCCTATCGTCATTTATGAGCAAGCAAAAAGCGCTGCCAAAAGAGCAATCGGTATTTTGTTCCGCTATGAGTAATAGAGGACGGGAGCCATATTTTTTTGTTAATGCAGACTGCTGATCCGGGGTTTCGCTGCCGAAATACAAACCGTCGCAGCTGGCCTTTAGGGCTTCCTGTGAATTTCGAACTATCACCGGTTGATAAGGTAAATTTTCCGGCGCTTCCTGAGCCAAACTGCGGATATATCGGGAGGTGGAAAAAACGCATAACTTCGGCGGGCCGGATAAATTTGGCCAGCGCGTATAAGTCACAATCCCCGAAACTATGGCGCGAACGTTCTCAGATGTCTCAGCGGCAAAAGCGGGAACTCCCGCGATGAGCAAAAAGAAAAGCAAAAATAGACGGTAAAACTCTTTCATTAACGGGTCCGTCAAATCGTTATTGCACGGGAAACGCAGTTCGCAGTTGCCTGAGCGGAGAATAGCATTATTGGCAAAAAGCGTCATTAGCTGCCCCGGCCGCTTTGAGATAATCCTTACCAGGAATTTTAGTAAAGGAATGCGTAAAGCGCGGCGGCAAAAAGAGTCTTTCGTTATGTGTACATTTATGTGAACACTTTTCTGCTAATCCAATGTCAATTATTTTGCTGGTGTAAATTAATGTTTACGTAATATGGATTGATATCTTTACTTTATATGGTATGGTTACGTCATGCCCGCTGAGGCAACAACTATCGCAAACGAGCTATACAGGATCGCCATCATGCAAAAAGACGCGCTGAATAACGTACATATTACCGATGAACAAGTTCTGATTACCCCGGATCAGCTGAAAGCCGAATTCCCGTTAACCGTGGAGCAGGAAGCGCAGATCGCGCATTCCCGCCAGACTATTTCCAACATTATTGCCGGCCGCGATCCGCGTCTGTTGGTGGTCTGCGGTCCTTGCTCAATCCACGATCCGGAAGCTGCTATCGAATATGCTCGTCGATTTAAAGCCCTTGCCGCAGAGGTCAGCGATAGCCTCTACCTGGTGATGCGCGTCTATTTTGAAAAGCCACGTACCACCGTTGGCTGGAAAGGGCTGATTAACGATCCGCACATGGATGGCTCGTTTGATGTTGAAGGCGGTCTCAAGATCGCGCGTCGTCTGCTGGTTGATTTGGTCAATATGGGCCTGCCGCTGGCGACAGAAGCGCTCGATCCTAATAGCCCGCAGTACCTTGGCGATCTGTTCAGCTGGTCCGCCATCGGCGCGCGTACCACCGAATCGCAGACTCACCGTGAAATGGCATCCGGTCTGTCGATGCCGGTTGGTTTTAAAAACGGTACCGATGGCAGCCTGGCGACGGCGATCAACGCCATGCGTGCCGCCGCGATGCCGCACCGCTTCGTCGGTATCAACCAGGCCGGCCAGGTTTGTCTGCTGCAGACCCAGGGGAATCCGGATGGTCACGTCATTCTGCGCGGCGGCAAAGCGCCTAACTACGGCCCGGAAGACGTTGAGAAGTGCGAAAAAGAGATGGCGCAGGCGGGACTGAAACCGTCGCTGATGATAGATTGCAGTCATGGTAATTCCAATAAAGACTACCGTCGTCAGCCGGCGGTTGCGGAATCCGTCGTCGCGCAGATCAAAGATGGCAACCGTTCCATCATTGGCCTGATGATTGAGAGCAATATCCACGAAGGCAATCAGTCTTCTGAGCAGCCCCGTTGCGATATGAAGTACGGCGTATCCGTCACCGATGCCTGCATCAGCTGGGAAACTACCGATGCACTGCTGCGCGAGCTCGATTGCGATCTGCGCGGACATCTGGCGGCACGTCTGGGTTAAGAGGATTGTATGGTTGCTGAACTGACCGCATTGCGCGATCAAATTGATGAAGTTGATAAGGCGCTGCTTGATTTGCTGGCAAAGCGCCTGGAGCTGGTGGCGGAAGTTGGCGAGGTTAAGAGTAAATATGGCCTGCCCATTTACGTACCGGAACGCGAAGCCGCGATGCTGGCTTCCCGCCGGGAAGAGGCGGCGGCGCTCGGCGTGCCGCCGGATCTTATCGAGGATGTCCTGCGCCGGGTGATGCGCGAATCGTATTCAAGTGAAAACGACAAAGGCTTCAAAACGCTGCATCCGAATCTGCGCCCGGTGGTTATTGTTGGCGGCGGCGGGCAGATGGGGCGTCTGTTTGAGAAGATGCTGACGCTGTCAGGTTATCAGGTGCGGGTGCTGGAAAAAGAAGACTGGCCGCGGGCGACAGAGATTGTCGCCGATGCCGGGATGGTTATCGTCAGCGTTCCGATCCATACCACAGCAGAGACGATTTCGCGTCTGCCGCCGCTGCCGGCGGATTGCATTCTGGTCGATCTGGCTTCCATCAAAGCCGAGCCGCTGCAGGCGATGCTGGCGGCGCATAACGGCCCGGTATTGGGATTACACCCGATGTTCGGTCCGGATAGCGGCAGCCTGGCGAAACAGGTGGTGGTGTACTGCGACGGGCGTCAGCCGGAAGCGTATCAGTGGTTCCTTGAACAGATTCAGGTCTGGGGCGCGCGACTGCACCGCATCAGCGCCGTTGAGCACGATCAGAACATGGCGTTTATTCAGGCGTTGCGTCACTTTGCCACTTTCGCCTATGGTCTGCATCTGGCCGAAGAGAACGTTCGTCTTGAGCAACTATTGGCGCTCTCTTCGCCGATTTATCGGCTGGAGCTGGCGATGGTGGGGCGTCTGTTTGCCCAGGATCCGCAGCTGTATGCCGATATCATTATGTCGTCAGAAAATAATCTGGCGTTGATTAAGCGCTACTACCAGCGTTTCGGCGAAGCGATTGGCCTGCTGGAGCTGGGCGATAAACAGGCGTTTATCGACAGCTTTCGTAAAGTCGAACACTGGTTTGGCGATTACGCCCAGCGCTTCCAGAGCGAAAGCCGCACGCTGCTGCGTCAGGCGAATGATAATCGACAGTAAGTCCGCTAAACGTGTATACAATAAAGCCAGAGGGGTAACCCGCTGGCTTTTTTTATAGGGATGAAAAGATGGCTCAACCGCAACCGCTGTTTGATTACGTCGGGCACCTGCCGGAATGCCCAACCTGGAGCGATGCCGAACAGGCACTGTACTGGGCGGATATTCTGGAGTGCGAAATTCACCGCTACGATACACGCAGTAAAGAACACCAGGTTCTGCAATTTCCCGAAGAAGTGGGCTGCTTTGCTCTGCGCGAGAAGGGCGGTTTTATCGTCGCATTACGTAGCGGTATCTGGCTTTGTGATGCCCGTGGTCTGCTGCAACGCAAAATCTGTGATAACCCAAGTAACCCGGATCTGGCGCGTTTTAACGACGGCGGCACCGACCGGGATGGCCGTTTTTACGCAGGCACCTTCTGGGGGCCGGGGGATTACAACGGCGCGCTGCTGGTACGGATTGATAATGACCTGACGCCAAAGGTGGTGCAGTGCGATATTCATGGTGCTAATGGTCTGGCGTTTAGCGACGATAAGCGCTGGATGTATACCTCCGATACGCCGAACGCGGTGATTTACCGCACGCCGCTGGATGAGCAGGGCGAGCCGGGCATACGGGAAGTATTTCGTCGTTTCCATCCGGGAGAGGGGATCCCTGACGGTGCGGCGGTTGATGAAGAAGGCTGTTACTGGAGCGCGATGTTTGACGGCTGGCGGATTGCCCGCTTTTCGCCGAACGGAGAACAACTGGAAGAGTATCGCGTGCCGGTGCGTTGCCCCACGATGGTGTGTTTCGGCGGCGCGGACATGAAAACGCTCTATATCACTACCACTCGGGAAAATATGGACGCCGACGAAGTGGCGCAATATCCGCTTTCCGGCGCCATCTTCACCCTGCCGGTTGCGGTGGCAGGGATGAAGAAACGGCAATTTATTGAACGTTAAGCCGGGTCGACCGGCACGACGTTTTCGCTTGGGTAACAGCCCAGTACTTTCATCGAACGGGTAATTTCGGCCAGCTCTTTTAAAGCCTTACGTAGCGGAAGGGATTCCAGGTTGGCCTGAATATCCAGATAAAACATCTCTTCCCACGGGTTACCGTGGATTGGCCGCGATTCCAGCTTGCTCATGATCAGGTTGTGGTTACGCAGCACCAGTAGCGCTTCAACCAGCGCGCCTGCCTGTTGGCCGGTGGCGATTAACAGCGTCGTTTTCGCCGGCACCTGATCGGATACGTTCACCGCTTTACGCGCCAGTACCAGGAAACGAGTGATGTTTTGCGTCTGGTTAGCCTGGCAGTGCTCCAGCACCTGCAGCCCGTACAGCGCGCCGCCGGCCTCGCTACCCAGCGCGGCAACGGTGGGGGATTTTGCTTGCGCGACCTTTTCCATCGCCGCCGAGGTGCTCTCGGTGTACTCGATTTTCCAGTGCGGATAGCGGCTTAAATACTGGCTGCACTGCTGGAACGGCTGCGGATGGCTATAGACGGTCTTGATCTTATCGGCGTCCGTTGAGGAGGAAACGAGCACACAGTGATCGATTGGCAGCGTCAGTTCGCCGACGATCGACAGACTGGTATGCTGCAGCAGATCGTACACATCGTTGATCCCGCCGGAGCTGGTGTTTTCAATCGGCACGACGGCGTAATCGGCCTGACCGGTTTCGACCTGCTCAAAGATATCGGCGAATTTCGCGCAGCCGCTTTCGATAAATTGCTCAAAATGACGCGCGGCGTACTGGCGCGCGGCAAGATGTGAGTACGAGCCTTTAGGCCCCAGGAAGGCGATTCGCGCGGAGTGGGGGTTAATCTTATTAAGATGCTGCTGCAGAAGCGCCTGCTGGGTAAGAACGGAGTCTTCAATAATCAGCTGGAACAGGCGGGTAATGTAGTGGGCGTCCAGATGGTGCTTTTTGCCAAGCGTCATTAAACGCTCCAGCAGGTCGCGTTCGCGGTCGATATCGCGTACCGGACGGTGCGATTCCAGCTTCGCTTTCCCGACTTCCACCGCCAGGCCGCGGCGTTCAGCCAGCAGCGCGAGCAGTTTTTCATCCAGGGCGCTTATTTTGTCGCGCAGGGCCAGTAATGGGTTTTCCTCGGTCATGATTGTGTTGCCTTTCTTGTTATCAATAAAAAAGGCCTCCCGCGTGGGAGGCCTTGTTATTCGTCTTCGCATTCTTTCTTATACGACGAACCGCCTCCCAGTCAGGGGAAGGTAAAAAAGAATGCGAAGAAGAACGGGAGTCGTTTCACGATGAATTCCTTAGGTTAGTGTGGATTACAGTACCTGTACTGTTTTCATCCTGTCAATTAAAAAACGAAAAACGCGCCCGAAGGCGCGTGGCATGACACAACTTAAGTTAAGGATTACTCTTCTTCTTCCACAAAGCCTGCCTCTTTCACCGATGTGGCGGCGCGGCGGGCTTCCCCTTTGTGTTGCACTTTATTCAGCTGCCGTTCCAGCTTGTTGATCAATTCGTTAATGGCGGCGTACATGTCTTCATGACGCGCGCTGGCAACCAGATGACCGTTCGGCGTATTGATGGTTGCGTCAGCAATAAAACCCTGCGGCTCCTTAGAGAGAATGATGTGCGGGTTGATTAAATGAGTTTGCCACTTATCCAGTTTGGCGAGACGGTCTGCGACATGCTGGCGGATTGCCGGAGTAATTTCCATTTGTTTACTGGTAATGTTCATTGTCATAAATTTTACCTCTTGTCTTTCCCGTCTTGGTGAACCCAGCATACCTCGCCCAATGTCAAAATGTGTGATCTAAATCACATTTAAATGTCACTTTTTGTCAACGAATTCATTTTGTGAGACAGGACAGGAACGGATGAGATTTTACTTGTCGAAATGAAGAAAGGGGGCCATATTTGATGAGTTAACTCGGCGCTAAACCGCTTCAGCGCTGGTGTTCATTGAATAAAAAAACGGCAGCCAGGGGCTGCCGTTTTGCTTTCTGCTATCACCCTCAGGTGTTTTTGCCGTTGGCGGCGATGATTTTGGCGACTTTGTCAGCCTGCGCGTTCATTTGCATCTGACGATAGGCGTTTTCCATCTTCGGCAGCGCATCGCGAGTGGCCTGCGTATCCGGGTAGTTACGCAGCATACCGTCAACGCGGTTCACGACGGCAACCCAGGCGCCGCGGTCGGTGTAATAATCCACCACCGATAGCTCATACTTCGCCAGACGGTCTTTCAGGAACACCAGACGCTTGTAGGCGTCAGTGGCGTACTGGCTGTTCGGATAACCGCGAACCAGCTTCGAGAAATCATTGAATGCGTCGCGAGCGTGCTGCGGGTCGCGGTCGGAACGATCGACGCCGAAGAAGCCCTGCAGGGCGCTGTCATCAAGGGCCATGTTAGTCAGGCCGCGCATATAGATGACGTAATCAATGTTTGGATGCGTAGGATTCAGACGAGCGAAACGATCGATTGCGGCTTGAGCCAGCGGCAAATCGGCATTTTTGTAATACGCATAAATCAGGTCCAGCTGTACCTGTTGGGAGTAAGGACCAAATGGATAGCGATTATCCAACGCTTCCAGTTGCGTTATTGCCTGTTTCCAGTTACCGTCCTGCAACTTTTGCTGGGCGGTCGCGTAAATTTCATTCGGCGGATTATCAGGCACCTCCTCCTTTGAGCCAGAGCAACCCACCAAAGCCAGGCTCAGTGTGGCTGCTGCCACCAGGTATTTCATGCGCGTCATGACGTTTTGACTTCCTCAAAATGTTTATGCGGGAGAATCTCTGTTCCTGCTCCCGATTAAGACCAGCTACAATAGCACACTATATTAAACGGCAAAGCCGTAAAACCCAACGTTAAACGAAGAAGCTGTATATGGCACAACGAGTACAACTCACCGCAACGGTGTCCGAAAATCAACTCGGTCAACGCTTAGATCAGGCTTTGGCCGAATTGTTCCCGGATTATTCACGTTCGCGGATAAAAGAATGGATCCTTGACCAGCGCGTGCTGGTAAACGGCAACGTCATCGACAAGCCGAAAGAAAAAGTTTTTGGCGGCGAGGCCGTCTCTATCGATGTTGAGATCGAGGAAGACGTGCGTTTTGAACCGCAGGATATTCCGCTCAATATCGTCTATGAAGATGACGACATCCTGGTCATCAACAAACCACGTGATTTGGTTGTGCACCCCGGTGCGGGCAACCCTGACGGTACTGTGCTGAATGCGCTGCTGCATTACTATCCGCCCATTGCCGATGTCCCTCGCGCGGGTATTGTTCACCGTCTGGATAAAGACACCACCGGCCTGATGGTCGTGGCGAAGACTATTCCGGCGCAAACGCGTCTGGTCGAGTCGCTGCAGCTGCGCGAAATTACCCGCGAGTATGAAGCGGTGGCCATCGGCCATATGACCGCTGGCGGTACGGTTGAAGAACCAATCAGCCGTCACCCAACCAAGCGTACGCATATGGCGGTTCACCCGATGGGTAAACCGGCGGTGACCCATTACCGCATTATGGAGCATTTCCGTATCCACACCCGTTTGCGCCTGCGTCTGGAAACCGGCCGTACCCACCAGATTCGCGTCCATATGGCGCATATCACCCATCCTCTGGTGGGCGATCAGGTTTACGGCGGCCGCCCGCGTCCGCCGAAAGGGGCATCGGACGAGTTCATCAACGCGCTGCGCAAATTCGATCGCCAGGCATTGCACGCGACCATGCTGCGTTTGTATCACCCAATAACCGGCATTGAGATGGAATGGCACGCGCCGATCCCGCAGGATATGGTGGAACTGATCGACGCCATGCGCGCCGATTTTGAAGCCCATAAGGACGATATTGACTGGCTATGACAAAGCTGATTGTTCCGCAGTGGCCTATGCCGAAAGGCGTAGCGGCCTGTAGTTCTACTCGTTTGGGCGGCGTGAGCCTGCCTCCGTATGACTCGTTGAACCTTGGCGCCCATTGCGGCGACGATCTCCTGCATGTCGAAGAAAACCGCCGGCGGATGTTTGCCGCTGGCGGATTACCCTCTTATCCGGTGTGGCTGGAGCAGGTGCATGGCACCACGGTACTAAAATTGGATGGCGGGCCGTACGTGTCAAAACGCGCCGATGCGTCATACTGTAATAGGCCGGGTACCGTTTGTGCGGTGATGACCGCGGACTGCCTGCCGGTGCTGTTCTGTAACCGCGCCGGAACCGAGGTAGCGGCGGCGCACGCCGGATGGCGCGGCTTATGTGAAGGCGTACTGGAAGAAACGGTCGCCTGCTTTAAAGATAAACCGGAAAATATTCTGGCCTGGCTTGGTCCGGCAATTGGCCCAGAGGCGTTTGAAGTCGGTGCGGAAGTACGCGAGGCTTTCATCGCCAAAGATGCCCAGGCGGAGAGCGCCTTCCGTCCTGCCGGTGAAAAATATTTTGCTAATATCTATCAATTGGCTCGTCAGCGTCTGGCTAACGTCGGCGTTGAGCAGATTTTCGGCGGCGATCGTTGCACTCTAAGTGAAAAGGATGATTTTTTCTCTTATCGTCGCGACAAGACCACAGGTCGTATGGCAAGTTTCATTTGGCTGATATAACCTAGAGAATCAAGACGATCCAGAAGGCAAACTTATTTTTCACATAGTTCAGGTCTTTAACCTTGAATAATTGAGGGATGACCTCATTTAATCTCCAGTAGCAAATTTGACCTGTTTATGGGAGGAGTTATGCGTCTGGATCGTCTTACTAATAAATTCCAGCTTGCTCTTGCCGATGCCCAGTCGCTAGCACTCGGGCACGACAACCAATTCATCGAACCACTTCATCTAATGAGCGCCTTGCTGAATCAGGAAGGGGGATCGGTACATCCTTTATTAACCTCGGCGGGTGTTAACGCCGTGGCGTTACGTAGCCAAATTGAACAGGCGCTGAGCCGTTTACCGCAGGTAGAAGGTACCGGCGGCGACGTGCAGCCGTCTCAGGATCTGGTGCGTATTCTCAATCTTTGCGACAAGCTGGCGCAAAAGAGAAAGGATAACTTTATTTCGTCAGAACTGTTTGTTCTGGCGGCGCTTGAATCACGCGGTACGCTGACCGACCTGCTGAAATCTGCCGGAGCAACAACCGCCAATGTGACTCAGGCGATTGAACAAATGCGCGGAGGTGAAAGCGTGAACGATCAGGGTGCCGAAGACCAACGTCAGGCATTGAAAAAATTTACCGTCGATCTGACCGAACGGGCCGAACAAGGCAAGCTGGACCCGGTGATCGGCCGTGATGAAGAGATCCGTCGTACCATCCAGGTACTTCAGCGCCGTACTAAAAACAACCCGGTGCTGATTGGTGAGCCTGGGGTGGGTAAAACAGCAATCGTCGAAGGACTGGCGCAGCGTATCGTCAACGGCGAAGTACCAGAAGGGCTGAAAGGCCGTCGGGTGTTGGCGCTGGATATGGGCGCGCTGGTGGCCGGGGCGAAATATCGCGGTGAATTCGAAGAGCGTCTGAAAGGCGTGCTGAACGATCTGGCGAAACAGGAAGGCAACGTTATCCTGTTTATCGATGAGCTGCACACCATGGTCGGCGCGGGTAAAGCCGACGGCGCGATGGATGCCGGCAACATGCTGAAGCCGGCCCTGGCGCGCGGTGAACTGCACTGCGTCGGCGCCACCACTCTTGATGAATACCGCCAGTACATTGAAAAAGACGCCGCGCTGGAACGTCGTTTCCAGAAAGTGTTCGTTGCCGAGCCGACGGTAGAAGATACCATCGCGATTCTGCGCGGTCTGAAAGAACGTTATGAACTGCACCACCACGTGCAGATCACTGACCCGGCCATCGTGGCGGCGGCGACCCTGTCGCATCGCTATATTGCTGACCGTCAGTTGCCGGATAAAGCCATCGACCTTATCGATGAAGCGGCCTCCAGCATCCGTATGCAGATAGACTCGAAGCCGGAAGAGCTGGACCGTCTCGATCGCCGTATCATCCAGTTGAAGCTGGAACAGCAGGCGCTGAAGAAAGAGGCGGATGAAGCGAGCCTGAAGCGTCTCGATATGCTTAATGAAGAGCTGGCGGACAAAGAAAGTCAGTATTCGGTGCTGGAAGAAGAGTGGAAAGCGGAAAAAGCATCGCTCTCCGGTACGCAGACTATTAAAGCTGAGCTGGAACAAGCCAAAATTGCCATCGAACAAGCACGACGTCTTGGCGACCTCGCGCGGATGTCCGAACTGCAATACGGTAAAATTCCGGAGCTGGAAAAACAGCTGGCGGCAGCCACCCAGTCTGAAGGCAAAACGATGCGCCTGTTACGTAACAAAGTAACCGATGCCGAGATTGCCGAAGTGCTGGCGCGTTGGACCGGCATTCCGGTGGCGCGCATGATGGAAAGCGAGCGTGAGAAACTGCTGCGTATGGAGCAGGATCTACATCATCGCGTCATTGGCCAGGATGAAGCGGTTGAAGCGGTATCCAACGCCATTCGCCGTAGCCGCGCCGGGTTGTCTGACCCGAACCGGCCTATTGGTTCGTTCCTGTTCCTCGGCCCGACCGGGGTGGGTAAAACCGAGCTTTGCAAAACGCTGGCTAACTTCATGTTCGACAGCGACGACGCGATGGTGCGTATCGATATGTCCGAATTTATGGAGAAACACTCCGTCTCGCGTCTGGTCGGTGCGCCTCCGGGATACGTGGGTTACGAAGAGGGCGGATATCTGACCGAAGCGGTCCGTCGTCGTCCTTATTCCGTCATCCTGCTGGATGAAGTGGAAAAAGCGCATCCGGATGTATTTAACATTCTGCTGCAGGTGCTTGACGATGGTCGCTTGACCGACGGGCAGGGGAGAACGGTCGACTTCCGTAATACGGTTGTCATCATGACCTCTAACCTCGGTTCCGATCTGATTCAGGAACGTTTCGGCGATCTGGACTACGGTCATATGAAGGATCTGGTGCTTGGCGTGGTTAGCCAGCGCTTCCGTCCGGAGTTTATCAACCGTATTGATGAAGTGGTGGTCTTCCATCCGTTGGGTGAAAAACATATTGCTTCTATTGCGCAGATCCAACTGCAGCGTTTGTATAAACGTCTGGAAGAACGCGGCTATGAAGTGCATATGTCCGATGAGGCGCTGAAGCTGCTCAGCGAAAATGGCTATGACCCGGTATACGGCGCGCGTCCATTGAAACGTGCTATCCAGCAACAGATAGAGAACCCGTTAGCTCAGCAAATCCTCTCTGGCGAGCTGGTTCCGGGGAAAACCGTCGAGCTGGTGGTGAAAGACGACCGTATCGTGGCAGTGCAGTAAGTCACAAAACGACAAAAACGGGCCCTCAGGGCTCGTTTTTGTTTAAAAACCAGGCAAGAATTAAAGTCCAAACGATGGTTTGGTTGAAAAGTGAGCGCTTGAATTGTTTTTTTGAATTTATGCTTGTCACTTCAGAATTACTCCCTATAATGCGCCTCCACTGACACGGAACAACGGCAAACAAGCCGCCGGGTCAGCAGGGTTTCAGCAGTGAAATACGACGCTGAAAACCGACAGGGAAAAGCGAAATAAGCGCTTGACTCTGAATGAGGAAAACGTATTATACGGGACCTCGCAACGGTGAGCTGAAAGCCGCGTCGCAACTGCTCTTTAACAATTTATCAGACAATCTGTGTGGGCACTCAAAGTGACATGGATTCTTAACGTCCTTGGACGAAAAATGAATACCAAGTCTCTGAGTGAACATACGTAATTCATTACGAAGTTTAATTCACGAGCATCAAACTTAAATTGAAGAGTTTGATCATGGCTC